>CAWHNE010000012.1:0-284251 GCA_963830485.1 uncultured beta proteobacterium
GAAGCGCTGCATGAGCTGCGGCATGTGCTTCGAGTGCGACAACTGCGTCATCTATTGCCCGCAGACCGCGGTCAAGCGCACCCCGAAGTCGGAGGCGACGATGGGCCGCTACGTCTATACCGACTATGACCTGTGCATCGGCTGCCACATCTGCGCCGACGTCTGCCCCACCGGCTACATCAAGATGGGCATGGGCGACCACTGAGCGGCCGGACCATGCATACGAAGCGATCCGCCGTCGCCGTGCTGGCCCTCATGCTGACCATCGCGGGCTTCGCCGACGCGGGCGCGACTCGCGCGGAGCGCGTCACCGTGCCGGTGATCAGGATCGAAAAGGGTGAAGCCTGCGTGGCGCCCACCGAACAGATGCGCCGCGACCACATGACGATGCTCCTGCATCAGCGCGATCAGACCACGCGCCAAGGACTGCGCGTGCCCCGCTTCAGCCTCAAGAACTGCGTCGACTGCCACGCCAGCCGCGAGACCGGCAGCGTACTCGGCAAGGAGGGCTTCTGCTCGAGCTGCCATACCTACGCCTCGGTGAGCATCGACTGCTTCGACTGTCACAGCCCGCTGCGGCAAAGCCGCACGGCCACCGCACCCCGATGAGTCCGGACCGCCGCCAGTTTCTGGGTTGGGGCGTTGCCACCGCCGCTGGTGCCGCGCTCGCTCCCGGCCTTCGGCTCATCGAGCTCGTCCAGGCGCGCTCGCCGCAGGAGGCCGCTTCGGCGCTGCAGCGCTGGGGGCTGCTGATCGACATCACGAAGTGTGCGGATTGCGACCGGTGCGTAACCGCCTGCCACGAAGAGAACGGCGTGACCGGCCACGGCCGCCCCGCGACAGACGCGCAGTGGATCCGCAAGGTCAGCCTGCGTGACAAGCGCACGGGCTACGCGCAGACGCTCCCGCTCATGTGCCAGCACTGCGAGCACCCGCCCTGCGTGGACGTCTGCCCGACGGGCGCCTCATTCAAGCGCGACGACGGCATCGTGCTGGTCGACAAGCACACCTGCATCGGCTGCCGGTACTGCGTCATGGCGTGTCCCTACGGCGCGCGCTCGTTTGTCCACGAGGCGGTGAGCGGCCAGAAGGCGGACGTGCCACGCGGCAAGGGCACGGTGGAATCGTGCACACTTTGCGTGCACCGCGTGGATCGCGGCGAGACGCCGGCCTGTGTTGCGGCGTGCAACCGCGACGGCGGGAAGGCCATGGTGTTCGGCGACCTCAAAGATTCCTCGACCGAAATCCACCGTCGCCTGCGTACCGAGCTGTCGAGCCAGGTCCGCCCCGACCTCGCCCTAAACACCGGCGTGCGCTATCAGGGGCTGTAGCGGATGACGCGCGTGCATTACCGCGAAATCGAGGGGCGCAGCGGCGGCTTCTATGCGTTGCTGGGCACGCTCGGGGCCGTGATCCTCGCCGGCCTCGGCGCCGCGTGGTACATGGAGCATCACGGCCACTGGGTCACCGGGATGACCAACCGCATCGTATGGGGTACCCCCCATGTGTTCGCAGTGTTCCTGATCGTGGCCGCCTCGGGGGCGCTCAACGTCGCCTCGATCGCCTCGGTGTTCGGCCGCGAGCTCTACAAGCCGCTGGCGCGGCTCTCGGGTCTGCTCGCGCTCGCCCTTCTCGCCGGCGGCCTTGCGGTGCTCGTGCTCGACCTGGGGCGGCCCGACCGCCTGATCGTGGCCATGACGAACTACAACTTCAAGTCGATCTTCGCCTGGAACATCTTTCTCTACATCGGATTCTTCGCCGTCGTGGCGCTCTATCTTTGGACCATGTTCGAGCGGCGCATGAACGGCTACAGCAAACCCGCCGGTCTCTTCGCGTTCCTCTGGCGCCTGGTCCTCACCACCGGCACCGGATCGATTTTCGGCTTCCTGGTTGCGCGCGAGCCCTATAACAGCGCGCTGCTTGCGCCGCTGTTCATCGTCATGTCGTTCTCCTTCGGGCTGGCGATCTTCGTGCTAGTGCTGATGGCCGCCTACCGCTGGAGCGGTCGCGCGCTGGGCGATGTCGTCCTGAACCGGCTCGGGAACCTGCTCGGCGTGTTCGTCGCGACGGTCCTGTATTTCGTCGTGGTCTATCACCTAACCAACATCTATATCGCACGCCAGCACGAGGTCGAGCGTTTCATTCTTCTGGACGGCGGCGTGTATACGACGATCTTCTGGGTTGGACAGGTCCTGCTCGGAAGCCTCGTTCCGCTTGCGCTGCTGTTTGGCCGCGTCTCGAGCCGTTCGCGCCTGGCCATCGGGATGGCGGCGCTGTGCGTGATCGCCGGCGGTCTCGCGCAGCTTTATGTGATCATCATCGGTGGGCAGGCCTATCCCCAGTTGACGTTCCCGGACAAGGATGTCGCCAGCAGCTTCTACGATGGCGTCGTCGCGGCCTACACGCCCAGCCTGCCCGAAGTCGTCCTCGGCGCGGCCGGAGCCGCGCTCGCGCTTGCGCTCACCACCATCGCGCTCAAGGTTCTGCCGTTCCTGCCGCAGAGTCTGGCCGATGGAGACGTCGAGTCAGCCGCGGCGTGAGCCACCTTCTCATCTCCGCAGCGCACAAGTCCTCGGGCAAGACCACCGTGTGCATCGGTCTGTGCGCCGCGCTGCGCGCGCGCGGCGAGGTGGTTCAGCCGTTCAAGAAAGGCCCGGACTACATCGACCCGCTGTGGCTCGGTCTCGCCGCCGGGCGGCCCTGCTACAACCTCGACCCCTATCTGAGCGGCGCGGCGGAGATCCGCGCCGAGGTCGTGCAACGTATGCATGGCGCGTCGCTCGGAATCGTGGAGGGCAACAAGGGGCTTTACGACGGGCTCGATCTGAAGGGCAGCAACAGCAATGCCGCGCTCGCCACGCTCCTCGGCGCGCCGGTGATCCTGGTGATCGACGCGCGCGGCATGACGCGCGGAATCGCGCCGCTGATTCTCGGCTATCAGGCCTTCGACAGGAACATCCGCATCGTCGGCGTGATCCTGAATCAGCTTGGCGGTTCGCGTCACGAGGCGAAGCTGCGCGCCGTGATCGACCACTACACCGGCGTCCCGGTGCTGGGCGCGGTGCAACACGACGAGCGTATGACCATCGTGGAGCGCCACCTTGGCCTCGTCCCGAGCAACGAGGCCGATTCGGCGCGCAAGCGGATTGACGAGATCGCGGCGCTCATCGCTGCCCAGGTCGATCTCGACGGTGTGCTTGCCGCGGCCCGACAGGCAATGCCGCTGCCGGCATCCGCGTCGGTCCGGGTTGCCGCGCCCGGCGGGCCAGTGCGAGTAGGTATCGCGCGCGACGCTGCGTTCGGCTTCTACTACCCGGGCGATCTGGACGCCTTGCACGACGCCGGCGCGGAGCTGGTCGCCTTCGACGCTCTGCACGATGAACGCTTGCCGAAGGTGGACGGCCTGTTCATCGGTGGAGGATTCCCGGAAACGCACATGGACGCGCTGGCCGCGAACCGCGGCCTGTGCGCCGAGCTGCGCGCGGCGATCGATACCGGGTTGCCGGCGTACGCCGAGTGCGGCGGAATGATGTACCTCGCGCGCAACATCGAATGGAACGGGCGGCGCGCCGAGATGGTCGGCGCGCTCCCGGCCGACATCGTCATGCACGCGCGACCGGTCGGCCGCGGCTACGTGCACCTGCGCGAAACCGGGTGCGGGTTGTGGCCGGCGCCCCGGCCCGCCGAAGCAGCGCTCGTCCTGGCGCACGAATTTCACTACTCGAGCGTCGAGAACCTCGCGCCGGGCGTCCGGTTCGCCTACGACGTCGAGCGCGGCCACGGCATCGACGGCCGGCACGACGGCATCGTACACAAGAACCTGCTCGCGTCATACGCGCACTTGCGGGACGTCGCCGGCAATCGCTGGACACGGCGCTTCGTCGAGTTCATCAGGCAGTCCAATCGGAGGCCCGCCCCGGGCTTGCAAACATTCGGTGATTCGGAGCACGAAAATGCCGCTGACTGTATTCGGGAAGTCGGTATCGGTTGATGACGAGGGTTACCTGGTGGATCCCGGGGACTGGAGCAAGGACGTCGCCGAAGCGCTGGCGCGTCAGGAGCACGTCGTACTTTCCGACGAGCATTGGGCAGTCATCGGGTTCATGCGCGAGTACTACGAGCAACGCCAGATCGCCCCGGACGCCCGTCATGTCATCAAGTTCCTGGCCGGGTACCGGGGCGGGAGCAGCGAGGGGAGAAACGACTTGTTCAAGCTCTTTCCCTATGGTTATGTCAAGCAGGCCTGCAGGATCGCCGGCATGCGCAGACCCCGGTCATGGAGTACCGGTTGAGGTCAAGTTGCCAACGGAGGCTGAATGATCACCATAACGCCGCAGGCCGCAGAGCAGATCCGCAAATCGGCGCAGCAAGCCGGCCTCGATGCAGCGTGCCTGCGCCTGGCGGCGCGCCTGGGCGACAAGGGGGCGATCGAATACGGCATGGGTTTCGACGACAAGGCCGAAGACGACCTGCAGGTGGTCACGCGCGACATCACGGTCCTGATCTCGCCCGGCAGCGTCGAGCTGCTGACCGGCGCAACCATCGACTACGTCGAGATCAACCCCGGCGAACTGCACTTCATCTTCATCAACCCGAACGACCCCTCGCACAAGTCGCCGGGGCCGCCACGTTGAGCGCGGCGCTGGACGACACCGCGTAAGGACGTTAGTCTCGGGCGCGTCCCTGTTTGCGGCCGCTTGCCGCGGCACCGTTTTGTCGCATGTCCGAGCCCACTGCCCCCGAACCCGGCGCGAAAGCCGATACCGCGGCGTCCGCATCGCGCGTGGGTCCACAGGTGCAAACTCCGACGGTGCGCCTGGCGCGCAAGACCCAGTCGCTCGACATCCTCTACGAGACCGCGACCAGCCTGAGTCAGCCCGGCAGCCTCGAGACAGTGCTCGACGGCTTTCTCGACATCTTCATCGAACTGGTGGACGCGCGCGCGGCGAGCGTGCGGCTCGCGACCGGGGACGGCCACACCCGGCTCATCGCGAGCCGTGGCCTCGCGCCCGGAGTGGTCGACCGCGATCGGCTGATGCCGGTGGGGCAATGCCCGTGCGGCGGGGCGTCGACCGAAGGCGGCCTGCGCATCCAGAGCGGCACCGCGCCCTGCGCGATGCTCATTGGACGGCCGATGCTCGAGCGCGACTGCACGGAATTCGTGGTGGTTCCGGTGCAACACCAGGACCGTATCCTCGGCGTGTACAACCTGTTTCTCGACCGGCCGCTCTCGGCCATGGGCGAGGACATGCCCCTGCTTCTGATCAGCGTCGGCCGCCACCTGGGCCTCGCCATCGAGAAGGCGCGCCTCGAGAGCGAAGCGCGCCGCCTCGCCATCATGGAGGAGCGCAACATCATCGGCGCCGAGCTGCACGATTCCCTGGCGCAGTCGCTGATCGGCATGCGCCTGCAGCTTAAGATGCTGAGCGAGGCTCTGGCGCGCAAGGACCTGGGCGCCGCCCAGTACGAAGCCAACGGCTTGCGCCGCGCGATGACGCAAGCAAACGCGGACCTGCGCGACCTGCTGACCAACTACCGGCTGAAGCTCGACGAATCCGGGCTGGTGCCGACGGTGGCTACTCTGGTCGAGCGCTTTGGCCGCGAGACCGGCATCGCCGTGTTCTTCCAGAACGAATGCCAGACCTTCGCGCTCACTCCAGTCCAGGAAATCCAGGTCTTCTACATCATCCAGGAGGCGCTGACCAACATCCGCAAACACAGCAACGCGCGCAACGTGCGCATCATGCTCAACAACGAGGATGATCTGTACACGGTGCTGATCGAAGACGACGGACTGGGCATGGCCGGCCCGGACGAGCCGATGCCCGGCGAGCATGCTGGGCTCGCGATCATGCGCGAGCGAACCAAGCGGCTGCCGGGCCAGATCGTGATCGAAAGCGAGCCCGGCGAGGGCACGCGCATCGTGTTGATCTTCAACGCACCTCCACCGGCCGGCTCGTCCGCCGTCACGGCCCGACGCTGAAATGAACTGGGCACTGAGATGCGGGTGCTGCTGATCGACGATCACGCGCTGGTGCGCAAGGGCATCGAGGAGCTGCTGCAGAGCCGCGGCGTCCAAGTGGTGGCCTCGGTCAACTCGGGCGAAGAAGGCGTGCAGCGCGCGCGGGAGCTCTCCGCCGACGTCATTCTGCTCGATGTCAAGATGCCGGGCATGACCGGCATCGAGACTTTGAAGCAACTGCGCGCAAGCGGCGTCAGCACGCCAGTCGTGATGCTCACGATGAGCCGCGAGGATGCCGATCTGGGCGCCGCGCTGCGCGCCGGCGCGCAGGGCTATCTGTTGAAGGACATCGAGCCGGAGGAACTGGTGCCGGCACTCGAGGCGGCGCTGCACGGCGACAACGTCGTGGCCCGCGAAATGGTCGGCACACTGGCGCGCCTCGTGCGAGGCGATGCCGGCGCGGAGCCGGAAGCGCGGCGCCCGGCGGCGCCCTTCTCCCTGCTCACGCCGCGCGAGCTCGAGATCCTGGAACACGTCGCCGACGGCCTCAGCAACAAGATGATCGCGCGCGCGCTGGAGATCACCGACGGAACCGTCAAGCTGCATGTCAAGGGGATCTTGCGCAAGCTCGGGATGCGCTCGCGCGTCGAGGCGGCGGTGACCGCGGTCGAGCACGGCTTGGGAAAGTACAGAAGAAAGTCCGGGCCCCCGCCTGCCGCATGACCGCCGCGTGCCCGGAATGCGGGCCTTGGCCTCAGGAGTCCAGCGTTTCGACTAACAACTGCGCGCGCGGCAGCCCGCACTCGAGCAGCTGGAATTCGGCTGCGTTCACGAGTCGCCCGGGCCCCGCGATGTAGACATCGTAGCCGTCGAGCCGGGGACGATCCTTCAGCAGCAACTGCAGCGCGCCCTGCATGGCGGCTTCGTCCGGCAAGGCATCGTCCGCCGTCAACGGGACGTAGCGAAAATTGTCCAGGGCGTCGCTCCAGGAGCGGCAGAGATTGTCGAGATAATGGCCGCTTCCGCCCGACGCGACTCGGTACAGATCCAGCGTCTCCGCCGCGTCAATTGCCATGGCATGCTCGAGGAGACTCTTGATGGGCGCAAAACCGGTCTCGAAGGCAATGAAGATGAGCGGGCGATTCGACTTTTCGTCGAGCACGAATTTTCCGCGTGGACCCTCGATGCGCACCGTGTCCGCGTCGTTCAGGCCGCTGAACACGCGCTCGGCGAACGCGTCGTCGGCGCGCTGGCGTATGTGGAACTGCAGATTGCGCTCGTCGCAGGGGCAGCTCGCCACCGGATAGGACGTGCTCGGCCCGCCGGGGAGCGCAAGCGACACCGATTGACCCGCAAGAAAGCGCAGCCGGTTGCTGCGCGGCGTCTGAAGGTGCAGAAGCCGGATGTCGTCGGCAAGCGGGCTGACCGACTTGACCCTGGCCTCGATGTTCTGCAGCGGCATGTCGGCGGCGCTGTGTGCCTCGCGTGCCTCGATCACGAGGTCGCCGACGGCGGTGTTGCAGCACATGAGCACGATGCCGGCGCTCTTCTCGGCCGCGGTGAGGACGTAGTCGGAATGACGCATGCGGTGCACCTGGCCCGAAAGGACCCTGGCCTTGCATTTTCCGCAGCCGCCGATGCTGCAGCCGTAGTCGAGCGAAAGCCCTGCTCGCAGCGCCGCCTCCAGGACGCTGTCGTTGCCGTCGACGAAAAACTCCCGGCCGCTTGGCATGATCTGTACGTGCGCGGTCATGATCCTCAGAAAATTCTCGTGTGCCCGCAATGGCTGCGGATCTTCGCGCTGCGCAGCAGCGGGCTCCAGGCGGTGCTTCAGCCAATCGAGGAGTTCCGCCGCCGTTGCCTGCGGCGAGTCCGCCGGATCGCCCGGATCGCGAAGCTTCGCCCGCAGCTGCTCCACGATCGCCCGGTAATGCTCGAGCTGCGCCTCGACCTGCGCCCGCGCCCTGCTCATTTCGGCCAGGCGTGCGACCAGCACCTCGGAACTTGGCAGCAGGCGTTCGCGCATGCGCCGGGTGAAGGCGGCGTCCTTGATCGCCTCCATTCTCTCCAGGGCCGCATTGTCCTCCAGCGTGACCTCCGGATAGGCGCGCAGCAGATCTTCCGCCGAAATCATGCCCTCGAACGCGGCCAACTCGCCGCTCCTGATCTTACTCTGGAGCGCACCTCGCCTGACGCCGACCAGGCGCGCCGCACGCGACAGTGTAAGAAGCCGTGGCATGCACCCTCTGATTTGAATCTATCATATCGAAGAGCCTGCGCCCGATCGCCCGCATAGAACCCCATGGAATTTCTGCCGATCCTTCTCGATGTCCGCGAACAGCCTTGCCTGGTAGTGGGCGGCGGCGACGTGGCGGCGCGCAAGGCCGCGTTGCTGGTGCGCGCCGGCGCACGGGTGACCGTGCTTGCGCCTGCGCTCTGCGCGGCCTTCGACGCCGATCTCGCCGCGGCTCGGATCGCGCACAGCGCAGCCGGTTTTCAGCATCAGAATGTGAGCGGGTACGCGATGGTGATCGCGGCCACCGACGACGTCGCAGTAAACCGTGCGGTAGCCGCCGCCGCCAGAGCGCTGCACATCCCGGTGAACGTGGTGGACCAGCCAGCGCTGTGCTCGTTCATCTTCCCCTCGATCATCGAACGCCCGCCGCTCATCGTGGCGGTATCGAGCGGCGGTGCCTCGCCCGTACTGGCGCGGCTGCTGCGTGCGCGCCTGGAAAGCCTCATCCCGGCCGGCTACGGACATCTCGCCGCGCTGGCGGGGGCGTTCCGCGATCGAGTCAAGGCGCGCTTCAAGCCGCCGGAGCGGCGGCGCTTCTGGGAACGCGTGCTCCAAGGCCCGATCGCCGAGCTGGTGTTGAGCGGCCGCGATGACGAGGCCCGCGCGGCCTTGGAGGAAGCCCTCGACGACACGCGCCTCGCGCTCGGCGGCGGCGAGGTGTCCCTGGTCGGCGCCGGACCGGGCGATCCGGACCTGCTCACTTTCCGTGCCTTGCGCCTCATCCAGCAGGCAGATGTCGTCGTATACGACCGACTCGTCTCACAGCCGGTTCTCGATCTGGTGCGGCTCGAGGCCGAGCGCATCTATGCCGGCAAGGAGCGCGCGAAGCACGCGCTGCCGCAGGACGACATCAATCATCTGCTGGTGCGCCTGGCGCGGGAAGGCAAGCGCGTGGTGCGCCTCAAGGGCGGAGATCCGTTTATCTTCGGGCGCGGCGGCGAGGAGATCGATACGCTCGCCGCTGAAGGAATCCCGTTTCAGGTGGTGCCCGGCATCACGGCAGCGGCAGGATGCGCGTCCTACGCCGGTATTCCGCTCACGCACCGCGATTACTCGCAGTCCGTAGTGTTCGTCACCGGCCATCTGCAGGACGGCACCATGAATCTGAACTGGCCGGCGCTCGCACAGCCGAGCCAGACCATTGTCTTCTACATGGGCCTGCTCGGCATCGATGTCCTGTGCCGCGAACTGGCCGCGCACGGCCTGCCGGCCGCGACGCCGGCCGCGCTCATTCAGCAGGGCACGACCCCGCAGCAGCGCGTGCTGACGGGTACTTTGGCTACGCTGCCGGATATCGTGCACCGAAGCGATGTCAAGGCGCCGACGCTGATCATCATCGGCGAGGTGGTAAGGCTGCGGGACCGGCTCAACTGGTTCACGCCGCGCCGCGCGCGGGGAGATTGATTCGCGTCAATTTGACGCAGTCCGGCGCAGCGCACGCGATCCGCAGATTGATGCGGGTCAATGCGCGCGTCCAGCGTGTCTCTAAATGTGGAGTCTCAAGAGGTCGTCCCCATCAATGCTCAATCGGCTGATGGGCGAAAAGGTTCGGCGGCCATTGGCCGCATCCGCGCTGAGCGCCGGTCCAACTCGGCGCAAGGCGGCAACGGCGTATGCCTTTGACCGCTCTCGGTCAACTGCGTCGTAGTGCATTGCGCTCAATAGCAGCCATTTGCGCCGCCCGTCGAATAGCTGACGCGTCGGTACCGTGGTCGCCGGGCCAGGGACGAGCATCAACGAGTATCGCCGCATCCGTGCTCGCCTGCGTCCGGGGCAGCAGCGAGCGTTTCGTTCGCGATCGCGACCGATCGCCGCGAAATACAGCCGGCCGATGAGCGCGCTTCGGCCGGATGTCTTAGTAGCCCATCCGCATCGACGTGTCGTCCTGGTCTTCCACGTCGAGCTTGGCTTCCGGAGGCAGCTTCTTGATGATCTCTTCGATCATGCGAACGTGCTCGGCCTCTTCTGCCCGCAATTCCTCAAATAGCGCCTTGACGTCCGGCTGCTTGACGTAGCGGAGGGCCAGGTCGTAAAACGCGAAGGCCTTCTTTTCGGAGGACAACGCCACCAGGTACGCATCGAGCGGGGACATATTCTGACGGGGTGCACCAAAGTCCGGGGCTTCCACATCAAAGATGTCGTCGAGCGTGACCTTCGGGCGTTCGTCGCCAAACAGCGCGAGCCGGCGCTCGGCGATCTGTTCACCGTGCTTATTCTCATTGACGGCCATCGATTGGAATACCGACGCGGCGTCATCGTCATAACGGATTCCGAGTTGTTCGGCGAACTGCGTGTACCGCTTGGATGCTTCGACCTCAATCAAAGTGGCGAGATCGAGAGCGTCCATCAGCGTGAGTTGGGAGCAATCGAGTCTTGTTGGCATATAGCCCCCGGCTACCATGAAGCGCGCCCCGAAAGCTGAGTGCGAGCCAGTTCAACCTATGGGGAATTCAAACAACTGTCCCTGGCAGGCAAAACAGTATCACCGCGCCGACCATCCGGTCAAAGCGGGGCTTGCCGCTGCCATCGCGGGATCATACAAGCGGCCCGTGGATAGACCGGCGCCGCTCGCGGAGTTCGGCTCCGCAGTAATGAACGGCAGCTTCGGGGCGTTCTGAGACAGTCGACGAAGAGGCGGTTCGCGGGCCAACACCAGCCGGTCAGCCTCGCCGCCCAAATTGCCCAAAAGCAGTCTTTCGCCTTGATTCTGTTGCGTTGAGAAGCGCAGGCGAAGTCAAATTTCCGACGGGCGCTTCACTCTTCTTGCCGCTACGCTCGGTCACCGGGGCAATGCTGGGGCGCTTTCATCAAGCCCCAACGCGAATTCCTTGCGGCAGCTTAAAATGCCGGCATGGACTCGCCGCCCCCCATCCCGTGGACCTACGCCGCGCGCGCCGCGTATTTTGGCGACCGGGTGTGCCCCTTCTGCGACCACCACAATCCAGCCGGTGCTAAGTTCTGCAACGACTGTGGCTCGCCGCTCCACCTGAAGCCGTGCAACCAATGTGATGCGGTCAATCATCAGGCCGCGACAAACTGCTACAAGTGCGGCGCGGAATGTCCAGCGTTATTCACCACACCCGAGGCAATGCCAGTGTTGCCAGCCGCTGACGTTACTACGCCTGCGTGGGCAACACCAGGCGACGTGGGCGTCGCGGCAACCGTGACGCAACCGCCGTTCGCCACCGAGGTGTCGCCCGCGGGCTGGCGCTTGGCTGCCATCGCGACGATCCTGATCACGGGTGCCTATGCCGCGTACCGCATCAGTGCGCCGACGCCCGACGCGATGGGAGTCGCCTCGCAACCGATCGATGCCGGTGAGCACAACGCACCCACAGCGGCGTCTGCTGTGCTTATGGCGGTGGAGTCGAAGCCTGTGGAACCCGAGCCAACTGCCGCCCTCCAGACGCCCATTCCCACTACCACCCCCGAGGCACCGAAGCGCGCAAGCGCGCGTCAACGCCCGTTGCCTGGTCCCGCCACGAAGCGCGCAAACGTGCATCAACGCCCGGTGCCTGTTCCCGCCACGAAGCGCGCAAACGTGCATCAACGCCCGGTGCCTGAGGTGCCGGCACCGGTGGGCGCGACCCCACCGGTAGCACAGACCCGTGCCGCAGCACCCGTCGGTGTTGCGGAAACCCGCAAAGCACGGCGGCCAGATCCGTGGGAGGCGATGCATGTAAGCTTGGCGAGCTGCGGCGGTGACCTGATCGCTCGCATACTGTGCGACCAGCGCGTGCGCCGACGCTTCTGCGAAGGTCATTGGGGCGAGGCGCCGGAATGCGCGAGCGGCGTCGCCAATGATCACGGACAGTGACCTCCATGGCGCATCGGCTTGTCCGCAATGTAGAGGGCAGTCTGCATGCCCCCGTGTGCCGATAAAGCCAGTTTTCTGTCGACAAGCTCCAGAAAGGAAACCACCTGCATTGATGGCACCGAAGCGGTGTCGGCGCCTCTGTTGGGGCGCTTGCAGGAACGCCTCCAATGCGATCGCGTCGCCGCTGACTAGGAGTTGACATATTGGCTTGAACGCTACGACGCATGTGGGCAGGCCCGACAGGGTGCGGGTGGTCGATACCACGTCGTCCGCGATATTCCTGCTTTCTGTGCGTCTGCTTCGGAGAGACGCGACTGTCTGCGTCGGGTCGAAAGCGGCGGTTACCGTAGCGGCATGTGCCATCGGCGCGCCCGATTCCCTTCTATGCACGCCGGCGGTAGATCGGCCTATGATTCACGATCGCGATCTCGGGAGGAACACGACATGGGCGTCAAACACGACACCGAAAATCGCACGACACAGAACACACGTTGTGTGCCTGTCTCAGGATCGCGGCCGTTCCTGTTGGGGCTGATCGTCACCAGCACGGTTCTCGCAAGCTGCGCAACGCCCGAGTCGCTCGGTGATAAAGAAGAGTATGCGCGCCTGTCCGGAAAGGGGGCCGTAATTGGAATTCACCAAGGGCTGGAATCGGTCGACGATCCGGTGGTGAACAAGATTCGCACGGAATTGCTCAATGACGAAGTCCTACAACGGAAGGTCACCCAACTAGTGCAAGCGGCGGTGGTGGGAGCTCGGCAAGGTGCGTCAGACCTTCACCCCGAGCAAACAGCAGCCACAATTGCCGATGCTGTGGCTGGCGTTCTGGATCACCACATCGAGCAAATCTCTCGACGACTTCTTCTCGCTGCCGAAGCGACTGCGTATTCAACGACCGTGAGGACGGTGCATGACTCCGTCCTCGCCGCGGCGAATGGCTTCGAGACTGCGTCACCACAGTTTGCCGCTGGCACGCGCAAGGTCATCGAGTCCTCGGTCGACGGCGCCATAATGGCTCTGGGTGAGAGGCTCGACAGCAAGACGCGCGACCTGGTCAAGGAGGAAGTGCTGCAATACGTGAGCGCAATATCGCGAACCGTGGCCCGCGAAGCGGTGGGCGGGTTCAAACAAGGCCTTATGGAGGAGTTTCCGGACCTCTTCGCTCGCACGCGTTTCTGGAGTGACTGGCTGCTGATTGCGCTGGCGGCACTGTCGATCCTGCTGGCTCTCCTGCTCATCGTCGCAGGAGTTGTGATCGCTCAACTCGTACGTGGACCGCAGCGTAGCGGGTAGACGCCGAAACTGCCCGCCATCGTGAGATAGGCAGAAGTGTCTGGACGCTCGCGCACACGAATGCCGCTCGATTGGTAGAGTTCGTGCGGTAACTCTTGCGCGTGCTTGATTAGCGCATTAACGACCGTCTCGGTATCTTTGCCGTCGCCCTTCGCGAGCATGACGTAGCGAGATTGACGTTCGACGAGTGTCGCGATCTGGCTATTCTTGCTGCCGAACAGAAGATCACCTTCCCAGCGGCCAGGTAGCGCACGGTCTTCGACCGCTCGATAGCCTCCCGGACCACCATGGCGCTGGATCTCGCGGCTGATCGTCGAGGGTGCTCGGCCAAGCGCCGCCGCCATCGACCGGATCGAGCTTCCCGCTACCACACCACGTGAGATCTCTTCGCGCTCGGTCCAAGTCAATGCCGATCTCGAGCGGTGCCACTCGGCGGGGCGTATTCCGCCCGTCTCCGCCACAATCCGCTGGATCGATCAATGGTCCCGATCAAACAGCCCTGCGACCTGGTGAAGAGTCTTCCCCTTCTGCCAGCGCTCCCAGATGAGTGCCCTCTGGCTGGCGGAGGAGTCAATCCGTGGCCTTTGCTTCATCTGCAACACTCCTTCCGCTTCGATAGCGTCTAGCGTGTTGCATCGATCAGTTGAATCCGCAGCCCAGAAGCGGACATCTGAGATCTCTTCATTCAATAGCGGGAGCCAGATCGAGCACGATTAGCAAAAATGCGAACGGCGATTGGCGTACAGGAACGCGTGGAATCGGCTTTCATTCGGCGCCGGTTCGGCCGAACGGCCAATGGGCACCTCCGCGAAGGAGCGGACATGAAGGAATGGATCACGGAATGCGGCCCGGAAGCCCGCGCCATCCCGATCGGCGATCCTCTGCTGCCGGCGACGGCCTCGATCGAGGATATCGGCCACGCGCAGCCGCTTCGGCTGCAGCTCAGGGAACGCTATCCCGACCGGCCCACCAGCGCGGCGCTGCTGTTCTGGGGCATCGGCGTCGACTGACCTCGCGCCTTCGTCCCGCCGTGGCTCGCCGCTCGCGCTGCGACCTCGCTGAACCCCCTAACCGGACGCCCGCCGCGAGTCGCCGCCTGTGGCGACGCGATGCTCGACCGCGAACACCGCGGCCTCGACGCGCGAGGTAAGCCCGAGTTTCGACAGGATGTGGCGGACGTGCAGCTTCACCGTGTCGTGGCTGATCGACAGCGCGAGCGCGATCGCCTTGTTGCTCTTGCCGGCCGACAGGTGCTGCAGGATCTCGCGTTCACGTCCGGTGAGCTGCTTCATGTAGCTCTCGTGCGTGGTCTTCTGTTCGCCAGGCATCAGCATGTCGACCAGCTTGAGCGCCATCATCGGCGCGACGACGACCTCGCCGCGCGCGATCCGGCGGACCGCGTCGATGACCTCGTCCGGGTCCATGTCCTTCAGCAGGTATCCGCGGACGCCAGCGCGGAACGCGCGCGCGAGATCCTCCTGCGAGTCGCTCATCGTGAGCACGGCGACCGGCGTGCCGATCCCTTCGGCGCGGATCCGCGCGAGCAGCGTGAAGCCGTCCGTCGGCGCCATCCGCAGGTCCATGATCGCGAGATCGGGACGCGTGTCGCGCAGCAGCCGCACTGCCTCGTCGGGGTTCCCGGTCGTGCCGTTGACCTTGATGCCGGCCCGCTGCTCGAGAAGCTCGGAGAGCCCGCGGCGGCACAGGCCGTGGTCGTCGATTAGGACGACGTGGATCGAATCGCTCATGGGTTCACTCGGTATCCGGGTCCGCCGGGAATTGTAGCCGGACGCGTGTTCCACCGCCTGCAATCCTTTCCAGCCGGAGCTCCCCGCCCAGCCGGTGGGCGCGCTCACACATGATCGCGATGCCATAGTGGCCCGCTTCGCCGGCCTCGCCGCCGGCGGCCTCGGCGGAAGGGCCGACGCCATCGTCCTCGACGACGATTTCATAGCCGTCGTCGGTTCGGGCGAACCCGAGTCGCGCCCGGCGCGCGTTGGCGTGGCGAACGACGTTCGAGAGCGCCTCTTGGACGATGTGGAACACCTCGACCTCGCGCCCGACCGGGAGCTGCAGCTCCGGAATCGCGTTGTCGTAGTCCAGCCGGACGCCGGTGCGGTCCTCGAACGTCGCGGCGATCTCGGCGAGCGCGTACGGCAGGCCCTGCGGGTCCATGCGGCTGCGGAAATACGTGATCAGCTCGCGCAACCGGCGGTGTGCGTGCGTGAGCGAGCCGTCGACGTCGCCCCAGTACTTGAAGGCCCGCAACTCGTCACCCCGCTTGATCGCGTCGCGCAGGAGACTCATCCGCATTCGCATGTACGTGAGCCCCTGCGCAAGCGAGTCGTGGACCTCGTTCGCCATCGTCTGGCGCTCGGCGACGAGGCTCGCGCGCAGGCTCTCGCGCGCGAGCCGCGCGTTCTCGAGCGCCACCCCGAGGAGCTCGCCGGTTGCGGCCAGGAGCGGCATCGTCTGCGGCGGCAGCGTGCATTCGGCGTCGAACAGCAGGTCGAGCGTGCCCACCGCGGCGCCGCGAAAGCGCAGCGGCACCGCGACGACGTGCCGGCACGCGGGTCCAGAAAGCTCCACCGAAAAGCGTTCCTCGGTGCCGCACAGCCGCGATTGCACGCACTCGCTCTGCGGATCGTTCGCCTCGCGGCAGCGGCTGCACCAGAATGCGATCGCTCCGGCACCCGTGCGACCCATGGTCTCGGGCAGCCCCACCGCGATGCCCGGTTCGAGCCGCACGCCGTCGGCGCCGATGATGCGCAGCGCACCCGCCGTCGCACCGGCCATTCCGACGACCGCTTCGAGCATCGGGGCAAGCGCCGCCTCGAGCTCTGGTGCGGGAGCAGCAACCGCCAAGCGTTCTCCTCGGGCAGCGTCGGAACGGCGATGCGACGGGCTATCGTCTTGGTGGGCGGCGGCCGATGGCCGCCCGCGTTGCCGCGGCATGGTGTCGTGTGGTCCGAATGTTCAGGCGCGCGCCGAGGCTCGATCCGCGAGAACGGCGAGCGCGCAGCTCGCATTGTCGCCCCATGACGGGATTATTGTCCCGGTCAAAGCCGTCGCGAAGGTGACCGGGGTCAAACGCGCCCCGATTCCCCCCACCGCGATCACCCGATCGGGGTATTCTCGTCTCCCCCGAGGAGGCTATAGACACGGCCTGACCGCTTTGCGCTAATGGCGCTCACCGGTGCGCGAGGATGGCGGGCATCGTCCCCGCCGCCCTTTCGCCGCTGCCCGCGATCCCCTCATGTCCGCCCGCCCCCTCCACGACCCTCTCGCCCCGCCGGTGCCCGGCGCCGTGACGGAGACGCGCAATACGACCTGCTATATGTGCGCGTGCCGATGCGGGATCCGCGTGCACCTGCGCGACGGCCAGGTGCGCTACATCGACGGCAATCCCGACCATCCGCTGAATCACGGCGTGATCTGCGCCAAGGGCAGTTCGGGGATCATGAAGCAGTACTCCCCGGCGCGGCTCACGCAGCCACTGGTGCGGAAGCCGGGCACGGAACGCGGCGCCGGCGAATTCGTCCCGGTGTCATGGGACGAGGCCTTTTCGATGCTCGCGGAGCGTCTCGGCAGGATCCGCGCGACGGACCCGAAGCAGTTCGCGCTCTTCACCGGCCGCGACCAGATGCAGGCGCTGACCGGCCTCTTCGCGCGTCAGTTCGGCACGCCGAATTACGCGGCGCACGGCGGCTTCTGCTCGGTCAACATGGCCGCCGGCATGATCTACACGATCGGCGGCTCGTTCTGGGAGTTCGGCGGGCCCGACCTCGAACGCGCGAAGCTGTTTGTGATGATCGGGACCGCAGAGGACCATCATTCGAATCCGCTCAAGATCGCGATCTCGAAATTCAAGCGCGACGGCGGCCGCTTCGTCTCGATCAATCCCATCCGCACCGGCTACTCGGCGATCGCCGACGAGTGGTTGCCGATCAAGCCGGGCACGGACGGGGCGCTCCTGCTCGCGCTGTGCCACGAGCTGATCGCGCTCGGGCTCTACGACCGCGATTTCCTCGTCCGCTACACCAATGCGGGCCAGCTCGTGAACATGGACGCGGCCAACGACGAGTTCGGGATGTTCGTCCGCACCGAGGTGCCGCGCGAGGAAGGCTGCTTCGACCCGCAGAACAAGCTCTGGTGGGACCGGGCAACGAATCGTCCCGTCGTGACCCACACCGAGGGCACCGATCCTTTCCTGCTGGGCGAATTCCGGCTACCCGACGGCACCACCGTCAAGCCCGCGTTCCAGCTGCTGAAGGAACGGGTCGACGACTGCACGCCCGAGTGGGCGGCCGGCATTACCGGCATTTCCGCCGACGGGATCCGCCGCCTCGCGCACGAAATGGGGATCACGGCGCGCGACGCGAAGATCGAGCTCCCGATTCCCTGGACCGACATCTGGGGCAAGGAGCACGACACCGTCACCGGCAACCCGGTCGCGTTCCACGCGATGCGCGGCCTCGCCGCGCATTCGAACGGTTTCCACACGATCCGCGCGCTCGCGATCCTGATGACGCTGCTCGGCACGATCGACCGGCCCGGTGGGTTCCGCCACAAGGCGCCGTTTCCGCGCCCGATCCCGCCGTGCGCGAAGACGCCGAACACGCCGCTTGCGATCAAGCCGAACCATCCGCTCGACGGCCTCGCGCTCGGCTGGCCCGCCGAGCCCGACGATCTCTTCGTCAACGACGACGGAACGCCGGTGCGCATCGACAAGGCGTTCTCGTGGGAGTACCCGCTCGCCGTGCATGGGATGATGCACAACGTGATCACCAACGCGTGGCGCGGCGATCCGTACCCGATCGACACGCTCCTGATCTTCATGGCCAACATGGCGTGGAACTCGACGATGAACACGTCGGACGTGCGCGCCATGCTGAACGACAAGCGCGAGGACGGCGAATACAAGATCCCGTTCCTCGTCGTCTGCGACGCCTTCCAGTCGGAAATGACCGCGTTCGCCGACCTCGTGCTGCCGGACACCACGTACCTCGAGCGCCACGACGTCATGTCGATGCTCGACCGGCCGATCTCCGAGTTCGACGGCCCCGTCGACTCCGTGCGCATACCCGTCGTGCCGCCTACCGGGCAGTGCAAGCCGTTCCAGGAGGTCTTGATCGAGCTGGCCGGCCGTCTGCGCCTGCCTGCGTTCGTGCGGTCGGACGGCACGCGCAGGTTCCGCGACTATCCGGATTTCATCGTCAACTACGAGACGGAACCGGGGTCGGGCATCGGCTTCCTCGCCGGCTGGCGCGGCAAGGGCGGCGAAAAGTTCATGCGCGGCGAGCCCAATCCGCGGCAATGGGAGATGTACGCGAGGAACAACTGCGTCTTCCAGTACAAGCTGCCGCCGTCCTACCAGTACATGCGCAACTGGAACAAGGGCTACCTCGAGTGGTCGCAGCGCACGCGGATCCAGCGCTACGCCGAGCCGATCCTGATCCATCTCTACTCGGAAGTGCTCCAGAAGTTCCGCCTCGCGGCGCAAGGCAGGGGAATCTCGCGGCAGCCGCCGGACCATTTGCGCAAGCGGATCGAGACCTATTTCGATCCCCTGCCGTTCTACTACGAACCGCTGGAAGCGCAGCAGTCCGATCGCGCGAAGTTCCCGTTGAACGCAGTCACCCAGCGACCGATGGCGATGTACCACTCGTGGGACTCGCAGAACGCCTGGCTGCGACAGATCCATGCGCACAACGCGCTCTACGTGAATCCGAAGGTCGCGCTCGCCGCCGGCATCGAGGACGGCGCCTGGATGTGGGTCGAATCGCCGTGGGGCAAGGTCCGCTGCCTTTGCAGCCATTCGGAGGCCGTCGAGCCAGGCACCGTGTGGACGTGGAACGCGATCGGCAAGGCGCAGGGCGCGTGGCGGCTCGCGCCTGACGCGAACGAATCGCAGCGCGGATTCCTGTTGAACCACCTGATCGCGGACGAACTGCCTGCGCTCGACGCGGACGGCCCCACCTCCAACTCCGACCCGATCACGGGCCAAGCCGCGTGGTACGACGTCCGCGTGCGTATCTACCCGGCCGAGGCGGGCGAGCCGGGGACGACGTGGCCGCAGTTCGCGGCGGTGCCGGCAGCGCCGGGAACGGCTGCGGCCACGCCGCGCTGGCTGGCCTTCTTCGCGGGGCATCGGCCGTGACTCAGCTCGCTCTGGTCATCGACCTCAACGTCTGCGTCGGCTGCCACGCCTGCGTGACGTCGTGCAAGGAGTGGAACACCTCGGGTTCCGCGGGCCCGCTCGCCGACCTCGAACCGTACGGCAAGGATCCCACTGGCGCTTTTTTCAACCGGGTGCAGACCTTCGAGGTCGGCGAGTACCCGAGCACGCAGACGGTGCATTTCCCCAAGTCGTGCCTGCACTGCGAGGATCCGCCGTGCGTTCCGGTCTGCCCGACCGGCGCCTCCTACAAGCGCGAGAGCGACGGGATCGTGCTCGTCGACTACGACAAGTGCATCGGCTGCAAGTACTGCGCGTGGGCATGCCCATACGGCGCGCGCGAGATCGACCCCGTGCGTAAGGTGATGACCAAGTGCACGCTGTGCGTCGACCGCATCTACGATCCGGCGCTGCCCGAGGCGGAACGCAAACCAGCGTGCGTGATGGCCTGCCCGACCTCGGCGCGACTCTTCGGCGACATCCACGATCCGGATTCGGTCGTCTCCCGCGCGATCCGCGACAGCGCGGGCTACGCGCTGATGCCCGAGTGGGGCACCCATCCGGCGAACCATTACCTGCCGCGGCGGAAGACGCCGCGCCACATCCACGACGACGAGCTTGTCCGCGCCGACAATCCGCTCAAAGTCGACGGCCTGCTACCGAAGCCCGCGAAGTCGGACCCGTCGCTCGACGACGTGATGTCGTGGTGATGCCAAAGGGCAAATGCGGCCGGACCCTTCCGTATTGCTCCTCACCACGCTGATCGGCGCGGGTCAGGGCCTGTTCCTCGCGCTCTTCACCGTGCAGATCTACGCGCTCGCCGGCCTGCTCCCGCCGCAGGACGGCCACTTCTTCTATGCGCACGGGAGCCTGATCGCGCTCGCGCTTCTCGTCGGTGGCCTTGTCGCGTCGTTCTTCCACCTCGGCCGTCCCGAGCGCGCCTTTCGCACTGCGGCGAAATGGCGCACGTCGTGGCTGTCGCGCGAAGTGATCGTGCTGCCCGCGCTGATGGCGGCCGTTTTCGCGTTCGGCGTTGCCCACCTGCTGGGCTGGCGGCCGGTGCTGGCGACGCTGCCGTCCGGCGTCCCGATCGACGCGACGGTCGCGCTCGGGATCGCGGGGACGATGCTCGCCTTCGCCCTCTATCTCTGCACCGCGATGATCTACGCGTGCCTGCCGTTCCTGCGCGAATGGGCTACTCCCCTCACTGTCCTCAACTACACGCTCCTGGGCGGCGCGTCGGGATTCACGCTGGCCGCTGCGTTCGCGGCGTGGCAGGCGCCGGGACTCACCCGCTTCCTGGCTGGCTGGGCGATCGTCATCTCGCTGCTCGGGTTCGCGAGCCGCGCCGCGTCGCTCGTTCGAAATCACCGGCTGAAGCCGAAATCGACGGCGCAGACCGCGCTCGGCATCAAACATCCGCGGATCGTGCAGACCTCGATGGGGTTCATGGGGGGCTCGTTCAACACTCGCGAGTTCTTCCACGGCCGGCCGCGGTCGGTCCTGCGGGCCGTCGCATGGGGATTCCCGGTCGCGGCATTCGTGATTCCGGTCGCGCTGCTCGCGACGGCATGGTCCGGCGGCGGAGCCGGCGCCCTCCTCCTCGCGTTCGCCGTGCAGTACCTGGGCCTGCTCGCCGAGCGCTGGCTGTTCTTTGCCCAGGCGAATCATGTGCAGAACCTCTATTACCAGGCACTCGCGTGACGTTAACGTGGATCAAGTTTTTTTTGGCCCGAAAGCCTATGGTTATTAAGTCAGTATCCAAGAGTATGAGCTCCGAAGGTTCCGCCCGACTCGCTGGAGAGCGCCCTGATGTCGCTCGTTAGTCCGCATGGTAGCGGCGACCTGCGGCCGCTGTTGCTGACCGGCGACGCGCTGGTCGCCGAGCGGCGCCACGCGATGACTTTGCCGAAACTGCGCGTCACCTCGCGCGAGAAGGGCGACGTCGTCATGCTCGGGATCGGCGGCTTCACGCCGCTCGATGGGTTCATGACCCGCGCCGACTGGGAGGGCGTGTGCGACGGGATGAAGACCGCGAGCGGGCTCTTCTGGCCGATCCCGATCACGCTGTCGGCCGACCGGATGTTTACCGACGCGATTCGCACGGGGCAGGAGATCGCCCTCGTCGATCCGGACGACGGATCCGTGCTTGCGACGATGACCGTCACCGAGAAGTACGCGATCGACAAGGCACACGAGTGCGCGACGGTGTTCCGCACGACCGACCTCGAGCACCCGGGCGTCGCTCTCGTCATGGCCCAGGGCGAGGTCAACCTCGCGGGACCGCTCAAGGTGCTCTCCACCGGCGAATTCGCGGCGAAGTACGGCGCGCTGTTCATGAGCCCCGCCGAGACGCGCGCGTTGTTCAGCTCGCTCGGCTGGTCGAAGATCGCGGCATTCCAGACGCGCAATCCGATGCACCGCTCGCACGAGTACCTGGCCAAGGTCGCGATCGAGGTCTGCGACGGCGTGCTCGTCCATTCGCTGCTGGGCGCACTCAAGCCCGGCGACATCCCGGCCGAGGTCCGCACGCGGGCGATCGCGGTGCTTGCCGACCGGTACTTCGTGCCGAAGACCGTCGTGCAGGCGGGCTATCCGCTCGACATGCGCTATGCCGGCCCGCGCGAGGCGCTGCTGCATGCGCTCTTCCGGCAGAACTACGGCTGCTCGCACCAGATCGTCGGTCGCGACCATGCGGGCGTCGGCAGCTACTACGGCCCGTTCGACGCGCACCACATCTTCGACCAGATCCCGAAGGGCGCGCTCGAGACGCAGCCGCTCAAGATCGACTGGACGTTCTGGTGCTACCGCTGCGGAGGCATGGCCTCGGGGCGAACGTGCCCGCATGGCGACGCCGACCGGCTGCTCGTGTCCGGGACCAAGCTGCGCAAGTGGCTGTCCGAGGGCTCCGAGGTGCCGCCCGAGTTCAGCCGGCCCGAAGTGCTCGCGATCCTGCGCGAGTACTACGCCGGGCTCGACGTTTCGCAAAAGGTCGAAGTGAAGCTCGCCGGCCATTCTGCGCGGTAGGGGAAAAATATCGAAGCCGGGTTGCGCACGTGAGAATTTGCATCGTCTCCGACAGCCACGACCGCGCCGATCCGCTCGCCGCGGCGGTGCGCGCGGCCGCGGATCAGGGCGCGCAGGCGGTGATCCACTGCGGCGACCTCATCGGCACGCAGACCTTGCGCGCAGCGCTGGCCGTGGGGCTGCCGCTGCATCTCGTCGACGGGAACAATCTCGGCGATCCGGTCTCGCTCTCGCGCTGGATGCGCGAGCGAGGCGGGCAGCTCCAATATCACGGCCCCCACGCTCGCCTGGAGCTCGGCGGGCGCAAGATCTTCCTGGTGCACTACCCGGAATACGGTCACGCGATGGCCTGCACCGGCGAATGGGATCTCGTTTGCTGCGGGCACTCGCACCAGGCGGAGATGCGCCGCGTCGCGAACGTCAAGGGCGGCGAATCCTGGTTAGTCAATCCGGGGACCATTGCCGGCCTCTCCGCGCCCGCAACTTGGGTGCTGGGCGACCTCGACGCGATGCGCTTCGATCTGCATACACTCAATTCATAGACGAATATTCTTTCTTGAGACACAACTTGCACCGGACCTTGGAGTCCGGATCGGGAGGTCGATGATGTTCACCGTCAATCCGTTTGCCGAGCTTTCGGCGTCCATACCGCCTGCCGTCATGCAGGCCTACGTCGTCATCATGATCGTCCTGGTTGTGGCAGGGACGTTGTTTGACGTCGTACATAAGGGGAGCGCCACGTATTTCTTCGCCAATTGGCGGAAATCGAAGAGCAACGGGTCGAAGACAATCGGTGGTGGCGAATGGGTGTCGCTGGCTGTTAAGACCGGCCTTGTCGACGTCCTGACTTCCGGGGAATTCTGCAATGCGCGTCGCCGGCTCGCCCATCTGCTGACCATGTATGGGTTCCTTGTCTACTTCGTCACCACCGCCGTCATGGTGTTCGGCTACCCGACGCCCGCGACGCCGGCGCCCGGCATCCTGCCGCTTCTGTGGTGGATTGGTGGCTTGATGATTTGCCTCGGTGGATACTGGTTCTGGTTCTTCATCCGCGTTGATGTCGCCGCCGAGGGAAGTCCGCCGCTGCGCATCATGCGCGCCGATCTGTTCATCCTGTCGCTTCTGGGCAGCGCAACGTCGGGGTTGATCTGGGCCTTCCTGCAAGCGAAGGGCGGTTCCGGGACCAGCGTGTTCTTCGGCTTGTACGTCATTGCTACGACGGTGCTGTTCGGATCCGTGCCCTGGTCCAAGCTTGCTCATATGTTCTTCAAGCCCGCGGCGGCTTTCGAAAAGAGGGTTTCCCGCGCGAACGATTCCAGGAGCAACCTTCCCCGGCCCGCTGACAAGCCCGAGGTGTTCGGCAGCGCTCGCGAACAACCCCGGCACTACTGACCCGACCATCATCGGTCTTCATTACGGGAAACAGCTAAACCCATGCCAACTTTTGTTTATATGACCCGGTGCGACGGTTGCGGCCATTGTGTCGATATCTGCCCGTCCGACATCATGCACATCGACAGGACCTATCGGCGTGCGTACAACATCGAGCCGAACATGTGCTGGGAGTGCTACTCCTGCGTGAAGGCCTGTCCGCAACACGCCATCGATGTCCGCGGTTACGCAGACTTCGCCCCTCTGGGCCACAGCGTCCGGGTGCTCCGGGAAGAGGCCAAAGCGACGATTTCCTGGCGGCTCAAGTTCCGGGACGGCCGCGAGAAGAACTTCGTGTCCCCGATCCGCACGACGCTCTGGGGATCGATCAAGGGGCCGGCCGAGTACGAGGCGCCTCGCCCCGAGGATTTCGCCAAGCAGGAACTCGCACACGAACCGGAAGGGCTCAACACCGAAGGCGGATTGCCCACGTTGCGTCCGCAACCACTCAAGTAGGAGTCGCATGATGGCACTGTTCGGAGGCAGGAAAACGGTATTCGTCGACGCGGACATCCTCGTCATCGGCGGTGGCATGGCCGGCTGCGGGGCAACCTACGAATCCCGGTACTGGGGACGTGACCTGAAGATCGTCTGCGTCGAGAAAGCGAACATCGAGCGCAGCGGCGCCGTTGCCCAGGGTCTCTACGCCATCAATTGCTACATGGGCATGCAGTGGGGCGAGAACCAGCCCGAGGACCATGTCCGCTACGCGCGCAACGACCTCATGGGCCTGGTGCGCGAGGACCTGGGCTACGACATCGCCCGGCATGTAGACGCCACGGTGCACAAGTTCGAGGAATGGGGCCTGCCGATGATGAAGGACCCCAAGACCGGACGGTACCAGCGCGAAGGCAAGTGGCAGATCATGATCCACGGCGAGAGCTACAAGCCGATCGTCGCCGAGGCGGCCCGCAAGGCCGCGACCGAGGTCTACAACCGGATAATGGTCACCCACCTGTTGATGGACAAGAGCAAGGCCAATCGGGTCGCCGGCGCCGTCGGCTTCAACGTCCGCACGGGCGATTACTATGTGTTTCGCGCGAAGGCGGTCATCGTTGGCGCCGGCGGTGCGTCCCACATCTTCAAGCCGCGTGCCGTGGGCGAGGGCATGGGGCGGACCTGGTATGCGCCCTGGAGCAGCGGGTCGTGCTACGCGCTTCCGATCCAAGTCGGCGCCAAGATGACGCAGATGGAAAACCGCATCGTCCTGACGCGCTTCAAGGACGGCTATGGTCCCGTCGGCGCCTACTTCCTGCATCTGAAGACGTATACGCAGAACGGCTATGGCGAGGAGTACGAGAAGAGGTGGTACGAGGACACCAAGGCTCTGGTGGGTGACTACGTCGACCATCACCCGGTGCCGACCTGCCTGCGCAACCACGCCCTCCTGAAGGAACTCGCCGCCGGCCGCGGCCCCATCCGCATGGTGACCAAGGAGGCCTTCCAGGACCCCCACAAGGAGACCGTTGGCTGGGAGAATTTTCTCGGCATGACGATCGGGCAAGCGGTCGTCTGGGCTTCGCAGAACATCGACCCCAAGCACACCAATCCCGAGCTGACCACGTCCGAGCCCTATGTCATGGGTTCTCACGCCACCTGCTCGGGTGCATGGGTGAGCGGACCGGAAGACTGTGCTCCCGCGGATTATCAGTGGGGATACAACCGGATGATGACGGTCGACGGGCTTTTCGGCGCCGGCGATACGATCGGCGGCACCGCCCACAAGTTCTCGTCAGGGTCCTTCGCGGAAGGCCGGATCGCCGGCAAGGCAGCGGTCAAATACGTGAACGACACGACCAAGGCCCAGCCTCAGGTCAGTGAACAGGAATATCGGGACCTCGAAAAGCTGATATTCCAGCCGTTGGAGAACTACCGGGTCGGCCGCAACGAGATCGTCGCCGGAACGGTATCGCCGAGCTATCTTCTGCCGATCCAGGGTCTTCAGCGCCTCGAGAAGATCATGGACGAATACGTCGGCGGCATCAGCACCAACTACATGACGAACGGCGTGTTGCTCGGTCGCGGACTGGAGTTGCTGGGCATGCTGAAGGAAGACATGAACTCAATGGGTGCCGAAGATCTTCACCAGCTTCAGCGCACGTGGGAGCTGCACCACCGTCTGCTGGCCTCGGAGTCCGTGACCCATCACACGCTGTTCCGCAAGGAGACGCGGTGGCCGGGGTATTACTATCGAGGTGATCACATGAAGCTAGATGATGAGAACTGGCATTGCTTCACCTTGTCCCGCTACGACCGGAACACCGGCAAGTGGGAATTGGAGAAGGCCCCGGTCCACCACATCATCGACTGACGAGGCTCGACTTCGAGCGGCGCAACCGGGTGCCGGAAGACTTCGAGGAAGCGGCGCCCGGGCGTCGCGCGCGGTACCGCCGGAAGCAGGCGCAGCTCGAGCGCGAAGCGGCCGAGCGGCGCGCGCGTGACGAGAGCTTGCGGGGCGACGGCACAGACGAGTAGGCGCGCGCTGCCTCGCGCAGCTGTACACTTGCGACCGCCGCTTTGGCGCCACGGCGATCTCCGCTCGATGAACGACCGCTTCGAGAACGTCAACCTGTTGCGTGCGTTCGCCGCGACGGCCGTCGTCGTCTACCACGTCATCGAATACGCGAAGTGGACGGACTTTCCCTTCGAGGGTCCGCTCGTGACGTTTCGCATCGGCTGGATCGGCGTCGATCTTTTCTACGTGATCAGCGGCTTCGTCATCACCCGCAGCGCGCTTGCGCTGTGGCGGCGGGACCCGGCGGCGTTCGCGCCGCAGTACTGGGCGCGGCGTCTCACGCGGATCGTTCCGCTCTACGTGCTGACCTGCGCGCTCTGGATCGTGCTGTTCAAGCGGAACTGGTTCGACGAGTCGGCGACCCGCCTACTGTGGCAGGTCGGCGCGCACCTCACGTTCACGCACACGTTCTGGCCGGTCACCTACAGCTCGATCGACGGCGTCAACTGGACGCTCGGGATCGAGATGCAGTTCTACCTGGTGATTGCGCTCTGCATCCCGTGGATCGCACGGACGCCGGGCTGGCGGATCTGGATCGGCTGCATTCTGATTGCCTGGGTATGGCGCGGCACGATGGTCTGGTTCTTCGGCCACTACGAGCCCGTGCGACTTTTCATGCGCGTGATGCAGCTGCCCGGCACGCTCGACGAGTTCGGCGCGGGGATCTTCCTCGCGAAGCTTCTCGACCGCCGCCCCGCGCCGTCGCTGCGGGACGGGGCGCTCTGGACGCTTGCCGCCGTCGCGACCGGCGCGGCGTGCATGGGCCTCTTCTGGCCCAACGCGTCCTACTGGGACCTGCCTGCCATGATCACGTTCTGGCGCACGTCGCTCGGCGCGTTCTTCCTCTGTGTCGTCGCCGCGGCAGTCCATCTGCCGACGGTGGCATGGACCTGGCCGCTGCGGCCGGTCCGTTACCTGGGCGAGGTGAGCTACGGCATCTATCTCTGGCACCTGTTCGCGATCGAGGTCTGTCTATGGCTGCGGAACCTCACGTCGGTGCAGTTCCTGGTCGCGACGCTCGTTCTGACGATCGCGGCCGCCGCGGCGTCGTGGCATTTCTTCGAAAAGCCGATCCTCGGCTACGGCCGCAAGTACCGCGGCCGCGCCACGCGCGGATCGACGCCCGCGCCCGCCGAAGGATCGTGACCGGCTAAGCGCCCTGCATCACCGTCCGGATCAACGGCGCCAGCGCGGCCGGCGCGGCGATCAACGAGACCGCCGCCTCGCGCCCGCGCGGGGACATCTTCTTCGCGGTCTTCGCGAGGATGTCGGTGAACTTCGCCGCGTCGTACTGTCCGTGCTTCGCGACGAAGTCGGCGAGATAGTGCTCGAGGAACACGAGGTCGACCACGTCCTCCAGCGTCTGCGTCTCGGCGTCGCTTTTCAACCCTTCCTTCATGAGGAGCCGGGCGACGCGGGAGACTGTCGGCTCGTCGTAGCCGACGTCCCGCAGGATGCCGCCGGCGATCTCGCCATGGAACTTGTTCAAGCGCTTGCGCCATTGCAGATAGCCGATCCGATCCATCGGATACGCGTCGCGCGGGATCTTCCAACGCTCGATATGCTGGCAGCGCGCGGCGAGACGGACGACTTCCGGCGCGTCCGGGGCGAACCGGGCGAGCATTTCCGTCATGCGCTCGGCGTAGACGAGCTCCTTCGGCCGCTCGTGCCCGTCGACCTGCTCGAGGTTGGGATCCGCGGCGTTGGCCGCGTCGAAGCGCGCGATCGCGCGGTCGAAGCGGGCGGCGTGGACGTCGCGCGCCGCCGCGGGCGCCTCATTTGGCAAGCTCGGCCTCGATCTCTGCGAACGTGTGCGCGACCTCGAAGGTCGCGATCGGCATCCCGAGCTGCCGCCCGATCTGCGTCGCCGAGAAGATCCCGCGCACGTAGTCCTCGCGCGTCACCCGATCGTGGTCGACGACCAGCGCGTGCTGGCGGCCGGTCTCCTTCAGCGTGGCGATGATATGCCCGACCTCGCCGCGCAGCACCTGCGCGATGTCGAGCACCTCGATCGCGGTGTGCGGCGTCATCACGTCGGCGACGGTCAGCTCCCGGTGCCGGCCGCCGCGCTCGTGCAGCAGGTTCACGGCTTTTTCGCCGACGATGTCGTGCGCGGTGAGGATCCCTTCGACCGCGCCCGTGACCGCGACGACGAAGAGCAACCGCACGCCGCGGGCGATCATCGTCCGGTTGGCTTCGGCGACCGTCGCGCTGCCGCGGATCGTCGCCGCGGCGACCCGCCGCAGGTCGGTCATGACTTCGATCGCCGGCGAATCGAGCCGGATCGGCTTCGGGCCCGCGAGCGGCGGCTGCACGACCACGCCGCCGTTCATACGCGCCATGGGCAGCGGCTTGTAGACGACTCGTTCCACGCTCGCCCCCTCCTTACGGAACCCGTATGGTACGCCGACGCGGCAGCGGCGGCGCGGACCGGTCATTTGACGAGGCGAGCGGCCCGCAGAAGCAGGTCACCTTTTGATTGTTATTTCGGCAGCGGCTCACGGGAATGGCAGACACCGCCGGAATTCTATCCCTTCGCCGTGAAGAGCTTGACCAGGTCGGCGCGCGATACGATCCCGCGGACCCGCCGGTCGTCGCTCGTCACGACGAGCCGCTTGACCTTGTTCCGGTCCATCCGGCCGACGGCAGCCTCCAACGAGTCGATGGCACGGATCGTGATCGGCGCCTTCGTCATGATGTCGTCGACGATCGTGCCCATTCCCTTCCTCGCTCGGCGCTTGCGGACGATGGTCTCGAGCGCGTTGCCGACGATGCCGCCGTCGAGGTTCATCGCCGACATGAAATCCGCCTCGGTCAGGATGCCGACCAGCCGATCCTCGGCGTCGACGACCGGAACGCCGCTCACCTTCTTCGCGACGATCAGTTCGGCCGCGGCCGGCAGCGACGTGCCCTGCCGGACCGTGACGACATCTTTCGTCATCACGTCCTTGACCTGCATCGCGCGCGCGACGCGGATCTGCGGCGCCGTGTTCAGATCCTTGCCGAGGAAACTCATATGCGCGGGCAGGAGCGGCATGTTCGGCAGGCGGCCGGGCAGCAGCAGGTTCCAGTACACCCACTTGAACGCAAGCTTGCCCATGTGGTTCAGGTAGCTCTCCTCGAGCAGCGAGAACGGGCCCGCGTAGGGGAGCGGGAACGAGCCTTCGAGCGGCTCGATGTCGTAGTTGAAGTCGAGCAGCATCGCCTTATGGTCGCCCGTCTCGACGAAGCAGTTGGCGTGGCCGTCGAACGTCGAGATCGGAGGCTTCCCGTCGATCTCGCGCAGCAGGTTCTCGATCACGGTCTCCGCCTCGAAGTGCGCGACCGAGCCCGCCTTTGAGGTCGCGACGTTCGTGTTGTCGCCGAGCAAGTAGATGCACTCCGCCTGGCGACTCTTGAGGGTCCGCGGGTCGGTCATCGCGTAGCCGGCGCCGTCGCCCAGGCCGGAATCGTCGATGACGGCCGGTCCGAGGTTGGGAGGAATCGCGCACAGCAGGTCGTAGCCGACAGTCCGACCGTCGAACGTGCGGATCTGCTTCTTCTCGCCATCCACCGCGGACACCGCGAAGTTCGGCACCACCCTGATCCCCTTGTCCTGGGCGACCTTTGACAGGATGCGGTTCGCGTTGGGCTTGGTGAACGCACCCGTGTACGGCGTGACGAGCGAGATCTCGATGCGATCGCGCACGCCCTTCTGGCGGAAGTGGTAGTCGGCAAGGAACGCGAACTCGAGCGGCGCGACGGGACACTTGATGGGCATCTCGGCGATGTCGATCACGAGGTGGCCTTCGGTCATTTCGGCGAGCGGCTTCTGCATCGCCAGCGCGCCTTCGAGCGTGTAGAACGTGTGCACGCCGTTGCCCATCTGCTCGGCCATGCCCTCGACCTCCTCGGGCGCGGCGCGGCACCCCAGCGCCGAGACCAGGAAGTCGTACGGGTACGTGCCGCGGTCGGTCTGAACTTCCCGCTTCGCGTGGTCGATCAGCCGGATATCGGTGCGCACGAGATCGACGTTGCGCGGCAGCGGCGCGGAAATCGGCCGGACGACGTCGTCCTGCGTCTGATAGCCGTACATCGCGAACGGCAGGAACAGGAGTCCCGGCTGGTAGACGTGGAGGTTCTCGCGGTCGATCACCGTGATCATCCACTCCCTGAGGTCGAGCCGGTGGGAGAGCAGGTTAGCGACAAGCGCGCCGCCGGTGCCGGCGCCGAGAATGACGATGTTCTTCATGGCCGCAATCCCTTCGAGCAAGGATCGACATCCGCGTGTCAGGGCGTCGGGAATGCGCCGCCCAGGGAGCCGGGCCCGCTCGCGCCATTGTCCGGCGTGCCGCGCAGGGGCGTGTTGCGTAAGGTCAACGAGGCGGCTACTGGCCTCTTGCCGCGTGCGGCTATTTGTCGGGTCCGGCAACCACAGCGGGCGTCCGCCCCCAAGGAAGCCTACGTTCGAACAGCGGGTTTCTCGCTCACCCACACCCGCCAGAATGCCAGCAGCTTCGCCTTGACCGGCTCCCGATCGTCGGACAGCACATCCAGAAAATCGGAGAGCCGCTTGGACCGCGCGATCGTAAAGACCAGCAGCAGGATCGTCGCCGCCAGGATCGCCGCGAAGAACAGCACCTTGTAGGCAAGAACGTAATCCCCCGTCCCGAGGAGATCTGAGGCGAGCATGTTCATGCCGAAATAGCCGGTGGTAATCGTACCGATCATGCCGAACGTGGTCACCACGGTCAGCCGGACTACGGTGTTCGCCTGGCGGCGCAGGCTGTCGCTGTCGAGATACTCGTTCATGTCGTACATGCGCTCCTTCACCTCCGCATATAGCGGGTCGAGCCCGAGGTGGCCCGCCACCAGGTGATATAGCGCCTTGGCCTGCGCCTGGTCTGCGACCTCATGGAACCAGTAGCGATGAGTGAAGCGCAGGAAAATCTCGAAGTTCTGGCGGATCGCGCGCTTGAACCGCTTGACCGATTCCGGTTCGCCGACTTCGAGCGCCATCAACGCATTGACGAGGCGCGATGCGAACATCAGCAGCGCGGCCTTCTGGAAGTGCGGAATGAGGAACAGCAGGAAATGTTGATGCCGGAACTGCGCCAGCACGCCCGTTTCCTTGTCTGTGAAGAACGAGGAATGCGCATCGCCGACGACGACGAGTGCGTGCCCGCAGCACATGTAGCGGGTGGTCAGGCTTTCGATGCCGTCGCTCCAGAAGCGGTCGAAGCAGTAGCGTTCTTCGAAGCCCGCGACGTGGCGATCGGAATAGGGCAGGACGTCGTCGCCGCCGGCAGCGGTGACGAGCCCGAGGCGGATGAAATCGCCGCGCGTCAGCGCACGCGGGTTATCGAGCGCGAGATACCCCATCACCGGCATTCGGTAATACTCGATCTGCCGGTAGCGTATCGGCCCCTTTTCCTCCGAGTGGTCGAGCACCAGCGGCTTCAGCAGGAACGACCAGTGCGCGCTGATGCGCGGCGCGCGGTGCCGGCAGACGAACGCGAGGAATTTCTCACGCTGCTCGGCGTCCGATGTCGCGAGCACCGCGCCATCGTGACCGAGCCACTCGGTGCGATGCATGCAGTGCAGGCCCTGACCCTGCTCGTCCCAGCCGGCCGGATAGGCGCGGCCGAAGCGATACAGCGTGTCCTCGGCCTGATAGAGCGCAAGGTCGTCCCCATGGGTCTCCACGTTGAGCAGGACGACGTCGATATCGTAGAAGAAATACAGATCGATGTGAGCGATCGAAAGCACGAGCGGCGCGTCGCCGGGGCGCGAGATCAAGCGCACCGCGGCGATGTCGTCACGGCGGAAGACGCGCATGGGCGACGCGGCCGCCTCTTCACCCCGGGCATCCTTGCGTCGCGAGCGCGCCTCGCCGTAGAGAAATCGCTGTACGTACGGCAGGAACGTGACGAACTCGTTGTAGTGGCGCGTCTGGAACTTCGCGTGATCGCCGGTGAATTCGTCGACGACTTCGTGCCACGGATTATCGGCGCCGCCTTGCTCGAGCACTTCCCAGTGGCGCTGGATTTGGCTCCCTTCGCGGATCGGCATCAGCTGCAGTGGCCAGAGCAGGATCTGGCGGAAGTGCCGCACACGCTTGTCGAGGTTGCCGTCGCCGTCCGTCATGATTGCCTCCGTCGTACCGTGTGTTGGAGGTCGAGCCGCCCCCTTGAGCGATCGATTCTGGTCGCTCGGCGCCAGCGTCGCAACCGCCCAGGGCCGCGCGGGATTCCCGCGACCCGGCGGCCGATGGCACAATCCGCGCCATGGCCGCCGAGCAGATCGTTCTGGGACTCGCCTCCCCCGCCGACGCGAGGACGCTCGCGCAGATGGCGCGGGACTACATCGAGACCGGCCTCGGCTGGTCGTATCAGCCGCGCCGGATCGCGCAGATGATCGGCGATCTCGACGTGACCGCGCTCGTCGCACGCGACGGAACGCGCACGGCCGGCTTCGCGATCATGAGCTTCGGCGAAGAGCGTGCGCACCTCGTGCTGCTCGCCGTGCATCCGGCGCACCGGCGCCGCGGGATCGCGCGCCGGATGCTCGGCTGGCTCGTCGACTCCGCGACGACAGCGGGCATGGCGTCGATCCACGTCGAGCTGCGCGCCGACAACATCTCCGCCTACGCGATGTACGAGGCGGCGGGCTTCGTGGAGACGTTCCGCGTACCGCGCTACTACCGTGGCCGCGAAACGGCGGTGCGCATGTTGCGCGTGCTGCGCGCGCCGGGCGTCACCGTGCCCGCATGGCAGCTGCCGGCACGGAAGTAACGCGAGCCACCGCTTCCGGCCGCCTTGACTATCGGGCAGCGTCGAGCGGCGGCATCGAGAGTGGCGGCGAGAACATCATCGCCGACACCACCCACGGCGGAAGGCTGATTCCACGCTTGCCGCGATAGCCAGCCCGCGCGCGCGCAGCGCCGTCGCGCCCGCGGACGGCCGCGATCTTCAATGTGTGCTACCGCACCGACCGCAGCGGCGAGCGCAGGCACACTGCGCACTGGATCCTGAACCGAACCGCGCACTGCATGAAGCAGTTCGAAGCCCCCCGGTGACGGCTCAACCCACGGAATTGGGTGCCGTGCGTCCATCGGGCTATCAGGTGTCGCGGGTTCCAGTTAACGCGAAGTAGATTCATCACAGAGGAATCGATCATGACCAAGAAACTACTGGCCGTACTGATCATGCTGGGCATGCTCGGCGCAACAGCGGCCATGACGGGTTGCAACACCATAGCCGGTGCCGGCACGGACGTCGAACGCTCCGGACAGGCGATTCATGACTCGGCCAGGGACGTGCAAAGGAAGATTTAGGGATCCGTGAGCCGTCCAAGTTGCTCGCGGGCCGTTGCCGCCGCCGTTGCATCACGCGCGAACGCGGACCCTGCGCTCCAGGTGGTGCGCTGTCACGCTGCCAATCGGCGATGCAGGCAAGGATGGCCGGCACGACCGATGGCAAGCGGATCGAGCGCGTCGGCGCTCGCCGGCGTTACGGATCTTCTCGCACGCGGGACTCCGAACAGTCCGCGGCTCGCAAGCGCTTATCGACGCTGGCACTGTCGCCAAAACGTTCATCGACAAAGGAAGACACCATGGATTGGGACATCATCGAAGGCAATTGGAAGCAGTTGAAGGGGCATGTGAAGGAGAAATGGGGCAAGCTCACGGACGACAGTCTCGACACGATCGCCGGCAAGCGCGACCAGTTGGCGGGAAAGATCCAGGAGGCCTACGGCATTACCAAGGACCAGGCCGAGGTGCAGGTCAAGCTGTTTGAAAAGATTCACAAGGACTTTCAGCCGACGGATTCGGCGTAGCGACACCTGCGAGACCTCGGCCAAGTCGACTTACGGAGAGTAAGCGCGCCGGCAGGTTCCTTGTTGCAGTAACTTCAATGCGGCCTCGGCCGCATTTCTTTCGCCGCCCATAGGCAATGTCGCGCGGATGGGGTGCTCATCACGCGCCATTCCGGTCGACGCACGACCACGCGTGACGGGCTTCAGGGAATGGACCGGTGAGCCGGGATTGAGTCCACCGATGCGGCGGGATCGACCCGCGTCACATGATCGACGCCGAACTGCGTAGGAACCTGTCGCGACGGCAGCTGGCGCCACTCCATGCCGCTGCGCCGATGCATAGCCCGATGATTCGATGGCGCGCCCGACAGGAGTCGAACCTGTGACCTTTGGCTTCGGAAACCAACACTCTATCCAACTGAGCTACGGGCGCGCGGACGCGCATTCTACCGCGGCGGTCGAACGATCGTCCAGTTGCGGTTGGGTGCCGCGAAGCGGAACGGTATAATGCTGCGTTCTTCCTGCGCGCCACTACGAAGCCGCGTCAGACGGCTCCTCGAACCCCATCTGCCGGTCGACCGGCGCCGCGAAACACGCCCGCACCAGGAACGCTTATGCAACAACCCGGCCATCACGCCTCCCCGATCAAGAACTGGAAGCAGCTCGTCGTCGTCGTCGTGCTGGCGTTCGTCGTGCCGATCGCGATCGCCATCCTGATCTCGCAATGGGTGACGAGCGGCAGTCGCGGCATGCACGAGGACGACAGCGCGATCCTCGCACGGATCCAGCCGGTGGGGCAGGTGCAGCTCGCCGCCGCCGCGGGCCCGAGGGGGCAGCTCACCGGAGAGCAGGTCTACGACCAGGTGTGCAAGACGTGCCACGAGACGGGTGTCCTCAACGCTCCGAAGTTTCGCGACAAGGCCGCCTGGGCGAAGGTCATCGCGCAGGGGCAGACGGTCGCCGTCGATCACGCGATCAAAGGCATTCGCGCGATGCCGCCGAAGGGCGGCAATGCTGATCTCGACGACGTCGAGGTCGAGCGCGCCGTCGCCTTCATGGCGAACAACGCCGGCGGCGGCTGGAAGGAACCCGTGGTGGTCAAGCCCGTCACGGTCACCGCGAGCGGCGAGCGCACCGGCGAGGAAGTGGTCAGAATCATCTGCAGCAAGTGCCACGCGACGGGCGAAGGCGGCTCGCCCAGGATCGGCGACCGCATCGCGTGGCGCGAACGGGCGAAGCGTGGTTACAAGTCGGTGCTGCAATCCGCGCTGAGGGGTCATGCCGGGATGCCGGCACGCGGCGGCATGGCCGAGCTCTCCGACGCAGAGATCGGACGCGCGGTCGAGTACATGATGAATTCGGGCGCCGCGCAGCCGGTCGTCGCTACGGCGGCGGCGCCGGCGACCGCAGCACCGGCGATCGCAGCACCCGCGACCGGGGCGAAGCCCGACGGCAAGAAGATCTACGACACAACATGCGCCGTATGCCACGGCGCGGGCGTGGCGGGCGCGCCGAAGTTCGGCGACAAGGCAGCGTGGGCGCCGCGGCTCGCGACGGGCATCGACACTCTCGTGAAGACTGCGCTCGCGGGCAAGGGCGCGATGCCCGCCAAGGGCGGCAACACGTCGCTGTCGGATGCCGACGTGAAGGCGGCCGTCGACTACATGGCGGCCGCCGCGCGCTGATCCTGGGAGAAGGTTCGCGATGAAAAACGAGGCCCCGGGGCCGCGTTTTTTCTGGCTTGCGCGGGCGCTCAACCGCCCACGGCAACCGACTCGGTCGCGTCTGCCGCGTCGGACTCGGCGTCGCCGCGCATCGCGTCGCGCTCGAACGCGAGCTGCGACAAGTAGTCGGCGGTGATGTCGCCGGTGATGTAGTGGCCGTCGAAGCAGGACGCTTCGAACGCGGAGAGGTTCGGATTGGTGTTGCGCACCGCCGCCTTGAGCGCGTCGAGCTCCTGGTAGATCAGCAGGTCGGCGCCGATCGTACGCGCGATCTCGGCCTCGGTGCGGCCCGTGGCCACGAGCTCGCTCTGGTTCGGCATGTCGATGCCGTAGACGTTCGGGTAGCGCACCGGCGGGCTCGCCGACGCGAAGTAGACCTTGCGCGCGCCGGCGTCGCGTGCCATCTGGACGATCTCGTGCGACGTCGTTCCGCGCACGATCGAGTCGTCGACCAGCAGCACGACCTTGTCCTTGAACTCCATCCCGATCGGGTTCAGCTTCTGGCGCACGCTTTTGCGCCGCATCGCCTGCCCCGGCATGATGAACGTCCGTCCGATGTAGCGGTTCTTGACAAAGCCTTCGCGATACGTGAGCCCCAGCGTGTTTGCGAGCTGCAGCGCCGACGGCCGGCTCGAATCGGGAATCGGAATCACGACGTCGATGTCGCGCGCGTCCGGGAGCGCGCGGATCTTGTGTGCCAGCTGCTCGCCCATGTGCAGGCGCGACTCGTACACCGACGTGCCGTCGATCACCGAATCCGGGCGCGCCAGGTAGACAAATTCGAAGATGCAAGGCGCGAGCACCGGGTGCGGCGCGCACACACGCGCGTGGAAGGCGCCCGTCTGATCGACGAAGATCGCCTCGCCCGGCGCGACGTCGCGCAGCACGGAAAAGCCGAGCGCCTCGAGCGCCACCGACTCGCTCGCGACCAGGTACTCGGTCCCGCCCATCGACTCGTTGACGCCGATGATGAGCGGACGGATGCCGAACGGATCGCGGAACGCGACCAGGCCGTAGCCCGCGATCATCGCGACGATCGCGTACGCGCCGCGGCAGCGCCGGTGGACGCCCGTCACGGCCGTGAAGATCGCGTCGGCATCGAGACGCGCATGGTGCGCGGCGCGCTCGAGCTCGAGCGCCAGCACGTTCAGCAGCACCTCGGAATCCGAGTTGGTGTTGACGTGGCGAAAGTCGAGCTGGAAGAGTTCCTTCTTCAGCGCCTCGCTGTTGGTGAGATTGCCGTTGTGCGCGAGCGTGATGCCGAATGGCGAGTTCACGTAGAACGGCTGCGACTCGAGCTCGGAGGCGGCCGACCCTGCGGTCGGATAGCGACAGTGCCCGATACCGAGATTTCCCGTGAGGTCGCGCATGTTGCGCGTGCGGAACACGTCGCGGACGTAGCCGCTGCCCTTGTGCATGTGGAACATCGCGCCTTCGCCGGTCACGATGCCGGCCGCATCCTGCCCGCGGTGCTGCAGCAGGAGCAGCCCGTCGTACAGGAGCTGATTGACCGGCGTATGCGCGACGACGCCTACGATTCCGCACATGATTCCGCTTCTCCGTCCGGCGCCCGCGCCGCCGACCCGGGGACCGGGCCGCGGGGCTTGCCGGTCGCCGAAAAATCGAGCCGCGCCGCCCACTCGTCGGGCAGGTACGGCTTCAGGGCGAGCGCTGATCCCGCCAGCACGGGCCCCAGGAGCGAATTCTGCCACCAATCGTGCTGCGGGAGCGTCGTGATGCCTGCGATCAGGGCGAACAGGACCGCGAGGAGTGCTCCGCGCGCCACACCGAACAGCGCCCCCAGGAAGCGATCGACGAAGCCCAGGCCGACCGCGTGGACCGCGCTTCGCAGCAGCCACGCGACGAGCGCGCCGGCGATCATGAAGAGCACGAGGATCAACGCGAAGGCGAGCGCGTGACGCGCGGCCGGTGCGATATCGAGCGCGCCAAAAATCGTCGCCACAGAATCCATGTAGCGGAACGCCACCACGAGCCCCACGATCCACGCGGCGAGCGCGACGACCTCGCGCACCATGCCGCGGAAATACGCGAACACGACCGACAGCGCGATCAGCGCGAGTACGACGAGGTCGAGGGCGGTCATGGGCGGAGTCGCGCGCAGCCGCACGCCGCGATCGCGCGGTCGCGCCTAACGGGCTGAGACGACGATTCCGTTCCAGCCGTCGGTCTTCAGTTTCGCGCGGGCGGTGTCCGCGTCCGGGCGCGTGGCGAAGCCGCCCACGCGCACGCGCCACAGCGTGCCACGGCTGGTCTCGACCGGTTCGGTGTAGGTGGAGGCGTAGCCCGCCTTCTTCAACTTCCCAACGAGCGCATTGGCACCCTTGTCGTCGGTGAACGCCGCGATTTGCACGGCGAAGCCCTCGCCTGCTGCAGTTGCGGCGGCCGCCGCGACAGGCGCAGGCGCAGCCGGCGCGGGCGCCACCGTGGTAGGCGCCGCCACAGGCGCCAGCGCCGCAGACACAGGCGGCGGCGAGGGCGAAGCCGCCGCAGACGCAGGTGGCGGCGAAGGCGCCGCGGCCGTCGGCGGAAGCTCGGTCTTCACTGCCGCACCGGATTTGCCCGCGCCGGCCAGCACCCTCTTCTCGGCATCAGCCACCGATTTCTTCGGTGGCGGGACGTTCGTCGGCGCTGCCGGGGGCGAAGCCGTGGTCTCGGGCGGTGCGGCGGGCGTGGGTTGCGCGGCACCGTCCGGCGCCGTGGAAGACGGCGGCGACGCTTCGGCCTTCGGCGGCGCGATCTTCGGCAGGGGCCGCGCGTCGGACTTCGCCGCCGATTTCGCGTCTCCCTGCCGCCCGGTCAGCCGGTTGACGAAACGCCCTTCGTCGACCGGCGGAATCTGCACGGACACGTCGTCGCCGAGCGGCTTCGGCTCCTTTTCGAGCAGCAACGGAAGGATCACCGCCGCAGCGAGCGCGAGCACGATCGCGCCTACGAGCCGTCGCCGCGCGCGGCGTTTGAGCTCGTCGACCGCGAGGTCTCCGTCATCGGGGATGCGCTCAGCCATGCCTGTGCGGATTCCAGTGGTCGCGGGCCTGCGCGGCGAGCGCCGCGGCGACCGTGAGGAACGATCCGAAAACGATGATTCTATCAGCTTCGCCTGCCTCGTCCCGCGCAGCCGCGTACGCCGACGCGACGTCGTCGAACGCGTGAATGGCGGTGGCCTCGACGCCGCTCCCGACGAGGGCATCGCGCAGCGCCGACGCGCTCGCGCCACGCGGTCCCGGCAGCGTCGCGACGTGCCAGCGATCGATGCGCGCGCGCATCGCCGCGACGACACCGGCGATGTCCTTGTCGGCGAGCATCCCGCACACGGCGATCGTATGCGGCGGCAGCCCCATCGTCCCGAGTGCGGAGGCGAGGACGCGCGCCGCGTGCGGATTGTGCGCGACGTCGAGCACGACGATCGGCCGTCCGGGCAGCACCTGCAACCGGCCGGCGAGCTCGACCGAAACGAGGCCGGTGCGCAGCGCACCGGCGCTTACGTGCAGGCGATCGCGCAAGAGATCGAGCGCCGCGATCGCCGTCGCCGCGTTTACGAGCTGGATCGCACCGCGTAGCGCCGGATGCGGCAGTCCGTGGCGCGCGCCGCCGGGACCGTGGTAGTCCCACTGTCCGTCGCGCACGTCGAAGCCGAAATCGCGGCCGATCAGCAGGACGGGTGCGCGCAGCACGCGCGCCTGCGCCACCAGCGTCGCGGGCGGGTTCGGCTCGCCGCAGACGACAGGCCGGCCGGCGCGAAGGATGCCGGCTTTCTCGCGACCGACGTCCTCGCGCGTGGGCCCCAGATAATCGAGATGGTCGAGATCGATGCTCGTGACGACGGCGACATCGGCGTCGACGACGTTGACGGCATCGAGGCGCCCTCCGAGTCCGACTTCGAGTACCGCCGCCGCGAGCTTCGCGCGCGCGAAGAGCCAGAACGCGGCGAGCGTGCCGTACTCGAAGTACGTGAGCGGGACGCCAACGCGTGCGTCCTCGACCGCGTTGAAGCTCGCGACGAGCGCATCGTCCGTCGCCGCGACGCCGTCGATCCGCACACGCTCGTTGTAGGCGAGGAGGTGCGGCGATGTGTAGAGGCCCGTGCGGTGCCCGGCGGCCACCAGGATCGATTCGATGAGCGCGCAGGTCGAGCCCTTGCCGTTGGTGCCGGCGACAGTGACGACGGGACACGCGAGCGTGGCGTCCATCCGGGCGCGCACGTCGGCGACGCGATCGAGCCCGAGCGCGATCGCCTTCGGATGCAGCGTCTCGAGATACGCGAGCCACGCGGAGAGCGTGGCGGGACGGTCGGTGGCGGTCAGGGGCGTCAGGCGGCGGGCGCGGGCTGCCGCGAGAGCATCGCGAGCAGGCGCGGCAGCTCGTCGCGCAGCTGGCGGCGGTCGAGGATCATGTCGAGCGCGCCCTTGTCGATCAGGAATTCCGCGCGCTGGAAGCCCTCGGGCAGCTTTTCGCGCACGGTCTGCTCGATCACGCGCGGACCGGCGAAGCCGATCAGCGCGCCGGGCTCGGCCAGCACGAGGTCGGCGACGAACGCAAACGACGCCGACACGCCGCCCATCGTCGGATCGGTCAGCACTGACACGAAAGGGAGCTGCGCCTTTGAGAGCTCCTGCAGGACGGCCGTCGTCTTGGCCATCTGAAACAACGAGTTCACGCCCTCCTGCATCCGTGCGCCGCCGGACGACGAAATGCAGACGAACGGGATGCGGGCCTCGTAGGCGACACGCACGCCGCGCACGAAGCGCTCGCCGACCACCGAGCCCATCGAGCCGCCCATGAACTCGAACTCGAAGCACGCGAGCACGAGCGGCACGCCCTTGATGCTCCCCTGCATCACGACGAGCGCGTCGGTTTCGCCGGTCTCCTCGAGTGCGGCGGAGAGTCGCTCGGGGTACTTCTTCTGATCCTTGAATTTGAGGCTGTCGATGGGCACGACCTCGGAGCCGATCTCGAAACGGCCTTCCGGATCGAGCAGCTGGTCGATCCGCTCGCGCGCCGGCACGCGCGTGTGGTGCGCACACTTCGGGCAGACGAAGAGGTTCTTCTCGAGATCGGTCCGGTAGAGCACCGCCTCACATGCGGGGCACTTGATCCACAGCCCCTCGGGCACAGCCGTTTTCTTCGCACCCGGCGTGCTCTTGATCCGCGGTGGCAGAAGCTTCTGGAGCCAGCTCATCGCGTTTCCCCTTGGCTGATCGCCACGCCTACGCCGCTCGCTTGTGCATCGAGTCGAGCGCGCTCCGGATGCCGGCGAGCCACGCCCCCGCCCGCTCTGCCGCGGTGGCCGGCGGTCCGGACTCGATCTCCTGGATGATCCTGCTCCCGATGACCACGGCATCGGCCTCCGCGGCGATCGCCTGCGCGCTCGCCGCGTCGCGGATCCCGAAGCCGACGCCGACCGGAAGCGCCACGTGCCGGCGGATCTCGGTGAGCCTGCGCGCGACTTCCGCCGTATCGAGATGGCCGGCCCCGGTGACGCCCTTCAGAGAAACATAGTAGACATAGCCACGCGCGAGCTTCGCGATCGCCGCGATCCGCGCGTCGGGCGTGGTCGGCGCGACGAGGAAGATCGGCGCGATCGCGCGCGCGCCCAGCAGCGCCGCGAACTCGCCCGCCTCTTCAGGCGGATAATCGACGACGAGCACGCCGTCGACGCCCGCGTCGCGCGCGCGGTCGGCGAACGCGGTCGCGCCCATCGCCTCGATCGGATTCGCGTAGCCCATCAATACGACGGGCGTCACCGTATCGGTACGGCGGAAGGCGGCGACCGTCGCGAGCACGTCCTTCAGGCCGACGTGCTGCGCGAGCGCCCGCTCAGAGGCGCGCTGGATCACGGGTCCGTCGGCCATCGGATCGGAGAACGGCACGCCCAGCTCGATCACGTCGGCGCCCGCGGCGACAAGGGCGTGCATGATCGGCAGCGCGAGCGCGAGCGTCGGATCGCCGACCGTGACGTACGGGATCAGCGCCGTACGGCCGGACCCGCGGAGCTTCGCGAACGTGGCGTCGATGCGGTTCAGGATTTTCTGTCCCGAGTCGACGGATCGCATTCCGGACGGCAGTAGAACTTGAGGCCGGAGCGCTCGGCAACGGTGTTCATGTCCTTGTCGCCACGGCCGGAGAGATTGACGAGCAGGATCCTGTCGCGGTCCATCGTCGCCGCAAGCTTCGCTGCGTAGGCGAGCGCGTGCGCCGACTCGAGCGCGGGGATAATCCCCTCGACGCGGCAACATTCGTGGAACGCGGCGAGCGCCTCGTCGTCGGTGATGGACACGTACTCCGCGCGTCCGGTGTCCTTGAGCCACGCGTGCTCCGGGCCGACGCCCGGATAGTCGAGGCCCGCGGAGACCGAATGCGTCTCGACGATCTGCCCGTCCTCGTCCTGCAATAGATACGTGCGATTGCCGTGCAGCACACCGGGGCGCCCAGCCAGCAGCGACGCTGCGTGACGCCCCGTCGCGATACCTTCGCCCGCCGCCTCGACGCCGATCAGCTTCACGTCGCGCGCAAGATACGGGTAGAAGATCCCCATCGCGTTCGAGCCGCCGCCCACGCACGCGACGATCGCGTCGGGGTCGCGCCCCGCCGCCGCAGGCATCTGCGTCAGGCACTCGCGGCCGATCACGCTCTGGAAATCGCGCACCATCATCGGGTAGGGGTGCGGACCCGCGACCGTGCCGATGATGTAGAACGTGGTCTCGACGTTCGTCACCCAGTCGCGCATCGCCTCATTTAGCGCATCCTTGAGCGTCCTCGAGCCCGCGTCGACCGGGATGACGGCTGCACCCAGGAGCTTCATCCGGAACACGTTCTGCGCCTGGCGCCGGACGTCCTCGGTGCCCATGTAGACGACGCACTCCATCCCGAAGCGCGCGGCGACCGTCGCCGTCGCGACGCCGTGCTGTCCTGCGCCCGTCTCCGCGATGACGCGCGGCTTGCCCATCCGCTTTGCGAGGAGCGCCTGACCGATGCAGTTGTTGATCTTGTGTGCGCCGGTGTGGTTCAAGTCCTCGCGCTTCAACCAGATCTGCGCGCCGCCGACTTTGGCCGACCACCGCTTCGCGTGGTAGACGGGCGACGGCCGGCCGACGTAGTGCGCGAGCTCGTCGTCGAGCTCCGCGACGAATGCCGGGTCACGGCGGGCACGGGCGTACTGATCCCGGAGCTCGTCGAGCGCGCGGATCAGCGTCTCGGCGACGAACACGCCGCCGTAGGGTCCGAAGTGGCCGCGCGCGTCCGGCAGGTCGTACGGAAGGTCAGCCATCTGCATTGCGCACTTCCTCGATGAACGCCGCGATCCGGGCCGGGTCCTTGATCCCCTTCTCCGGTCGCCCGTCGCCGCCCGCGGCTTCGACGCCGCTCGACACGTCGACGCCCCACGGCCGCACGCGGCGGATCGCGTCCGCGACGTTCGCCGCGGTGAGCCCGCCGGACAGCACAACGGGTCGCCGCAGACCGCTCGGCAGCATGCTCCAGTCGAACGTCCGGCCCGTTCCGCCCGGCATCCCGGCGGCCGGCGGCGCATCGAACAGAAGGCCCGCCGCGTCGCCGTATCGTTCAGCGGATTCTAGCAAACCGGCGGCCTCGGCTCCGGGGGCAACGGATATGGCCTTGAGATAGGGACGGCCGAAGGCGCGGCAGAAGTCGGGCGCCTCGCGGCCGTGGAACTGGAGGAGGTCGAGAGATACCGCGGCGAGCGTCGCCCGCACGTGGCCCGGCTCCGGATCAACGAACAGACCGACCACCGAGACGAACGGCGGCATCGCTGCGACAATCTCGCGCGCACGCCCCACGCCGACGACGCGCGGCGTTCCCGGCCAGAACACGAGTCCGATCGCGTCGCAGCCGGCACGCGCCGCGGCGAGGCCGTCCTCGACGCGAGTGATCCCGCAGATCTTGACGCGCGTGCGCACGATCGCCGCTCAGGCCAACGGCAGACGAACGGGCTGCCGCGTCGGCGGCAGCCCCCACGCTGCGTCGTAGTCGGCACCGGTGAGGTAGAGTCCGTCGGCCGCGAAGGTCGGCGCCGCGCGCGTGCGGTCGCGGGCGGCCAGGAGCTCCGCGACCCACGCGGCGGGTGCCTTGCCGGCGCCGACGTAGACCAGCGTGCCGACGATGTTGCGGATCATGTGATGGAGAAAGGCATCCGCCGAGAAATCGAAATGCACCCACTCGCCGTCGGCCGCGACGTCGACTTCCGACAGCGTCTTGACCGCCGATTTCGCCTGGCACTCGGCGGCGCGGAACGCGGAGAAGTCGTGCGTGCCCTGGAGCAAACGTGCGCCTTCGCGCATGGCCGCGACGTCGAGCGGCCGATGGTACCAGCCCACGCGTCCCGCGAGCAGCGCCGGACGCACGGCGCGCGGCAGGAGCACGTAGCTGTAATGCCGCGCCGTTGCCTTGAACCGCGCGTGGAACTCGGGCGGCACGGGCTGCGCCCACAATACCGCGACCTCGGACGGCAGGAGCGCGTTAACGCCGCGAACCCACGCGGTGTCCGGTCGCACGGCGTCCGTGTCGAAGTGAACGACTTGCGACGTCGCGTGCACGCCCGCGTCGGTGCGACCCGCCGCGGCCGTACGCGCCGGCGCGTCCGCGATCTCGGCAAGCGCGCGCTCGAGCACGTCCTGCACCCCGCGCCCGGACGGTTGCGACTGCCAGCCGCTGAACGAGGCGCCTGCGTATTCGAGTCCGAGGGCAATGCGCATGAGCGTGCAGCGGGGGAAACGAAAAGGGCGGCGGAGATCGCTCCGCCGCCCGCGTTCCTTCCTGGTATCGCGATCAGCCGAGCTTCGCGAGCAGTGACTGCGCCTCCGACTTCTGCTGGTCGTCGCCTTCGTGCAGCACTTCCTGCAGGATCTCGCGCGCGCCCTCGACGTCGCCCATCTCCTGATACGCCTTCGCGAGATCGAGCTTCGTCGCGGCATCGTGCCACTGGCCGTCCAGTACCGACGGCGTCGGATCCTCGAAGGTCGCCTTGTCCGGATCGAACGACAGATCGAGCTTGTCGAGATCGATCGCCGCCTGCGGGCGGGCGAGCGACGGCGCGGCCGTCGAGGCGGCCGCGGCGGCGAGCGCGGGCTCGGGCCGGGGTGCGGCGGGCCGCGACGGCGCAGGCTTCTGAGAAGCGTCGAGCGTGAAGTCCATATCGTGCACGACGGGCGCCGGTCGCGTCGTGTCGACGACGCCTTCGCCCATGCGACCCAGCGCCGCGGCACCTTCGGCCGCTACGGCCTTCGTCTTGTCGACCGCGCCTTCGAGCACGTGCGCCGCACCCTTTGCGCTCTTCTCCAGCGCGCTTTCGGCCCCGGCGAGAATGTCGATCGGCGACTTGGCCTTGGCGGCCTTGCCCGACGAGGGAGAAATCGAGATTTCCTCGTCGAGCTTGAAATCGAGCCCGCCGCCGGTGTCGCCCATGTCGGCGGCGACGTCTGCCGGGATGCCCGACCCTTCCGCTCTCGCCGGCTCGTGCCGAATCTGCGGCTCGGAGAGCACGGGCGGCTCTTCGGCGGCGGCAGCCTTCATGCCGCCCGCCGCAGCGACGGCCGCCGCCGCGGCGGCCGCACCGGTTCCGGCTTCGGTGAACATCGGGTTGTTCGGATCGAGCTGCCGGCCCAGGCCCACCGCCTTCTGCCACACCTCGCCTTGTCCTTGCGACACGGAGTAGAGCTCGGCAGCGACGGTCTCGAACGCGGACGGCTTGTTGTGCTGTGCGTGGATCTCGAGCAGCTTGAGATAGATCTCCTGGCGCTGCGGATCCTTCTTGAGCGCTTCCTTGAGAATCTCCTCGGCCTGGGCGTCGCGGCCGTAGGCCAAGTACACCTCGGCTTCTGCGATCGGATCGACTTCGTCCGTGTCGATGTTGCCCAGGCCCTCACGGCTGAAGTCGCTCGCGAGCGAGTTGTCGCCGGTGTTGACGACCCCGCCGCCGGTCGAGCCGAACACGGTATTCGTCTTGATGTCGGTGCCCGAGATGATGCTGTCCTCGAACTTCGTCGTCTTGCGCCGGCGCGCGGCGACCAGCGCCGCGATGCCGCCCAGGATCGCGAGTGCGACGGCGCCGATCATCCAGCTCGGCGTGGTCGCGAGCAGATCTTCGAAGAAACCCGGGGGCTCCTTTGTCGCTACCTTGGGCGCCGCCTTGGGCACGACCTTGGGCGGCTCGACCTTCGGCGGCTCGACCTTCGGCGGCTCGGCCTTCGGCGGCTCCGCGGCCTTCGGCGGCTCGGCCGGCGCGGGCTCGACGCCCTTCGGGGGTTCCGCCTTCGCCGGCTCCGCGACAGCAGGCGGCTCTGCCTTCGGGGGCTCCGCGGCCTTTGGCGGCTCGGGCGCCTTCGCAGGCTCCGGGGCCTTGGCGGCGGTGACGGGCTCGGGCGCCTTGGTGATCGGTGTGGGCGGCGGCGGTGCAGCTTTGCCCTTCGCCGCGTCGGCCTGCGCCTGGAGCTGCGCGCCCGTCTGGCTCTTGAGCTCGACTGCGCGCTGCAGATCCTTGATCGTCTTCTCAAGCTCGGAGATGCGCGATTGCGCTTCCTTGAGCGCCTGATCGCGCGCGACGGTTTCTTCTGCGGCGCCCGCGCCCTTGCCGGCTCCCGCCTCGCGCGAGACGCGCAGCTGGTCGCGGCCCGCCGGCGCAGCCGGCGCCTTCTCCTCGACTGCAGTGCCGATGCGCCCGCCCGCGGCGCGCCCGCCGGCACCTTCGGCCGCGGGGGCAGCCGCGGCGACGCGGTCGCGATACTCGCGCCAGTCGGAGGCCTGCACGCGGACGACCTTCGTCGCCTCGGACGACGACGTCGCGCCGACGTCGTCAGCGCTCGGAATCGTGATGATCGCGCCGCTGCGCAGCCGGTTCATGTTCTTGCCGTCGAATGCGTCGGCGTTGCTCTTGAACAACGCGACCAGCATCTGGTCGAGCGTCGCGCTCGGCGCGCGGTATTCGTTCGCGATCTTCGACAGCGTATCGCCGCGTTTCACCGTGTACGTGTCGCCTGCGCCTCCGCTTGGCGCAGCAGCCGCGGCCGCGCGTGCCGGCGCAGCACCGACGCGCACCGGCGCGACCGGCTCGGCGGGCGCGGCGATCATCGTGGACCCCGGCGGATCGAGCAGGAACGTGTAATCGCGCACGAGGCGCCCCGACGCCCAGTTGATCTCGACCAAGAGGTCGAGGAACGGCTCGTTGATGGGCGTCTGCGTTCTGATCCTGAGGTAGGGCTGCCCGTTCGCGTCGCGTTCGACGCTCACGCGCGCGGCGGAGAGCGCGCCCGGGAAATTCAGATTGTTCTGGCGATACAGCGAGGGATCGGCGACGCGCGCGGCGAGCGAGTCGAGCTCTTCCTTCGCCGCCGACGTGAGCTCGATGCGGGCCGACAGCGGCTGCCCGAGCGACGAGCTGACCGTCAGGTTGCCGAGGCCGAGTGCCGCGCTCATGCCTGGGACGGCCATAGCCGCGGCCAACAGGCTGAGCGTGAGGATGGGCTTAGCGCGCATACCGACCCTTTCCGAGAATTCGGATTCTGCAACCAAACATAACATCATGGGTTTAGCTTCGCAAGCTAAACCCCGGTATTAGCTTGCTTTTTTTGGCCTGAGCGCCGGCTCGCGCCGGCGATGTTCATGCCGATATCCTAGCCGCGAGCGCTAGGGATGGGCATCGGCGAGGTCGCCACCCACCAGATATTGTGCCGGCAATGGCCCATGCTGCACGGGAATTTGGTTGCCATGTGCTGTTGCAATCGCGCCGCACGTCGCCATAGCCCGACACGGCGAACCGCGCATGCCGCGCATAAAACGTGTGCAAACGGCAGGGCGGTCGCCGCGCGATGCCGAACCGCAGCAAAAGGGTACGCGGCGCGGCGCGCCCGGCGCGAGCTTCAGCGGTCAAGCAGGATGCGGATCATGCGGCGCAACGGCTCCGCGGCTCCCCAGAGCAGTTGATCGCCGACCGTGAATGCCGCGAGATATTCGCCCCCCATGGCGAGCTTGCGCAGGCGTCCAATCGGCACCTCGAGGCTGCCGGTGACGGCGGCCGGCGTGAGACGCGCGATGCTCTCCTCGCGCGTGTTGGGGACGACGCGCACCCATTCGTTGGCGCTGGCGAGGATCCGCTCGATCTCCGCCAGCGGCACATCGCGCCGGAGCTTGATCGTGAGCGCCTGCGAGTGGCAGCGCATCGCGCCGATCCGCACGCAGATCGAGTCCACCGGAATCGGCCGGTCGCCGCGGCCCAGGATCTTGTTCGTCTCGGCGCCGCCCTTCCACTCCTCGCGGCTCATGCCGTCGCCCAGGTCCTTGTCGATCCATGGGATCAGACTGCCCGCCAGCGGGACGCCGAAGTGCTCGGTCGGGAAACGGTCGTCGCGCAGGATGCCGGCGACCTCGCGGTCGATGTCGAGGATCGCCGAGCCCGGATCGTCGAGCAGGCCCTTCGCCGCAAGGTGCGCCTCGCCCATCTGCTGCAGCAGCTCGCGCATGTTCTGCGCGCCGGCGCCCGAGGCGGCCTGATAGGTCATGCACGTCATCCATTCGACGAGGTCGTGCTGGAACAGGCCGGCGAGCCCCATCATCATCAGGCTGACCGTGCAGTTGCCGCCGATGTAGCTCTTCACGCCGTGCGCGAGCGCCGCGTCGATCACGGCCCGGTTGACAGGGTCGAGGATGATGACCGCGTCGTCCTTCATCCGGAGCGCGGAAGCGGCGTCGATCCAGTAGCCGGTCCATCCGGCAGCGCGGAGCTTCGGATACACATCGTTCGTGTAGTCGCCACCCTGGCAGGTGACGATCACGTCCTGCGACTTGAGCGCGGCCAGGTCCGTGGCGCTCCTGAGCGGCGGGGTGTCCTTACCGATCGCGGGCCCCTTGCCGCCGGCGCTCGACGTGGAGAAGAACACGGGCTCGACGCGATCGAAGTCGCGCTCCGCGAGCATCCGCTGCATGAGCACCGAACCGACCATCCCGCGCCAACCGACGAATCCGACTCGCATGACGGCCACCTATGGAACCTCGGGTTCCCCTGTCCGTGCCTCCGCGTCCCGACCCGCCCCCGGCAGCCGCTCGCGGAGGCGAAGCGCGGGCCGAGGCGACCGGTCAGGTCGTCTTGAGCGTCGTCTTCGTCGCGCGGACCGTGGCGGTCGCGCGCAGGCCGGCGCCCGCCGCGCGTGCGCGCAGCGGCGAGGAGATCCCGAAACCGGCCGAGGAAACCTGCATGAACGCATCCTACACGAATCAACGGCCCTGCTGCAACGCAGCAACGACGGCGTCGCCCATAGCGCGCGTCCCGATCGCTGCTTCGCCCGCACCGGCGATGTCGGCCGTGCGACGCCCCGCCGCCAGGACAGCGCGCACGGCGGCGTCGATCCGGTCCGCGAAATCGGCACGCGCGAAGGTGTAGCGGAACATCATCGCGAGGGACAGGATCGTCGCGAGCGGATTTGCCCGGTCCTGTCCCGCGATGTCCGGCGCGGAGCCGTGGATCGGCTCGTAGAGGCCCTTGGCCGAAGCGTCCAGCGAGGCCGAGGGCAGCATCCCGATCGAGCCCGCGAGCATCGACGCCTCGTCGGAGAGGATGTCGCCGAACAGGTTGCCGGTCACGATCACGTCGAACGCCTTCGGCGCGCGGACCAGCTGCATCGCGGCGTTGTCGACGTACATGTGCGTGAGCGCGACGTCCGGGTAGTCCCTCGCGACCGTCGTGACGACCTCGCGCCAGAGGATCGACGTGTCGAGGACGTTGGCCTTGTCGACCGAGCAGAGCTTCTTCCCGCGCTTCATCGCCGTCGCGAAGCCGACCCGCGCGATGCGTTCGATCTCGGGCACGCTGTAGCGCATCGTGTCGAACCCTTCGCGCTCGCCGGCGACGTTCGTCCGCTGCCCGCGCGGCTCGCCGAAGTAGATGTCGCCGGTGAGCTCGCGAACGATGAGAAGATCGAGGCCCGAGACGACCTCGGGCTTCAGCGTCGACGCCGCGGCGAGCTCGGGGTAGAGCAGCGCGGGGCGCAGATTGGCGAACAGTCCGAGCGCCTTCCGGATGCCGAGGATCCCCTGCTCGGGCCGCAGCGGTCGCGGCAGCGTGTCGTAGCGCGGCCCGCCGACGGCGCCCAGGAGCACCGCGTCCGCCGCTCGCGCCAGCGCGAGCGTTGCCTCCGGCAGCGGATGCTTGGCCGCGTCGTAGCCCGCGCCGCCGATCGGTGCCGTCTCGGTCTCGAGCGGCAACCCCTCGCGCCGGAAGACCTCGAGGATCCTCTGCTGCTTCGCCGACGATCTCGGGGCCGATCCCGTCGCCGGGAAGGATGGCGATCTTCACGAGGCGCGGACGCCCGACCTCAAACGAGCCACGGCTGTTCGGCGAGCCGCTTTGCCTCGAATGTGCGGATCTCGTCGGCGTGCGCGAGCGTGAGGCCGATGTCATCGAGGCCGTTCAAGAGGCAGTGCTTGCGGAACGGTTCCACCTCGAAGCCGAAGACGACGGACCCATCGGGTGTCGCGACCGTCTGCCGCTCGAGATCGATCGCGAGGCGAAAGCCGGGGAGCGCCAGCGCGTCGGCGAACAGCCGGTCGACCTCGTGCGGCGAGAGCACGATCGGCAGGAGCCCGTTCTTGAAGCAGTTGTTATAGAAGATGTCGCCGAACGACGGCGCGACGACCGCGCGGAAGCCATAGTCGAGCAGCGCCCACGGCGCGTGCTCGCGCGAGCTGCCACAGCCGAAGTTCCGTCGCGCGAGCAGGATCTGCGCGCCGCCGTACCGCGCCTCGTTCAGCACGAAGTCCGGGTTCGGCCGGCGCTGCGACGGGTCCATTCCCGGCTCACCGCGGTCGACGTAGCGCCACGCGTCGAACAGGTTCGGGCCGAAGCCCGAGCGCTTGATCGACTTCAGAAACTGCTTCGGGATGATCGCGTCGGTGTCGACGTTGGCGCGGTCGAGCGGCGCGACGAGCCCGACGAGGTTACGGAACGCCTCCATCACCAGCTCCTCGATCCGCCAGCCTCGCGGTACATCGACCCGTTGCCGCCGGCGTTCCGGTCCTTGTCGCGCTCCTTGTCGATGTCGAGCGCACGACACCCGGCCACCAGCGCCATGAGCGCGAGCATCGTCGTGAGGGCCGAGGTCCGCAGCAGGAACATCAGTACGGCTTCGTCTTCTCCGCCGCCTTCTCGAGGCCGCCGCCGGCCGCCTTGACGTCCTTGCCGAACCCCTCGACCGTGTTGCAGCCGCACACCCATGCCACCGCGCTCGCGAGCGCCAGCCATGCGATCAAACGTTTCATGCGCAACCCCCATTCACGTCAGTCGACGCACGTCGACGAAATGGCCCGCGATCGCCGCCGCGGCGGCCATCACCGGGCTCACGAGATGCGTGCGGCCGCCCGCACCCTGGCGTCCCTCGAAGTTGCGGTTCGACGTCGACGCGCAGCGCTCGCCCGACCCGAGCCGGTCATCGTTCATCCCAAGGCACATCGAGCAGCCCGGCTCGCGCCACTCGAACCCCGCATCGCGGAACACGCGGTCGAGCCCCTCGCGCTCGGCTTGCGCCTTCACGAGCCCGGAGCCCGGTACGACCATGGCGAGCTTCACGTTGCCCGCGACGCGGCGGCCGCGCGCGATCGCCGCCGCGGCGCGGAGATCCTCGATCCGCGAGTTCGTGCACGAGCCGATGAACACCTTGTCGATCGCGATGTCGGTGATCGGCGTTCCGGGCTCGAGCCCCATGTATGTCAGCGCACGCTCGATGCCCTCGCGCAGCACAGGATCCTTCTCCGCGTCGGGATCCGGCACGCGGCCCTCGATCGTCGTGACCATTTCGGGTGAGGTTCCCCACGTGACGTGCGGCGCGATCGTCGCCGCGTCGAGCGTGACGACGCGGTCGAAGCGGACGCCCTCGTCCGAACGGAGCGTCCGCCAGTGCGCGACGGCGCGGTCCCAAAGCTCGCCGCTCGGCGCGAACGGCCGACCCTTCAGGTAATCGATTGTCGTGTCGTCGACGCCGATCATCCCGGCGCGCGCGCCCGCCTCGATCGACATGTTGCACACCGTCATCCGGCCTTCCATCGACAGCACCCGAATCGCGCTGCCGGCGAACTCGATCGCGTAGCCCGTGCCGCCCGCGGTGCCGATGCGGCCGATGATCGCAAGCGCGATGTCCTTGGCCGAGCACCCTGCGGACAACCGGCCGTCGACGACGACGCACATCGCCTTCGCCTGCTTGACGAGCAGGCACTGCGTGGCGAGCACGTGCTCGACCTCCGAGGTGCCGATGCCGAACGCGAGCGCGGCGAACGCGCCGTGCGTGCTCGTGTGCGAGTCGCCGCAGACGACGGTCATGCCCGGGAGCGTCGCGCCCTGCTCGGGCCCAATGACGTGGACGATGCCCTGCCGCTGGTCGCGGAAAGGGAAGTACGCCTTGGCGCCGGTCGCGCGAATGTTCGCGTCGAGCGTCTCGACCTGCACGCGCGAGACGGGATCGTCGATGCCGCGGTCCCAGTGCTGCGTCGGCGTGTTGTGGTCGGCCGTCGCGACGATGGAGCTCGTGCGCCACGGCGTGCGCCCGGCGAGCCGAAGTCCCTCGTAGGCCTGCGGGCTCGTCACCTCGTGCACGAGGTGACGGTCGATGTAGAGGAGCGCCGTGCCATCCGCCTCGGTGCGCACGACGTGACCGTCCCAGAGCTTGTCGTAGAGCGTGCGCGCGAGCATCGTGGTTGGCTCTGCTGTGCCGGTTCGCCGCGAAAGGCGAATTATCTCACGGCCCCGCCGGTCAGCTCGGCGGCGTGCCCTCCTTCCACTCCTCGTCCGTCCGGAAGACCCGGACGACGCGCGTGCGCTTTCCGCCCGCGTACTTTTCCATCTTCACCAGCACGGGAAAGAGCTCCAGGAGCTTCGCGCGCGCGTCGCTCTCGTTCTCGAACGTCAGCAGGGCGCCGTCGGCGCCGCGGACGTCCGACCATATACCCCGATCGTCCTCGACTTCGAGCTTGAACATCGCGTTTACTCCGTTCGGTGTTGCCGCCTTGGATTCGATCACCTTACTCCCGTTCCGGTTCCCCTTCAGGCATCGCTCCGGCCTGCTGCCCGACGAATGACACGACGTCGTCGACGAGGTCAGGCACCTCCGGATCGAACGTCATCGCCGGCGTGGACCGCAGCCATGTGAGCTGCCGCTTCGCGAGCTGGCGCGTCGCGGCGATCCCCTTTGCACGCAGCGCGGCCTCGTCGAGGCGCCCGTCCAGGTACTCCCACGCCTGCCGATAACCGACGCAGCGCATCGACGGCAGCGACGGATCGAGCGCATGGCGCGCGCGCAGGCGCCGCAGCTCCTCGACGAGCCCGGCAGCGAGCATCGCGTCGAACCGCTCGGCGATCGCGGCGTGGAGCCGCGCCCGGTCGCCCGGCACGAGCGCGACGCGGAGCACAGGGCCGAGCGAAGTTCCGGAGTCACGCGCGCCCTGCAACGCGGAAAGCGGCTTACCGGTGAGCTCGAATACCTCCAGCGCGCGCTGGATGCGCTGCGCGTCGGAGGGGGCGAGTCTAGCTGCCGTCGCGGGATCGACGCGCGCGAGCGCGGCGTGCAGCGCGGGCCAGCCCAGAGCGGCAGCGCGTGCGTCGATACGCGCGCGCACCGTGGGGTTGGCCTGCGGCAGCGCGCTCAGACCCTCGGTCAGCGCCTTGAAGTAGAGCATCGTCCCTCCGGCGACGATCGGCACGCGGTGACGCGCGCGGATCGCCATGATCGCCGTGAGCGCATCCGTGCGGAAGCGCGCCGCGGAGTACGACTGCGTCGGGTCGACGATGTCGATCAGGTGGTGCGCGACACGCGCCCGCATCGCCGAGTCAGGCTTCGCGGTGCCGATGTCCATCCCGCGATAGATCTGCGCGGAGTCGACGCTGACGACCTCGCCGCCGAGCCGCTCGGCCAGTGCGAGCGCAAGCGCGCTCTTGCCCGCCGCGGTCGGGCCCATGAGCAGGACGACAGGAAGCATCGCGCCGGTCGGCCTCCTCGTGGCAGCGCTGGCAGGCATCGGTCGGGCTGTCGGCCTAATGCGTCGATTGGCTCGGGTCGCATCCCGCGCGCCACCGCGCGGGCCCTGCTCCCAAGCTCACGCCGCTAGCGCCCTCGCATGAAGAGACGATCGAGATCGGCGAGCGTGAGCTGATACCACGTCGGCCGGCCGTGATTGCATTGGCCTGCGCGCTCGGTCGCCTCCATCTCGCGCAGCAGCGCATTCATCTCCGGCACCGTGAGGCTCCGGTTCGCGCGCACCGCCGCGTGACACGCCATCGTGGAGAGGAGCTCGTCGCGGCGCGCCGCGAGCACTTCGCTGCCGCCGAATTCCCGCAGCTCGCAGAGCACCGCGTGCGCGAGCGTCGCCGCATCGGCATCGGCGAGCGGCGCCGGAATGCCACGCACTGCCAGCGTCGCCGGCCCCAGCGGCGCGATCGCGAAGCCCAGCCGGTCGAGCGACTCCGCGTGCTCTTCCGCCGCGGCGACCTCGAGTGGCGACGCCGAGAACGTCGCCGGAACCAGGAGCGGCTGCACGGGAACGCGCACGTTCGCGGCGGTCTTCAACCGCTCGTAGACGATCCGCTCGTGCGCGGCGTGCATGTCGACCAGCACGAGACCGTCACGGTTCTGCGCGAGCACGTAGACGCCGTGGAGCTGCGCGAGCGCGAAACCCAGCGGCTGCTCGTCGCCGGTCGGCGGAAGATCGGGCAGGCCACCGGGCGGGGGGGAACGCGCGCCGAAAAGCCGCGCGTAGAACGCCGCGGGCTCGCCCGCCGACAGCGGCATGACGTGTTGCGCGGATGGCGTCCACGACCATGCTCGCGCGGGAATGGCGCTCGTCTCGTGCGGCGGCGCGACCGGGGGCACGTGCGCGGCCGCGAGCCCGAGCCGGTCGGCAGCCGACACCGCCGGCTGCTCCGCGCCTGTCAGCGCCAGCGCGCGCTCGACCGCGCGACGGACGAACTCGTGCACCGCGCCCGACTCGCGGAAGCGCACCTCGATCTTCTGCGGGTGGACGTTGACGTCGACCTGCCGCGGATCGAGCGCGAGCCAGAGCGCGAAGGCCGGCTGGCGCTCGTGGTGGAGCACGTCGCGATACGCCTCGCGCAGCGCGTGCGCGAGCACCCGATCGCGGACGTAGCGCCCGTTGACGAACGTGTATTGCCCGCTGGCCTGCGTCGCGTAGGCCGGGCGCACCGCGTAGCCCGCAAGCGCAAGCGGGCCCGACCCCGCATCGACCGGCGCCGCGCCGGCGACGAAACCGTCGCCGAGGAGCGCCTCGACGCGCGCCCGCCGGCCCTGCGCGAGTAGCCGATGCACGACGCGGCCGTTGTGCTGCAGCGTGAAGCCCACGTCCGGATGCGCGAGCGCGACGCGCCGGAACGCCTCGTCGCAGTGGCCCCACTCGGTCGCCTCGGTGCGCAGGAACTTGCGGCGCGCCGGCGTGTTGAAGTAAAGCTCGCGCACGGTCACCGTCGTGCCGGCCGCAAGCGCGGCCGGCGCGGTCACACCGGCGACCCCTCCGTCGACCTCGATCCGCCACGCGTGCGGACGGCCCGCCGCACGCGAAGCGAGCGCAAGCCGCGAGACGGCGCCGATCGACGCGAGCGCCTCGCCGCGAAAGCCGAGCGTCGCGATCGCGGCCAGGTCGGCGGCGGTCGCGAGCTTCGAGGTCGCGTGCCGCGCGACGGCGAGCGGCAGCTCTTCGCGCTCGATGCCGGCACCGTTGTCGGCGACGCGGATGCGCTCGATGCCGCCGCCCGCCAGATCGACGTCGATCTGCGTGGCGCCGGAGTCGAGCGCATTCTCGAGAAGCTCCTTCAGCGCGGCGGCCGGCCGCTCGACCACCTCGCCGGCCGCGATCTGGTTGATCAGGTGATCGGTGAGCGCGCGGATCGGCATGTCAGCGCTGCAGCCCCGCGGCCCAGCGCGCGTAGACATCGTCGGCCACCGCGTGGAGCGCAGCGAGGCGCGCATCGAGGTCGCGTCGGATGTCGGCGACGGATTGTGCGGAGGCGCTCGAGGCCGATGGCAGCTCGGACGCGCCTGTCGCGAGCCACGTCTCGACGAGAGCATGCGTCATCTCGATGTGGCACTGCAAGCCGATGTGCCGGTCGTCGACGACGTAGGCCTGGTTCGCATTGAAGGCATTGCCGAGCACGCGCGTCGCACCCGCAGGCACGGCGAACGCGTCGTAGTGCCACTGGAACGTCGTGAACTGCGGCCGGCCGCCGAACCAAGCACCTTGCGCGGCCGCGTCGGTCGCCTCCACGTCGATCCAGCCGATCTCGTGCACCGGCGCGCGGGTCACCGGCGCATCGAGTGCCTTCGCGAGAAGCTGCCCGCCGAGGCAGTGGCCGAGCACCGGGACCCGCTGCGCGACCGCAGACTGCAGGAGCGCGCAGACCGGCGCGATCCACGGCAGCGGATCGTTGGCGCCCATCGGACCGCCCATCAGCGCGATGCCGGCGTACGCGCGCGGATCCGTGGGCACGCCCGCGCCCTCGTCCAGCGCGACGATCGTCGAGGCGAGACCGCGGCGCGTAAGCCACTCGGCGAAATACGCGGGGCCTTCGGTCGGCGCAAAGCGGAAGATGGCGACAGGAAACATGGAGTCTGCCGGCGAAGGGCACAGCGGTTAAAATGGATTTTATCAGCCGGCACGTCGCGCCTCGGCGTTCCACGCGTGATGCGTGCCATTTGCGCTCTCCGCGAGGTCCGCCGATGCCCGATCTGCGCACCCTTCCACTCGTCGCCGCTCTGGCGACGCTTGTTGCCGTCGCCCGGCTCCTCGAGAAGCCCGAGCTGGCAGTGCCACACCTCGTTCCCCGCTTCAAGCGACCGCTGGCGTCTGATTGCGGCACGGCCAAGCCGACCAGGTCGGCCGCGCCGCCGCGGCCGGCATCGCCGCGACGGCGTCGGCCGGGGCCTCCGGCGTTACGGGTTGGCGAACGATTCGATCGACTTGGAGTGCGCCTTGCCGTCCGACAACCGGCGCAGCGTGCAGGTCAGCACGCCGCCCGAGTTCAGCGGCAAGCCCCAGATCGTGTCGCCGCCGTCGAGGATCAGAAAGTTGATGTCGAGCGGGGGGGCGGGCTGCCCACCGAGCGTTGTCTCGTAGTGAATCGTCCCCGTGCAGTCGGCGTTGTTGTGCGCCTGGCCAAGGAAGGTCTGCGCGATGATCGCGCCGCCGAGGTTGACGTCGCCGGCACAGGTCCAGAATGCATCTCGCGTGGCGGTGCATGTCCCGAGCGAGCGAGCAGCAGTGGGATCCGGCACCGACAATTCGCCTTCGCAGCGGAACATCCAGCTGCCGGTCGTGGTCCGCTGATCGCACGACGACCCGGCGAACGCGGGCGACATGAGCAGTGAAAGGACGGCGGCAAGGCAAGCTTGGCACTTCATGGCATTCTCCTTTCGATGGATGAGACAGCGATCAGCGGCCGGCCACGGCAATAGGGTAGGCGGCAGGTCGCAGGGCCGCGGACGCCGCGGTCTGCGGGTCCGCGTATTGGGCCGTCATGGCCACTTGATCGAACTGAACCAGCGTGACAACGACGGACGCGACGGCGGCGAAGAGGCGTACAGGACGGCCTTCCTCATTATTGACTCCCTCGTGATAGATCGGTTTGCACCGTGCCTGACACGACGCCACTGTGCCCGTCGGTGCGCCACGTGTCTTTGGCCCAATCCTGAAGAATTCTGAATTCGCGTTGGCTGCCTTGGCACGGGCCGCGGTCGGGTCACATAATCCGCCGGAACGACGCAAGCGAAGCGGACGGGACTGCCATGCTGGTACTGGTCGTAGGCGCAACCGGAGTGCTCGGCCGTGAGACGCTGCGCTGCTTGCGCGCGGCCGGCCACCGGGTGCGCGGCATGACCCGCCACGAGCGGCGCGTGCGCGATCTCGAGGCGCTGGGTGCCGAGCCGGTGGTTGGCGATCTGACCGACCGTGCGTCGCTCGTGCGCGCTTGCGCGGGCGTCGAGCGGGTGTTCGCGGCTGCCCATGGTCTGTTGAGCCGCGGAAGGAACCGATCCGAAGCCGTCGATGACGCCGGCCACCGCTCTCTGATCGCCGTCGCGCGCGACGCAGGTGTTGCGCGCTTTGTCTACACGTCAGCGCTCGGCGCGGCGCCGGACCATCCGATCGACTTCTTCCACAGAAAATGGGCGATCGAGCAGTACCTCGCTTCGAGTGGACTGGTGTATGTCGTGCTCCGCCCCTCGGCGCTCATGGAATGGCATGCGCACACGTTCAATGGCAAGGGCATCCTCGACAACGGCCGTGCCGTGATCCTCGGCAGCGGAACGAAGCGACGGAACTTCGTCGCGGCGCGCGACGTCGCTGCAATCGCGGCGACGGCACTGACCGGCGAGATACCGCGCGAGCACGTGATCGCGATCGGAGGCCCCGGCGATTTCACGAACGACGAAGTGGCGCGAATGTATGCGCGGATCGCCGGCGTGCCCGCACGCGTCGTTCACGTTCCGCGCGCCGTGCTCGGCGCGATCGGCTTCATCGCGCGCCCGCTCCATCCCGGAATCGCGCGCGTCATGCGGCTGTCGAGCCTGCCGGATGACGCCTTTCCCGAGACCTTCGACGCGGGCGATCCAGCATGCGAAAACGCGATCGGTTCCACCTCGCTGGAGGAATTTGTGCGCGAACGCGTACACGAGCACCGCGCCGTGCTAGAGGTGAGGTGACGACAGAGCCGATGTTACGACCTGCCCGAGCGACATCGATGCGCCGAGCGTCCACTCTGCTTCGTAGCGGCGATCACCGAGCGTTGCCCGCAACGTCTGGCGCAGGCGCTCATGACTGGCCGGATCGTCGGACGGCATCGTCGTCGCATGGCCTTCGAGGCGCGATGCTGCCGCATAGAGGCGAACGGCTTGCTCGGGCCGCGACTGTTCCGCCTCGATGCTGGCGAGAAGACGCAGTTGCAACGCGATGTCTCCCGTTCGTCCCTGCTCGCGATTGATAGCGATGCTGCTCCGCAGATGGCGGAGCGCCTCGTCGGTCTGTTGTTGCGCGAGCGCGATCTCCGCAAGCTGGTGCAAATTGCGCGATATCCGGTAGCCATCGCCGAGCTCGCGCGCGATGACGAGCATCTCCTCGGTGAGTTTGCGCGCCGCTGCGTAATCTCGCTGACGCAATGCGATACTGCCGAGGTAGTGCGACGACGTCGTGACCGCCCAGTCGTCCCCGAGCGCCCGACAGCGCGCGCTGCCTTCGCTCAGCAACACGCGCGCCTCGTTCTCGAAGCCGGACTGAAAGGCGAGCGCCACGCCGCGGTAGGTCACGGCAAGCGCCGTTCCCCACTCGTCGCCGAGCTCGCGGAAGCATTCAGCGGCCTCCTCGAGGCACGAGCAAGCGCTCTCGCGGTCGTTCACCTGTATCTTGGGCAGCGCGAGATGGAGCAGCCCGAGCGCCAGTCCGGCACGATCGCCCACGGCACGAAACAAGGCCACGCTCTCGGTTGCCAATGCGATTGCTTCGTTGGCTGCTCCCGCGTAGGTTGCCAGACGGGCCGCCCCCGACAGTGCTTTCGCACGGGCGGCGGTTGGCGCTTCGGCAGCCGGCAATGCAAGCGCAAGGTTGATCCAACCGCGTCCCTCGCCGTACTGTCCGGCGAAGTACCAGTACCAAGGAAGTGCGCCCGTCAGACGCAACGCCGTGACGGTATCCTGTCTTTCAATGACGGCCCAGGCCAGCGCAGCGCGCAGGTTGTGGTACTCGGTCTTCATCCGCGCGAGCCAAGGCGCGCGTCCGCCGCTCCGCAGCCGCGGGTCGACGCGCTCGGCGAACGCGATGAAGTAGTCGGCATGGCGCGTGCGCAGCGCGTCCGCCTCGCCGCTCGACTCGAACAGCTCCGTCGAGAATTCGCGCACCGTCTCCAGCATCGCGAAGCGCGGCTCGTCGACGACGTCCTCGGTCCGCTGCACGAGGTTGTGATCGATGAGCGATGACAGCACATCCAGCACGTCCTGCCGCAGGTCGCCCGCACCGGCGATCGATTCGGCGGCGTCGAGCGTCCAGCCGCCGACGAACACGGCGAGGCGGCGGAACAGCTTCTGCTCGTCGGGCTCGAGAAGCTCGTAACTCCAGGCGAGCGCGTCGCGCAGCGTCTTCTGCCGTTGCGGCAGATCGCTCGCGCCTCCCTTGAGCAACGTCAGGCGGCTGCCGAGACGCTGGGCAAGCGCGACCGGCGTCAGCACGCGCAACCTGGCTGCCGCTAGCTCGATCGCGAGCGGCAGCCCGTCCAGGCGCCGGCAGATGTCCGCCGCGGTTGCGACTTCGGCCGGCTGCGCGCCAACGGCATGCCCCGTCGCACGAGCGCGCTCGACGAAAAGGCGCACAGCCGGCGTCTGAAGCGCCTGCGCCGCGCTCGCGTGCGCCGCCGGCACGGGAAGCGGCGGCACGAGGACGTCGCGCTCCGCAGGGACGCGGAGCACGACGCGACTGGTGACGAGGATCTTGAGCCGCGAACAGCACTCGAGCAGCCTCGTCACAAGCGGTGCCGCCGCCAGCACGTGCTCGAAGTTGTCGAGCGTCAGCAGCACCGAGCGCTCGCCCAGATAAGCGATGAGGAGGTCCTCGATCGGCCGGCTCCCCGCTTCCTGGACGTTCAGCACGCCGGCGATCGTCGAGGCCACGCGTGCCGCATCGCGCACTGGCGCGAGCATGACGATATAGCTGCCGTCGGCAAAGTCGTGGGCGAGCTCGGCGGTGACGCGCAGGCCGACGCGCGTCTTGCCCGAACCGCCCGGTCCGCTCAGCGTGACGAGCCGGATGTCGTCGCGGCGCAGGAGCGCGCACGCCGATGCGACCAATTCGTCGCGGCCGATGAGCGAAGTGCGGGGGTCCCGCGGAGTCTCCAACGCGGGACCGGGTTCGACAATGGGGTGACTGGCGCCACCGTTGCGCTGCTCGGCCGGGGTTGCATCCTCCGCCAGCGCGAACTGGTACCCGCGTCCGGAGACCGTTACGATCGACTCCGGGCCGAGCAACTTGCGCAGGTTCATCACGTGAACCTGCAGGTTGTTCTCCTCGACGATCAGGCCCGGCCAGACGACGTCGAGCAGCTCCTGCTTCGGCACGACCCGATCGCGCCGTTGCATCAGCGCCTCAAGCAGGTCGAACGCGCGGCCGCCGAGCTTCGCCGGCCGTCCGTCGACGAGCACGACACGTGCATGCGCGTCGACGCGGATCCGGCCCGCATGGAACGTCACGGCACGATGGGATGCGCTCAAAGCGCTCGGCCCCCCTTCGCCGTCCCCTACCCACTGCTCTAGCCACGGCCAGACCGCGGCGAGCAGTCATGTTGCCATGCGGAACGCACGCTGGCCAGCCGGCCGGCTCCCGCGATGTAGCGAGTCCATCGTCTGGCAGGCTGGTCACCGCCAGCACGTTGACCAGCGTACGGCGATGGCTGCCGCTGCGGGCGTTCCGCGGGCTACAGTCCGCGGACGATCCGCGCGTACGCCGAGTGGTTGTGGATCGACTCGAAGTTCTCGGCTTCGACCGCGAAGCCGTCGACCCGGGGGTCGGCGGCGAGCCGCGCGGCGACGCCGCGGACCAGGTCCTCGACGAACTTCGGATTGTTATACGCGTGCTCGGTCACGTATTTCTCGTCGGCACGCTTCAGGAGCCCGTAGAGCTCGCAGCTCGCCTCCTCTTCCGCGATGCGGATCATATCGTAGAGGAAGAGTGATGAGCCGGGCACGACCGTGATCGTCACCGTCGAACGCTGGTTGTGCGCGCCGTACTCCGAGATCTCCTTCGAGCAGGGGCAAAGCGAGGTCACCGGGACCGCGACGGACTGCTGCTGCCGGTACGCGCCGCCGTCGAGCTCGCCCGCGAGCTTCACCTCGTAGTCGAGCCGGCTCGCCACGCCGGAAACCGGCGCCGACTTCCGGATGAAGTACGGGAACGCGAGCTCGATCCGGCCGCCTGGCGCCTCCAGCAGCACGACGAGCGCGTCGAGCAGGTCGCGCAGCGAGTGCACGGAGAGCGGCGGCTCGCCGGGGGCACTCACCGACTCGAGCAGCGCGACCAGGCGCGACATGTGCGTGCCCTTGCGGTCCTCGGGCAGCGCGACGTAGACGTTGGCGACCGCGATCGTCGGCTGCGCGACGCCGTCCGCGTCGACGAACGTGAGCGGATACTTGAGGCCGCGGATGCCGACCCGGTCGATCGCAATGTTGCGCTCGTCCGTCCCCGCCATCAGGTCGGGCATCGGGAACATCGCTTGCGGGCGCTCGGGCCGGTTCATGGCGCGGATTGTAGACGATGCGCGCGCACCGCTACGCGGCGGGCTTGCGGACGGCTTCGGGCCGCGGCGCGCCAAAGCGGGCCTGCACGGACCTTGCGATGCCCGCGGCGTCGAGGCCGCAGTCGGAGAGGAGTTGCGCCGGATCACCGTGGTCGACGACGGCATCGGGCAGCCCGAGCTGCAGGAGCGGAATGGCGATACCGGCGGCGGCGAGCGCCTCGCCGACCGCGCTGCCGGCGCCGCCCATCACCACGTTCTCCTCGACCGTGACGAGCGCGTCGTGCTCGGCCGCGAGCGCCGCGACGAGCGCGGCGTCGAGCGGCTTCACGAAGCGCATGCTGGCGACCGTCGCGTCGAGCTCCTCCGCCGCCGCAAGCGCGTGGCGGAGCACCGCGCCGAAGGCGAGGATGGCGATGCGCCCGGTGCGGCGCGACGACGTGCGCCGGAGCTCGCCCTTGCCCACCGGAATCGCCGTCATCTCCGCCGCGATCGCCACGCCCGGGCCGGAGCCGCGCGGGTAGCGGACTGCGGCCGGCGTGCCGAGCGTGAACGCGGTGTAGAGCATCTGCCGGCACTCGTTCTCGTCGGCGGGCGCCATGACGGTCAGGTTCGGAATGCAGCGCAAATACGAATGGTCGTACGCGCCGATGTGCGTCGCGCCGTCGGCGCCGACGATCCCGGCGCGGTCGATCGCGAAAACCACCGGCAGGTTCTGCAGCGCGACGTCGTGGATCAGTTGGTCGTAGGCGCGCTGCAGGAACGTCGAGTAGATCGCGACGACGGGCTTCATCCCCTCGCAGGCGAGCCCGGCCGCGAACGTGACCGCGTGCTGCTCGGCGATGCCCACGTCGAAGTAGCGGTGCGGGAATTCCTGCGAGAAGCGCACGAGGCCGGACCCTTCGCGCATCGCCGGGGTGATGCCGACGAGTCGCTCGTCGCGCGCGGCCATGTCGCACAGCCAGTCGCCGAAGATCTGCGTGTAGGACGGTTTCGCCGCGGCCTTCGGCACGATGCCCGCGGCAGGGTCGAACGGCGTGACACCGTGATAGAGAATCGGGTCGTCCTCGGCACGCGCGTAACCGTAGCCCTTCTTCGTGATCACGTGCAGGAGCTGCGGGCCGTGCAGCGCGCGAACGTTCGCGAGTGTGCGCGTCAGCACGTCGAGGTCGTGCCCGTCGATCGGGCCGATGTAGTTGAAGCCGAACTCCTCGAACAGCGTGCCGGGAAGCACCATCCCCTTCATGTGCTCTTCCCAGCGCTTCGCGAGCTCCTTGACCGGCGGGACCTTCGACAGGACCTCCTTCCCGCCCCGGCGCATCGTGTTGTAGAAGCGCGACGAGAGCAGGCTCGCGAGGTAGCCGTTGAGCGCGCCGACCGGCTCCGAGATCGACATCTCGTTGTCGTTCAGGACGACGAGCAGGTCCGCGCCGGCGGTACCGGCGTTGTTGAGCGCCTCGAACGCCATTCCGGCGCTCATCGCCCCGTCGCCGATGACCGCGACGACGCGACGGTCGTCGCCGCGGCGCTGCGCCGCGATCGCCATGCCGAGCGCCGCCGAGATCGACGTCGACGAGTGCGCGGTGCCGAACGTGTCGTACTCGCTTTCGCTTCGCCGCGGGAACCCGGACGGGCCGCCCGCCATCCGCAGGCGGCCCATCTGCGCCCGCCGGCCGGTCAGGATCTTGTGCGCGTAGGTCTGGTGGCCGACGTCCCAGACGACCCGGTCGCGCGGCGTGTCGAACACGTAGTGGAGCGCGATCGCGAGCTCGACGGTGCCGAGATTCGACGAGAGATGCCCGCCGGTCCGCGCGACGCTTTCGATCAGGAACGCGCGCAACTCGCGCGCGAGGTCCATGAGCTGGGTCGGCTCGAGGCGCCGCAGCGCGGCGGGTTCGTCGATCGTTTCGAGCAACGGGTAGGCGGGCATCGGCGGGTCAGGCGGACATCAGCGGTCGCGCAGCACGATCCAGTCGGCGACTTCGGCCAGCCTTCGTCCTGCCGCACCGAGCGGCGCGAGCGCTGCATGAGCTTCGACGCGCAGCGCTTCCGCACGTTCCTTCGCCCCGGCGACGCCGAGCAGCGCGACGAACGTCGGCTTCCCCTGGGCGGCGTCCTTGCCCGCGGTCTTGCCCAGCGAAGTGGCCGAGCCTTCGACATCGAGCACGTCGTCGACCACCTGGAACGCGAGCCCGGCGGCCGCGGCGTACGCGTCGAGCGCCTCTTCGACGCCCGCAGGAACGGGCGAGCGGCCCAGCGCGCCCAGGTGGACCGCAGCGCGGATCAGCGCACCGGTCTTCATCCGGTGCATCCGCTCCAGCTCCGCGAGCGGCAACGCCGCGCCGACGGCGGCGAGGTCGATCGCCTGCCCGCCCGCCATGCCGCGTGAGCCGGCCGCCATGGCGAGCTCCGCGCACGCCGCTCCGGGGTCGGACAACCCGGCGTGCACCAACACGTCGAACGCGAGCGCCTGGAGCGCGTCCCCGGCGAGCAGCGCCGTCGCCTCGCCGAACGCGACGTGGCACGTGGGCTTGCCGCGGCGGAGCGCGTCGTCGTCCATGCACGGCAGATCGTCGTGGACGAGGGAATACGCGTGAATCAGCTCGACCGCCGCCGCCGCGCCGTCGACAATGTCAGGGTCGGAGCCGGCCGCTTCGCCCGCCGCATAGGCGAGCAGCGGCCGGATCCGCTTGCCACCGCCGAGCACTGCGTAGCGCATGGCCTCCGCGAGCGACGCCGGACCGTCAGCCGCGAGCGGCAAGACCCTTTCGAGCACGTGCTCGATGCGCCGCTGGCGCTCGCCCGCCCATACCGGAAATGCGAGATCAGGATTCATCGCTGCCGGCGCTCCCGGCGTCGGTCGGAACGAACGCCTTCAGTACGCCCTTCTCGAGCACCTGCACTTGCTGCTGGGCGTCCTTGAGCGTCGTCTGGCAATACTGCAGCAGCTAGGGCCCCGCGCTTGTACGCCGCGAGCGATTCCGCGAGCGGCAGCTTGCCGCCCTCCATCTTCGCGACGATGTCCTCGAGCTCCGCGAGGGCGGCTTCGAAACTTGCGGGGGCGTCGGCGGTCTTGACCATGACGAGGCGGGCCACCATTTTGGCCCTGCTGGCGCCCCGTGAGGGGCGTCGGCGAGGGGTTTTCGACGGGGGGTTGAGCGGGGTCAACGCGCCGCACGGTGCAATTGCCGAAAAAGCGGCGAAGGTTGACCCCTTGGAAATCAACCGTCTATAATATCAGCTTTTGGCGACGCGGCCTTTCACGAGCTTTTCGTGCGGCCGACTTAGCAAAGCGGTCCGGGGCGGCCGATAACGCCGTAATCGTCCCGGGTTGTTGGGTTGGGTTGGTTGTTTTAGCGGAAACCGGACGAAAGGACAGGCCGATGTCGAATCTCGCCACGGCGGAGCATTTGCGGCGCGCCACGTCGCAGCTTCCCGTCTCCTGGTATTGCGATCACGCGGTGTACGACGCCGAGCAGCGGCTGCTCTTTCCGCGCGCGCCCGGCTACGTCGGGCACGAGCTGATGGTGCCCGAGCCGGGCGACTACTTCGCCCTCGAGGCCCGCGGCAACGCGCAAGCGCTCGTGCGCAACGCGGAGGGGATCGAGCTCGTCTCGAACGTCTGCCGCCACCGGCAGGCGATCATGCTCAAAGGGCGCGGCAACGCGCAGAACATCGTCTGTCCCGTCCACCGCTGGACGTACGACCTCAAGGGGCAGCTCCTCGGCGCGCCGCACTTCCCCGACAAGCCCTGCCTGAACCTCGGCCGCTCGCCGCTCCAGAACTGGAACGGCCTCCTCTTCGACGGGCCGCGCGACGTGCGCGCGGACCTCGCGGGCCTGGGCGTGCGGGACTTCGACTTTTCGAGCCACGTGCTCGACCGTGTCGAAATCCACGAGTGCAACTACAACTGGAAGGCGTTCATCGAGGTCTACCTCGAGGATTACCACGTCGTCCCGTTCCACCCGGGCCTCGGCAACTTTGTCAGCTGCGACGACCTGCACTGGGAATTCGCCTCGTGGGCATCCCTGCAGACGGTCGGCATCTCGAGCCTCGGAAAAGCAGGAACGAAGACCTACGAGCGCTGGCACAAGGCGGTGCTCGACTACTATCGCGGCGAGAGGCCCAAACACGGCGCGATCTGGCTCACCTACTACCCGAACGTCATGCTCGAGTGGTACCCGCACGTGCTCGTCATCAGCACGCTGTATCCGCGTGCGGTCGACAAGACCATTAACGTCGTCGAGTTCTACTACCCCGAGGACATTGCGCTCTTCGAGCGCGAGTTCGTCGAGGCCGAGCAGGCGGCGTACCTGGAGACGGCGGCCGAGGACGACGAGATCGCGGAGCGGATGGACGCCGGCCGCCGCGCGCTCTACCGGCAGGGCAGGAGCGAGGAAGGGCCGTACCAGTCGCCGCTGGAGGACGGTATGCAGCACTTCCACGAGTTCCTGCGCCGCGAGCTCGACCCCCACATCGCGCCGCGCTGACGACGCGCTGCGCGCGGCCACAGCGGGAGACCCGATGCCGATTCACACCACGCTGATTGCGACGGGCGAACTCGCTGCGCATCTGGACGATCCGGCGTTCGTGATCGTCGACGTGCGGCACGACCTCGCCCAGCCGGAGACGTGGGGCGAGGCCCAATACCGCGCGGGTCACATTCCCGGCGCGCGCTTCGCGCACATGGACCGCGACCTGTCGGCGCCGAAGACCGGGAAGAACGGCCGCCATCCGCTGCCCTCCCCCGAGGCCTGCGCGGCGCTGTTCGGGCGTCTCGGCATCGACGCCTCGAAGCAGGTCGTTGCCTACGACTCGGGTGGCGCGATGTACGCGCCTCGACTGTGGTGGATGCTGCGCTGGCTCGGCCACGACGCCGTGGCCGTGCTCGACGGCGGCATCGGCAAGTGGGTGCGCGAAGGAAGACCCGTCACGGCCGACGTTCCCGAGGTACGCCCGGTCAAGTTCCCGATCCGTCGCGTTGGTCCGACGCTCTCGGCCGGCGACGTCCTCGCGAGCGGTCACTCGCTTACGCTCGTCGACGCCCGCGGCGCCGAGCGCTTTCGCGGCGAGGTCGAGCCGCTCGATCCGATCGCGGGCCATATCCCGGGCGCGGTCAACCGCCCGTACACGCAAAACGTCGAGCCCGACGGAACGTTCAAGAAGCCGGAGACACTGCGCGCCGAATTCGCGGCCGTGACCGGGAACAGCGCCGCCGACGACGATCGTCAACTACTGCGGATCCGGCGTGAGCGCATGCCACAACCTGCTCGCAATGGAGATCGCCGGCACTGCGGGGACGCTTCTCTATCCGGGCTCGTGGAGCGAATGGGTGCGCCGATCCCTCGCGGCCGGTCGCCACCGGCGGCTGATCTCGCGTCAGTCCGCCCCGGAAAGCGGCCACGTCGCGAGCTCGCGATAGCTCGATCCGGCGGGCCGCATGTCGGACGCGTTCAGCGCGATCTGCTCGACGGGCCAGGCGATCGGCGCGATCGCTGCGTCGGTCGGGGGTCGACGGCACTTGCGCACGAGCGTCACGTGCGCGGCGAACGGCCGCCGGTCGACGCGAAAGCGCTGTGCGGCGAGGCCCTCGTTCAAGCGCTGAACCAGATGCGTGAGATTGGCCGGCACGGCATCCGTGCCGAGCCAGGCGATCCCCGCGTCGTGAAAGCCGCCGATCTGATCGAGCACGAGCGTGAACGGCGCTGTGCCATGCGCCGCGGCCTCGCCGATACGTTCGAGCGCCGTCACGCGTTCCTTTGCGACGTCGCCGACGAACGCGAGCGTCAGGTGGAGATTGTCCTCGGATGGCATGCGGCCGCCGGCGCGTCCGACGACGTCGCGCGCAAGCGCCGCCATCACCTCGCGCGCCGCGGCATCCGGCCACAGCGCGAAGAAGACGCGCAGCGTGGTCGCGGGCGGATTCCCGGTCGGCGCAGGCACGCGCCCAGTCTACAAGGAAAAGCCGCGCTCCCTTGCGGGAAGCGCGGCTCGTGGACCGGGGCTCGCTGTCGCGTCAGCCGTTCGCGACCTGCAGCTCGTCCTTCGGCTTCTCGAAGAACTGCTCGTCCTCGGTCGAGTTCTTGAGCGCCGTCGTCGACGCCTGGCTGCCCTGGATCGTCGTCGTCACCGCGTCGAAGTAGCTGGTGCCGACCTCGCGCTGGTGCTTGATCGCGGTGAAGCCTTTCGCCATCGCCGCGAACTCGGCTTCCTGCAGCTCGACGAACGCCGTCATGTGCTCGTGCGCGTAGCCGTGCGCGAGGTTGAACATCGAGTAGTTGAGGCTGTGGAAGCCCGCGAGCGTGATGAACTGGAATTTGTAGCCCATCTCGCCGAGCTCGCGCTGGAACTTCGCGACCGTCGCGTCGTCGAGGTTCTTCTTCCAGTTGAACGACGGCGAGCAGTTGTACGCGAGCATCTTGCCCGGGAACTTCGCGTGGATCGCCTCGGCGAATGCCTTCGCGAACGCGAGGTCCGGCTTGCCGGTCTCGCACCAGATGCAGGTCGGCGTACGGCGCGTAGGCGAGGCCGCGCGACACCGCCTGCTCGAGGCCGTTGCTGCGACTTGTAGAAGCCCTCGATCGTGCGCTCGCCGGTCAGGATACGGGCTGGTCGTTGTCGTCGATGTCGGAGGTGACGAGATCCGCCGCTTCGGCGTCGGTGCGCGCGAGCAGGATCGTCGGCACGCCCATGACGTCGGCCGCGAGCCGCGCGGCGATCAGCTTGTCGATCGCCTCGCGCGTGGGCACCAGCACCTTGCCGCCCATGTGGCCGCACTTCTTGACCGAGGCGAGCTGGTCCTCGAAGTGGACGCCGGCGGCGCCCGCCTCGATCATCGCCTTCATCAGCTCGAATGCGTTCAGCACGCCGCCGAAGCCGGCCTCGGCGTCGGCGACGATCGGCGCGAAGAAGTCGATCGTTGCCGCTGCCTTCCATGTGCTGGATCTGGTCGGCGCGCGCGAACGTGTTGTTGATCCGCTTGACGACGTTCGGCACCGAGTTGACCGGATAGAGCGACTGGTCCGGATACATCTCGCCCGCGATGTTCGCGTCGGCGGCGACCTGCCAGCCGGACAGGTAGATCGCCTTCAGGCCGGCCTTGACCTGCTGCATCGCCTGGTTGCCGGTCATCGCGCCGAGCGAGTTGACGAAGGGCTCCTCGTTGACGAGCTTCCAGAGCTTCTCCGCGCCGCGGCGCGCGAGCGTGTGCTCGATGTGGATCGAGCCGCGCAGCCGGACGACGTCCTCCGCCGTGTAGCCGCGCTTGATGCCCTTCCAGCGAGGGTTCTCCGCCCACTCCTTCTTGAGCCGTGCTGCTTCGAGATCGTAGTTCATCGCTGCTCCCATCTCCTGCGTCATGGCCAATCCGCCGTTTCGCGCCGTCGCGCGAAGACGCCAGAACCTTGGTCAGCGGAACCCGCCGCGCGGGAATCCCCGCGCGCGAATTGCCGCAGCGCGGCGCGGTCGCCGAACCCAGCCGGCGGCGCACCGCTGCACGGCCCGGCGAGGATCGCTCGTCCGGACGGGCGGGCATGGATGGGGTGGAACCCAGGCCCTGCTTGCGACGCGGCCGACTTTCGCCGGGCGCCGCTCGTGACATTTCGACGTTAGCAAAGTTAGCGCAGCGGTTACAAGGGGTTTTTCCGCAATGCAATACGACTAAAGATGATGTAAATCATGCGGTTAAAATTTATTTCCGAATGGTGGAATGCGAATCGCTTCGACCGTTGCAAAAAGTGCTGCATTGCAGGACACCGGTCTCGGCAAATGCTGAAACGAACGCTTGATCGATGTGCAAGTTGCTGAATATCTATGGGATCTGAAGCCGACGCCTCATGCAGTGAGTACTCGCACACATAAGCGGTCTGTCGGAATCGACTTCCAGTCTGCGGTAAGGGCACGTGTTGCGAATCAGGCGAGACGGAGGCGGTCACCGCGGGCGGGCACTTCGACCGCTGGCCAGGCGAGGCGCGAGCGGATGAGCTCGGCGAATCCCGCCGCCGTCTCGGCCTCGCCGTGGACCACGAACGTACGCCGCGGCGGCGATTCGAATCCAGATAACCAGCCGAGCAGCGCCGCCTGATCGGCATGCGCGGAGAGCCCGCCAATCGTGTGCACCGATGCGCGCACCGGCACATCGTCGCGAAAGAGTCGCACGGAACGCGCGCCGTCGACGATCTGCCGCCCGAGCGTTCCCACCGCCTGGAAGCCAGTGAACACGACGGCGCACTCGGCGCGCGGCAGGTTGTGGCGCAGGTGATGGCGGATCCGCCCACCCTCGCACATCCCGCCCGCCGCGACGATCACGGCGCCGCTCCGGATACTGTTGATCGCCATCGAATCGGCTGCGGGTCTCGGTGAACCGCAGGCGGACCCGATCGCGGTGCTGCGCGAGCCACTGCGCGAGGTCGCGACTCTCGCGGTCGAGCGTTGGCGCGTACTTCGCGGTGATCTCGGTCGCGCGCTGGGCGAGCGGCGAGTCGACGAAGATCGAGAGATCCGGCGCCCGCCCGCGGCGGACCAGGTCTGCGAGCACGTGCAGCACTTCCTGCGTGCGCCCGACGGCGAACGCCGGGATCACGACGTTGCCGCGCGGCAGCGTCGTCGCCAGCACGGAGGCGAACTCGTCGATCGTCGAGGCGAGCGACTTGTGCAGTCGGTCGCCGTAGGTCGACTCGACGACGAGCGCATCGGCGAAAGGAATGACCGTGGGATCGTCCATCACGGGCCGACCGGGCTGGCCGAGGTCGCCGGAAAACACGAGCCGGAACGCTCGGTCGCCGAGCGCGACCGTAGTCTCGACGATCGCGGATCCGAGGATGTGCCCTGCGTCGCGGAACGTGAGCCGGACGCTCGCGCGCCGGCGCGAATTCTCGGTCGTACGGCCGCGGCTGAAGCGAGCCGCAACGCCTGCGCCGCGTCCGCGACCGTGTAGAGCGGGCCCGGCGCACGCCGCGTCGTGCGCGCTCGCCGCGGCGGTCGCGGCCGGCGCGCTCGGCGTCCTTCTCCTGAATGTGCGCGCTGTCGGGGAGCATCACGCCCAAGAGATCGATCGTCGCGGGCGTCGCGTAGACCGGCCCGCGAAAGCCGCGCGCGGCGAGCAGCGGCAGGAGGCCCGAATGGTCGATGTGCGCGTGGGTGATGACAACGAAATCGGGAGCGCCCGCATCGAAACGGAGCGCGGCGGCGTTCTTCGCGTCGGCGTCGCCGCCCTGGAACATTCCACAGTCGACCAGAAAGCGGGCGTCGCCCGCGGTAACGTGGAAGCACGAGCCGGTCACCTCGCCGGCGGCGCCGAGGAACGCGAGCTCGAGGCATTCGTCCGACTTCATGTCGAGCCGCCGTGTCGCGCGCGCGAGCGCGAATTGATTCTCATTTTGAAGCAGTTGGCCATCGGATTCGATCTTAGCGCCGCGCGCGGCCGTTGATGCAGTCGACATCACTTGACAGACGACGCGTACGGTGCAAACGTCTGCTCCAGCATCGGCCGCTTCGGGTCGCCGCGTCGCGCGCCGACTCGCCACGCGGCGACCGCCGCTCGGGCGGGACAACCATCACGCGACGCGACCGGCGGCGCGATCGACGCAAGGAGGACATCGTGCGCTTCATTCCCGTGCTCGTCGCCGCGGCCGCGGTCGCCGCAGCAAGCCCCGTGCTCGCACAGGGCCCCGATGCGAATCTCGCCCGCAATCTCGCGGCCACGTGCGCGAACTGCCACGGCACGAACGGCGTGAGCGCCGGGCGGCATGGAGAGCCTCGCCGGCAGCCAGCAAGGACGAGCTCGTCCGCAAGATGCAGGAGTTCAAGTCGGGCAGCGAAGCCGGGGACGATCATGCCCCAGCTCGCGAAGGGCTACACCGACGCCCAGATCGAGCTGATCGCCGGCTGGTTCGCCGCGCAGAAGGCCCGCCAAATGAGCTGCCAGCACCGGGAGACGACGATGAGCATGCAACGACGTGATTTCCTCAAGACAGCCGTCGCGGGCTACGGCGGCGCTCGCGCTGCCCGGCTGCGCGACGATGGCGCGGCGGCTCGTCCGGCAAGGTGGTCGTCGTCGGCGGCGGCTACGGCGGCGCGACGGCGGCAAAGTACATCCGGATGTGGAGCAACGGCGGCATCGACGTGACGCTCGTCGAGCCTAACCCGGAGTTCATCTCCTGCCCGATGTCGAACCTCGTCATCGGTGGCAGCAAGGATCTCGCATTCCTGACGACGAGTTATGCAAACCTTGCTGCGCGGCATGGCGTGAGGCTCGTGCGCGATACGGCGACTGCCGTCGATACCGACAAGCGGGTCGTCAGGCTGGCGAACGGCAGCGAATTGCCGTACGACCGGTTGATCCTCGTCGCCGGGAATCGACTTCATGTGGGACAAGGTGCCCGGCCTCAACAACGCCGACGCGCAGAACCGGATCCTGCACGCGTGGAAGGCCGGCCCGCAGACCGTTGCGTTGCGCCGGCAGCTGGAAGCGATGCCGGACGGCGGTGTCTACGTGCTGTCGATCCCGGTCGCGCCGTATCGCTGCCCGCCGGGACCGTACGAGCGCGCGTGCCAGGTCGCGTGGTACTTCAAGCGCGCGAAGCCGAAGTCGAAGGTGTTGATCCTCGACGGCAATGGCGACGTCACGTCGAAGGGCCCGCTGTTCAAGAAGGCGTGGGCCGAGGAATTCAAGGGTATCGTCGAATACCGGCCGAACCACGTGCTGACCGACGTGGACGTCGCGACGCTGACCGCCAAGTTCGAGGTCCAGGATCCGGTCCGGGCCGAGCGTGCTCAACGTCGTGCCGCCGCAGCGCGCAGGCGCCATCGCGCGCGCAGCGGACGTCGTCACCGCGAACGACCGCTGGTGCGACGTCGACTTCATGACGTTCGAGTCCGTGAAGGTGAAGAACGTCCACGTGCTGGGCGACGCGATCCAGATCGCCACCGGCATGCCCAAGTCGGGGCACATGGCGAACCAGCACGCGAAGGTCTGCGCGGCCGCGGTGGTCGCGCTGCTCGCGGGCCAGCCGCCGAATCCGACGCCGGTGCTCACCAACACTTGCTACAGCATGATCACCGACAAGGATTCCGTGCACGTCTGCTCGGTGCACCAGTGGGACAAGGAGAAGAAGACGGTGCTGCCGGTGCCGGGCGCCGGAGGCGTGTCGGCCGCGATGAGCGCGGTCGAGGGGGCCTACGCGTTCGCGTGGGCGAAGAACATCTGGGCCGACACGCTCGCCTGACGCGCGGCCGACCTGGATCAGCCAACGAAAACGGCGCCCGCGGGCGCCGTTTTCTTGCGCAACGCGGCAGACGTCAGGCCACCGGCTCTGCCGGCAGCTCTTCCGTGCGCTCCTCGAACACGAGGCGCACCTTGTCGTCGTCGCCGACGTCGATCGTCACGTGGCCGCCGCCCACGAGCCGCCCGAACAGCAACTCGTCGGCGAGCGCCTTGCGGATCGTGTCCTGGATCAGCCGCGCCATCGGCCGCGCGCCCATCTGCGGATCGAAGCCCTTCTTCGCGAGGAACTCCTTCAGCCGCGGCGTGAACTCGGGCTCGACCTTCTTCTCGTGCAGCTGGCCCTCGAGCTCGAGCAGGAACTTGTCGACGACCTTGAGGACCACGTCGTGGTCGAGCTGCGCGAAGCTGATCGTCGCGTCGAGCCGGTTCCGGAACTCCGGCGTGAACATCCGCCGGATCTCGGCCATCTCGTCGCCGGCCTCGCGCGTGGTCGTGAATCCCATCGTGCCTTTCGCGAGCTCGCCCGCGCCGGCGTTCGTCGTCATGATGATCGTGACGTTGCGGAAGTCGGCCTTGCGCCCGTTGTTGTCGGTCAGCGTGCCGTGGTCCATCACCTGCAGCAGGATGTTGAAGATGTCCGGATGCGCCTTCTCGATCTCGTCCATCAGCAGCACGCTGTAGGGGTGCTTGGTGACTGCCTCGGTGAGCTGCCCGCCCTGGTCGAAGCCGATGTAGCCCGGCGGCGCGCCGATCAGGCGCGACACCGCGTGCCGCTCCATGTACTCGGACATGTCGAAGCGGATCAGCTCGACGCCGAGGCAGTACGCGAGCTGCCGCGCGACCTCGGTCTTGCCGACGCCGGTCGGCCCGCTGAACAGGAAGTTGCCGATCGGCTTGACCGGATTGCCGAGTCCCGAGCGCGCCATCCGGATCGCGGCGACGAGCGCGTCGATCGCGCGGTCCTGCCCGAACACGACGTTCTTCAGGTCGCGGTCGAGCGTCTTCAACGCATTGCGGTCGTCGGAGGTGACATTCTTCGCAGGGATTCGCGCGATCTTGGCGACGATCTCCTCGATTTCGGTCTTGCTGATCACCTTCTTCTGCCGCGACTTCGGCAGGATCTTCTGCGCCGCGCCGGCTTCGTCGATGACGTCGATCGCCTTGTCGGGCAGGTGGCGGTCGTTGATGAAGCGGGCCGAGAGCTCGGCGGCCGTCGTGAGTGCGGCCGGCGCGTACTTGACGCCGTGGTGCTGTTCGAAGCGCGACTTGAGCCCCTTCAGGATCTCGACCGTCTCGGCGATCGAGGGCTCCGGCACGTCGACCTTCTGGAAGCGCCGCGACAGCGCGTGGTCCTTTTCGAAGATCTGCCGGTACTCGTTGTAGGTCGTCGCGCCGATGCACTTCATCGCGCCGGTGTTGAGCGCGGGCTTCAACAGGTTCGACGCGTCGAGCGTGCCGCCCGACGCGGCGCCCGCGCCGATGATTGTGTGGATCTCGTCGATGAACAGGATCGACTTCGGGTTCTCGGCGAGCTGCTTCAGCACGGCCTTCAACCGCTGCTCGAAATCGCCGCGGTACTTGGTGCCGGCGAGCAGCGCGCCCATGTCGAGCGAGTACACCTGATACTCCTTCAGGAGCTCGGGCACCTCGCGGTCGTTGATCCGCCGCGCGAGCCCCTCGGCGATCGCGGTCTTGCCGACGCCGGCCTCGCCGACGAGCAGCGGATTGTTCTTGCGCCGACGGCAGAGTACCTGGATCACACGCTCGAGCTCATGCGCGCGGCCGATCAACGGATCGGTCTTGCCCTGCTTCGCGAGCGTGTTGAGGTTCAACGTGTAGGACTCGAGCGCGCCCTGGCTCTCGCCGCCGCCGTCCCCGTCGTCCTTGCTCTCGCCCTTGTCGGGCTTCTGCTGCGGGTTCTTCGTGATGCCGTGCGCGATGTAGTTGACGACGTCGAGCCGCGTCACGCCGCGCTGGTTCAGGAAGTAGACGGCGTGCGACTCCTTCTCGCCGAAGATCGCGACCAGCACGTTGGCGCCGGTGACCTCCTTCTTGCCGGACGACTGGACGTGGAGGATCGCGCGCTGGATCACGCGCTGGAATCCCTGCGTCGGCTGCGTGTCCGCGTCCGAATGCGGCGACAGGCGCGGCGTGTGCTCGCCGATGAAATCGGTCAGCACGCCGCGCAGCTCGTCGAGATCGACGCCGCAGGCCTTCAGCACTTCCGCCGCCGACGGATTGTCCAGCATCGCGAGCAGCAGGTGCTCGACGGTGATGAACTCGTGCTGCTTCTGCCGAGCTTCGACAAAAGCCATGTGGAGGGAGACTTCCAGTTCCTGCGCGATCATCTCGTGTGCCTTTCGCGGCCAGCGCCGGCGCGCCGCAACGTGCGGCGGAATCGGCTACTACACGGCCATAACGCTCAAGTCTCCTCCATCGTGCACTGCAGCGGGTGCTGATGTCGTCGCGCGATGTCGATCACCTGGTCGACCTTCGCGGCGGCGACCTCGCGCACGTACGTCCCGCACACCCCCATCCCCTCGCGATGCACCTGCAGCATCACTTGCGTGGCCTTCTCGCGGCTCATCGCGAAAACAGTCTGCAACACCACGACGACAAAGTCCATCGGCGTGTAGTCGTCGTTCAGCAACAGCACCTTGAAAAGCGGCGGGGGCTTGAGCCGGGTCTTCTCGGCCTCGAGCAGGCCACCGTCCTGCTGCCGGTGGGCCATCGTCCATGGGATCCTGACGGAAGCGGATAGCCCTATGTTTGATGATTGCAACAGATTTTTCAAGAGGAAGCCGATTTGCGGCCCTTTGGCTTGACGGGAGCCGGATTCTGCGCTTAAAAAAGCGCTGTTTGGCTCCTAAGTGGCTGCTGTTCCGGTTCGTCCGCGCGTCGAACGCTGCGCCTGCCGTACGTGGTACTTGCTGTCCAAACACCCCCTCGTTCATTCTGGAAGGACGTAGCATTATGGCAACAGGCACCGTCAAGTGGTTCAACGACGCGAAAGGTTACGGGTTCATCACACCGGACGACGGCGGCGAAGACCTGTTCGCGCACTTCTCGGCGATCAACATGCAGGGCTTCAAGACGCTCAAGGAAGGCCAGAAGGTCAGCTTCGAGGTGACCCAGGGGCCCAAGGGCAAGCAGGCTTCGAACATCCAGGCCGCCTGAGTCGTGCCCGATTCGGTCCCACGCCGACAAGGTGTGGTGGACAGAAAAGCCCGCCGCGCAGGCGGGCTTTTTTCATGGGTCCTACACGTCAGATGCCCGGAGTTGGTGTGTACGGCGTGCCGACGGCGTCCGTGCCATTCGCGGTCGCGGTGTTGTTGCCGCGCGTCACGATCGTAGCGACGCCGGTGCGGTTCACGCCGGTAATGTTGTTCGCGAGTGTGTTGCCATCCAAGATCAGCATGCCCCCGGCCCCGTAGGTCCACAGGGCGTTGGTGTTGCTTTGCAGCTGGTTCCGGATCGCGGTGACTGTCGCGGAGCCCGTGCTTCCGTCCGCAAGAATCGCGTTGGACGTCCCCGTAATCGTGCTGTCCATTATCGTCACGACGGCGCGTCCCGAAGCCGCGGTGGACTGGGCGACGACCCCCTGTCCGCCGCCGCTGACGAGCGTGCGCGCGATCGTCAATTTGGGCTGATCGCCCGAAAAGACCGCCGTCACGAGGATGTTGTTGATGCTTCCGGTAACGACGCCGTCCTCGATCGAAACGATAGCGTTTTGTGAGACATCGATCCCATTTTCGACATGCTCGACCCGGGTGCGCGAAAGGTTGGCAGTGGCATCGCCTCCGACAAAGATTCCGCAGCAGCCGTTGCGAACGATCGTGTCGATGACGTGGGTTGTGCTCGACGGCGCAATCAGCTCCACTGAAGGGGCGGTCGCGAACCCGGAAATCACGCAATTCTCCACATGCAAGCTCGCACCCTGGTGGAAATCAATGCCCACGTTCCCTGCCAGACTCGTAATGCTGAGACCGCGCAGCACGACATGGATCCCGGCACCGTCGACCGTGACCCCTGTGCCGCTCGCCACGCTCACGCCGGCGTAGATACCCGTAGGCGTCACGATCGACACCGACTTGGTGATCGTGACCGCGCCGTAGCCGGCGGAGTCGAGCACGACCACCTCCCCGCCATCGGCGACCGCCGCCACGGCGGCGCTGAAGCTCCGGCACGGCGTGGCGAGGCTACAGGGATTGCTGTCGACGCCATTCGACGCGACGAACGTTCGCTGCGGCAGCGCCGCCTGCGCGGCGAGCGGAACGAGGCAGGCGAGCAGGAGGACAGGACGTGAAATCCGGCGCATGGCGGTCTCCCCGAAGGCGATCCCGTACCGTTGTCCCGATCAGGCCGGCACGTCGCCGCGCCGCGATTATGCGCCCTGCTTCAAAACGCGAAGGGCCTGCCGGTCGCGCCGCGGCCTCCGCACGATCAATTTGTATCGATGCGCCGAGTTGTCGGCCGCCTGCGCCGACTCGCGTTTGCTCGCTCCCCCTCGGCGCTTCGCGCCCGGGGCCCCGGCTCGCCGCTCGCGCGTTCCCCCGGCTCGCCGCGCGCGCCGCTACATCCGCTCGATCATCGCCTTGCCGAAGCCCGAGCACGACACCTGCGTCGCGCCCTGCATGAGCCGCGCGAAGTCGTAGGTCACCTGCTTGTCGTCGATCGCCTTTTCCAGGCTTGCCACGATCAACGCCGCGGCTTCCTTCCAACCCATGTGGACCAGCATCATCTCGGCGGAGAGGATCTCGCTGCCCGGATTGACGTAATCCTTTCCCGCGTACTTGGGCGCGGTGCCGTGCGTGGCCTCGAACATCGCCACCGAGTCGGACAGGTTGGCCCCCGGCGCGATACCGATGCCGCCCACCTCGGCCGCCAGCGCATCACTGATGTAGTCGCCGTTCAAGTTGAGCGTCGCGATCACGCTGTACTCGGCGGGACGCAGGAGAATCTGCTGGAGGAACGCGTCGGCGATGACGTCCTTGACGACGATGTCCTTGCCCGTTTTCGGATTCTTGAACGACATCCACGGGCCGCCATCGAGCAGCTTCGCGCCGAACTCGCGCTCGGCGAGCGCATAACCCCAGTCGCGAAACGCGCCTTCGGTGTACTTCATGATGTTGCCCTTGTGCACGAGCGTGACCGACGACTTGTCGTTGTCGATCGCGTACTGGATTGCCTTGCGCACGAGGCGTTCGGTGCCCTCGCTCGACACCGGCTTGATGCCAATGCCGGAGGTTCCGGGGAAACGGATTTTCTTGACGCCCATCTCCTTCGTCAGGAACTCGATGAGCTTCTTCGCCTGCGGCGAATCGGCGGCCCATTCGATGCCCGCGTAGATGTCCTCGGAGTTCTCGCGGAAGATCACCATGTCGACCTTCTCCGGCGCCTTGACGGGCGAGGGCACGCCCTTGAACCAGCGCACGGGTCGCAGGCACACGTAGAGGTCGAGCTCCTGCCGCAGCGCGACATTGAGCGAGCGGATGCCGCCGCCGACCGGCGTGGTAAGCGGCCCCTTGATCGAGACGACGTAGTCCTTGAGGATCGCGAGCGTCTCCGGAGGCATCCACACGTCGGGACCGTAGACCTTCGTGGACTTCTCGCCGGCGTAGATCTCCATCCAGTGGATCTTGCGCTTGCCGCCGTAGGCCTTCGCGACGGCCGCATCGACGACCTTGATCATCACCGGCGTGATGTCGAAGCCGGTGCCGTCGCCCTCGATGTAGGGGATGATCGGCTGATCGGGGACGTTGAGGCTGTAATCCTTGTTGACGGTGATCTTCTGGCCGCCGGCGGGAACCTTGACGTGCTGGTAGGACATGGACTCTCCTTTGGGAGGACGCCACCGGCGGGGATCGTGCCTCGGGGCGACCGAAACGGGAGCGCGGCCGACAGTGCCGTCGCAAACCCTTAATTATCCGTGCAATCCGCGATTTCGGGCAAATACTGCCATGCGCGTGGCCGCCGCGAATCGATCCAGGTCAAGGTTCGGCGAGGCGCGAAGCGACGCCACGGATCGGACACGCTCCTCACGAGGCCGCGTGCTATCATCGCGCCCCGTTCGATGACCCCCACCCGAAACGGCGCGTGCTGCGAGACTCCGCGGCACGACTCGCCGCTCCCGCCGGCTTCTTCCGCTGCCCGCGCCGCCGCATCGGCGCCGTCCGCGCGATGATCCGCCGCCTGCTCGCCCGTCTCATGCCCGGCTCTGGCCGGCCGCACAAAGGGCGCGTGTACGGCCCGTCCGACCATCCGCTGCGGCGCAGCCAGCTCTCCCGCGGCGCGCAGGACGTCACGCGCCGGCTGCAGGACGCCGGGTACAAGGCGTACATCGTCGGCGGCGCCGTGCGCGACCTACTGTTCGGCATCGAGCCCAAGGATTTCGACGTGGCGACCGACGCGCGGCCCGAGCAGGTGAAACCGCTCTTCCGCCGCGCCTTCGTCATCGGCCGCCGGTTCCGGCTCGTGCACGTGCACGTCGGGCCCGAGACGATCGAGGTCTCGACCTTCCGCGCGGCGCAAGGCGACGACGCGGCCGACGAGCACGGACGCCTCCTGTCGGATAACGTCTACGGCTCGCACGCCGAGGATGCGGTTCGCCGCGACTTCACGATCAACGCGCTCTATTTCGACCCGGCGACCGAGGAAGTCTGGGATTTCACGGGCGGCGTCGCCGACCTTCGCGCGCGCCGTCTGAAGCTCATCGGGCCGCCGGTGACGCGCTACCGCGAGGACCCTGTGCGCATGCTGCGCGCGGTGCGTCTCGCGGCGAAGCTCGGCATCGCGATCGAACCGAAGACTGCTGCGCCGATCTCGAAGCTCGCGCCCCTGATCGGCAACGTCCCGCCGGCGCGGCTGTTCGACGAGATGCAGAAACTCCTGTTCTCCGGCCACGCCTCCGAAACGGTGAAGAGTCTCCGCGCGCACGGCCTCGCGCACGGCCTGCTTCCGCTGCTCGACGTGATCGTGGAGCAGCCGCTCGGCCAACGCTTCATCGAGCTCGCCCTCGCGGATACCGATGCCCGGGTGCGCGACGACCGCGGCGTCTCGCCCGGCTTCCTGTTCGCGACGCTGCTCTGGCACGAGGTGCTCGCGACGTGGAATGCGGCGAAGGCGCGCGGCGGCCCGCCGATCCCCGCGCTGTTCCAGGCGATGGACGCGGTGCTCGAGCGGCAGGCCGGCAAGCTTGCGATCCCGCGCCGGTTCGAGGGGACGATCAAGGAGATCTGGTCCCTGCAGCCGCGTTTCGAGCAGCGCTCCGGCCAGCGTCCGTTCCGGTTGCTCGAACACCCGCGCTACCGCGCCGGCTGGGACTTCCTCGACCTGCGCTGCCGGAGCGGCGAGCTCGACGGCGAGCGCGGCGACCTGTCCGCTTGGTGGGACCGCTTCGCGCGCGCGGACCACGACGCGCGGGTCACGATGCTGCGGCCCGACGAGGGGCCGAAGAAGAAGCGCCGCTCGCGCGGCCGCGGCCGCAAGCGCACCGAAGCAGTCGCCGCGGACGGGGCCGTCCCACCCGCGGAGCCGGACGAGCCTTGACGGTGCGTGCCTACGTCGGCCTCGGCAGCAACCTCGGGCACCCTCGGCGACAGCTCGCGCACGCGCTGCGCGCGCTCTCCCGGTTGCCGCGCACGCGCGTCGTCGGCGTGTCGTCGAACTACGTGAGCGCGCCACAGGGCGCCTGCGGCCCGCAGCCCGACTACGTGAACGCGGTCTGCGCGCTCGACACCGCGCTGCCGCCGCTCGGCCTGCTGCGGAGCCTCCGCGCGATCGAGCGCCGACGCAAGCGCGTCGCGACCCGCGAGCGCAATGCGCCACGCACGCTCGACCTCGATCTCCTGCTGTACGGGCACGCGCGCATCGCGCATCCGCAACTGACCGTGCCGCATCCGCGCATGAGCGACCGCGCGTTCGTGCTGCGACCGCTGACCGAGCTCGCGCCGAGCGTGAAGATCCCCGGACGCGGCCTCGCCCGCAAGCTCTTGCCCGCAGTGCGCGCGCAGCGGCTCGCGCCGACGCGGGCCCACGTGCTTCACTGACCGGACCCGGTCAGCATGCATCGCGCCGTCGCCCTCGCGCTCGCCCTCCTCGTCGCCCTCGCGCCGGCGGCGACGCACGCGCAGCGCGCGCAAGGCTTCGACAAGCGGGTGCGCGAATTCGTCGTGCACGACGCGCCGCGGATCCGCATCGACGACGTGCGGGTGATCGACGGGACGGGCACGCCCGCCGTTGGCGGCCAGTCACTGCTGATCGAGGACGGCAAGATCGCGCGCATCGGGCCCGCATCGACGCTGGCAAACGAGTCCGCGGGCACCGTGATCGACGGACGCGGCCGCACCGTGATGCCCGGGCTCGTGATGTTGCACGAGCACCTGCTCTTCCTCGACCCGAACTCCGATCCCGTCGCCTATGTTTCGGAGCCGCTCGCGGCGCCGCGTGCCTACCTCGCCTACGGCGCGACGACGATCCGGACCACCGGGACGTTCAGCGCCGGCGACGACCTGCAGGCGGCCCGCGGCATCCGCAACGGCACGATTCCCGGCCCCAATATCTTCGTGACGGCGCCGTTCATCGACGGCGCGGGCAGCTTTGCCTGGCAGATGCGGCCGGTGACCGACGCCGCCAGCGCGCGCCGGATCGTCGACTTCTGGGCCGACGAGGGCGCGACGTCCTACAAGATTTACATGAACGTCTCGCGCGAGGTGCTCGCGGCGGCGATCGACGCGGCGCACAAGCGCGGCCTCAAGGTCACCGGGCACCTTTGCTCGATCACCTTCCACGAGGCCGCCGCGCTCGGCATCGACCAGCTCGAGCACGGCGCCGTCGTCGCCACCGACTTCGTCGCCGACAAGAAGCCCGACCAGTGCCCGGATCCCAGGACGGGCGAGGATGCGCTTATCGCGCTCGCGCCCGACGGCCCGGAACTCTCGGAGCTGGTTGCGACGCTCGTCAAGCACCGCGTCGTCGTCACGTCCACGCTCGCCGTGTTCGCCGCCGGCGTCGTCGACTGGTTTCCCGGCACCGACGATCTCGCACTCTTGAACGAGAAGTCGCAGTTCTGGGCGCTGCGCACGCTCGCGACGCGCTACCGGAATCCGGAGCGGCGCGCGCGCGCCACGAAGCTGCTCGAGGCCGAGATGCGGTTCGAGCGCGCGTTCGTGGCGGCGGGCGGCACGCTGGTCGCGGGCACCGATCCGACCGGATGGGGCGGCACGCTTCCGGGTCCCGGGAACCACGCCGAGCTGCGGCTCCTCGCCGCCGCGGGCTTTCCGCCGCTCGACGTGATCCGGATCGCCACCTCCGAGGGCGCGCGCGTGCTGGGCATCGACGACCGCGTCGGCACGCTGCGCATGGGGAAGCAGGCGGATCTGCTGCTCGTGAACGGCAGGCCGGACGAGGACATCGCGCAGATCGGCCGGATCGACCTCGTCTTCCGCGACGGCATCGCGTACGATCCGGGGCGGCTACGCGACAGCGTGCGCGGCAGGATCGGCCGCTAGCACCCACCGCTTCGGAATCGATTTCGGCGATGGACCTCGACAAGCTCCGCTACATCGTCGTCGAAGGCCCGATCGGCGCGGGCAAGACGAGCCTCGCGCGGCAGCTCGCGCATCATTTCAGCGGCGAGGCGCTGCTCGAGCGCCCCGAGGAGAATCCATTCCTCGCGCGGTTCTACGAGGACATGCCGCGCTACGCGTTGCCAACGCAGCTGACGTTCTTGTTCCAGCGCGTCGACCAGTTGCGCGGCGTCTCGCAGCTCGACCTGTTCCACCGGACGACGGTCGCGGACTTCCTGCTCGACAAGGATCCGCTGTTTGCGCGGCTCAACCTGACCGACCCCGAGTTCCGGCTCTACGAGAAGGTCTGGTCGCAGCTGAAGCTCGAGGCGCCGGCTCCCGATCTCGTCATCTACCTGCAGGCACCGGTCGAGACGCTGATCGAGCGGGTACACCGCCGCGGCGTCCATTTCGAGCGTACGATCACCGCGCACTATCTCGCACGGCTCGCCGACGCCTACAGCCGTTTCTTCTACGCGTACCAGGCGGCGCCACTCCTCATCGTCAACAGCGAGCGCCTCAACTTCGTCGACGATCCGGACCACTTCGACCTGCTACGCGCGCGGATCGCCGCGATGCGCGGGCAGCGCGAGTTCTTCAACCTCGGGCAGGCGGCCTGACGCGGGTGCACGCGATGGCGCCTTACGCCACCCCTCCAGACGCGACCGGCCACCCGGCGCGCGTCACGGTGCCCACGCTCTCCGCGATGGCGCGCGACGGAATCCGGATTGCGATGCTGACCGCCTACGACGCGAGCTTTGCCGCGCAGTGCGACCGCGCTGGCGTCGACGTCGTGCTCGTCGGCGACTCGCTCGGCATGGTGATCCAGGGTCGCGACTCGACGCTGCCGGTGTCGCTCGCGGACGTTGTCTACCACACGCGCTGCGTCGCCGCCGGCTGCGCGCGCGCGCTCGTCATCGCCGACCTTCCGTTCGGCAGCTACCAGGCGAGCCCCGAAACGGCATACGCTGCATGCGTGGCGGCGATGCAGGCCGGCGCGCAGATGGTGAAGCTCGAAGGTGGCGCCTGGCTCGCGCCGACGGTGGCCTTTCTCGTGACGCGCGGCGTTCCGGTCTGCGGCCACGTCGGGCTCCTCCCGCAGTCCGTGCACGCGCTCGGCGGCTACCGCGTCCAGGGAAAGACGCCCGACGCGGCCGCTGCCCTCCACGACGACGCGCGCGCGCTGGTCGAGGCAGGCGCCGCGATGCTCGTCGTCGAATGCGTGCCCAGCGCCGTCGGCGCGGCGCTGACCCGCGCCGCGGGCGTACCGGTGATCGGCATCGGAGCCGGCCCATCCTGCTCGGGCCAAGTGCTGGTAATCTACGACGCGCTCGGGATCCAGCCGGGCCGCGCGGCGCGCTTCGTCCGCAATTTCATGACCGGGCACGACAGCATCGAGGCGGCGCTCGCGGCGTACGTCGCGGGGGTCCGGGACGGCTCGTTCCCGGCGCCGGAACACTGCTTCTGAGCCCAGTCGCTCCCGACCCTTCGATCGCATGGACATCGTCACCCACTCCGTCGAGCTCGCGAACCGCCTTCGGGACTCCGGCCGCGTCGCGTTCGTGCCCACGATGGGCAACCTGCACGACGGTCACCTGTCGCTGTGCCGGATCGCCCGACAGCACGGCGACGTCGTCGTCACCAGCATTTTCGTCAACCGGCTGCAGTTCGGACCGAACGAGGACTTCGACCGGTATCCGCGAACGCTCGACGCCGATCGCGTGGGCCTCGAGCACGAGGGCGTCGACGTCCTGTTCGCGCCGCAGGAGCAGGAGATGTACCCGACGCCGCAGGTCTACCGGGTGCAGCCGCCGCCGTTGGCCGATGAGCTCGAGGGCGCGTCGCGGCCCGGCTTCTTCCACGGCGTGTGCACCGTCGTCCTGAAGCTGTTCAATCTCGTGCAGCCCGATGTCGCCGTGTTCGGCAAGAAGGACCGCCAGCAGCTGAAGATCGTCCGCGGGATGGTCCAGAGCTTCAACATGCCGATCCAGATCGTCCCCGCCGAGACGATTCGCGCACCCGACGGGCTCGCGCTGTCGTCGCGCAACACCTATCTCACGCCGGCGGAGCGCGCGGAGGCGCCGAACCTCTATCGCGTGCTGCGCGAGATCGCCGACGCGATCGCCAGCGGCCGCACCGACTACGCGAATCTCGAGGCCACGGGCCGCATGGAGCTCGCGCATCGCGGCTGGAAGGTCGACTACGTCGCCGTACGGCACGGCCTCGCGCTGCGCATTCCGCACCCGGAAGGCTACGATCATCCCAACCTGCTGATCGTGCTCGCAGCGGCGACGCTCGGGACAACCCGCTTGATTGACAATGTCGGACGTGATCAAGAAAGACGGAGAAGACTGAGCGCTCGCCGCTCCGAATCGAGAGGCCCGTATGATTCGCCTACTTCGCGCCGCGGTAACGTCGCTCGCGCTCGCTTTCGCCGCCGTCGGTGCGGCCCAGGTTCCCGCGTACCCGGTCAAACCGATCCGGCTCGTGGTTCCGTTTCCGCCGGGAGCGGGAACCGATACGGTCGCGCGCTTCGTCGCACAGAGGCTCGGCGACGCGATGAAGGCGACGATCGTTGTCGACAACAAGACCGGCGCGGGCGGCGCGATCGGCGCGGCCGAGGTGGCGAAGGCCGAGCCCGACGGCTACACGCTGCTCTTCGTCGCCGGGCCGTTCACGACGGTCGCCGCCGCGTCGAAGAGTGCGACCTACGATCCCGTGGGCCAGTTCGCGCCCGTCGCGCCGATCGCGGTCAGCCCTCTGGTGTTCGTCGTGAATCCGGACGTGCCGGCCAGGACGATGCGCGAGTTCATCGCGCTCGCGAAGCGCGAGCCAGGCAAGCTCAACTACGGCTCCGCCGGTCCCGGCAGCATCAACCATCTTGCGCTCGAGCTCATGAACGCGCGGGCGGGCACCGTCGTCGTGCACATCCCGTACAAGGGCATTGCGCCGGCTACGCTCGACCTTCTGTCAGGCCAGATCCAGGCGATGACCGGGACGGTGTCGGCCACGCTTCCCTACATCGCGGAGAAGAAGGTCCGCGCGCTCGCGGTGACGGGCGCGCGCCGCGCGCCGCTCCTCCCCGACGTGCCGAGCTGGCAGGAGGAAGGCGTGCCCGACGCCAACGTGATCAACTACTGGGGCATCGTCGCGCCGGCGGGAACGTCGGCCGCCATCGTCGCGAAGCTCAACACCGAAGTGAATCGCGTGCTCGCGCAGCCCGAGGTGAAAGACCGGCTCGCGCGCGAAGGCGCCGAGATCGTTGCCGGGCCGCCAGAGCGGCTGGGCGCGATCGTGCAGACCGACCTCGAAGCGTGGAAGAAGCTGATCGTCGACGCGAAGCTGTCGCTCGAGTAGCGGCGCGAGCGGCGAGCCGGGGAACGCGCGAGCGGCGAGCCGGGGCCCCGTGCCGAAGGCATGGGGATGCGAGCAATCGCGAGTCGCGTTGGGAGGCCGACTGCGCGGTGTGGCGATTCGAACCCGAGCCGTGCGGAGGCCGCCGGCGCGAGCGGCGAGCCGGGGCCCCGGCCGAAGGCAAGGGGGAGCGAGCGATCGCGAGTCGCCGCAGGCGGCCGACCCCTCGGCGCAACGATTCACATTGGCGGGACGGAGGCCGCGGGCGCGAGCGGCGAGCCGGGGCCCCGGCCGAAGGCAAGGGGGAGCGAGCGATCGCGAGTCGCCGCAGGCGGCCGACCCCTCGGCGCAACGATTCACATTGGCGGGACGGACGCCGCGGGCGCGAGCGGCGAGCCGGGGCCAGGATCGGAGACCGCGCATCAACGCCGCGCCCCGCCGCGCGGCTTCCACAGCACCAGCACGTTGCCGACGACGGCGAACGCGATGCCGGCGACTGCAGGCAGCGTCCAGCGGTAGCCCTCGAACAGCGTCGACACGCTCATCGCGACCACCGGGATCGCCACCCCAACGTACGATGCCGGACCCGCTCCGATGCGGGCGACGAGCGTCAGGTACGTGCCGAACGCGATGATGCTGCCGAACACGGCGAGATACGCGAGCGATGCGACGTAGGGCGCGCGCGGGTCGAACGTCCACTCGGCGCCGCCCGCGGCCGCGACCGCCCACGCCACGATCGCGCCGTAGCCCATGCCCCACGCGACGCTCGGCATGAGCGAAAGCCCGGCCTTCTGGTTCCGCACGGCGATCATGTTGCCGCCGGACGCGAGCAGCACCGACGTGAGCCCGAAGGTCACGCCGAGCGCCGCGCCAGGATCGGCGCGCATCGCGGAGAGCTCGGGAAGGAACAGGAGCGCGACCCCGGTTACGCCCAGCAGCGCGCCCATGACCTTTCGCGCCGTCAACGGCTCATCGAAGAACAACCGCGCGCCCGCGAGATTCGTGAATACGATAGTCGAGAACAGCACCGCGAGGAGTCCCGAGGCAAGGTAGCGCTCGGCGTGGTAGAGACAGATGTAGGAGAGGCCGAACATCGCGGCGCCCTGCGCGGCGATCCAGCAATGGTCGCGGGCGGGGAACGCGAGCGAGCGACCGGTGGCGGCGCACCACGCGGCGAGCGCGAGCGCCGCGAGCGCGAAACGGTAGACGACCGATACCTCGGGCGCGACCACGCCAAGCTGGAACGTGATCGCGTACCACGTCGACCCCCACAGCAGCGTCGGCGTGATGAACAGCGCGGCAACCGACGCTGGCGGCGCCGCCGCGTGCGCATCGACGCCGGCAGCGTCGGACGGGGCCGCGCGCGGGTCGCTCATGCTCTCGTGATCATGCGGCTCGCAGCGCGTCGACGATCTTCAGGCGCGCCGCGCGCGCGGCCGGCAGAAAACCGCCGACGAAGCCCATCGCCAGCGCGAACGCGAGCGACATGGCGATGATGCGCGGCGTCAGCGAGAATGAGAACGCGAGCTCGGCAAAGGTCTGGAAGTTCATCGTCGAGATCGAGATCGCCTGCATCGCCGACGCGGCAGCGAGGCCGACGATGCCGCCGATGAGGCCGAGCAGGAGCGCCTCGACCAGGAACGCGACGAGGATCGCCGCGCGCGAGAAGCCGAGCGCGCGCAGCGTGCCGATCTCGCCCGTGCGCGAGGCCACGCTCGCATACATGGTGATCATCGCGCCGATGATCGCGCCGATCGAGAAGATTATCGAGATCGTCGTGCCGAGGTAGCTGATGAACTTCGACAGTGCCTCGGACTGGTCCGCGTAGAAGCGCGTCTCGCGCTTCGCTTCGAGCGTCAGCCGGGGATCGGACTCGATCTCCTGCTTCACTGCCTCGAAGCGCTCGCTGTCCGCGAGACGGAAGATCAGCGCCGAGAAGCCCAGGCGGCGAAACGCCTGCAGCATCTGCTCGGCGTCGCCCCAGATTTCCGAGTCGAATCCGGTGCGGCCGGCATCGAATGCGCCGACCACCGTCCAGTCGCGCGACGCGAAGCGCAGCGTCTCACCCACGCCGGCACCCTGGAAGCCGGTCGCGATCGCGCGGCCCGCGATCACCTCCGACGTTCCCGGCCGGAACATCCGGCCCTCGACCAGTTTCACCTGCGGGCGCAGGACGAGCCCCGCCGGCGTCACCCCGCGGATCACGACGTTGGACGGCTTGTTCGATCCCCGCTTCGGCAGGTTGATGAGCACGACGGGCTCCTTCGAGAAGAGCCGCTCGCCGTCCTCACCGATCGCGATGTCAGGCAGGCTTTCGACGATCCCCGCCTGCCGCCGATCGACGCCGGACTGGATCTCGGTCTGCGCCGAGCGTCGGATGACGACGACGTTGTCGTCGCGTCCCGTGGCGACCAGCGTCTGCTCGAGCCCCGCCGCGAGCATCAGCACCGTCGCGAAGACGTAGACCACGAGCGCCATCCCGCCCGCGGTCAGCGCCGTCGTCAGCTTGCGCGCGGCGACGTTGCGGATGATGTAGCCGAACGGAATGGCCACGGCACGGCCTCGCTAGGCGGGCTCCGCACTACCATGCAATCGTATCGTGCGTGGAGGTCGCCCGCCTGCGCTCGCTCGACGACGCGCCCTTCGGGCCTTGGCTTCGCCCGTCTCGCTCACGCTACAGTCCTGAGGCCGTCGACGACGCGTACGCGCGCGACGTGCCAGGCCGGCACCGCGGCGGCGACGACGCCGATCAGCGCCGCCGCGCCGAGTTGCATCAGCACGGTTTCCTCGGAGACGAAGAAGATCGGGAACAGCGTGCCCATCTTTTCGGCGAACGTGGCGGCCGCAGGGAACGTGAGCGCTATGCCGATCGCCCCGCCGGTCAAGGCGATGCCGAGCGACTCGGCGAGGATCAGGAGTGCGACGAAAGCGTTCGGGAAACCGATTGCCTTCATCGTCGCGTATTCGGCACCCCGCTCGCGCGCCGTCATCGCCATCGTGTTCGCCATCACCGCCATGATGATCAGGATGACGACATACGACACAGCCTCGATCGCGAGCAGGATCGCCTCGGTCATCGCGACGAACGACAGCTGGAACGCCTTCTCGGTCTCCGTCAGCGTCTCGGCAAGCGAATTCTTGAACGTCGCGTCGATCGCGGCCGACACCTCGGCCGCCTGCGCGGGATCCTTGAGCTGCACGATGAACACGCCGGCCTGGTCGCCGCGGCGGGGGTAGAGCTTCTTGATCGTCTCGTTCAAGAGATCGAAGTGGAAATACATCGTCGACTGGTCGGTGCCCTTGTCCGCGCCATCGTAGATGCCGCGCAGGTTGAACGTCCATGTGCCCGGGTAGATCGTCCCGCGCAGCGGGATCGGGTCGCCCAACTTCCAGCCGTACTGCTCGGCCAGCTTACGCCCGACGATCGCGCCCTGGCGGTCGGTCAGGAACGCCTTGCGCTCGGCCGGCGACAGCAGGAACTCCGGATACATGTCGAGGTAGGTCGGCGCGTCGACCGCGAACTGGGGAAAGAAATTCCGCTCGGAGACGTAGACGCCGCCGAACCAGTTCGCCCACGATACGGACCGCACGCCCTCGATCTGCCGGATCTTGGGCACATAGGTGAGCGGCAGCGGAAAGACGAGCGACACGGCGCTCCGCGTGACGAGGCGTGCGCTCGAGCTCGCGTTCGCGCCGGCGTACCAAGCGTCGACGACGGTGCGCAGGAGCCCGAACGCGGTGATCGCGACGATGATGCCCACGATCGTGAGCCCCGTGCGCAGCTTGTGTCGGAGCGCGTTCTTCGCGACGAGAAGCGGGACGAACATGGGAGGCGGCGCCAACGGCGACGACGAGCGTCAGGCCGCCAGCACACCTTTCTCGAGGTGGATCAGCCGATGTGCCTTGCCGGCGGACTTGGGATCGTGCGTGACCATGACGATCGTCTTGCCGAGTTCCCGGTTGAGCCGGTCGAGGAGATCGAGGATCTCTTCGGCGGTCGCTCGGTCGAGATCGCCCGTCGGCTCGTCGGCGACCACAATCGCGGGATCGGCGATCAGCGCGCGCGCGATCGCGACGCGCTGCTGCTGGCCGCCCGAGAGCTCGTTGGGATAGTGGTCCGTCCGGTCGGACAGGCCGACGAGCGCGAGCGCCATCGCGACGCGCTCGCGGCGCTCCCGACGCGACAGGCCGGTCAGGAGGAGCGGGAGCTCGACGTTGTCGAACGCCGAGAGCACCGGCATCAGGTTGTAGAACTGGAAGATGAATCCGATGTGCGACGCACGCCACCCGGCCAGTTCGGACTCGGACAGCTGCGCGATGTCGACGCCGTCCACGCGGATCTCGCCGCCCGTGGGCTTGTCGATGCCGGCGATCAGGTTCAGAAGCGTCGACTTGCCGGAACCAGACGGACCCATCAGCGCAACGTAGTCGCCGGCGACGATGTCGAGATCGATGTCGACCAGGACCGGGATCACCTGGCCCCCGCGCACGTAATACTTCGACACGTTGCGCAGCGACACGAGCGGCTCCGCCTCCGCACGAACGTCGTCCTGTCGCTGCATCCTTGGGACGGCCACCGGAATCGGCGCCGCCGGCTCCGGCGACGGAACGTTCATGACCGCGCAGCGCTCACTTGGCGGCCACCTTGACCAGCACATCCGGCGCGAGATCGGCGGACGGCTTCAGCACGGCTTTCTCGCCCGTCTTCACCGCGCCCGCGATCGCGGTCAACTCGCCCACCTTGATCCCCGGCGCCACGGGGACCAGCGCAGCGCGATCGTCCCGCACGACGAAGACGATGGTGCGGCCGTCGCGCGTCGCGAGCGCATCCGGATTCACCGCAACCTGCGGCCTCTGGTCCGCGGCCGTCACTTCCCGCGAGAGGAACGACACCTTCGCGCTCATCTCCGGGAGCACGCGCGGATCGATCGCGTCGAAGCGCACCTTCGTCATCACCGTTGCCTTCGCGCGGTCGACCGTTGGCACGATACGGCTGATCCGTCCCTTGAAGCGTGCGTCGGGCAGGGCGTCGAGCGTGATCTCGACCGGCTGCCCGACCTCGATCTTCGCGAGGCTCGACTCGGAGACGTCGGCCTCGACCTCGAGCGTCGTCATGTCGGCCATCGTCACCACCGCACCCTTCGAATCCACCGCCGACGAGAACGGCGTGACCATGTCGCCGACGTTCGCGCTCTTCGACAGGATGACGCCGTCGAACGGCGCGCGGATCAGCGTGTAGTCGACGCCCACCTGCGCATTGCGCGCGTTTGCCTCGGCGACCGCGATCGCCGCTTGCGCGTTAGCGACGCCGGCCGACGCGCGGTCGGCGCGCATCCTAGCCGTGTCGACCGCCGCCTGCGCGACGAAGCCCTTGGCTTGCAGGTCTTGGTCGCGCTTGAGCGAGGTCGCGGCGTCCCGGTCTTCGGCCCGCGCCTGCTCGAGCGCTGCGCGCGCCGCGGCCACGGAGGCCCGCGCGCTCTCGGCCTGGGCCACGACGTCGCGATTGTCGAGCCGCGCGATCACCTCGCCCGCCTTGACGCGCGAGCCCTCGGCCACGCCGAGCCACTCGAGGCGGCCGGTCGCCTTCGAAGCGATCGCTGCCTTGCGCTGCGCGACCACGTAGCCGCTCGAGTTCAGCACGACGTACTGCTGCGAAGGGTAGACGGTGACGATGGGGGTGGTCTGCACGGCAATCACGCGCGGCTGCGCGAGGTACCACGACGCGCCTGCGCCGATGGCGGCGGCGACCATGGCGAGACCGATCCACCGGCGCCGCCGGCGCGAGCGGACGGCCGGGATGCCACGGTCGATCCGGAGCCGGGACACGTCGGGGGCGGGCGTATTCATCGGGGACCGCGAAAAAAGCGCGCCGGCGGGGGTGCCGGCGCCCGGTCATTCTACCGCGCCACGCGGTCCGGACCGTGGCGCGCCGGGACACGGACGCTCAATACGGCACCAGGGTTGGCGATCGCATCGTGCTGATTCAGAAACACTCTGAACAATCACGCCGTCCGCTCGCGCTCGGCGCGGCGGCCGCCCGCCAGCGACGCGCGCTGCCGCGATGCCGGATCCTTGACGGCGATCAATCCCGCCCCTTGAGCCGGCGGGATTTCCCGGTCATGATGCGAACAATTCTCATTTCTACCCTTCTCATGTACGTCTGCGTCTGCAACGCCGTCACCGACCGCGAAATCCGCGGCGCCGTCGCGCTGGGCGCCCGCACGCTCGCCGACATCAAGCACTCGCTCGGTGTCGGTGCCCGTTGCGGACGATGCGCAGACTGCGCGCAAGACCTGGTCGGCCAGGCAACGCCCGAGAAGGCCTCGCGCGCGGGCGGCGACGACTGACGGACGAGCCCTTGTATCCCCGGCGAGCAGTGGCTCGCCGGCCGCATCGACCCCCAGGCCCATCCGAGGACACCGATGAAAGGCGACCGCGACGTGATCGCGCACTTGAATCGTGCGCTCCGCAACGAGCTGACCGCGATCAACCAGTACTTCCTGCACTCGCGGATGTTCAACAACTGGGGCTACCACCGGCTGGGCGAGAAGGAGTACGCCGAGGCGATCGACGAGATGAAGCATGCGGATGCGCTGATCGAGCGGATCCTTTTCCTCGAGGGTCTGCCCAAGATGCAGGACATGGACAAGCTCCTGATCGGCGAGAACGTCCGTGAGGCACTCGAAGGCGATCTCACGCTCGAGCGCCGCGCGCATCCAATGTTGAAGGAGGCGATCGCGCACTGCGAGAAGGCAGGCGACTACGTGTCGCGCGAGCTGTTCGAGGACATCCTCGAGTCCGAGGAAGATCACATCGACTACCTCGAGACGCAGCTCGATCTGCTGCGCGAAGTCGGCGAGCAGAACTACCTGCAGTCGCAGATGAAGGCGCCGTCGTAGCGGGACCGCCGTCCGCGCCGTCGGCCTCCGCACAGCCAAGTCATGTCGCTGCGCCGATCTGTCGGCCTCACGCGGCGACTCGCGTTCGCTCGCTCCCCCTCGCCTTGGCCGGTTCGGCCTCCGCGCCGTTCGCACGAATCGTGACGCCCAGGGGTCGGCCTCTAAACGCGCTCCCGATTGCTCGCCTCCCCAAGCACGCTTGGGGCCCCGGCTCGCCGTTCGCGCGTTCCCCCGGCTCGCCGCTCGCGCCGCTACCCGCCTTCGCCCGGCGCGGCGACCGCAAGCGCGGTCGCGCCGCGCCGGCTCGAGCGCAGCGCGATGGCGGTCACGATCACGAGCCCGGCGCCGATCAACGCGATCCCCGTCCATTCGCTCGCCGACAGCCGCTCGCCGAAGACCCACGCGGAGCTCGCGAGCGCGATCACGGGGATCGCGAACATGTTGAGCGACGCCGTGCCCGCCGGCAGCACGCGCAGGATGGCGATCCACAGCAGAAAGCCGATCGCGGTCGACACCGCGCCCACGTAGACGAGGAGCGCTCCCTGCGCGAGGCTCCAGCGCGTATCGGGAAAGTCGACGCCGATGGCGAGGAGCGTCAGCGGCACCACGCCGAGGAGCATCTGCCACGCCGTGAAGTTCAGCATATCGAGTTGGCGCCGCTGCTGGTAGTACTTCGTCGCGACGGTCCCCGCCGCCCAGCCGAAGCCCGAAAGGACCGCCCAGAGCCGCGGCGCGAGATCGCCGCGCCAGTTCCACGGCTCGACGACGAACGCGAGCCCGGCGAACGCGGCGGCGATCGCGAGCCACTGCAGGCCGCGCACGCGCTCATGCAGCACCGGCCACGCGATGAGCAGCGTCCAGAACGGCATCGTGAACACGAGCACCGACGTGCGCCCGGCGCCGCCGCCCGCGAGCGCCATCGTCGTCGACAGAAAATTGATCGTCGTCTGGAAGAAGCCGGTGACGAGGGCGGCTATCCAGTCCTCCGGGAGCAGTGGGCCTCGGCGGACGAACAGGGCGCCGAACAGCACGGCGACGGCGACCCACGTCCGCTGCACATTGAACACGAGCGGATGGGCATCCACGAGCGCCTGCTTCATCGCGATCCAGTTGAAACCCCAGATCAGCGTCAGCAGCACAAGCGCGGCGTACGCGGCGCGGCGGGTCCGAATGCGGAGACGCGGCACGGTCATCCGCGCGCTGCCGTTTCCGCGAGGAAGTCCTCGATCGCGGCCGCCACGGCCGCCGGCTGGTCATGATGCAGCATGTGCGACGCGGCGGGCACGACAACGAGGTGTGCATCGCGAATGTGCGCCATGCGCCGCCGGATTCCGTCGAGGCCGTCGGCGCCCGCCTCGCCTTCCGGATGATCGCCGAGCCACTTGGGGATCGACGATTCCGCGGCGGCGACCCACAACGTCGGTGCGACGATCTCCCGCCAGACGGCGTACGCCTCCTCGACGCGGTAGGTCGTCGGGAAGGGCAGCTTGTGGCGCGGATCGGAACGAAGGCGCGCGCATCCATCCGGCAGCGTCTCCGCCCAGTGCGAAGCGAGAAAGTTCGCCGCCTCACGCGGCAGCCGCGGGTTATTCTTCTGCAGGCGGTCGGCGACCGCGTCGAGATTCGCGTACGGCGCGAAGTCAGGCGGCGCGGCGAGTGCGTCGAGCCACGCGGCGATCTTCTTCGGGGCGCGGCCGGCGTCCTCGGCCGGTATGCCGAAGCCTTCGAGGGAGACGGCGCGCCGCACGCGCGCGGGCCGCGCGCCTGCATACAGCATCACGACGTTGCCGCCCAGGCTGTGACCAACGAGGTCCACCCGCTCGCCGGGCGCGAGCGCATCGATCAGTGCCTCGAGATCGGCGACGTAGTCGGGAAACCAGTAGCCCTGCGCCTGCCATTCGCTGCGCCCGAAGCCGCGCAGGTCCGGCGCGATCGCGTGAATCTCGCGCTCGAACGCGTCGACGAGGAACTGGAACGACGCGGCGACGTCCATCCACCCGTGCAGCAGGAAGAGCTTGGGCGCAGCTGGATCGCCCCAGGTGAGCACGTGGTGCGAGAGTCCGCGCAGCGCGATCCGGTGCGAGGTCGCGCGCTTCACACCACGCCTGCGCGCTTCGTCACTTCTTCCGGCAGAGGGCGAGGCCGTCCTGCCATCCGGTGCGATAGTTGCCCTCCGCGGCGAAGCGTGTCGTGTCCTTGCGCTCGGTACCGCCCGCACTCGCGCAGCCGTCGGCGTAGCCCTGGCGATACGGCAACGGGAAGCCGGACAGGTTGACGTTGGGCGGCGGCGGCTCGACGTTGCGTGGCGCGGGCGCAGCGGCCGGTGAGGAGGGCGCGGCCGGTTCCGAGGGTGCCGCCGGTCCGGCGCCGGGCGTCGCGCAGCCGCCCGCGATCATGGCCAGCGCGCTCGCGGCGAGGAGCGAACGCGCGTTCAACACGAGAGTAGACGAGCAGGACACGCGAAGCGATCGGCGCGCACGACGGACGGGTTAGAATTCTAGCACTCCGCATCGTTCCGCCATGTCCGCACCTGCGTTCGTCCACCTGCGTCTGCACAGCGAGTACTCGATCGTCGACGGGACTGTGCGCATCGACCAGGCGATCGGCGCCGCAGTCGCCGATGCGATGCCCGCTCTGGCGCTTACGGACCTCGGCAACGCGTTCGGCCTCGTCAAGTTCTACAAGGCGGCGCGCGCGGCCGGCGTAAAGCCGCTGTGGGGTTGCGACGTGTGGCTCACGCACGACGCCGAGCGCGATGCGCCGTTTCGCGCACTGTTCCTCGCGCAGACGCGGGCGGGATACCTCCGGCTCGCCGAGTGGTTGACACGCGCCTACCGCGGCAACGCCCACCGCGGTCGTGCGGAGCTCCGTCGCGAGTGGTTCGACGAAGGCGCCGACGGGCTGATCGCGCTCTCCGGCGCGCGTGACGGCGACGTCGGGCAGATGTTGCTGCAGGGCCATCGCGCCGGCGCGGCGAAGGCGGCACGCGAATGGGCCGGGCGGTTTCCGGGCCGGTATTACCTCGAAGTGCAGCGTGCCGGGCGCGACGGCGACGACGAGCTCGTCGCGGCGACCGTCGACCTCGCGCGGGAGCTCGGCCTGCCGGTCGTCGCGACACACCCGGTCCAGTTCCTGCGTCCCGGCGATTTTCGCGCGCACGAGGCGCGCGTGTGCATCTCGGAAGGCCATGCGCTGTCCGATCCGCGGCGCCCGAAGCGGTTCACGCCGGAGCAGCATTTCCGAACGCAGGCCGAGATGGCCGCCGCGTTCGTCGATCTGCCGGAGGCGCTCGCGAACTCGGTGGCGATCGCGCAGCGCTGCAATTTCGCGCTGCCGCTCGACCGGAACTACCTGCCCGAGTTTCCGACGCCTGCGGGCGTCACGCTCGACGATCACCTGCGACGCGAGGCCGAAGCGGGGCTCACGCGCCGCCTCGAGGCGCTCTACCCCGATCCCGCCGCGCGCGAGGGAAAGCGCGCGGCCTACGACGAGCGGCTCGCCTTCGAAACGAAGACGATCGTGCAGATGGGCTTCGCGGGATACTTCCTGATCGTCGCCGACTTCATCAACTGGGCGAAAGGCAACGGCGTGCCCGTCGGACCGGGGCGCGGCTCCGGCGCGGGCTCGCTCGTCGCCTACGCGCTCGGCATCACCGACCTCGACCCGCTGCGCTACGGGCTTCTGTTCGAGCGCTTTCTCAATCCCGAACGCGTATCGATGCCCGATTTCGACATCGATTTCTGCCAGGACGGCCGCGATCGCGTCATCGACTACGTGAAGCATAAGTACGGCGCCGAGTCGGTGTCGCAGATCGTAACGTTCGGCACGATGGCGGCGAAGGCGGTCGTGCGCGACGCCGGGCGCGTGCTCGACCTGCCCTATACCTTCTGCGACGGCATCGCGAAGCTGATCCCGTTCCAGCCCGGCAAGCTCATCACGCTCAAGATGGCGCGAGAGATGGAGCCGCTGCTCGCCGAGCGCGAGAAGACCGAGGAGGAGGTGCGCGGGCTGCTCGAGCTCGCCGAATCGCTCGAGGGCCTGACGCGCAACGTCGGAATGCACGCGGGCGGCGTGCTGATCGCGCCCGGACGCCTCACCGACTTCTGTCCGCTGTACACGCAGGCCGGCGCCGACGGCATGGTGTCGCAGTTCGACAAGGACGACGTCGAGGCGATCGGCCTCGTCAAGTTCGACTTCCTGGGCCTGACCACGCTGACGATTCTCGACTGGACGCTGCGCTACGTCCGCGGGCTCGACCCGGCGTTCGCGCTCACGCTCGACACGCTGCCGCTCGACGACAAGGCCGCCTACGACATCTTCCGCACCGGCAATACCGCCGCCGTGTTCCAGTTCGAATCGCGCGGCATGCGCGACCTCGTGAAGCAGGCGCCGCCGACCCGCTTCGAGGACGTGATTGCGCTGGTCGCGCTGTATCGCCCCGGGCCGATGGAGCTCATCCCCGACTACATCGCGCGCAAGAGCGGGCGCGAGCGCGCCGACTACGTCGACCCGCGACTCGAGCCGATCCTGGCGCCGACGCACGGCGTGATGATCTACCAGGAGCAGGTGATGCAGATCGCGCAGGCGATCGGCGGCTACACGCTGGGCCGCGCCGATCTGCTGCGCCGCGCGATGGGCAAGAAGAACGTGCAGGAGATGGCTACGCACCGCGACGTGTTCATCGCCGGCGCCGAGGCGAACGGGTTCACGCGGTCGAAGGCCTCGCACCTGTTCGACCTGATGGAGAAGTTCGCGGGCTACGGCTTCAACAAGTCGCACGCAGCCGCCTACGCGCTCGTCGCCTACCAGACCGCGTACTTCAAGGCCCACCACGCGAGCGCGTTCATGGCTGCGAACCTCGCGCTCGTGATGGACGACACCGACAAGGTGCGCGGGCTCCGCGACGACGCGCTCGCGCTGGGGCTCGACGTCCTGCCGCCCGACGTCAATGCATCGAACTACCGCTTCGAGCCGGTCGACGCGACGCGGATCCGCTACGGGCTGGGCGGCATCAAGGGCACGGGGGAACAGGCGATCGCATCGATCGTCGCCGCGCGCGAGGCGGACGGCCCGTTCCGCGATCTGTTCGACTTCTGTCGCCGCGTCGACAAGCGGCTCGTCAACCGGCGCGTCGTCGAGGCGCTGATCAAGGCGGGCGCGTTCGACACGATCGATGCGCGGCGCGCGACGCTCTACGCCTCGGTCGGCGCCGCGCTCGCCGAGGCCGAGCATGCCGAGGCCCAGGCGTCGCAGGTGTCGCTCTTCGCGGAGGAGCAGGCAGCCCCGCTGCCGCTCGTCGCCGCGCGCGAGTGGACCGACGCCGAGCGGCTCGTCCATGAGAAGGCGGCGGTCGGCTATTACCTGTCCGGGCATCCGTACCATGGCTACGCGGCGGAGCTCGCGCCGCTCGTCCGCACGCCGCTCGCAAGCCTGCAGCCGCGCCGGGACGCGGTGCTCGTGGCCGGCATCGTCACGGGCCTGCGCGTACAGTCGAGCCGGCGCGGCAAGATGGCGTTCGTGACGCTCGACGACGGCGGCGGCTCGGCCGAGGTCGTCGTCTTCAACGAGACGTTCGACGCCGCGCGGAGCCTTCTGCGCGAGGACCAGCTCGTGATCGTCGAAGCGAAGATCCAGCAGCGTATCGCCGACGACGGCCAGATGCAGGGGCTGCGCATCGTCGCCGATGCCGTCTACGACCTCGCCGCGATTCGCAAACGCTATGCGAAGGGCCTGCGCCTCGCGTGCAACGGCGGCGCCGATGCCGGGCGGCTGGCCGAGCTCATCGCGCCTTTCCGTCCCGGCGCGTGCCCGGTTGTCGTCGAGTACCGCAATCGTGGCGTCGGCGGCGAGATCGAGCTGCCCGAAGCGTGGCGCGTGAATCCCGACGAGATGCTGATCGCGCAGCTCCGCGACTGGCTCACTCCCGAGAACGTGCGGGTCGTGTATTGAGCGGCCCGCGCGCGTGGCTCCCGCGCGAGGGTCTGTGGGGCCATCGCGACTTCGTGCTCCTGTGGAGCGCGCAAGGCATCTCGGCGGTCGGCTCGCGGGTCACGCGGACCGCGCTGCCGATGGCCGCCATCCTGGTCGCGGGCGCCGGGGCGCTCGACCTGGGGCTTCTCGCGGTGACGCTCACGCTGCCGCGTGCCCTCCTCGCGTGGTTCGGCGGCGGGTTCGTCGATCGCCACCGCCGGCGGCCCATCCTGATCGGCGCGGACGTGGTCCGCTGTGTCGCCTTGCTGACGATTCCCGCGGCTGCGTGGTCGGGCACGCTCTCGCTGCCGCTCCTCTATGCCGTCGCCGCGATCACCGGCGTCGCGACCGTACTCTTCGAGCTCGCCGATCATGTGTTCATCACGGACCTCGTTAGGCGCGAGCAGCTGCTCGAGGCCAACGGCAAGCGCGAGGCGGTCGATGCGGTCGCCGAGATCACGGGGCCGGCGCTGGGCGGCGCGCTTGTGGCGTGGCTGACGGCACCGATCGCGATCGCTGTCGACGCCGCCTCGTTCGTCGCCTCGGCCTTCCTGATTGCGCGCATCCGCCAGCGCGAGACGATTTCCGCGCCGCCGGTCGCGGCGTCGCTGCTCGGCGACGTGCGCACCGGGATCCACGTCGTGTGGCGCGATCCCGCGATCCGCGCACTGTTCATCGCCGCGGCGACGATGACGCTCTTCGGCAGCTTCATGGCCGCGCTGTACACGCTCTTCGCGCTCAAGACACTCGGGCTTTCGCCGATCGAGCTCGGGATCACGATCGGCTGCGGCGGGGTCGGCGCGCTCGCCGGCGCCGCGTTCTCCGGCCGCGCCGCGATTCGCTACGGCCCGCGCCGGACCCTGCTCTGGACGCTCGCGCTCGGAGCGGCCATGCAGGTCCTCATCCCGCTCGCGCCCCCGGTGCCATGGATCGCGATGGCGTTCCTGATCGCGACCCAGGTCGTCGGGGACGGCGTGCTGACCGTCTATCTCGTCAACGAGACGACGCTGCGGCAGCGGCTGCTGCCGTCCGAGGCCCTCGGGCGCGCGGCGGCGACGTTCCAGGTCGCCAACGGCACGCTGACGCCCATCGGCGCGCTGATCGGCGGCGCGCTCGCCGAGGGCATCGGCGTCCGGCCGACGCTGTGGCTGCTGGCGATCGGCTACGCTCTCGCCTTCCTTTCGCTCGTCGTGGCTCGGCATGCGTTGCCCGAGCGCGCGCCGTCGCCGGCCGTTCTTGACCCGTCGGAGGCAACAGGGTAGCGTCGCCGTGCCCAGTTTCCCGCGGCCCGAGCCGCGCATCTGCGACGACGGGGAGGTCGATGCCTGCACGCGGCAAGCCAGCAGAACGGGCCCGTTCCGGGCGGCGCGCGCCCGCGGCGGCCGCGGGCCGCAACGCCGCTGCATCGAAGGACGCGCTCGCGGAGGCGCGCAACCAGCTCGCGTCGACGAGCGAGATCCTGCGCGTCATCAGCCGGTCGCGCACCGACGTGCAGCCGGTGTTCGACGCGATCGCCGCGTCCGCGCTGAAATTGTGCGGAGCCAGCTCGGCCAACGTCTTCACCTACGACGGTACGCTGGTCCACCTGGCCGCGCTCGTGAACCTGACGCCCGCGGGTGCAGATGCCATCCGCAGGCTCTGGCCGCGACCGCCTGGCCGCGAGATGGCGGCCACCCGGGCGATCCTGACCCGCGGCGTGGTCGAGATCCCCGACGTCGTCCTGGACACGGAATTCGCGCCGACCGCCGGGGCGCTCGCTGGGAACTTCCGCAGCATCCTGTCGGTGCCGCTCATGCGCGAGGGAAGCCCGATCGGCGCCATCGCCGTCGGACGCCCCGAGGCCGGCGCGTTTCCCGAGAATCACGTCGCCCTCCTGCGGACGTTCGCCGACCAGGCGGTGATCGCGATCGAGAACGTGCGGCTCTTCACCGAGCTCGAGGCGCGCAATCGCGAGCTCACCGAGGCGCTCGGACGGCAGACGGCGACGAGCGAGATCCTGCGCGTGATCAGCCGGTCGCCGACGGACGTGCAACCCGTGTTCGAAAGCATCGTGCGGAGCGCCCGGCTGCTGTGTGACGCGACGTTCAGCGGCGTCTACCTTCTCGACGGCGAAACGCTGAGCGTCGCGGCAACCGACGGCTTGACGGAGGAGGAGCGCACCGCGTTTACGGCGGCCTACCCCCGCAGGATAGGTCCGGACACGGTGTCGGGACGCGCCGCGCTCGAGTGCCGCGTGATCCAGACGTCGGATCTCATGAACGACCCACAGTATTCGACGGCCCCGGGGTCGCGGGTCGGCGCGCGGACCGTGCTTGGCGTGCCTCTGCTCCGGGATGGCAGCGCGATCGGCTCGATCGGCGTATGGCGCGCCGAGGTCGGGCTCTTCTCGGACGCACAGGTTGCGTTGCTGCGGACCTTCGCCGACCAGGCGGTGATCGCGATCGAGAACGTGCGGCTCTTCACCGAGCTCGAGGCGCGCAACCGCGACCTGACCGGCGCTCTCGAGCGGGAGACTGCAACCGGCGACGTCCTTAAGGTGATCAGCCGCAGCGCGTTCGATCTCCAGCCGGTGCTCGACACGGTCATCCAGACCGCCGCGCGGCTCTGCGGGGCCGAACACGGCCACGTCTACCGCTACGACGGCGAGCTCCTGCGCTTCGCGGCAGGTCACAGCAATCGGCCCGAGATGTTCGCCTACCTGCGCGAGCACCCGGTCCCTCTCGGCCCGGGCTCGATCTCGGGCCTCGCGGGCATGCGGCGCGAGCCGGTGCACTGGCACGACGTGCTCGCCCAGGACGGCTACCAGCGCGGCGAGGTCCAAAGGCTCGGCGGCTACCGGACGATCCTCGCGGTGCCGATGCTGCGTGACGACGCGCTGCTCGGCGTCATCGTGATGTGGAAGATGCGCGTCGAGCCGTTCACCGACAAGCAGGTCGAGCTCGTCGCGACGTTCGCCGACCAGGCGGTGATCGCGATCGAGAACGTCCGGCTATTCAACGAGCTCGAGGTGCGGAACCGGGACCTGACGGAGGCGCTCGAGCGGCAGACGGCAACGAGCGAGATCCTGCGCGTGATCAGCCAGTCGCCGACTGATGTGCAGCCGGTGTTCGACACCATCGCGAAGGCCTCGCTGGAGCTGTGTCGCGCGGAGTCGGTCAACGTCTTCACGTTCGACGGCAAGCTGGTCCACCTGGCCTCGTTCGTGAACGTCGATTCCGCCTACGTCGAAGCGATGCGAGCGTTCTATCCGCGACCGCTCGGACGCGATACGGCGGTTCTGCGGGCCATCCAGTCGAGGAGCGTGGTCGTGATTCCCGACGTGCTGGACGACAGCGACTACGTCCCGGTGATCGGAAATCGCGCGACAGCCGGACGATTCCGCAGCATCCTCGCCGTTCCGCTGATGCGCGAAAGAAAGGCGATCGGCGGCATCGCGGTCGGCCGACCGGAGCCGGGTCCTTTCCCCGCCTCGCAAATCGCGCTGCTGCGGACCTTCGCCGACCAGGCCGTAATCGCGATCGAGAACGTCCGGCTGTTCACCGAGCTGGAGGCACGGACGCGCGAGCTCACGCGCTCGGTGAGCGAGTTGAAGGCGCTGGGCGAGGTCGGGCGAGCCGTAAGCTCGACCTTGAACCTGGAGACCGTCCTGGCGACGATCGTCTCGCGCGCGACCGAGCTCGCGGGACTGGACGGCGGATCGATCTGGGAGTACGACGACGTGCGCGAGGAATTCCAGCTGCACGCGACGAACCGGTTGCCCGACGAGCTGGTCGACGTGCTCCGGGCCACCCCCATCCGCAAGGGTCAGGGAGTGCTCGGGCGGCTCGCGGTCACTCGCGAGCCGGTCGAGATCCCCGACATCGCGGAGGAGCGGAGCTACCCGAGTCGGCTGCGCGAAGTCCTCGTTCGTTGCGGCTATAGGTCGGTCCTGAGCGTGCCGCTTCTCCGCGAGGATCAGCTGCTGGGTGCGCTCGCCGTCAACCGCAGCGGTCCCGGCGGCTTCGCGGCCGAGGTGATCGACCTCATGAAGACGTTCGCGACGCAGTCGGCGCTGGCCATCCAGAACGCGCGTCTGTTCCGCGAGATCGAGCAGAAGAGCCGCGAGCTCGAGGCGGCGAGCCGGCACAAGAGCGAATTCCTCGCCAACATGTCGCACGAGCTGCGCACGCCGCTCAACGCGATCATCGGTTTCTCGGAAGTTCTCACCGGAGCGGATGTTTGGCGAGATCAACGACAAGCAGGCGGAGTACCTCCGCGACATCCTCGAATCCGGACGCCACCTCCTCTCGCTCATCAACGACATCCTCGACCTGTCCAAGATCGAGGCCGGACGGATGGAGCTCGAGCCCTCGGAATTCGACCTCCCTGGCGCGATCGAGAACGCGTTGATCCTCGTGCGCGAGCGCGCGAGCCGTCACGGCATCGAACTCGCGCACGACGTCGACCGGAATCTGGGCGCGATCCGCGCGGACGAGCGCAAGGTGAAGCAGGTGCTCCTGAATCTCCTGACCAACGCGCTCAAATTCACGCCAGGAGGAGGCCGTGTGCTGGTCCGCGCGCGCGCCGTCAACGGCTCGGCCGAGATCTCGGTGGCGGACACCGGCGTCGGCATCGCGCCGGAGGATCAGGCCGCCGTGTTCGAGGAGTTCCGGCAGGTCGGCACCGCGTCGAAGAAGATCGAAGGCACGGGACTCGGTCTCGCGATCTCGCGCAAATTCATCGAACTCCACGGCGGCCGGATCTGGGTGACGAGCGAGCCGGGCGTCGGCTCGACCTTCGCCTTCACGCTGCCGTTGTCCGCGACCGCGCACTAGCGCGCGAGGTCCGCGCGCAGCGCCGTTTTCAGCACCTTGCCGGCGTTGTTCTTCGGCAGCTCGGCCAGGAACACGTACGCCTTCGGCCGCTTGAACCGCGCGATGCGCTCGAGGCAGAACGCGTCGAGCGCGCGCTCGAGCGCGACGTGGTTGGACGGGTCGGACACCACGGTGCGCGCGACGACGCACGCGACCACCTCCTCGCCCCACTCCGGATGCGGGCGGCCGATCACGGCAACCTCTGCGACGTCCGGGTGGGCTTGCAGCACTTCCTCGACTTCGCGCGGGTAGATATTCGAGCCGCCGCTGATGATCAGGTCCTTCGAGCGGTCCTTGAGCGTGAGGAAGCCGTCGGCGTCGAACGCGCCGACGTCGCCGGTGTGCAGCCAGCCGCCCGCGAGCGTCGCGGCGCTCGCCTCGGGATTCATCCAGTACCCCGCCATCACCGTCGGCCCGCGCACGAGCACCTCGCCCGTCCTACCCGCCGGCAGCGGTGCGCCGTCCTCGCCCGCGACGACGACATCGACACCGGTCTGCGCGATGCCGACGGAGCCGATTCGTGCATCGTCGCCGCGTGCGAGCGCATCGGCGAGGAGCGCCCGGTTCATCGAGGTGATCGTCATCGGCGACTCGCCCTGCCCGTAGATCTGCGCGAGGCGCGGGCCGAGCGCGCGATACGCGTCTTTGCAGTCGGCGACGTACATCGGGCCGCCGCCGAAGACGATGCTCTTCAGCCGATCGAGTCGCGCGCGGCCGATCGCGGGGGCGCCGACCAGACGCTTCACCATCGTCGGCGCGGCAAAGAACGACGCGCGGTCCCATGCGGCGAGCAGCGCGACGATCTCGTCGGGATCGAATCCGCCGGATTCCGGCACGACGTTGACGGCGCCCGCGAGGACGTGCGGAAGTACATAGAGTCCCGAGCCGTGCGACAGCGGCGCCGGATGCAGGATCGCGTCGCCGGGCGCGATCACTTCGACGTCGGTGAGGAAGCCTTGGCTCATCGCGCGCAGATTGCCGTGCGTGATGACGACGCCCTTCGGCCTGCCCGTCGTGCCGCTCGTGTAGAAGAGCCATGCGGGATCGCCATCTGCGCAGGGCGCGGGCTCGGCGCGCGGCGTCGCGCGACGCAGCGCGGCGAACTCGGCGCTGCCGAAGAGGACAATCCGTTCGAGCGCCGGCGCCTCGCTCGCCGCTTCGTCGATCGCCGCGTGCCACGCGACGTCGACGAACGCCCAGCGGGCGCCGCTGTTCGCGAGGATGTATCCAAGCTCCTTCGGATGGAGCTTCGCGTTGACCGGCACGGCGACGAGTCCCGCCCACCAGACTCCGAACAGCGCCTCGACGTAGTCGGTCACGTTGCGCGAGACGAGCGCGACGCGCTCGCCGGGCTGCATGCCTGCGGCCTCGAGCGCGCCGGCGATACGCGCCGCGCGGTCCGCGAGCGCAGCGTAGTCGCACACCACATCGGCGCCCTGCGCCAGCGCCGGCAGCCGCGGCCAGGCACGCGCGGTGCGAACAAGCAGCGAGGCGACGTTACCGGGCGAGTCGGCGTTCCACATCGATCGCAGTGTAGCGAAAGCGCGCGCCGCGGGAGACTCGCTACAATGGGCGCTCGGTTGCCATCGCGACGATACGATCATGCCCCTCCCGACATCGATGCGCTACATCGCTGCGCGCGAACCCGGCCCGCCCGACGTGCTCGCGCTCGCGGAAGGGCCGCTGCCGCACCCTAAGCCCGGCGAAGTGCTGATCGAGGTCGCCGCGGCGGGCGTCAACCGACCCGACTGCCTGCAGCGGGCGGGTGCGTATCCCCCGCCGGCCGATGCATCGCCGATCATAGGCCTCGAGGTGGCCGGGACCGTCGTCGCGCTCGGTCCTAACGCGACGGGCGTCGCCATCGGTGACCGCGTATGCGCATTGACGCCCGGCGGAGGCTATGCGGAATACTGCACGACACCGGCGGGCTGGTGTCTGCCGATCCCGACCGGCCTTTCGCTGGTCGAGGCCGCTTCGCTGCCCGAAACATTCTTCACCGTCTGGAACAACCTCGTCGACCGCGGGCGACTGCGCGCCGGCGAGACCGCGCTGATCCATGGCGGCACGAGCGGCATCGGATTGACGGCGATCCAGATCGCAAAGCAGCTCGGAGCCACCGTGATCGCGACCGCAGGAAGCGACGAGAAGACGGCGTTCTGCCGGACGATGGGCGCCGACCACGCGATCAACTACCGGACGCAGGACTTCGTCGCCGACGTCGCGCGCATCACCGGCAAGCGCGGCGTTGACGTCGTCCTTGACATGGTCGGCGGTGACTACATCGAGAAGAATCTCCGCTGCCTCGCGCTCGAGGGCCGCCTCGTGATCATCGCCTTCCTGCGCGGAAGCAAGGTCGAGATCGACTGGCGCCACATCATGCTGCGACGGCTGACCGTGACCGGGTCGACGCTTCGCGCGAGCCCGCTCGAGCGCAAGCTGGAGCTCGCGCGATCGCTCCGGCGGCACGTATGGCCGCTGATCGAGCGCGGCGAGGTGAAGACCGTCGTCCACCGCGTGTTTTCGCTCGCGGACGCCGCCGCGGCACACGCACTCATGGAATCGGGGACGCTCGTCGGCAAGCTCGTGCTGGAGGTCCGGCCGCGGCCTCCGCAAGGTCGCGACTGATCGTTGTGCCGAGCCGTCGGCCGCGTGCGGCGACTCGCGATCGCTCGCTCCCCTTTGCCTTCGGCCGGGGCCCCGGCTCGCCACTCGCGCCGCTAGTAGGTCGCGCGTCCGCCCGAGAGGTCGAACACGGCGCCGGTGGAGAAGCTGCACTCCTCGCTCGCGAGCCAGCAGACCAGCGCGGCGATCTCGTCGACGCCGCCGAAACGACCCAGCGGAATCTTCGACAGCATGAAGTCGATGTGCTGCTGGGTCATCTGGTCGAAGATCGCCGTGCGCACCGCCGCCGGCGTCACGCAGTTGACGCGGATGCCGGACTTCGCGAGCTCCTTGCCCAGCGACTTCGTGAGGCCGATCACGCCCGCCTTCGACGCGCTGTAGGCGGGCGCGTTCGGGTTGCCTTCCTTTCCCGCCACCGACGCGATATTGACGATGCGGCCATAGTCGCGCTTCAGCATCACCGGCACGACGGCCCGGTTGCAGTAGAAGAGGCCGTTCAGGTTGACGTCGATCACCTGCCGCCACGCATCGACCGGATACTCCCACGTCGTCGTATTGGGGCCGGTGATTCCGGCCGAGCAAACGAGGACGTCGATGCCCCCGAGCGCGCGCTCGGCATCCTGCGCCGCGCGCGCGACGGCGTCGGCATCGGCGACGTCCACGGTCTGCGTCAATGTTCCGCGGCCCAGAGCGGTCTCGGCGTGCGCGAGCGCCGCAGGGTCGCGGTCCCACAGCGCGATCGACGCGCCGCTCGACGCGAGACGCTGCGCGATCGCGAAGCCGATGCCTGCCGCGCCGCCGGTAACGACGGCCTTGCGATTTGCGAAATCGAGCTGGTTCATCGTCGAAGTTCCGTGCCGCGGATCGAGCCGGCAGCATAGCAGTGCGGGATGGGAAGCGAAACCGGTTGACCCAGATCCGGACCGCGCGCTCACGTATCGCGGGCCCGCGCTTCCACGCGTCAGCGGAACAGCAGGACGAGGCCGAAGACGAGCGTAAGCACTACGACAACGGCGACGATCGCGACCATCGCATAGAGGGTGTTGCGCGTCTCGCTCTGAAACACGAGCAGGTCGTCGACCAGCTCCGCGACTTGCGCGTTGGTGGCCATCGACTCGACCGGATAGTGCTCCGCGGGAGTGCCGCCGCTGCCATCGCCGTTCTCGCGCGGTTCGGGCACTTCAATCGGCAGGATCATCGCGAAGTTCGTGATGGGCAGCGTCCGGAACGTCGTCGTGTCCCAGATCTTCGTGCGCCCGTCGCGCCGCAACCCGTAGGAGAGCCCGCGCGTCTCTCTCGAGGACACGCGCTCCCCCGCATCGACGAAGAACTTGTTCGGCAGCCGTCCCGACAATGCAACCCGCAGGAGCGGCTCGAATTTCTCGGCGGCCATGCCGAGGTTGATCTGGAACTTGGCAGGAATGTAGTCCGGGCCGCGGCCCGACTCGCTGATGAAGACCAGCGAGCCGATCGCCGCGTTCCCGCGCGAGGCATTCGACTTGCGCTCGCGGATGCGCAGCACGCCCGACAGCGCCTCGAGGCGGCCGCCGTCGGAGAGCTCGACGGTCTCGCCCTTCGCGACCGTGACCTTCATGACGAGCACGCTATCCTTGCCATCCTCGATAACGAGCCTCGCCTTCGTCGGCTTGAAACTCACGAGCGGCATGGACGGTGGATCCCCAGGTGTCGCGGAGCGCAGCCGACGTGCAGGCCTTTGCCGCGAGCTCGCGGCGACCTGCATCGACGATTCCTGCGGGGGTGCCGGCAGTAGGAATCGAACCCACGACCTACGGTTTACAAAACCGCTGCTCTGCCAACTGAGCTATGCCGGCCCTGAGGGAATTCTACCCGCGCCGTCAGCGGGTTCGCGCCACGAGCCGCCCGGCGGCAGGCCGATCCGAATGTCGAGCGAAATCGCGCCGCTGATGGCATAATCGCGCGGCCTGCCGCCGCGCGATCGGTCTCGATGCGAGGGCCGGACCGGCCCCAAATTCCTTCGACACCGCACCGCATTGACGTTCAGGATCGTTAGCACCCTCGTCCGGATAGGGCTCGCGGCGGCGATCCTTGGCAGCGGCTCCGCACGTGCAGGACTTCCGCTCGATCTCGGGCGTCTACCGTCCGCATACAGGGGTTCTGTACCTCGACTTCGACGGTGACAGCATTCCGAATCGCACGTTCGTCTACCTTGCGTCCGCGCCGGAGCGCGTGCTCGTCGCCGACATGGACGGCGACGGCCTCGCCGACATCGTGACCTACCGCGCGGGCGTCTGGACCGTCGACTTCGACCAGGACGGCGTGCCTGACGTGACGTATTACTTCGGCGGCGCGCCAGGTGACGTTCCGCTCCTGGGCGATGTCGACGGCGACGGCCGTGTCGATCTTGTAATCTACCGAAATGGGGTGTGGTATACGAGTACGCGACCGCGACGGCGTCGCCGACCGCATCGACGTCTTCGGCGGCGAGCCGGGCGACATCCCCATGCTGGGCGACCTCAACTGCGACGGCATCGCCGAGCGCATCATCTATCGCGCGGGCCTGTGGTATGCGCAGCTTCCGCGGCGCATCGACCTTTCCGGTCGCCCTGCTCGGCGGCGACCCGGCGACCAGCCGTTCGTGGCCGACTGGGACGGCGACTGCAACGGCGATCTCGGCGTCTTCCGCGACGGCGAGTGGTTCGTGCTCACGAATCCCTTCGAGAGCCCGCTCCTGCGCATCGCGTTCTACGGCGCCGCCGGCGACCAGCCGCTCGCGGGCCGCCTCGACCGCGCGCTGACCGCGCCCAAGTACCGCCGTCGCTCGTCGCACTTCGCGATCTATCGTCCCGCCGACATGGCGTTCTATTTCCAGACGCTGCCCGGCACGCGTCCCGATCTCGCGCCGTATCCCCGCGTGGCGGCGACCCATGCGCTCGCGGCCGACCTCGACGGCAACGGGACGAAGCAGCCTCATCCTCTACAACGCGGGGATCTGGCTCGTCGACCGCGGCATCGACGGCACCGCCGACGAGATGTACGCGTTCGGCGGCGATCCGCAGGACGTCCCACTCATCGGCGACGTCGACGGCGACGGCCGCGCCGATCTCGTCGTCTACCGCGACGGCGCCTGGTTCGTGAGCACCGCGCGCGACTGCCTCCGTCGCGCTGCGAGCACCATTTCGGCGGAAATCAGGGCGACATTCCCGTGCTCGCCGACGTCGACGGCGACGGCAGGGCCGATTTCGGCATCTTTCGCGACGGAATCTGGTATTTCGACACGAAGCGCGACGGCACGCGCAGCCGTCACCTACGTCCTGGGCGGCGCTCCAGGGCGACGTGCCGCTCGTCGCGGACTGGAACGGCGACGGCAAGCCCGATCTCGTCGTCTACCGCGGCGGCGAATGGTTCGTGAGCGACGGATCCGGCGTCCGGCGCGGTCTCGATCCGCGAATCGTTCGGCACCGCCACCGATCTTCCGGTCTCCGGGAACTTCGTCGTCGAGACGACCGCCACGCCGGCGCTCTTCGCCGCGCAGAGCCGGCCGATCCGGGCGTTCGGCGGCGGGCTCCTGACGCCGACGGTCGCCGACTTCGATCGCGACGGCCGCTTCGAGCCGCTCGGCGGACACAACGGCGGCACCACGATCGAGGGCATCGACCTCGCCGCCGCGGGTCTCGCGACGCCTGTTCTCGCCCGGCCGCGTAAACCGCGACTGCCGCGCTGCCGACTTCAACGGCGACGGCATCGTCGATCTCGTCTGCAACACGTACTCGGACGTCGGCCAACGCCGCCTCGTTCGCGCGTCTCTACCTGGGCGACGGCGCCGGCCACTTCACCGAGGATCCGGCGTTCGCGGCGCATGGACATCCGCGGCTACGGGGAGACGATTCTCGCGGCCGACTTCAACAACGACGGCGCGATCGACCTGTTCATTCCGTTCTACAGTCACAACAGCCCGAGCGAGCACTCGTACCTGCTCGTCAACGACGGCAGCGGGCACTTCGCCGACGTCGCCGACGCCGCCGGGGTCGCGCTGCGCGGCGTACCCGTCGACCATCGCGTCGAGGGTGCGCAGGCGGTCGACTACGACGGCGACGGCTGGATCGACTTCTACGTGGCCGGGCGGCTCTTCCGCAACAACGGCAACCTGACCTTCACCGACGTGACCGCCGCCGTCGGGCTGCCGGGCGACTTCGACGAGGGCATCAAGTTCCTCGACTGGAACAACGACGGCAATCTCGACCTCATCATCCACCACCCCATTTACGGGCCGGCGCTGTGGGAGTACGACGGAACGCGATTCACGCGCCGCGACGTGATGCCGCAGTACCTGAACTCGGACGTCTATGGCGTCAACGTCGCCGATTTCAACGGCGACGGCCGCGAGGACGTCGTCGTCGCCGGCGGGCTCCCAGGCGGCGCCGTTCATTCTCCTCAACACGGGCGAGCGCTTCGAACGCGATCCGCTGACGCTACTCGACGACCTGTCGTTCGGGCCCGTTGCCGCCTACGACTACGACGGCGACGGCGCGATCGACCTCGTGCTCTCGCGCGGCATCCGCCCGACCGTCGTCGCGCGCAACATCTCGCCCGGAGATCAACCGGCAGGCGCTGACCATCGAGGTCGTCGACGCGGCCGGCCGCCGCAACCAGTTCGGGCGCGTCGTGCGCGTACGTCCCGACCACGTGCCCGGTGTGACGATGACGCGCGTCGTCGACGGCGGTTCCGCGATGCTCGCGCAGACGCCGTATACGCTCACCATCCCGACGCCATTCGCGGGGACCCACCGCATCGACGTGCGCTTCGCCGGCGCGAACGTGAGCTTCGCGATGCAGCCGGGCACGCGCGTGCGCGTCTACGCGAGCGGCTGGATCGAACCGTACTGATCCGGCGCGCGCCGGCTATTTGATGACCTGCAGGTGCGACGGGCGCGGCTTGCCCTTGCCGCCCTCCTTCGCGTCGCGGGCGTCCTGGATATCGCGGTCGAGCGCCGCATCGATATCCTGGTCGTGTGGCATCGTCGCCGCGCCGAGCGCGGCCGCCGGGTCCTGCGGGATCGTGAACGCGAATCCGTATCCCGTCTCCTTCGCAAAGATGCCGGAGACAGCGCTCATCGGCACCGCGACTTCCTGCGAGGTTCCCGAGAAGCGCGCCGAGAACTGGACCCAGTCGTTGTCGATGGTCAACCGGCGCGTCGCCGAGTTGCTGATGTTGAGCACGATCTCGCCGTTCTTGACGAATGCCGCTGGCACGCGCGTCTGCGCGTTGACCTTGACGGCCAGGTACGGCGTCAAGCCGTTGTCCGCGCACCATTCGCAGATGGCGCGGACGAGGTACGGCTTCGCGGATTGCTCGGACATGGTCAGGAGATATTACGCCGCGGCGCCGCGGGGTCAAGCCGCCACCGGAGGAAGCCACGGGACCAACCGACCAGCGGCGCATGCGGCCGACCGCCCGTCCCGCCCGCGCGGGCGTCCTTGGCTTCGCCCGCCGCGCTCGCTCGGCTCCGAACCACCGTTGATCATCGTTGCAGTGGCGGCGCCAGCCGCTGTCGCTCGCACGCCGATGCGAGCTGCGCTCCTTGGCTTCGCCCGCCGTGCTCGCCGCGGCCTCCGGACGGACCGACGTGGATGATCGTTGCGATCGCGAGGTCGGCCGCTGTCGCTCACACGGCGACGCGAGCTGCGCTCCTTGGCTTCGCCCGCCGTGTTCGCCGCGGCCTCCGAACCACCGTTGATCATCGTTGCAGTGGCGGCGTCGGCCGCTGTCGCTCACACGGCGACGCGAGCTGCGCTCCTTGGCTTCGCCCGCCGTGTTCGCGACTACTTCCGCATTCCCCGCTCGGCGGACGTGAGCGCCTCGGAGAACGCCGGCCGCGCGAACAGCCGTTCCGCGTACTTCATGAGCGGCGCGGCTGGCTTGGGCATCGCGATCCCGTAGTAGTCGAGCCGCCACAGGAGCGGTGTGATCGCGACGTCGAGCATCGAGTACTCCTCGCCCAGCATGTGCTTGTGCTTCGCGAACACCGGCGCGATCTGCAGGAGGCTGTCACGGACGAGGTTGCGCGCGCGCTCGATCTGCTTCTGGTTGTTGCCCTCGAGCGCGTCGATGTGGATGAAGAGCTCCTTTTCGAACCGGTGAAGGAACAGCCGTGCGCGCGCGCGCATCACCGGATCGGCCGGCATCAGCTGCGGGTGGGGGAAGCGCTCGTCGATGTACTCGTTGATGATGTTCGACTCGTGCAGCACCAGGTCGCGCTCGACCAGCACCGGCACCTGATTGTAAGGATTCATCACGGCGAGATCCTCGGGCTTGTTGTCGAGGTCGACGTCGATGATCTGAAAGTCCATCCCCTTCTCGTGCAGCACGATCCGGCAGCGCTGGCTGAAAGGATCGGTGGTCCCTGAGTAGAGTGTCATCATGGTTTTGTTCTCCTCGCGCGGCGGCAGAGTCGGTTGGGTTGCCGCGGGGCCGAGCGGCGAGTCGGAAATCGTCGCAAAGAGGGCCGGATGCTAGGCGCGCGACTGCGAGGAACCGGAATGTACACGGTAGTACATGAGGATTCCGAATAGGTGCGCAAAGACGCAGACCGGCTCCGCAGCAGCTTGACGATCGCCGCGCTAGTGGACGTCCTTCCAGTATTCGCGCTTCAACCAATAGGCGAACACGAACAGCACGCCGAGGTACAGGAGCACGAGTAGCCCGAGGCTGATCCGCTTGTTCTTGACCGGTTCGCCCATGTAGTCGAGGTAGTTGACGAGATCGGCGATCATCATCTCGTACTCGGTGGGGCTCATCGTTCCGCGCGTGTCGATGGCCAGCGTCTCAACGACGAATTTGTTGTTGCGGGCGGGTGCCAGGAGCACCAGGCCCTTCGCCGCGATTGCCGCCGCCTGCGCCTTCTCATGGTCGTCGTATTCTTCGGTGACGAGGCGGTTCGTGCCGGAGTAGCGCCATAGCACGTGCGGCATCCCGACGTTACGGAACACGAGGTTGTTCCAACCGCTGGCCGCGGCGTCGTCGCGATAGAAGCCCAGGAAGTAGTTGTAGAGCCAGTCTGCGCCGCGTACGCGTGCGATCACCGTGAGATCCGGCGGCGGCGTGCCGAACCAAGCGCGGGCCTCCTGCGGCGTCATCGCGACCGTCATCGTTTCGCCGATCTTGTCCGTCGCGAACATCAAGTTGTCCTGGATCATCGCCTCGGTGATGCCGAGGTCGGTGAGCCGGTTGTAGCGCATGTACTTCGCGCTGTGACAGTTGAGGCAGTAGTTGACGAACGTGCGCGCGCCGCGCTGCAGCGACTCGACGTCGAGTCGGTTGATCGGCGCCGGTTCGAGCCGCAGGTCGGTGCCCGACGACGCCCCCGCAGGCAATGCGATGGCGAGCAAGAGGGCGGCCAGGGGGACCACGATCCCGGTCTTCATCCGGTCACCCTCGCCGGCACCGGCTTGGTCTTGTCGATCGCCGTGTACCAAGGCATCAGCAGGAAGAAGAGGAAGTAGACGACGGTGAGCAGCCGCGCGACGACGGTCGCCCGGTCGGCGGAACCGAGGATCGGCCAGGCGTCGGGGAACTGGCCCCAGACCGTGATCGGCACGACGCCGAGGTAGCCCAGGATCAGGAAGCTCACGACGAATGCGGCGAGCCACGACTTGTAGAGCGCACCGCGGTAGCGGATCGACTTGACGCGGCTTCGGTCGAGCCACGGCAGCGCGAAGAAGATCATCACGGCGACGCCCATCACGATCACGCCCCAGAACTGGCTCCCCAGGAACGACGGCACCGCGCGCAGCATCGCGTAGTACGGCGTGAAGTACCACACGGGCGCGATGTGCTCGGGCGTCTTCAGCGGATCGGCCGGGATGAAGTTGTTCGCCTCGAGGAAGTAGCCGCCCATGTCGGGCACGAAGAACACGATGCCCGAGAACACGGCGAGGAACACGACCACGCCGACGATGTCCTTCACCGTGTAGTACGGGTGCGAGTAGATCCCGTCGAGCGGGAGGCCCGTGGCCGGATCCTTCGGCTGCTGCTTGATCTCGACGCCGTCCGGGTTGTTCGAGCCCGTTTCGTGCAGCGCCATGAGGTGCGCGGCGACGAGGCCCAGGAGCACGAGCGGCATCGCGACCACGTGGAACGCGAAGAAGCGGTTCAGCGTGATGTCGGAGATCGTGTAGTCGCCGCGGATCCAGACGCCCAGCTCCTCGCCGATCAGCGGCACCGTCGAGAAGAGGTTGACGATCACCTGCGCGCCCCAGTACGACATCTGCCCCCACGGGAGCAGGTAGCCGAAGAACGCCTCGCCCATGAGGCAGAGGTAGATCAGGCAGCCGAAGATCCACGTGAGCTCGCGCGGCTTCCGGTAGCTGCCGTACATGAGCCCGCGGAACATGTGGAGATAGACGACGACGAAGAACAGCGATGCGCCGGTCGAGTGCAGGTAGCGGATGAACCACCCCCAGGACACGTCGCGCATGATGTACTCGACCGACTCGAAGGCCTTCGCCGCGTCGGGCTTGTAGCTCATCGTGAGGAAGATGCCGGTGACGATCTGCACCACCAGCGCGAACGCCGCGAGCGAGCCGAAGTAGTACCAGACATTGAAGTTCTTGGGCGCGACGTACTTGCCCCACTGCGACTCCCAGAGCGCGGTGAGCGGGAAGCGGTCGTCGATCCAGCGCAGGAGCTTTTCCATGGCCTAGGGCCTGTCAACGCTATGGGCGCAAACGCGAACGAGTGCCCTGGGGCGCCAATCGCGGCAGCTCAGTTGCCAAAATCGGAAGCCAAGACGAAAGGTCTTGGCGAGGAGAGCAACAAAGAGTGGCGCCTCAGGGCACCCGTGCCCTTCGGGTTGCTGCCGAGAACGCCCATCGCTGCGTTGCAAAGGCTCGCCGGGTGTCCGACCCGCCTTCGCCCTTGCGCCTTGCGCTGGGCGTTTTTGGCTCTGCAACGCGTTCGTGTCCATAGCGTTAACAGGCCCTACTACGCCGACTTGCCGTCTTCGCCGACTCCGATGACGATGCGCGTCTCGGACAGGAACTTGTGCGGCGGGATCACGAGGTTGGTCGGTGCGGGAACGCCGCTGTACACGCGACCCGCGAGGTCGAACTTCGACTGGTGGCACGGGCAGAAGAAGCCGCCCAGCCAGTCAGGGCCCAGGTCGGCGGGCGCGACCTCGGGACGGTACGTCGGCGAGCAGCCCAGGTGCGTGCAGATCCCGACGGCGACGAGATACTCGGGTTTGATGGAGCGATGCTCGTTCTTGCAGTACGGTGGCTGCTGCGGAACCTCCGAATTCGGATCGGCGAGCCGCTTGTCCAGCTTCGACAGCGACTCGAGCATCGGCTTCGTGCGGTTGATCACCCAGACCACGCGGCCACGCCACTCGAGCGTGATCTGCTGGCCCGGCTCCATCTTGCCGATGTCCTGCTCGACCGGCGCGCCGGCGGCCTTCGCGCGCTCGCTCGGGAAAAGCGACAGCACGAACGGCATCGCCGCGGCGACGCCACCGATGCCGCCGACGACGCTCGTCGCGCCGACGAGGAAGCGGCGCTTCCCCTTGTCCACGGTGACTTCCGCCATGACGACCCATTCCTCCCTGCCTGCCGCTCCGCGCCGCACGACGGGGCGCCACTTCGCAAAACTCGTCGATTATAAGGGATTTGGGGGCCGCGCCGGAAGTCCATAGCGGGTCCGGACGCTAAAAGCCGATCGGAATCAGCTGGTTGGCAAGGTGTCTTCGAGGCGACGCCGGTGCCGCGATCCTGCCGGGACGACCCCCCGAGCGAGCCGGCTGCCGCAGCGCAGCACGCGACTATAATTCACCCGGAGTTCGCCCTTCGGAGCCCTCGTTTCGTGTTGCGCAAGCTCTGGCTCTTGTTCGCGCAGGCATGCACGCTGTGCCTCGCCACGCTGTTCGTCGTCGCGACGCTGCGACCGGATCTGCTCGGCCGCGGCAATGCGCGGGAGCCGGGCGTCGTGCTCCAGCAGGAGACGTCGACGCCTGTGACGAACCCGGCCGTCACGAGTCACGCGGACGCCGCGAAGCGCGCGATGCCTGCCGTCGTCAACATCTACACGAGCAAGGAGATGCGGCAGCGGAGCCCGCTCGCCGATGACGCGCTGCTGCGTCGCTACTTTCCCGATCTCGCCGAGCGCCTGCCGCGCCAGCGTGTGACGAGCCTCGGCTCGGGCGTGATCGTCTCGCCCGAGGGCTTCGTGCTCACGAACCACCACGTCATCGAGGGTGCGGACGACATCCAGCTCGTGCTGCACGACGGCCGCCGCATCGCCGCGCACGTTCGCGGCGTCGACCCCGAGTCCGACCTCGCCGTGCTGAAGGCCGACGAGGCCCACCTCCCGGCGATCACGTTCGGAACGAGCGAGCGCGTGCAGGTCGGCGACACGGTGCTCGCGATCGGCAATCCCTTCGGCTTCGGCAATACGGTCACCTCCGGGATCGTGAGCGCGCTCGGACGCAACCATCTCGGCATCAACCGCTTCGAGGACTTCATCCAGACCGATGCGGCGATCAATCCCGGCAACTCGGGCGGTGCGCTCGTCGACGCCGCAGGCAACCTGATCGGCATCAACAGCACGATCTTCTCGCAGTCGGGCGGATCGCTCGGCATCGGCTTCGCGATTCCCGTGTCGATCGCGCGCAACGTCCTCGAGCAGATCATCAAGAACGGCGAGGTCACGCGCGGCTGGCTCGGCATCGAGCCGCAGGACCTGCCGACCGATGCCGTGCGCCCCGTCGCGAACGATGGCGGCGTCGCGATCCGCGGCATCGTGCGTGGCGGGCCGGCCGATCGCGCCGGCATCCACCCGCGCGACGTCGTCGTCGAGATCGACGGCAAGCCGATCCGCGACACGCCCGCGCTCCTGGCCCGCATCGCCGACTTGCCGCCCGGCAGCGTGGTCAAGGTCAGAATCTGGCGTGACAGCGCCGCGCAGGACGTCGACGTGACGGTCGGCAAACGGCCGCGCGCGCAGCCGTAGGCTACTTCGCCTCGCCGGCCGCCTCGTCGGACACCGGGCGCTCGACGAACCGCGCGAGCAGGAGACCGAGCTCGAAGAGCAGCCACAGCGGCACGGCGAGGAGCAGCTGCGACACGACGTCGGGCGGCGTGAACACCGCACCGACGACGAATGCTCCGACGATCATGTAGGGGCGCATGCTGCGGAGCTTCTCGAGCGGCACGATGCCGAAGCGCACGAGCACGATGACGACGATCGGCGTCTCGAACGTGAGGCCGAACGCGATGAACATCGTCAACACGAACGACAGGTACTTGTCGATGTCGGTCATCATCGTCACGCCGGCCGGCGTGTAGCCCGCGAAGAAGCCGAACGCGATCGGGAACACGAGGAAGTATGCGAAGGCCATCCCGGCGAGGAAGCAGAGAAAGCTCGAGACCAGCACCGGCAGCGCGAGCCGCCGCTCGTGCTGGTAGAGGCCGGGCGCGACGAACGCCCACATCTGCCACAGCACGTACGGCAGCGCGACCAGGAACGCCGCCATCAGCGTGACCTTGAGCGGGACGAAGAACGTGCCGGTGACATCCGTCGCGATCATCGTCGCCCCCGTCGGCAGCGCGTGCAGGAGAGGTGCCGCGAGTGCCGCGTAGATCTCCTTCGCCCACGGGAACAGCGCGAACAGCACGATGACGACCGCGACGATCGCGCGCAGGAGGCGGCTCCTGAGCTCGATCAGGTGCGAGATGAAGGTCTCCTGCGCGCCCTCGGGCGGCGGCGAGGCGTCGGTCATCGCGGCAGGCCGGCGTCCCGCGTCAGCCGCGGTCGAGGCCCGGCAGAGACGCTTGGCGCGGAGCAGCCGCGTCCGGCTCGGTGGCCGCGGCGGGTTTGGGCGGCGCGGACAGCGAAGGCGATTCGGCGACGCCGCCGCTCAGGGGAGCCACGCCCTGCCCCGCCGCATTGAGCTCGGACTCCACGTTGCGCACGCCGGTCTCGAGGTCGCGTGCCGCGGTCGACATCGACGACTCGAACTCGGTGGCCGCGGTCTGCACCTGCTGCTGCAGGTTGCGGAGCTCCTCGAGCTGCATTTCGCGGTTGATGTCGGCCTTCACGTCGGCGACGTAGCGCTGGAGACGCCCGAAGAGATGGCCGAGCGTGCGTGCCGCCTTCGGCAGCCGCTCGGGACCGATCACGATCAGCGCCACGACGGCGATGACGACGATCTCGGAGAAGCCGATGTCGAACATGAGGGTTCGGCGTACGGCGTCAGGCGTTCGGCGTGTCGCGGATTGCGCCGGGCCTTCGCTCAACGCCCAACGCTTGACGGCCAACCCCTACGACGTCTTCTCCTTCTTCGCCTCGCCCTCGATCGTCGTGCCCGGTATCTGCTGCGGCGGCGCCGCTTTCGCGGCATCGGCCTCGGCGTCGCCGGTCTTCATGCCTTCCTTGAAGCCCTTGACCGCGCCGCCCAGGTCCTGCCCGATGTTGCGCAGCTTCTTCGTGCCGAAGATCAGCACGACGACGAGCAATACGATCAACCAATGCCAGATGCTCAGACCGCCCATGGTGTCTCCTCGATCCGTTCAGCCCGCGCTTCGCGGCAGCATCGGGCCCAGCGGGTTCGGCCCGCCGACGACGTGAATGTGCACGTGCATCACGTCCTGCCGGCCGATGCGACCGGTGTTGACGATGGTGCGGAAGCCGTCCGGCGAGCCCTGCTCGCGCGCGAGGCGACCCGCAAGCGCGAGCATACGCCCGAGCACCGCGCCATCGTCCGGCGTCACCTCCGCGAGCGACGCGATATGCCGCTTCGGCACCAGCATGAAATGCACGGGCGCCTGCGGACGGATGTCGTTGAATGCGAGCACCTCGTCGTCCTCGTAGACTTTCGTCGACGGGATCTCACCCCGCACGATCTTGCAGAAGATGCAGTCCTGCACCGTTCGTTTCTCCGCTCTCCCGCGACGCCTCGCCTCAGGGCCGGCGCGCGGTCTTCTCCGCGATACCCGACGTGCCCTCGCGCCGCGCGAGCTCCGCGCGAACGTCCGCCGGGCCGAGCCCATGGGACGCGAGCAGCACGAGACAGTGGAACCAGAGGTCCGCCACCTCTGCGGCGATGCGCAGTTTATCACCGTCCTTCGCCGCCATGACCGCCTCGGTCGCTTCCTCGCCGATCTTCTTCAAGATCGCGTCCTCGCCTTTCGCGAACAGCGCCGCGACATAAGAGGTCGCCGGATCCGCGCCACGCCGCGCGGCAATCGTTGCCGCAATGCGATCGAGGACGTCGGCCCCTTTCGCGCCGGCGCCTGCGTCAATGCCGGCCATAGATCGCTCCCGGGTCCTTGCGCACCGGCTCGACCTCGTCCCACCGCCCCTCGCCGAGCCGCTGGAAGAAACATGTCTCGCGTCCTGTATGGCAGGCGATGCCGCCCACCTGGTCGACGACGACCAGGATCGCGTCGTCGTCGCAGTCGAGGCGGATCTCCCGCACACGCTGCACGTGGCCCGACTGTTCTCCCTTGCGCCAGAGCGCGCGGCGCGAGCGCGACCAGTAATGTGCCTCCTTTGTCCGCTCGGTCATCGCGAGCGCTTCGCGATTCATCCACGCGAGCGTCAGCACCTTGCCGGTCGCCGCATCCTGCGCGATCGCCGGCACGAGGCCGTCGGCCTGCCACTTCACCCTGTCGAGCCAGTCACCCACGCCGGATCCTCCGGGTCGCCCGCGGCGTCATGTCTGCCGCCTCCACGATACGCCATGTTGCCTTCGGCCCGGTTCGGCCTCCGCCTCGGACGGTGCATCGCCACCGCATTGCAGTCGGCCTCCGAACGCGCTCGCGATTGCTCCGATCCCCCGCGCGCTTCGCGCTCGGGGCTCCTCTCCGCCGCTCGCACGTTCCCCTGCTCGCCGCTCACGTGCGCATTTCTATGCCCGCGGCGATCATCGCCGCCTTCGCCTGCCCGATCGTGAACTCGCCGTAGTGGAAGATCGACGCGGCGAGCACGGCGTCCGCGCCGCCTTCGACAATCCCCGCGACCAGGTCCTCGAGCGATCCGACGCCGCCCGACGCGATCACCGGCACGTCGACCGCGTCGACCACGGCTCGCGTCAGCGCAAGGTCGAAGCCGGTGCGCGCGCCGTCGCGGTCCATACTCGTGAGCAGGATCTCGCCGGCGCCGCGGCCGACGAGCTCGCGTGCCCAGTCGACGGCGTCCATGCCGGCCGGCGTGCGGCCGCCGTGCGTGTAGACCTCCCACGCCTCGGGCGCCGACTGCTTCGCGTCGATCGCGGCGACGATGCACTGCGCGCCGAAGCGCGCAGAGGCTTCCTCGACGAGGCCAGGGTTGCGCACGGCGGCCGTGTTGATGCTGACCTTGTCGGCGCCGGCGTTCAGGAGTGCGCGGATGTCGTCGACCGAATTGACGCCGCCGCCCACCGTCAGCGGGATGAACACCTCGTCGGCGACCGCCTCGATCATGTGATAGAGAAGCCCGCGCGTCTCGACGCTCGCCCGAATGTCGAGAAACGCGAGCTCGTCGGCCCCCTGCTCGTCGTAGCGGCGCGCGACCTCGACCGGATCGCCGGCGTCGCGCAGGTTGACGAAGTTGATGCCCTTGACGACGCGGCCCTCGGCGATGTCGAGGCAGGGGATGATGCGCTTGGCGAGACCCATGCGCCATTATCGCGCAAGACGCCGCCGCGGCCCCTTCGCGAGGGGCCGGGGAGAGGAGCAGTCAGCCCTTCGCCGCCTTGAGCGCAGCCTTGAACTCGAGCCTGCCTTCGTAGAGCGCGCGACCGGCGATCGCGCCGATGATGCCTTCCTTTTCGAAGGGCAGCAGCTGCTCGATGTCGGCGATCGATGCGATGCCGCCCGACGCGATCACCGGCACCTTGAGCTCGCGCGCGAGCCGCACGGTGGCCTCGACGTTGACGCCGGTCAGCATCCCGTCGCGGCCGATGTCGGTGTAGATCACCGCCTCGACGCCGTAGTCCTCGAATTTCTTCGCAAGGTCGATCACGTCGTGTCCGGTCATCTTCGACCAGCCGTCGGTCGCGACCTTGCCGTCGCGCGCGTCGAGACCGACGATGATGTGGCCGGGAAACGCGTAGCAAGCGTCGTGCAGGAATCCCGGGTTCTTCACCGCCGCCGTGCCGATGATCACGTAGGTGATGCCGTCGTCGAGATAGCGCTCGATCGTGTCGAGGTCGCGGATGCCGCCGCCTAGCTGGACCGGGATCTCCTCGCCGATCACGCTCACGATCTCGCGGATCGCGAGCTCGTTCTTCGGCACGCCGGCAACGGCGCCGTTCAGGTCGACGAGATGCAGCCGCTTCGCGCCCTGCTCGAGCCAGTGCTGCGCCATCGCCGCCGGATCTTCGGAGAACACGGTCGCCGAATGCATCTCGCCCTGCTTCAGACGCACGCAGTGCCCGTCCTTGATGTCGATCGCGGGGATGATCTGCATGGGGCGGGAGCGTCCGAGGACGGGGGAAGAGGCGGGTCGCGGCGGCGCGCGGCGGGCGGGGATTGTGACGCGGGCAGGGTCAGCTGCGCCCGTCCCAGGCGACGAAGTTGGCGAGCAGCTGCAATCCGGCGCGGTGGCTTTTTTCCGGATGGAATTGCGTCGCGAAGATATTAGCCCGGGCGATGGCGCAAGTAAACGGCGTCGGGTAATCGGTCGTTCCCGCGGCCAGCGCGGGTTCCGCGGCCACCGGATGATAGCTGTGAGCGAAATAGAAGCGGGCGCCGTCCGCGATCCCCGCCCACAGCGGATGCGCGCGCACCTGCCGCACCGGGCTCCAACCCATGTGGGGCACCTTGAGCCGCTCGCCCGACGGCAGCGCCATCGCGTCGTCACGAAAGCGCACGACGCGCCCGGGCAGGATCGCGAGCCCCGGCGTGGGCCCCTCCTCGCTCGCCTCGAACAGCATTTGCAGACCGAGGCAGATGCCGAGGAACGGCCGCGTGCGCGCGGCGTCGATCACCGCGTCGCGCAATCCGCTGGCGTCGAGGCAGCGGATGCAGTCGGGCATCGCGCTCTGGCCGGGAAGCACGACGCGCTCCGCCCGGCCAATCGCGTCGGGATCCGCCGTGACGGCGATGTCGAGATCGGGCGCGACGTGGACGAGCGCCTTCGCCACCGAGCGCAGGTTGCCCATCCCGTAGTCGACGACGGCGATGTCCATCGGGGTGATGGCCCGGAATGAGCCGGCCTCTCGTTCGCTCCGCGGAAACGCGGCCAAAGCGGCCGCTGCAATTGCTACAACGTGCCTTTGGTCGAGGGGATCGTTCCCGCGCCGCGCGGATCCGGCGCAATAGCCATGCGCAAGGCACGGGCAAAGGCCTTGAACACCGTTTCCGCCTGATGGTGCGCGTTCTGACCGCGCAGGTTGTCGACGTGCAGCGTGACCTGGGCGTGATTGACGAAGCCCTGGAAGAACTCGTGGGTCAGGTCCACGTCGAACGCGCCGATCATCGCGCGTGCGAACGGCACGTGAAACTCGAGGCCCGGACGGCCGGAGAGATCGATGACCACGCGCGAGAGCGCCTCGTCGAGCGGTGCGTACGCGTGCCCGAAGCGGGTGAGCCCCGCCTTGTCCCCGAGCGCTTCCTTGACCGCCTGACCCAGCGCAATCCCGATGTCCTCGACGGTATGGTGCGCGTCGATGTGGAGGTCGCCCTTTGCCGCGACCGTGATGTCGAGCAGCCCATGCCTTGCGAGCTGGTCGAGCATGTGGTCGAGGAACGGAACGCCCGTCGCGACCTCCGCGCGGCCGGTGCCGTCGAGGTTCACGGCGACGGCGATCTGCGTCTCCTTGGTGTTGCGTTCGACCTTTGCGGTGCGGGGGCGGGTCATCGTCCGTTCGTCACTCTGCGGCGAGCGCCGAAAGCAGCGCGTCGTTCTCGGCGGGCGTGCCCACTGTGATTCGCAGGCAGTGCTCGAGCAGCGGATGCACGCCGTGCCGGTTCTTGACCAGGATGCCCGCGGCGCGCAACGCCTCGAACCGGCGCGGCGCGTCGGGCACGCGAACCAGCACGAAGTTCGTCCGCGACGGGAACACGGTGACGCCCGGCAGGCGCGTCAGCGCGGTCTCGAGCCGCGCGCGCTCCGCCTTCAGCGTCGACGCCCACTCCGCGAGCAACGTGCGCTCGGCGAGGAGCACGGGCGCCACCGCCTGCGTCAGCGCGTTGAGATTATACGGCGGCCGCACCTTGTCGAACTCGGCGATCCATTCGGGCGCCGCCGCCGCGTAGCCGAGCCGCAGTCCCGCCATCCCGATCTTCGATACCGTTCGCAGCACGAGCAGGTTCGGGAATTCCGCGAGGCGCGGGAGGAAGCTCGCGTCGGCGAACGCGTGGTAGGCCTCGTCGACAACGACGAGGCCCGATGCCGCGCGCAGCACGCGCTCGACGGCCGCCGTGTCGAACAGGTTGCCCGTCGGATTGTTCGGATACGCAAGCCAGACGAGGGCCGGGCGCTCGCGCGCGAGCGCCGCCTCCATCGCGTCCGCATCGAGCGCGAAATCCGTCCGGAGCGGGACACCCACGTAGCGCAGGCCAGCGAAGATCGCATCGAGCCGGTACATCTCGAACGACGGCTCCGGCGCGACCACGGCAGCGCCCGGGCGCGCGAGCGCGGTCGTGATCACCTGGATCAACTCGTCCGAGCCGTTGCCGAGGATCACGCTCGCGGAAGCCGGGATGTCGAATGCGGCGACGATCGCCGCCTTGACCGCGTCGGCGCCGCCGTCCGGATAGCGGTTGACCGGCACCGCGGCTGCAACCGCGGCCACCTTCGCTCGCACGGCCTCGGGCAGCGTGAACGGCGACTCCATCGCGTCGAGCTTGATCATACCGGGCGCCTTGGCCACCGCATACTTGGTCAACGCGCGGATCTCGGGTCGGACGACGGCCGCGACAAGCTCCGCCGCTGTCGTCGTCGGGTGGGCGCCGTCCATCATGCGTTGCGCGTCTGCCAAGCGAACCATCAGGATGTCGGCGCCGCCGGATCGGCCGGGACGCGGAATAGCGCGCTCCGCGCGTGCGCGGCGAGCCCTTCGCCTTGCGCAAGCGTCGCCGCGATGGGCCCGAGCGTGCGCGCGGCCGACGGTGTGAGCCGCAGAAGCGACGAGCGCTTCTGGAAATCGTAGACGCCGAGCGGCGAAGAGAACCGCGCCGTGCGGCCTGTCGGCAGCACGTGGTTCGGGCCCGCGCAGTAGTCACCGAGCGCTTCCGACGCGTGGTGCCCCATGAAGATCGCGCCGGCGTGGCGGATCTTCGGCAGCAGCGCCGCCGGATCCGCGACCGCGAGCTCGAGGTGCTCGGGCGCGACCCGGTTCGCGATCGCGCACGCTTCGTCGAGGTCGCGCACCAGGACCAACGCGCCGCGGTTCGCGAGCGACGCGGCGATGATCGCGCGGCGCGGCATCTCCGCGATCTGCCGCTGCGCGCTCGCCGCCACGGCGTCGATCAGCGCAAGGTCGGGCGAAACGAGCAGCGCCTGCGCGAGCTCGTCGTGCTCCGCCTGCGAGAAGAGGTCCATCGCGACCCAGTCCGGGTTCGCCGTCGCATCGGCAATCACCAGGATCTCGGAGGCGCCCGCGACCATGTCGATGCCGACCACGCCGAACACGCGACGCTTCGCGGCCGCCACGTACGCGTTGCCGGGGCCGCAGATCTTGTCGACGGCGGGAACCGTCGCGGTTCCGTACGCGAGCGCCGCGATCGCCTGCGCGCCGCCGATCGCGAACGCGCGCGTGACGCCGGCCAGGTGCGCGGCCGCGAGCACCAGCGGATTGCGCGCGCCGCCCGGCGTCGGCACCACCATCACGATTTCGGCCACACCGGCCACGTGCGCCGGGATCACGTTCATCAACACCGACGACGGGTACGCTGCCTTGCCGCCCGGCACGTACACGCCGACGCGGTCGAGTGGGGTCACCTGCGCACCCAGCTCGCTGCCGTCGGCTTCGCGATAGGACCACGAGACCAATCTTCTGCCGGTCGTGGTAGGCGCGGATGCGCGCCGCGGCCGTCTCGAGCGCGGCGCGCTGGTCCGCAGGAAGCGCCGTCGAACGCCGCGTGCATCTCGGCCGGCTTGATCTCGAGCGCGGCCGCCGACGCGACCGCCATGCGGTCGAACCTGCCGGTGTACTCGAGGAGCGCCGCGTCGCCCCGAGCGCGCACGTCGGCGACGATCGTCGCGACGGCAGCGTCGACGGCGGGATCCTGCGCCGCCTCGAACGCGATCAGAGCGGCGAACTCGCGCTCGAAGCCCGGCGCCTTCGCGTCGAGCTGGCGCAGCCGGAGCGGCGCGCTCATTGTTGTACCCCCACGCTTGCGGCTGTCGGCGCCGCGCTGTCCCCCGAGGGGGAGCAATTCGCGCGGCCTCCGGAACGTTGCTTGTTGTGCGCTGCGGCGGGTGGTCGGCCGCCGCCCATGCTCGCAGACGCGAGCTTCGCTCCTTGGCTTCGCCCTGCTCGCGCGGGCGTTCGGTTCGGCCCGGCGGCGCTCATGCGTTCCGCCGCCCCGCGACCGCCGCTGCCATCGCATCCAGGAGCGGCTGCATGACGTCGCGCTTGAGCTTGAGCGACGCCGGATTGACGACGAGGCGCGAGCTGATCGGCATGATCTCCTCGACCGCGACCAGGTCGTTGGCCTTGAGCGTGTTGCCGCTCGACACGAGATCTACGATCACGTCGGCGAGCCCGACGAGCGGAGCGAGCTCCATCGAGCCGTAGAGCTTGATCAGGTCGACGTGCATACCCTTCGCGGCGAAATGCTCGCGGGCGGTGCCGACGTACTTGGTCGCCACGCGGATCCGCGCACCGCGCTGCACCGCGCCCGCCCAGTCGAAGCCGCGCTTCGTCGCGACGACCATCCGGCAGCGCGCAATCTCGAGATCGACCGGCTGATAGAGGCCCTCGCCGCCGTGCTCGAGTAGGACGTCGCGCCCCGCGACGCCCGCGTCGGCAGCGCCGTACTGCACGTAGGTCGGCACGTCGGAGGCGCGGACGATGATGACGGACACGCCGGTCCGGTTGGTGGACAGTATCAGCTTGCGCGATGTCTCGGGGTCGTCGGACGGCACGATGCCCGCCGCCGCGAGGAGCGGCAGCGTCTCGTCGTAGATGCGCCCCTTGGACAGGGCAAGCGTGAGCAGGGTCACGGCGGAACGGTACACGGGGGATGCTTCATTCTACCGGAGGACACAGGGCTGCCATTCGGAACCGGCGCGTGGATCCCGATTCGAAAGAAGTGACATTCGGAGCTCGGTCGTCGCGGCGTCGATCGAACGATTTCGAAGCGACGAAGTCTTGCCGCGTCCGCAGCGCCGGTCTAGGCTTCCCTGGTGGCAGTCAGTGCGGCCCGCGCTCGGGCCGCGCGTGGCCGCGAGGGGAGACGGTACCGTGATCGGGGTCCGGCGATTTGCGGCCGCAATGCGTGCCTCGCTCGCCGCCTGCGCCCTGCTCTCGGCCTGTTCCACGAACCCGACCTTTCCGCCCGCCGCACCGAGCACCGGTCAGCGGAGCCCGCCGGTCGAGCGCGAGTTCCGAGCATCCGACCTCGCGAAGTCGGACATCGACGTCGCGGGCGAAGTGCATTTGCGGGAGTGCCTAGCCTCGGCGCGCCTGTTGATGGAGAAGCTCTACCGCCGGAATCCCCGCGAGTGGCGCAAGGGTGGCTACGCCAATATGGACGCGGCGGTCGCGCGGGCGTTCGATCCTCGCGCGGAATTCCGCTTCGCGGAGCTCGGCTACGCGCGCGGCGCCGACGTCGTGCTGCTCGCGCTCAGGCCGGACTACGGCGGCGATCGCGTGTTCGCCTTCGGCGTCGGCCTCGCGAGCATGGTGTTCCTCTCCTACAACGGGAAGACCGATCTGTATCTCACCGACGTCCTCGATCCGCAAAAGCTCTATAACGCCGGGCGCAACATCGAGATCGCCGCCTGGAAGCTCGCGAGCGCCCGCGGCGCGCACGGCGAGCCGCTCATCGTCTCGAACGAAACGCGTGGCGACGTGAGCAACCTTTCGTTCGAACGGGAGTTCGGCAAGATGATCGCCTACCAGGACGCGATGGCCCAGATCGCGGCGCAGCGCACCAATCGGACGATTCGGAAGGTGGTGCAGACGCTGGCGACGGCGCTGTTCCTGCCGATCTAGGAGCCGGTCGGACTTACCACGTATGCGTTGCCGTGGCAGAAAGCGATGGATGCGAGGCGCGAGGCGAAGCCGACGCGCCCTTTGGCAGCAACCCGAAGGGCCGGGGCGACCCGGGCGCACTTCTGCGTCACTCGCCCTCGCCATGGGCCCGGTATGGCTTCGGGCTCGCGCCTTGACCTGCGCCCGGGTCGGCTCCGTCGCAGGCGCGAAAGCAAGTCCGACAGGCTCGTTGCTTGAACGCGCGGGCGCCCGGTTTTGTCATAATGGAGGTACGGCGTCCGGCCCACGGGGCGGGCGCCCGAACTCACCCCACGGCCGACGGCTCCCATGACGCAGAAGTCTCCCGCCTCGCCGGCCCCGAGCTCGCGCAGCGACCGGCGGGCGCGACCGATCAACCAGGTGTTGCCAGCGACGCTCAAATGGTTCGAGTCGCTGCCGCCCGAGATTCAACCGGTCGCCGTCCTGCGGGACTACCCTCGCATCGCCAACGCGCTGGCGCGCGCGTGGAACGACGCGCCGGCGCTGGCGGCCTATCTCGATTCGCTGCTGGTGGACCGGCGCGGCGGACGGCGCGGCTTCCAGGGTGACGTCCACCACGAGCTGCTGTCGCTGCGCGAATACGTCGACGGCCGCTATCCGGCGTCGCGGACCGCGATCTGACCCCTGGCGGCGCTACGCCGGCGCGTGCCAGCCGGCGTCGGCCCACAGCTGGCCGCTCACCGCCGAATTCGCCAGCATGAAGCAGATCGCATCGGCGATCTCCTCGGGACGAATGAGCCGGCTCAACTGCGTGAACGGCAAGATGTTCTTGCTGATGTAGTCGTCGCCCATCGCGCGCACCATCGGCGTGTCCGTGAAGCCGGGGTGGATGACGCCGCAGCGCACGCCGTGGAAGACGGCTTCCTTCATGATCGTCGCGGCCGCCCCCTCGAGGCCGGCCTTGGCGCTCGCGTAGGAGATCTGGCCGCGGTTGCCCTGCGACGAGACGGAGCCGATGAAAACGATCGCGCCCTGCATCCCCTCGGCCGGCTGCCAGCGCCGCAGGCCGCACGCGGCGCGATTCTCGGCGATCCGTCCGATCATCTCGAGCGCCCAATAGACGGGCGCCATCAGATTCACGTCGATGACCTGCTTGAACCGCTCCGCCGGGTAGATCCGCGCCTTGCCGGTGTTCTTGTCGATACGCACCGCGAGATCGTCGCGCGTAATACCGGCCGCCGGCACGCAGATCGTGACGGTGTCGACCTCGCGACTGATGTCGTCGTAGACGGACGCACGGAACGCCTCGTCGGTCACGTCGCCGCGATACGACCAGGCGATCTTGCGACCCGCCTTCGCGTTGATCTCCGCGGCGACCACATCAACCGACTCACCCATGTCGACGAGCCCCATCGCGCGCACGTCGCGGCGCGCCATTTCGATCGCGACCGCCCGGCCGATGCCGCTCGCGGCACCTGTGATGACGGCCACCTTCCCCGGAAATTCCATGGAGTCCCCCGATCAGATTTGCTGCACTGCAACATCTTAGCCGTTTTCCGGGTCGGCGTCACGGGGAAAGCAAAAAATCTCGGCTCCGGTGGATGCGAATGTTGCATTGCAGGGCAGAATCCAACTGAATTAGTCGGGTAAATCGGGCCAGTCTGGATTACTCCGAGCCAGGACGCTAGCCGATCACGTTATCGGCGCGCAGCGGCAGGATGGGCGACCGCGAGCCCGATCGCCCGGGCCGTCTTCGGATTGGTTACCAGCTCGAACTTGGTCTGCCGCTGACCGGGAGCTCGCCTGCCACGGCGGCATTGAAAATGTAACATCGACGGCGGGCTCGGTGCCTCGCACGCCACGCCGACTGTGCGCCGGGGACCGAGCCCCGCGCCCGGCCTGGCAGCCGGATGCGTTGCCACGACCCAACATCGAAAACAGGCGGAATCATGACCCTCAAGCGCGTCGGCCTCATCGGCGTCGGCCTCATGGGCCACGGCATCGGCAAGAACATCCTGGCGAAGGGTTACGAACTCGTCGTCATGGCACATCGCAACCGCGGCCCGGTGGACGATCTGATTTCGAAGGGTGCGACCGAGCGCACGAACGCGCATGCCATCGCGCGGGACGCCGAGCTCGTCATCCTCTGCGTCACCGGCACGCCGCAGATCGAAGAGCTCGTCTACGGCGAGCATGGCCTCCTGGGCGCGGTACGCGAGGGCCTCGTCATCGCCGACTGCTCGACGGCCGAACCCGCCTCCACGATGAAGATCGCCGCCGACATCGAGGCCAAGGGCGGCCACTTCGTCGACACTCCGATGACCCGCACGCCCAAGGACGCGGAAGCCGGAAGGCTCGGCCTCATGGTCGGCGGGCCCGACGACGTGTTAGCACACATTCGTCCGGTGCTGGACTGCTTCGCCGACACGATCGTCCACGCGGGCGGCGTTGGCTCAGCGCATCGGCTGAAGCTCATCAACAACTTTCTCGCGCTCTGCCATGCTGCTGCGGCTGCGGAGGCCATCACGGTGGCCGCGAGGGCGGGCGTGAACATGGAGGCGCTCCGCGACATCGTCATGGCAGGCGGTGCCGCTTCCACCATGTTCGGCCGGCTCATCAACGTACCATTGCACGACGACGACAGCCATGCCCAGTTTGCGATCCGCAACGCGCGGAAGGACCTGCGCTATTACACGAATATGACTGAACAGCTGCCGGTCACCTCCTTCCTTGCGGAGACGACTCACCAGATCACCGTGATGGCCGACAACATGGGCTATGGCGAACGCTTCGTCCCGCGCCTTATCGACGTTCTGATGAAGGTGAACGGCCTCGTCCCGTGAATGCGGCGAGGGAGAGCCACCCTCCGGCTCGTGACCGATCACTGCCGCGCCGTCCGCGCGTTCGCAGGCGGCCGCTCGCCGCCGCTCGTGCGGAAGGGGTTGATGTCGATGCCGCCGCGGCGGGTGAACCGCGCGTAGACCACGAGCGATTCCGGGCGGCATTGCGTCCAGACATCGGCGAAGATCCGCTCGACACAATGCTCGTGAAATCCCGGGTGCCGGCGGAACGAGACGAGGTAGCGCAGGAGCAGGGCGTGATCGATCTGCGGACCGCGGTAACGGAGCTGCACGCTCGCGTAGTCGGGCTGGCCGGTCACCGGGCACAGCGAGCGGAAGAGCCGCGTGAAGACGCGTGGCGGAGACGTTGGCACCGCCCGTGCGCGAGGACCTCGGATCTGGGGGCATCGTCGACACCGTCGAGCGGCAGTGCATCGAGGCAGTCGCCGTCGAGCTCGGCGCGGGGGAGCAACGCGAACGCGTCCGGTGCTGTCAGCGTGACGCCGACCGTGGCACCGGTTGCCGCGGAGAGGTCGCGCCCGAGCGTCGCGGCGACCTCATCGCGTGAGGCGAAGCGCACGAGATTGAGCGCCGTCAGGTAGAGCTTGACCGACTTCGACTCGACGATCCGCGGCGAGTCCGCCGGCACTTCGAACGTCGCGATCGCGACCTCCGGCTTCCCGTTCGCATCGAGCCACGAGAGCTCGTAGGCGTTCCAGACGTCGACGCCGCGAAACGGCGGCCGCTCGCCCAGACGGAGCTCCGTGCGGAGCGGCGCGCGATCGACCGGGAACAACAGGCGCGCGTCGTACGCGTCGGCCCACGTCGTCGCGTGGCCGAGCGGCGATGCCCGGAGATCCGTCATGGCGGCGAGGGCCCGAGGGCGGACACGAGCCCGTCAGCCCGGCGCGGCGCGCTCGCGGCGAATCCGCGCGCCAAGCGCCGAGAGCTTGTCCTCGATCCGTTCGTAGCCGCGATCGAGATGATAGATGCGGTCGATCGACGTCGGGCCTGCGGCGACGAGGCCCGCGATCACGAGGCACGCGGAGGCGCGCAGGTCGGTCGCCATCACTGTGGCCCCCGTCAGCTGCGGCACGCCGCGGACGATCGCGGTGCTGCCTTCGACATCGATGTCGGCGCCGAGGCGGGTCAGCTCCTGGACGTGCATCATCCGGTTCTCGAAGATCGTTTCCGTGATCGTCGAGGTGCCCGGGGCGCACGCCGCGACCGCCATCATCTGCGCCTGCATGTCCGTTGGGAACGCCGGGTACGGCGCCGTGCGCAGCGTGAATGGGGCGAGCGACCGGTGGCGTGCGATGCGGATCGTATCCGCGGTCGCTTCGATCTCCGCGCCCGCTTCGGACAGCTTGGTCAGCACGGCGTCCAGCGTGTCCGCCTGGGTCCCGGTCAGCGTCGCGTCGCCCCCCGCCGCTGCGACCGCGGCGAGGAACGTGCCGGTCTCGATGCGGTCCGGCATGATCGCGTGCGTCGTGCCCGAGAGCTTCGCCACGCCTTCGACCGTGATGCGGTCGGAGCCGGCGCCCGCGATGCGCGCACCCATCGCGGTCAGGCAGCGCGCGAGATCGACGATCTCGGGCTCGCGCGCGGCGTTCTCGAGCGTCGTCGTGCCCTCGGCCAGCGTGGCCGCCATCATCAGATTCTCGGTGCCCGTCACCGTGACAACGTCGAATACGAAGCGTGTGCCAACGAGGCGCTTCGCGCGCGCGCTGATGTAGCCGTGCTCGAGGTCGATCTCGGCGCCCATGGCCTCCAGGCCCTTCACGTGTTGGTCGACGGGACGCAGGCCGATCGCGCAGCCACCGGGCAGCGAAACTCGCGCCTCGCCGCAGCGCGCGACGAGTGGCCCCAACGCGAGGATCGACGCGCGCATCGTCTTGACGAGCTCGTACGGCGCAAGCGGCCACTCGATCGACGACGCGTCGAGCGCGACCGTACCCACTGTGCGCGTGTCCTGCCGAACGCCCATTTGCGCCAGCAGCGTCTGCATCGTGCGCACGTCGTTCAGGCGCGGAACGTTCGCGAGCACGAGCGGTTCGGCGGTGAGCAGCGACGCGCACAGCAACGGCAGCGCGGCGTTCTTCGCACCCGAAACCCGAACTTCGCCGGCGAGCGGCCGGCCGCCTTCGATGACGAGCCGGTCCACGTCAGGCCCCGTCGGTCCGGGCGGCAGCCCACTGCGTCGGCGTGAGCGTGGTCATCGACAGCGCGTGGATCTCCTCGCGCATCCGGTCGCCGAGCGCCGCGTAGACGAGCTGGTGCTGGCGCACCTTCGGGAGCCCCTCGAAGCGCGCGCTGACGACGAGCGCTTCCCAGTGGTGGCCGTCACCGCGCACGGCCACGTGCTCGCAGTCGAGATGGGCGGCGATCGCCTGTTCTATCGATTCGGCGGTGGGCATGGCGTCAGTGCCGGAGCTTCCAGCCGCGCGCGAGGAGCGCGAGCGTCAGCGCGGCGAGTGCGACGGCGCAGCCGGCGACGAGCAGCAGTGACAGGAGCGGCGGCACGTCCGACTGGCCGAAGAAGCCGTAGCGGAAGCCGTCGATCATATAGAAGAACGGATTCCAGCGGGACAGCGCCTGCCAGAACGGCGGCAGCGAATGGATCGAGTAGAAGACGCCGGACAGGAACGTGAGCGGGACGATGATGAAGTTCTGGAAGCCGGCCAGCTGGTCGAACTTGTCGGCCCAGATGCCGGCGATCAGGCCGAGCGTACCGAGGATCGCGCTGCCGAGGAACGCGAAGGTGAGCGCCCACAGCGGATGCGGCAGCATGAGAAGCGACGGCACGAAGAACAGGGTGACGGCGAACACGCCCAGGCCCACGACGAGGCCGCGCACCATCGCGCCCAGCACGTAGGCGGCGAAGAGATCGGAGGGGGATAGCGGTGGCAGCAGCATGAAGATCAGGTTGCCCGTGATCTTCGACTGGATCAGCGACGAGCTGCTGTTCGCGAATGCGTTCTGCAGCACGGACATCATGACCAGGCCCGGGACCAGGAACGCCGTGTAGCGCACCTGCCCACCGTAGACCGTCACGTGCTCTTCCAGCACGTGCGAGAAGATGAGGAGGTAGAGGAGCGCGGTCAGCACCGGCGCTGCGATCGTCTGGAACGAGACTTTCCAGAAGCGCAGGAGCTCCTTGTAGAAGAGCGTCGCCCAGCCCGCGCCGGCCATGCGGATCATGGGGCCGCCCCACGCTCCGGCGCACGGAGCTCGCCGCTCATGATCTTCAGGAACACGTCCTCGAGGTCCGCTTCCTCGAGCGCGAGCTCGCCGATCGCGATGCCCTCGGTCCGCAGCGCGGACAGGAGCGCCTCGAGATCGGCGTAGTGGTCGAGGCCGACGAAGTGCGCGCCGCCCTCCTCGCGCAGCAAGCGCGACCGCCATGCGGCGGGCAGCCGCGGGGCAACGAGCCGCACGGTGAGGCCGGGGAAGCGCGACAGCAGGTTGTGCTTGGTGTCGAGCGCGACGACCCGGCCCGCCTTCAGCATCGCGATGCGCCCGCACAGCGCTTCGGCCTCCTCGAGGTAGTGCGTGGTCAGGATGATCGTGTGACCGTCCTGGTTCAGCTTGCGGATGAACGCCCACAGGCTCTGCCGCAACTCGACGTCGACGCCCGCGGTCGGCTCGTCCAGCACGATCACCGGCGGCTTGTGCACGAGCGCCTGGCCCACGAGCACGCGGCGTTTCATGCCGCCGGAGAGCGAGCGCATGTTGGCGTCGGCCCGCGACGTGAGATCGAGGTGGTGCAGGATCTCGTCGATCCAGTCGCCGTTGTCGCGAATGCCGAAGTAGCCGGACTGGATTTCGAGCGTTTCGCGGACGGAGAAGAATGGATCGAAGACGAGCTCCTGCGGCACCACGCCGAGCGCGCGCCGCGCCGCCCGGTAGTCGCGCACGACGTCGTGACCGAGGATGCGCGCGGTGCCCGCATCCGCACGCGTGAGCCCCGCGGCGATCGAGATCAGCGTCGTCTTGCCGGCACCGTTCGGTCCGAGCAGGCCGAAGAATTCGCCCTTCTCGACTGCGAAGCTCACGCCGGAGAGCGCCTGCACGCGGCCGAAGCGGCGGGCGACATCGACGAATTCGACGGCGGCGGACATGGCGTCTTGCGTGACGGGAACGACGGGGCAAGCGCGGCACTCGTGAGAGCGCGCCCGCGCGGAGCGATCAGCCGGCGACGAGCTCCTCGACGCCGTAGAGCGCCGCCAGCGCGCGCAGCCCCGGGGGCAGTCCGTCGAAGCGGAGCGTACGCCCCTCGCCGGCAGCGCGCCGCGCGAGCGCGACCAGCACCGCGACGGCCGCGGAATCGAACGCACCGATGCCGTCCAGGACGACGTGGCCGTCGCGCGGCAGCGCAAGCGCGTGCGCCGCGATAAGCACGGGGGCCGCCTCCGCGAACGTGAGCGGTCCCTCGTAGGTCCACCGCGCGCCCGCGGCGTCGGCGACGAAACCGCGTGCCGGCCCGGCGCCGGCATTGCGCTCCGCCATCATTTGGCGGCGCCGCCCTTGTTCCGGTCGGAGAGCGACTTGATGAGGCCGTCGACGCCGCCGCTTTGCACCTGCTGGTTGAACTCGTCCCTGTAGTTCGTGACGAGCGAGACCCCGCCGATCACGACGTCGTAGGCTTTCCACGTATCGGCCTTCTTCTCGAGGCTGTAGTCGATCTGGACCGGCTGGCCGCCCTGCCGCATGACCTGCGTGCGCACGATGACATCGGTGTCGCCGGGGTTCATCCGCAGCGGCTTGAAGTCGATCGTCTCGTCGCGGTACTTGTTGAGCGCCGTGGAATACGTCCGCACGAGGAGCGTCTTGAACTCATCGGCGAGCCGCTTCTGCTGCTCGGGCGTCGCGGCGCGCCAGTTCTTGCCCATCGCGAGCGCCGTCATCCGCAGGAAATCGAAGTGCGGCAGGAGCTTGACCTCGATTATTTCGCGAATGCGCGCCTCGTTCCCCGCCTGGATCACCGGATCGCCCTTGATCGTCGCCAGGACGTCCGTCGAGACGCGCTTCACCATCGCATCGGGCGCCTCCTGCGCCCAGGCGGGAAGCGCGGCGGCGATGAGCGCGGCGAAGAGCCACGCGGCCCGGCCGGCGAAGAAGCGCGGCGGCGAGAGAGTCGTCGTCATTGATCGTCCTCGGCTTGGGGCGGCGGCTTCCCGTCGTAGATCAGGTAGCGGCGCCGCTGCAGATACGCATTGCGAATGAACGTGTAGCGATCGAGCGCCGCCTTGTCGACGATGTCGCCCGCATCGAGCGCCTGCGCGCGAAGGTCCACGTAGCCCAGCCCGTAGAGGGAATTGCGCAGCGGTACGTCCGGAATGTAGCCGACGGGTCCCACCGCGATGCGCACGAGCACCCCCGTGCCGTCGCGGATCGTGGTCGGGCCGAACAGCGGGACGAAGAGGTACGGTCCCTGCGGAAAGCCCCACACCGCGAACGTCTGGCCGAAGTCCTCGTTGCCGCGCTCGATCCCGGCGTCGGACGCGACGTCGATGAGCCCACCCAGTCCGAAGAGCGTGTTGGTCATCACGCGGCCGAGGTCGTTGCCTGCCTTGTCCAGCTTGCCCTGCAGGAGGCCGTTCACCGCGGAGAACAGGTCGTCGATGTTGTTGAAGACGTTGGTGAATGCCATCCGCATGAATTTCGGCACCACCACCTCGTAGCCCTCTGCCACGGGCTTGACGACGGCCGAGTCGAGCGCGTCGTGGACCTGGTAGAGCGTGCGGTTCATCGGCTCCAGCGGGTCGACCTTCGACGGCGCGCTCGCGCATCCGGCGAGCCATGCGCCGAGCAGCGCCGTGCCGGCGGTGCGCATCAGGCGCGTCACTTGGCGCTCCCGTTCGCAGCCTTGTCGAACAGGAACTGGCCGATCAGCTTCTCCAGCACGACGGCAGACTGCGTCTTGGTGATCTTCGAGCCGTTCGCGAGCATCTTCGGATCCCCTCCGGCGTCGAGCCCGACATAGACCTCCCCCAGGAGCCCCGACGTCAGGATCGACGCAATCGTGTCGGCGGTGAACTCGTAGCCGTTGTCGATCTTCATCGTGACGACCGCCTGGTACGACTTGGGGTCGAGGTGGATGCGCTCGACCCGGCCGACGACGACGCCTGCCGCCTTCACCGGCGCACGCAGCTTGAGGCCGCCGATGTTGTCGAATTGCGCCTCGAGCTGATAGCCGGGCGTTCCGCCGAACGTGACCAGGTTGCCCACGCGCAGCGCGAGGAACAGGATCGCGCCGATGCCGATCGCGACGAAGAGGCCGACCCAGAGGTCGAGCGTGGTCCGGTTCATTCCTTCAGGTCCTCGCCCCGTGGAACATGAACACCGTGAGGACGAAATCGAGGGCAAGGATCGCGAGCGCGCTTTCGACCACGGTCCGCGTCGTCGCGCTCGACACGCCTTCGGCTGTCGGCTTCGCGTCATAGCCCTCGAACACGGCGATCAGGCTGACGGCGGCCCCGAATACGAAGCTCTTGATCACGCCGTTGACGACGTCGTTGCGGAAATCGACGGCTGCCTGCATGTTGCCCCAGAACGCACCGGCGTCGATGCCGATGAGGCGCACGCCAACCAGGTACGCGCCGAACACGCCCAAGGTCGAGAACAGCGCCGCGAGCAGGGGCATCGAGATGACGCCGCCCCAGAACCGGGGCGCGACGACCCGCGCCAGCGGATCGACCGCCATCATCTCCATCGCCGCCAGCTGCTCGGTCGCCTTCATGAGCCCGATCTCCGCGGTCACCGCACTTCCGGCGCGGCTCGCGAACAGCAGACCGGCGACGACCGGTCCGAGTTCCCGTACGAGCGACAACGCGACCAGGACGCCGAGCGACTCATCGGCACCGTAGCGCTGCAGCACATCGTAGCCCTGCAGGGCGAGCACCATCCCGACGAAGAGGCCGGATACGAGGATGATGATGAGCGACAGCACGCCCGAGAAGTAGATCTCGCGCAGCGTGAGTGGCAGCCGGCGAAAGGCGGTCGGTGTATTGAGCAACACCGCGACGAAGAAGCGCGAGGCGTAGCCGAGCCGCGCGAGCCCGCCCGTCGCGAAGGCGCCCACGCGCCGCAACGCGTTGTCGAGGCCGTCGGCGTTAGACACGGGCAAACACCTCGTCGCGGTACGGCGGCGCCGGGTAGTGGAACGGCACCGGGCCGTCCGCCTCGCCGTCGATGAACTGGCGCACGAAGGCGTCGGCGGTCGTCCGCATCTCGTCCGGCGTGCCCTGCGCGACGATCCGACCCGCCGAGACGAAATACATGTAGTCGACGATCTTCATCGATTCGTAGACGTCATGCGTGACCACCACCGAGGTGATGCCGAGCGCGTCGTTGAGCCTCCGGATCAGCTGGCCGACGACGCCGAGCGAAATCGGGTCGAGGCCGGCGAACGGCTCGTCGTAGAGCACGAGCATCGGGTCGAGCGCGATCGCGCGGGCGAGCGCGACACGGCGCGCCATGCCGCCCGAAAGCTCGGATGGCATGAGCTGCGCAGCGCCGCGCAGGCCGACCGAATGCAGCTTCATCAGCACGAGGTCGCGCACGAGCTCTTCCGACAGGTCCGTGTGCTCGCGCAACACGAATGCCACGTTCTCGAACACCGTCATGTCAGTGAAGAGCGCGCCGAACTGGAACAGCACGCCGTACTTGCGCCGCAGCGCGAACAGCGCGTCGCGGTCGAGATCGGGTACCGACAATCCGCCGACGATGACGCGGCCCGACTGCGGCCGGAGCTGGCCGCCGATCAAGCCGGAGGATCGTCGTCTTGCCGCACCCCGAGCCGCCCATGATCGCGACGACCTTCCCTCGTGGAATCGACATCGAGATGCCATCGAGCACCGTATGCGAGGCGTCGTAGCCGAACGTGACGGCGTCGAGCTCTACAGCGATATCGGGAGTCGTGGCCGAGGGCACAGCGACGGCCGCGCCGGCGGAGTGCGGCATGGGAGGAGGCTGCAGGAAAGGGACCGCGATTGTAGCCTGTCACCCCTCCCGTCACAATGACCCGCGGTCGGTTGCCGGTGGGCGGCGGCCCCGCGCGCGCGACATCGGCCGACTATTGCGTTCCCTTCGTCGTGTAGGGGCCGGAGATGTCGGTACCGTTGCGGTCGAGCTCGTTGTTGCCGAAGCTCGTCGGCGTCGATGCCGATCCCGACATCCCGGTCACGTTGCGCGTGAACGTCGTCCGGCCGACGCTGGCGACGCAACTCCCGCCGACGACCTGCATCCCCGTTGCGTTGCTCGCGAGGTGGTGGCTGATGGTGCTGTCGGTAAGCGTGAGCACGCCCGCCGCGGTACCGAAGCACTGGAAGTTGACCCCGTTGTAGCCCGGCGCCGGCGTTGTCGACGATCGTCGTGCCGGTCACGACCGCGTCGACGCGGTTGGGCGCGTTGCCCTGCACCTGGACATTGATGCCGCCGAAGGAGCTGCCGCTGATCAGCGTCCGCTCGACCACCAGCCGGATGGTCCCCGTATTGCCGGAGAAGATGATGGCGTCAAAACCGGTGTTGTTGCGGTGGACGACGCTGTCGCGGACGTAGAGCTCGCCGTCGTTGAAGACCGATGCACCCGCCTGTCCGTTCTCCTCCATGCGCGCCCGGTCCACGTAGACCCGCGCTCCGCCCGAAATCTGGATGCCGTCGTTCGAGTTGGAGCGCAGTTCCGCGTCGGTGACGTATACGCGGGTCCCCGTTCCGCCCGCTTGGATCCCCACGCCGGCAAAGCCGGAGATCACCGGGCCCTCGAGGTGCACCTCTACGGTTCGACCCGAACACCGAAACACCTACGCTGCCGCCCTGACCGTTGATCGTGAGGCCACGCAGCACCACCCTGAGCCCGGATCCACTGACGGAAACCCCGGCGCCGGACGGGACGCTAATGCCGGCGTAAACACCGGGGGGCGCCACGATCGACACCGACTGGCCGATCGCCACGACCCGCATAGCCCGCCGAGTCCCGGACGAGCACCTCGCCGCCGGCATTCGTGACCCCGAGCGCCGCCGTGAACGAGCGGCACGGTAGCGCGATCGAGCAATTGTTGGCGGTATTTGCGTCGTTGCCGGTCGATGCGACGAACGTGCGCTGCGCCGATGCGAACGCCACGCTGCATCCTGCCGACATCGCGACCAGGAACGCGGCGCCGACCACGGCAGGACACGCTGTGCGAGGAATGCGGAATGCACGCATGATGGTCCCCTTGGATAGGCCCGGCGTGCCGCGAAAAGATACCCTCGCGACGTCTGCCGCATATTGACCGGGTACGTCGCGATTGTGCGCCGCGGTCGCGCTATGCGGCAAGACGTCCGTAGCGTCAGCGCTTCAACAGCTTCTGCTCCGCGATCGAGAGGTTCTCCGGGCGCCCGAGCAGCACGACAACGTCACCTACCTCGAACACCCAATCGGCGTTCGGCCGCTGCGAGCGAGCGCCCTTGCGGCGCACGCCGGTCACTTCGACCAAACCCGCGAGCTCCAAGTCCGCGAGCGAGCGGCCGATCGCACGCGCGCGGTCCGGCAAGAGCACCGAGTGCAGGCGCGGCTGCAGACTCTCGGCGACATCGGCGGCGTCGGAGGCCCCGCGGTAGAAGCCGCGAAAGAGGCTGTAGCGCTCCTCGCGAATCGCGCGGATCCGTTTCAGCACGCGGTTCAGTGGGACGCCGAGCAGCAAGAGCGAGCTCGTCGCGAGCATCAGACTGCCTTCGAGCACTTCCGGCACGACCTCCGCCGCGCCGGCGGTGAGGAGCCGGTCGAGTTCGGTGTCGTCGAGCGTGCGCACGACGACCGGCAGCTCCGGACGCGTCTCGTGCACATGATGCAGGATCTTGAGCGCCACCGTCGTGTCCGCGAACGTGATGACGACCGCGCGCGCCTTCGAGAGACCGGCGGCGAAGAGCGCGTCCTTGCGCCCGGCCTCGCCGTACACCACGCTGCTGCCCTCGCCTGCCGCCTCGCGCACGCGCTCCGGGTCCGAATCGAGCGCGATGAACGGAATGTCCTCGGCCTCGAGGAGCCGCGCGAGGTTCTGCCCGCTACGTCCGTAGCCGCAGATGATCACGTGGTCCTGCCGCGCCATGGTCGTCGCAGCGATCCGCGTGATCTGCGCCGCGCGCGCGAGCCAGTCGTTCGCGGTGAGCTTGCGCACGACCGGCTCGGCGAAGTGAATGACGAGCGGTGCGGCGAGCATCGACAGGACCATCGCCGCCAATACCGCCTGCGTGAGCGGCGGTCCGAGCACCTTGCTCTCGACGGCGAGCGCCAGCATCACCAGCGCGAACTCGCCGGCCTGCGCGAGGTAGAAGCCGGTACGCAACGCGCTGCCGAGCGGCGCGCCGAACGCGCGCGCGAGGATGACGACGAGCACCAGCTTCGCCGCGACCGGCAGGACGAGCAGCACGAGCACGTAGATCCACTGCGTCGCGACGACGCGCAGGTCCAGGAACATCCCGACGGTAACGAAGAAGAGGCCGAGCAGCACGTCGCGAAACGGCTTGATGTCCTCCTCGACCTGATAGCGGTATTCGGTTTCCGCGATCAGCATGCCGGCGAGGAACGCGCCTAGCGCGAGCGACAGGCCGGCGAGCTCCGTCAACGCCGCGAGCCCGAGTGTCACGAGCAGCAGGTTCAGCATGAAGAGCTCGGAGCTCTTCTGCCGCGCCACGATGTGGAACCACGCGCGCATCGGGGCCTGTCCGGCGAACAGGATGATTGCCAGCACCACGGCCGCCTTGAGCGTCGCGACGCCGACTTCGCCCATGAGCTCGCCCCCGCCCTTGCCGAGCGACGGGATCACGATCAGGAAGGCGACGACGGCGAGGTCCTGGAACAGCAGGATCCCCATCACGTCGCGACCGTGCGGCGTCGCGAGCTCCATCCGCTCGGCCAGCATCTTCGAGACGATCGCAGTCGAGCTCATGGCGAGCATCCCGCCGAGCGCGAAGCCGGCCTGCCAGCCGTAGCCCACGAAATGTAGTCCGACCATCGCTGCGATGGTCGTGATCGCGACCTGCGCGAGGCCGAGCCCGAACACGGCGCGCCGCATCGCCTTCAACTGAGGCAGGCTGAACTCGAGGCCGATCGAGAACATCAGGAACACGATGCCGAACTCGGCCAGATCGCGGACGTCGGCCGAGTCGGGCACCCACGCGAGCGCGTGCGGACCGACCGCGAGCCCGACCATCAGGTAGCCCAGGATCGGCGGCAGCCGGAAGAGGCGGCAGAGGACGACCGCGATCACCCCCGCTCCGAGCAGGATCAGGATGAGTTGCAGTGTCTGCGGCATCGCGTGCGGCGTCTCGACTGCGAGTCAATGTAGCACAGCGACGCAGCGCTTCCCGGAGCGATTCCGGCCGGCGCGCACGCGCGCTCGGTTATACTTTCCCGGATGAGCGCCACTGCTCCGCACGTCCGCGCCGAGCCGGCGCCGATCCCTCCGGGTCGCGTCGACGCTGCGCGCGCGCTCGCCCTCGCCCGTGACGTGCTCGCGACCGAGGCGGCGGCGATCGCAGGTCTCGCCGAGCGCATTGGTGACCCATTCGTCGCGGCAGTCGCACTGATCATGAACTGCCGCGGTCGCGTCGTAGTGTCGGGCATCGGCAAGTCCGGACACGTCGCGCGCAAGCTCGCCGCCACGCTCGCATCGACGGGGACGCCCGCGTTCTTCGTGCATCCCGCGGAAGCCTCGCACGGCGACCTCGGCATGATCACGCCCGACGACGTCGTGCTGATGCTCTCGAATTCGGGCGAGACGGACGAGCTCGTGCTGCTCATGCCGCATCTCAAGCGGCAGGGCGCGGCGATCATCGCGCTGACCGGCAACGAGGCGTCGTCCCTCGCGCAGTCCGCCGACGTCCATCTCGATGCCGCGGTCGATGCCGAGGCTTGTCCGCTCGGCCTGGCCCCGACGGCCAGCACGACGGCGGCACTCGCGCTGGGCGACGCGCTCGCGCTCGCGCTGCTCGATGCACGCGGCTTTTCGGTCGAGGATTTCGCGCGCGCGCATCCGGGCGGCGCGCTCGGGCGCCGGCTGTTGACTCGCGTGCGCGACGTGATGCGCACCGGCCGCGAGCTGCCGACCGTCGGTGTCGATGCAACGCTCGGCGCGGCGGTCGTCGAGATGAGCGGCAAGGGGATGGGCATGACGGCGATCGTCGAGCGCGACGGGCGCGTCGCCGGAATCTTTACCGATGGCGACCTGCGCCGCTGCCTCGACCGCGTGCACGACCTCAAGGCAGTGAGCGTGGCCGAGGTCATGACGCGCACGCCGCGCACGATCGGTCCCGACCGCCTCGCGATCGATTGCATCGAGCTGATGGAGACGCCGCCCAAGGTGATGGCGCTGCTGGTCGTGGGCAACGACGGCCGCCTCGAGGGCGCGCTACACCTGCACGATCTCTTCCGCTCGCGGGTGGTCTGATGGCGACGTCGATGCGTGACGGCGTCGCGCTCCGCGCACGCGCGATCCGACTCCTTACCTGCGACGTCGACGGCGTGCTGACCGACGGCCGCCTCTATTACGGCGACGACGGCACCGAGATGAAGGCGTTCTGCGCGCAGGACGGCGTCGGGATCAAGATGCTCGCGAGCGCCGGCATCACCGTCGCGTGGATCACCGGCAGCCGCGCGCCATCCGTCGCCCATCGCGTGCGAGCGCTGGGCGTCGTCCGGCTCGTGCAGGGCACGGAGGACAAGCTCGCCCCGTGGGAAGCGTTGCGGCACGAGCTTGCGCTGCCGCCCGCCGCGTGTGCGCATATCGGCGACGACCTGCCCGATCTCGCGGTGATCGCGCGGTGCGGCCTGGGCATCAGCGTGCCGCACGCGCCAGCCGCGGTGCGCGAACGCGCGCACTACGTCACGCGCTCTCGCGGCGGCGCCGGCGCGGTGCGCGAGGTGTGCGAGCTGATCCTCGCGGCGCAGGATGCGCTCGCACCGCGCATCGCGGCGTTCGACGCCTCTGGAGAGCGCGAATGATCCGCAAGAGCGCGCTCATCGACCGGCTGGTGTCGTGGTCGCCCGTGTTCCTGCTGGGCGGCCTGGCGGCGCTGACCTACTGGCTCGATGCGCAGATCCAGGCCGACACCGCGCGCCGCGACGGCACGGCGCGCCACGACGCCGACATGTACATCGAAAACTTCCGCGCGGTAAGCTTCGACGCGGACGGCCGTGTCCGGCAATCGCTGTCCGCGCAGCGCGCCGAGCATCATCCCGACGACGAGAGCGTCGACTTCACGGCGCCCGCCCTTGCGCTCACCGATCCCGGCCGCCCGCGCATGTCGGTCACCGCGAACGGCGGAACGTTGTCGGGCGACCGCGAAACCGTCACGTTCCGGGGCAACGTGCGCGCGACACGCGACGCGCTGCCCGCCGGCGGGCCGACGAACGAAGGTCTCAAGGGACCGATCACGCTCACCGCCGAGACGCTAAAGGTGATTCCGAAGAAGGGACGCGCCGAGACCGACGGCCCGGTGACGATCGAGGAGCCGCGTGGAATAATCAACGCGATCGGCATGGTGGTTGACAACGACGCGCGGACGATCAAATTCAAGTCCGGCATCCGCGGCTCGCTTTCGCCGGAGCTTGCCCCCAAGTGAACGCCCACCCGATCCTCGCCCGCACCGCCGTCATCGCATTCGCGCTGGCGACTGCGGCACTCCTCGCGGCGCCCGCACGCGCCGAGAAGGCCGACCGCGAAAAGCCGATCAACTATTCGGCCGATACGGGCGATGTCAACTACCAGACGAAGATCGGCGCGCTGTCCGGCAACGTGATCATCACCCAGGGCACGTTGTCGATCCGCGCCGATCGCATCACGTTTCGCCAGAACGCCGACAACTCGATGTCGGCGACGGCGTACGGAAACCCGGTAAGCGTGCGGCAGAAGCGCGACGGGTTCGACGAGTACTACGAAGCTTATGCACAGCGCGTCGAGTACGACGGAGCGAAGGAGTTCGTCGAGCTCTTCGACCGCGCGCTCCTGCGGCGCGGCCAGGACGAGATCCGCAGCAACTACATCTCGTACAACGCGGCCACCGAAGTCTTCAAGGCGGAGGGTCGCGCCGACACGGCGACGACGGCCGATGCCATCGGCCCCGGCGCACGCGTGCGCGGCGTCTTCCAGCCGAAGTCCGACACGTCGCTCGTTCCGGGCAAGGGCAAGGACGCGGCGAAGAGCGGCGGCAAGGCGGCCGACGCAAAGGCGCCGGCCGAAAACCCGCCCGCCGCGCTCAAGCCCGCAGGCGAACTCGCGCCGAACGCCCCGAAATGATGTCCGAAGCGGGCACGCAGGAGCGGCGCCCGTCGAGCAGGCTCGCGGTCGCGCAGCTCGAGAAACGCTACAAGGCCCGAACTGTAGTACACGACGTGTCGCTCGACGTCGGCAGCGGCGAGGTGGTCGGGTTGCTCGGCCCGAACGGGGCCGGCAAGACAACCTGCTTCTACATGATCGTGGGGCTCGTGGCCGCCGACGGCGGACGCATCGAGCTCGACGGCCGCGATCTCTCGCGCCTGCCGATTCACACGCGCGCGCGGCTCGGGCTGTCGTACCTGCCGCAGGAGGCGTCGATCTTTCGCAAGCTCACGGTCGCGCAGAACGTGCGCGCGATCCTCGAGCTGCAGGATCTCGATCCCGACGCGCTCGCGAACCGGCTCGACGCTGTGCTCGAGGACCTCTCGATCTCGCACCTCGCCGATGCCCCGGCGCTGTCCCTGTCCGGCGGCGAGCGCCGGCGGGTCGAGATCGCGCGCGCGCTCGCGACCCGCCCGCGCTTCATCCTGCTGGACGAGCCTTTCGCCGGCGTCGACCCGATCGCGGTGCTCGACATCCAGAAAATCATCGGCTTCCTCAAGGCGCGCGGCATCGGCGTGCTCATCACCGATCACAACGTCCGTGAGACACTCGGGATCTGCGACCGGGCGTATATTATCAACGAGGGCCGCGTGCTGGCCTCGGGTGCGCCAGGGGAGATTGTCTATAATGAAGCCGTGCGCAAGGTCTATCTCGGAGAGCACTTCCGACTCTGAGCCCCGCACTGCCCCTGGCAGCCTGATGCAGAACCCCTCATGAGCCGCGTTTCAGACGAGATGGCCCCGGATGCCAGGCGCAAGCCGCGTCGAATAGCCGACGCATATTCGCAAGGCCGCCACGCCGCATACGGGGCCCTCATTTGCCCAATGAGCGTCGAAACCCGGATGGGCAGCGGCTTGGCGGGCGGCCTGCATTGTAGTTCCGGCCGCCGCTGGCGCGGCTTAACGTTCGCTGTGCTCACGTTAGCCTCCACTGAAACCTGCGGTTTTCGCGACTCGCTCGTGTGGGGTCGACCACACGTCGCTCGCCGCCTCAGTTGGCAAATGCGGCATCCCATCCCGCCACGCCGCTGCGCGGCCATGACGGGTTCGGCATCAGGCTGCTAGATGAAACAGACCCTCCAGCTCAAGCTCTCGCAGCATCTCACGCTGACGCCGCAGCTGCAGCAGTCGATCCGGCTGCTGCAGCTTTCGACGATCGAGCTCAACGCCGAGGTCGAGCGGATGCTGCAGGAGAATCCGCTGCTCGAGAAGGCCGAGACCGACGACGAGGTCCCGGCGACCGTCACGCGCGTGGGCACGGCCGCTACCGCGGAGCCGGAGACGCAATCACGCGCCGAGCACGACGAAAGCCGTGCCGCGGCCGACCGCGCCTCCTCGGGAGACTCCGGCGAGGCCACGGACGGCGTCGACCGCGCCGATTTCGAGGATTATTCGTCCGGCGATTCCGACTGGGGCAGCAGCAGCGGCACGGACGATGACGATGGCTTCTTCCCGCAGCAGGTCGCAGCGAGCTCGCTGCGTGACCACCTGCTGCGCCAGCTTGCCGAGCTCAGCCTGCCGCTGCGCGACCGGCAGATCGTCGCGGCGCTGATCGACGCGCTCGACGACGACGGCTACCTACACACGTCGCTCGAGGAGATCGCCGAGCTGTTCCCCGAGGAGCTCGACCTCGATCCGGACGAGCTGTCGATTGCGCTCCGCTACGTGCAGAGTTTCGAACCCGCCGGCATCGGTGCGCGCGACGCCGCCGAGTGCCTCACGCTGCAATTGAAAGCGCTGCCCGCCACGACGCCGCTGCGGGCGGAAGCGCTCAAGGTGGTCGCCGAGCACCTGCCGCTGCTCGCGGCGCGCGACTTCACGAAGCTCAAGCGGCTGCTGCACGTCGACGACACCGGCGTGCGCGCCGTGCGTGCCCTCATCACGAGCCTGAATCCGCGCCCGGGCGCGTCGTTCGCCAAATCGGAGGCGAACTACGTGATCCCGGACGTTGTCGTACGAAAGGTGCGCGGCAAGTGGACGGCCGCGCTCAACGAGGCGGCGATGCCGAAGCTGCGCTTGAATCGCATCTATGCCGATATCCTGACGCGCAACCGCGACACGTCGAACCAGCAGCTCGCCGCGCAGCTGCAGGAAGCCAAGTGGCTGATCCGCAACGTCCAGCAGCGCTTCGAGACGATCCTGCGCGTCGCGCAGGCAATCGTCGAGCGCCAGCGACGGTTCTTCGAGCACGGCGACGTCGCGATGCGGCCGATGGTGCTGCGCGAGATCGCGGACATGCTCGACCTGCACGAGTCGACGATCTCGCGGGTCACCACGCAGAAGTTCATGCTGAGCCCGCGCGGGACCTACGAGCTCAAGTACTTCTTCGGCAGCCACGTGGCGACCGACACGGGCGGTGCGGCGTCCGCCACCGCGATCCGCGCGCTCATCAAGCAGCTGATCGGCGCCGAAGACCCCAAGTCGCCGCTGACCGACAGCCGGATCGCCGACCTGCTCGGCGACCAGGGCATCCTCGTCGCGCGACGGACGATCGCAAAATACCGGGAGGCGCTGTCGATCCCTCCCGTCAACCTGCGGCGGACGCCCTGACCCGAGGGGGCCTGTTCACCCTATGGCCACGAACGCGTTGCACGGCCGAAAACGCCTAGCGCAAGGCGCAAAACGAAGCTGGGCCGGCCGCCCGGCGAGGCTTTGCAACGCAGCGATGGGCGTTTTCGGCAGCAACCCGAAGGGAGCGAGTGGCGGAGGGCGCCACTCTTCGTTGCCCTCCTTGCCAAGACGCCCGGTCTTGGCATCGTCGGGCGTCTCGATTGGCGCCCTCCGCCACTCGCTCGCGTTTGCGGCCATAGGGTGAACAGGCCCTAGCCGTACGAGCACCGCCGTCATCCCAGGAGAGCTCGATGAACCTCAACCTCACCGGCCACCATCTCGATATCACGCCCGCGCTCCGCGATTACGTCATCGCCAAGCTCGATCGCGTCACGCGCCATTTCGACCATGTGATCGACGTCAACGTGGTGCTCGCCGTGGACAAGCTCCAGCACAAGGTCGAGGTCAACCTGCACACGCGCGGCAAGGACATCCACGTCGAAGCGATCGAAGCGGACATGTACGCGGCGATCGACGTGCTGATCGACAAGCTCGACCGGCAGGTCGTGAAGCACAAGGAGAAGCGGGCAGAGCACCGTCACGAAGGCGCCGCGATCAAGCGCGAGGTCGCGGCCGGCGACACGCAGAGCGCGCCTGCCGCCGCCCCGCGGCCGATCAACGGCTAGGCGCCCCGGCGTTCCGCGCGGCGTATGATCGCGCAGTCGGATTCGCGGCGCACCATCGGTCCGCCCGAATGACCGCGCCTGTTCGCGCGGGCGACCCCGAGCTCCGTCCCATGAACCCGATCGCAGACCTGCTGCCTGCGGCGAACGTGCTGGCCGACCTCGACGCGCGCTCGAAGGGCGACCTCTTCGCCGCATTCGGCCGATTGTTTGCGACCGGGAATGGCCTCGACGGCGCCCAGGTCGTGGGCAGCCTGCAGGCGCGCGAGAAGCTGGGTTCGACCGGCCTGGGCCAGGGCATTGCGATCCCGCACGGCCGGATCAAAGGCCTCGCGGAGGCGCGCGGCGCGTTCGCGAGGCTCAAGACGCCGATCGCCTTCGACGCGCCCGACGGCCGCCCTGTGGGCAACGTCTTCGTTCTGCTCGTCCCGGAGCACGCGACCGAGCAGCACCTGCAGCTCCTGTCCGAGCTCGCGCAGATGTTCTCGGAGAAGAAGTTTCGCGAGGCGCTGGCCGCCGCCGCCGACGCACCGGCGCTGCACCAGCTCTTCCAGACGTGGAAAGCATGAGCGAGCAGGGCGAAGCCAAGGCCCGAAGGGCGCGTCCGCGAGCGATTGCGGGAGGCCGACTCACCCGCGAGCAGCGTGTCTATGGACGTGCGGAGGCCGAGGCATGAGCGGTCCTGCGGGCATGGTGCGGCAGGTCAGCATCGACCGGTTCTTCGCCGACAACGAGGCGCGGCTCGGCCTCACGTGGCTCGCCGGGCGCCAGGGCGGCAGCCGCGTGCTGACCGGCGACGCCGCGCTCAAGCCGACGATCGGCCAGGTCGGCCACATGAACTTCATTCACCCGTTCCGGATCCAGATCCTTGGCGCGGCCGAGATGGCCTGGCTGCGCGCGCTGTCCGAGGCGGCGCGGACGGAATCGATCGACCGGCTGTTCGCGACCGAGCTGGTCGCGATCGTCGTGGCCAACGGTGAAGAGGTGCTCCCCGTGCTCGGCGCGAAGTGCGAGACGCGGCATGTCGCGCTCTTCTCGTCGGCCCAGCCGTCACCGCACCTGGTCGAGGTGATCCGGCTATACCTCTCGCGCGTGCTCGCGGAATCGACGACGCTCCACGGCGTGTTCCTCGACGTCCTCGAGATGGGCGTACTCATCACCGGCGCTTCCGCGATCGGCAAGAGCGAGCTCGCGCTCGAGCTCATCTCGCGCGGCAACGGCCTCGTCGCCGACGACATCGTCGAGATCTACCGGATCTCCCCGGACACGCTCGAGGGACGCTGTCCAGGCGTGCTCCGCGACTTCCTCGAGGTCCGCGGGATCGGCATCCTCAACATCCGCACGATCTTCGGCGAGACCGCGGTCCGCCCGCGCAAGCTGCTGAAGCTGATGGTGCACCTCGAGGACCACAGCCACGAGGCGTTCTCCGAGCTCGACCGGCTGCAGGTCAACGCGACGTACCAGGAAATCCTCGACGTCCCCGTGCGCAAGGTGACGATTCCCGTCGCCGCCGGCCGCAACCTCGCGGTCCTGGTCGAGGCGGCGGTGCGCAATTTCGTGCTGAATCAGCGCGGCATCGACAGCACGAAGGAGTTCATCGAACGGCAGCAGAAACTGATGGATGAGGGCGACTGAGCGAGGCGCGCGAGGCCGAAGGCCGAGCGAAGGCCCGGAGGGCGCGCCGCCGAGCGATGGAGGTCGGCCGTTGGTCCGACCGTCGCACGTCACAATGGTGGAGGAGGCCGACGATTGACGGCGTAAACCTGCTGCGCTTGCCGATACTTTGTCGCGTCTCGGCTGCGCTCGCGACGGTTTCCGCTCGTCAACCCGGCGCGTCCACTGCCACGGATTGAAGTGGACCTCCTCCTGATCGGCGGCGTTTCGGGTTCCGGCAAGAGCGTCGCGCTCGCGGCGCTCGAGGACTCCGGCTACTACGCCGTCAATAACCTGCCGCTTCCGTTGGTCGCCGAGACCGCGGACTACCTAAGAAAGGCAACCCGCGACCGCGTGGCGATCGCGCTCGACGTAAAGACCGAGCCGGGGCTCGCCGGGCTGCCGGACGCGATCGCGCGACTCAAGCAGGCCGGCTGGAAGGTGCGGTTCCTCTACCTCGACGCGAAGACGCCCACGCTCGTCAAGCGCTTTTCGGAAACGCGCCGGCGTCATCCGTTCTCGAGCGACGATCGCACGCTGACCGAGGCGATCGATCACGAGCGGGCGCTGCTCGAGGAAGTCCGGCCGCTCGGCTTCGCCTTTGACACGAGCGAGGTGCCGGCGGCAACGCTACGCGCGTGGATCAAGGACTTCATCAGCGTTGACCCGTCGCGGCTCACGCTGCTGTTCGAGTCGTTCGGCTACAAGCACGGCCTCCCGCTCGACGCCGACCTCGTATTCGACGTGCGCTGCCTGCCGAACCCGCACTACGAGCCTGCGCTGCAAACCCTTACCGGTCGCGACGCGCTGGTCGTCGAATTCCTGGAGGCAGTGCCCGAAGTCGAGCGGATGTACAACGACATCTACCACTTCGTCGGCAGCTGGCTCCCGGACTACGCGCGCGACAACCGCAACTACCTGACAGTCGCGATCGGCTGCACCGGTGGCCGGCATCGCTCGGTCTACTTCGTCGAGCGGCTCGCGCGCGCGTTCTCGCCACGCTACCAGGTCCTGACGAGGCACCGCGAGCTCGACTGAACGGCCGCTGCTAGAATGCGGCGATGGGCGCGCCGCGCACCGTCACGCTCGCGCCTTCACCGGCGCCTCCGGCATGCCGTACGGGCTGCGACTCCTCGAGGCGCTGCTCGCCGCCGACTGCCGAGTGTGGCTCATCTACTCACCGGCCGCCCAGATCGTCGCGAAGCAGGAATGCGAACTCGTGCTGCCACCGCAGCCGCGCGAGGCGGCGCGTGCGCTCTCGACGCGATTCGGCGCGCGCGAGGGTGCGCTCGCCGTGTTCGGCCACGAGGACTGGATGGCGCCCGTCGCATCCGGCTCCAATCCCGGCGATGCGATGGCGATCTGCCCGTGCACGATGGGCACGCTCGGCGCGATCGCGGGCGGCCTCGCCGACAACCTGATCGAGCGCGCCGCCGACGTCATGCTGAAAGAGCGACGGCCTCTCGTGCTCGTCCCGCGCGAGACGCCGCTTTCTGCGATCCACCTCGAGAACATGCTGAAGCTCGCGCGCGCCGGCGCTGTGATCGTGCCGCCGGCGCCGGGCTTCTACGATCGCCCCGACGCGGTCGCCGATCTCGTCGATTTCGTCGTCGCACGCGTTCTCGATCAGCTCGGCGTTCCGAATCGGCTGGGACCGCGGTGGGGCGGCAGTCGTGGTGGCGCGGACGTCTCCACCCGGCGAGCAGTCGGTCTGATGGTCTCGTCGCGCAAGAACGCGCCGGGACGGGCCGGATCGAGCTGCCGCTGTTCCCGCTGAAGACCGTGCTGTTTCCGGGTGGCCTCCTGCCGCTGCGGATCTTCGAGCAACGCTACATCGCGATGGCGAAGGCGTGTCTGAAGGACGCGCGGCCGTTCGGCGTCTGCCTGATCACGCAAGGTGAGGAGGTGGCGCACGATCGCGCGACATCGCCGGACTTCTCGACAATCGGCACGCAGGCGACGATCGCATCGTGGGACATGCCGGAGCTCGGGATCCTCCATGTCACGGCCGTCGGCGGCGAGCGCTTCCAGGTGCGCTCGCACCGGGTGGGAAACAAACGGCCTCGTTGTCGCCGACGCGACGCGGATCGCGGCCGAGCCTGCACTCCCACTCGCAGAGCGGTTCGAGCCGCTCGCGAAGCTGCTCGAGCTCGTCGCGGCGCGCGTGGCACCGCACCAGTTTCCCGAGACGCGGCCGTATGACGATGCCTCGTGGGTCAGCTACCGGCTCGCCGAGGTTCTGCCGCTGCCGCTGTCGATCAAGCAGGGAATGCTCGAGATCAACGACAGCGACGTTCGACTCGCACTCTTGCAGAAATTCCTCCAGCAGCAGGGCGTCGTCTGACGCCGCGCGTCGCACAACGCACCCGGCCCGAGGGGCGGGGCCGGTATAATTTCGATTTCGGCGCGCAACGGAGCGGAGCAGGCATGGCGGGCCACAGCAAGTGGGCGAACATCAAGCATCGGAAGGCGGCCACCGATGCAAAGCGCGGCAAGATCTTCACGCGCCTCATTCGCGAGGTCACCGTTGCCGCGAAGATGGGCGGCGCCGATCCGGCGATGAATCCGCGGCTCCGGCTCGCCATCGACAAGGCGACCGCGCAGAACATGCCGAAGGACACGATCGAGCGGGCGGCGAAGCGCGGCGCGGGCGCGCTCGAGGGCGTAAGCTACGAGGAGGTCCGCTACGAGGGCTACGGCGTCAACGGGGCAGCAGTGATGGTCGACTGCATGACCGACAACCGGACCCGGACCGTTGCCGACGTGCGGCACGCGTTCACCAAGTACGGCGGCAACCTGGGAACCGACGGCTCCGTCGCGTTCCTGTTCAAGCACTGCGGGCAGCTCGTGTTCGCGCCGGGAACCGACGAGAACGGGCTGATGGAGGCAGCGCTCGACGCGGGCGCCGAAGATGTGGTCGCGAACGACGACGGCAGCCTCGAAGTAATCACGGGTCCGCACGACTTCGTCGCCGTGAAGGACGCGCTCGTCAAGGCTGGCTTCGCTCCGGCCTTCGCCGAGGTGACGATGAAGCCCGTGACCGAGGTCGAGATGGCGGGCGACGACGCGGCGCGGATGCAGAAACTCCTGGACGCGATCGAATCGCTCGACGACGTGCAGGACGTCTACACCAACGCGGTCATCACCGAGTAGCCTTGCGGTGTCCGCGCCCCGCCCCGTCGCCGCGCCCGCGCGTCGCATCCTCGGCATCGACCCCGGGCTGCGAGTGACCGGGTTTGGCGTCATCGATGTCGACGGGAGCCGGCTCGTGTGCATCACCTGCGGCTGCATCCGCGCGGGCGACGGCGCGCTTCCCGAGCGCCTGGGCGTGATCCTGCGCGATCTCGCGGAGGTGATTGCACTGCACCGCCCCACCGAGGTCGCCGTCGAGCAGGTCTTCGTCAACGTGAACCCGCACTCGACGCTGCTCCTGGGTCAGGCCCGTGGCGCAGCGATCTCCGCGGCTGTGCAGGCACGCCTCCCCGTCGCCGAATACACGGCGCTGCAGGTGAAGCAGGCCGTGGTCGGCCATGGCAAGGCGGCGAAGGAACAGGTGCAGGAGATGGTTCGCCGGCTGCTCGCGCTGCCCGGCGCGCCGTCGCCGGACGCGGCGGACGCGCTCGCATGCGCGATCGCCCACGCGCACGCGGCGCAGGCGCTCGGCGGCCTCCGCCAGACCGGATTCCGGATGCGCGGCGGCCGGCTCGTCTGATGCAGGCGCCGCGCGGTCTGCGGCGCCCTGCCGCCGTGATCTTCGACATGGATGGCCTCATGCTCGACACCGAGCCCTTGGCCGCGCGCGCGTGGAGCGATGCGGCGGCGGCGCTCGACGTCGCGTTCGATCACGCGGTGACCGCGTCGCTCGTCGGCCGCAACTTCCCGGATTGCCGTGCGCTGATCCTCGCGCATCACGGTGCGGATTACCCGGTCGACCCGCTGATGCAGGCGTGGCACACCGCCTACGACGCGATCGTCGAGCGCGAAGGAATCGCGCTGAAGACGGGGCTCGTCGAGTTGCTCGCGTGGCTCGACGCGGCCGGCATCCGCAAAGCGGTCGCGACGTCGACCCGCCGCTCGCGCGCGCGCGCGAAGCTCATCCGCGCCGCGCTCGCCGATCGGTTCGATGCGCTCGTCGGCGGCGACGAGCCCGTGCGTGGCAAACCCGCGCCCGACATCTTCGTCCTGGCGGCCGCGCGGCTCTCGGTGGCCGCCAGCGACTGCGTCGTGCTCGAGGACTCGGAGCCCGGCGTGCGCGGCGCGATCGCCGCCGGCATGACGCCCTTGCTCGTGCCGGACAATACCGAGCCGTCCGCCGCGCTCGTCGCGCTTCGCCCTTTGCAATTCGCGGATCTCCACGGTGTGCGTGCGCATCTCGCGGCGCTGCCAGACGCATGAGCGCGCGGGGCGAAACCAAGGACGCCCGCGCGAGCAGGGCGAAGCCAAGGAGCGAAGCTCGCGTCTGCGAGCGCGGGCGGCGGCCGACCCGAGAGCGGCAACGAGGATGCACGGCGACCCGGAGGCCGCACTGAAGGGCGCGTCCGCGCGCGATTGCGGGAGGCCGACCCCGCGGGACAACGATTCGCGGCGACGGTGCGGAGGCCGAGGCCTGACGCGGGCCGGCGTGCCATAATCGGCCGAACGAGCCCCACCCGCCATGATCGGCCGCCTCACAGGAACCCTCGTCGAGAAAAGCCCGCCGCAGATCCTGCTCGACGTGGGCGGCGTTGCCTACGAGGTCGACGTGCCGATGAGCACGTTCTACAACCTGCCCGGCACCGGCGAACGTGTCGTGCTGTTCACGCACCTGGTCGTGCGCGAAGATGCGCACCTGCTGTTCGGCTTCGGCAGCGAGGCGGAGCGCCGCGCGTTCCGGCAGCTCCTGAAGATCAGCGGCGTCGGTGCGCGCACGGCGCTCTCCGTGCTGTCGGGACTTTCCGTCGCGGAGCTCGCGCAGGCGGTCACGATGCAGGACTCGGGGCGCCTGACGAAGATTCCGGGCATTGGCAAGAAGACGGCGGAGCGGCTCCTGCTCGAGCTCAAGGACAAGCTCGGCGCCGACCTCACGACGGCGGTCGGCGTGCTCCGGCCGCCCCCCGTGTCGGCCGACGTGCTCCATGCGCTCGCGGCGCTCGGCTATTCCGACAAGGAAGCGCTGGCGGTCGTGAAGAAGCTGCCCGACGGCCTCGCGGTCGGCGATGCGATCCGCCAGGCGCTGAAGCTGCTCGCGAAAGCATGACAATCGAGAGCGACGAACTCGACCGGCTCGTGGCCGGCAAGGTCGCCTCCGGCGACGAGGCTGTCGTCGAGCGCGCGCTGCGCCCCCGGGCGCTCGCCGAATACGTCGGGCAGGAAAAGATTCGCGGCCAGCTGTCGATCTTCATCGAGGCGGCGCGCAAGCGCAAGGAGTCGCTCGACCACGTCCTGCTGTTCGGGCCGCCGGGGCTCGGCAAGACGACGCTCGCGCACATCATCGCGCACGAACTCGGCGTCAACCTCAGGCAGACATCCGGCCCGGTGCTGGAGCGGGCCGGCGACCTTGCGGCGCTGCTCACCAACCTCGAGCCGCACGACGTGCTGTTCATCGACGAGATCCACCGGCTCTCGGCTGTGGTGGAGGAGATCCTCTACCCGGCCCTCGAGGACTTCCAGATCGACATCATGATCGGCGAGGGACCGGCCGCGCGCAGCGTCAAGCTCGACCTGCCTCCGTTCACGCTCGTCGGCGCGACGACCCGCGCCGGCATGCTCACCAATCCGCTGCGCGACCGGTTCGGCATCGTCGCGCGGCTCGAGTTCTACACGCCGGAGGAGCTGACGCAGATCGTCGCCCGTTCCGCGGCCTTGTTGAAGATCGCGATCGAGCCCGCGGGCGCACTCGAGATCGCGCGGCGCTCGCGGGGCACCCCACGGATCGTGAACCGACTCCTGCGGCGAGTGCGCGATTTCGCGCAGGTGAAGGCCGCGGGCGAGATCACGGGTGCCGTCGCCGCCGACGCCCTCCTGATGCTCGACGTCGACCTCGCCGGTCTCGACGTGATGGACAGGAAACTCCTGCGTACCGTGCTCGACAAGTTCGCGGGCGGTCCGGTCGGCGTCGACAACCTTGCCGCTGCGATCGGCGAGGAGCGCGACACGATCGAAGACGTGCTCGAACCGTTCCTGATCCAGCAGGGGTTTCTGCAACGGACCTCGCGCGGGCGCGTCGCGACCGCGCTGTCGTACCAGCACTTCGGCCTCACGCTGCCCGCGGCGGGGCCGGCCGCCGGCCCCAGTCCCGATCTATTTGCCCGGGACGAATGAGCGAACAAGGCGAAGCTGAGGACGCCTGCGCGAGCAGGGCCGAGCCAAGGAGCAAAGCTCGCGTCTGCGAGCGCGGGCGGCGACCGACCCCTCGGAGCAACGCGCAAACGCCAAAGGTGCGGAGGCCGCATCGAAGCGCGCGCGGCGCGGAGGCCGCAGAATGAGTCGGTCCCGGGCGCGCGAGACCTTCCGCTTCCCCGTCCGCGTTTACTACGAGGACACCGACGCCGCCGGCGTCGTCTACTACGCGAACTACCTCAAGTACATGGAACGCGCGCGCACCGAATGGCTCTCGGCGCTGGGCTTCGACCTCGCGGCGGTGGAGCGGGAGCACGGCGTCGTGTTTGTCGTGCACCGCGTCGAGATCGACTTCAAGGCGCCGGCGCAACTTTCCGACCGGCTCGACGTCACACTGACGCTGCGCGAGCTCGGCCGCGCGCGGCTCGTCGCCGACCAGGCGGTGCTGCGCGAAGGGAAGACGCTGACGGAAGCGCGGGTGACCCTGGCCTGCCTCACCCCGGCGAAATGGCGCCCTGCGCGGATCCCCGGGCCGGTGCTGGAACGCATGGAGGCGCTCCTTTGAACGTGCATCCCGATCTCTCGTTCGTCACGATGGTGCTGCAGGCATCGTTCGTGGTGCAGGCGGTGCTCGTGCTGCTCCTCGCCGCGTCGCTGTGGTCGTGGTGGCGGATCTTCCTCAAGCTGTTCCAGCTGAAGCGGACGCTGCGCGACACCGATGCGTTCGAGGATCAGTTCTGGAAGGGCGGTGATCTGAACGCCCTCTACCAGAGCGCGAGCCAGTCGTTGACGGGCAGCGGGCTCGAGCACATCTTCACCGCCGGCTTCCGCGAATACTCGAAGCACCGCCGGCAGGGCAGCAATGCCGCAGTCACGCTCGACAGTGCGCGCCGCGCGATGCGAGCAGCGTACCAGCGCGAGATCGATTCGCTCGACGCGCACCTCGCCGGCCTCGCGACCGTGGGCTCGGTCTCGCCGTACGTCGGGCTCTTCGGCACGGTCTGGGGCATCATGAACGCGTTCCGCGGCCTCGCGAATGTGAGCCAGGCGACGCTCGCGAACGTCGCGCCGGGCATCGCCGAGGCGCTGATCGCGACGGCGATCGGACTCTTCGCCGCGATCCCCGCCGTCGTCGCCTATAACCGCTACACGCACGACGTCGACCGCCTGGCGGTGCGCTACGAGACGTTCATCGAGGAGTTCTCGAACATCCTGCAGCGGCAGGGATAGAGGTATCCGGAGCCTTAGATGCGGCGCGCGCGCAAGTCGATGAACCAGATCAACGTCGTCCCGTACATCGACGTGATGCTGGTGCTGCTCGTGATCTTCATGGTCACGGCACCGCTCGTGAACCCGGGCGAGATCGAGCTCCCGTCCGTCGGCTCGAGGCTCGTTGCGCCAGCGCAGCCGATGGAGGTCACGCTGCGCACCGATGGCACGCTCACGCTGCGCGACCAGCAGGCGGGGGGCCCCGCGGCGGCGATGTCGCGCGACGAGCTGGTGGCACGAATCCGCGCGAAGCAGGCAAAGCTGCCCGACCAGCCGGTCGTCATCGCCGCGGACCGCGCCGCCCGCTATGAAGACGTGCTGGGCGTGCTCGACCTCCTGCAGAGGAACGGCGTGCGCAAGGTCGGCCTGCTCGCGCGGCCGCCGTCAGGCTGACGCATGGCCACGGACCGCCCCCGCGCGCCGGCACGGCTCTCCGGCCGCTGGCCCGCGCTCCTGCTCGCGATCGCGGTCAACCTTGTGTTCATCGGGGTGCTTTTCTTTTCGGTCCGCTGGCAGAGCCGCCAGCCAGTGCCGGTCACGGCCGAGCTCTACGGCCCGCCCAAGGCGACGGTCGCCGAAGCCCCTGCACCGCCGGCGCCGGCACCGCCCCCGCGCGAGCCAGTCCGATCCCCCGAGCCGCCGCCCCCGCCGGTGGCGAAACCCGAGCCCGCACCCCCGCCGCCGAAGGCGATCCCGAAGCCGGAGCCAAACGTGGAGAAGCCCGACCCGCACGCTGCGGACATCGCGCGCAAGGCCAAGGCTGACGAGGAACGGAAGGCGAAAGAGGCGGCCGAGCGCGAGCGGAAGGAGCGCGAGAAGAAGGACGCCGAGAAGCGCGAGGCCGAGAAGAAAAAGCAGGACGAGCAGAAGCGGGTCACCGAGGCGCGCGATCGGCAGGCCCGCGAGGCGGCCGAGCTCAAGGCGCAGGCGGAGCGCGAAAAGGCCGCGCGCGACGCGCAGCAGAAGGCCACTGAAGCGGAAACCGCCGCGCGCTCGCGCGCCGAAGCCGATTACATCAGGCGCATCCAGGCGAAGGTGAAGGGTAACGTCACGCTGCCGCCCGACCTCGCCGGCAATCCGGAGGCGATCTTCGAGGTCGTCCAGCTACCGACCGGCGAGATCATCGATGCCATACTCAGGAAGTCGAGCGGCGTCCGCGCGTACGACGAGGCAGTGCAACGCGCGATCCAGAAATCCTCGCCGCTGCCCCGGCCCGACCGTCCCGAATTGTTCCAGCGTTCGCTGACCCTCAAGTTCCGGCCGCTCGATTAGGGCGAAGGGATCCGCCGGCGAGCGGCGCGCCGTCATTTCGCCCTGCCCCCCGGTTTCGCCTCGCTCGGAGGGCGCGCATCGGAGCACGACGGGCGCGCCACCACCGGGAAGACCGTGCCGCTCGCGTACGTGAAGAACATCCTGCGTTGGCTGTGCGATACGAGCACCCGGTGCGAGCGCAAGAAATCGGCGCCGAGCAGCATGTCCGGAGCCATCGCGTGTTTCGCGACGCGGCTCCCCGTTTCGGTGTACGTCGAGTAGCGCCGGGTATCGGCGAAGGAGATTTTCGGATCGCGGATCAGCTCGTCGCCGATGCGAAACGTCTCGAACGGGCCGAACCAGGCATCGATGCGCTTCTCGCCCAGTCCCCCCAGGCAGCCGGCGGGGCTGACGCCGGCGGTGTCCGGCGTGACCCCGAGCGCGGCGGCTTGTCGTAACTCCAGCATCGAGCCGCTGGCGCCGGAATCGAGTTGCGCGATGACGGGACGTCCGTTGATCTCGACCCTGAGCTCGATCTGCGGCTGCGCGCCATCGAATCCGTCGACCGCCACCGATCCGCCGCCATCGGGGGCCCAATACGCGAGCGACGTGCCGCCACAGTCCCGCGCCTGGAACAGCCGCACCGCATCGTGGGAGAGATCGAACTCGACGTCGGCCTTCGAGAAGAAGTCCTCGCCGAGGACGATCGCGACGTCACCGCCGATGTCGCGCTCGCCGACGACGAGCAGGTTCCAGTTCCGGCGTACCTCGTTGCCGATCGCGATCTCGTCGACGACAGCCATCTCGACCTGGGTCTCCCCGCCGATGGCGATCACGCGTTCGCCCGGGATCTCGCGGCGAACGAGCCCGAGCCGCGCGGCGGCGGCCCGCATCATCAAGCTTCGCGTCGCCCCGGTGTCGAGGAGGATGCCGACCTTGTGGCCGTTGATCGAGCCTTCGATCACCGGAGATCCGGCGCCCGGCCGGACCGGCCACTCGGAGACTTTCGCGAGCGTGCACTTGCCGGCTGCGGCCGCGGCGGGGCTGATCCCGCTCGCCGCTACCAGAACGGTGGCCAACGCCACCCGAATCGCGAAACGCGGGGCCCGCATCCGCCCATTATGCGCGGGACGGTCGGGCGAGCGCAGGGGACGTCCTGTGCTCGCAACGTCGGCTCAGACTTCCTTCGGCTTCTTCTCGACGATCTGGATCGCGGCCCAGCTCCACTCGGCACGCTGCTCGACCAGTTGGCGGAGCGCGACGGTGTACACCGAGCGGCCGGTCGTCAGGATGACGTTGCGGCCTTCGACGTACTCGGAGGTCGGCACGATCAGCGTTTTCACCGCGAGCGGCTTGTCCGGACGCGACGGCGGCGGCAGATAGAGCCCGTCGAAGCGCGCGCCCATCGTCGAGACGTCGATACCGTTGACGATGATCCCGAGATCTTCCTTCGCCTCGCGCTTCGCGTGCAGCACGACGGGCACGAGCCGCTCGGCGATGATCGAGACGCCGGCCTCGACTTCGTCGTTGGATACCTTGTTCAGCCGCCGCACGACGCCGAGCACCCAGTCCGTGATGTCGGACTGCCGCACCGCGACGAGCGCGCCCAGCGCGAGGCTCTGTCCGATGCCGCCCGACGCTGCGATGCGCAGCCCCGCGACGCTGCGGTCCTTGACCTGCCACATCGGATCGCTGAACGACGAGATCGAGGCGGCCAGCGAATCGTGCTCGCTCGTCGCGGCCCGCTTCGCCCGGGGCCCGTCGACCGCATAGACCTCGATCTGCTCGGCGCCCGCGTTCGAATCGTTGGCGGACTCGTTGACGTCACGCGCCGCGAGGTCGCGGCAGATGCGACCGAGCCCGACGCGGACCTTCGCGGCCACCGTCACCGCGACGCGGGGGTCGCGCCGCAGTTCCGCGTTGAGGTTCGGCGACACCGCCGGGCGCACCTTCTCCAGGATTGCGACGCGCTGCTGATTGATCGGCGCCGCCGGCCCCTGGTCGGTGGCTTCGGCCTCCCGCAGCGCGTGGATTGCCCGCTCGAGCTGCTCGGCCATCGGCGTCGTGTCGAGGTAGCGCAGCATCGACCCCGAGTCGTTGCCGGTGCGGCGCACGAGGCCGCCCTTGCCGGCGAGGTCGACGAAGAATCCCTCGGGCGAGCGCGGCACGGCGTCGAGCTGCAGCTTGCGGCTCCATGCGCGGAGCTGCGCGGTCGCCCAGTCGAGCTGGGCCGGCGACAGGTTGCCCGTGTTGAGGTGGTGGATCAGCAGCACGAATATGTATTCCTGCTCGATCGTCCAGTGCGTCGCGTTGCTTGCGCCGCTTGTCCCGAGCGCGACCGGCACGCGCTCGACGCCGAGCTCCGTCGCGCGCATGTAGAGCTTGTGGAGATCCATCCACTTGGCCGGGATCCAGCGCTCGTAGCGGAACACGCGCAGCTTGGCGTCGGTGCCGTAGTAGTGGATGAGCCGCGAGAACAAGCGCGGGATTACGGATTTCCAGCGCGGATTTTCGGACTCCGCGAGCGCCTGCTCGAGCACGGTCTGGTACGAAAAGAGAAACCCCTGCGTCATCTCCTGCAGCGCCTGCCACAGACGCTCCGCAAGCCGCGCGGACGTGTCGACGTTCTCCACGTACTGCTTGATCAGCTGGCGTCGGTCCGCGCCGAGCGCGGAATCGAGGAACTCGACCGCGGCCACGCGGTTCAGGTCTGCCGTCTTGCGCGCCTGGCGCATGCCTTCGAACGCGCGCATCACGTGCTGCTGCCGTCCGATCACATCGAGCGTCGGCAGCTGGCGCAGCCAGCCGGACGCCGTCTTCGGCGTCAGCAATGGATCGGGATGGTCCCGTGCCTGCTGAGTCAGGAATCCGAACATGGTTCTACGCGCTCTGCGGATCGCGCAACAAGGTGGACGTTCGGCGGGAGCGAGTGCATCGCAGCGCCGATCGACGGACTCCGCACGGAGTATTCATTTATAGCCCAATTCCACGAGCGGCGCAAAACGCGTTCATGTCGGCTACAATCGCGCCTCGCGATCGAAACGCCGACGGCTCTCCGAATCCCATGCCGTTGCAACCGGACCGCATGATGTCCCCGTTCGAATCCTGGAGATGCACCATGCTGCCATCACGCCGGTCGAGACTGCGCACAGGTCCGCAGCGCGCCTCACGCGCAGGAATCGCAGTACTCGTCGTCGCTTTCGGATCTGTTGTCGCCATCGCCACTTCGTCCGCGCAGCAGCCGGCGCCGACCGGGGCCCAGGCCTCGCCTCCTCCACTATCAAGCAAGATCGGTGCCCAAGTGAATGAACTCAAGAAAATAGATGTGAAACAAGGGGATGGTGCAGAGGCCGTCGCCGGAAAAGCGGTGATCGTTCACTACACCGGGTGGCTCTATGACCCCTCCGCGCAGGATGGCCATGGCGCCAAGTTCGACAGCTCCCTCGACCGCAAGGTGCCCTTCGGGTTCATGCTCGGTGCAGGCAAGGTGATCAAGGGGTGGGATGAGGGGGTCGCAGGGATGAAGGTCGGCGGCAAGCGCACGCTGGTAATCCCGCCGCAGATGGCCTACGGCGAGCGCGGCGCGGGCGGCGTGATCCCGCCGAACTCGACCTTGATCTTCGACGTCGAACTGCTCGAAGTCAAAAGCTAGGCCTCGTCCTTCCGGCGGATCCGATGGCCGCTTCGGCCCGGCCCCTCCGGCGCGAGAGTGCGAATGCGGGGGTGGTGATGTCGGCCCGCGACGGCATGCAACCGGCAATCCGGCGGCTCGATTATGGGCCACCGGCGTTCCACATTCCCGTGCTCGAGCTCGAGTTCCTGCTCGAGCGCGAGGCTACGCGCGTTACGTCGTCGTTCAACTTCCGGCGCAACCCCGACTTGCCGGAGACGGCGGCGCTCGTGCTGGACGGCGAGGGCCAGCGCGACGTCGTCGTCTCGCTCGACGGCGTGGCGCTGCCCGCGGGCGCCTACTCACGCGACGCGCACTCGCTCACGATCCACGCGCCGCCCGCGGCCGGCCGCCTCACGGTGGAGGCGACGATCAATCCCGCCGCCAACGCCGCACTCGAAGGTCTCTACGTTTCGTCCGGCGTCTATTGCACGCAGTGCGAGGCGGAAGGGTTTAGGCGAATCGCGTACTTCCCCGATCGACCGGACGTGCTCGCGACGTACACCGTGACGATCGTCGCCGACCGCGAGCGCTGCCCCGTGCTCCTGTCGAACGGCAACCGTGTCGCCGCGGGCCCGCTCGACCGCGGCCGCCACTTCGCCCGCTGGCACGACCCGTTCCCGAAACCCACCTACCTCTTCGCGCTGGTCGCGGGCGACCTGGCCGCGCTCGAGGACACGTTCACGACGATGGGCGGCCGCACGGTCGCGCTCGAGATCTGGTCGACCTCGCGCAACCTGCCGCGGTGCGCCCACGCGATGGCGGCGCTGAAGCGCGCGATGCGCTGGGACGAGGAGTGCTACGGTCGCGAGTACGACCTCGACCGCTTCATGATCTTCTGCGCCGACGACTTCAACCTGGGCGCGATGGAGAACAAGGGCCTCAACATCTTCAACAGCCGGCTCGTGCTCGCCGATCCCGCGACCGCGACCGACGGTGACTACCAGGCGATTGAAGGCGTGATCGGCCACGAGTACTTCCACAACTGGACCGGCAACCGCGTCACCTGCCGCGACTGGTTCCAGCTGTCGCTGAAGGAAGGGCTCACTGTCTTCCGGGACCAGGAGTTCTCGGCCGACATGGGCTCGCGCGCGGTCGAGCGCATCGCTGCCGTCGATTACCTTCGGAGCGCACAGTTCCCGGAGGACGCGAGCCCGCTCGCGCACCCGGTGCGGCCCGACGAATACGTCGAGATCAACAACTTCTACACGGCGACCGTCTACGAGAAGGGCGCCGAGGTGATCCGGATGCAGCACACGCTGCTCGGTCCGGAGCGGTTCCGGCGCGGGATGGACCTGTACTTCGAGCGCCACGACGGGCAAGCGGTCACCTGCGACGAGTTCGTGCAGGCGATGGAGGATGCGAGCCTCGCCACGGGTGGCCCGGGGCTCGCGCAGTTTCGCCGCTGGTACAGCCAGGCCGGCACGCCGGTCGTGCGCGCCACCGGGCACTACGACGCAGCTCGCCGCACGTACACGCTCGAGGTCGCGCAGCGCACGGCGCCGACGCCGGGCCAGGCGGTCAAGCAGGCGTTTCACATCCCGCTCGCTCTCGGCCTGGTCGGTCCGGACGGCACGGACCTGCCGTTGCGCCTCGCGGGGGACACGGGACCGGCAGGCACAACGCGCATCCTCTCGCTCACCGAGGAGCGGCAGACGTTCGTGTTCGTCGACGTGCCGGCAGCGCCCGTGCCGTCGCTGCTGCGCGGCTTTTCCGCGCCGGTGCGGCTCGAATTCGACTACTCCGACGCCGAGCTCGCCTTCCTCGCCGCGCACGACAGCGACGCCTTCAACCGGTGGGACGCCGCACAGCGGAGCTTCTGCAATGCGATTCTCGCGCTCGCCGCGGGACATGCGCGGGGCGACCCGATGCTGCTGCCCCCGCCACTCGCGGGCCTCGCCGCCAAGGCGGTCGCCGATGACGACGCCGATCCGGCACTCCTCGCGCTCGCGGTGACGCCGCCCGAGACCGCGTATCTTGCCGGGCTGGTCGACACGATCGACGTCGACGCGCTGGTCGCCGCACGCGAGTTCGCCGTGCGCGAGATCGCGCTCGCCGTGCGGCCCGCATTCGAGCGGACGTACGCGCTGCACCGGCCGCGCGCGCCCTACGCACCCGCGCAGGACCAGATCGGCTCACGCATGCTGCGCAACGCGTGCCTGCGCTACCTGGCCGCGATCGACGACGCCCCAGCGCGCGCGCTCGCCGTCGCTCAGTACGAGGCGGCCGACAACATGACCGACGCCATCGCCGCGCTCGCCGCCGTCAACCACAGCAGCGCGCCGGAGCGCGAGGCGCTGTTCGCGCGCTTCGAGGCGAAGTGGCGCGACGAGCCGCTCGTGCTCGACAAGTGGTTCGCGTTGCAGGCGTCGTCGCTGCGGGCCGATACGCTGCCGCGCGTCCGCGCGCTTCTCGCGCACCCGAAATTCGACGCCCGCAACCCGAACCGCGTGCGCGCGCTGGTCGCCACCTTCGCACGGAGGAACTGGAACGCGTTCCACCGGACCGACGGCTCGGGGTACGCGTTCGTGGGCGAGCAGGTGCTCGCGTTCGACCGCCGGAATCCGCAGCTCGCCGCGGCGCTCGCCGGCGCGTTCAATTTGTGGCGGCACTACGCCGAGCCACGCCGCGCGCTGCAGCGGACGGCGCTCGAGACGATCGGCCGCGCGCCCGAGCTCTCACCCGACGTCGCGGAGATCGTCGAGCGCAATCTCGCCGATTGATCGAGCGTGTCGATACGCGGTGAAGGCGACGAGGTTGCCCGCACTCGACGCGAGTTGACCCATGGCGTCCGTGCCCAGCGAGCCATTGAGCGGACGAGCTACAGCGAACGAAGGAAGTTGAGAACATCCTGCTTCTGGCTTTGACGCAGTCGGTCGAAGTTCCTGACGACGCCGTTCGCTTCGGAGGCGTCGCCGGTCCAGTGACTCCCGCTCTTGTGCGCCCGGATCGCCTCGAGCAGATCCGACGTTCGTCCATCGTGCAGAAAGAAGAGCCGCTGCCCGAGCCCCCACAGCGGGGCAGTCCGAAACTCGCTTGGGCCTGCCTGTCCCTGACTGACTCCCATCGGCCAGCCCCGGACCCATGTCGTGAACCAGCAGGTCGGAGAAGAGGTTCACCGCCTGATTGCGCAGAGCAGCGACCGTACTGTTACCTGTATAGAGCGTCGGCGTGTGACAGAGCGCGCACCCGGTACTGCTGAACAGCGTCTCGGCCTCGCGCAATGGAGTCGGCCCCTCCGGGTGTATCGGACGAAGGCGTGGGCGCCGCAAGGAAGCGCGCGAAGAACGCGAATTTTTCGATCGCACTTATCGCTTCGAGGGGCGTCTTGCCGTCCGTCTTGGTGACATCGTTGGGAAGTGAGGCAAACTGGCAGGTCGATGTTTCATCGCGCTCGGTCTGAAAGAGCTCGTTGGTGATGCCCATTTCGACGTTGTAGGCCTCGCCGGAGAACACCAGCAGGGACTTGTTCTGGGCCTTCCATCCGAATCGGGCGACCGTGCCGTCGTTGCCGTTGTTGTTCGCCTGGCCCGAGATCGTCCGGCCGGCGAGGGTGATGTTCGGCCGACCACGAATATTCATGGAACTCTTCGCCGAAGCCTCGTCGGCTTGGTTCGCGAGAATGGCCTTGTCCGGGATCTGCTCGATCAAGCCCGCGCCAAACACTGGAGTCGGAATTCTGAAGATCACATTGCGCTGCGCGAGCTGCTTCTCGAAGTCCGGCTGTGCGAGCCTGCAGCCCGTGGCATCGGCCCGACCGGTGATCGTAAACAGGTCGTGGACGCCACCGTCCGGCGTTCCGTCGGGATTTCGGACGAATCGCGCCTCGCGTACCGGTCCGTTCAACGTGATGAAGCTGGGGATGGTATTGGTCGCGCCGTTTCTGCTGGCGAACGCGATCTGAGGATTCACCGGCGGGCTGGTCCCACCGAGCGCCGGCTGCAGATGGCAACCGCCGCAGCTGCCGAGGTTCATCGTCGGCCCGAGGCCGTCGGCAACGCTCTCCTCTTCTGCGAAATCCTCCTTGCCCGCTTCGAAAAACTCGAGCTCGCGCTTGGTCAGTCCGGCGATCGGCGCGCCCGCGCCCGGAGCTCCGCCTCGGACCCCGGGATCCCGAGCCGGAGGCGATGGATCGATCGGAGTGTCAACGCATCCAACGACGAAGCTGATCGCCACGAGCGTCGACAGCAGGGTGATACCGAGCCTGTTCATAGCCCCTCCTCTCCTCGTCATGGCCGCGTGCGGTCGTCCGTAGCCAACGCAGTCCTCCGCGGGTCTCCCTGACGTCGATTCTACCCATCGCGAACCAAGCCGGCACATCGGTCCGAACTGGCCGTGCCGGCGCGCCACCTCATCGAGGGCATGGGCGAGTCGCGGCGCATGCCGCGAAGGGACTGACAGACTACCAGTAGGTTTCGAGGGTGATGTGCCCCGGCTCCCGCCGCCGGTGCCGCTTCATCCCGCGCCCGGCGAGCACAGCCTGCACATCGTCGACCATCGCCGGATTTCCGCACAGCATCGCGTGCGCATTGTCCGCAGTGAGCGCGGCTCCCGCGCGGAGCTCGAGCCGGCCGTCGGCGATGAGCGCGGGAATACGCCCCGGCAGCGCGCCGGGATGCGATTCTCGGCTCACGACGGGTACGTGTGTGAACGCGCCGGGATGCGCGCGCAGGACACCGCTGATCACGTCGCCGTACGCGAGATCGGTACCGACGCGAGCCGCCTGCACGAGCACGACGCGCTCGAACTTCTCCCATGGGTCCGGCGTACGCAGGATCGACAAGAACGGCCCGAGCCCGGTCCCGGTCGACAAACACCACAGCGTGTGCGCTTCCGCCGTCTCGGCGATCGTAAAGAACCCGTTCGCGTTCGGCAAAAGCCAGAGCGGAGCACCCGTGCCGAGCGCCGCCAGCCGCGGCGAGAGCGGCCCCTCCGGCAGGACATTGAAGAAGAACTCGTGGAAGGGCGTTCCGGGGGGATTCACGAACGAGTACGGGCGACCGACCATTTCCTCCTTCGAACCGGCCGGCGCCGGCAGCGCGAGCCGGGCGAACTGGCCGGCGACGAACGTCACTTCGGGCGCCTCGACCTCGAGCGACACCAGGCGATCGGTCCAGCGTCTTGTTCCGGCCACGCGGCCTTGCACCCACTTGCTCATCGGGGGATTTCCGCCAGAAGGTAATATAGGTTCCATTATGCCAACCTCGTCGAGGCGTCCCGCATCGCTTGCGCGCCCCGGCGCCCCCCGGGTGTACCTCGCGGTCCCGCAACCGCGCGACGCCGAAGCGTTTCTCGCCGCCGCGCGCGCGAGCCGGCGGCTGCATGGTCGGTGGGTGCGCGTGCCGCGGACACCCGCGCGCTACCGCGAATACCTCGCGCGATTCGGCGCGCGCGCACAGCGCGATCCGCTCGCCGCGTCGCACGCAGGCGCCTTCGTCCGCCGGCGCGACGACGACGCGATCGTCGGCGTGTTCAACTTCAGCGAGATCGTCCGCGGATCGTTTCACTCCGCCTACCTCGGCTATTACGCGTTCGCGCCGCACGCCGGAGCGGGTTACATGGCGGACGGGCTCGCGCTCGCCCTCGAGTTCGCGTTCCGCACGCTCAAGTTGCATCGGATCGAGGTCAACGTGCAGCCGGGCAATGCGCGCTCGCGCTCGCTCGTGGAGGCGGCAGGCTTCGTTCGCGAAGGCTATTCGCGGCGTTACCTGCGCATCGGGGGCCGCTGGCGCGACCACGTCCGGTACGCGCTCCTGGTCGAGGACTGGCGCGCGCGTCGCAAGCAGAGGCGATGACCGCGACGTCGGGGGGCCGCACCTGCGTCGCATTCGCGCTCGTCGCGACGCTGGCAGCCTGCACCACGGTCCCGCTGACGCTCGAGGAGCCCCGGGCAGTGTCCGCGATGCCGCTGACGCCCTACGAGCTGCGCGATGAATGCGTCCGTCTCGCGGAGGGCGACCGGCTCGAGTACACATTCGATGCGACCGAGCCCGTGGCCTTCGAGATCCGGTATCGCGAGGGAGGCGCCATCATCGCGCCGCTCGTACGCGATCCATCGCGCGGTGACGCCGGCGTGTTCCTCGTGCGCCTGCCGCGCGTCTACTGCCTGGCCTGGGAAGCCGGCGCCGCCGGCGCGCTCGTCGACTACCGGCTGCGCCGGCGGCCCGCCGTCAGGTGAGCGTCCCGCGCCCGCCCGCGTCACGCGCGTTGCTCGTCGACCTCGACGGCACGCTGACGGACAACTACAAAGGCATCTCGCGCTCGATCGTCCATGCACTCACGCTGCTCGGCACGGTGACGCCTTCGGCGGATGCGCTGCGCGCCTGCGTGGGTCCGCCGCTGCGATCTTCGTTCGCGCGCCTGCTCGCGAGCGACGACCCCGCGCGCATCGAGCGTGCGATCGCGCACTACCGCGCCCGCTATGCCGAGACCGGCTGGCGCGAGAACGTCGTCTACGCCGGGATCGCGAGTGTGCTCGCGCAACTGGCGGTCGAAGGGAACACGCTCTTGCTGTGCACGTCGAAGCCGCAGCCCTACGCCGAGCGGATCGTCGCGCATTTCGGCCTCGCGCCCCATTTCGCCGCCGTCCACGGCGCCGACCTGGACGGCGCGCTCGACGACAAGGCGACGCTCGTCGCGCGCGTGCTCGCCCGCGAGGGGCTCGCTGCCGACATCTGCACGATGATCGGAGATCGCGAGCACGACGTCCGCGCGGCGCACGCGAACGGCGTGCGCGCGGTCGGTGTGCTGTGGGGCTACGGCTCGCGCGAAGAGCTCGTGCGGGCGGGCGCCGACGCGCTCGCCCCGACGCCTGCCGACCTCCCAGGCGTGCTCGCGTCGGTCCTGTCCTGAGCGCGCGCGTCCTTACCCGAGCCTTCGCAGCGTCCGGGCGAGTTCGTGCAGCGCCGCCCGGTCGAGCTTCCCGCCCGGCGTGTGCGGCAACGCGTCGATGTAGCAGATGTGGCGCGGGCGCTTGTGCGGCGCGAGCCGCGCCGCGACGTGCTGGCGCAGCATCGCGTCCGGCGGTGGCGCGGCGACGGCGACGAGCGCGGCCGCGACTTCCTCGCCCCACTCGTCGCTCGGGACCGCGAACACGCCGGCGGCGGCGACCCCGGGCAGCGTCTCGAGCACGCGCTCCACCTCGGCCGGGTAGACGTTCTCGCCGCCGGTCACGATGAGATCGGTGCGTCGCGCGTGGACGTGCAGGCAGCCGCGTGCGTCGAGCTCGCCCAGATCGCCGGTGTCGAACCACGCATCGCGCGCGAGCGGCGGCTCGCCCCAGTAACCCGCCATCAGCATCGGGCCGCGAATCTCGATCCGGCCGTCGACGATGCGCAATTCGACGCCGCGGAGCGGCTGCCCCGACCCCCAACCCAGCGGATTGCGGCGCGCCGCGTACGGAGCCGCGACGATCTGCGCGCAGCTTTCGGTAAGGCCATACGAGGGCAATACCGGCACTCCTTGCGCCATAGCGCGACGCAGGAGCGCGGGCGGCGCCGCCGCGCCGCCGACCACGATCGCGCGGAAGTGCGGCGGTGCCTGCCAGCGCGGATGCGCGTCCAGCAGACGCGCCAGCATCGAGGGTACCATCGAGGCGAGCGTCACGCGCCGCGCGTCGATCCAATTCGGCAGCGCCTGCGCGTCGAATCGCGGGCCGACGACGACCGGACGGCGCGCCGCGAGGCATCGCGTGACGATCGACAACCCGCCGACGTGAGCGAGCGGCATGCACAGGAGCCAGCGATCGTCGTCCTGCCAGCCGAGGTTCGCGGCGCTCGCGGCAGCGGACGCTTCGAGGCCGGACCGCGTCAGCACCGCGCCGCGCGGCTCACCGGTCGTGCCCGACGTGAAGACGATCGCGGCTGCATCGTCGTTCCGCAGCGCGCCGGCACGCTCCGCGATGGCGGCCAGCACCTCGCGCTCGGGCGCCGTGAGCCGCGGATGGACGAGCAGCACCGGAGTGCGCACTTCGAGAAGCGCGTACAGCGTCACGAGCGTGTTGAGGTCGAGCGTCCCGACGAGCGTGTGCGGGATCGCGGCCGGAGCGTTTGTGAGCGTGCGGGTGCGCTCGCGTACGAGGCCGGAGAGCGCTCCGAACGTGAGCGTGCGGCCGTCGATATCGAGGGCCGGCACGTCGCCGGCGTCGGCAGCGGCGGCGACGATCGAGAGCGCGTCGCCCATCAGGCTCCTGACCTACGGAAGGCGCTTGAACTTGCGGAAGTCCGGCTTGCGCTTCTCGAGATACGCGTTCTTCCCTTCCTGCCCCTCCGCGGACAGGTAATAGAGCAGGGTCGCGTTGCCGGCGAGCTCCTGCAGCCCCGCCTGGCCGTCGCAGTCGGCATTGAGCGCCGCCTTGAGGCAGCGGAGCGCGATCGGGCTCATCGCGAGCATCTCGCGGCACCACTGCACGGTCTCCGCCTCCAGCCGCTCGTACGGCACCACGCAGTTGACGAGGCCCATGGCGAGCGCCTGCCGTGCGTCGTACTGGCGGCAGAGGAACCAAATCTCTCGCGCCCTCTTCTGGCCGACGATGCGCGCCATGTACGCGGCGCCGTAGCCGCCGTCGAAGCTGCCGACCTTGGGCCCGGTCTGCCCGAAGCGCGCGTTGTCCGCGGCGATCGTCAAATCGCACATGAGGTGCAGCACGTGACCGCCGCCGATCGCATAGCCCGCGACCATCGCGACGACGGGCTTCGGCAGCGTGCGGATCTGCCGCTGCAGGTCGAGGACGTTGAGGCGCGGCACGCCGTCCGCGCCGACATAGCCGCCGTCGCCGCGCACACGCTGGTCGCCGCCCGAGCAGAACGCCTCGCGGCCCTGCCCGGTGAGGATCACGACGCCGATGGCGGGATCGTCGCGCGCGTCGGCGAACGCGGCCTGCATTTCCTGCACGGTCTCCGGCCGGAAGGCGTTGCGGACCTCGGGACGGTTGATCGCTATCCTCGCGATGCCTTCTTCGGCTTTTGCGTAGACGATATCGCGATACCCGGAGATTGCCTTCCACTCCGGAACGGGCGGCGGTGACGGCGCATTCATCGATTTCTCCAGCCGATCGTGTCTAGTCGATCTTCGCTCCGGACACACGGACGACCTTCGCCCACTTCTCGCTCTCGGCCGCGACGTGCCGTGCGAGGTCCTCGGGGCTGCCCGCGACGGCGAGCGCGCCCGCCGCCTGCAGCTGCTCGCGCAGCGCCGGCTCGTCCAGCGCCTGCCGGATCGCGGCATTCAGCGTGCGGATCGCCTGCGTCGGCGTGCCTGCCGGGGCGAAGATCGCGTCCCACGCGCTCACGTCGAATCCCGGCACGCCGGCCTCCGCCATCGTCGGAATGTCGGGAGCGCCGGGAAACCGCCGCGCGGTCGTGACCGCGAGGCCGCGCACCTTGCCACCTTTCACGAGCGGGTACGCGTTGGGCATCACGTCGATCATCATCTGCACCTGCCCGCCGATCACGTCGAGCGCGGCCGCGCCGCCGCCGCGGTACGGCACGTGGACGATGTCGATGCCGGCCATGCCGCGGAACAGCTCGCCCGCGAGATGCGACGTCGTGCCGTTGCCGGCGGAGGCGAAGTTGAGCTTGCCCGGATTCGCCTTCGCGTAGGCGATCAGCTCGCCGACCGATTTCACCGGCAGGTCGTTGTTGACGAAGAGCATCGCCGCGATCAACGTCATCCGCGAGACCGGCGCGAAATCGGCGACCGGATCGAAGCGCAGGTTGCCGTACAGCGTCTGGTTGATCGCGTGCGTGCCGTTCGTTCCGTAGAGCAGCGTGTAGCCGTCGGCGGGCGAACGCGCGACGATCTCCGCGCCCACGTTGCCGCCCGCGCCCGGCTTGTTGTCGACGACGATCTGGACGCCCAGGATCTGCCCGACGCGCGGCATGATCATCCGCGCGAGGTTGTCGGCGCCGCCGCCGGCGGGAAACGGCACGACGAGCCGGATCGGCCGGTCGGGATAGTCGGCCTGCGCGATTGCCGGCAGCACCGCCGCGGCGAGCGCGACCGAGAGCGCGAGCAGAATGCGCGAAGCCGCGGATCCCACCGGGGCGACCCTGTCAGGCGTCGAGGTCGGTGTGCACATAGAGCCGGCCGTTCTCGACCGTGCCCAGCACGAGTTTCGCGACGATCGCGCGCGCCACGTCGGCCGGATCCTTGAGCATCCCCTGCTCCTTGAAGCCGCGGAACAGTGCCACGCTCGGGAATTCCGCCGGGTCGCGGCTGCGCATGTATTGCTGCATCCCGGTCTCGAAGATGCCGGGGCGCAGCGAGATGCACTCGACCGTGCGATTTGCGCCGTCGGCCACGACGGCCCGGGTCAGCATCTCGAGCGCGGCCTTCGACATGCAGTACGCGGCGCTGCCGGCGATCGCGGTCTGCGCCGCACCGGACGAGACGTTAATGATCCGTCGCGGCAGCGGATCGCCGAAGGCGCGCAGGAAGAGGTCGGTCAGCACGAGCGGCGACGCGATGTTGGTCGCGATCGCCGCCTCGATTTCCGCGGCATCGAGCTTCCCGACGAGTCCGACCGGGGTCGCGACGGCGGCATTGTTGATCAGCGTCACTGCGGAAGGGCCGAGACTCGCGAGCTCGCGCAGAGCGGGCAGCACCGCCGCCGCGACCAAGGCGGGACGCGCGAGGTCGCAGGCGACGTGCCGGAACCGTGGGCCGCGGTGGCGGGCGCTCGCCGTGCGGCCGATACCGACCACGGCGGAGCCGCAGGCGAGCAATTCGGCGGCGAGCGCCTCGCCCAGCCCGCGGGAGACGCCGGTGACGATCGCGGCGTGCATCGATCCTCCGTCGGAAGTCGGTTCAACGGGCGTGAGGTTAGCATGGCGCCGGGCCGCTTTCCCCGGCACGCTTGAACAGTGTCAACCCTTCCCCGACAGCGACAGCGCGATCACGACGACTATGAAGATGACGAGCACGAGGAGCGCGACCTTCCATGGGCTCTTCGGATACTCGCCGCGAACTGAGCCGGTGTAGCCGTTCATGACGCACTGGAACGCGCGCGCGCCATAGGTGTAGGTGAGCAGCCAAACGGGCGCGAGAATGTGCTTGAACGTCTGGCCCGAGTACTCGGAACGGACCTGCAGGTTGCGAAACGTGTCGCCCGGCACCTGCTGCGCGCACAGTCCCTGCAGCTTCGCATCCATCGCATCGCGCGCACGCTGCGCCGCCGCCACGAGGTCGATCTGGTAGCGCTCGACGACCCAGCCCGCGACATAGCCCGCGTCGTAGGGCTTGAGGTTCAGCGTCGGGAACGGCTCGATGCCGCGCAGGAGCCCGGGATGAACGCCGATCGACGCGCACACGAGATCGTCGTCGAAGACATGCGAGAGCCGTCCGGCTGCGGGCTCCCAGCGCACGTGCTGCACCTGTCGCGTGCGCGTCTGCCCGTTCTCGACATAGGTCTCCGTCGTGTAGTAGTAGTAGCCGGCCTCCGCGGTCCACGCGGCGTCGACGCGCGCGTCGAAGGTCCAGTACGGCAGGTAGACGCCGCGAACCGTGTCCGTCAACGCGCGCCGCTTGAGCGCCGAGGGCGCGAGCCATAGCTTGCCGTACCACGCGCGTATCGCGTCGCGGGCCGCGGACTCGGCCACGCGGAACGGCAGCACGCTCTCCGGCCGGAACGCGGGCTTCGCTTCCTCGTAGGGCACGAGCTGGGCCGAGCCGCAGAACTCGCAGTTCTGCGCCTGACGCGCCGGATCGAGGACCGAGATCGCGTTGCAGCTCCGGCACTTCACCTGGCGCCGCTCGGCCTGCCAGCCGCGCGCGCCGTCGCCCAAGCCGCGCAGCGCGAGGACCAGATCGTGCTCGACGATCGCGCCCTGCGCGTCCATTTTGGCCGGAGACTCGGTGCCGCAGAACGGGCAGACGAGCATCTGCTTGCCCGGGCTCCAGACCGCCTCGCCGCCACAGGCCGGGCAGGCGAATTTCGAGAGGGCGACGGTTTCGGCCGCGCCCGGATCCGCGCCGCCGGTCACCGGATGAAGTAGCCGATCACGCGCCAGGCGCCGTCCTTCTCGAGCTCGAGGGTGACGGTTTCGGTGCTGACGGTCCTTTGCGCGAAGGAGGTCCGGTAGCGGATCACCGCGATCTCCACTTCGGGTCCGCCGTCGGGAGATCCCTTGTCGAAGGCAGTCTCGACGACCGTACGCTGCACGAGCGCACCCAAGGGAGCACGCGCTTTCCCGAGCGCATCGGTCCACTGCTCGACGTTGATCGGCGCCCGGAACCGCGCGCCTGCCGCGTCGAAGCTCGCCGCGGCGTCGAGCTTGTCGGTCTGCGCGAGCCACTCGCGCGCCACATTCTGGACGGTTCCCGAACGCGGATCCTGCGCGAGCACGGCGCCGGCGGCGAGGCCGGCGATCGCGACGAGGGCACGCAGCGCCACGCCGCGTGCGAACGACGCGCCGGGCGTCATGATTTCAGGAACGCGTCGACGGCTGCGCGGGTGACCCGCCATTGCGTGCCGATCTTCTTGCCCTTGAGGTCGCCCGCCTCGAGGCTCGCCATCACGTCGGGCTCGCCAACGCCGAGGGTCCGCGCGACCTGCGCCGGCGTCAGGAGCTCAGGCGCCGCGCCGCCCGCGGGGGCCGGCGCCGCGATCCCGGGCGTCGACTGTCCCATGATCCCGCCGGTCTGGTTGATCATCTGCTGCGCCATCGCCATCCCGACCGCCATCTCGGCGCCAACGCCTCCGACACCGGCGTTGCCGCCCTTCTCCATGCCCTGCGCCATCTGGAACTTGACGTAGTCGTTGAGGTTGCCGACGGCGGCCATCGACGAGCGCTTGTCGATCGCCTGCTCGACCTCCGGCGGCACGGACACGTTCTCGACGACGAAGCTCGTCATCTCGAGCCCGTACTTCTCGCCGAGCGCGGGATTGATGAGCGGCAGCAGCGCGCCGCCCAGCTCGCCGTAGCGCGACGCGACGTCGAGCGCCGGTATCTTCGAGCCCGCGAGCGCGTCGGAGAACACGCTGACGATCCGCGAGCGCATCGTGTCGTTGAACTCGTCGAGCCGGAAGTGATCGTCGGTGCCGGCGACCTCCTTCAGGAACTTCTTCACGTCGACGATCCGAAAGTCGTAGATGCCGTACGCGCGCAGCCGCACGATGCCGAAATCGGCGTCGCGCATCATCACCGGGTTCGCCGTGCCCCACTTGTTGCCGGTGAACACGCGCGTGACGACGTAGTAGACGTCCGCCTTGAACGGGCTCTCGAACGCGTACTTCCAGCTCTTGAGATTGGTGAGGACCGGGATGTTGTCGGTCGTGAGCGTGTGCTTGCCGGGGCCGAACGCGTCGCCGAACTCGCCCAGGTAGACGAACTGCGCGACCTGCGACTCGCGCACGATCGAGCTGCGCGCCGTTCTTGATCTCCTTGTCCTCGTCGGGGAAGCGGAACGACAGCGTGTCGCGCGAGTCGTCGGTCCACTCGATGACGTCGATGAACTGCTTCTTCAGAAAATCGATGATGGCCATCGGAGTCCTTCGGAGTCGGGAACGCGCGCCGCGCGCCGCGCGTTCAGTTGCAGGGCAGTCACTTCTTCGCGGCGGGCGCCTTCGCGAGCACGGTCGCGGCCTGCGCCATCTCGGACTCGAGCTGCTGCGCGGGCAGCGCGCCCGGCACCACCGAGCCGTCGGCGAAGACGAGCGTCGGCGTTGCCGAGACGCGAAGCTTCGCCCCGAGCGCATTGGTCGCGACGACCGGGTTGTCGCAGTCGCCCTTGTTGTCCGGCAAGGCGCCGCTCGCGAAGAATTCGTCCCAGGCCTTCACCTTGTCGGCCGAGCACCAGATCATCCGCGACTTGCGCGCGGAGTCGGGGTGGAGCTGGTCGATCGGATACAGGAACGTGTAGATCGTCACGTTGTCGATGCTCTTGAGCTCCTGCTCGAGCCGCGCGCAGTACGGGACAGTCGGCATCGGAGAAGATCGCGAGCTTGCGCTCGCCGTTGCCCTTGACGCGCTTGAACGCGAGGTTGAGCGGCAGGCTGTCGAAGGCGACGCGGTTGAGCTCGCGCTGCCGCAGCTCGGTCAGGTTCCTCTTCGTGTTCGTGTCGTAGATCGCGCCCAGCACGACGTAGTTGGCCTTCGCGTCGGTGTAGACGATCTGCTCGTCGAGCTGGATTTCGTAGAGGCCGAAGTAGGGCGTCTTCGTCACGCCCTTCACCGTCGCGCCCGGGGAGCTTCTGCTCGACCACCTTCTTCACCGCCGCCGCTTCGCCGGTGAGCGGCGGCGTCGGCGTCTGCGCGGGCAGCGCGGACGCGAGCAGGGCAGCGGCCGCGAACAGGCCCGCGGCCGAAAGCCGGCGCGGGATCAATCGAAAGGAGGGCCTCATCACGTTCTCCGGTAGGTCTCGCGCCGCGATTTTATCGCAGCGCCGATTGCGCCAACAGGCGCCTGGCCGGGGGCATCCGCTCGATCGCGGCAAGCCCCAGGTTGCGCGCCGACCGAACGATCGGCGCGCGGATGCGAAAGAGATGCGCGAGCGCATCGGTCACCGTCTGCATCGCGTTGACGGGTTCGGCGCGCCGGCGGGCGTAGCGCTCGAGCAAGGAGCGGCGCGCCGGGATCGGCGACCGGGCCTCGCTCGCGCAGCACCGCGGCGAGCGCCTCGACGTCGCCGAATCCAAGGTTGACGCCCTGTCCCGCGAGCGGATGGACGCCGTGCGCGGCATCGCCGACGAGGGCCAGGCGATGCGCAACGACGGTCGGCAGCTTGAGGAACTGGAGCGGAAAGCCCGCGGCCGGCGTGATGCACGCGAAGCGCGCCGAGCGCCTGCCCGCCCGCGTCCGCGACGCGCGCCGCGAGCGCCGCGGGCGCGAGCGCGAGCAGCTCCTGCGCAAGCGGATCGGGCGCCGACCACACGATCGACACGCGGCGTCCCGGCAGCGGCAGCCACGCGAGAATGCCGCCGTCGTCGCAAAACCACTGGTGCGCGCGGCCGTGGTGCGCGCGCTCGCACGTGAAATTGGCGACGACGGCGGTCTGACCGTAGGGCGTCGCCACCGCGGCGATTCCGGCCGCGTCGCGCACCGGCGAGCGGAGGCCGTCGGCGCCGACGACGAGCCGCGCGGTGAGTCTCTCGCCGTCGTCGAAGCGGACCTCGCCGTACTCCGCGGTCCACGCGATCGACGGCGATCGCGCGCGGCGCATGCGTCGCCACGCCAGCGGCCCGCACGAGCGGCACGAGCGCGGCGCGCAGCGCGCGCTCCTCGACAATCCACGCGAGCGCGCGCTCGCCGACGTCGTACGCGCTGAAGTTGAGCACGCCGCCGTCGTCGCCCTCGACCTTCATCGACTCGATCGCCGCGATGCGCTCCACCGGGAGCGCCTGCCAGGCGCCCACCGCGCGCAGCAGCGTCTGCGCTGCCTGGACTGATCGCGTAGACGCGCGTGTCCCACTCGCCGCCTTCCGCCGGAGGATCAGGCACGACGACGGGAGCGCGGTCGACGAGTGCGACCGCGAGGCCCGACGCCGCGAGCGCAGGCGCGAGCGCGAGCCCGACGAGTCCCGCGCCGGCGATCAGCACGTCGCAGTCGGTAGCGGACGTCACTTTCCTTTCTCCTTCTCCAGAACTTCGATCACGTGGTTCTGGTTCGTGTAGATGCAGATCTCGCCAGCGATGGCGAGGGACTGTTTGACGATCTCCGCGGCGGAAAGTGCCGTGTGCTCGAGCAGCGCCCGCGCGGCAGCCTGGGCGTACGGCCCGCCCGAGCCGATCGCGACGATGCCGTGCTCGGGCTCGAGCACGTCGCCCGTCCCGGTAATGACGAGCGACGCGCTCCGGTCCGCTATCGCGAGCATCGCCTCGAGGCGCCGCAGGATCCGGTCGGAGCGCCAGTCCTTCGCGAGTTCGACCGCGGCACGCGTCAGGTGCCCCTGGTGCTTTTCGAGCTTGCCCTCGAAGCGCTCGAACAGCGTGAACGCGTCGGCGGTCGCGCCGGCGAAGCCCGCGAGCACGCGGTCGTTGTAGAGCCGGCGCACCTTGCGCGCCGTCGCCTTCACGACGACGCTGCCGAGCGTCACCTGCCCATCGCCGCCCAGCGCGACCGCGCCGTCCCGGCGCACCGAGAGAATCGTGGTTCCGTGGAACGTTTCCATGTCGTTGGCCGCGGGAAGACGCGCCCCGCGTGTCGTCGTCGAATTCCGGATTGCGCGCCGTCACCCTGTTCACCGGCGCCGGGGGCCCGACCCCGCCCCGGGGTCAGGGAAGCGCTACTATGCCTTCTTCACGAAATGCCGCGGCGAAATGCCGATGAGCAGCAGCAGCACCCTGACAATCGGCGTGGCGCCGACGATCTGCACGGACTTGCGCTGCGCCTCGATCCGGTTGATCGTGTTGAGCAGCGCGCCCGCGCAGACGAAGTCGATCCGCTCGACGTCGCTCATGTCGATCGGAATCACGTTGTGCCCCGGAGCGAACTCCGCGAGCCGCCCGAGCTGCGGCATGGACGACCCCGCCATCACACCCGACCAGCGGAGCACCTCGGTGTCGGCGTTCGCGGTGGCGTCCTCCGCCGCGGGCGTTTCGGGCGTGGTCTTGGCGACGACCGAAGGCTCCCATGAAGGCGGAGAGAGCTCGAAGGTCACCGCGTATTCGACGGCGCGGTCCTCGAAGGCCGCGTGCGCGCTCGACCACTGCAGGAACTCGAGCGAGAGGAGCCAGGCGCCCTCGCCCCCGTCGCGCCCTTTCTTCACCGCCGCGTCGAGCAACGGCTTCAGCTTCTCGGCGCGCTGCAGCTGCAGCGCGAACTTCTTCCTGCGCGCCTCACCGAGCGCCATCGCGAGCAGCCGCGCGCCCTCGTCGTCGAACCCCGTCACCGACATCAGGTCGACGCGGACTTCCGGGAGTTGCTTTGCCATCGCGCGCTTGAGCCCCTCGAGCTGCGTGGCCACCGCCGCGGTGAGCTTGCCCGTGATCCCGATGTAGCCGCCGGCCAGTCGCGGGCCGACCGGTTTCTTCTCCGTCGCCTCCCACGCCGGCGCCGAGCGCTCGAACTGCACGACATACTGCAGTGCGAACTTGTCGAACGCCGTCTTGTCACCCGCGCGTTGTTGCAGGTCGAAGAGCGCAAGCCATGCGAGCGGCGATATCTTGGTGTCGTGGTCCGTCTGCACGCCCTGCTCGAGCAACTCGCGCGCTTTCGCGGCATGGCCGCTCGCGTAGCGGAGCGCGGCGTCCTCCAGCACGGCGCAGAGGCCGGGATTTGCTTGCGCCACCTCGAAGCTCGGCTGTCCGGGCGACGACCACTCGATCAAGCTCGCGCCGGTGACCGTGATGTCACCGGCCGGCTCGACCTGCCGTCGGTCGCCCCCCGGAGTCCGGGAGGTGGCATGGTTCGCGACCTCACGCGCCGAAGGCGACCGCCCCGGCGTGGCGGGCGACGGCACCGCCCGCGGCCGCCCGTCGCCCGCGGCCGGGCTCGGCTTCTTCGTCGGTGGTTTCGAAAACAGCGCCATCAATATGCGGTGCCATCGGGCCCGCTCGAAAGGTCGGCCGTCCGGGGCGGCGCGGCAGGCCCATCGCAGCAGGCAGTGCGCGACAAGAGGACAATTATGTTCTCGTCATGGGTATCGTACAAGCCGAGGAGTCGGGGTCCCCCCAACCTGTCAAGGGGGATTCGCGAGGATGCAATCTTCGTGATGCCTCGATGCGCACAGCATTTGCATTGGTCGCCGCCACGCCCAGTTGTAGAATCCGCGGACGAGCGACGGTCGCCCGACCGTCAACAATGGAGGATGACGATGAAGAACCCGCTCGATTCACTTTGGGGCACGATCATCTCCGGCCTGGTCCTGACGGCGATCCTGTATTTCGCCGTCCGCGGCCTTCTCATGTGACGGAGGCGAACACCATGGATCTCTATCCCGCCATCGCAAGATGGATCCACTTCATGGCCGGCATCATGTGGATCGGCCTCCTCTATTATTTCAACTTCGTTCAGGTCGCGGCGCTCAAGGCGGCGAGCGCGGACGGCTCCGCATCCGGTATCACGAAGCACGTCGCGCCACGCGCGCTGCTGTTCTTCCGCTGGGCGGCCGTCGTGACATGGGTCGCGGGTGCGGCGCTCCTCGGCAATCAGTTCATCCCCGCGTTCACGCTGTCGAAGGGGATGGCCGGCATCGGCGTCGGCGCGTGGCTCGGTACGATCATGCTGTTCAACGTGTGGGCGCTGATCTGGCCCAATCAGCAGAAGATTCTCGGCATGAAGCCCGCGACCGACGAGGAGAAGAACAAGGCGCGTCGTTTAGCGTTCCTGGCGTCACGAACCAACGTGGCGCTCTCGATCCCGATGCTGTTCTTCATGGCCGGCGGCTGGTCGCACCGGGCGCTGTTCGGACTGTAGCGGCGCAAGCGGCGAGCCGGGGCCCCGGGCACCAAGCGCCGAGGGGGAGCGAGCAATCGCGAGTCGCCGCAAGCGGCCGACAGCGTGGCGCGGCGTTAGGCAATGGCGGATCGGAGGCCGCGGCGCGAGCGGCGAGCCGAGCCCCGGGCGCTAGGCGCCGAGCGGGAGCGAGCGATCGCGCCGCTAATCCCCGTACAGCTTCTGCACCCGCTCGCGGCGCTCCTGCGCCTCGAGCGAGAGCGTCGCCGTCGGGCGCGCGAGCAGGCGCGGGATGCCGATCGGCTCGCCGGTCTCCTCGCAATAGCCGTAGCTGCCGTCGTCGATCATCTTGATCGACTTCTCGACCTTCTTCAGGAGCTTGCGCTCGCGGTCGCGCGTGCGCAGCTCGAGCGTGTATTCCTCCTCGAGCGTCGCGCGGTCGGAGGGGTCGGTCGTGATTTCATTCTCGCGCAGGTGCTCGCCGGTGTCGTCGGCGTTCTGCAGGAGCTGGTCGCGCAGCTCGGTCAGCCGCTGCCGGAAAAAGGCGAGCTGCGCCTCGTTCATGTAGTCCTTGTCGGGCGCCTTCAGCAGGTCCTCCTCCGAGAGGACCTTGGGCTTTCGCGCGACGGTCGCGCTTGCGGTTGCTTGCTTTGCTGCCATGCTGACCCCTGCTTCCGTGTTCCTCGAAATCGCCTTCGCCAGCCCGGGCGCGTGTCCCGGACCCTCCGCGCAAGCGTCGAGGTCCCGCAACAAATCGGCGATTATATCCCGCCCGCGTCACTCGCGGCCACTATCGCCGCGCGACCGCTCGCTGGCGGCCGCCCGTCGCGGCCTGCGCCGTATAATCACGCAAAAACAAGGGCTTTGCATGACCAACGCGCCTGCACCCACGCCTTCGACGCTGACCCTACCGCGGCCGGACGACTGGCACGTCCACCTGCGGGACGGCGCGGCCCTGGCCGCGGTCGTCAGCGCGACCGCGCGCGTATTCGGGCGAGCAATCGTCATGCCCAACCTGCGGCCGCCGGTCACGACAACCGCGCTGGCCCGGGAATACCGCGAGCGAATCGTCGCCGCGTTGCCGTCGGGATCGCGCTTCGAACCCCTGATGACGCTCTACCTCACCGACAACACGGCTCCCGCCGAGATCGCCGCCGCCAAGGCATCGGGCATCGTCCACGCCGTCAAGTATTACCCGGCAGGCGCAACGACGAATGCCGATTCCGGCGTCACCGCGCTCGAACGCGCATATCCCGCGCTCGCCGCGATGGAGAAGCTCAGTGTCGTGCTGTCGGTGCACGGGGAGGTCACCGATCCCGACGTCGACGTCTTCGATCGCGAGCGCGCGTTCGTCGAGCGTCACCTCGCACGGATCGTCCGCGATTTTCCTTCGCTGCGAATCGTCCTCGAGCACGTGACGACGTGCGAGGCCACCGATTTCGTCGCCGCGGCGCCGGCGAACGTCGCGGCGACGATCACCCCGCAGCATCTGCTCTGGTCGCGCAACGCGCTCTTCGCGGGCGGCCTGCGCCCGCATCTCTACTGCCTGCCGGTATTGAAGCGCGAGACGCATCGGTTGGCGCTCGTGCGGGCGGCGACATCGGGCAGCCCCAAATTCTTCCTCGGCACCGATTCCGCGCCGCACGCCCGCGCGTCGAAGGAGAGCGCCTGCTGCGGCGCCGGCTGTTACTCGGCGCCGCTCGCGCTGCCGCTCTACGCCGAGGCCTTCGAGGACGCGGGGGCGCTCGACAGGCTCTGCGCATTTGCGAGCCACTACGGCGCCGATTTCTACCAATTGTCGCGTCACTCCGACACGGTGACGCTCGTACGCGAGGCGTGGACCGTGCCCGGCGAGTATCCGTTCGGCGACGATTCGCTCGTCCCGCTGCGCGCCGGGCAGGCGATGCGCTGGCGCGTTGCCCCGGGAACTTAGGAGCCTGCCGGACTTGCTTTCGCGCATGCGACGGAGGCGATCCGGGCGCAGTTCAAGGCGCAAGCCCGAAGCCATACCGGGCGCACGGCAAGGGCGAGCAACGCAGAAATGCGCCCGGATCGACCCGTCCCTTCGGGTTGCTGCCAAAAAGCGCGTCTACGTCGTTGCTCGGCTCGCCGATATTCCCGATATCGGCTTCGCTTCGCGCCTCGCATCCGTCGCTTTTTGGCCGTGCAACGCATACGTGAAAGCAATTCCGGCAGACTCCTGGCCGGTGTTATCCTAGTTGTCCGAAGCCAGCCAGACCGTCGCTGCCCGATTCGTCGGGGAGAGGAAAGTCCGGGCTCCACAGAGCAGGATGCCGGGTAACGCCCGGCCGCAAGAAGTCGCCGCTTACGCGGCCGACGAAGGCGAGGAACAGGGCCACAGAGACGAGTCGCCGGCGGTCAAACGCCGGCGGGTGAAACGCGGCAACCTCCATCCGGAGCAACACCAAGTAAGCGGACACCGACGCTGCTCGCCGAGTCCGCGGGTAGGTGGCTCGAGCCCGTCGGCAACGACGGGCCTAGAGGAATGACGGCCATAGCGCATGCGAATGCGCCGTAACAGAACCCGGCTTATCGGCTGACTTCGCTTTTTTTCAGGGCCCGTTCGCGTCATGTCCGCAAACGCGAACGGGGCCCCGGACGCCCCGCAGGTCTCCCGCGGGACGTCGCCTTTCACGGATTCCGCACCGCACGGCGCAGCGCCTGCCGGTACGCCAAGAGCGCGAGTACGCCGAGCGTCACCAGCAACCACGGCGTGATCGTGCGGGCGGGGTCGAACGGAAAGCACAGCGCGAGCGCGACGGGCGCGACCGCGCGCGCGACCAGCTGCGGCCGCGCGAGGCGCCCGAGCAGCGCGCCGAATTCGCGGCGCCCGAAGAGTTCGGCCGGCACCGTGCCGCGGACGATCGTCATCACACCGTTGCTGACGCCGTAGACGAGCGCGAAGGCGAACGCGGCGAGGCGGAGGCCGTGTGCCTGCGCGAGCAGCAAGAGCGAGGCGGCCATCAGCGCGAACGCGATCGTGCCGACGGTCTGTGCGCGGAGATTGCGGCCGGCCGTGAACTCGACGACGCGCCCCGCGACCTGCATGGGCCCGATCAGCGAGCCTGCCAGCACCGCCTCTGCCGCCGTAAGCCCGGCGGCAGTGAGCATGCCGATCGCGTGCGCCGACAAGGCGCTCGCGACGAACGCCGCAGCGGCGAGCGCCGTGGCGAGCCACGCGAACGTCGCGCGGCCCGCGGATGCCGCCGCGTCGAGCGACGGGGTCGGAGGTGCCGCAGGCTCAACGGTATTCGGCGTTCCCCGCGGGATCGCGACCCAGTGCAGCGGCAGGCAGACGACGAGATGAAGCACCGCGAAGACGCCGAACGCGACGCGCCAGCCGAAACCCTCCTGCAGCGCGAGCGCGAGCGGCCAGAACACCGTGCTCGCGAAACCGCCGAACAACGTGAGTGCCGTCACGGCCCGCCGGTAGAGCGCCCCGCTCATCACGTGGAGCGTCGCGAATGCGGGATCGTAGAGCGTGAGCGCCATCGCGGCGCCCGCGACGAGAAAACCCGCGACCAGCATTGCCGGTTCCTGCGCGAACGCGAGCAGCGCGAGCGCGAACGCCGCCGTGCACGAGCCGATCGAAAGCGCCGTGCGCGCGTGGCCGGCGTCGATCCAGCGTCCGACGGCGGGCGAGGCCGCCCCCGAGACGAAGAGCCCGGCGGAGAATGCGCCGAAGAGGAGCGCGTCGCTCACCTGGAGCTCCGCGCGCATCGCGGCGCCCAGCACGGCGATCGCGTAGAACAGCGTGCCCCACGAGACGATCTGCGCGACGCCAAGCGCCGCCACCCGCGCGCCGAGGTGGCTCGCCGGCTCGCGGGTGGCGTCAGCGCCCACGGCGGCGCCGCGCGTCGCGGAGGATCTCGCGCGCCGCGTTGTGGCCCGGAATCCCGGTCACGCCGCCGCCCGGATGCGCGCCCGAGCCGCACAGATAGAGCCCGCGCACGGGCATCCGGTAGTTCGCGTGGCCCAGCACGGGCCGCGCGGCGAAGAGTTGGTCGAGCGTGAGGCGGCCGTGGAAGATGTCGCCGCCAGTGAGACCGAAGTCGCGTTCGAGGTCGAGCGGCGTGAGCGCACGTCGTGCGAGCACGCTCGCGCGGAAGTTCGGGGCGACCCGGTTCACCGTGTCGATCATCAGGTCGGCGACCTCGTCGCGCGCGTCGTCCCACGTGCGGCCCGCCGCCACTTTCGGGAGCTCGGGGTGCACGTGCTGGCAGAAGAGGCTCGCGACGTGCGCGCCCGGCGGCGCGAGCGAGTCGTCGACGACCGACGGAATCAGGAGCTCGACGATCGGCTGCGTCGACCAGCCGCGCGTCTTCGCGTCGAAATACGCGCGCTCCATGTAGTCGAGCGACGGTGCGACGATGATGCCGCTGCCGTGGTGCGGCCGCGCGGTCCGGCCGGGCAGCGCGGCGAAGTCGGGCAGCTCGGCGAGCGCGACGTTCATCCGGAACGTGCCGGAGCCGCAGCGGTAGCCGGCGATGCGCGCGCGGAAATCGTCCGGCAGATGTTCGGGCGCGACCAGCTGCTCGAACAAGAGCTTCGGCGTGACGTTGGCGACGACGCGCCTGGCGGCGACGATTTCGCCGCTCTCGAGGACGACGCCGGCTGCGCGCCCGCCGTCGACGTGGACGCGCGCGACCGGCGCTTCGGTGCGCACGACGACACCGCGCGCGGCGCATTCCTTCGCCATCGCCTGCGTGATTGCGCCCATGCCGCCGATCGCGTGGCCCCACTGGCCTCGCTGTCCGTTCACCTCGCCGAACACGTGATGCAACAGCACGTAGGCCGAGCCGGGCGTGTACGGGCTCGCGAAATTGCCGACGACGGCGTCGAAGCCGAACGCTGCCTTGATCGGAGCGGACTCGAACCAACGGTCGAGGACATCGCCGGCGCTCTTGGTGAAGAGGTCGAGCACGTCGCGCCGGCCCGCGAGGTCGAGCCTACGAAAGCGCTTCGCGACCTTCCACGCGTCGAGCAGCGCGGGCAGCCCGCTGCCGACATTGGGCGGCGTCGCAAGCAGGAGATCGCGCAGCACGCCGGCCACGCGGTCGAGCATCGCGTAGTACGCGGGCAGCGCGTCGGCGTCGCGGCACGAGAACTTCGCGACCTCGGATTGCGTCGCCGCGAGCCCGCCTCCGACGACCAGGTGGCGCCCGTCCGGCAGCGGCAGGAAGTTCGACACCGGGCGCAGTACGATCCGCAGGCCGTGCTCGGCGAGGCGGAGATCGCGGATGACCTTCGGGTGGAGCAGGCTGACCGTGTAGCTCGCCGTCGAATTGCGGAAACCCGGATGGAACTCCTCGGTCACTGCGGCACCGCCGACGACCGCGCGCCGCTCGAGCACGCAGACCGCGAGCCCGCGCGCCGCGAGATACGCCGCGCACACGAGCCCGTTGTGGCCGCCGCCGATGACGACGGCGTCGAAGCGCCTGGAGGTCGCGGTCATGTTCCGTCCGCCACGAGACCGGTGCAGGCGCGCAATGCGGCGCGCGCTCGCCGCTCGCGCCGCTAGTCTTCCTCGACGGTGATCGCGACCGTGTGGTAGCCGCAGTCGACGTAGGTGATCTCGCCCGTGATCGCGCTCGAGAGCTCGGAAAAGTAGAACGCGGCGACGTTGCCGACCTCGTCGATCGTCACATTGCGCCGGAGCGGCGCTGCCCGCTCGAACCGGCTCATCAGCTTCGAGAAGCCCCCGATCCCCGCCGCGGCGAGCGTCTTGATCGGTCCCGCCGACAGCGCGTTCACGCGGATGCCTTCGGGGCCGAGCGCCGCGGCCATGTAGCGGACGTTCGCCTCGAGGCTCGCCTTCGCGAGCCCCATCACGTTGTAGTTCGGCACCGAGCGCACCGCGCCCAGATAGGTCAGCGTCAGCAGCGAACCGGGACGGCCGCGCATCAGCGGTCGTGCGCCCTTCGCGAGCGCGGCGAAGCTGTAGCTCGAGATGTCCTGCGCGGTCGCGAACGCGCTGCGCGAGAGGCTCTCGAGGAAATCGCCGGCGAGCGCCTCGCGGGGGGCGAACGCGATCGAATGCAGGAGCCCGTCGAGTCCGCCCCACTCCGAGCGCAGCGACGCGAACAGCGCGTCGATGTCCTCGTCCCTCGTCACGTCGCACGGGAACACCGGAGCGCTGCCGAACTCGGCAGCGACCTTGACGACGCGGTCCTTCAAATCGTCGTTGACGTACGTGAACGCGAGCGAGGCGCCTTCGCGCGCGCAGGCGCGCGCGACGCCGTATGCGATCGAACGGTTGGAGAGGATGCCCGTGATCAGGATCTTCTTGTCGGCAAGGAAGCCCATCGTGACTCCGTATGATGCTCGGTCGCCGGCCGCCCCGGCTTTCGCCTGCCCCGGCGTGGCTCGACGCCTAATCCTTGAAATAATCCAGCAGCGACCGCGACGGAGGCCCGATCACGCCGCAAGCGATGCGATTGTTCGGCACGCCGGGCTGCGCCGCGAGCGACCCCAGCGCGCCGTCGTGCACGACGACCGAGCGGCCGAGCACGCCGTCCGGCCCATCGATGCGATAGCCTGGCAGCCGCACGACGAATGACGCTGAATCGTCGTTCTTGAGGATCGGATAGCCCTCTTCCTTGAGGGGAACGCCCGGCGGCGCCCACGGCTGTCCGGCCGAGAATCCGTTGGGCGACGAGCAGTTGCCGGTCGCGTGGATCATCACGCGGTACTGGCCTGGCGCGCGGCCGTTGAAATTGACCTGCATGCGCACGCCGCCGTCGTAGGCGCTCAGGATCGTCGCGCCCGTCAGGCTCGAGCCGCCGATCGGCCGGAAGCGCGCTTCCGCCATCGTGGGCTTCGCAGCTTCACTCTTGGCCCCACCGCCTCCGCCCGTCGACTCGCAGCCCGCGAGCAGCACGGCCGCGATCGCCATGGCGGCGCCGCCGATCGCAATGCGTGAGACCGTCACGACTTCCTGATGACGCCGCACGCCACGCGCGCGCCGGAGTTGCCGGTCGGTTGCGTCGTGAAGTCGTCGTGATCCTTGTGCACGATCACCGCCTTGCCCACGACATTCCCGGGCCCGCCGCCGACGGAGGCACCGTCGAGCTCGGCCGTGACGTTCGCCTCGCCGTAGCTGTCGGCGACGAGCATCGGCATGTCGCCCGCATGGTGATCGGGCGTCGAAGGATTCCCGTGCGGCTTGCCATGCGGATTGAAGTGTCCGCCCGCGCTCATGCCGTCGCCCGAACTGCAATCACCTTTCTCGTGAATGTGGAAGCCATGACCGCCCGGCGAGAGCCCGGTGACGCGCGCGGTGACGACGACCTTGTCGCCTCGCTGGGAGAAGCTGACCGTGCCGGCTGCGGTGTTGCCCTTGGTCGGCTCGAGCGTCGCCACGGCGATCGCTCCCGAGGGACCGGTCGACGCACAACCGGCGGCCATGGCTCCGATGGAGAACCATCCGATCAAACGCTTCATTCCGCCTCCCACGAACGCCTCGTCCAAATCGGTGCGCGACCGCCGCGCAATTGGGGCCGTCATTCGCTCGCACCAGAACGCGACATGATAAGCGAACGTTGCTCCCGCGGCAAAGAATGCCCGCCTGTTTCCGCCGCTCTCTATAATTGCACCTCGCCCGACGGTACGCGATGCGCGCGCGCGCAACGCGGCTCACGGCCCATGCGGAGAACATCTCAGATGAGGACAACACCAGAACCGCTCGCGCGCTCGAGCGCGGCAACAATCCTCACGCGCACGTCAATCAAGCTCGTGGCGTCGGCAGCCGCGCTCTCGATCTCCGGCTGCTGGAGCACCGGTTATCTGACGCCCGAAGCGAACGTGCGACCCGCATTCCTCCGCGGCGCGATCGCCACGACTCATTACGACGGCGGTGGCGACGACCTCCTGACCGCGGGGCTCGGCAAGACGGGGCTCGGCGCCGCCACGGCGCCCGTACTCGCGAACCCGATCGCGCCGACGGCGGCGGAGCTGCGACGGCTCGCGATCTACAACAACTATCGCGCCCTGCTCGACATGAATCCCAAGGGGGGCTTCGGCACGCTGTACGGTCCGAACATCGACCTGTCCGGCGCCGACACGCTGGGCGAAGGCAAGATCGCCGGCACCGAGTACATCGCCTATGCGGACGACGGCAGCGGGAAGCTGAATGTCACGCTGATGGTGCAGATCCCCGCATCGTTCGGCAAGGGCCGGGCTTGCATCGTGACGGCGGCGTCCTCGGGCTCGCGCGGCGTTTACGGTGCGATCGGCACGACTGGCGAGTGGGGCTTGAAGCGCGGATGCGCGGTCGCCTACTCCGACAAGGGCACGGGGATGGGAACGCACGATCTTGCGACCAACACCGTGAACCTGCAAAACGGCGTGCGCAGCGACGCGACGGCCGCGGGCACGAACTCCAACTTCAGCGCCGCGCTGACGGCGACCGAGCTCTCGGCGTTCAACGCCGCGAACCCGTTCCGCGTTGCGTTCAAGCACGCGCACTCGCAGCAGAATCCGGAGAAGGACTGGGGGGCGAACACGCTCGACGCCATCCGCTTCGCGTTCTATGTCATCAACGAGCAGTTTGCCGGCAAGAACCCGGACGGCAGCAGGCGCGTCGATTTCACGGCCGGCAACACGCTCGTGATCGCGGCGTCAGTCTCCAACGGCGCAGCCGCCGCGATCGCCGCCGCCGAGCGGGACACCGAGGGACTCATCGACGGGGTCGCCGTCGCCGAACCTGTGCTCGAGCAGCTCGCCAATCCGGCGCTGGAGATACGGCGCGGAAGCACGCCCGGCGCCGGGGTCGGCAAGACGCTGCTCGACTACTACACGATGGCGAACCTCTATCAGCCGTGCGCGGCGCTGTCGACGCGTGCCGCCGGATCGCCGGGCGCCGCGCTGCTGCCGGTCGCAACGGCGACGAATCGCTGCGCATCGCTCAAGGCGAAGGGGCTGCTCACGACGGCGACGACCGCGGAGCAGGCGGAGGAGGCACTCGACAGGCTGCTCGCGTTCGGCTATCCGGCCGAGTCGAACGTGCTGCACGTGTCGCATTACCTGTTCGGCGTGGCGCCGGTGGTGACGACCTTCTCCACGGCCTACGGCCGCTTCAGCGTGAAAGACAACTTGTGCGGCTTCTCGTTCGCCGCGACGGACGCGAGCAACCGCCCGGTTGCGGCATCGGCCGCAGCGCTCGCGCAGATCTTCGGCACGGGCAACGGCATTCCGCCGACCGGCGGCATCAACATCATCAACAACAACGCCGTCGGTGGGCCGACGCGCGACGCCGCGAGCGTGTCCGCATCGACCGGGCTGTCCGATCTCAACATCGACGGCGCGCTCTGCCAGCGCAACCTGATGACCGGAACCGACACCAACGCCGTCCGCGTCCAGAACGGTATCAGGGAAGCGCTGCGCACCGCCGACTTGCACGGCAAGCCGGCGATCATCGTCGCCGGTCGCGCCGACACGCAGGTGCCGGTGACGTTCAACGAGCGTCCGTACTTACGGGCAGAACAAGATCGTCGAGGGCGCCGCGAGCAGGCTCACGTACATCGAGGTGACGAACGCGCAGCATTTCGAAGCCTTCATCGACAACCCGGCGCTGCCGGGATATGACGCGCTGTTCGTTCCGTTGCACGTCTATTACCTTCGCGCGCTGGACGCCGTGTGGGCGAACCTGACGCAGAGCATTCCGTTGCCGCCGTCGCAGGTCGTGCGCACGGTGCCGCGCGGCGGCACCCCGGGCGCTGCGCCGGCCATCACGACCGCGAACGTGCCGCCGATCTCGGCCAACCCCGTGGCCGCGGACCGGATCACCTTCTCGAACAACACGGTGGTGGTGCCCGACTGACCGCTGTCGCCTGCGGGACGGAGCGCCCGCGGTTCGCGGTACAATGCGGCGGCCGACCCGCGGGGCGGCGCCTTTCTTTCGCGAGCCCTCGCGATGTCGCAGATGACCCCCCAGGAAATCGTCTCCGAGCTCGACAAGCACATCGTCGGGCAGGACGACGCGAAGCGCGCCGTTGCGATCGCGCTGCGCAACCGCTGGCGCCGGCAGCAGGTGCCCGAGCCGCTGCGGCAGGAGATCACGCCGAAGAACATCCTGATGATCGGCCCGACCGGCGTGGGCAAGACCGAGATCGCGCGCCGGCTCGCACGCCTCGCGGATGCGCCGTTCATCAAGGTCGAGGCGACCAAGTTCACCGAGGTGGGCTATGTCGGCCGCGACGTCGACACGATCGTCCGCGATCTCGCGGAGGCGGCGATCAAGCAGACGCGCGAGGCCGAGTCGCGCAAGGTCCGCGATCGCGCCGCGGACGCGGCCGAGGAGCGCGTGCTCGACGTGCTCCTGCCGCCCGCGCGCGAGGTGAGCTTCCACGACATGAAGCCGACCGATTCGGGGACACGGCAGAAGTTCCGCAAGATGCTGCGCGAGGGAAGCCTCGACGACAAGGAGGTCGAAGTCGAGATCTCGCTCCTCGCCCCGCAGATGGAGATCATGGCACCGCCCGGCATGGAGGAGCTCACGAGCCAGCTGCAGGGGATGTTCCAGCAGATGGGCGGCGCGCGGCGCAAGCTGCGGAAGATGACCGTCGCCGAGGCGATGAAGGCGCTGACCGACGAGGAGGCGGCGAAGCTGCTGAACGATGACGAGATCAAGGCGATGGCGCTCGCCGCGGTCGAGCAGAACGGCATCGTGTTCCTGGACGAGATCGACAAGATCGCGAGCCGCCAGGAGATCGCAGGGCGCCGACGTCTCGCGGCAGGGCGTGCAGCGCGACCTGCTGCCGCTGGTCGAGGGCACGACGGTGACGACGAAGTACGGACAGGTGCGCACCGACCACATCCTGTTCATCGCGTCGGGCGCATTCCATCTCGCGAAGCCGTCCGATCTCATCCCAGAACTCCAGGGACGCTTTCCCGATCCGCGTCGAGCTCGCCTCGCTGTCGGTCGTCGGATTTCGAGCAGATCCTCACTACCACCGAGGCCTCGCTCGTCCGTCAGTACCAGGCGCTGCTCGGCACCGAGAACGTCCACCTCGAATTCCGTCCCGACGGCATCCGGCGACTCGCCGAGATCGCGTTCGCGGTCAACGAGAAGCAGGAGAACATCGGCGCGCGGCGCCTCTACACGGTGATGGAGCGGCTGCTGGACGAGATCTCGTTCCAGGCGAGCCGGCACACGGGCGAGACGCTCGCGATCGACGCCGCCTACGTCGACGCGCGACTCGCCGGCATCGCCGGCGACGACAATCTCGCGCGCTACATCCTCTGAAGGCCCCGGGCGCCGAGCGTGATCGAACGCATCCTCGGCATCATCGTGCCCGTGTTCCTGGTGATCGCGCTGGGCTGGGCCTGGGCGCGCCGGACGAAGCCCGACATGGCGTGGGTCAACCGGCTCAACATGACGGTGCTCGCGCCGGCGCTCATCTTCACGGCGCTCGCCGGCAAGGACTTCGACCTCGCGGCGAACCGGCTGCTGATCCTGGGCAGCATCGGCGTCGTCGTGGGCTCGGGGCTTCTCGCGTGGCCGTTCGCGCGGCTCCTGCACGAGGACAAGCGCACGTTCGTGCCGCCGATGATGTTCAACAACTGCGGCAACATGGGGCTGCCGCTCGCGGTGCTCGCGTACGGGCAGGCGGGCTTCTCGGCGATGGTCGCGCTCTTCACGATCTCGAACCTCCTGCACTTCACGCTCGGCGTCTGGATCATCGACCACCACGCGAAGTTCGGCCGGCTGCTCAAGAACCCGATGGTCGTCGCGACCGTGGCAGGCTTCGCGTTCGCGGCGTTCCACCCGCCTTTGCCCGACTGGCTCATGCAGGCGCTCAAGCTGACCGGCGATGCGATGATCCCGCTCATGCTGATCTCGCTCGGCGTCCGGCTCTCCGACGTTCCGTGGTCGAGCTGGCGGCTGGGCGTGATCGGCGGCCTCGTGCGCCCGCTGACCGGCATCGCGATGGCCGCGGCGCTCGTCCCGGTCCTCGCACTCGATCGCGAGCAGCAGGGTCTCCTGCTGCTCTTCGGCTGCCTCCCGCCGGCGGTGCTCAACTTCATGGTCGCCGAGCAGTTCCACCAGGAGCCCGGCAAAGTCGCCTCGATCGTGCTGATCGGCAACGTGCTCGCGATCGCGATCGTCCCACTCGGCCTCGCGCTGGCGCTGCGCTGATCTCCCCTGCGCCGCGATGAATCTGTACCGGATGCTGCAAGCGCGAGCGGACGAGCGCCGCCCGCTGCGCGTCGGTCTGATCGGTGCCGGCAAGTTCGGCACCATGTACCTCGCGCAGGCGAAGCACACGCCGGGCATCCACGTCACCGCGATCGCCGACCTGGCACCCGACCGCGCACGGTCGTCGCTCGCGCGCGCCGGCTGGGCGCGCGAACGGTTCGGCGCGCGCTCGTTCGCCGAGGCGGGCAAGTCCGGCGCGACGTTCGTCACCGACGACGCGCTCGCGCTCATCGAGGCACCCGAGGTCGAGATCGTCATCGACGCGACCGGCCACCCGGCGGCCGGCATCCGCCACGCGCTCGCGTGCTGCGCGCACGGCAAGCATGTCGTGATGGTCAACGTCGAGGCCGACGCACTCGCGGGCCCGCTGCTCGCGCGCCGCGCGCGCGAGGCGGGTGTTGTCTACTCGCTCGCGTACGGCGACCAGCCGGCGCTGATCTGCGAGCTGGTCGACTGGTGCCGCGCGGCCGGCTTCGAGGTCGTCGCAGCCGGCAAGGGGACGAAATACCTGCCGGAATACCACGCGTCGACGCCCGACACGGTGTGGCCCTACTACGGATTCACGCCCGAGGCGGTCGCGGCCGGCGATTTCAACGCACGGATGTTCAACTCGTTCCTCGACGGTACGAAGAGCGCGATCGAGATGGCGGCGGTCGCCAATGCCACCGGCCTTTCGCCCGCGCCGGACGGGCTCGCGTTCCCGCCGTGCGGCGTCGACGACCTGCCGCGCGTGCTGCGCCCACGCGAGGACGGCGGCACGCTCGACCACGCGGGCCAGGTCGAGGTGATCTCGAGCATCGAGCGCGACGGCCGGCCCGTCTTCCGCGACCTCCGCTGGGGCGTCTACGTCACCTTTCGCGCGGGCAGTGAGGAAGGCGAGGACTACGTGCGTCGCTGCTTTGGCGAGTACGGATTCTCGACGGACCCGTCGGGTCGTTACTCGGCGATGTACAAGCCGTACCACGCGATCGGACTCGAACTCGGCATCAGCGTCGCGTCGGTAGGCTTGCGCGGCGAGCCGACCGGCGCCGCGCTCGCGTGGAACGGCGACGTCGCCGCGACGGCGAAGCGTGAGCTCGCCGCGGGCGAGGCGCTCGACGGGGAGGGCGGCTACACGGTGTACGGCAAGCTGCTGCCCGCACGTCGCTCGCTCGAGCTTGGCGCGCTGCCGCTCGGCCTCGCGCACGGCGTGAAGCTCAGGCGCCCGATCGGCGCGCACGAGACCGTCCGCTGGGACGACGTCTCGATCGATGCGGCCGACGACGCGGTCGTCTTCCGTCGCGCGATGGAAGCCGCGTTCCGCCCCGCGTAGCCGCGCGCCGCGGAGCGTCCGCCGGGCCGCCTTGAAGGCCGTCCAGAATTCCCCCGATGGCATGACAATTGCATAATTTCCCCGGATACTGGCGCGGAACAGATTCGGGCGCCAACCGAACGAGGGTCAACGATGCACAAGTGGCTGATTCGACTCGTCCTGGCGGCAATCGCCGGCTGGACGTCCGGCCGCTGGGCGCTGACGATTTCGGGCACGGTGACCATTGGCGGCTGCGCCATTTCCCGGCGTGCAGATGTTGCGCGCCCAAGGCGACGTGCACGACCACCGATGCGCTCGGCAACTACACCTGCCAGGTCGCACCCGGCTGGAGCGGCACGCTCGCGCCGTACTCGAACGGCTGGACGTTCGTCGTCGCCGGCGACGCGCAAAAGCCGGCGGCCGTCGACGTTCACGACGCTCGGCGCCAACCAGTCGGGCGTCAACTTCGTCGCGTCACCGATGAACGGCCTGCGCGCCGAGCTCGCGCTGCGGCGCCCGTCGACGACCCAGTGACCTACCTCGACTACAACTACGACAGCACGCCCGACGCGACGGTGCCGTTCGGCGCCCCGACCGACACGGCGCTCGCCGGCGACGTCAACGGCGACGGCATCACCGACCTCGTGCTGTTCCGCGGCGGCGTGTGGTACGCGAGCACGCACCAGGACGGCGTCGTCGACGCGACGTTCTACTTCGGCGCGACCCGGCGACCGTTCCGCTCCTTGCCGACATCGACGGCGACGGCACGCGCCGATCTCATCGTCTTCCGCAACGGCACGTGGTACGTGAGCACGCAGCGCAACGGCGTCGCCGACAAGGTGTTCCACTTCGGGCAGGCCGGCGACATCCCGCTCGTCGGGCGACTTCAACGCCGACGGCATCGTCGACCTCGCGCTGTTCCGCAACGGCACTCTGGTACATCGACACCAACCGCGACGGCAACGCCGACCTGACGTCGTGTTCGGCGGCGTCGCCGGCGAGATCCCGTTCGTGCTCGACTACGACGGCGACGGCCGCACCGACATCGGCGTGTTCCGCAACGGCTCTGGTACATCAACACGACGCTCGACGGCGCGTCGGCGTTGATCGTCGGCTACGGCGCCGCCGGCGATCGCCCGCTCGCCGGCTTCTTCAATCGCGCGAAGACGCGGTTCGTGAAGGCGGGCAGCGAGCTGCACGACCGGCTGCACGCAGGCGAATCCGTACGCGACGATCACCGCGGCCTGGCAGGACGCCGTCGACGGCGACATCCTGCGCATCGCGAAGGGAACGTACCCCGAGAGCCTCGACTTCAGCTATCCGGGCAACCAGTACCTGCCGGGCAAGTTCGGCAAGAACAACATCAAGCTGATCGGCGTGTCCAAGTACACGACGATCGTCTCGCCGCCGTCGGGCGACGCGCTCTACCTCCGCGGCGCGTCGGGCTACCACCTGCGCGGCCTGACGCTCGCCTCGCAGGCCGCCGGCGCGCGCGGGCTCGTGATGGCCGGCGGGATCAACTCGGTGCTGCCGACGTTCCCGGGGCCGCAGATCAACGTGTCGGTGACCGACCTCATGGAGAACCACCAGCAGAACGCGCTCCTCACCGGCTCGTCGAATGCGTGGTTCCGCTACGTGCGCCTGAACCGCAGCCGCGCCGGCCACGGGCATCTCGGGCTGGGGCAACTCGTACGTGCGCGTCGTCGCGAGCGAGATCAGCAACAACGGCTACACGGTCGCGCCGCCGTCGTCGCCGCCGGACGCCGGCAAGGGCTTCGACATCCGCGACGATTCCGAGGGCGACGCGCGGCGCAGCACGCTGCACGCGAATCTCACGTACGGCGTCGTCGCGGTCGTCCGCTCGGTCGTGCGCCTCACGCTCAACACGATCGACAGCACCGGCGTCAACGGCATCAACGTCTGCGGCCGCCGCGACCACGCCGGACACGAGCGTGATCTACATGACCAACAACTGGGTCGCCGCCAACGGCTTCAACTGGCCCGGCGGCTCCGGCAGCGGCATGGAGGTCTACCTCACGTGCTCGGGAACGCAGACGATCACCGGCAACACGTTCGTCGGCAACGCGCTCAACGGCCTGTTCGTCGGCTCGGGCACGGCGAACCTCACGAACAACGTGTTCCAGGCGAACACGATCGGCCTCACGCTCTACGCGACCACGGGCTTCGGCGGCGAGCCGCCGAGCTACGCGAACACGGTCGTCACGCTCTACGGCAACACGTTCGACGGCAACGTGCGCGTCGGCATCTATCCGGAGCGGCATCCGGGCACCGTCACGCGCGACGTGTTCGCGACGGTGGGCGGCACCGGCGCCGGGCAGAAGAACTTCTTCAAGAATTACGCGCCGCCGAAGTTCCACGCGATCGGCTGCCTCAACGTGACGACGAACTTCGCCTGTCCGCTGGGCGGCAACTTCTTCGACCACTCGGGCGACGACGTCGAGCACCCGGCGTGCAACACCGCCTGCGTGTCGACGCCCTGAGGACGCCGCGTCAGACCGCGACGAGCTGGCGCCCGGTGGCGCACGACGCCGGGCCCGCCGGCGCGCCGATGATCACGTCGATGTCGTAGGTGCCGGGCGGCACCTGCTGCAGCGTGCCGGTGAGGTCGAAGCCCGGCCGCGCGATCCCGGGCCGGCGCCCAGCTCGCGCGCGACGTCGTCGCGATTGCCGCGCGCCCAGGTGAGCGCGTAGTAGCGCTCGCCGCCGCCGGCCTTCGTCAGGCGCACGACGAGCCAGTCGGAGGTCGACAGCGTCGCGCCGTCGATCGCCCAGCCGCGCAACGTGGACGCGATGCTGCCGCGACAGCCGCCACGGCGCGCCGGGCGGCGCGCCGTTGACGGTTTCGAGCCAGCAGCGCGCGCCGGCCTGCACGTCACGGCCCGCGATCTCGGGCGGCGCTATTTCCGAGAAGCTCGTGCCAAGGTATTCTGCGCAGGCCGCGAGCGCGAGGACGACCGCCGAGAGGACCGCCCGCGCGACCATGACGGGCGGCCGCGGCGCCCCCGAGTGTCACGTGTCGGGCGATCGTTCATCATGGAACGCGGAGCATGGATGACGGCGCGCGCCCGGCGCAGGCCGACCGCTACTACCTGATCCAGTGCCTGCGGCTGTTCGCGGCGATCGTTCGTCGTCGTCTTCCACTCGGTATTCTACGTCAGCACGCACGGCGGCCAGCTCCCGCGCGACGCCGCCTACTACTTCGGCGAGCTGTCGCAGTTCGGCATCCTGATCTTCTTCGCGATCTCGGGCTTCGTCATCACGAGCTCGGTCCAGCGCCGGACGAGCGGCGAGTTCCTCTGGCTGCGCTTCCTGCGGATCTACCCGGGCTTCTGGCTCGCGGTCGTCATCGTCGTCGCGCTCAACGCGCTGGTGTTCGGCGGCTTCGCGTGGAACCGCGGCACGATCTTCGGCCTGACGCTGCTGCCGCTGGGCGACGTGCCGCGCCCGCTCGGCAGCATCGAGTGGACGCTCGTCTACGAGGTCTTCTTCTACGCGCTGGTCGCGCTCGTCTGGACCGCGCGGTCGAACCGGATCCTCGGCGGCTTCTGCCTCGCGTGGGCGGTCGCGATCACGGTCGTCGCCGTCGTCTCGCCGTCGTGGGGCGCGGGCTTCACGCCGACGTTCCCGCGCATCGCGCTGTCCGCCTACAACTACGCGTTCATCGGCGGCGTGCTCGCGTTCTACGTGCCATCGCCGCCTCGACCTCGCGTTCGCGCGCACGCTCTTCGTCGCTCGTGCCCGGATTCGCGATCGGCGGCGAATTCTTCGCGCAGACCGAGTGGCGGCTGCTGTGCGTGAGCCTCGCCGCCATCGTGCCTCGTCGCCGGGACCGCGCGCGTCGCGCTCGCCGAGGACGCGCAGAAGGACGGCCTGCTGACGCAATGGGGCGACGCGTCCTACGGCCTCTACCTGATCCACAACGCCGTCGATCGCGCTCGTCTTCAATGCGCTGATCGGCGTGCGGCAGGTGCACTGGCTCGTGGGCATCCTCGGGCTGTTCGCGATCGGCATGGGCTCGGGCCTGCTCTACGGCGCTGCTCGAGCACCGGCTCTACGGCTATCTCAAGGCGCGCTTCCGCCGCGCGCCGTGGCAACGCGCGCCGGCCGGCGAGCGCGACGCGGCCCTGCGCCCGCCGACGTAGATCAAGCTCGAGCACGCGGCCCGTCTCGCAGATCAGCCCGCCGCTCGCCGCCCTTCATCAGCACGCGGACCGCGTAGCGGCCGCGCGGCAGCGTGTCGGCGCGCGCGACAAGCTCGAACGCCGCGTTGCGGATGCCGGGTCCGTCGCCGAGGCTCGCCGCGAGGTCGGCGCGCGGACTCCGGAACGTCGTCGACCGCGAAATAGCGCGCGCGATCGCCGGGCGCCGCGAGCTCGATGACGATCCACTCGGACGCGGGCTTCGCCGGATCCTCGAGCGCCCAGCCGGAGAAACGGATCGGCTTCGCGCTGTCGGTGCGCCAGCCGCGCGCGATCGGCGTCCCGCTCGCGAGGTCGAGGCTGCAGCGGCCGCCGGCGACGATACGAGAGCCCGCGCGCGGGCTCGGGAAAGGCCGTGCCGAACGCCTGCGTGTCGGGCTCGCGCGAGCAGCCCGCGGCGAGTGCGACGACGACGATGGCGAAGGAGACGAGGCGAAGCATCGGGGTGCCGTAGTATCTCGTGGCGGACGGAATTTGCAAATGCCGCATAATTGCGGGATGCCCCTGCCCGACGAGCTCATCGCCGAGCGCCAGCGCGTCGCGGCGCGCTATCTGACCGGAGCCGGCATCGAGATCGGTGCGCTCGACGCCCCGACACCGCTCCCGCCGGGCGCAACCGCCCGCTACGTCGACTTCCGGCACGTCGCGGAGCTGCACCGCCAGTATCCGGAGCTCGACGCCGGACGCTTCGTCAACGTCGACGTCGTCGACGACGGCGAGCGCCTCGCGTCGTTCGGCGACGCCTCGCTCGGGTTCCTGATCGCGAACCACATGCTCGAGCATTGCGAGAACCCGCTGGGCACGCTGCGCAACCACGCGCGCAAGGTCGCGCCGGGCGGATGGCTGTTCTACGCGATGCCTGACATGCGCTGCTGCTTCGACAGCGTGCGGCCGCTCACGCGCTTCGAGCACCTGGTCGCCGACGACGCCGACGGCGGCGGCGCGTCGCGCCACGCGCATTACCTCGAATGGGCGAAGCTCGTCAACGGCATCGCCGACGATGCCGCAGCGGAGGAGAATGCGCGACTCAACATTGCGCGGGGCTACAGCATCCACTACCACGTCTGGGACTGCAATTCGTGGATCGACTTCCTGAGCAAGGCGCGGGAATACCTCGGCAGCCTCTACGAGATCCGCCACGTCGAGCTGTCCGGCCCCGAGATCATCTCGGTGCTGCGGCGCGCGTAAGCGTTCGCCGCCGGAGCGCGACGAGCGCGACGCCAGCGACGAGCGCGATCAAGCCGGCGAGCGCTGGCCGTGTCAGCGCTGGAATTGGCGCCGCCGCGAGCAGCACGCCCGAACGGACGTCGAATTCGCCGCTGGCGACCACCGGCCCGATGGTCCACACGACCGTGTAGTGACCGTCGGTTACGGTCCCCAGCGCGGCCGTCGCGGTGTAGGGGAAGGGACTGTGCGGGCACGGCGGCGGGTCCAGGATGACGAACATCGACGTCACGTCGTATTCCTTGCCGACAAGAGCGACCGACGGCGTCCCCATCGGGTAGATGTGCGATCCGCCGCAGGGATCGGCATATCCGTCCAGCGTCGCGGAGACGGCTCCAGAGGGAGCCTGCGTGAAGCGCAGGTAGTCGCCGGCCGCATGCGCCGACGGCGGCAGCGCGAGGAGCGCAACGATCACACCGATGAGCACGCGCATTATCGTCGCTTCGCTGCGGTAGCCACTTCTTCCGGCAGACGCCGACGTGGAAGTCCGACGGCAGGTAGCCGGCGTCCTCGTAGAGCATCCGGTCCACTTCGATCAGCAAGCCGCATGATCGACTCGGACTCGGGCGAGCCGTCTTGCAGCTTCTCGTGATTGAGACACGGATAGAGCATGTGCAGAACGGCGCCGCCGAACGGCCGCAGGAGCTCGATCTCGAAGCGGTGGCGCAGGAACGGCAGGATCAGCGCGGCGCGCACGCCCTCGGAGGGGTCGCTTGCGAGCATCTCGTCGAGCGTCGGGTTCGCCGTAGCGCGGCTGGTCCGGGTTGAGAAACACCGGGTCGAGCGTCTCGAGCAGCCGGTTGATCGTCGCGACCTTGCGCTCGTCGAGGATCGTGTAGCAGTCGCCGGTGTACTCGTTGAAGACGAGCCGTCCGTCGGCCGTCATGCGCCGGTGGACGGCCGCCAGCACGGTCTCGATCTCGCGCACGTGGTGGAGCGAGCCGAAGAAGCAGACGAGGTCGAACGTCGCGTCGCCGAGCTTCTGCGTCGAAGTCGTCGAAGCCGGCCTCGAAGAAGTGCGGATGCATCGATGCCCGCCTCGCGCGCGCTTCTCGCGGGCGATCTCGATCGATTTCGGCGAGAGGTCGAACGCGTCGATCCGCCTGACCTTGCCCGAGCGCGCCATGATGAGCTCGTGGTCGCCGGTGCCGCAGGCGAGCGAGAGCGCGCGCTCGAACGGTCCGACGCAGCACGTCCTCGAGGAGCCAGTTCGATCCAGTAGCGGTTCCGCGCCGCCGGTGATGCGGTCGTAGACCGCGCAGCTCGATCAGCGGATGCTGCGTCCACTGCGGAGTCTCGCCGACCGCCGCGTAGCGCGTCCCAGTGCCGCGCACTGATCTCCTCCGGCTTCATCGGCGGCACGCCGGGCAGCGTGCGCACCTGCGCTTCCTGCGCGGTCGAAGCCCGCGCGCACGCGCGCCGCAGCCGCGCGCTTCGGAAATCGGCCGGCGTCCCGATCGGCGGCCTCGGCCCGTCAGACCGCGCGGCGGAACGACGCGAGGAGGGCCCCCGCCGCGACGAACAGCGCGCCGAACGTGCGATTCATCGCGCGCAGGTGATGCGGCGCGCGCAGGAGCCGCAGCACGCGCGCGGCGAGGCCCGTGTAGCCGCTCATCACGACGAGGTCGGTGAAGAGCAGCGTGCCGGCGCAGATCGCGTACTGCGGAAGCTGCGGACGCGCCGGGATCGATGAACTGCGGCAGCACGGCGAGCATGAACAAGAGGCCCTTGGGATTGGTCGCGTTGACGAGGAAGCCGCGCAGCACGAGCGCCTTGCGCGTGCCGTCGGCCGGCACGCCATCGCCGTCGATCGCGAGCGGCGCGGCGGGCGCGCGCCATTGCTGGATGCCGAGCCAGACGAGATAGGCGACGCCCAGCCACTTGACGACGGCGAACGCGGTGGCGGACGCCGCGAGCACGGCGCCCAGCCCCGCGGCGACGACGACCAGGATGAACATGATGCCGAGCTGGAGGCCGAAGATGTTCCACAGGCCGCGCCGGTAGCCGAAGCGCATCCCGGCGGTCATGCACGAGATCGCGCCGGCGCCCGGGCGAGAGCGAGATCAGCCACGACGCGACGAAAAAAGCGAGCCAGGTGTCGAGCGGCATGCGGGTGTTCCGGTCTGATGCGAAAACGGTGGTCGATGATAGCACCCCGATTCCCCTGTCCGAACGACGCTGGGTCCCCGCCTCCGCGGGGTCGACGACGAACGTATGACGGGAATCAGTCGCCGGCCTCCGCCGCATTCAATGTTCCACCGGCGGCGCCAACGGCCGGCCTCCATCGCTCGGCGACGCGCCCTTCGGGCCTTGGCTCGCTGCGCTCGCCGCCTCTCTCAGTCGAGCGTGCGGCGGAACGCCCGGAGTCCGAGAGCGCCGACGATGAGCATGAACAACGCGATCGGCCAGAGCTCGGGCGCGATCTCCGGGATGCCGTTGCCCTTGAGCAGCACGCCGCGAACGACGCGCAGGAAGTGCGTGAGCGGCAGCGCCTCGCCGATCGTTTGCGCCCAACCCGGCATGCCGCGGAACGGAAACATGAAACCCGACAGCAGGATCGAGGGCAGGAAGAAGAAGAAGGTCATCTGCATCGCCTGCAGCTGGTTCCGCGCGAGGGACGAGAACGTGAGGCCCAAGGTCAGGTTGGCGGCGATGAACAGGAACACCGCGACGAAGAGCACGTCGAGCCGGCCGTGGACCGGCACGTGGAAGAGCAGGCGTGCGAGCAGCAGGATGAGCGAGACCTGGATCAGTCCGATCACCACGTACGGGACGATCTTGCCCGTCATCACTTCGAGCGGGCTCGCCGGCGTGGCGAGCAGGTTCTCCATCGTGCCGCGCTCGGTCTCGCGCGTGATCGCGAGGCCCGTCATCAGCACCATCGTCATCGTCAGGATGACGCCCATGAGACCCGGCACGATGTTGTACTGCGTGATCGCCTCGGGGTTGTAGCGGGGGTGCACGCGGACCTCGAACGCGGAGGGTGCTGCGGCGAGCGGCACGAGGGGCCCCGTGAGGTCGCGCGCGAGCACCGTCTGCGCGAGCTGGTTGACGGCGGCGATCGCGTTGCCGGTTGCCGCCGGGTCGGTCGCGTCGGCCTCGATCAGGAGTGCCGGCCGCTCGCCGCGGACGAGCGCGCGGGCAAAACCCTCCGGAATGGTGACGACGAACGCGGCTGCGCCGGTCGCGAGCAGCCGGTCGATCTCGGCGTCGTCGTGCGCTTCGCTTCCGAAATCGAGGTACTCGGTGTTGCGGAGCCCGGCGAGGATGCTCCGCGAAAACTCGCTCTTGTCGGCATCCCGGACGGCCGCGGGCAGATGCTTCGGGTCCGAGTTGATCGCAAAACCGAACAGCACCAGCTGGATCACCGGAATGCCCACGATCATCGCGAACGTGAGCCGGTCGCGCTTCAACTGGATGAATTCCTTGCCGAGGATGCCCATCCAGCGCGACCACGAAAAGAACTTGTTCATCGCGCGTCACCGTCTGCGCCATTCTTCGCTGTGCGCATCAGGTGGATGAACACGTCCTCGAGGCCCGGCTCCACGGTTTCCCACCGATAGCGCAGATCGGCGCGCCAGGGTGCGAGATCCGCGGCGAGGCGCTCCGCGTCGCGGCCGACCACGTGCAGCCGGTCGCCGAACGCCGCGATCTGCTCGACGGAAGGCAGGTCCCGCAACTCGCGCGCGAGCGCGGCCAGGTCCGGCCCGTCGACCGACCAGCCGACGAGTGCCTGGCTCGCGACGACCTCGTCGGCGGTCCCCTGCGCGAGCAGCCGGCCGTTCAGGATGTACGCGAGCTTGTGGCAGCGCTCGGCCTCGTCCATGTAGTGCGTGCTGACGAGCACCGTGATGCCGGTCGCGGCGTAGGCGTGGAGCTCCTCCCAGAATTCGCGCCGTGCCTCGGGGTCGACGCCGGCGGTGGGTTCGTCGAGCAGCAGGAGTTGCGGGTCGTGCAGCAGGCACGCCGCGAGTGCCAGGCGCTGCTTCCAGCCGCCGGACAGCGTCCCCGCGAGCTGCTTGCCGCGAGCCGCGAGGCCCAGCCGGCCGAGCGCCGCGTCGACGCGCGCGGCACCGTCGGCCATCCCGTACATGCGCGCGACGAACGTGAGGTTCTCGCGGATCGTGAGGTCGTCCCAGAACGAGAACCGCTGCGTCATGTAGCCCGCGCGGCTCTTGATCTCCCACGATTGGGTGCGGATGTCGTAACCCAGGCACGTGCCCTCGCCGGAGTCGGGCGTGAGCAGGCCGCAAAGCATCCGGATCGTCGTCGTCTTGCCGCTGCCGTTCGGTCCGAGGAAGCCGAAGATCTCGCCGCGCCGCACCGAGAGCGCCAGGTCGCGCACGACGTGGTTCTTGCCGAAGTGCTTGTTGAGGCCGCGCACGTCGATGACGACGTCGGACGTCTCCGAAGCAGCCGTGGCGGCGGTCATGGGGTAACCTCCCCCAGGCTCGCCCACTGCGTGGGCAGCGCCTCCCCCCTCCAGCGGAGGGGGCGAGCGCGGCCTCCGGAAGCGCGGAGGGTTGTCGTGAGGGCTTGAATTCGGCCGCCGCCCGCGCTCGCAGACGCGCCCTTCGGGCCTTGGCTTCGCCCTGCTCGCGCAGACGTTCCGGGCGGCCGTGCGGCGCTCACGGCAACGCCACGTCGACGGGCTGGCCCGGCTTCAGCTTCGCCGCGTCGACGGCCGCGGGCCTCGCCTCGACCAGGAACACGAGCTTCGCGCGGTTCTCCTTCGAGTAGAGGACCGGCGGCGTGAACTCGGCGCGGTTCGACACGTAGTCGACGGTCGCCGGGATCGGAGCGCCGCAGCCGTCGCACGCGAGCCTCACCTCGACGCCCGCGCGCATCCGTGCCAGCACGGGCTCCGCCACGTAGAAGCGCGCCTTCACGTTGCCGGGTGGCAGGAGGCTCACCACCGGGCTTCCCGCCGGCACGAAGTCGCCGACCGTGTAGTAGGTGTCGTGGACGAGCGCGGCCGCCGGTGCGGCCACGGCGCGCTGCGCGAGGCGCCAGTCACTCTGCGCGAGGACTTCGCGCGCCGCGCGCGCGTCGGCCTCGGCGGCGCGGATCTCGTCGACGCGGGCTGGCAGCTTCGTCGTCTGCACCGCGGCCGTGAGCTCGGCGACGTGCGCCTCGTCACGCTTGAGCTGCGCGCGCGCGTCGTCGACGACCGCCGCGCTCACGAACTTGCTCGCGAAGAGCTCCTGCTGACGCTTGAAGTTCGCCGCGGACAGGTCGCGCGCGGCGCGCGCCTGCTGCAGCTGCTCGGCGACGGCCTCGACTTCCGGAGGTCGCTTGCCGGTTTGCAGGTTGGCGAGCCGCGCCTCCGCGCCGGCGAGCCGCTCGGCGGCCTCGCGTCGCGCCGCGGTCTCGTTCTCCCGCTCGAGCGCGAACAGCGGCGCCCCAAGGACGACCTGCGCGCCCCGTTTGACGGCGAGCTGCTGCAACGTGCCCGCGAACGGCGCGGCGATGCGGAGGTACTCGCCTTCGATGTAGCCGGTGATCGGAGCGTCACCGCCGCCCGCGCACGCGGCGAGCAGGAGCGCCGCGGCTCCCACCCATCCCGGCGCCGCGCACGATAGCGGATTCCGATCGCGCCCGCAGTCCTGCATTCCGCAACGGAGCTTACCATTGCCGGCGGCGGCTCGCTCAGTGCGCAGCCGTTCGGCCGCGCGCCCGGTACAATCGTCACAGGGAGACGCACGACGATCATGAGCGGGACGGCAGCCGCCGGGCTTGCGATCCATCGCTTCGAATTCACGGGACGGACCGCCGAGTACTTCAGGATCTGGGCGGTGAGCGTGTGCCTGTCGCTCGTCACGCTGGGGGTCTATTCCGCGTGGGGCAAGGTGCGCAAGCGCCGCTACCTCTACGCGCACACGCGGCTCGACGGCTCGGGCTTCGACTATCGCGCGTCGCCCATCGCGATCCTCAAGGGCCGCGCGATCGCCCTGCTCCTGTTCGGCGGCTTCGCCTTCGCCGGGCATTTCGTGCCTTCGGTCCAGCTCGCTCTCTTTGCACTGCTCGTGCTCCTCGCGCCGTGGATCGTCGTCGCGTCGTCGCGCTTCAACGCGCGCAACACGGCGTTTCGCAACGTCGCGTTCGCGTTCGACGGCACAGTCCGCGAGGCGGCGAAGGTGCTGCTCGGCTTCGGCGCGATCGCGCTCGTCACCGCGGGCATCGCCTGGCCGTGGTTCCGGATGCGACGCGCACGCTTCATCGTCGAGCGCCATCGCTTCGGCGCCACACCGTTCAAGGCGGACCTCCTGGCCGGCGGGTTCGTTGTCGCCTATCTGCTCGCCGCGCTCGCGCTGATCGGCACTATCGTGCTGACGATGGTTGGGGTCGGTGTCGCGGCCATGCTCGCGACGGCTGGCAGCGAAGCGCCGAAGAAGCCGCCAGCATTCATCGTCTTCGGTCCGGTGATCGTCTTCTACCTGGCGTACCTGGTCGCGTTCGCGTACCTGCGCGCGCGCGTCGGCAACCTGACGTTGAACGGGACGATCGTCGGCGCATTCCGCTGCCGCAGCACGCTGCGCGCGCGCGATCTCGTCTGGCTCTACGGGAGCAACGTCGTCGCCGTGCTCGCGACGCTCGGCCTCGCGGTGCCGTGGGTGACGCTTCGGATGGCGCGCTACCGCGCGGCGAACCTGACGGTCGTCGGCGCGGCGTCTCTCGCCGCGTTCGCCGCCGCGCCGGGCGCCGCGGGCACGGCGACCGGTTCCGAGGTCAGCGACCTCTTCGACGTGGACGTTTCGCTTTGATCGCATTCGACGGCGTCTTCTTCGACGGACGCGTCGCCGCCGCCGTGCCGGTGCGCGTGGAGGCGGACGGCGACGGCCTCGCGCTTTCCGATGGCACGGTGACGCGGGCGCCTGGCGCGCGAGGGCGTCGTCGCCGATGCGCCGGTACCCGGCGTGCCGCGCACGCTGCGACTTCCCGACGGTGCCTCGATCGAGACGCACGACCATGCGGCCGTCGCCGCGCTCTTGCCCGGAGCGCGGGCGGATCGCACGGCTCGCGTACGCGCTCGAATCGCGCTGGCCGGCCGTGATCGCGAGCCTCGCCGCGACCGCGGCCTTGGTGTGGCTCATCGTCGCGGTCGCGCTGCCGCGCGCGGCGGAACCCATCGCGCGACGCTTGAGCCCGGAGGTCGACCGCTTCCTCGGCCAGCAGGTGCTCGCGACGCTCGACAAGACGGTCTTCAAGCCGACCGACCTGTCGCCGGACGCGGAGGAGGAGTGGCGGCGCAAATTCGACGATTTCGTCGCCGGCGAGCCGGGCGCGGAACACTACGCGATCGTCTTCCGCCATGCCGGCGCGCCGAACGCATTCGCGCTGCCCGACGGAACGATCGTCGTCACCGACGAGATGGTCCGCGCGGTCGGTAGCGATGACGAGTTCCGCGCCGTGCTCGCGCACGAGATCGGCCACATTCGCGGGCGCCATGCGCTGCGGCTCGTGCTGCAGCGGTCGGGCATCGCCGTGCTGCTGACGGCGCTCGCGGGCGACGCGGTCGGCGTCACGTATCTCGCCGTCGCGCTGCCGTCGATGCTGCTCCAGTCGAGCTACTCGCGCGAGTTCGAGGCCGAGGCGGACGACTTCGCGTTCGCGCAATCTGAAGCGTCACGGCGTGTCGCCGCAGGCCTTCGCCGACCTGATGCGGCGGCTCGAGAAGGAGGACGCAGGGCGCGGCGACAACGGGGCCGTCGGCCGCTACCTCGGCAGCCATCCGGCGACGGCCGAGCGGATCCGACGCGCGGAGGAGGCGCGCTGACCGCGGCCGCGGTTCACCAACCAGCGCTGTACTTGATGCTGCAGCCGTACGGCGACGTCGACGCGACCGTCACCGGCCGACCGTCCATCGCCTCGGTCAGCGCGGCGCGCACGTAGTTGCGCGCGGTCTTCGCATCAGCGGGATTCGACGAGCGCCGGTCGTCGATCGCGCCGTTGTAGACGACCGTGCCGGAGCGGTCGATGACGAACATGTGCGGCGTCGTGCGCGCCCCGTAGGCGCGGCCCGTCGCGCTGTCGCCGTCGATCAGCGCGGCCTTCGGCGCCGCACCCTGCGCCTCGAGCCAGCGCGCCATCTGCGCCGGGGTCTTGAACTCCGAGATGCGCGGCGTTCGTCGAGTTGATCGACAGCCAGACGACGTCGCGCGCGCCCCACTGCCTTCTGCAGGTCCTGCATGTTGCCGCTCGTGTAGTGCTTGCGCACGAACGGGCACTCCGGGTTGGTCCACTCGAGCACGACGAACTTGCCGCGGTAGTCGGCGAGCTGGACCGCCTTGCCGGACGTGTCGGTGAGCGTGAACGCAGGCGCGACGGCGCCCGGCGCCTGAGCGAGCGCCGCCGTCGGCAGCAGCACCGAAGCGGCAAGGAGCGAAGCGGCGAACGGGGCGATGCGCATGATGACCTCCGAAGCGATCGATCAGTCTACGGCTAAAGCGTGGCGAGCGCGTCCAGCACCACTTGCGGCTGGAGCACCTCCGGGAGAAGCAGCGGCGCCTTGCCCGGCCGGTGGAGCACGTAGACCGGGACACCGCTCCTGCCAAGCGCGGAGAGCGCCTGCGTGATCGCCGGATCGCGGCGCGTCCAGTCGGCCCGCACCAGCGCGACGTTGCGCTTGCTGAACGCGGCGCGCACCGTGTCGGTGTTGAGGACGAGCCGCTTGTTGACCTGGCACGTCACGCACCATGCGGCAGTGAAATCGACGAACACAGGCCGCCCGGCCGCGGTGAAGTCGGCGACGCGGGACGGCGTGAACGGCGACCAGTCCCCTTCCGCGGCCGTCGGCGTCGCAGCCACGCGCGCGGGGGGCTCCGCATCGCCCGCGAACAGCGGCCAGGCGACAACGATCGCCGCTGCAAGCGCCGCGGTGCCGGCGAGGCCCCAGGGACGGGCGCCGCCGCCGCGGACGATCCGCCATGCCCACAGCGCGAAGCCGACGCCGAGGAGCACGACGAACAGGCGCAGCACCGCGTCGTTGTCGCGCTGCGCGCCCAGCACCCACGCGAGCCAGATCACCGTCGCGTAGAGCGGGAATGCGAGCAGCTCCTTCAAGCGCGCGAGCCACGGCCCGGGCCGCGGCAGCCGCTGCCGCCATCCGGGGAACCACGCGAGCAGCACGTACGGCAGCGCCATGCCGATCCCGAGCGCGACGAAGACGAGCAGCATGAGCGCCATCCCGCCGGCGAGCGCGAAGCCGAGCGCCGCGCCCATGAACGGCGCCGTGCACGGCGAGGCGATGACGACGGCGAGAACACCCGAGCCGAACGCGTCGACGACGCGATTCTTCGACGACCAATCCGGCGACGGCCGACGGCATCAACGCGCCGAACTCGAACACGCCCGAGAGATTCAGCGCCAGCACGAAGAACAGGATCGCGAGCGCGGTGACGACCGACGGCGACTGCAGCTGGAAACCCCAGCCCAGCTGCTCGCCGGCGGCGCGCAGCGCGGCGAGCAGGAGTCCGAGCGCGACGAACGTCAACACGACGCCTCCGGCGAACGCGACGGCCTCGCCTTTCAACGTCGAGCGCGTGTCGTGATGCGTCGCGAAGCCCAGCACCTTGAGCGAGAGCACCGGGAACACGCACGGCATCAGATTGAGGATCAAGCCGCCGACGAGCGCGAACGCGAGCGCCAGCGCAAGGCTCAGCCCGTCGGACGTGGCGGGCGCTGGCGCGAGATCGAGCGCCGGTGCGGCGCGCGAGCCCGACCTTGGGGCCGGCGACGACCGCCCCGTTCACCGCGACGTCGATCGTCGCCGCGCGCGCATCGCCGCCGAAGCCGTTGGCGGCGGTCACAACACCCGCGAGCTTGCCGAACGGTCCCGCCAGCGTGCTCGCGACGGGCAGCGTCGAGCACGTAGCCGTTACCCTCGCGCGCGAGCGGTCTGCGCCTGCGACGGCTCGATGCGGTCGATCGCATTCGCGAAGAAGCGGATCGCACCGGGTCCGCTGCGCTCGCGGTGGGCACGAGCTTGAGCGCGATCGTCGCGCCGCGCCCTTCCGCGCTTGCCTGCCAGCCGGCGAGCGGCCTTGGCAGCGTGGCACGCACGGTGGCGATGGGGCCGCCCCAGCGCGCATCGGGGTCGGCCGTCGTCGCGACCGGAAGCGCGAGCGTGAGGTCGGCGCCCTCCGGAATGCACGTCTCGCGGCAGACGAGCCAGTCGGCGCGCGCCGCAAGCGTCGCCTGCGTGCCCGGGGCAAGCGTCGGCGCCACCTTCAGTTCGACAAGATGCAGGACCTCGTTCTCGTAGCCGTAGTTGACAAGCGGCCCGGTGGGCAGCGCGCGCGGCGGCGGCCATTCGATCGCGCCCGCCGTCACGCCGGCCGGCAGCTTCCACTCGAGCGTCGTCGGCAGCCCGGAATCGCCCGGGTTCTGCCAGTACGTGTGCCAGCCCTTGTCGATCGAAAGGCGCAGCGCGACGGTCAGCGGCTCGCCCGGCACGAGCGCCGTCTTCGCGGCGACGAGCTCGGCCTCGACGTGCTCGGTGCGCACGGGCGCCGCCGACTGCGGGCAGGGCGAGCGTCGAACGCCGCCGATGCGCAGAGCGCGCACAGCGTCGAACGCATCGAGCTCGAGTCGAAACGTTCCATTGAATGAATGCCGCCCCCACGCATTGGGTCACGCGCCGCCCCGATGGTTCCCGGAGCGGGCCGCAGGGCAGAGCTACAATTCTACCGGTCCGCCGGGTCTGACCCGGGCAGACCCCGGTCTGGCACCGGTCCTCCGGATCGTCGCCCCGCCCGCCGCAGCGCGCCGGCCGACCGGTGGTCGCCGCCAGCGGTCCCCGTCGTCCCGTTCCCCCGCCAACACCCGCGTCCACTCTCCGATTCCCGTGGAAGCCTTCCTCGTGTCGACGGGCGTGGTCGCGCTCGGCGAGATCGGCGACAAGACGCAGCTCCTCGCACTCATGCTGTCGGCGCGGTTCAGGAAGCCGCTGCCGATCATCGCCGGCATCCTCGTCGCCACGCTCGCGAACCATGCGCTCGCGGGCTGGCTCGGCAACCTCGCGCGCGCCGTGCTGCCCGCGGATTTCCTCCGCTGGGTGGTCGCGCTGTCGTTCTTCGCCGTCGCGGCATGGGCATTGAAGCCCGACACGCTCGACGACGACGAGCCGCCGCCGACGTCGCGCTGGGGCGTGTTCGGCGTCACCGTCGGTCGCGTTCTTCCTGGCCGAGATCGGCGACAAGACGCAGATCGCGACGATCGTGCTGGCCGCGCGCTTCGACGCGCTCCTCGCCGTCGTGCTCGGCACGACGCTCGGAATGCTGCTCGCGAACGTGCCGGTCGTGCTGATCGGCAAGGCCGCCGCGACGCAGATTCCGTTCAAGGCGGTGCGCATCGCCGCAGCGCTCCTCTTCGCGGCGTTGGGCGTCTACGCGCTCTTCGCGCCGGACGTGGCACGCGGCTGACGCCCGGACGGGCCGTGCCCCGCCGGTATAATCGACGCCTTGCCCACGATCCGCGAATCCGCGGATCCGCCACGTCGACATGAAACCCTACAACCCTGCCGAGATCGAATCTGCCGTCGCAGGCCGCTTGGAAGGCCGCCGACGCCTATCGCGCCGTCGAGCGCGCCGGCGCGAAGAAGTTCTACTGCGTGTCGATGCTGCCCTACCCGTCCGGCATCCTGCACATGGGGCACGTGCGCAACTACACGATCGGCGACATGATGTACCGGTATCTCCGGATGCAGGGATACAACGTGCTGACGCCGATGGGCTGGGACGCGTTCGGGCTCCCGGCCGAGAACGCGGCGATGAAGAGCGGCGTCCCGCCGGCGAAGTGGACGCACGACAACATCGCCACGATGAAGCGGCAGATGCAGGCGGTCGGCCTCGCCATCGACTGGTCGCGCGAGCTCTCGACCTGCGATCCCGCGTACTACAAGTGGAACCAGTGGTTCTTCCTCAAGATGCTCGAGAAGGGCATCGCGTACAAGAAGACCGGCGTCGTCAACTGGGACCCGGTCGACCAGACGGTGCTCGCGAACGAGCAGGTCATCGACGGCAAGGGCTGGCGTTCCGGCGCACCGGTCGAGAAGCGCGAGATCCCGATGTACTACCTGCGGATCACCGACTACGCCGACGAGCTCCTCGACAACCTCGACCGGATGACCGGCTGGCCCGAGCGGGTGCGAGTGATGCAGGCGAACTGGATCGGCAAGAGCCGCGGCGTACGGTTCGCCTTTCCCCACGACATTCGCGGCACAGAAGGTGAAAAGAGCGGCAAGCTGATCGGCGACGGCAGGATGTACGTCTTCACGACGCGCGCCGACACGATCATGGGCGTCACCTTCTGCGCGGTCGCGGCCGAGCATCCGCTCGCCGCGCACGCGGCGAAGTCGAACCCGGCGCTCGCCGCGTTCGTCGACGAGTGCCGGCGCGGCGGCGTCTCCGAAGTCGACCTCGCGACGATGGAGAAGAAGGGGATGCCGACGGGCCTCTTCGTCACGCATCCGCTGACCGGCGAAAAGGTCGAGGTCTGGGTCGGCAACTACGTGTTGATGGCGTACGGCGACGGCGCCGTGATGGGCGTGCCAGCGCACGACGAGCGCGACTTCGAGTTCGCAAAGAAGTACGGGCTGCCGATCCCGCAGGTGATCGCGATTCCGGGCGAGACGTTCTCGACCGACGCGTGGCAGCCGTGGTACGAAGACAAGACGCGCGGGCACTGCGTGAACTCCGGCAAGTACGATGGCCTCGCGTACGAAGCCGCGGTCGACGCGATCGCGGCCGATCTCGCCGCGAAGGGCTTGGGCGAGAAGAAGATCACGTACCGGCTGCGCGACTGGGGCGTCTCGCGCCAGCGCTACTGGGGCACGCCGATCCCGATCGTCCACTGCCCCGCGTGCGGCGACGTCCCCGTTCCGGAGAAGGACCTCCCGGTCGTGCTGCCGGAGGATTGCGTGCCCGATGGCGCCGGCAATCCGCTCGCGAAGCGCGCCGATTTCGTCGACACGCACTGCCCGAAATGCTCCGGGCCCGCGAAGCGCGAGACCGACACGCTGGACACGTTCGTCGACTCGTCGTGGTACTACATGCGCTACGCCAGTCCGGATGCACCGACGATGGTCGATGCCCGCAACGATTACTGGAACCCGATGGACCAGTACATCGGCGGCATCGAACACGCGATCCTGCACCTGCTCTACGCCCGATTCTGGACCAAGGCGATGCGCGACCTGGGACTCGTCAAGTTCGACGAGCCCTTCACGCGGCTGATGACGCAGGGGATGCTGCTCAACCACATCTTCTTCCGGCGCACGGCGAAGGGCGGCATCGACTATTTCGCGCCGGCGGACGTCGACGTCACCCACGACGCCGAGGGCCGCGTCACCGGCGCGCGCCTGAAATCCGACGGGCAGCCGGTCGAGTACGGCGGCGTGGGCACGATGTCGAAGTCGAAGCTCAACGGTGTCGACCCGCAGGAGCTGATCGCCCGATTCGGCGCCGACACGGCGCGCCTGTTCGTGATGTTCGCCGGCGCGCCCCAGGACAGCGCGCTGTGGTCGGATGCCGGGCTCGAGGGCGCGCATCGGTTCCTGCGCCGGCTGTGGGCATTCGCGCAGGCCCGTGCGGAAACCGTGAAGGCGGCGACCGGCCGCGTCGACGGGAGCGCTGCGGCGGTCCCGGTGAAGGCCGCCCGGCGCGAGGTGCACCTGACATTGAAGCAGGCGACCTACGACTACGAGCGCGTCCAGTACAACACGGTCGTCTCCGCGGGGATGAAGATGCTGAACGCGCTCGAAGCGATGCCGGCCGATGCCACGGGCGCGAACGCGTTCTTGCGCGAGGGCCTATCGATCCTCCTGCGCGTGCTCTACCCGGTCGCGCCGCACATCGGCTGCGCGCTATGGAGCGATCTCGGCTTCGAGGACGAATTCGGCTCGCTGCTCGACGCGCCATGGCCAGCGGTCGATCCCGCCGCGCTCGCGCAGGACGAGATCGAGCTCGTGCTGCAGGTCAACGGCAAGCTGCGCGGCAAGATCACGGTGCCCGCGAGCGCCGATCGCGCCGCGATCGAAAGCGCGGCGAAGGCGTCGCCCGAAGTCGCGAAGCACGCGGCCGGCGCGCCGGTGAAGAAGGTCGTCGTCGTCCCGGGGCGACTCGTCAATGTCGTGGTCTAGGACTCTCATCGTCGCGCTGCTCGCTGCCGGCGGCGCGGGCGGCTGCGGCTTTCACCTGCGCGGCGACGTGAGCTACGCGTTCCCGACGATCTTCGTCAATTCGCCGACGCCGCAGCCGATCGTCACCGAGCTCCGGCGCAGCCTCGATGGCTCGAGCAGCACGAAGCTCGTCGACGGCCCGAAGGACGCCGTGGTCACGCTCGATATCGCGAACGTCGTCGACGACAAGTCGGTGCTGTCTCTGTCCTCCGGCGGGCGCGTGAGCGAATACCAGCTCACGAAGCGCGTGTCGTTCAGCCTCCGCGACAAGGAGGGCCGCGACTGGATTCCCGCCGGCGAGATCGTGATCCGCCGGAGCTACACGTTCAACGAGTCCGAGGTGCTGGCGCGCGAGCACGAAGAGATCCGGACCCTGCGGGAGATGCAGACCGACGCGGTCCAGCAGATCATGCGGCGGCTGCAGGCGGCGCGCAAGCCGATTGCATAGCATCCTGCGAGCGTCCCCGCGCAGGCGGGGAATCGGTGTCATGTGGCACTGCCTCATCGCGACCTTGTGAACCTCCGCCCGAATCAGCTCGCCGCGCACCTCGAGCGCACGCTCGCGCCGGTGTACGCGGTCCACGGCGACGAGCCGCTGCTCGCGCTGGAAGCGGGCGACGCGGTCCGTGCCGCCGCGCGCAAGGCGGGGTGCGCGGAACGCGAGGTGGTGGTGGTCGAGCGGGGCTTCGACTGGGACGCGTTCGTCGCGGCCAACGCGAATCTCGGGCTCTTCGGCACGCGCAAGCTCATCGACCTGCGCATTCCCTCGGGCAAGCCCGGCGCCGAGGGTGCGAAGGCACTCGAGGCCGGCGCGCAAAACCCCAATCCCGACAACGTGCTTCTGGTCACGCTGCCGCGTCTCGACCGCGCCGCGCAGGCGTCGGCCTGGTTCACCGCGCTCGCGGACGCGGGCGTCGCCGTCGCCGTCTACCCGCTCGAGCGCGACGAGCTGCCCGGCTGGATCGCGGCGCGCCTCGCTCGGCAGGGACAGCGCGCGGACGACGAGACGCTCGCACTCCTCGCCGAGCGCTGCGAGGGCAACCTCTTCGCGGCGCGGCAGGAGATCGAGAAGCTCGGCCTCATCCTGCCCGGCGGGCGAGATCGCGCGCGGCGACGTCCTCTCCGCCGTCACCGACGTCGCGCGTTTCGACGTCGCTGAGCTCTCGGAGGCGTGGCTTGCCGGCGAACGCCGAACGGACGCTGCACGTCATCGCGACGCTCGAAGGCGAAGGCGAGGGCCTGCCGCTGCTGCTCTGGCAGCTCGGCGAGGACCTGCATGCGCTCGCGGCGGTGCAGGAGGCGATGGCCGCGGGAACCCCCGCGGCAGCCGCGGTCCGCAACGCACGCGTCTGGGGTAGGCGGCAGGCGGCGATGGAACGGGCGGCAGCACGCGTGCCGGCGCCCGCCGTGACTCCGATGCTGCGCTCGCTGGCGCGGCTCGACGCACTGTCGAAGGGGCTCGGCGCGGGCAACGCGTGGGACGAATTGCGGACGCTCGCGCTGACACTCGCCGGACGCCCGGCGCTGCCGCTCGCGGTGCGCTGACGCGCGCCGCCGCCCATCGCTCAGTCCTTCGTCTTCTTCTTCGCTTCGCCGCCGTGCTTCGGCTGGAGCGCGAGCTTGTCCGCTCCCGCGCTCGCGCCTTCCCGCTTCTCGAGGTCTTTCCGCAAGCCTTCGTCGGAAAGATCGATCTCGGTCGAATGCTCCCAATCGCGGTGCGCGACCTCGACCAGCCGTTCGACGACGTGGCGGGCGTCGACGTCGATCGCGAGCTCGCGCCGCGCGTCGAACGAACCCGGTGCGAGGTTGATCGAGCCCACGACCGCCTGCTCGCCGTCGGCGACGATGACCTTGGCGTGGAGCTTCAGCCCCTTGAGCTTGTGGATCTTCGCGCCGACGTCGCGCATGATCCGCAGGCCCCCGACGCCCTCAACGAGCTTCGCCATCTTGAGCGTGTGCGGCGGCCGGGCCATGATGTGCAGGCGCACGCCGCGGTTGGCCGCGCGCACGAGCCGCTCGATGATCACCGTGTCCTGATAACGCTCGTTCTGCAGGTACAGCGTGTGCTTCGCCGAGTCGATGAACTCGGCGATCCGCTCGCGACCGTTGTTCGGGCACCAGATGAGCCGCGACTTCGGCCCGGGCGCGAACTTCTTCCGCTCCCAGTCGGCGTCGAAGCAGGCGACCATCTCGGCCACCTCGTGCCGGTTCGTCGTGGTGACCGCGTAGTCGCGCGTCTCGGTCAGGTCGCGCGTCTCCCAGTTGAGTGACTCGACGAACCCCGTCTCGTCGTCGATCACCATCGATTTCTGGTGCGTGAGGTCGAACTCCGGACTGCTGTCGCGCACCTCGATGCCGGCGTGGGCCAGCAGCTTGCGCGATTCCTTGTTCTCCTCCTCCCCGCTGCGGCGCGCGGGGTTCAGCATCACGCGCACCTTCACGCCGCGGCGGTGCGCGGCGACGACGGATTCGAGCAGCGTCGGATCGGTGAACAGGAACATCCGGATGTTGAGCGAGCGCTTCGCGCCGGCGAGCGCGTCGACGATCGGCTTCGCCGTGTCGTCGGGCAGGACGATGAGGGTGTGGTGCATGGCAATCGCGGCTTTCGTGCGAGGAAGGAGGCTAGGTCACGGACGCGGCCGACTCGGGCCGGGCGGACGGCGTTCCGTACTGGATGTGATAGAGCTCCGCGTAGACGCCGCCCTTGCGCATAAGCTCGTCGTGCGAGCCCTGCTCGGCGACGACGCCGTCCTTGAGTACGATGATCTGATCCGCATCGCGGATCGTCGAGAGCCGGTGCGCGATCATGATCACCGTGCGCCCTTTCATCAGCCGCTCGAGCCCCTCGATCACGAGCCGCTCGGACTCGGTGTCGAGGGCAGCGGTCGGCTCGTCGAGGATCAGGATCGGCGAGCGGCGGATCAGCGCGCGTGCGATGCCGATCCGCTGCCTCTGGCCACCGGAAAGCGTCTCGCCGCGCTCGCCGACGATCGAGTCGTAGCCCTGCGGCATTTTCGCGATGAACTCGTCGGCGTTCGCGAGCTTCGCCGCGGCGACGATGTCCTCTTCCGTGGCGTCGGGCCGCCCATACGCGATGTTGTCGCGGATCGTGCCCTGGAAGAGCACGGTCTCCTGCAGCACGAAGCCTACTTCGCGGCGCAGCGAGACGAGCTTCCACGTGCGGATGTCGCTGCCGTCGATCAGCACCCGGCCCGCCGTGGGATCGTAGAAGCGCGGGATCAGGCTCACGACCGTCGACTTGCCGCCGCCGGTGGGCCCGACGATTCCCACGACCTGGCCCGGCTTGATCGTGAAGCTCACATCGCGCAGCACGTGCGCCACGTCACTGTAGCCGAACGCGACGTGCTCGAATGTGATCTCGCCCTTCACCGTCCCCGGCTCGACCGCGTCGGGATGCTCGGGGATGATCTGGTCCGCCGCGAGGATCTTCTGGATGCGCTCGAGCGCGACCGACGTCTGGGCGATCGTGCTCGTCATCTTCGCGAGGTCCTGTACCGGCTTGAAGAACTTCGACAGGTACGCGAGGAACACCGTCAGCGCGCCTGCGGTGAGCGCGCCTGCGAGGATGAGCGTCGTGCCGCGCCACAGCACGAAGCCGGTGCACAGCGCGACGACGATCGTCACCACCGGCGAGAGCAGCGACTTGATCCGCCGCGCCTTCAAGGCCGCCGCAACCGTGGCCCGGCTTGCCGCCGTCATCCGCCCGGCCTCGAGGTCCTGCCGGCCGAATGCCTCGACCACCCGGATCGAGCCCAGGCCCTGCTGGACGACTGCGACGATGTCGCTCTGCCGCTTGCGCACCTCGCGCTGCACCTCCTTGACCGCCTTCTTGAACCGCATCACGAAGAAGAGCAGGAACGGCGTCACGCCGATCGCGATCAGCGTGAAGTCCCAGTTGAGCCATAACATGAGCCCCAGCATCCCGACGATCGTCATCATGTCGACCAGGATGCCGAGCGTCGACGACGAGGCGAAGCTCTGCACCGTGGCGACGTCGTTCGTGATCGTCGAGAGCAGCGTGCCGGTCTGCGCCTGGTCGTAGAACGCGAGTGACAGCCGGTGCAGGTGGGAGTAGATCCGGATCCGCAGATCGTTGGCGACCCACTGGCCGACGCTCTCCGTGTAGTAGTTGTCGATGTAGCTCGCGACCGCGCCGATCGCCGCGATGACGATCGTCGCGGCGCCCGCGAAGAGCGCGACGCCGATGGTGTGCCGGCCGAAGCCCCAATCGTGCGCCCACGCGAGCCACTCCGGCAGCTTGTGATTGCCGAGCGCGTCGTCGAGGACGATCTTGAGCGGCCACGGCGCGGCGAGGCTCATCAGCGTCTCGATCATCATCGCCGCGAAGACGATTGCGAGCCAGGTGCCGTAGGGCCGCACGAGCTCACGCACGAAGGGCATCATCGCGTGTGGTGGCGCCGCCTTCGCTTGCACGGGCTGCGTTTCGGACTTGGCGCCGTTGGACATCGGTTCGCGTGGCTCAACTGTGAAACGCACATCGTCGCGCGCGCCTCGCCCGCGCGTCAATAGCCAGCACCGGCCGCGCCGCCGAGCCAGCCCGACGGCGCGCACTCGGCGCGGCGCTGCGCGAGCGCGCAGGTCGTCAGCGAACGCCCGGTACCGTCGCGCGCGGTCATCGCCCAGCCGTTGCCCGCGCGCTCCATCATCATGAACCCGTAGCGGTTCGTGGCGACGATGCCGGAGACGACGGCGCCCGGAAACGGCGTCGTGCCCGCCGCGAGCGGCAGCGGCAGCGGCGTATCGACCCAGTCGCCACCGTTGCCCGAGACGAGTTGCGGGGGCTGCGGCGTCGTGAAGCTCACGACCTCGAACAGGTGCACGTGGCCCGCGATCAGCGCCGCGACGTTCGGCGGGAACAGCACGGTCGGAGCGAGCGCCTGCAGCACGGATTGCAGCGCGCCGTTGCCGGGATACGGCGCCGCCGGCTGCGCCGGCTTCGGCGCGAACGCGAGGACCGGATGATGGTTCATGAAGAACGTCTGCGGGCGGCGTGCCGCGAGCGCGAACGCTCGCTCGAGCTGCGCACGGTAGTTCGTGAACATGACGCTCGACGGTGCCAACGGCGCGACGCCGACGAGCGAGGAATCGAACACGATGAACTGCGTGTCGGCGCCGGCGCCCGCGTCGAACGGCACGGCGTACGGCTCGCTGTAGTCGCCGATCGCGTCGTCGGCCGCATCGTTGCAATCCTGCCGTGCGGCGAGGGGCCGCGGATCGAGGAAGCGCCACCAGCCCTGCCCCGCGCGCGCACAGGATTCGTGGTTGCCGCGTACGACGATCCATGGTGCGGCGGCCATGAGCTTCGCGGCCGGCACGAAGACATCGGCCTCCCACGCGTCCCAGCCGTACCCCCACGGGCTGCCGGCGCAGCCGGCGTTGCCTGGGGGGCATGCGTTCTCGCGATAGTGATAGTCGCCGACGTGGATGACGAGGTCGGGCGCAGCAGCGGCGGCGGCGTCCGCGACCGTGGCGAAGGGCCAGGCCGCGGGATCGCTGCAGGCCTGGAACCTCTTGTCGGCGACCTTGATCTGGCATCCGGTGTCGCCGAGCACGACGATCCGCTGCGGCGACGCTTTCGGCAACGGCAGCGCGCGCCCCCCGATGACGGCGCGTGCGACGCCTGCCGGGATCGCCGCTTCGCATGTCAGCACCGGAAACGACGAGGGCTTCGACGCGGACGGCGCCGACACCGTAGGTCGCTGGGCGATCGTGCCGGGACGCGCGCGGACGCTCATCGCGCGCGCGAGGCCGTCGAATTCGATCGTCGGACACTCGGCAGCCGACGTGATCGCCCGCGCGACTGCCGCGCCGTCCGGGCCCAGGACCACGAAGGTGTATGACGCTACGCCCGGTGGTGCAGGTGGCGTCGCGCAGCCGGCCAGGAACGCGAGCGGCAGCGCTGCGCGAATCCAGGCCCGATCCGTCATCGCAGATCCCCCCACAGCGTCTGCATCGCCGCGATCGCCGCGACGGCCGCCGTCTCCGTGCGCAGCACACGCGGGCCGAACGAAACGCAATGGACGCCTGTGGCACGGGCCACACCGATTTCGCGCGCGGTCAGGCCGCCCTCGGGTCCGACCGCCAGCGCGACCGGCGACGACACGCGCGGCAGCGACGCGAGCGGCGCGACGCCCTCCGGCGTAAGCAGGATGGCCTCGCCCTTCCACGCGGCGAGCCAGTCGCTCCACGCCATGGGCGCCGCAACCGCCGGCACACGGTTGCGGCCGCACTGCTCGCACGCCGCCACGGCGATGCCACGCCAGTGCGCGAGGCGTTTCTCGCCGCGCTCGCCCGCGGGCAGCGGCGCACTCCGTTCCGTGACGAGAGGCTGGATAGCCGCCGCGCCGAGCTCGACCGCCTTGCGCACCGCGTAGTCCATCGCGTCGTTGGCGGCGATCGCTTGTGCGAGCGTGACGGCAAGGGGCGACTCGCGCTCGACCGGACGCATAGGCGTCGATGCGCACGGCGGCGCCCGCGCGGTCCGCGCGGACGAGCGTCGCCGCGTACTCGCCGCCGGCGCCGTCGAACAACGTCAGGACATCGCCCGCGACGAGCCGCACGACGCGGACCGCGTGGTGGGCGGCCGCCTCGGGCAGTGACACCTCCTGACCGCGGAGCGACGGCGAGAGCGGGACCCGGACGAAGAATCGGGGCGGCGCCATCGCTTCACGCCGCCGCGTCGACGAAGTCGAGATGAACCTCGTCGGTCTCCGCGACGAAGCCGACACGCGCGTAGATCGCATTCGACGTCGGGTTGGCGACGTCGGTCGTAAGGAACAATCGCTCCTTGCCGCTCGCGAGCAACTCACGCGAGAGTGCCGCGACGAGCGCCGTCGCGTACCCGCGGCCGCGATGCGCGGGGAACGTGTAGACAGGCGCGATCCGCGCAAAATCGGGCGCGGCATCGTTGAACCCGGCGTACGCGACCGGCTCGCCGTCGTCCCAGATCCGAAAATCGCCGCGCGCGATGCGCTTCGGCAGCCGCGCCCGGATGTGCTCGGGCAAGTCGGGAACCCCGACCTCGGTGACGAACGCGATCTGCGCATCCACCAGCCACGCGATGTCGGACTCCGTGGACGGATGCGGCGCGCCGGGCACCGCGGGAACGTCGGCCACCGCGGTCAGCGTATGCTGGCGCAGGTGCACGCGGTCCACGTGGCCGCGGCCGGTCGCCGCCCGCCACGCCCCCGCGAACGCCTCGCACGCCGCGGGCGATCCCACGACGCCCTGCAGCGCCGGCCATTCGGGCGCGAGATCGGCGGCGAAGGCCGCGGCCGCGTCGGGGTCGCTCTGCCCGACGACCGCGGGCCCCTCCTCGCGCTGGATTGCAGCGCCGCGGTTCCCATACGTCGCGAGGTAGACGCGGTCGCCCGCTTCGGGGGGCGTGCGCTTCAGCGAATGCGCCCAGCCCATGAAAAAGCTCGCCGAGGCGAGGCCGCGCGCGGACATCGGCAGAGCCGCGGCAATGAACGCGTCGGGATCGGTGTGGCGCGTCACGCGCATGCGGGGCTCATCCGTCGCTTCTGCTACGATTTTGGCACACTCCCCACGCGTGAGGATGCCATGACCAGCCAGACGACACCGCCAGGGGCCCCCGGTGCGACCGCGCCGACGTTCGACCTTAGGGGCACCGACGGCAACCGGCACTCGCTCGAATCGGTGCGCGGCAAGAACGGCACCGTCGTGATGTTCATCTGCAATCACTGCCCCTACGTGAAGGCGGTCGTCGACAAGATCGTCCGTGACATGGGCGAGCTCACGGCGCACGGAGTCGGCAGCGTTGCAATCATGAGCAACGACCCGGCCGATTACCCCGAGGACTCGTTCGATCACATGAAGGCGTTCGCGGCGAAGCACGCGTTCCCGTTCCCGTACCTGATCGACGAGACGCAGGGCGTCGCGCGCGCGTACGGCGCCGTCTGCACGCCGGACTTCTTCGGCTACGACCGCGACCTGAAGCTCGTGTACCGCGGCCGGCTCGACAGCTCCGGCCGCTCGCCGGACCCGTCGGCGCCGCGCGAGCTCTTCGCCGCGATGACAGAGGTCGCACGCACCGGCCAGGCGCCCGCCGTGCAGCACGCCGCAGTCGGCTGCTCGATCAAGTGGCGGCGCGAGCCAGGGAGCAGGGACCCGGCGCGCGGGTAGCGCGCCGGGATGCGACCGGGGCGAGTCGACGCCCGCGGCCGACAACTCGGCCCCACGAATCAACGCGCAAGGTTCGGAGGCCGCGCGCGAGCCAGGGAGCAGGGACCCGGCGCGCGGGTAGCGCGCCGGGATGCGACCGGGGCGAGTCGACGCCCGCGGCCGACAACTCGGCCCCACGAATCAACGCGCAAGGTTCGGAGGCCGCGCGCGAGCCTGGGAGCAGGGACCCGGCGCGCGGGTAGCGCGCCGGGATGCGACCGGGGCGAGTCGACGCCCGCGGCCGACAACTCGGCCCCACGAATCAACGCGCAAGGTTCGGAGGCCGCGCCGCCTGTGAAGCGGGCCGCGTCGCTCCCGCGCGGGCGGGGATCCAGTGTCGTTTCCCGTTGGCGCCGCTATTCGACGAGCGCCCGGTAGGCGTGCCACGTCGCGTGTCCGATGACGGGGACGGCGATGGCGAGACCGGCGAACCACAACGCGAAGCCGGCGCCGATGACGACGGCGATCGTCAACCCCCAGACGAGCATCGCGGGCACATTGGCGCCGAACGCCTTGAGACTCGTCAGTACCGCGGTCACGCCGTCGGTACCGCGGTCGAGCATCATCGGAACCGACACCACGCTGATCGCAAACACGAGTAACGCGAAAAAGCCGCCGACGCATAAGTACGCGAAGAGGAACTCGAGGTTGGCCAGCGATACGACCTGCTCGAAGAAACGCTCCACGCTCGGCATCTCGCTCGTGTAGAACAGCGCGAACACGATCAGCGATGCGCGTGCCCAGACCAGCAGGATAACCGTCAGCACCAACGCGAATACGCCGATCGCGCCGACATTCGGCCGCCACGCGTCGAGCGTCGGGACGAGCGCTACCGGCTCGCCCTTCTCGCGGCGGCGTGACAGCGCGTAGAGGCCGGTGGCGAGGAACGGCCCGACGAGGAAAAAGCCGCCGATGAGCGCGGACAGGTACTCGTAGGCGTTCCGGAACGTCACCACGATCAGCCAGCCCATCACGGCGAAGCAGGCACCGTAGAACGCGCTGGTCAGCGGGTGGGCGATGAAATCGCCGACACCGCGCGCCAGCCACGTGAAAGGTGCCGTCACCGGGACGGCACGAACGCTCGGGACGGTCGACTGGTGCGGGTCGTCGGCAGGGGGCATCGTCGCCTCTAGGTCGGTTGCACAAAGGTGCGAAGCGCGTCGAGCACGCCGTCAGGCTCCTCGGCCATCAACGCGTGGCCGCTTTTCGGAAGCTCGACCACGCGCACGTCTGGCAGCGCGCCGATCAGCGCCTTCGCGTTCTTCGGCGGCGCCATGATATCGCGCATGCCGATGACGACAAGCGCGGGACAGCGCACGGCGGCCGCCGCCGCGAGCCCGTTCACGTAGGCGTGGCACGCCGCCAGGTCGGTGGCGAGCACGCCCGGACGCGTGCGCTCCATGAGCCGCATCGCGTTGCCGGTCATCCATAGGCCCGGGACCGCGTTGCCGCCCAGCTGCCGCGCGGCCGAATACGACCACCCGGTGATCATCTCGTAGGCGCTGTGATCGTCGTGCCGTGCCGCGTCGAGGAGGTCGTCGCTCACCGTCATCGGCGCTGCGGGACCGATGAGCGCAAGCCGCTCGACGCGGGCGGGATACCGCGCCGCAGCCTCGAGCGCCGCGAGCGCCCCCAGCGAGTGGCCGACCAGCGCCGCGCGTGCGGCGCCCGCCGCATCGAGCAGCGCGACGATCCAGTCGGCAATGGCCTCGACTGACGCGAGAGCCTCGCCACCCGAGCGTCCGTGGCCTGGCAAGTCGGTCGCGAGGACGTTGCGACCGTGGTGCGCGAAATAGCGCGACTGCCACGCCCAGACGCCGTGGTCGTGCGCGGCACCGTGGACGAACACGATCGTACCTTGATCCGGCAGGAGGGGTCGCGCGCCGGTGTAGGCGTACACCTCGCGGCCGTCGACGGGGAGCAGCATGGGGGCCCGTTTACCCTATGTCCGCAGTTGCGTTGCACGGCCGAAATGCCCGTGAGCGAGGCGCAAAACGAAGCCGGGCCGGCTGCCCGGCGAGGCTTTGCAACGAAGCGCATGGGCATTGCGGCAGCAACCCGAAGGGAACGGGCGCCCCGGGGCGCCACTCTTCGGTGCTCTCCTCGCGCAGACGCCCGGTCTGCGCTTCCTCAATTGCCGAGATCCGCGCCTCGATTGTCACCCCAGGCCAGCTGTTCGCACATGCGGACATAGGGTAAGCAGGCCCTCTACGCCGCTTTGCCTGCGGCATGGAGCGCGCGGCTCAGGTCCTCGATCAGGTCGTCCGGATGCTCGAGGCCGACCGAGAGCCGGATCGTGCCCTCGGCGATCCCCGCCTTTGCGAGCTCGTCCGCCGACATCCGGAAGTGCGTCGTGCTCGCGGGATGGATGACGAGCGACTTCGCGTCGCCGACGTTCGCCAGGTGTGAGAAGAGCCGCAGCGATTCGATGAACTTCCGCCCCTGCGCGCGCGTGCCCTTCAACTCGAAGCTGAAGACGGCGCCGCAGCCCTTCGGCAGAAGCTGCGCGGCGAGCGCGTGGTCCGGATGGCTTTCGAGCTCCGGATAGCCGACCGTCGCCACCAGCGGATGGTCGGCGAGGAACGCGACGATGCTCCGCGCGTTCTCGACGTGCCGCGCCATCCGCAGCGGCAGGGTTTCGATGCCCTGCAGGATCTGGAACGCCGTGAACGGCGCCATGCACGCGCCGAAGTCGCGGATGCCCTCGCGTCGCGCGCGGAGCAGGAAAGCCGCGGTCGACGACTCGTCCGCGAATACCATGTCGTGGAAGCCGCGGTACGGCTCCGTCAGCGTCGGAAACTTGCCGCGCGCTGGCGCGGCGTTCCAGTCGAAGCGGCCGGAGTCGACGAGAAGCCCGCCGATCACGACGCCGTGACCCGAGAGGAACTTGGTCGCCGAATGGAAAACCAGGTCGGCGCCGTGCGCGAAGGGCTGCATCAGGTACGGCGTCGTGAACGTCGAGTCGACGAGGAGCGGCAGGCCGTGCTCGTGCGCAAGGTCCGCGATGCGCGGAATATCGAGCACGTCGAGCCCGGGATTGCCGAGCGTCTCGCCGAACAGGAGCCGCGTCTCCGGACGTATCGCCGCGCGCCAACCGTCGACGTCACGCGCGTCGACGAACGTCGTCGCGATGCCGAAGCGCGGCAGCGTGTAGTCGAGCAGGTTGTGCGAGCCGCCGTAGAGGGCGCGCGAGGCGACGACGTGCGATCCGGCGGAGAGCAGCGTCACCAGCGCAAGATGGAGCGCCGCCTGCCCGCTCGCGGTGGCGATGGCGCCGACCCCACCTTCGAGCGCCGCGATCCGCTCTTCCAGCACAGCACATGTCGGATTCGATATCCGCGAGTAGACGTGGCCGGGCCGCGCCATGTCGAAGAGCGCCGCGGCGTGGTCGCTGTCGTCGAACACGAATGACGCCGACTGGTAGATCGGCGTCGCGCGCGCGCCGGTCGCGGGATCCGGCCGGGCGCCGGCGTGCAGCGACAGCGTGTCGAAATGCGTGCTTCGCGGCTTCCCCATCCGCGCGCCCCCGTTGTTGGGGACGCGCCCGGCGGCCTCGCCCCACGTCCCCCGTGGATTCTACGGGGAACGAGGGGCGGCGGACAACGCGGCCGAGCCGGGATGCCGGGCTATTCGTCGGCCGCACCCGACAGCGACTCGGCGTCGGTATCGAAATGGAAGTAGAGCTCGCGCCGGACGTCGCGCGCGACGATCACCGCCTTCGTCATCGACTGACGCTCGAACTCGGCGTCGATCGTGTAGCGCCCAGGATCGAGTTCGACCTGGAGCCAAGGGCCGTCGAGCCGCGTGTCGAGCACCCGGCGGCCGTTGTCGTCGGCGATCACGACGCGGGCGTCGGCGACGTACTTGCCGCTTTCCCGTGTCACCGTGACGACCCGCAGGCCCTGTGGCTCGCTGTTCGCTCCGAGCAAATCGCGTTCGTCCTGCGTGATTCCGCCGGTGACGAAACGAGAGCCCTGGGCCGTGATCCCGTCGGTGATCGCGAACGCCGGGCCGGCGATGCATGCAAATATTGCAAGAATCATTGCGCCTCGAAACGGATTCATGGCACGTCCTCGAGTGTCTTCGTTGGCGGAACACACCGGTGGATGCGCGTCCGCCGATCTCCGATAGACCTCGATCCTGCGTCTGGCGTTCCGTGCGCACCGAATGTCGCTGCCGGAATACCCCTAGAAACGTCATTGGCGATCGGACCGACCGCTGGATTAGACTTCGGGTTTCGCCGGCATCCCGATGGCGGCACCGACCAGGAGACGGACATGAAACGCAAGGCCTCCGCGCATTGGCAGGGCAGCACGCAGGAAGGCAGCGGCACGCTGTCGGCCCAGAGCGGCACGCTGAAGGACACGCCCTACTCGTTCAAAGCGCGCTTCGGCGACGGCAAGGGCACCAATCCCGAGGAGCTCATCGCCGCCGCGCACGCCGGCTGCTACACGATGGCGCTGTCGTTCACGCTCAACAACGCGGGCTTCACCGCCGAGGTGATCGACAGCGAGGCGCTGCTCACGATGGACCAGGTCGACGGCAAGCCGACGATCACTGCGGTACACATGACGACGCGCGCGCGCGTCCCCGGCATCGACGCGGCGAAGTTCGCCGAGTTCGCCTCGGCTGCAAAAACAGGCTGCGTCGTCTCGCGCGCGCTGTCGCCGTCGATCACGGTCACGCTCGACGCCGAGCTCGTCGCCTGAGAACGTCGTGCGCGTTCCAGTGTCACCGCCGAAAGGTCGCGGCGCGACGTACAATCCGCCGAACCGGTTCCGGCGCGACGAGCGCGAAGCCTTCGACGACGGCTGGGCCCCGGATCCGGGCGAAGACGACGCGCCGCCGCCGCCGAAGACGGTCGTCCGGATCCAGCAGGCGCGGACGATCATCGCCCGCAACGATTCGCCCGACATCCCGTTCAACCAGTCGATCAACCCGTACCAGGGCTGCGAGCACGGCTGCATCTACTGCTACGCGCGGCCGTCGCATGCCTATCTCGACCTGTCGCCGGGCATCGACTTCGAGACGAAGCTGTTCGCGAAGCCGAACGCGGCGCAGCTCCTCGAGACCGAGCTGGCCAAGCCGGGCTACGTCTGCGATCCGATCGCGCTCGGCAGCAATACCGATCCCTACCAGCCGATCGAGCGCGAGTGGAAGGTGACGCGCAGCGTGATCGAGGTGCTCGCCGCGTGCGAGCATCCGCTGACCATCACGACCAAGGGTGCGCTGATCCTGCGCGACCTCGACCTCCTCGCGCCGCTGGCGGCGAAGAACCTCGTCCGCGTGTTCGTGTCGATCGCGATGCTCGACAAGGCGCTCGCCCGCACGCTCGATCCGCGCGCCGCGGCACCGCGCCGCCGCCTCGAGATCGTCGCGGCGCTCCGCGACGCCGGCATCCCGGTCGGCGTCAACGTCGCGCCGATCATCCCGCAGCTCACCGACAAGGACATGGAATCGATTCTCGAGGCCGCGGCGGCAGCGGGCGCGACGCACGCCGGCTACACGCTGCTCCGCCTTCCGCGCGAAGTGGCGCCGCTCTTCCGCGCGTGGCTCGACCTCCACTACCCGCTGCGCGCCGCGCACGTGATGAGCATCGTGCAGGACATCCGTGGCGGCCGCGACAACGATCCGCGCTTCGGCGCGCGCATGCATGGTCAGGGCGTCTACGCCGATCTGATCCGCAAGCGCTTCCGGCTCGCGTGCGCGCGCCTGGGGCTCAACGCCGAGCGCGACGTGCCGCTCGACACCTCGCGCTTCCGGCCGCCGGGGCGCTGCGGTCAGCTCGACCTCTTCTGAGCGGACCCACGCCTGGTCGTATCCGCTCTGAACCGCACGTTCGAGTTGGTGAGCGGAGCAGGCACGGCCTCTTGCATTCGCTGCCGCATGGGTGTACCCTCGACGGCGTAATATGTATGTGCATGGATAGGCCCCGCGGCGGACGACGCCGGGTCACCGACCGGGAACCCGGCCGTCGCCGCCAGCCCGCTGCTACGCCGCTACCTGCGGCCGCGGGCGCGGGGACCCGATACCCACGGGCAAGGGAGTAGCGATGAAGGCAAGGAAGGCAGTAGCGGGCGGCGTGCCCGCGGGGGAGGGCATCGAGACCGCCTATGCAACACGGGGAAGCGAATGCGCGTACGCGAACCTCAAGCTGATGACTCGGGTCGTGTCAACGGTCTACGACGAGGCGCTGCGCCCCTGCGGCCTTCGCGCGAGCCAGCTCGCGCTCCTGTGGGCCATCCTCGCGCTCGAGCCGGTCGAGCTCGGTCGCCTAGGCACCGTCACACTCACGGACCAGACGACGCTGTCCCGCACGATTGCCACGCTGCGCAAGGCGGGGCTGGTCGCGCTGCGCGTGGGGGAGGATCGGAGGGTCAAGACCGTCCGCCTGACGGCCGCTGGGCACGCCCGCTTCCGTGCCGCGATGCCGCTCTGGGAGGACGCCCAGAAGCAGACGAGCGAGTTCGTCTCGCTCGACGCCGTACGTACCCTCGCTCGGCGCGTCCGGAAGTCGCGGCGCGCCGCACTGGCGGTCTGACCGCCTGCGGTTGCCCCGCAGCGGCGCCGGGCCGGCGCCCCAATCGCGACCGTTGCATCTACATGTTCCGCGCGCCGCGACGGCGCGCCGACGGAGCGCGGCGATGATGCCGATCGATGTCGGTGCGCCGGCGGTCGATGCCCGGGATACCGCCGGGCCCGCGCCGGCGATGCCGCACGCGCGCGAGCGAACGCCACTCGAGCGCATTTGCGTCAAGTCGGTCAACCGGATCGTGATCGTGCCGACTGCCGACATCAGCCGGCTCGAGGCCGAAGACAACTACGTGCGCATCTGGGCGGACCGCCCGTATCTGCACAAGGATACGCTGACGCGCCTGCTGTCGGCGCTCGATCCCGCGGTGTTCGTGCGCATCCACCGCTCGCACGCGGTCAACGTGCGCTGCGTCCGGGAGCTGCGTCCGCAACTCCACGGCGAATACGTCATCGTCCTGGTCGATGGCACCGCGGTCACCTCGGGGCGCAGCTACCGGACGCAGATCCAGCACGCGTTCGGGCTCGACTAGCGGCGCGAGCGGCGAGCCGGTTCGGCCTCCGCACGGTCCGTGCACGGCCGACTACCGTGGGGTCGGCCTCCGAACGCGCTCCCGATCGCTCGCATCCCCAAGCGAGCTTGGGGCCCCTGCTCGCCGGTCGCGCGTTCCCCCGGGCGCGAAGCGCCGAGGGGGAGCGAGCGATCGCGAGTCGCCGCAGGCGGCCGACGACTCGGCGTAACGATTCGCGTTGGCGGTGCGGAGGCCGCGGCGCGAGCCTAGGAGCAGGGGCCCCGCGCAAGATTCATTGCGCGGGGATGCGACACGGGCGAGCCGGCGCAGCGAGGCCGACCTCAAGGCATCTACACACAACGGCGGCACGGAGGCCGAGGCCGCAGGCGGCCGACCCCATGCAGCAACGAATCGATCCGAACGCGCGGAGGCCGTGGCGAGCGACAGCGCCCCGTAAGTCCAGTTGCTGCGGCGCTCCTTGTCCGCCGGCGGCCGTCGGGGCACCATTCGCGTCCATGACGACGCTGACCGAACGCCTCGCGCGCTGCTACACGGGCGCCGTGCACGACGTGCTCCGGATGATGGGACACGAGAACATCGTGCTGCCGCCCGACGTCAAGGCGATCGATCCTCGCACGCGCCTCGCCGGCCCCATCTGGACGGCCTCGGGCCACGTCGACCGGACGAAGACGCGCGACGAGACGTTGCTCGGCTGGTGCACGCTGCTCTCGAAGGCGCCGGCGGGCCACGTCATCGTCTGCCAGCCACATGCCCGCGACATCTCGCTGATGGGCGAGCTCTCGGCGCAGACGCTCGCGGCGCGCGGTGTGCTGGGCTTCGTCGTCGACGGCGGCTCGCGCGACACCGACCTCGTGCTCGAGCAGGGCTTCCCGGTGTTCTGCACGTTCCTCACGCCCGCCGACATCGTCGAGCGCTGGGTCCCGGACCGCTACGGCGAGCCGGTGACGATCGGCGACGTCACGATCGCGACGGGCGACTGGATGCTCGGCGACCGCGACGGCATCGTGATCATCCCCCGCGCGATCGTCGAAGAGGTCGTTGCGAAGACCGAGGAGATCGTCGCGACAGAGAGCGAGATGCGCGAGGCGCTGATCGGCGGGATGGACCCCATCGCGGCGTACCACCGCTTCGGCAAGTTCTAGCGGGATCGGGCGACATGCTCGCCGATCCCGACGCGCCCGCGGTGATGCGGCTCTCGCCGCGCGACAATGTCGCCGTCGCGCTGCGCCCGCTCAAGGCCGGAGAGATCGTGCTGCTGGACGGCGTGCCCCTCGTCGTCGAGCGCCATGTCGCCGTCGGGCAGAAGCTCGCGGCCGAGCCGATCGAGGCCGGCGAGCCGGTTCTCAAGTACCACTGCCCCATCGGCATCGCAACGCAGTCGATCGCACCGGGCGCGCTCATCCACACGCACAACGTCGAGCGCGACTACCGCGCGCCCTTGGCTTCGCCCGGCTAGGCGCATGGGCGGCCTACGCGATCGGCGCCTCGAGCAGGCATCCGAACTCGCGTGCGAAATCGACCGACACGCGCGCGTGGACCGCGCCCTGCTTGTCGAAGAAGCGGTGGGTGCCCGCGAGCGCGAATACGCCCTCGTGCCAGATGTCCGGATGGATGTAGAGGCCGCGGCTGCCGTCGAAGCGGAAGCAGACGAAGTCCGCCGGCTCGATGTCGTCGCCGGGCAGCGCGAGCGGCACGAAGAACGGCTTTCGCTCGAGCGGGAAGAAGAGCTGACCGCCGTCGGGATGATAGTTGGCGTGCCAGAGCAGGATGCGCCGCGGGTCGCGCGCATGCGCCGGATCGGCGGTCGCCGGGTCCTCGCCGTACGCGAGAATGTAATGACCACCGACAGCATCGTTGCGGCCGTAGAGGATGTCGCCTTTCCATTCGCAGACGAACGTGCCCTCGGTGGTACCGGCTTCGTCGCCGGTGTCCGGGTCGACGGGGCGCCGGCCACGCGCCGGCCAGCGCACGATCTCGATCGCGCATGCCGCGGGATCGTCGACGAGCCGCCCGTAGCCGTCGAGCGATGCGGGTGTCGCTTCGATCACGGGCATCGTGACGCGCGAGAGTCGCGTCGGAAGATCGGGATTCAGATAGTCGGCGACAGCGGGCATGCCGGCGATCCGTTTCAGCTGTGCGGCGCGTCCGGTCTCGCGCCGACGGGCTTACCGTCCGGCGCCGCAAACCGGTAGTAACGCGCGTTGAGATAGCGGGACACCGCATCGACATCCTCGCCGCTCCAGCCGAGTTTCGCGTTCTTCTGCCAGCGCTCGACCTGCGCCGAGAGCGTGACCCAGTCGGTTGCGAGGCGTTTCTCGCGCCAATGCACCTGCGTCGTGTGGCAGCTCTGGCAGTGCGTCGTGTACAGGAGCTCGCCGCGCGCGGTCGCGGGCCGGGTCTGCGCCTGCGCCAGCGCAGCGGCCGCCACAAGCAATGCTCCCCACGTCCCGCGCATCGTTCTTCTCCCGAGATCCCCCGAGACCGCATTATCGCGCGCCGGCTGGCCAGCGGCGGCACGATCGCGTCTAATGGCCCCGCGCGTCGCGCAGACGCCTTCCCTTCGAGAGGATCGCTTGAAAGCTTCCACCGGATTTTCGGACGTCGATGGCAGCGACCGTGCCGATGAGCTCGTCGCCTACCTCTCGCTGCTCGCGGAGCGGCTGGCCGACGTCCGTCGTCAGGGCTACACGATGCTGAGGGTCGCCCCGGGCGCGGCAGTGCTCGACGTCGGCTGCGGCGCCGGCGAGGTCTGCGTCGAGCTCGCGGCAATCGTCGGCCGCGACGGCACGGTCGCAGGGATCGATCCCTCGGAGGCGATGATCGCCGCGGCGCAACGGGCGGCGGGCGCGTCCGGCACGCAAGATCGATCTGCGCGTGGCGAGCATCTACGCGCTGCCGTTCCCTGACCGAACGTTCGATGCCGTGCGCTCCGAGCGCGTGTTCCAGCACCTCGAGAGTCCGGAAGCCGGGCTGGCCGAAATGATCCGCGTGGCGCGCCCCGGCGGACGCCTCATGGTCGCCGACCCCGACCACGGCCAGCACGGACTCGGCCTCGACGACCCCGCGCACCACAGGATCTACGCGGCGACGCTACGGGCGCTCCTCCGGATGATCGTCAATCCGCACAGCGGCACGCGCCTGCGCGCGATGTTCGTGCGCGCGGGGCTCGCCGAGATCGAGCAGTCGGTGCAGTCGATCCCGATCGCGTTCGCCGATTACGTCCGCGCCTTGTTCCTGCCCGAGCGTCTCGCAGCCGCCGTCGAGATGGGCGACATTACGCGCGAGGAAGCCGGTGGCTTCGTCGCGGTGCTGGAAGCGCGCGAGCGCGCCGGCACGTTCGATGCCAACGCGGTCGCTTATATGGTGGCCGGGACGAAGCGCTGAGTCGCCGCGCCTGACAGGGGCTACGCCGTGCGCTGCCGGTTGATCCACGCGCAGACGACGCCCATGATGACCATCGCGATCGTGTCGAAGATGATCTGCTTGGCGACGACGTTGCCCGGCATCGGCTGAACTGCGTAGTAGATCAGGTACATCGGGATCACTGCGACGACCGCGATCGCGAGGCCAAAACGCACGCCCTGAGGAAGAAATGGCTTCGCCTCGCGTCCTTGGAGATAGATCCAGGTGAAGCCGAGGCCAATCAGGATGTGCGCGACGATCATGGCTGCGAACACGCCCTGCTGCTGTTCCGGCGACCGGAAGAGGTTGCCCAGCGCAAGGTAGTCCGGGGCGAGTAGCCACCCGTGGACAACAAATCCGAGCAGCAGCGACGTGATCGCCATCACGACGACCGAAATAATGAATTTCGCATTCATATTCCCTCCTCTCCCGCGATCCAAGCGTCGCGAGGCCTCAGTGGCTTTCGCGTCCCACCTTTGCTCCCGACTTGCCGACGAGAAAATCGAGATCGACCCCTTTGTCCGCCTGTTGCACCGTTTCGCAGTACAACTTGACCCACCCGCGGTCTGTGTGCGGCTTCGGCGGCTTCCACTTCGCACGGCGGCGCGCGAGCTCGGCGGCGGTCACGTGCAGATGAATCCTGCGCCTCGCGACGTCGAGCTCGATCAAATCGCCGCTCTGGACGAGCGCGAGCGGCCCGCCCGCCGCGGCTTCCGGCGCGGTGTGCAGCACGACCGTTCCGTACGCGGTGCCCGACATCCGCGCATCCGAGATTCGCACCATGTCCGTGATGCCCCGCTTCAGGAGTTTGGCGGGCAGAGCGAAGTTGCCGACCTCTGGGAAGCCTGGGTAGCCCTTCGGCCCGCAGTTCTTGAGCACCAGCACCGACGACGCGTCGACGACGAGCTTCGGATCGTCGATGCGCCGATGCAGGTCGTCGATGTCCTCGAACACGACGGCGCGCCCCTTGTGCTTCAGGAGCTGGGGCGTGGCCGCCGAAGGCTTGAGCACGCAGCCGTCGGGCGCAAGGTTGCCGCGTAGCACCGCGATGCCGCCCTGCGGCTTGAACGGCCGTGCGAGCGGCGTGATCACGTCCGGGTTGTAGTTGACCGCGTCGCGACTGTTCTGCCAGAGCGTGCGGCCGTTGACGGTCAGCGCATCCTTGTGCAGGTGTCTGCCGATTTCGCGGATCACGACCGGCAAGCCGCCCGCGTAATAGAAATCTTCCATCAGGTACTTGCCGGACGGCATCAGATTGACGAGGCACGGCATGTCGCGGCCCAGCCGATCCCAGTCGTCGAGCGAAAGCTTGACGCCGATGCGGCCCGCAATCGCGAGCAGGTGGACGACCGCGTTGGTCGAGCCGCCAATCGCGCCATTGACCATGATCGCGTTCTCGAATGCGTCGCGTGTGAGGATTCTTGACATTCGCAGATCTTCTTGCACCATCGCGACGATGCGGCGTCCGGCCATCCGTGCGAGCAGCCGCCGTCGCGAGTCGACGGCAGGGATCGCGGCGTTGGTCGGCAAACCCATGCCGAGCGCCTCGACCATCGACGCCATCGTCGACGCGGTGCCCATCGTCATGCAGTGGCCGGCCGAGCGCGACATGCACGACTCCGCCTCGACGATGTCGGCGAATTTCATCTCGCCGGTCTTGAGCATCTCGGTGAACTTCCAGACGTGCGTACCGGAGCCAATGTCCTCGCCGCGGAACTTACCGTTCAACATCGGGCCGCCCGAAACACCGATCGTCGGCAGGTCGCAGGAGGCCGCGCCCATCAGCAGCGACGGCGTCGTCTTGTCGCAGCCCATCAGCAGCACGACGCCGTCGAACGGATTGGCGCGGATCGATTCCTCGACGTCCATCGCCGCCTGGTTGCGGAACAGCATGGTCGTCGGCCGCATCAGCGTTTCGCCCAGGCTCATCACCGGGAACTCGATCGGGAACCCACCCGCGTCGAGAACGCCGTCGCGTACATGCTGCGCGAGCTCGCGGAAGTGCGCGTTGCAGGGCGTCGCCTGCGACCAGGTGTTGCAGATGCCGATCACCGGGCGTCCGTCGAACTGGTCGTGCGGAATGCCCTGGTTCTTCATCCAGGACCGGTGGACGAGCGCGTCGCGGTCGTGGCTGCCGAACCAGACGGTGGACCGAAGCTTCTTCCGCGCAGCCGTTTTCTTCTTGCTCATCGAAATTCCTGCAACGTCTCGATTCGAGTGTCGCGAGCGCAAGCGGCGCTCGTCTCGTCAGGCGATCCGCACGCCCGAAGCCCGATCGAAAAGGTGAACATGCGCCGGGTCCACGCCCAGCGCCACCTTGTCGGCCGCATTCACGGCCGGACGGCCGTGCGTGCGCAGGACGACCTGCGCCTCGCCCGCCTGGATCACGAGCTCCGTCTCCGCGCCGGTCGGCTCGACGACGACGATTTCCGCCGGAACGGTGACATCGCTCGGAGCGGCGAGCGTGAGGTGCTCGGGTCGGATGCCGTAGGTCACGGCGTGGCCGTCGCCCCCCGCCTCGCCGAACAGGGGCCAACGCGTCCCGCCGGCGACTTCGACGTACGCACGGCCGTTGCCACGACGCACGGTGCCGTCGACGACGTTCATCGCCGGCGACCCGATGAATTGGGCGACGAACAGGTTGCCCGGGCGGTCGTAGAGCTCGAGCGGCGTGCCGATCTGCTCGACCCGTCCGTCGTGCATCACCACGATCCGGTCGGCCATCGTCATCGCCTCGACCTGGTCGTGCGTCACGTAGACCGTCGTCGTCTTGAGCCGCTGGTGCAGAGCCTTGATCTCGGCGCGCATCGCGACGCGCAGCTTCGCGTCGAGGTTCGACAGCGGCTCGTCGAACAGGAACACCTTGGGATCGCGCACGATCGCGCGCCCCATCGCGACGCGCTGGCGCTGGCCGCCCGAGAGCTCGCGCGGAAAGCGGGCGAGATACGGATCCAGGTTCAGGATCTTCGAGGCCTTCGCGACACGCTCCTCGATCGCCGCCGCCTGCTCGCGGCGGAGCTTCAGCGAAAACGCCATGTTGTCGCGGACCGTCATATGCGGGTAGAGCGCGTAGCTCTGGAACACCATCGCGATATCGCGGTCCTTCGACTCCATGTCGTTGACGACCCGGCCGTCGATGGCTATCACGCCGCCGCTGATCTCCTCCAGCCCCGCCAGCATCCGCAGCAGCGTCGACTTGCCGCAACCCGAAGGCCCGACCAGCACGACGAATTCTCCGTCCTGGATCTCGAAGCTGATCCCGTGGATTACCTTCGTCGCGCCGAACGACTTCTCGATGTCTTTGAACGTGACCGATGCCATGACGTCCCTCAGGCCTTGACGGCGCCGGCGGTGAGGCCCGACACCATGTACCGCTTGAACGTGTAGTAGATCGCCGCCGGCGGCAGCGCGTAGAGAAGGCCCGTCGTCATCAGCAGCTCCCACGGCGAGTCATCGGCCGACAGGAAGTGACCGAGCGCTACGGCGAGCGTGATATCCCGGTCGTTCGACAGCAGCAGGAACGCGTACAGGTATTCGTTCCACGCGAGCAGGAGCGCGTAGGTGCCGACCGCGACCAGCGCCGGTGCCATTAGCGGAAGGTAGACGAGCCGGAAGAGCTGCATCGGCGAGGCACCGTCGATCCGCGCGGCTTCGTCGAGCTCGTAGGGCAGCTTGTCGGAGCTCTGCTTCAGCACCCAGATCGCGTACGGCGAGGCGATCGTCACCATCGCGAGAATCAGCGCCCATTGATTGTTGAGGAGCCCGTAGACGCCCATCGCCTTGTACATCGGCACCGCCAGGAACGCCGCGGGGATGAAGTACGTGAAGAGCGCGAGGTTCATCACCGTGCGCCCGCCCCTGACCTTGAGCCGGCTGATCGCGAACGCGGCGGCGGTGGCCACGACGAGCGTCAGCACGCCGACCGTCACGGCGATCAGGAGCGAGTTCCATAGCTGCAGCCAGAAATGGTTGAGCCAGTAGTTCTCCTCGCGGAAGACCGTGCCGAAGTTGCGCAGCGTCGGGTGCTCGGGCCACAGCCTGCCGCCGAACGCCTCGTCCTTGCTCGAAATCGCGAACAGGAAGATGTGGTAGATCGGCAGGAGCGTCCAGATCAGCACCGGAATGCCGATCAGGAGCAGCTTCGCCTCGGCCGTCGCCGCGTGGAGAAGCGAGCGCCGTCTCATCGGGAGAGCCGCTTCATCATGAAGTAGACGAGCGGCAGCACGAGCGGCATCGCGCACACGATCGTCGCCATAGCCAGCTCGACCTGATCCAGCCGGAGATAGCGGATGCCCAGCGTGGCGAGGATGTGCGTGAGGTCGGCCGGGCCGCCGCCGGTCAGGAGGTAGACGCTGTTGAAGTCGCCGAGCGTCCAGATCATCGACAGGATGAGCGAGGTCACGTAGAGCGTGCGCATCGACGGCCACGTCACGAACTTGAACTTCTGCCACGTCGTCGCGCCGTCGACGCTCGCCGCCTCGTAGAGCTCCGCGGGGATCGCGAGCCGGCCGGCGATCAGGATTAGCGTCCAGAACGGCAGCGATTTCCAGACGTGCGTCAGCATCGCCATCGACAGCGCGAGCCAGCGGTCGTTCAGCCAGTTCGGACCATCGAGACCGGTCAGGTTAAAGATCACCTGGTTGATCACGCCCCACTCCGGGTTCAGCATGAAGCGGATCGACAGGATCGTCGGGATCGACGGCACCGCCCACGGCAGGATGAACACGAGGGAGAGCCACTTGATCCACGGCCTCGCCATGACGAAGAAACCGGACAGGAAGAGCGCCAGCGCCATCTTCAGGTTGATGGCGACGATGAGGAAGATCGCCGTGTTGACGACCGACGTCGCGAACACGGGATCGTCGGCCAGAGCAACGTAGCTCTCCGGGTGTCGCGCGAGCCAGAGCCCGTAGCACACCGGGTAGAGCACGAACACGAGGAAGACGACGGCGTAGGGCGCGAGCAGCGCGAGCCCCCACCGATCCCAGGTAGTGAAGCGCTTCTTGGGCGCACCGGTCGGCGTGACCGGCTCCACTTTCGGCAGCGCAATGGTCGACATGGCGGCGAAGCGGCGGTGCCGGGTCGCGGAACGCGCCCCGGCCCGCGTCAGGTGCCGATCAGCCCGCGACCTGCTTGATGCGCGCGACCATCTCGTCGACCGCCTTGTCGACCGTCCACTTCTCGCTCACGACCCGGTTCATCGCCTTGGCCCAGATGTTCTCGTTGTTGAGGACCGTGAACTTGTAGTTCTTCGTGAACTCGAACGTGCTCGTGCCCGCGGCGAACTGCCGCTGCACCGAGGTGCGGTGCGGATCGGCGAGCCAGAACGAGAGCCGTGCGGCGCCTGCCTTGGTCACCGGGTACCACCGGCCGAGCGAGCCTTCGACGTAGGGCGTCAGGTTGTCCTCCTGCAGCAGGAAGGTGACGAACTCCTTCGCCCGCTTCTTGTTCTTCGCGCCTTCGAACACGACGCCGGTCTTGACCGCCGCGCGGTAGGTCATCGGCGAGCCGTCGGGCTTCTTCGGGAACCCGGACGTCTGGATCAGCTCGTAGTAGTTCTTCTTGGCCTGCTCGCGCTCCTCCGGCTTCAGCGTCGGGTTGTTCATGTCGTCGTACCACTTCGCGGCGATCGAGATCGTCGCGTTGTGCGTGAGCACCGTCGTCTTGTTGTGGAAGGCGACGTTGTTGTCCGGGATCTTCCAGCTCGTCGACGACGGCGGCGTGCAGCCCTTCTGGTAGGCCGCCACGTAGTCGCGGAGCGCATTGGCGAGTCCCTGCTTCACCTTCGGATCGTCGACCAGCACCTTGCCGTCGTCGTCGACGAGCTTCACGTTGTAGGCGTCCATGAACGTCAGGAACGAGTAATACGAGTCGCTCGAATCGACGCCCATCGGAAAGCCGGTGCGCGAATCCGCGCTTGCCGGAGGCCTTCCGGTACGCGGGCTGCACCTTGTCGCACCAGAACGCCCAGTACTCCTTCCACGTCGGCGGAATGTCCGACTCCTTGAAGCCCGCCTCGGCCAGCATGTCCTTCCAGTACTCGATGTGCATCGTCTGCTGCTTCAGCGGGAACGCGTAGTACGCCTTCTTCTTCGTCTTGTCGTTGTAGAGCCACGTGGTCTCGACGGTATTCGGCAGGAACTGGCCCTTGATCGGCGTGATCACGTCGTTGATGTCCTCGAGCTTGCCTTCGTAGGCCCACTTCGCGGTGACCTGGAAGTCGAACACGTCGATGTAGGCGACGTCCGGCGGGTTGCCTGCGTCGAGCGCAGCGACGACTTTCGGGATGCCGTCCTGCACCGCGTACTGCGACAGCTCGACCTTGACCCCCGTCTTGGCCTCGTACTTCTTGATCGCCTCGAAGAGCGCGTCGTCCTCGGACTTGTAGAAGCCCTTCACCCACCAGACGGTGAGCTTCTCCTGCGCGAGCGCCTGGCCGGACAGGAGCAGCGCCGCGGCCGCGAAGAGCGCGATCCCGAGCCTCGAAAACACCTTCATGGATTTCCTCCTGGAATGGACTGCGTCCGTAGATTGGATCTCGTTCGTCCGCCGGGCAGCGTACGGTCTGCCCAAGGGGGTGTCAACCAAACACACGCTACATTACCGCGCCCAGATACCACGGCACGAATTCGCTCTGCCCGTAGCCGTGACGCTCGCTCTTCGTCCGCCGCCCCGACGCCGTGTCGAGCAGCATCCGGAACAGGCGCTCGCCCATCTCGTCGACCGTCGCGGTGCCGTCGGCGATCTCGCCGCAGTTGAGATCGATGTCCTCCTCCTGTTTCACCCACAGCGGCGTGTTCGTCGAGAGCTTGAGCGAAGGCGCGGGCGCGCACCCGTACGCCGAGCCACGGCCGGTTGTGAACACGATCATGTTCGCGCCGCCCGCGACCTGCCCGGTCGCCGACACCGGGTCGTACCCCGGTGTGTCCATGAAGACGAAGCCCTTCGCCGCGACCGCCTCCGCGTATTCATAGACGTCGACCAGGTTCGTCGTACCGCCCTTCGCGACCGCGCCCAGCGACTTCTCGAGGATCGTCGTCAGGCCGCCGGCCTTGTTCCCCGGCGACGGGTTGTTGTTCATCTCGCCACGCTCGCGCGTCGTGTAGTCTTCCCACCACTTGATCCGCGCGACGAGCTTCTCGCCGATCGCGCGCGACACCGCGCGTCGCGTCAGCAGGTGCTCCGCGCCGTAGATCTCGGGCGTTTCGGACAGGATCGCGGTGCCGCCATGCCGCACGAGCAGGTCGACTGCGGCCCCGAGCGCGGGATTGGCGGTGATCCCCGAGTACCCATCCGAACCGCCGCACTGCAGGCCGATCGTGATGTTCGACGCGGGAACCGGCCGCCGCGCGACGTCGTTCGCCGCCGGCAGCATCTCCTCGATCATCGCGACGCCATGCGCGATCGTCTTCGCCGTGCCGCCCGTGTCCTGGATGCTGAACGTGCGCAGGAGCGGCCCCTCCGCGAGGTGCTCGGCACCCAGCAGCGCACTGATCTGGTTCGCCTCGCACCCGAGCCCGACGATCAGCACTCCGCCGAAGTTCGCGTGCCGCGCGTAGCCACCAAGCGTCCGGCGCAAGAGCGTCATCCCCTCGCCGCGCGTGTCCATCCCGCAGCCGGAGCCGTGCGTCAGCGCGACGACGCCGTCGACGTTCGGGAAGGCGGCGAGCCGCTCGCGCGTGAAGTGGCCGGCGATCCCGCGGGCGACCGTCGCGGAGCAGTTCACCGTCGACAGGATTCCGAGGTAGTTGCGTGTCGCGACGCGGCCGTCCGGGCGGACGATGCCGTCGAACGTCGCGGGAACCGCCGCCCGCTGCGTCGGCTTCACGTCGGCGCCGTACGCGTAGTCGCGGTCGAAGCTGCCCATCTGCAGGTTGTGCAGGTGCACGTGCTCGCCCGCGGCGATGTCGCGGGAGGCAAAGCCGATGATCTGGTTGTAGCGTCGAACGGGCTCGCCCGCGCGGATTGCGCGCGTCGCGACCTTGTGGCCAGGCGGCACAAGCCCCGACACCGTGACGCGCTCGTCGGCAATGAGCGTGCCGCCAACGAGCTGGGCGCGGGCGATGACCACGTCGTCGTCGGGGTGGAGCCTGATCGTGAACGATGTCGGTGTCAGCATGGCGACTCCTTCATTCGGAAGGAATGCGAGCCCGCGCCACAGCGCGCCTCTCGATCGCGGGCCAGTCCCAGTCGATCCCGAGCCCCGCAGCCGAGGGCGCCATCGCGCAGCCGTCGACGATCGCGAGACGCGACGTCGTGAGGTCGTCGAGCTGGGGAATGTACTCCACCCACGCCGCGTTGGGCACGGCCGCGGTCAACGACGCGTGCAGTTCCATCAGAAAGTGGGGGCAGACCGGCGCATTGAAAGTCTCCGCGAGGTGCGCCGTCTTGAGCCACGGCGTGATACCGCCGATGCGTGCGACGTCCGCCTGGACGATCGAGCAGGCGCCCCGTTCGAGATACTCGCGGAAATGCGCGGGGTGGTAGAGCGATTCCCCGACCGCGATCGGAATCGCCGTGTGCGCGGCCAGCTCGGCGTGGCCGCCCAGGTCTTCCGCCGGCAGCGGCTCCTCGAGCCACGCGAGCCCGAACGGCTCGAACGCGCGCGCGCGCCGGATCGCTTCCGCGACGGTGAAGCACTGGTTCGCGTCGACCATGATCTCGAAGCCGTCGCCGACCGCCTCGCGCACGGCGGCGAGTCGCGCGACGTCCTCCGACACGTGCGGCCGGCCGACCTTGATCTTGGCGCCGCGAAAACCTTCCGCCTTTGCCGCGAGTGTCTGCTCGACCAGCTCACGCGCGTGGAGATGCAGCCAGCCCCCCTCGGTCGTATAGACGGGCACCTTCGGCTGCGCGCCGCCGGCGACCTTCCACAGCGGCAGCCCATGGCGGCGGCAGCGCAGGTCCCACAGTGCCGTGTCGATCGCTGCGAGCGCGAGGCTCGTGATCGCGCCAACCGCGGTCGCATGCGTGTGGAAGAAGAGGTCCTTCCAGATCGCCTCGATGCACTCGGGATCGCGGCCTACGAGCTTTGGTGCGAGATGGTCGCGCAGAAGGGCGACCACCGACGAGCCGCCGGTGCCGATCGTGTACGTGTAGCCGGTTCCCGTGGCGCCGTCGTCACACGTGATCCGCACGATCGGCGTCTCCTGCGTGACGAACGCCTGGATCGCGTCGCTGCGCGGAACCTTCGGCGGCAGGTCGACCTGCAGGATCTCGACAGCGCGAATCGCCTGCGTCGACGCTATTTGTAAAGGATCCCGGGCAGCCATAGCACGAGTTGCGGGACGTAGGTGATGAGCGCCAGGGTCGCGAGCAGCGGCCACAGCCACGGCAACACCGCGCTCACCGTCCGCTCGAATGAAATCTTGGCCACCTTCTGCAGGACGAACAGCACCATGCCCACCGGCGGCGTCAGCAACCCGATCATCAGGTTCAACACCATGATCAGGCCGAAATGCACCGGGTCGATCCCCAGCTTGGCGATGATCGGCATGAACACCGGAACCAGGATCGTGATCGCCGCGATCGTCTCCATGAAGCAGCCGACGAACAGCAGGAAGATGTTCGCTAGCAGCAGGAAGACCAGCGGATTGTCGCTGATCGACAGCACCCAGGCGCCGATCGCGTCGGTAATCTGCGTCGTCGTGAGCACCCACGCGAAGATCGACGCGCTCGCCACGATGAACAGCACGGTCGCGGTCGTCTCGATCGTCTCCATCGAGACCTTGATCAACATCCGCCAACTCATCGTCCGGTACCAGACGAATCCCAGGAACAGTGCCCAGGCCACCGCCGCGACCGCCGCCTCGGTCGGCGTGAACAGTCCGCTCGCCATGCCGCCGATCAGGATCACCGGCGTCAGCAGCGCCATGAACGCCTCGAACTTGAACACCTTGTCGGCGACCATGACGACGATGATCGGAATCCCGAAGCGGACGAACCCGCCGAGCGATTCATCCCTCCACAGAAAGTACAGCGCGACGGAGGTGACGGCGATCGCTCCGGTCTCGACGAACGCCCGGCCCATCCGGCCCCACGAGAACGCGATGTCGGCGCCATACTTCCGCACGTGGGCGTAGTAGCCGACCATTATCATCATGAAGATCGCCATCAACGCGCCGGGAATGAAGCCGCCGGCGAACAGCTTGCCGATCGACGCGTTCGCCTGCACGCCGTAGATGACCATCGGCAGCGAGGGCGGGATGATCGGCCCCAGCGTCGCCGACGCGGCGGTGATGCCGACGGCGAACTCGGTCGGGTAGCCGTGATCCTGCATCGCCTTGATTTCGATGGTGCCGAGGCCGCCGGCATCGGCCACCGCCGTGCCCGACATTCCCGCGAAGATCACGCTGCCGACGACGTTGACGTGGCCGAGCCCACCCTTGAGCCAGCCGACCAGCGCCAGCGCGAAATTGTAGATGCGGTTGGTGATGCCCGCCGAGTTCATCAGGTTGCCGGCGTAGATGAAGAACGGCACCGCGAGCAGCGGGAAGCTGTCGACGCCGCCGACCATCCGGTGCACGACGGTGAGCGGCGGAATCGTCCCGGACATCCAGATGTAGAGCAGCGAGGCGATGCACATCGCGATCGCGATCGGCAATCCGGTCGCCATCAGCGCGACGAAACCGCCCAGCAGGATGCTGTTCATCGCCTCAGGCCTCCGCTTCGCCGGGGCGCTCGAGCACGCTCCAGCCCTGCTTCCAGTGCCGGATCCCGACCTGCACCGAACGGAAGGTCATCATCGCGAATCCCAGTCCGACCAGGCCGTAGATGTAGCTCATCGGGAAATCGACGACCGTCATCTTGAGGTTCTGCATCCTCGGGATCAGCAGGGCGCAGAGGTACGTCGCATACGCCAGGAACGCGAAGCGCACGATGTCCACGAATGTCGAGAGCGCGCGGCCGACGGTCACGGGCAGCCAGCGGTACAGGAATTCGACGTGGATCTGCGTGTTCTTGCGCACGCCCATCGATGCGCCAACGAAGCAGACCACGATCAGCAGATAGCGCGCGATTTCCTCGGTCCAGGCCGCCGAGTCCTGCAACACGTAGCGGGTGAAGAATTGGTAGAAGACGTCGAGCGCGAGGAGCCAGAAGACGCCGAGCGTGAGCCAGTCCTCCCAGCCGTAGCCGGACAGTTCGACCGGCTCGTCGCTCGCGTGGAAATGGCCCTCGGCGTCGAGAACGTGCTCGACCGGCTCGACCGGCACGCTACCCGGGTAAAAGGTATCGGCCGGATTTGGTGGGCGCCGCAAGTCTGCCATCTCGGTTCCTCACAACGAAACTGCATCCCCGTGTTCGCCCCTCGCAGCGTCGTTCCCGCAACGTCGTTCCCGCGAAGGCGGGAACCCAGTGGCCTTGCGGCCTTGAATCAACGTCCTCGGCTTCGCCCGCCGCACTCACGACTACTTGATCGCCTGAATCTTGTCCCAGTCGGCCTTCGAGTATCCCATCGACTCCAGGCTGACCGTCTTCATGATCGCTTCCTGGAACGGCTTCTTGTCGACGGCGTGCACGTTCAATCCCTTCTTCTTGAACTCGTCGGAAAGCTCGGCCTCGCGCTTCTTGATATCGTTCGTCGCCCCCGCCGCCGCCTCCTGCATGACGTCGGCGAACGTCTTCTTCTCGGCGTCCGACAGCTTCGACCACACGTGCGGCGCGACCTGGGTCGCCAGCGAGTCGACGATGTGCGCGGTGAGGATGATGTTCTTCTGCACCTCGTAGAACTTCTTCGCTTCGATGGTCGTCAACGGATTCTCCTGGGCCTCGACCGTCCCGTTCTGCAGCGCGAGATACACTTCGGCGAACGCGATCGGCGTCGGATTCGCGTTGCACGATTTCGGCAGCGCCATGTAGGCCGGGACATCGGGTACGCGAATCTTCAGCCCCTTCATGCCGGCGCAGTCGGTGAAGTCCCGGTTCGACGTCGTCTGGCGCGCGCCGTAGTACGTCATCGCGGTGATCTGGATGCCGGTCTTGTCGCGATACATGTCGGTGAGCTCTTTGAACGCGGGACTCTTCGCCCACGCGATCAGGTGATCTCCGTCGCGAAATGTGTACGGGTAATAACCGACGCCGATGCGCGGCAGCGTGCGCGCGGCGAACGACAGGCCCGAGATGATGATGTCCACCGTCCCGAGCTGCAGGCCCTGGTTGATGTCGGTTTCCTTGCCCAGCTGCGACGCCGGGAAGACAGTGATGTCGTACTTGCCGTTGGTCCGCTTCTTGATCTCGTCCGCGGCCCACACCGACCACTTGTGGTACGGCTCGCTCGTCTCGTAGACGTGCGCCCACTTGAGTTTCTGCTGCGCGGCGACGGGACCGGCGGTGACCAGCGCGGCCGCGGCCAGCGCGGTCACGACGACGAGTTTCGACAGCAAACGCATGGCTTCTCCTTGACGGTGAATGAACACGAAATCGATCACGCGGCGACGACCTGGACCTTGGTGGTCCGGCTCTTGTCGGCCGCGGCATGGAAGGCCGCGACGGCGTCGCGCAACGGATACTGGCCGGACAAGAGCGGCCGTACGTCGACGCGCCGCGTCGACAGGTACTCGACCGCCCAATCGAACTCGATGCCCCAGCGGAACGCGCCGCGCAGGTCGAGCTCCTTCGCCATCAGCTCGTTGACGACGAACGGCAGGGGCTCGTGCGGCAGCGTCCCGACCTGCACGATGACGCCGCCACGGCGCGTCGCCGCGACGCAGCTCTTGAGCGCGTTGAAGTTGCCGGAGACCTCGTAGGCGACGTCGAACTGCGGCTCGCGCAACGCGTCGCCGTCGCGGTCGGCACGCAACGCCACATCGGCGCCGACGACCTTCGCCTGCTCGAGCGGGCGATCGAGGACGTCGGTGACGGTGACCTTCCGCGCGCCGGCAAGCCGCGCGGCCATCACGGTCACGCAGCCGATCGTGCCCGCGCCCGTGATCAGCACCGACTTGCCAAGCAGGCCGCCACCGCGATTCACGCCGTGCAAACCGACTGCGAGCGGCTCCGCGAACGCGAGCTCGCCAAGCGTAATGTCGCCGTGCACCGGATAGCACTGTCGCTCGCCCATCACGAAGTATTCCTGAAACATGCCCTGCACGTGCGGGAAGCGGCTCGCGCTGCCCAGAAAGCGCATGTGCGCGCACAGGTGTTCGCGGCCCTCGCGGCAGTAATCGCAGCGGCCGCACGCGTGCGATGGCGACACCGCGACCTTGTCGCCCACCTTCACGCGCGTGACGCCGGCGCCGACACCCGCGACGACGGCAGATGCCTCGTGGCCGGGGATCAGCGGCTCGCGGACGATGAAGTTGCCGTTGCGTCCCTCGAAGTAGTAATGGAGGTCCGACCCGCAGATGCCACCCGCGCCGAGGTGCAGCAGCACCTCGCCCGGGCCGGCCTCCGGAACGTCAGCGGGCTCGATGCGAAGGTCATCCTTGGCGTGAATGCGGCAGGCAAGCATCGTCGTTCTCCATTAGGTAGTGTGAACAGGCCCTCAGTGCAACGCGTCCCAGCCGGTGCTGAAGCGCTTATAGGCTTGGTTCAGGTGCCGCCGCATCGCGGCGCGCGCCCCCGCGGCGTCGCGCGTCGCGATCGCCTTCAATACGGCGCGGTGCTCCGCCATCGCGGCCGTCCACAGCGCCGGCGAATCGTAGTGGTGCTCGAGCTGCTGGTAGAGGGGTCCGGTCCGCTCCTCCCACAGCATCTTGACGACGGCGACGAGCGCGCCGTTACCCGTCGCCTCGGCGATGCGCAGGTGGAAGAGCCGGTCGCCGTCGAGCGGCTGCTTCTCGCCTCCGAGCTCGCGCGCCATCTGGTCGAGCGCGTCGCCGATGTTGTCGACCTGCGCCTTCTTCGCCGACTTGGCCGCGAGCGCCGCGCACTCGCTCTCGATCACGTAGCGCGCGCGCAACAGTTCGAAGGGACCAGCCTCCGCCTGCACGGGCAGGGGGCCCGCGTCATGATCGGCACCGTTGGGGCTGAGCACGTAGATGCCCGAGCCGATCCGCACTTCGACCAGCCCTTCGACCTCGAGTGCGATGAGTGCCTCGCGTACCGACGGCCGCGAGACCCCGAGCTGTTTGGCGAGATCGCGTTCGGGCGGCAGCCGCGACCCGGCCGAGAATTCCCCGGAGGCGATCAACGCGCGAATCTGATCCGCGATCTGCCGGTACAGTCGGCGCGGCTCGATGCTCTGGAACGGCATGGGTTGAAGCGCGGAGTTCCGTGCGGGGGTCGGGGAACGGGCGAGCAGCGCCTGCAGCGGATGGCCGGCGCCCTTCAGGCGAAGGCTAATCCCCGCCCCGGAATTGGTCAAGTGGTATTACCAATTCCTGAAACGACCGCGTAGAATAGGCAGTTGCCCCGACGGGTCGCGCCGACGACGGCACGTTGCTACCGTACCTCGCCTTTCATCGCACAGCCCGTGTCCGCCACGACCATCGCCGCGATCCGCGCGACACCGGTGACGGTGCCGCTCGAAGCCCCGCTTCTGCACAGCAACGGCGCGCACTGGGGCCGCTTCGTCCGCACGATCGTCGAAGTGGAGACGAACGACGGCTACGTGGGCCTGGGCGAGATGGGCGGCGGCGGCGAGGACGCGGCGCGCGCCTTCGCGGCGCTCGCCGACTACCTCCGCGGCCACGACGTGTTCCGCCTCGAAGCGATGCGCTTCGCGATCTGCAATCCTACGGCGAGCCTGTACAACAACCGCACGCAGCTTCACGCCGCGATCGAGTTCGCCTGCCTCGACATCATGGGGCAGAAGCTCGGGGTCCCGGTCCACGCGCTGCTCGGCGGCAAGCTCCGTGACGAGGTCGAATTCGCGAGCTACCTCTTCTTCCGCTATCACGATCCCGAGAGCGGCCGCGGCGAAGTACGCACGGCCGAGCAGCTTGTCGCCCACGCGCGCGTGCTGAAGAAGCAATGCGGGTTTCGCGTGCACAAGTTGAAGGGCGGCGTCTATCCGCCCACGCACGAGCTCGCGTGCTATCGCGCGCTCGCCGCGGCGTTCGCCGACGATCGCTTCCGCTACGACCCGAACAGCGCGCTCTCGCTCGCCGACGCCATCGACTTCGGACACGGGATCGCGGACTTGCGCAACGACTACTACGAGGACCCCGTCTGGGGCCTGCCGCAGCTCGCGCGCCTGAAGGAGTTCGTGCGGCTCCCGATCGCGACCAACACGGTCGTCGTCAATTTCGAGCAGCTGGCCGCCAACGAGCGGTTCCGCGCCGTCGACGTCGTGCTGCTCGACACCACGTTCTGGGGCGGGATCCGGCCGTGCATCAAGGCGGCCGGCGTCTGCGAGACGTTGGGCGTCGGCGTCGCCGTCCACAGCTCGGGCGAGCTAGGCATCCAGCTCGCGACGATGCTGCATCTCGGCGCCGTCGTGCCGAACCTGGGCTACGCGGCCGACGCGCACTATCATCACCTTGTCGACGACGTGATCGCCGGCGGAAAGATGGCGTATTCGAACGGCGCGATCCGAGTGCCCGACGGCAACGGACTCGGCATCGCGCTCGACCGCGCAAAGCTCGCGCAATATCACGAGCTCTACCGCGAGCTGGGCGGCTACCCGTACGATCGCGATCCCGGCCGGCCGGGCTGGTATCCCACCGTTCCGAACAGCGACTGGGCGGATCCGGACGTATCGCTGCATCCTAACTTAAGATAGAAGCGAGGCGCGGCCGTTTGCGACCGCGGGCCTCGGTTCCAGGAGAAGTTTTCATGAGACGCTTGGCAGGCAAGACGGCACTCGTCACCGCCGCCGGCCAGGGCATCGGGCGCGCGACTGCGCTGGCGATGGCCGCCGAAGGCGCACGCGTATTCGCGACCGACGTGAGCCCGAAGCTCGTCGCGGCGTATGGCGAAACGCCGAACGTGACGGCGCGCGTGCTCGACGTGCTCGACGACGCCGCGATCGCGAAGACCATGGAGGATCTGCCGCCGCTCGACATCCTGTTCAACTGCGCCGGCTTCGTCCACAACGGGACGATCCTCGACTGCGCGCCGAAGGACTGGGAGTTCTCGTTCAACCTCAACGTCCGCGCGATGTACGTGACGATCCGCTGCGCGCTGCCAAAGATGCTCGAGATGGGAGGCGGCAGCATCGTCAACATGGCGTCGATCGCCTCGTCGATCAAAGGGCTTCCCAACCGCTTCGCCTACGGCGCGTCGAAGGCCGCGGTGATCGGGCTCACGAAAGCGGTCGCTGCTGACTACGTGACGAAGGGCATCCGCTGCAACGCGATCGCACCGGGCACGGTCGACACGCCGTCGCTGCACGACCGGATCGCCGCGTTCGAGGATCCGGAGGAGGCGCGCAAGGCATTCATCGCGCGGCAGCCGATGGGGCGGCTTGCGAAAGCCGAAGAGATCGCCCCCCTCGTCGTGTTCCTCGCGTCCGATGAGGCGGCGTTCGTCACGGGCAACGTCTACTCGTGTGACGGCGGCATGACCATTTGATCCGTTCCGTCCGACAACTGCATGGCAATTCGATGAACCACCGGTCATTCCCGCGAAGGCGGAAATCCAGCGTCTTGCGTGGAACGACGCTGGGCCCCCGCCTGCGCGGGGACGACGTACTCAACCGGAGTCATGTGACGGCGGCATGACCATTTGTTCTGGCCCGTCCGACAACTGCATGGCAATTCGATAAACCTCCCGTCATTCCCGCGAAGGCGGGAATCCAGCGTCTTGCATGGAACGACACTGGGTCCTCGCCTGGGCGGGGACGACGGACTCCACCGGAGAATGCAATGAAACTCGTACGCTACGGTCCCGCCGGCAAGGAAAAGCCCGGGCTCATCGACGCCGACGGCAAGATCCGTGATCTGTCGCGCAAGGTGAAGGACATCGACGCCGCGGCGCTCGCGCCGGGGAAGCTGCGCGAGCTCGCGAAGCTCGACCCGCGCAAGCTACCGTTGGTGAAGGGCCGGCCGCGCCTCGGCGCGTGCGTCGCGATGCCGTCGAAGTTCGTCGCGATCGGCTTGAACTACAGCGACCACGCCAAGGAATCGGGCAACCCGATCCCCGAGCACCCGGTCGTGTTCTTCAAGTCGCCGACCTGCATCGTCGGCCCCAACGACAACGTGATGGCGCCGCGGGGCTCGACGCAGCTCGACTGGGAGGTCGAGCTCGGCGTCGTCATCGGCCGCACCGCGCGCTATGTCGAAGCGAAGGACGGACTACGCTACGTCGCCGGCTACTGCGTGGTCAACGACGTCTCCGAGCGCGACTTCCAGATGAAGAAGAGCGCGACGCAGTGGAACAAGGGCAAGGGCTGCGACACCTTCGGCCCGCTGGGCCCTTGGCTCGTCACCACCGACGAAATCAAGGATCCGCAGAGTCTCGGGATGTGGCTCGACGTCAACGGTCAGCGGCGGCAGACCGGCAACACGAAGACGATGATCTTCAACGTCGCGCAACTCGTCGCTGACGTCTCGCACTACATGACGCTGCTCCCCGGCGACGTGATCACCACGGGCACGCCGCCCGGCGTCGCGCTCGGGATGAAGCCGCCGCAGTGGCTGCAGCCCGGCGACGTGATCACGCTCGGCGTCGACGGCCTGGGCGAGCAGCGGCAGAAGGTCGTGCCGTACAAGAAAGGGCACTGAGTAGTCCCGCGCGGCGCGCTTACAGTAGCCCGCGCCGCGCGAGATTGCGCATCAGCGCGGTTGTGCCCGTCGTCCACGGCGCGATGCGGTCGGAGCGCTCGACGCGGTTGACGAGCGCGCCCAGCGAGGGCGTCGCCACGGTGACGATGTCGCCGATCGTGTGCGTGAAGCCCTGCCCGGGGGCGTGGCGGTCCTTCGTCGGCGCGAACATCGTGCCGAGGAAGAGCACGAAGCCGTCCGGATACTGGTGATTCGGGCCGATCGCCTGCTCGACGAGATCTTCGGGTCGCGGCTGATCATCGCCATCGAGCTCTCGCCGTCGAGCGCGAAGCCCTCGGGGCCGTCGACGCGCATCGCGAGCCGTGCCTTTCGCACGTCGTCGAGGCCGAAGTCGCCGTCGAAGAGACGAATGAACGGCCCGATCGCGCACGACGCGTTGTTGTCCTTCGCCTTGCCGAGGAGCAGCGCGCTGCGGCCCTCGAAGTCGCGCAGGTTGACGTCGTTGCCGAGTGTCGCACCGGCGATTTCTCCGCGGCTGTTGACGGCCAGCACGATCTCGGGCTCCGGATTGTTCCATTCCGACTTCGGATGAATACCGATGTCGGCCCCGGTCCCCACCGCCGACATCGGCTGCGACTTGGTGAAGATCTCGGCGTCGGGGCCGATGCCCACCTCGAGGTACTGCGACCAGACGCGCTGCGCGATCAGCGCGTCCTTCAGTCGCGCAGCCTCTGGCGATCCCGGGCGCACGCGCGAGAGGTCGTCGCCAATGATCGCGACGACGGCCTTGCGCACCGCTTCCGCTTTCGCGGGGTCGCCGCGTGCCTGCTCCTCGATCACGCGCTCGAGCATGCTGGAGACGAACGTCACGCCGGCCGCCTTGATCGCGGCGAGATCGCAGGGGGCGAGGAACCACGGCGCGCGCGGATCGCGTCCGGCGACGGACGAGTTGGCCAGCGTCGCCGCGGTGTCCGCGACGCGCGGCAGCGCACCGGCCGCGCGAATCGTCGCGGCAATGTCGGCGCGCTCGAGCAGTTCGGACATCGTCGGCGCGATGCTCGAGAGGTCGAAGACGCCCTCGGCCGTCACCCGGACGACCGCCGGGCCGTCGACGTCCGGCAGGAACGCGCGGCCGACGAGGAGCGCGCGTGCGTGATCCGCGGGCAGGCTCGTCGCGAGCGTGAGTCGTTGCCGTATCGTGTTCATTTCGTCTCCGGTCCCAGGCACCGCACGAGCCGGATTATAGAAGCGCACTGCGACTCGCCGGCCACTTTTCCGGCATACTTCGCGCTGCCCGCCGCGTCCGGGAAGCGTCCCGGCCGCGAACCGCTCGGAGGTACGACGATGGCGCTGGTGCCGCTGTCGAATACGGAGATGCGACGCACGAGCGTGCGCGCCGTCTACGACGACATCATGGCGACGCGCCGGACGGACTGGATCAACAACTTCTGGAAGGCGCTCGCGAACGACCCGACGACGCTCGCGCGCGTCTGGGCGAACGTGAAGCAGGTGATGGCGCCGGGCGCGCTTGATCCGCTGACCAAGGAAATGGTTTACGTGGCCGTGAGCGTCACCAACAACTGCGAGTACTGCATCATGTCGCACACGGCCGGCGCACGCGCGAAGGGGATGACGACGGCGATGTATCACGAGCTTATGGCCGTCGTCGCGCTCGCCAACGAGACCAACCGCCTCGCGAACGGCTACCGGATCGACGTCGACGACCGGTTCAAGGCACCGGCGACCTGACGCCCGACCGAACGAGCGCTATGCCCGACAACCCCGCCGCCCGCGACGCGGTCCTGTTTCCCGAGATCGATCCGTACGTCACCGGGCGACTCGCTGTCGACCCGCCGCACACGCTCTACTGGGAGACCTGCGGCCGCGCCGACGGCGTGCCGGTCGTATTCCTCCACGGCGGGCCCGGCGGCGGGTGCCTGCCGCATCACCGCCGCTATTTCGATCCTTCGTTCTGGCGCATCGTGTTGATCGATCAGCGTGGCGCCGGGCGCTCGACGCCGGTCGCCGAGATCGGAGGCAACACGACGCAGGCCTTGATCGCCGATCTCGAGCGCGTGCGCGCCCATCTCCGGATCGACCGCTGGCTCGTCTTCGGCGGCTCCTGGGGCTCCACGCTTGCGCTCGCCTATGGAGAGGCTCATCCCGAACGATGTCTCGGTCTCGTTTTGCGCGGCATCTTCCTCGCGCAGCGCGCCGAAATCGACTGGTTCATGCACGGGATGCGCCAGATCTTTCCCGAGGCGTGGCGCGCGTTCGCCGGTTTCCTGCCGGAAGCGGAACGCGCCGACCTGCTCGGCGGCTACTACCGGCGGCTCATCGATCCGGATCCGGCGGTGCACTTGCCGGCCGCGCACGCGTGGGACCGCTACGAGGGCGCGTGCTCGACGCTCCTGCCGGGCAACGACCCGGCGCCCAAGTTCGACAGCGACGCGGCGGCACTAGCGATCGCGCGCATCGAGGCGCACTACTTCGTGCACGACGCGTTCCTGCCCGAGGGCGCGCTGCTCGCGGGCCTGCCGCGGATCCTTCACCTTCCGTGCACGATCGTCCAGGGACGCTACGACATCGTCTGCCCGCCCGTCACCGCCGACGTCCTCGCGCGGGCGTGGCCCGAGGCCGAATACGTGGTCGTGCCGGATGCCGGCCACTCGGTCCGCGAGCCCGGCATCACGCGCGAGCTGGTCGCCGCGGTGAAGCGGATGCAGGCGCGGTTCGGCTGACCCCTACGCGTGGATGGTGTCGTCCCCGCGCAGGCGGGGACCCAGTGGCTTTCCGAGAGCGGATCGCTACAACGTCCAACGACGCTGGGTCCCCGCCTGCGCGGGGAAGACAGTCGCTCTAACGCGACGCGCCTTCGGTCTGTCGCTGCGCGCTGACGGCGAACGTCAGCACCACCTCGTCACCGACGAGCGGATACGCGTAGTCGATGCCGAATGCGCGCCGCGAGATGCGGCCGACGATTTCGGCGTCGCAGCGCTCGCCGCCGTCGCCTGCGCTGGAGCCGCAGCGGACATCGCGGACCTCGAGCCGGACGGGCCGCGTGACGCCGCGCAACGTGAGGGCACCTTCGACCGCGATCAGGCGGTGCGCGGCGAAGCTCATCGCCGTCGAGCGGAACTCGAGCCGCGGATGATGCGCGGCGTCGAGCATGTTCTCGCCGCGCACGAAGCGATCCCGCAGGTCCCAACCGGTATCGACCGACGAGGTGTCGACGGCGAGGTCGACGCTGCCCGCCTCGGTTTCCGCATCGTAGGCGATCCGGCCGTGCGCGCGTCCGAACCGGCCGTTCTGCACGAAGACGCCCAGCTGCGTCACTTCGAAGGCGACCGACGTGCGCTCGGGATCGACGCGGTAGACGTCGCCGGGCCGCGCCGCCGCGGGCACGATCGCGGTCAGCGCGGCGACGAGGATCGCGGCGCCGACGCGGGCCATGGACGTGAAGACCGATGGCGGCATGACCTGCCAACAGCCAGGCTCGCGGCGGCATTCCATGTCAAATGTTTCACGGGCGCCGCAGGAAAGGCAGCATCCGGGGCAGCACGCCGTCGCGGTCGACGAGGTGATGCTTGAGCGCCGCCCCGACGTGCACCGCGACGAGCGCGACAAGGCCGAGGTTCAGCGTGATGTGCACCGCCTTCAGCACCGCCGCGAGCGCCTTGTCCTTCGCGACCAGGTCGGGCAGCGGCACGAGGCCCAGGTAGACGACCGACACGCCGGTCGACGAGCTGTAGATCCAGCCCGAGACCGGGATCGCCAGCATGAGCACGTAGAGCGCTGCGTGCGTCGCCGCGGCGGCGCGGCGCTGCCACTCCGGCATCGCGACCGGCGGCGGCGGCGGATGCGAGAGGCGCCACAGGAAACGCGCGGTCGCGGCGAGGAACACCGTGATGCCTATCCACTTGTGCCAACTGAAGACGCGGAGCTTGAGCGGAGAGAGCGGGAGCTCGACCATCGAGACGCCAAGCGCCAGGTTGGCGACGATCAGGAGCGCGGCGAGCCAGTGCAGCGCGATCGCCGTCCGCGTGTACGAATGTTGCGTGACCATCGCGTCGTCGCCTCGCTTTCGACCATAGGGGGCGTTCGCCTCGCTGTCAAATCGACGGAGGCCACGTCCCGGCGCCGCTATAATCGAGGTGAAGACGCCATGCGCACGACCCGAGTTGCCGCCCCGTTCCCCGTGGCGAACACGCCCCGTCGCTGCCGTGTTCCGGGCGTCCGCGCACTTGCATCGTGCGCGCTCGCTGCCTTCGTCGCCTGCACCCTCACTGCCTTCGCGCAGACCACGCCGAGCTCGACCACGGCCGCCGAGGCGAAGCGTCCGAAGATAGGCCTCGTTCTCTCCGGCGGCGGCGCCCGTGGCATCACGCACGTCGGCGTACTCCAGGTGCTGGACGAGCTGCGCGTTCCGGTCGACTACATCGCGGCGACGTCGATGGGCTCGATCGTCGGCGGCCTGTACGCGTCCGGGCGCACGCCGGCCGAGATGGAGTCGATCCTCGCGACGGTCGACTGGACGACTCTGTTCTCGGACTCGCCGCCCCGGCGCGAGCTTGGGTACCGCGACAAGCAGATCGACACGCGCTTCCCGCTGCCGCTCGAGATCGGCATCCGCGACTGGCAGATCCGCGGCTTCCAGGGTGCGCTCTCCGGCGCGAACCTCGAGCTGTACCTGCACGAGCTGACCGCGCGCGCCGACGGCATCCGCGACCTCGACCAGCTGCCGATCCCGTTCCGTGCCGTGGCGACCGACATGGTCGCCGGCACGCCCTACATCTTCACCGAAGGTCCGCTTTACGAGGCGATGCGCGCGAGCATGTCGATCCCCGGCATCTTTTCGCCGGTCGAGGCGCGCGGGCACCTCCTGGGCGACGGCGGCCTCGTCGACAATCTGCCGATCGACGTCGTCCGCAAGATGGGCGCCGAGGTCGTCATCGCCGTCAACATCGGCACGCCGCTCGCGCCGCGCGAGCAGCTCTCGTCGATCATCGGGCTGACCGGCCAGATGATCAACATCCTGACCGAGCAGAACGTGCGGCTGCAACTCGCGACGATGCGCGAAGGCGACGTGCTGATCTCGCCCAACCTCGGCGCACTCACCGCGTCCGATTTCCGGGAGGGGGCCGAATTCATTCGACTCGGTGTCGCCGCCGCGCGCGAGGCGGCGCCGAAACTGGCGGCGCTCGCGCTGTCGCCCGAGGCGTACGCGGCGTACAAGGCGGCCCGGCCGGCGATCGCCGACGCGCCGCAACCGCGAGTCGAGTTCGTCCGCATCGAAGGCGTCGAGTACGCCAATCCGAAGGTGCTCGCGCTGCGTCTCGACGTGCCGACCGGAGAGCCGCTCGACACGAAGGCGCTCGACGAGGCGATCTCTCGCCTCTACGGCACCGGCGAGTACGAGCGCATCGACTACCACCTCGCCCATGATGGCGAGCAGACCGGCCTCGAGGTCGACGTGCGCGAGAAGCCGGTCGGGCCGAATTACATCCGATTCGGCCTCGCCTATGCGACGGACTTCCAGGGCGAGACCAATTTCTCGCTGCTGGTCGGGCACCGTCGTGTCTGGGTCAACAGCCTGGGCGCGCAGTGGGTGAACGAGATCGAAGTGGGCCGCATTTCGCGTTTCGGGACCGAGTTCTACCAGCCGTTCGACCTTCGCGAGACGGTGTTCGGCTCGATCTACGGCTCCGCGCAGAACGTCCCGCGATATGTCTTCGAAGGTTCTCAGCGGGTCGCCGAGTACCGCGTGCAGACGAACACCGCGGGAGTCGACCTCGGCGTCCCGATTGGCCGGGCGGGCCAGATCCGGATCGGGCCGCAGTACACGTTCTACAAGGGCAGTCCCACCGTTGCCGTCCCGGGCTTCGCAACGGCGCGCGAGACGGACGCCGGGTTCCGCGTGCTCGCCCGCTGGGACAATCTAGACAATTCGTACTTTCCGCACCGCGGTGTGCGGGCGAATCTCGACGCGTTCTACGGCCAGCGCACGCAGCGCTACGGGGACAGCCCGGACGAAGTGAGCAAGAAGCTGGGGCGCATCGATTTCTACGGCATTGGCGGCATTCCCCTGACACCGAACGACTTCTTCAACGTCGGCGTGCGCGCCGGCACCCTGTCGCGCGACGACCCCGCGTTGGTCAACCCCTTCCTGCTCGGCGGCTTCCTCAATCTCTCGGGCCTGCGCACCGGCCAGCTCGCCGGCAGTTACCTGGGATTCGGCCGGGTCGTCTACTATCACCGGATCGCCGAGGTGCCGCTGATCGGAGGCAACGTCTATGCGGGCGGCTCCGTCGAGGCGGGCAACACGTGGCAGCTCCGCGCCGACGTTTCCGCCTCCGATCTCGTGAAGGCCGGCAGCGTGTTCCTCGCCGCCGACACCTTCCTCGGTCCGTTTTACTTCGCCTACGGACGCGCGACGGGCAACGCGTCGAGCTTCTACCTGTTCCTGGGGCGACCGTGACGAACTTGTCGAACTCGGACTGGCTCGCGCGGAGCCGCCGTGCCGTGTGGCATCCGTGCACTCAGATGAAAGTGCACGAGACGCTGCCGCTCGTGCCGATCGCGCGCGGCGAGAGCGCGTGGCTCTACGACTTCGACGGCCGGCGCTACCTCGACGCCGTCTCGTCGTGGTGGGTGAACCTGTTCGGTCACGCGAACCCGCGGATCAACGCCGCGCTCGCGCGGCAGATGGGCGAGCTCGAGCACGTGATCCTCGCGGGATTCACGCACCGGCCGGTGGTCGAGCTCTCGGAGCGGCTCGCGGCGCTCGCGCCGGCCGGGCTCGGTCACGCGTTCTACGGCAGCGATGGCGCCTCGGCGGTCGAGATCGCGCTCAAGATGGCGTTCCACTACTGGAAGAATCGCGGCCGGCCCGCGAAGACGGAATTCGTGAGCCTCGCCGGCGGCTACCACGGCGAAACTCTCGGCGCGCTCGGCGTGACCGACGTGCCGCTCTTCCGCGACGCGTACGCTTCGCTGTTGCGCGCCGGGTCAACCGTGCCGAGCCCGGACGCGCGCAGCGCGGCAGCCGGCGAGTCGGCCCGCGATGTCGCAGAGCGCGCGGCGCACGCACTCGACGCGCATCTCGCCCTCCATCATGCGACGACGGCGGCGCTGATCGTCGAGCCATGTGTGCAGGGCGCGTCCGGGATGGTGATGTACGACCCGCACTACCTCGCGCGCGCCCGCGAGATTTGCACGCGATACGAGGTGCTGCTGATCGCTGACGAGATCATGACGGGCTTCGGGCGCACCGGAACGCTCTTCGCATGGGAGCAGGCGGGTGCGCCCGCGCCGGATTTCCTGTGCCTGTCGAAGGGGCTGACCGGCGGCTACCTGCCGCTCTCGTGCGTGCTCACCACGGACTCGGTCTACGCTGCGTTCTATGCGGACGACGTCGCCCGTGGGTTCCTGCATTCTCATTCGTACACCGGCAACGCGCTCGCCTGCACGGCGGCGCTCGCCGTGCTCGACATCTTCCGCGACGACGGCGTGATCGCCATCAACCGGGACAAGGCGCGCCGCTGGATGGAGCTCGCCGCGCCACTGGCCGCGCATCGCGCGGTGCGGCACTTCCGCCAGGCGGGCATGATCGTCGCCTTCGACGTGGAGACGGACCGTCCGGACTTCGCGCGCTGGTGCTTCGCGCAGGGGCTCGAGCGCGAAATCCTCCTCCGCCCGCTCGGCCACACCGTCTACTTCATGCCGCCGTACGTCGTTACCGACGACGAGTTCGCGGCGCTCGTGGCGGGCACGCTCGCGATCGTGGAGCGCGCGTGAGTGCCACAGGGCCGCCCCAAGGCACTCGCCCCCTGGGGGGAGCGGCGCGAAGCGACGTTCGCGGGGATCATACAAGAGCCGCCAGCCTTCTCGTCATCGCGATCGCGGCGCTGTCCGGCGTTGCGCAGGCCGTGCTGCCTCCGCCCGTCGCGCGCGCGTTCCGCCACGCCGGCGTGCCGCTGAACGCGGTCGCGATCGTCGTTCAGGAGACCGGGAAACCGAGGCCGATGCTCGCGCACGAGGCCGCGAAGCCGATGAACCCGGCCTCGGCCATGAAGCTCGTCACGACGTTCGCCGCGCTCGAGCTCCTCGGTCCGGATTACCGCTGGACGACGCAGGCGTTCCTCGACGGACCGCTCGAAGGCGGCGTGCTGCACGGCAACCTCGTGCTCGTGGGCCACGGCGATCCGAAGATCACCGTCGAGCAGTGGCAGGCGTTCATGGCGAAGCTCGTCGCGCAGGGCTTGGTCGCGATCGACGGCGATCTCGTGCTCGACCGCTCGTTCTTCGCGCCTGCCGCGCACGACCCCGCCGCGTTCGACGGCGAGCCGCTCAAGCCCTACAACGTCGGGCCCGATGCGCTGCTCGTCAACTTCAAGGCGATCAAGTTCGCGTTCGCGCCGAATGCCGCGGGTGACGGTACGGCCGTGGTCGCCACGCCACCGCTCGACAACGTGGCGATCGGACCGCTGCCGCGGCTCGGCTCCGGGGACTGCAACGACTGGCGCAGCACGCTCGGCGCGACGTTCATCGACCGCGGGGCCCGCGCCGATGCGATCTTCGTCGGGCGCTATCCCGCCTCCTGTGGCGAGCGCGAATGGTGGGTGTCGCTGCTCGATCATCCTGCGTACGTGCACGCGATGTTCACCGCCTATTTCCGCGAGGCCGGCGGTCGCTTCGCGGGTGGCTGGAAGGATGGGCGGGCGCCGGCCGGCAAGCCAGCGTTCGCGGTGCTGGAGTCGCCGCCGCTCTACGACGTCGCGCGCGACGTGAACAAGCTGTCGAACAACGTGATGGCGCGTCAGCTCTTCCTGACGCTGGCGACGGCGAAGGGTCCACCGCCCGCCACGACGGCCGGCGCGAATGCCGCGGTGACGCGCTGGCTGGCCACGCGCGGCCTCAAGATGCCCGAGCTCGTGCTCGACAACGGCTCGGGCCTATCGCGCAACGAGCGGATCAGCGCGGGGAGTCTCGTTCGCCTGCTGATCGCCGCGGATGCAAGCCCCGTGCGCAACGAGTTCGCGAGCTCGCTCGCGGTCGCCGCCACGGACGGCACGCTCGAGCGGCGCTTCCAGAATGGCGACGTCGCGGGCCAGGGCCTGCTCAAGACGGGCACCCTCGAGGGCGCGCGCGCGATCGCGGGCTACGTGATCACCGCGGACGGGCGGCGCTTCGCGCTTGCCGCCATCGTCAACCACCCGAACGCGAACCACGCGCAGGGCGCGCTCGACTTCTTCGTCCAGTGGATCCATCATCACGCGGCGGCGTGGGACGCCCTCACCCGACATTGACGATGCTCACTCTCGACCTGATCGCCGAAGCGAAGATCCTCGAAGCCGCCCGCGCCGGCGCTTTCGACAACCTGCCCGGCGCCGGCCGCCCGCTGGCGCTCGACGACGATCGACTGATCCCCGAGGAATCGAGGATGGCGTATCGAATCCTGCGCAACGCGGGCTTCGTTCCTGCAGAGCTTGAAACGCGCCGGGAAGCGGCCTCGCTGCGGCGACTGCTCGCGGCGGCGACGGACGATGCGGAGAGGTCGCGCGCCGCCACACGGCTCGCCGTGCTCGAGGCGGCGCTCGAAACGGCCCGCGGCCGGAGCCTGTCGCGCGCCGGCGACTACCGCGCGCGGCTGCTCGCCCGGCTCGCGCGCTGACGCGTTACATCCCGGCGATCGGCTCGCTGTCCTTGAACGACAGGAAGCCGCGCACGAGCCGGTAGATCCCCCAGAGCGACGTCGCGACCAGGATCGCAATCGCGATCGGGATGCCGATCAGCGTAATGAACAGCATGACGGCGATCATGTCCCACAGGAGCGACCACCAGAACGTGCGGATGAGCCACGTGAAGTGCGACGCGACCCACGTGCCCTGCGCGTCGCCGCGCTTCACGTAGGCGATGATCACGCCGACGATCCCGGCGAGGCCGACCAGCGGCGCGAAGACGATCAGTCCGTGGGCGGCGAGTGCGCCCACGACCGCGATCGCGAACAATACGTAGACGAGCGTGGCGGCGTTGACGGGGGGGCTGCCGGCGGTGCCGGCGTTCTCGATCTGTAGGTCGGCCATAACTCGAGTCTCCTCGGGTTGCGTGCGCCGCGACAGGGCGGCGATCGCAATATTGGGGTGTTGGCCGCAGGGTCAATACCGGCGGCCGTCCTTGTGCGCGGCGAACTCGCCGGCTTCGTCCTCGCCCCACATCAGGTCGTCATCGGGGTAGAACGCATTGTCGCCCGGCGTGCGGTTGCCGAGCTCGAGGTAGCGGGCGGGCGCCCCGCTCCGGTTGACGAAGTGGTGCGCGTTGCGACTGCCGCCAGGATAACCGGCGCACATCCCCGCCGTCAGCACCTGCTCGCCCTCGTTGGTCATGAGCACGACTTCGCCCGAGAGCACGAAGACGAACTCGTCGTCGAGCGTATGCCAATGCCGCAGCGCGGACTGGCCGCCCGGGCCCAGCGTGACGAGGTTGACGCCGAACTTGGTGAGCCCGCAGGCGTCGCCGAGCCTGCGCTTGGCGCGATCGCCCATGCGGGAGCGGTAGGGTTCGGGATAGCCGGAGCCGCGGACTTCGGCGACGGTGGCGGGATCGAGCGCCGGCAGGCGCAGCGGTGCGGTCATCGGAAGCCCTTTCCTTGCAGGCGACGAGGTGCCAAGCTTGCCGCGTTTGGGCGCCGCTTACCACCCTAATGGCGCGCGCTTGCCCGGCAGCGTCCGCACGCGCCTATAATGGAATGCCCGAACCCGCGCCGCAGCCAGGCGCAACGATGGAGGCAGAGATGGCAGCAGAAAACGAAGGTGCCCGCACCAGACTCGTTGACGATTTTTCGGCGGTGTTGGGCGAGGCCGAGGATATGCTGAAGAAGGCCGCGACCGAAACGGGCGAGAAGGCCCGCGACCTCCGCTCGCAGGTCGAGGCCAAATTGCTGACCGCGAAGCTCAGGCTGCAGGAGCTCGAAGGCCAGGCGCTCGACCAGGCGAAGGCGGCGGCGCGCGCGACCGACACGTACGTGCACGACAACCCGTGGCAGGCGATCGGCGTCGCCGCCGCAGTGGGATTCCTGCTCGGACTGGTCGTCGGCCGGCGGTAACGCTCGCCCCGCATGAGCGAACCCGGCGCCGCGCCGAGCGGACTGTCCGGCGCGCTGTCGCGGCTTGCGGCGTCGGCGGTCGATCTCCTCCGCACGCGCGCGGAGCTTGCGGCGCTCGAATTCGACGAGGCGCGCGAGCTCGCGAAGGACCGGATCACACTGCTGGTCGTCGGGCTCAGCTGCCTCGCGATGGGCGTCCTCGGCACGACCGCGTTCGTCGTCGTGTATTTCTGGGACACGTATCGGCTCACGGCGCTCGGCCTCGTCACAGTCGCGTACGTGCTCGCGGGCGCGTTGGCGCTGTGGCGGTTTTCCGTGCGGCGCCAGACTGATCCCAAGCCGTTCGCGGCGACCCTTGCCGAGCTCGAGCGCGACCGCCGGTGGCTCGCCGGCGAGCGGGAGACGCGCGAGTGAGACGCGTGCGCGCTCTTGAAATCCAGGATCGCAAGTCGCTGCTTGCCGCGCGGGCGCTGTTAGACCGCGTGCAGATGACGGTCGCCGTCCACGACGTCAGGAACGCGATTTCCCCGCCGGAGGCAGGCTTGCGCGGACCGTTCGCGCGCGGCGGCGCGTCGCTCCTTGTCGGGCTCGTGGCGCCCCTGGTCGGCCCTTCGCGGCTCGGCCGCTGGCTGCGGATCGCCTCTTATGGCCTCGCGGCGTGGCGGATCGCGCGCAACTGGCGCCGAATGCGCTGACGGTTAGAGGCCAAGATCCTTCCAGAGCGCGTCCACGCGCGCCTTGACGCCGGCGTCCATCACGATCGGCTTGCCCCACGCGCGCTGCGTCTCGCCCGGCCACTTGTTGGTCGCGTCGATCCCCATCTTGCTGCCGACGCCCGCGACAGGCGAGGCGAAGTCCAGGTAGTCGATCGGCGTCTGCGGCACGATCAGCGTGTCGCGCGCCGGATCGACGCGCGTCGAGATCGCCCAGACGACCTCCTTCCAGTCCCGCACGTTGACGTCGTCGTCGGTGACGACGATGAACTTCGTGTACATGAACTGGCGCAGGAAGCTCCAGACGCCGAACATCACGCGCTTCGCATGGCCCGCGTACTGCTTCTTTAGCGCGACCACGGCCATCCGGTAGCTGCAGCCCTCGGGCGGCAGGTAGAAGTCCGCGATCTCCGGGAACTGCTTCTGCAGGAGCGGCACGAACACCTCGTTCAATGCGACGCCCAGCATCGACGGCTCGTCCGGCGGTTTGCCGGTGTACGTCGAGTGGTAGATCGGATCGCGCCGCATCGTGATCCGCTCGAGCGTGAGGACCGGGAATCGCTCGACGTCGTTGTAGTAGCCGGTGTGATCCCCGAATGGACCCTCGGCGGCCGTCTCGTAGCCGGTCGGATCGTTCGCGTCCGGTCGGATGAAGCCTTCGAGCACGATCTCCGCGGATGCCGGCACATGGAGCCCGTGCGTGAGGCACTTGACGATCTCGGTGCGCGCGCCGCGCAGGAGCCCCGCGAACTGGTACTCGGACAGCGTATCGGGGACCGGCGTCACCGCGCCCAGGATCGTCGCGGGATCCGCACCTAACGCGACGGCGATCGGAAACGGGGTGCCCGGCGAGCGTCGCGCGTGATCGCGGAAGTCGAGCGCGCCGCCGCGCGTGTGCAGCCAGCGCATGATCACCTTGTCGCGCGCGAGCACCTGCTGCCGATAGATGCCGAGGTTTTGCCGCGTCTTCTCCGGGCCGCGCGTCACGGTGAGGCCCCACGTGATGAGCGGCGCGACGTCGCCCGGCCAGCACGTTTGCACCGGCAGTCGCGCGAGATCGAGATCGGCGCCTTCCCACACGATCTCCTGGCACGGCGCCGACGAGCGCTCCTTCGGCGCCATGTGGAGCACCTGCATGAACACCGGGCGGGTGTTCTGCCAGGCGTCCTTCAATCCTTTCGGCGGCTCCGGCTCCTTGAGGAATGCGAGGAGCTTGCCGATCTCGCGCAGCGCGTCGACCGAGTCCTCGCCCATTCCCATCGCGACGCGCCGCGGCGTGCCGAAGAGATTGCCCAGCACCGGAATGCGATGGCCCCTGGGCTTTTCAAACAGGAGCGCGGGGCCGCCCGCGCGCAGCACGCGGTCGCAGATCTCGGTCATCTCGAGGCGCGGATCGACCTCGGCGGCGATGCGCTTCAGCTCGCCCTGGCGTTCGAGCTGCGCGAGGAAGTCGCGGAGGTCGGCGTACTTCATGGCGGCGATGTTACCAAACGCGCAGCCACCGCCCCGGTAGAATGCGGGCATGGCTTCGCGCGATGCCTCGGTCCCGGCCGACCGTAGATTTGTCGTCACGCGCCGCATCGTGTTCGGCATCGCGCTCGCGGGCTACATCCTCTCCTTTTTCCATCGCACGGCGCCGGCCGCGATCGCGGGCGAGCTCGTGCAGGCGTTCGCGATCGACGGCGCGATCCTCGGGACGCTCGCCGCTACGTACTTTTACGTCTACACGGTGCTCCAGATACCGGTCGGCGTGCTCGCCGACACGCTGGGGCCCCGGAAGATCCTCGCCGGCGGATCGCTGGTCGCGGGAGCGGGCTCGCTCCTGTTTGCGTTGGCGTCAACGTGGGAAATCGCCGCGGCGGGGCGGACGCTCGTCGGCATCGGCGTCGCGGTTGCGTTCATCGCGATCCTGAAGGTCAGCGCCGTCTGGTTTTCCCCGAATCGATTCGCGACGCTGAACGGCATGACGATGTTCGCGGGCAATCTCGGTGCGGTGATCGCCGGCGCGCCGCTCGCGTGGCTCGTCACGCAGACCTCCTGGCGCGCGGTGTTCGTCGCGCTCGCCGCGCTGTCGGTCGCGCTGGGCATCGCGACGTGGCTCCTCGTGCGCGACCGCCCCGAGGAGGCCGGGTTCGCGCCGGTCAATCCGCCGAGTGCGGGGGCGCCCGCGACGCACTGGGTGCAGGCACTGGGACGCGTGCTCGCGAACAAGGCGACGTGGCCCGGCTTCTTCGTGAACGTCGGGATCGGCGGCAGCTATCTCGCGTTCGCCGGCCTGTGGGCAGTTCCGTATCTGGTCGACGTGCACGGCCTGTCGCGCGTGACCGCCGCGGAGCACGCGAGCGTGCTGCTCCTGGGCGTCGCGTTCGGAGCGGTGATCGTCGGCTTCGTCTCGGACTACCTGCGGAGCCGTCGCGGCGTGATGCGCGCGTGTGCCTTCGCCTATGCGCTGTCGTGGCTGCCGTGGGTACTGCACGTCGCGGTGGCCGCTCGCGGCCACGCTCGCGTGGTTCTTCGCTGATGGGATTGCTGATTCCCGGGTTCACGCTAACGTGGACTGTAGCCAAGGAGGTCAATCGTCCGGAACACTCGGGCATCGCGACCTCCGTCGTGAACGTCGGCATCTTCCTCGGCACCGGCGTCCTGCAGCCGCTGGTGGGCTGGGTGCTCGACCGCGGGCGCGCCGTCGGTGACTCGTCCGCCGCGTGGGACGGTGCGATCCTGATCCTCGCGGGCGCGGCAGCGTTCGGTGCGGTGATGACGCTGGTCGGGCGCGGCAGGTAGCACGGATTCCGGTCCCCCGCCAACGGGTTGCGGCGGCTCGCCGCCCATCCCCGCGGCGCTGGGCCGTTCGGCACGGTGGCCGTCGCAACGCCCAGTATCTATCGACATCGGCTCGTCCCGGGTACTAAGCTTTGCGACTCACCGAAGTCCGGGAGGTCCAAGGCGCGCACTCCCGGTGACCTCGGAGTTCATCGATCAGGGAGGCTGACATGCGTCACACCTGCGTGTGGACACTTCAATCTCTGCGGCTCGTGCTCTCGGCGTTCCTGCTGGCGGGAGCGGCCTGCCCGGTTCGGGCCGATGTCATCACGGAATGGAACCAGAAGGCCCTGCCGATCGTGACGGCCTACAGCCTGGGCGCACCGGCCTATCGCGACATGGCGATCATGCATATCGCCATGTTCGATTGCATCAACACCATCGACCCGCGCTACGAGCCCTACCGGACCCGGTTCGATGCGGATCCGACCGCATCGAAGGACGCGGCGGCGGCTGTCGCGGCGGCCCGCATCCTGGCAAAGCTTCATCCGGATTCGGCGCCGAAGATCGATCCCGAGCTCAAGCAGTATCTCGCCCAGATTCCGGAGGGTCCCGCCAAGTCCGCCGGGATCGCCTTGGGGGAGAAGGTGGCGGAGAGTGTCTGGAGCATGCGCGCGAACGACGGGGCCGACAAAGCCGACAGCTATCGTCCCGCGGACGACCCCCGGACGCTACATTCCTACCGCTCCAGTGGTCGTCCCGATGTGGGGATCGGTCACGCCGTTCGTCATGACGAGTTCCACTCAGTTCCGGCCCGGTCCCCCGGTGGCGCTGACCAGTCGCGAATGGGCAGACAACTACAACGAGATCAAGGAAATCGGCGGCAAGAACAGCACGAAGCGCAGCGCGGCGCAGACGGAAACCGGCCGCTTCTGGCTCTACACCGGCCCGGGTACGTTCTTTCCGATCGCAGCGCAGCTCTCCACCGCGAAGGGCTTCAACGTCAACGAAAACGCCCGGTTGTTCGCGTTGCTCGCGATGGCGACGGCCGATGCCACGATCGCCGTGTTCGACGCCAAGTACCACTACGAATTCTGGCGGCCCGTCACGGCGATTCGCAACGGCGACGAGGACGGCAACCCTGCGACGGAACGCGATGCCACGTGGGAACCACTGGGACCCACGCCGATGCACCCCGAGTATCCCTGCGCGCATTGCATCGTCGCCGGCTCGGCGGGGGCGGTCCTGCAGGCGGCCTTCGGTACGGGAACGGTTTCCGAATTCACGCTGAGCACGCCAACCGCTCCCGGGGTCACGCATCGCTGGACCCGCCTGCAGGACTACATGGACGAGCCGCCGAACGCCAGGATCTGGTCGGGCATCCACTACCGGTTCTCGACCGAGGTGGGATCCGACATGGGCCGAAAGATCGGCGAGTACGCCGTGCAGAACTATTTGCGGCCGCTGAAGTAGCGCGCGGGCGGGCGGCTCGACAGCTCGACCCGTCCTAGAACAGCCCGACCACCTTCCCGTCGTCGGTGAGGTCGATCTTCGCCGCGGAGGGCTCCTTCGGCAGCCCGGGCATCGTCATCACGTCGCCGCAGACCAGCACGACGAACTCGGCGCCCGAGGCGAGCCGCACCTCGCGGATGTTGACGACGTGGCCCGACGGCGCGCCGCGCAGGAGTGGGTCGGTCGAGAACGAGTACTGCGTCTTGGCGACGCACACCGGATAGCGGCCGTAGCCGTCGGCCTGGAGCTTCCTGATCTGCGCACGGACCTTGCTGTCGGCGGTCACCTCGGAGGCGCCGTAGACGATCCGCGCGACGCGGGTCATCTTCTCCCACAGCGGATCGTCGTCCTCGTAGACGAAATGAAAGTCTGCCGGCACGCGCTCGGTCACGTCGACGACGGTCCGCGCGAGCGCCTCCGCGCCCGCGCCGCCTTCCGCCCAGTGCTTCGCGACGACGACCGGCGCGTCGTGGTGCGCGATCTTCTTCTTGAGGAGCGCGATCTCGGCTTCCGTGTCCGACGCGAAGTGATTGAGCGCGACCACGCACGGCAACCCGTAGTGGTTGCGCACGTTGTTGACGTGCCGCTCGAGATTGGGAATCCCCTTCTCCACTGCGGCCAGGTTCTCCTTCGTCAACTCCTTGAGGTCGGCGCCGCCGTGATACTTGAGCGCGCGGATCGTCGCAACGAGCACGCAGACGTCCGGCCGCAGCCCGGACTTGCGGCACTTGATGTCGATGAACTTTTCGGCACCGAGGTCCGCGCCGAACCCCGCCTCGGTGACGACGTAGTCGGAAAGCTTGAGCGCTGCCTTGGTCGCGATCACCGAGTTGCAGCCGTGCGCGATGTTGCCGAACGGGCCGCCGTGGATGAACGCCGGGTTGTTCTCCAGCGTCTGGACGAGGTTCGGCTTGAGCGCGTCCTTGAGCAGCACCGTCATCGCGCCCTGCGCTTCGAGGTCGCCCGCGTGTACCGGCTTCTGCTCGCGCGTGTAGCCGACGACGATCCGCGCGAGCCGCGCCTTGAGGTCCGCGAGCGACTCGGCGAGGCAGAAGATCGCCATCACCTCGGAGGCGACGACGATGTCGAAGCCGTCCTGCCGCGGGTAGCCGTTCGCCGGGCCACCCAGTGCGATCGTGATGTCGCGCAGCGCGCGGTCGTTCATGTCGACGACGCGCTTCCAGGTGATGCGGCGCACGTCGATGCCGAGCGCGTTGCCGTGATGAATGTGATTGTCGACGAGCGCGGCGAGCAGGTTGTTCGCGACGCCGATCGCGTGGAAGTCGCCGGTGAAGTGGAGGTTGATGTCCTCCATCGGCACGACCTGCGCGAAGCCGCCGCCGGCCGCGCCGCCCTTCATCCCGAACACCGGCCCGAGCGAAGGCTCGCGCAGGCAGATTGAGGCGTTCTTACCGATCCGGACGAGCGCGTCGCCCAGACCTACCGTCGTCGTCGTTTTGCCCTCGCCCGCGGGCGTGGGGCTGATCGCGGAGACGAGGATCAGCTTCGCGCCGGGCCGCGCGGGCCGCTGCGCGAGCCAATCGAGCGAGATCTTCGCCTTCGTGCGCCCGTAGGGCTCGAGTGCGTCGTCCGGAATGCCGAGCCCCGCGGCGATTTCACCGATCGGCAGGAGCTTCGCCTGTTGGGCGATTTCGATGTCGGTCGGCATGGCTTCGTCGCCTCAGATCACGGGATTCGCGCCGCCGTCCATCGGCACGATCGCGCCGGTGACGTAGCTCGCCTGCTCCGACGCGAGGAACAACGCGACACGCGCGACTTCCTCCGGCGTGCCGAGCCGACCCAGCGGGATCTTGGCTTCCTGGCGCTCGAGCAGCTCGGCCTCGGCGAGTCCGGTCATCTTCGCCTCGACGGCGAGTCCCTCCTGCACGCGGCCGGTCAGCGTGCCGCCGGGGTTGATCGCGTTGATGCGAATGCCAGAGGGCCCGAACGCGGCGGCGAGACCGGCCGTCGCGAGCATCAACGCGGCATTGGCGGCGCCGCCGGGCAGATGCACGGGATTCGCGACCTTGCCGCCGGCACCGATGACGTTGACGATGGTGCCGCGGCCGCGCGCGGCCATCCGTTTCAGGACAGCGTCGAGCGGGTGAATGTAGCTGAAGTACTTGGCGTCCATCGCCGCGTGCCACGCCTCGGGTCCGAGGTCGGCAGGCGCATAGCGGCGCGCGGCGCCGGCCGAGTTGACCAAGACGTCGATCGGCCCGACGTCGCGCTCGACTTCCGCCACCATTCGCTCGGCCTCCTCGGCGCGCACGAGATTGGCGGCGATCGCGGTCGGCGCGTGGCGCGTCGCGGGAAACCGGGCAAGCGCCGCATCGAGGTTCTCCGCGCTACGCGAGACGAGCACGACGCGCGCACCCTCGCGTGCGAAAGCCTCGGCGCATGCATAGCCGATGCCCTTGCTCGCGCCGGTGACGACGACGACGCGGTCGCTGAGTTTCAGGTCCATTTACTTGTTCGCGAAACGCTTTTCGAGGCTTGCCATGACGCCCGTCCACGCGCTCGTGAAATACGCCTTCGCCTTCGCCCAGTCGTCCCCGTAGCCGTAGCCGAAATTGCGCAGCGTGACCTCGGTGCGATTGCCGGGCAACGGCTTGAAATCGAGGTAGACGAGCGTGCGCAATGGACGAATCATGGGGATCGTCGGCGGCGCGTTCCACTCGAACACGAGCTGCTCCATCGGCCGGACGCTGTGGAATTTGCAGCCTTCGCTCCCGCGCGAGCCTTCCGGAAGATCGACGCCGAACCAGAGCTCGAAGGCGCCACCCGGCCAGGGCTCGACCTTCGCAGCCTTGGGCGCGAAGAAGCTCTCGATCCCGTCGGGTGTCGTCCACGCCTTCCACACCTCGGCGACCGGCGCGTTGACGACCGCGGTGACGACGATGTCCGGGGCGAGGGCTTGCGCACGCGCGAGCGATACTGCCAGGACAAACGCCGCGGCTCCGACGAGCGCTGCGCCGGCACGAATGCTCTTCACCGTTCCTCCCTCCAGCGATGCGAAGCGCGCATCGTAACGCAGGAGTCGAGCGCCCGTCACGGGCAGCGGCCCGCGGGGACACGGAGATAGGCGCCGATCGCGCGCCAGGCGTCGAGCTTCTCGTCGAAAGGCCGCGTATAGGCCGGCGACGACGACGGCAGCACGAGCGTCCGGTATCCGGCTTCCCGCCATGCGGGCTCCGCTCGCGCGGCCGTCCTGCCGTTGAAACAGACGAGCGCGAGTGCTTTCGCTACGCGCCGCGCGCGCTCGATCTCGCCGTGCTCGGCGTTGCGGATGGCGCCATCCAGGCTCCCGCGCCGCTCGCACGCGACGATCACGTCCCACAGCCCGATGCCGTGCACACGCAGCGTCGCGAGCCGTCTGCGATACGGAATCGCGGCGAGCGGCGCGTCGACGAGCGCACCGACGAGCGGCCAGAAGTGGTTGCGCGGGTGCGCATAGTACTGCTGCGCGGCGAGCGACGCCTCGCCGGGGAAGCTGCCGAGGATCAGCACGCGGGTGTCGCGCGCGAGCACGGGCGCGAGTCCCCGCTTTCGACCGCCGGGCGCGGATCTGGCCGCGCGGTGCCAGACCGGGGTCTGACCCGGGTCAGACCCCGGTCTGGCACCAACGTCGCGGCGAGCGGTCACAGCGACTGCGGCCACGCGCCCGCGCGGACGACGAAGTCGGCCGCGATGCCGGCGAATACCGCGAGGCCCAACCAGTGGTTGTGCAGGAACGCGCGGAAGCAGCGGTCGCGCTCGCGCGTCCGGATGAGCCAGAAGTGCCACAACGCGCAGAGCGCCGCCGCGCCGAGCCCCGCGTAATAGAGCGGGCCCGCGCGCCAGTAGTGGCCGATCGCGGCCATGCCGCCGAGGTACACGGCGTAACAGAGCATCACGGCGACAACGTCGAAGCGCCCGAAGACAAGCGCGGACGTCCGCAATCCGAGCCTCCGGTCGTCTTCGCGGTCCACCATCGCGTACTCGGTGTCGTAGGCCATCACCCAGAAGGCGTTGAGCCCAAGCAGCCACCAGCCGAGCAGCGGCACGTCGCCGTAGACCGCCGCGTACGCCATCGGAATGCCGAACGAGAACGCGAGCCCGAGAAACGCCTGCGGCAACGCGAAGAAGCGCTTCGTGAACGGGTAGACGATCGCGATCGCGATCGCGGGCAGCGACATCAGGATCGCCGCCCTGTTCGTGCCGAGCACGAACAGGAACGCGCAGAACGCGAGTGCGGCAGCGACCGCCAGCGCCTCCCAGTCGGATATCTCGCCGGTGGCGAGCGGCCGCCGCGCTGTCCGCTCGACGTGCGGATCGAAATGGCGGTCCGCCCAGTCATTGAACGCACAACCTGCGGAGCGCATGAGCAGCGTCCCAATCGCGAAGATCAGCACGAGGTGCAGGGGCGGCTTGCCCCACGTGGCGAGCCACACCGCAGAGAGCGTCGGCCACAAGAGCAGCAGCGTGCCGATCGGCTTGTCGAGGCGGATCAGCCGCTCATAGCTGTCGAGGCGCGACCGGAGCCACTCTTCGCGCGTGCGCGGCGGGGACGCGCGCGCCGGAACCGCTTCCTCGGCGTCGCGCGTGTCGGTCACAGGGTCGGCCTCCACCAATAGTTGAGGCACACGATCATGGTCACGTCGGCCGATCCGCTGATTCGCCTTGGTCGCATCCCCACGAAAGGCGTGGGGCCCCTGCTCCCTGGCTCACAGCGGTAGCGCCATCTGCTTCCGCAGGTCGCGCGGCGCGATCGCGTTGAGCAGGTGCTGCGGCGTCGGGTAGCGGAGCCGGACGCGGAGTTCTCGCTTCATCCGGTCGTTCACGAGCCGTCGCGATTCACTCATGAACGACAACAGCATCGGCGCGATCCGCTGCTCGGCCTCCTCCCACGACACGCGCGGCGGCCGCGGCAGCTGGAAGGCGTCGGCGACGGCGTCGAACCAGGAGCCCATCTTCATCTCGGCGTCGTCGGTGACGTTGTACGCGCGGTTGGCCTTCGCGCGGAACAGCGCGGCGACCGTCGCGCGCGCGAGGTCGGCCGCGTGGACGTGGTTCGTGAACACGTCGGCGTCCGGGGCGAGCACCGGCGTGCCCTGGCGGATCCGGTCGAGCGGCAGCCGCGTCTCGGCGTAGATGCCCGGCACGCGCAGGATTGCGAGCCCGATTCCATAGCGTGTCGCCCAGCTGCGCAGCCGGTCTTCGGCCGCGACGCGACGCCGCGCACGCGGCGTCTGCGCGCGGCGCGGGCGCTCCTCGCCGACGCGCGCGCCGGCGCAGTCGCCGTAGACGCCCGACGTCGAAACGTAGACGAACCGCTGTGGTATGCTGCGCGCCCGCGTCAGCGCCGCGATCAGCTTCTGCGTGCGCGGGTCGTCGCGACCGTCGGAGGGAGGCGGCGCGAAATGCAGCACCGCGAACGGCGCCATGCGAATCCGGTCGAGCGTCGCACGCCGGTCGAGGTCGCCGACAATGGGAACGATGCCGTGCGCGCGCAGCCGGGGAATGTCCTCCGGGCGCCGCGTGAGCCCGTAGAGCCGGACTTTCGGACGGAGCAGGTCGGCGGTGCGCAGCGCGACGTCGCCGCAGCCAATCAACAGTACCCTGATCACACCCGCGCCTCTCATCTCCGCGCGGCGGACTGCCGCGCGGAAGCCCTGTCCATCATCCTGCAAATGCCGCACCAGATTACCATAAAGCCGAGCGACCATTCGTTCGCGTGCGCCGACGGCGACACCGTGCTCGCCGCGGCGATGGCCGCCGATCTCATGCTGCCCTACGGCTGCCGCAACGGCGCCTGCGGCACCTGCAAGGGCAAGATTCTCGACGGCCGCGTCGACTACGGCGCGTACCAGGCCTCGACGCTGACCGACGACGAGAAGAAGGCCGGGCTCGCGCTCTTCTGCTGCGCGAAGCCGCAGACCGACCTCGTGATCGAGGTCCGCGAGGTGCGTCGCGCTGGCGACATCCGGATCCGCAAGCTGCCGTGCCGGATCGAATCGATCGACAAGCCGGCGCCGGACGTCGCGATCGTGAAGCTCAAGCTGCCCGCGAGCGAGCGGCTGCAGTACCTCGCCGGCCAGTACATCGATCTGCTCCTGAAGGATGGTCGTCGCCGCAGCTTCTCGCTCGCGACGCCGCCACACGATGACGCGCTGCTCGAGCTGCACATCCGCCACGTGCCCGGCGGCTTCTTCTCGGATCAGCTCTTCACCGAGTTCAAGGGCCGCGAGATCCTGCGCTTCGAAGGGCCGCTCGGCACCTTCTTCCTGCGGGAGGAATCCGACAAACCGATCATTCTCATCGCCGGCGGCACCGGCTTCGCGCCGATCAAGGCGGTGATCGAGCATGCGCTCCATCACAAGATCGAGGAGCGCCGGCCGATGGTCCTGTACTGGGGCGTGCGTGCGAAGCGCGACCTCTACCTGCCCGAATTGCCGGGCCAATGGCAGCAGCAAAGCGCGGGCTTCACGTTCATCCCCGTGCTCTCGGAGCCCGCCTCCGACGACGACTGGCCCGGGCGCACCGGCTTCGTCCACCAGGCGGTGCTCGACGATTTCGCGGACCTGTCGGGCTACCAGGTCTACGCGTGCGGCGGCCCGGCGATGATCGACGTCGCGCGCAAGGCGTTCACCGCGACGCGCGGGCTGCAGGCGGAGGAGTTCTTCGCCGACAGCTTCACCTACGCGGTGCAGCCAGCCTAAGGAGAACCGCATGCTTCGCAATCTCGCACTTGGAAGTCTAGTCGCGTTGTTGCTGGGCGCTACGCATGCCGCCGCGGCCCAGCGGACGTTCGTCCGGAGCGACGGCATCGACAGCAATCCGTGCACGCTGCAGCAGCCATGTCGCGGGTTCGCCGCGGCGATCCTGCTCACCGACCCCAACGGCGAGATCGTCGTGCTCGACTCGGCCGGCTACGGGTCCGTGACCGTGACAAAGGCGGTGTCGATCATCGCGCCGCCGGGCGTCTACGCCGGCATCAGCGTCTTCGCGGCACAGGACGGCGTCACGGTGAACGCCGGCGCCACCGACAAGGTCGCTCTGCGCGGGCTCGCGATCAACGGGCAGGGCGGCAACCGCGGGATCGTCGTCACCGCGGCGCGGCGAGGTGCAGGTCGAGAATTGCGACATCGCGAACATGGGAAGCGACGGCATCCAGATCAACGGTGGCAGCGCGATGCACGTCGTGCGCAGCACGCGTCCGCTCGAATGCGTCGAACGGCATTCGGGCGTCCGCGGCCTTCAGCCAGGTGTTCATCGAAGAGTCGCGCCTCGCCGACAACGCGCTGCGCGGCCTCCTCGCGGAGCAAGGGACCGTCTCGGTTAATCGGACCGCCGTCGAGAACAATGGTGACCAAGGAATCCAGGTGCAACCGGCCTCGGGCATGGTCAGCGTCGCCGTCCGCGACAGCCTGATCGTCGGCAATTCGGCTACCGGCCTCTTGGCCACCGCCACGCTCGCCGGCGATGTCGCCAATGTGTCGATTGAAAGCACCGCAGCCATGCGCAACGGATCGTCAGGATTCGCCGCGAGTACTTCCGTCGGGACGGTCAATCTCGTGGTGAGCAGCTCGGCGTCGATCGATAACGGAGGCAATGGAGTCCTCGCCTTCGGCTATGCCACAGTGTCCGTATCGGCGAGCACGCTGTCCCGAAATGCCGGCCCCGGACTGGTCCAGACGCCAGGCGCGGTACTGCGATCTCACGGCAACAACGCCGCCGACGCCAACAGCGGCGGGGAGACGCAAGGCACGATCACCAGCGTGGGCCTGATCTGACCCGGGGCTCGGTGGCTGTCAACCGCGACCCCGGAGCGCGGCGAGCGCGAGTTTGAGCGCGGCAGCGAGCTCTTTGTTGGCTTCGTCGGTGCGGCCGAGCTGCGCGAAGAGCTCGCCCAGCGCGACGCGAGTCTCGTACGCGTCGTCGAGCGCGAGGCTCGCTTCGAAATACGTCTGCGCCTTGCCCCACAGCTGCGCGCGCACGCACAGCGTCCCCAATGCGCGCAGGAGCAGCGCGTCCTGGTCGTGTGCGACGAGCCAGCGCTTCGGCCTCGGCGAGCTGCTTCGTGGGATCCGGCGAGCGGCACTCCGCGTAGAGCGAGACGAGGTCGGGCTCCCACTCGCGCTCGAGGCTCCGCACGAGGATGTCCGCGGCTTCGCGGTCGCCCCCGAGCGCGAGGAAGCTCTTCGCGGCGGCGCGCGCGATCCGCGGCCGCCGCTGCTCCGCGTCGGACAGCTTGCTCCAGTACGCGCGCAACCCCGCCGGGTCGTTCGCGCGCGTCGCAAGCTCGCCGGCGTGCGCAGCCGCACGCACGTGGTCCCCCTCCTGGGGCCCGTAGACCTTGCGCTTGACGAGCTGGTCGACGAGCGGCGGAATCTCGGCGTACCGGCCCGCGCCCTGCAACGCGCGGAGCTCGAGCCGGAGCGCGGCCGTGTGCGACCCCGCCTCCTTCCTGAGCGCCTGCAGCACCGCGAGCGCATCGAGCGGCCGTCCCTGCTCGAGCTTCATTTCGGCGTCGAGCATCATCCGAGGCACGGCGAGACTACCGGCCTGCGCGGTCTGACCCGTCAGGTGCGCTTCGGCAGTCGGGTAGTCGCGCGTGTCGAGCGCGGCGCGCGCCGCGACCAGCGCGGCGATCCCCGGCGCGTTGGGAATGTCGAGCGCCTCCTCCGCGAACTGGCGCGCCTTGCCGTAGCGGCCTTCGAGGAGCGCGACGACCGCGGCGTCGAGCTTCGACCGCGCCCGCGTCTCCTGCTGCCGCCGGCGGATTGCGCGAACTTCCTGTGGCAGACCCGAGGCGCGCACCGCGAGCCGCACGAGGGCATAGCCGGCCGCGAAGCCCGCGACTGCGAGCACGAGCAGCAGGTTGAGCGAGAGCTCGACGCGATAGGGCGGCGCGACGAATAGCACGTAGCCGCTCACGAGCTTCGCGGCGAGCGCGACCGCCACCGCCGCGGCGGCGAGCAGCAGGAACCAGAACAGGATTCGCACGATGGAAGCGTCAGCGCGCGGGGGCCGCGCCGGCCGGTCGACCGGGCGTGCGGTCCTGCGCGAGCCGCAGCATGCGCAGCGCCTCGAGGCTGCGCGACAGGTCGGGCATCTCGCCGCCGAGCGGCGTGGCCCCCATCTGCTTCAGCGTCGCCTGCAGCGTCTGCACGGGCTTCGTGCGAGCGTCGAAATATTGGCCGACCCAGGCGGCAGAAGCCGCGATGTCGGCCTTGAAGCTCGCGTCGTCGTGGTTCACGAGCGCGATGCGGGCGGACAGGAGCCGCAGCCGCAGGTTCTCGCGCAGGAAATACTGCTGCGCCGGCAGGAGCAGTGGCGCCGCGGGCCGGTCGGACGACTCGATGCGCACGAGCTGCTTCATGTCGCCCCACAGGTCGACGATGAACTGCTGCCACGCCGGCAAGTCCGCCGCGGCAGGGGCGGCCGCCGCCGGCGGCGGCAGCCGCTCGTCCATCGCCAAGGGCAGCGTGCCGACCGCCGCGATGGCCTGGTCGAGCTTCACGCCCAGGCCCGTCACGTCGACGTAGGGCATGGCCTTCAACTGGTCCATGTCCTTGGCGAGCGCGCGGCGCAGCGCGACGAACTGCGGCCGCTCGAGGCGCTGGAGCTTCGCGTCCGCGAGCTGGAGCGCGGTCAGCGCGGACGGGACGTTGCCTGCGAGTTGTAGCTGCTGGCTCGCGACCAGGAGCACTTGCTCGATCTCGGAGAGCGCGATCTCGTCGCGCGACGGGGCGAGGTCGCGATAGAGCGCCTCGATCGCCGCCTGCTGCGCCTGCGATTCCGCGATCCGCGTCTCGAGCAGCGTCGTGCGCCCCTGCGCGTCGCGGAGCGCCGTCGCGAGGTCGGTCTGTGCCTTGGCCGTCGCCTGTGTGGTTGCCTCAACGCCCACGAGCCGCTGCGCGACCTCTTCGCGCAGCTCCTGTTGCGCGCGACGAGCATCGAGCCACACCGCGGCCGCCGCGGCCACGGCGAGCGCCGCGACCGCGACCAGCCACCAACGCGATCGTGGTGCGGGAGCGAGTGGACGATGCGCCCCGGCGACCGGGGTGGACTCCGCGGTGGGTGCCGGTGGCGAGGTGTCGATCGGTTCGGACATCGCGTACGCGTGAATTCGGGCGATTCATTCTAGCAGGCGGTCGACGCCCCGGCGGCAAGGGCACGATTGGCCGCGTGCCGCGTCGCGGCGCTACAATGCCGTCACAGGCGCAAGGTACGAACCGTGGCGACGCCGAACGTCCGTCGCGCCGGTTGGTTCCTCGCCGCATTTCCAGCCGCCGGCCCCCGCGTGACGACGCTGCTCATCCTCGTAGCCCTCGCCGCAGGACTCGCCGCCGGCTATGCGATCGGCCGCTGGCGCCGCAGCTCGGGAGACCCGCCGGCAGCGGCTGCCCACCCCGTCGCCGCACGCATCGATGTCGCACCCGCCGCCGGCGCGGACCTGGACCGCGAACGCCTCGCCGCGGACCTCGCCCGCGCACAAGCCGAAGCCGCGCGCTACCGCCAACTCGTCATCGACATCGAGAACAATGCGCCGTCTCCGCTGATGGGTCCCGGAGCGCCTGACGACCTCAAGCTGATCGTCGGCGTCGGCCCGGTCCTCGAGCGGATGCTGCACCAGCTGGGCGTCACCACGTTCCGCCAGATCGCCTACTGGTCCGAGCGCGACATCGACGCGATCGACGCGAAGCTCCACGAGTTTCCGGGACGCATCCGCCGCGACGGCTGGGTGACGCAGGCGCGCGCGCTGCACCAAAGCAAGTACGGCGAAGCGCTGCCGTTGCGTGACGAAGCTGCCGGATGAGCGCGCGTGGCGGTGCGCCCGCGGCTACGCCGGTCAGCGCGTCGTCGCTGATCCCCGTGGCCGTGCTGACGCTCATCTGGGGTTGCAACTGGCCAGTGCTGAAGATGGGCGTCAGCGAGATCGCGCCGCTCACGTTTCGCGCGATCACGCTTCCACTCGCCGCGCTCGGAATGCTCGCCGTGTCGCGACTGTCCGGCGATTCGATCCGAATCCCGCGCGCGCTGTGGGGCAAGGTCGTCGCGCTCGCGCTCTTCAACATCGCGTGCTGGAACGGGCTCGTGCTGTTCGGCGTGCAGCAGCTGCCGGCCGGCCGCAGCGCGATTCTCGCCTACACGATGCCGATCTGGACCGTCCTCTTCTCGCTCGTGCTCCTGTCGGAGCCGCTCGGCGCGCGCCGGATCGCCGGGATGGCGCTCGGCATGCTCGGGATGGCGCTGCTGCTGGGCGACGACATCCGCCATTTCCGGCGCACGCCGACGGCGGCCCTGCTCATTCTCGGCGCTGCGATCGGCTGGGCGCTCGGCACGGTGCTCCTGCGCAAGTGGAAAGTGCCGATCGCGCAGAACACGCTGTCCGGCTGGATGATGCTGCTGGGCTGGATTCCCATCGCGCTGCTCGCGCCGCTGTTCGCCACGGAACCACTCGCCATGCCGTCCGGCCGCGCCTGGTTCGCGATCCTCTACAACATCTTCCTCGCCGGCACGCTGGCGCACTGGGCGTGGTTCACGCTCGCGCGGACGCTGCCCGCCGCAGTGTCGTCGATGTCGTCGCTGCCGGTCCCTGTCGTCGGCGTGTTCTCGGGCATGCTCGTGCTGGGCGAGCGTCCCGGCGCGAGCGAGTGGGCGGCGCTCGCGCTCGTCGTCGCGGCGATGGTGTTCGTGCTGTGGTCGCCGAAGCCGGTGCCGGCGCCGATGGCGCCCGACGACTGAACGACGTCTGATCGCTTATCGCGACCGAGGCAGTCCCGTTCGAGGGTCGCGGCGGGCAAGCGCGTTGATCTTGCTCGCCGCAAGCGCAATTGTCCTTACGCTTAGCTTCGGTGTAATCGGGATTTCGTGTGAATTTCGTTACATCTGCATTCTCCCGTCGCCGCCACACTTCTCTCGTTCTCGCTGGTCGTAGGCCAGAGGCAATCCACGAGCAGCTCGCTTTGACGCCGGGGCCGCATGTCGATCGCGGTGCTCCGCGCCGAGAGTCTAACAATGCCTGGTTAGCAAATTTGCTAACCCAGATCGAACCGCACGAACGCGCGCCTGGGGCCTTCCTCGGCCCCAGATTCGTCCGAAAGGCCGGCCGGCATGTCCGCTCGCGGAAGTTCGCAATTTTGCGAACCATCCACGCGAGCGCCACGTGCACGAACGCTTCCGATTGCCAGCGCCCGCGGCCGACGGCCGTCAGGCGAGTTCGGGAATCAGCGTCGGCAGCGGCTTACCTGCGAACCATGCGTCGAGGTTCGCCTTGCAGAGGTCGCCCATCGCCTTGCGCGTCTCCTGCGTCGCGCTGCCGACGTGCGGCAGCAGGACGACGTTGTCCATCGTCATCATGCGCCTGTGGAATGTTCGGCTCGTCCGCGAACACGTCGAGACCCGCGGCCTTGATCACGCCATTCTGCAACGCCGCGACCAGCGCCGGCTCGTCGACGATCGAGCCTCGCGCGATGTTGACGAGCGTGCCCTTCTTCCCCAGCGCGGCCAGCACGTCCGCGTTCACGATGTTGCGCGTCGCGGCGCCGCCGGGGCACGCGACGATCAGAAAATCCGACGCCGTCGCCAGCGCCTTCAGGTCGGCGACGTAGCGGTACGGGACGTCATGCGGCTTGCGCCCGCAATACGCGATCTGCATCCCCATCGCTGCGAGCCGCTGCGCGATCGCCTTGCCGATGCGGCCGAGGCCCAGGATGCCTGCGGTGCGGCCCGCGAGCTTCGTGGTGAGCTCCGGCCCTTTCTTCAGCCAGTCGCCCGCCTGGACGAAGCGATTGGCCCGTACGAACCCGCGGCCCGTCATCAGCACCAGCGCGACGGCTACGTCGGCGACGTCGTCGGTCAGCACGTCGGGCGTGTTCGTCACCTTGATGCCGCGCTTGCGGCAATAGTCGACCGGCACGCCGTCGTAGCCCACGCCGAAAACCGAGATGATCTCGAGCTTCGGCAAGGCATCGAGCAGCGTGGTCGGCGTGACCGTGCCGCCGCCCTGCACGAGACCGCGGACGATCCCACTGCACGCGGACAGGAACGCCGGTTTGTCCTCCGCCTTCACGTAATCGTGGCAGCGGTAGTCGGCCCGGAGCGGATCGTAGAGGAAGGGCGGCAGCGGTGCGGTGACGATGATGTCGGGGGTCGGCATGTCAGCTCTTCTTGGTGGCGGCGGCCCATTCTAGCAACCCGGCGATGACACCCGCGTCGCCGCCCGCGGTTTCGACGACGGTCAGGCCCAGGTCGCGTGCACGCGCACCGATACGCGCATGCGGGACGAACGTCGGTGTCGCTCGCCACCGCTCGCGCGTCGTCTCGTCGCAGAGCACCCACAGGTTATCCAGCCCTTCGCTCGACGTGATCGCGACGGCGTCGATGCGTCCGTCTCGGAACGCCTCGGCCAGGCCGGCAGCGCCCGTCGCAGGAGCCGCGCGCCGATAACAGGCGACGTAGTCGACCGTCGCGCCCCGCGCGCGCAGCGTGTCGCCCAGGTGCTCGCGGCCACCGTCGCCGCGGAAGACGACGACGCGCTTGCCGTGCGGAGCGGACAATTCCGGCAGCGCGAGCAAGCCCTCGCTGTCGAACGTCGTCGCCGGAATGCGCGCGCCGGCAATGCCGACGGCGGCGAGCGCCTCCGCCGTCCCCGGGCCCGGCGTGAATGCGGCGAGCGTCGCAGGCCACCGCCGAGCGTCGGGTGCGCCGTACTCGACCGCATTGGCCGAGACGAAGATCGCGAAATCGTAGTCGCCAAGCGCTGCGTGCGCACGCGCGAGCGGCGCGGGATCGGCGGGCGGCAGGATCGCGATCGCGGGAAAGATGATCGGCGCTGCGCCGAGCGCCGCGAGCTTCTGCGCGAACGCGCCCGCCTGCCGCGCGGGGCGCGTGACGAGAATGCCGACACCGGCAAGCGGGAAAGTAGGGTCAGACTCGACTTTTCGATTGGCCAAGGAGCGCTTCCACCAACACTTGATGCCGAACTTGGTAGCCGAAAAGTCGAGTCTGACCCTACTTTGCGCGGGCGGATCGCGCGGGAAGGTGTCCTACGCGGTCAGCTGCGCCGCGCCGCGTGCAAGGAAATCGCGTGCAAGCGCGCTGCCGAGCGCATCGGCCGCTGCGACATTTCCGACGGCGGCGCTCTGCTCGCCGCGCATGACCTTCGCGCCGTCGCGGCTCGCGACGAGCCCCCGCAGCCATAGCTCGCCGTGGCGCAGCACCGCGTGCGCGGCGAGCGGCGTGTGGCAGCTCCCCGACAGCGCGCGCGAGAACGCGCGCTCGGCGGTCGTCGCGAGCGTCGTGCCGGAATCCACGAACGGCACGAGCGCGGCCATGACGTCGCTTCGGTCGGAGCGGCATTCGAGCGCGAGCGCGCCCTGGCCGACAGCGGGGAGGCTCTCCTCCGGATCGAGCAGCGACGCGATCCGGCTCGCGAAGCCGAGCCGCTTGAGGCCGGCGGCCGCAAGGATGATCGCGTCGTAACGGCCCTCGTCCAGCTTGCGCAGCCGCGTGTTGACGTTGCCGCGCAGCGGCAGCACCTGCAACAACGCATCGCGCTCGCGCAGCTGCGCTTCGCGGCGCAGGCTCGACGTGCCGACGCGCGCGCCGCCCGGCAAGCCCGCGAGGTCGAGATAGCGATTCGACACGAACGCGTCGCGCGGATCCTCGCGCTCGCAGATCGCGGCGAGCGCGAATCCCTCCGGCATGTCCATCGGCACGTCCTTGAGCGAATGGACGGCGAGGTCCGCGCGCCCGTCTGCCATCGCGAGCTCGAGCTCCTTGATGAACAGCCCCTTGCCGCCGATGTCGGCGAGCGGCTGGTCGAGCACCTTGTCGCCCTGCGTCGTGATGCCGAGCAGGCTCACTTCGCAGCGCGGGGTAGAGCGCGGCCAGCCGCGCGCGGATGTGCTCGGCCTGCCACAGCGCGAGCGCGGACTCGCGCGTCGCGATCGTGAGGCGGCGGGGCGCGGCGGGAAGGGGCATCGAACGGACTCGGATTCGGAACCGAGGTCCGTCATTGTACCGTCGCGCTCGGATTCCGCGTCCGGAACCATCCGGTGACCGCGAGTCGCGGCCTCGTCGCCGGCAGCACCTCGTGCTCAAAGTCTGCAGCGAGGAAAGCGACGAGCGTCCCGCCTTCGGGCAGCACGTCGCGCGGAGTCCGGCCAGCGCGATGGATGCGCAGCGCGCCGCCGTCGGCTGCCTGCCACGCCTCGTTGAGATAGATGACTACCGAGAGTACGCGCGCGTCGTCGTCGCGGAGAGGGTCGCGGTGCCGCGCGTAGCGCGCCCCGGGTGGATAGAGCGCGTAGTGGCCCTCGTAGCGCCAGAGGCCGAGCAGGAGCTCGCGATTGACCGCGGCGCGCAGCGCTTCGAGCGCGGAGAAGAGCGCGCGCTCCGTCGGTACCGGGGTACTCTCGTCGAGCCAGCCGACGCGATCGCCACGGACGTCCTCGCGCACGGCCCGCGCGCGTCCCACGCCGGCCGCCGCCAGCAGTCCTGCGGCATCGCGGCGCAGCGCTTCGCCGCGCAGCGCCGCGATCGTCGTGTCCGGCAGGAATGTTCGGACGACGGCTATGCCCTCGCCGGCGAGACCAGCGACGACATCGACATGTGCGACGGGGGACACGAGCTCCAAGCGACTATCATACGGCGATCGCCTCTACCGGATCGGATCCCATGCGCATCGTGATCACCGGCGGCGCCGGCTTCCTCGGCACCCGCCTCGCCCGTGCGCTCCTCGCGCGCGGCACGCTTACCGACAGCCGCGGTGCCGACTGCGATATCCGCGAGATCGTCCTGCTCGATCTCGTCGCCGCACCGGATTTCGGCGATCCTCGCGTGCGGTCGATCGCGGGCGACCTCGCCGATCCGAAGGTCATAGAGAACGCGCTCGCGCCGGACACGTCGACCGTCTTCCACCTGGCTGCGGTCGTGAGCGGCCAGGCCGAGGCCGACTTCGACCTCGGGATGCGCGTCAACCTCGACGCGACGCGCCTCTTGCTCGAGCGTTGCCGCCGACTCGCGGCGCCGCCGAAGTTCGTCTTCACGAGCTCGCTCGCGGTCTTTGGCGGCCCGCTACCCGATCCGGTTCCCGACGACGCGCCGCTCATGCCGCAGACTTCGTACGGCGCGCAGAAGGCGATCGGCGAGTACCTCGTCTACGACATGACGCGCAAGGGAATGATCGACGGCCGCAGCCTGCGCCTGCCGACGGTCACCGTGCGACCCGGGAAGCCGAACAAGGCGGCGTCGTCGTTCGCGAGCGGCATCATCCGCGAGCCGCTCGCGGGGGTCGACGCACCCTGCCCCGTCGCGCCGACGGCGCGGATGTGGGTGACCTCGCCGCGCGCGGTCGTCGCCAACCTGATCTGCGGACACGAGGCGCCCGCTTCCGCGTTCGCGCAGACGCGCTCGGTCAACGTGCCGGGCATTCTGGTGGGCGTCGGCGACATGGTGGCCGCATTGCGCAAGGTCGCGGGCGACGCCGTCGCCGATCGCGTGAAGTGGCAATTCGATCCGGTCGTCGATCGCATCGTGTCGACATGGCCCGCAAACTTCGCGCCGAGACTCGGGCCCGCGCTCGGCATGCGCGCGGACGCGAATTTCGAGAGCATCGTCCGCGCGTACATCGCGGACGACATGCCGAGGCGCTGACGCCAGGGAACCTCTGAACAAGTCGCGCGCGGTTGCGACGGAGGCTTTTCGGGATGGGATGCGCGAAGCGAGGCGAAGCTAATGGTCGACCCCCTTAGCGAGCCTCGCGACAAAGCAGACCGCCCGAAAAGCCCCGTCCCTTCGGGCTGCTGCCCAATGCGGCGCCTGCGTCGCCGCGCTCCTCGGCATCGTAGTATCGACTACGACCTTCGTCGCGCCTCAGTTGCCAAATGAGGCATTCATCCGCGCGGCCCTGCAGCGCAACCGCGTGGGACTTGTTCAGAGGTTCCTTACGCCGCGACGGCGCCGGCCTCGACCGGTTCCACGGCCGCGAGCGCCTCGAGGAGGAGTTCAGTCCGGGCATCGCGCAGTTGTGCCGCGTCGGAGAGGATCTGTCGGAACCGGCGGCCGCCCGAGCGCCCGTGGTAGAGCCCGAGCACGTGCCGGGCGATCGCGCGAAGCTGCACCCCGCGCGCGCACTCCCTTGCCGCATACGGCACGAGCTCGCGGATGACCTCGGCGCGCGATCGCCCCGGCGCCTCGTCGCCCCACAGGCGCCGGTCGGCCTGCGCCAGGAAGTACGGATCGTGATAGGCAAGGCGCCCGAGCATGACGCCGTCGACCGTCGTGAGCTCGCGGTCGATCGCATCCCAGTCGGCGAGCCCGCCGTTGGCGACGATCGTCAGCGCGGGAAAATCGCGCTTGAGGCGGTGCACGACGTCGTAGCGCAGGGGCGGCACCTCGCGGTTCTCTTTCGGCGAGAGCCCCTTCAGCACGGCATTCCTTGCGTGGACGATGAAGACGTCACACCCCGCGGTGGCGACCGTGCCGACGAAATCGCGGACGAAGCCGTAATCGGCGCCGTGGTCGAGCCCGATCCGGTGCTTGACCGTGACCGGAATCGCAACGGCATCGCGCATCGCCCTCACGCAATCGGCGACGAGCGCAGGCTCTGCCATCAGGCACGCGCCGTAGCTGCCCTTCTGCACGCGCTCCGACGGGCAGCCGCAGTTGAGGTTGATCTCGTCGTAGCCCCAGCGCTCGCCCAGCTTCGCGCCATGCGCGAGTACGCCCGGGTCGCTGCCGCCCAGCTGCAGCGCCAGGGGATGCTCGGCCGGGTCGAAGTCGAGATGATGGGGCACGTCGCCGTGCGTCAGCGCAGCACTGGTGATCATCTCGGTGTAGAGCCGTGCGCGCCGCGTGATCAGCCGCAGGAAGAAGCGGCAGTGGCGGTCGGTCCAGTCCA
>CAWHNE010000013.1:0-56002 GCA_963830485.1 uncultured beta proteobacterium
GGACGGACCGTTGAAGCGATTGCCGTAGCTTGCGTACGCCTCGAAGCGATCGGGAATCACGATGTATCGGACGCCGACCTGATATTTGCCGCTTCCCGGCTCGCCATGAAAGGTCTCGGCAAGCAACTGAAGGTTCGGGACGACCGCGTATTGGATCGCGATGCCTGCGAGCGCGAAGGTTCCCGTCCCGTACTGGTTGGCCGCGCCGAGGTTGAGGTCGATCTCCAGGTCCTCGCGCGGATACCACGAGGCGAGCGCCTTCGCGTAATAGAGCTGGAAGGCCGACGAGCCGTGCGGCGCACCGGTGTCTCGCCCCGCCCCGGCGGTCGCCCCGAACGACCATTCGCCTTCGGCGCGCGGAATCAGGACGGTCTTGGCCTGGAGCTGGATGAGCGTCGACGCATCGTCCGTGTCGGGGAGACGCGGGCGCCGCCGACCGTGAGCTCGAGGTTCCCGGTGAAGTTGCACGCCGGCTGCACCCAATAATCGCGGCCGTCGTGTGCCATCCGGCTCCAGGCCTCGAGCTGGCAGGTCTTGGGAGCGACCACGGCCGCGTCGTCGGTCGCGAGCGGCTGCGCCGCCTGAACGGGAGTCGCGGCCGCGATCGACAACAACGCTGTCATCCGGGCGGCGGAGACAGCCGTCATGACGCGCCTAGCACGAAGCGCGGCTGCTACGTGCCGGAAGCGTCACGTCACAGGCCCGCGTCGACACCGCCTCGACCTTGTCACTCGCCGGCGGTAGCGAATCCGGCCACGCCCGGAGCAGCTCTCGCACGGCGCCCGGCGTCGGAGCAGCCCGGAGCAAATCGCGAAAGGCTCGGTCGTTGAACATGGTCGCGGCAGTCGCGAGGAGCTGCAAGTGGTATTCGTTCGCCTGCTTCGGCACGACGAGCCCCAGAAAGAGCGACGCGGGCTTGCGGTCGGGCGCGTCGAAGGGAATGGCCGTCTTCGTTCGCACGAACGCGGCCGCCGCCACGTTGCACTGAGCCATGCGGGCATGCGGAATCGCGACGCCATGCCCCAGGCCGGTCGAGCCCAGCCGCTCGCGCGCCGCGAGGCTCTCCAGGATCGCGGCTTCGGAAAGACCGACCCGTCGCGCCAGAAGCGAAGCGACCAGTTCCAGCAACCGCGTCGTGTCCCGCACGTCGACATCCAGCTGGACGTCATCGGGGCCCAACAGCTCGCCGACGAGATTCATGCCGCCCATCTTATCGAATTCGGCATGGTCGGGCTCATTCCTCATCCTCGTCGTCGCCTCTCGCTCGCCTGGTGAAGGTAGACGACATTGGCGTTCTGATCGAAATCGACGAGTTCCGCGATAGCGTCCCCAGGCGATCAGGGTCTGGAAGAGCTTGGACGGCTGGTCGTAGGGCAAGCAGCGTCCCGAGCTCGTCCAGGACGATGCTCGCGTCGACGCGCCCATCCGGCTCGGCTTCCAGGCGGGCGGTGAGCATCTGGAACAGGCGCAGTTTCATGATCGCCTGCCGGAAGAACGTCTTGCGCACGGTCGCGGGAGCCGCGAGAAAGTACCAGCCGGCCTCCGTCATGATCACGTCGTCCTTCGGCGTGTCGACGAGTCCCAGCATCTCGGCCGCCTTGACGATCGCGATGGTCTCGCCGAACTCCTTGCCGATCCGCGCGCTCAGATCGAACACGTTGATCGTCTCCTGGCTGTCCTCCAGGATTTCGAGCAGCCCCACGATCGTTTCCACCGGGGCGTTCGGGATCGTTTCGACGCGTGCGGTCGCCGGCGCCGGCGCCGGGCCTCGCGCGCCCTCCGCCGTCGTTACCGCCGGGCCGGCTTCCGCGCCGGCGCGGCGCGCCGCCTCGGCCGGTTCGTCCGGCAGCACCAGCGCCGTGATCGCGGCATGCACCTGGTCGACGAGCGCTGCGAACTGTCGCGAGTTGACGTCTCGCGGATAGGGCAACGGGTTGGCGATCACGGTGCGCACGCGACCCGGATGCGAGGAGATGATGACGATGCGCGAGGCGATGAACACCGCTTCGGCGATGTTGTGGGTCACGAGGAAGATGCTCCTGAGGCCGGCGTGCCCCGCGCCGCGCCACAGATCGACCACTTGCGTGCGCAGGTTCTCCGCGGTCAGGACGTCGAGCGCGCTGAAGGGCTCGTCCATGCACAGCACCTCGGGCTGCGCGACGAGCGCCCGCGCGAAGCCGACCCGCTGGCGCATGCCGCCCGACAATTGCTTCGGATAGGCATTCTCGTAGCCGGTCAGGCCGATGAGCTCGAGCGCCCGGTCGGTCTCCTCCTGCGCCTCCCGAGCGTCGAGACGACGCTGGATGAGACCGACCTGCACGTTCTCCTGCACCGTGAGCCAGGGATAGAGGGCGAAGCTCTGAAACACGATCGCGAGACGGCGATTGACGCCCTCGAGCGGCGACCCGTGGCTCAGGACGGCGCCCTGCGTCGGCTCGGTCAGGCCCGCCATCAGCCGCAGGATCGTCGACTTGCCCGAACCCGACTGCCCCAGCAGCGCCAGCATTTCGCCGTCCCGCACCTCGAGGTTGATGTCGTCGAGCACGGTCACCGGCGCTCCGCCGTCGGAACCCTCGTACGACTTCGAGACGTGTCGTAGCTCGATCAGCGGGACAACGCCAGACGCCGGTTCGCGCGGGGACTCGGAAGAGGGCCGATCGGCAACGAGGGATTCGACAGCCATGGTCACTCCGAAGATCGACAGGACGACGGCTCAACGTCGCCCCGGGTTCCAACCGGAAGATCGCGCATCGTTCATCAGTCGAGCCTGAACCTGCGCTCGGCGAGGTCGTAGAGTCGGCGCCAGACGACCCGGTTGATGACGACGACGAATAGCGCCATCACGACGATGCTGAAGTAGATCGCCGGCTGATCGCCCTTCTCGGTCACCTGCGCAATGTACGCGCCGAGGCCGTCCGCCACCAGCTTGTCGTTCCCCCACGAGGCGACCTCCGCCACGATGCTCGCGTTCCAGGCGCCGCCCGTCGCGGTCACGGCGCCGGTCACCCAGAACGGAAATATCGCGGGGATGATCAGCGTCTTCCAGAGGCGCCAGCGGAGGAGGCCGAACAACGCGGCAGCTTCGCGCAGGTCCGACGGAATCGCCATGGCGCCGGCGATGACGTTGAACAGGATGTACCACTGCGTTCCCAGCGCCATCAGGAACACGCTGCCCAGATTGATCGGGATGCGGGCCGCGATGAAGAACGCGACGATGAACGGAAAGGTCATGTTCACGGGAAACGACGCCGCGATCTGCGCGAGAGGTTGCGCCACGCGGGCCACCCGCGGCCGCAGGCCGATCCAGACGCCGATCGGCGTCCAGATCAGGGTCGCGATGACGCTCATCGCCAGGACGCGCAGCAGCGTGAGCCCGCCGAGCCCGACGACGCGGAGCATCTCGGCTCCGGTCATGTCGGTCCTGATCTCCTTGACGATGTCGAACGCGTCGACGACGAGCCATCCGACCCCCAGCGCGACGAGGACCCAGACCGCAATCCGGAGCGTGGTCTTGACCGGAGCCGGCGTCCGGCCCGAGATCGTCTGCGTCAGGTCCGATGTGAGCACCGATGCGCGCTGCGCGGCGTCGCCCATTGCACGTCCGACGTGATCGGAAAACCACGCCAACACGTACGACCGCCGCAATAGATCCAGCATCCACGACGTCGGATGGTCCTTGCCCCCCGTTTGCTCCAGCTTGAATTTCTCGGCCCACGCCACCAGCGGTCGCCAGACGAGCTGATCGAGGACCACGATGGTGACGATCATCGCCACGATCGCGTAGACGGCGGCGCGCGTATCGCCCGCCTCGACCGCCGCCGCCATGTACGACCCGAGGCCCGGCAGCTTGATGTTCTTGTTCAGCACGGAGATCGCTTCGCTCTGCGCGACGAAGAACCAGCCGCCGCCGAAGCTCATCATCGAGTTCCACATCAGGCCGATCGCGGACGAGGGCAGTTCGACCTTCGTGAAGCGCTGCCAGCGATTCATGCCGTAGACGGACGCGGCCTCCTGCAGCTCGGGTGGAATGGTGATCAGCGAGTGGTAGAAGCCGAACGTCATGTTCCAGGCCTGCGCCGTGAAGATCGCGAAGATGCTCGCGCATTCGACGCCGAGCAGGCTGCCTGGAAACAGCGCCAGGAAACCGGTGACGGTGATCGACAGGAAGCCCAGTACGGGAACCGACTGCAGGATGTCCAGCAGCGGCAGCATGACCTTGCGCGCCCGGACGCTCTTGGCGGCGACGTAGCCGTACGTGAACGTGAACAGGAGCGCCGCTGCGAACGCGATGACCATCCGCAACACCGTGCGCGCGGTGTAGTAGGGAATGTATGCGACGTCGAGCGAGAGCGGCGGCGGGTGCAACTCGTCGAAGTGCACGCGCATGTCGCCGGTCAGGACCACGAGCAGCCACAACAGCACGAATACGCCCAGGATGACGATCGCGTCGATCCAGCCGAAGCGCCCGCCGCGCTCGAGCTGTTGCCCGGTGGTTTCGGGATATGCCCTGGTGGTCATGTCAGGCTTCCGACCGCCTTGTAATGGTTGGGGCCCGGTCCTCGATACGCATTAGCGTCACTCCCTGCGCATCGCCCTTCTCGCTTTCCCATCCAAACTTCGGGCCGGCAACAGGCGCACGAAGCCACGGCCCGACATGCCGGTAGATAACAATTGCAGGTGAGGGGATTGCGCGGCCTTGCCCAAAGGCAAGGAATTGCTGGATGCGCACCGCCTCGCTCGCTAGCGAAGCGGTGGCCGGGGAAGCGCCTGCTAAACGCTAACGGGCTTGCCGTCTTGCGACGGCGGAACTAGGGCAACTGTCCAAGCCTTCACTCCACGCATTGCGACGCAGCAAAGTTATGCGCGATCGGGAGTCGGTGTCAACCCGTTCCAAATAAAAAGGTCATAAATTTGCTTTGTCCCGAACGAACCAAAGTCCTCCCCGGGCACGTCGACCCGGGACCAGCTCAAGGAAATCACGAGGTATCTTCGGCCCGGGGCGCGATCAGACGCGTCGTCAGCGCCGCGCGCAGCCTTGCTTCGGCCGCCCCATTCATCGTCCGATCGCTACTAGCGCCACCCCGTCGGCCATGAACTCGGACAGCAGCCGGTGGAAGTGGTGGACGCCGCACTCGCGCGTCGGCGAGTACCGCCCGCCGCGATAGAAGCGCGAGCGCACGCCGCGCTGGACCGCCGCGACGACGGCCTCGTCCTCCTCCTCGACCCGATCGAGCGCTGAACCCGCACCGGCGCCAAGTTTGGCGGGATCGCCGACGTAGCTCCGAAACGCGATCCGCGTCCGGTCGATCCCCTCCGGCAGCACGAGATTCACCGACAGTCCCCACGGGTAGACGTTCAACATGAGGTTCGGGAACACCCACCAGTAGTACGCGGCGACGCGCTCGCCGTCGCCGTCCACCGAGTCGAACGCGAGCTCGCCCGGCTTCGCTAGCGCGCGCTGCAGGTTCGCGTAGCGGAACAGCTCGGTCGAGTAACTGCCGTACTCGACGACCTCGTTCAGGCCAGCGTGGACGAACGGGATGTGGAACCCTTCGAGATAGTTCTCGATGTAGAGCGCCCAGTGCGCGGTGACGACGTAGTCGCGGCTGCGCGTTGCGTCCAACACAAACCGCTCGCAGCCCTGCGGAGCGAGCCGCGCGATCGCGTCGGCGAAGAAGGCATCGAACGGCGCCACGGGGTCGACGGCCGCGAAGCCATGCCCTGCCCACGAAGCGAAAGGCACTTGCGGCAGATCGTCGCGGCTCGACGGAAACCCTCTCGCGTCCTGGAATTCCGGCATGAAGATCATCCGGCCGGCGAGATCGAACCGGCGCGAATGGTAGCCGCAGCGGATCTGTGCGGCGCGGCACGGCGCCTGCACCAGCAGGTTGCCGCGATGCGTGCAGACGTTCGAGAGGCAGCGCAGCGCACCGCCCCCATCGCGCGCGAGCAGCAACGGCTCGTCGAGGAGCCCCGGCAGGAGCGAGCGCGCGGCGACAGTGATTCCGGCGTCGTCACGTCCGCGAGGTCGCCGAGCCACTGCCATGTTCGCGCAAACACGCGTTCGCGCGCGAGCGCCCAAGCGGCCTCGTCGCGGTAGAACGCGGGGTCGAGGGTCGAGGCAGCCGCAATGTCGGCGTCGATCGCGTAGCGCATGGTCGGAGCTGGCCACCGCGCGGGCGCGACGGCGAGTCGCATTGTCGCATTCCCGGCCTCGCGGGGCGGTTGCGCTCCGCCTCACCGCGGGACGCCGCAGTCGGTTGCAAGAACACGCAAATGGTGCTGTAGTCCTCGTTGCGAGGCGAGGTCAGCTCGCCCCTTCCGGAGGATTCCATGAAGCAACCGAAGACCCGCGGCGTCGTGCTGGGCATCGCCTTGGCGGTCGCCGTCGCGATGGCGGCGGGCGCCGTATCCGCCCAGCAGCCGATCGTCATCAAGTTCAGCCATGTCGTCGCCATTGACACGCCGAAGGGCAAGGGCGCCGAGCGCTTCAAACAGCTCGCCGAGGAGCGCACGAAGGGGCGCGTCAAGGTCGAGGTCTACCCCAACAGTTCGCTCTTCAAGGACGGCGAGGAGATGGAGGCGCTGCAGCTCGGCTCCGTGCAGATCCTGGCGCCGTCGGTCGCGAAGTTCGGACCGCTCGGCGTCCGCGAATTCGAGGTGTTCGACCTGCCTTACATCTTCGACAGCTACGACGACCTGCACAAGGTGACGGGCGGCAACGTCGGCGCGCTGCTGTTCAAGAAGCTCGAGGCGAAGGGGGTCACGGGGCTCGCGTACTGGGACAACGGCTTCAAGGACTTCAGCGCCAACAAGCCGATCCGCGTGCCGGCCGACTACAAGGGCCTCAAGATGCGGATCCAGTCGTCGAAGGTGCTGGGCGACGAGATCAAGGCGCTGGGGGCGATCCCGCAGGTGATGGCGTTCTCCGAGGTCTACCAGGCGCTGCAGACCGGCGTGGTCGACGGCACCGAGAATCCGCCGTCCAACTTCTACACGCAGAAGATGCACGAGGTGCAGAAGTACTTCGCGCTGACCGAGCACGGCGTGATCGAGTACGCGGTGATCACCAACAAGAAGTTCTGGGACGGTCTGCCGCCCGACATCCGATCCACGCTCGAGAGCGCGATGGCCGACGCGACGAAATATGCGAACGAGATCGCGAAGAAGGAGAACGACGACGCGCTGGAGGGCGTGCGGAAATCGGGCAAGAGCGAGATCATCACGCTCAAGCCGGAGGAGAAGGCGGCACTCAAGAAGGCGCTCGTGACGGTGCACAAGGAGAACGAATCGCGCATCGGCAAGGAGATCATCGACGAGGTCTACAAAGCGACGGGGTTCAAGCCTTGACGTCGTCCGCCGCGCCGGCCGCAGCGGCAGCCGGCACCGACACGGCCGACCTCGCGCGCTGGGCGGGTCGGACCGAGCGCCGCATCGATCGCGTAACGCCGGTGCCGCTCGCGGCGCTCGCCGCGACGCTCGACCGCGACGATCCGCCCCCCACAGAGGGAGGTGTGATCCCGCCGCTGCGGCACTGGCTCTACTTCCTGCCGCTCGCGCCGACGCACGAGCTCGGTCCCGACGGCCACCCGCGACGCGGGGGCTTCCTGCCGCCGGTGCCATTGCCGCGGCGAATGTGGGCCGGCGGCCGGCTCGAGTTCCGCCGCGCGCTTCGCGTCGGCGACGCGATCGAGCGCACGTCGACGATCGTGAGCGTCGAGACCAAGCAGGGACGCAGCGGGACGCTCGTCTTCGTGCTCGTGCGCCACGAGATCGCCGCCGCAGGCGAGCTCGCGATCGTCGAGGAGCACGACATCGTCTACCGCGACGCGCCGCGCCCGGGCGAAGCGCCGCCCGCGAAGAAGACCGCGCCTGCAGCCACCGACTGGAAGCGCGAGGTCGTGCCGAGCGACGTATTGCTGTTTCGCTACTCGGCGCTGACGTTCAACGGCCACCGGATCCACTACGACCGCCGCTACGTCACGACGGAGGAAGGTTACCCCGGCCTTGTCGTGCACGGGCCGCTGATCGCGACGCTGCTCGCGGATCTCGCGCGCGACCACGTCGCGCCGTCGGAGCTCGCCTCGTTCTCGTTTCGCGCGATTTCGCCGCTGTTCGACACCGCACCGTTCGCCGTCTGCGGCAAGCGCGAGCCGGAGGGGCCGGTCCGCCTCTGGGCGCAGGACGCCGGCGGCCACCTCGCGATGGAGGCGAGCGCGACCGTGCGCTAGCGTTCCAGCGCATTCCCGCAGCAGAGGTTCCATGTCGAGCTCCGCCGAATCGCATCAGGACCTGCGTGACGCGATCCGCGATCTCTGCGCGCAATTCCCCGCTGAGTATTTCCGCCGGATCGACGAGGCGCGCGGCTACCCGGACGAGTTCGTCGAGGCGCTGACGAGGGCAGGCTGGCTCGCCGCGCTGATCCCGCAGGAGTACGGCGGCTCCGGGCTCGGGCTCACCGAGGCGTCGATCGTGATGGAGGAGATCAACCGCTGCGGCGGCAACTCGGGCGCGTGCCACGGGCAGATGTACAACATGGGCACGCTGCTCCGCCACGGCTCGGAGGAGCAGAAACGGCGCTATCTGCCGAAGATCGCGAGCGGCGATTTGCGGCTGCAATCGATGGGTGTCACCGAGCCCACGACCGGCACCGACACGACGAAGATCCGCACGACCGCGGTGCGCAACGGCGACCGGTACGTCGTCAACGGGCAGAAGGTCTGGATTTCGCGCGTGCTCCACTCGGACCTCATGATCCTGCTCGCGCGCACGACGCCGGTCGACCAGGTGCGGAAGCGCGCCGACGGCATGTCGATCTTCGTGGTCGACCTGCGCGAGGCGATCGGCCACGGCCTCACGGTCAAGCCGATCGCGAACATGGTGAACCACGAGACCAACGAGCTCTTCTTCGACAACCTCGAGATTCCGGCGGAGAACCTGATCGGCGACGAGGGGAAGGGCTTCCGCTACATCCTCGACGGCCTGAACGCCGAACGCACGCTGATCGCGGCCGAGTGCATCGGCGACGGCTACTGGTTCCTCGACAAGGTGACTGCGTACGCGAAGGAGCGCGTCGTCTTCGGCCGGCCGATCGGGCAGAACCAGGGCGTCGCATTCCCGATCGCGCGCGCGTACGTCAACGTCGAGGCCGCGAATCTGATGCGGTACAAGGCGTGTGCGCTGTTCGACGCGCACGAGCCCTGCGGCGCGGAAGCGAACATGGCGAAGCTCCTCGCCGCCGATGCGTCGTGGGAAGCGGCCAACGCGTGCCTGCAGTTCCACGGCGGGTTCGGCTTCGCCGTCGAGTACGACGTCGAGCGCAAGTTCCGCGAGACGCGGCTCTACCAGGTCGCCCCCATCTCGACCAACCTGATCCTGTCGTACGTTGCCGAGCACGTGCTCGGCCTGCCCCGGTCGTTCTGAGCGCCTCCGATGCGCCCGCTCGAAGGCATCACGGTCGTCACGCTAGAGCATGCAATCGCGGCGCCGTTCTGCACGCGCCAGCTCGCCGACCTGGGGGCGCGCGTGATCAAGATCGAGCGGCCGGGGACAGGCGACTTCGCGCGCGGCTACGACGAGCGCGTGCAGGGGCTGTCGTCGCACTTCGTCTGGACCAACCGCTCGAAGGAGAGCCTGACGCTCGACGTCAAGCACGCCGAGGCGCGACGGATCCTCGCGACACTCCTCGGGCGTGCCGACGTGCTCGTGCAGAACCTCGCGCCCGGCGCCGCAGCGCGACTCGGCCTGTCCTACGACGCGCTCGCCTCGGCGCATCCGCGGCTCGTCGTCTGCGACATCTCGGGCTACGGCGCCGACGGCCCCTACCGCGACAAGAAGGCCTACGACCTCTTGATCCAGAGCGAATCGGGCTTCCTGTCGATCACCGGCACGCCGGACGCGCCGGCGAAGGCCGGCTGCTCGATCGCCGACATTGCCGCCGGCATGTACGCGTACTCGAACATCCTCGCCGCGTCTGATCGAACGCCAGCGGACGGGGCGCGGCTGCGCGATCGACGTATCGATGCTGGAGAGCATGGTCGAGTGGATGAGCTACCCGCTCTACTACGCATACGACGGCGCCGCGCCGCCGCCGCGCACCGGCGCCGCGCACGCGACGATCTACCCCTACGGTCCGTTTCCCGCAGGCGACGGCAAGGTCGTCATGCTCGGCCTGCAAAACGAGCGCGAGTGGGCGGTGTTCTGCCGCGACGTGCTCGGGCAGCCCGCGCTCGCGACCGACGAACGTTTCGCGACGAACTCGAAGCGCAACGCGACCCGCGAGGCGCTCCGTGCGATCATCGTCGAGGTCTTCCGGCCGCTCACCGCCGCGCAGGTGATCGAGCGGCTCGACGCGGCCGGCATCGCGAATGCGCGGATGAACGACATGCACGAGGTCCGCGCGCATCCGCAGCTCGCGGCACGGCAGCGCTGGGTCGACGTCGACACGCCGGCGGGCAAGGTCCCGGCGCTCGTGCCGCCCGGTTCGCCGACGCTCGCCGCCGCCCCGGATGGATCCGGTGCCCGCGCTCGGCGCGCACACGAATTCGATCCTGCGCGAGCTGGGCTATGACGAGGCGGCGATCGCGCGGTTCGTCGCCGAGGAGGTCGTATGACGCAAGGCCCCGTGACGAGTCCCACCGCGACGCTCGCGCGCTTCGCAAGCGCCCTCTCCTTCGACGACATTCCGGCGTTCGTCGTCCGCCGTGCGGAGGACCTGCTGCTCGACTGGATCGGCTCGGCGCTCGCCGGCAAGGGCGCGCGGCCGATCGAGGCGATCGAGCGGTTCGCACGGCGGATGGGACCGGCGGAGGGCCCGTCGGAAGTGCTGACCTCGCGCCGCGGCACCTCGCCGCTCTTCGCCGCGATGGTGAACGCCGCCGCCTCGCACTTCGCCGAGCAGGACGACGTCCACAACGGCTCGGTGTTCCATCCGGGTGCCGTCGTGTTCCCGCCCGCGCTCGCGGTCGCGCAGGCGACCGGAGCCTCGGGCCGCGAGCTCATCGTCGCCGCCGTCGCCGGTTACGAAGTCGGCATACGCGTCGGCGAGTTCCTCGGCCGCTCGCACTACAAAGTCTTCCACACGACTGGAACCGCGGGCACGCTCGCGGCCGCCGCCGCTGCGGGTCGACTCCTCGGCCTCGATGCCGACCGGATGCAGCACGCGTTCGGATCCGCCGGCACGCAGGCCGCGGGCCTTTGGGAGTTCCTGCGTGACGCTGCCGATTCCAAGCAGCTGCACACGGCGAAGGCCGCGGCCGACGGGCTGCTGGCCGCGTATCTCGCCGCCGACGGATTCACCGGCGCGAAGCGGATCCTCGAAGGTCCGCAGGGCATGGCAGCCGGCATGTCGACCGATGCCGATCCGACGCGGCTCGTCGACCGGCTCGGCACGCGCTGGGCGTTGGCCGAGACGTCGTTCAAATGGCACGCGTCCTGCCGTCACACGCATCCCGCCGCCGACGCCCTGCTCGAGATCGTGACGGACTACGATCTCGCGCCCGGCGACATAGCGCACGTGACTGCGCGCGTGCACCGCGCCGCGATCGACGTCTTGGGCCCGGTCACCGCTCCCGCGACCGTGCACCAGGCAAAGTTTTCGATGGGGACGGTGCTCGCGATGGTCGCGACGCACCGCCGCGCCGGGCTCGTCGAGTTCCAGCGACATTTCCGGGATCCCGCGATCGCCGCTTTCCGCGATCGCGTCCGGATGGTGCACGACGAGGAGATCGAAGCCGCCTATCCGCAGCGCTGGATCGGCAAGGTCGAGGTCGAGACGACGGACGGCCGGACGCTGTCCGCGCGCGTCGACGAGCCGCGCGGCGATCCCGGCAACACGCTCGCACGCGACGAGGTCGTCGACAAGGCGGTGCGCCTTGCGCAATGGAGCGGCGCGGCCACGGAGGCCGAGATGCGCGCCGTCGCGGCCCGGGTTTTCGCGCTCGTCGGCACGTCCGAGGTAGGCATCCTGCTCCCGGCGCGAGCCGACGCGCGCACCGACGCCGAGCAGGCCAAGGCATGAGCGCGGAGCGGCCGTCGTCCGCATCGGCGCACACGGTGACCGATTTCGACGCGCGCGCGGCGACGTGGGACGACGATCCGACGAAAGTCGAGCGCGCCCGCGCGATCGCCGCCGCCATCGAGCGCGAGGCGCCGCTCGCGGACACGATGGACGCGCTGGAGTACGGCGCCGGCACCGGGCTGCTCGGCTTCATGCTGCGCGATCGTGTCGCATCGCTCACGCTCGCCGACGTTTCCGACGGGATGCTCGAGGTCGCGTCGCACAAGATCGCCGCGACCGGCGATCCACGCGTGCGCGCGGTCAAGCTCGATCTGCTCGCCGACCCGCTGCCGGACGCGCGCTTCGATCTCGTGTTCTCGGCGATGACGCTCCATCACATTCCCGATACGGCAGGCATCCTGCAGCGGTTCCGCGCGATCCTGCGCGCGCGGGGCGTACTCTGCATCGCCGATCTCGACACCGAGGACGGCAGCTTCCACGGCGCCGGCTTCGACGGCCATCTCGGCTTCGATCGCGTCGCGCTTGGCGCAGCGGCGCGGGCCGCGGGGTTCGCGAGCGTGCAATTCAGCACGGCCTACGAGATGAAGAAGGCGGTGGCCGGCGGCACGCGCACGTTCCCGATCTTCCTCATGGTCGCATCTACAGCGACGTGAGCACGCCGCCCGGTGTCGACCCGCTCGTCCTCGCGCTCGACCAGGGAACGCACGCGAGCCGCGCGGTCGTGCTCGATGGCCGCGGCGACGTACTGGCGTCCGCCGAGCGGCCACTCGCGCTCGTCCGGCCGCAGCCCGACTGGGCCGAGCAGGACGGCGACGAGATGGTCGCCTCGGTCGTAACCGCGGTCGCCGCCGCGCTCGCACCTCTCGGACCTCGCCGCGGTGACGTCGTCGCCGCCGGACTCGCGAGCCAGCGCGCGAGCTGCGCATGCTGGGACCGCCGCAACGGCCGGCCGCTCGCTCCCGTCTTCAGCTGGCAGGATCGGCGCGCGCACGCATGGCTGCGGCAATTCGAAGATCGCGGCGAGGACGTTCACCGCAGGACCGGCCTCTTCCTGTCGGCGCACTACGGTGCATCGAAGCTGCGCTGGGCGCTCGATCACCTGCCGGCCGTGCGCGAGGCGCGCGACGCGGGCACGCTCTGCTGGGGGCCGCAGGCGAGCTTCCTCGCCTTTCGCCTGCTCGTCGAGCATCCGCTCGCCGCCGATCCGCAATGCGCGGCGCGCACGCAGTTGTGGAATCTCTCCACGCGCGACTGGGATCCGGAACTCCTCGCGCTGTTCGGGCTGCCCGGGGGATTCCTGCCACACTCGGTGCCGACCTGCCATCGCTACGGAACGCTCGTCTCCGGCGACGTGCGCATACCGCTCGTCGCGCTGAACGGAGACCAGTCGGCCGCGGTGTTTGCGTTCGGCTGGCCCGACGAGGACTCGGCGTACGTCAACATCGGCACCAGTGCATTCGTGCAGCGCGCGCTCACGCGCGATCCCGGCTACGTGCCCCGCCAGTTGGTCGGCATCATCCTCGACGACGGCCGCACGACGGTCTGGACGGTCGAGGGCAATGTCAACGGTGCCGGGACCGCGCTCGAGTGGCTCGCCCGCGAGCAGGGCGTACCGGACATCGTGCCGCTGCTCGAGCCGTGGCTCGAGCGTGGCGGCGAGCCGCCGCTGTTCCTGAACGGCATCGCCGGGCTCGGCGGCCCGTTCTGGAAGCCGGATTTCGTGTCGCGCTACGTTGGCGCGGGCGAGCCGTGGCAGGAGGCCATCGCCGTGGTCGAGAGCATCGCGTTCCTGCTGCAGGCGAACCTGGACGAGATGGCGCGTTTCGTGCCGCCCCCGAAGCGCATCCGGGTGAGCGGCGGCGTGTCGCGGCTCGACGGGCTGTGCCGTCGGCTCGCCGCGGTAAGCGGACTGCCGGTGCACCGGCGCGAGGATCCGGAAGCTACCGCGCGCGGCATCGGCTATCTCGCCGCCGGGAGGCCCGCCGAGTGGAATCGCGGCGGCGACGAGCAGGTCTTCGCGCCCGCCGCGGATACGGCGCTCGCCGCGCGCTACCGCCGCTGGCGCGCGTTGATGGCCGAGGCGACGGGCGTCTGAGGCGCCGCTCGGGTTGCGGCGGAACGCACGATCGGCGAGCAGGGCGGCCATTCGCTCGCGACTCGGAGTGACACCCGGTCTCTAGTGGTTCCCTTTCTCCACCGCGGGCACCGTCTGCAGATACGCCCAGACGGCCTTGAGCTCGGTGTCCGTCATCCGGCCGTACGCCTCCCACGGCATGGCCTTGTCGATCGCCGTGCCGTCCTTGCGCTTGCCTTCGCGCAACGCGCGGATGAAGTCGCCCTCGCTCCACGACTTGAGGCCGGTCTCGTGCGGCGTCAGGTTCGCGACGATCGGCATGTCGGGATCGCCCGCCAGCCGGCCGCCGGACAATTGCGGGCCGTGGCAGCCGCGGCAGACCTGCACGATGTGCTGCCCCAGTTCGGCGCTTGGCGCCGCGGCCGGCGGTTCGATGACGTGCGGCTTGTCGTGATCGATCGTGAACGCGACGAAGGCCTTCGGATCGGTGGCGATCATGAAGGCGAACACCGGCCCGAACTTTACGGGCCCCAGGACACGGTTGACCGGTGGCAACGCGCGAATGTAGGCGACGATGTCCGACAGCTCGTGGTCGGTGAGATTGGCGAAGTCCTGCGACGGCATCGACGACGACCTTCCGTTGCGGCGCACGCCGTGCCGCACCGCGCGATCCCAGTCGTTCGCCGTGAAGCCCCGGGTCACGCTTCCCTCGCCCGATGTCAGGTTCGGCGCCACCCAGTGTCCGACCAATGCGATGTCGATCACGGCCGCGCCGCCGAAGTCCTTACCGTGGCAGCCGTCGCACGAGGTGCGGCTCTCCACGAGGTGCCGTCCTCGACTGATCGCCCGCTCGAGCGCGAGCGCCTGCAGATCCACGCCGGCGAGCGGGTCCGCCGTCGAGGCCCCCGCCAGGATTCGCTCCGCCCGAAGGGTCTCGAGCTCGTCTTCGTTCACCGGGAACGGAATCGGGAAGCCGGCGGTGTGCACGACCCACTGCTTGTCGTAACGGCCACTCGCGACCTGGTAGGCCCAGAAGGTGGCGGCGAAGGCGAGAACGACCAGCGCCGCGAGACCCCAGGCAAGGTACTTGAGCACCTTCTTCATGAGGCATCCTCCGTGACGACCGACGGGCGCACCTTCAGGGTCGCCGGCTCCGTAGTCGGCGGCCCAGAATAGCGACAATTGAGGCGCGCGACGACCTCGATGGCGCGATTTTCTTGGCCGTGCGGAGGCCGAACCGGCTCGCCGCTCGCGCCGCTAGATCTTCCTGTCGTGCCCTTCCCAGAAGGGCGCGCGCATCTCGCGCTTCAGCGTCTTGCCGGCGGCGTTGCGCGGGAAGTCGTCCATCACGATCACGCGGTCGAGTCGCTGGTACTTCGCGGCGACGCGCGCGTTGATCCACTCCTTGAGCTCGTCCGCGCCGACGCTGCCCGGCGTGCGCAGCACGACCGCCGCGACCGGCGTCTCGCCCCATTTCTCGTGCGGAATCCCGAATACCGCGACCTCGAGGACCGCCGGATGGTGGGCGGCAATCTCCTCGACGTCCTTCGGGTAGACCTTCACTCCACCGGTGTCGATCATGTCCTTCTTGCGGTCGACGAGATAGAGGAAGCCGTCCTCGTCGACGTAGCCCAGGTCGCCGGTCCAGAGCCAGTCGTCGCGCAATGCCTGCGCGGTCTGCTCGACGCGGTTGAAATACCCGGGCATCGTGATCGGACCGCGCCCGATGATCTCGCCGATCGTTCCCTGCGGCACCTCGTGCCCGTCCTCGGCAACGATCCGCATCTCATAGAACGGCGGCGGCACTCCGACGCTGCCCGCCTTGCGCTGCGCATCGTCGCGGTCGAGGATCGTGACGAAGCCCTCGGTCAGCCCGTAGAGCTCGTAGAAGCGTCGCGGCAGGAGCTCGTTCAGCCGGTCCTTGTGCTCCTTCATGAGCGGCGCGCCGAGCGATAGCACCATCTCGAGCGACGTGAGCCGCGCCGCGTCGAAGCCCTTCGCGTTCAGGATCGCGATGATCTGCGACGGCACGAGCATCGTGTGCGTCACGCGCTCGCGCTCGACGGTGGCGATGAAGGCCTCGGCGTCGAACGCGCGGTGCAGCACGTAGGTCGCGCCGACCATGAACGCGGGAAACATCGTCACCATCGCGCCATTGAACACGATCGCGCCGGAGTGCAGCACGACCGACTCCGGCGCCATCCTCCACGCGTTCGCCATCGTCGTCGCGTACATCGCGCGGATGAAATGCGTGTGCTGGATGCCCTTCGGCAGGCCGGTGGTGCCCGACGTGTACATGAGCGTAAGGAGATCGCCCGCCTCGACATGCGCCGGCGGAGGCGAGTCGCTCGCCTCGGCGTGCAGGAGGCCGTAGGCGCGGTAGCCGGCGGCCTCGTCGTCCGCAGCCGCATCGACCAGCACCCAAGAGGGCGTGAACGGGAGCCGGCGCTGCACGTCGTCCAGCACCGGCCTCTGGTCCGACGAGGCGAGGACGACCTTCGGCGGCGCGTCGGCGAGGAGCGATGCGAGGCCCGTCGCGGTGAGGAGCGGCGAGAGCGGCACCGCGGCGGCGCCCAGCTTCGCGCAGGCCCAGTAGTTCGCGAGCAGCTCGAGCGAATTCGCGAGCACGGTCGCCACGCGGTCGCCGCGCGCGACGCCCTGCGCTGCGAGCGCATTCGCGCAGCGGTTGACGTAGCCGTCGAATTCGCGCCACGTGAGCCGGATTTCGTGCGACCCCTTCGCGCGCGGCGCGACGAGTACTGCCGTGTGGCGCGGACGGTAGCGCGCGTGCCGCGCAGGCAACGAGCCCATGACGAGGCTGTTGAACGCAATCGTGGTTTCCATGATCGATTCCCTGTGGATCAGAGACGGTGGCGGCGGTCGGTGAGCGAGAAGCCCGGCCAGGCGATGGCGTCGGATTTCGCGAGCGCGAGCACCTTGAAGAGCTCGCCCATCTCGGCCGGCGACAGGAGCTTCTGCACGGGCGCCGCCGCCTTCAGGTAGGCGGTCGATTCGGGCGCGCCGACCGCGGCGAGCGCGTCGAGGATGCCGCAGCCCAGGAGGAACGGTGCCTGCGCAGTGAATCCCGCCACGGCGAGGCCGGCGCGCTCGCCCGCGCGCGCCATCGCCGTGAAATCGACGTGCGCCGTGAGGTCGGAGAGCCCCGGCCAGAGGAACGGATCGTCGTGCGCGCGATGGCGGTAGTGGCCCATCAGTGTTCCCTGGTCGCGCTGCGGATGGTAGTACTCGGCCGCGGGAAAACCGTAGTCGATCACCAGCATCGCTCCGTGCGCGATGCGCCTGCCCACATCCTCGACCAGCGCCTCGGCCGCCGGATTGATCTCGCTCAAGTAATCGCCGCCAGGCGGAAAGCGCTCCGCGACGAGGGCGGCCAAGGACGCGTCGGCCGGTCGCTCCGTCCAGGCGAATCGGGCGTCGGCTACGTCCCAGCGCGCGCCGCGCTCGTACCATGCGCCGGCGCGGCGCGCGACCACGTGCACGGGCAGCGCGTCCAGCACTTCGTTCGCAACGACCGCGCCGTCGATCGCCGCAGGCAACGCGTCGAGCCAGGCAACGCGTGCAGCGTGCGCAGCGGCGTCGCGCGCGATCGTCGCGCGCTGCCGTTCGCGCAAATCCGGCGATGGCTCGAGGATCCTGTAGAACGACGGGAGCGCGTCCCCTGACGCGAGCGCGTTCAGCAGGTCCGCCGCGAGCCGCCCGCTCCCCGCGCCCAGCTCGACGATCTCCCGCCCCGGCGCGACGTCGAGGATCTCGGCGACCTGACGCGCGAGCGCAGTCGCGTAGAGCGGCGTCATCTCGGGTCCGGTAACGAAGTCGCCGGCGCCGCCCAGCTTGGCCGCGCCGGCCGCGTAGTAGCCGAGCCCCGGGGCATAGAGCGCTAACTCCATGTAGCGGGAGAACGGCAGGAAGCCACCGGCCGCTTCGATCGCCGCGCGAATGTGCGCGACGACGCGCGCGCTGTGCGCGGCGGCCTCCGGATCAGGGAGCGGCAGATCGGACACGTCGTTCGCGGACGTCCGCGCCGATGCGTCGCGGCGACCATTGTGCTAGATTGATTCGGAGTCTAACAGGCTGCCGCAAATCGTCGCGAGGAGGCCGAGATGCGAGGCGCGAGGGGGCAGGAAACCGGAGCGTACGCGGGAATACGTGAGGATTTCGAGCCCCCGATCAACGAAGCAGATCGGCCCCGCAGCAGATTTGCACCCGGGAGTGCCGCGTGCAGGGCAAGGTAGTGCTGATCACGGGCGGCGCCAAACGGGTCGGCGCCGCGATCTGCCGCCGGCTCCACGCGGCGGGCGCGAATCTGATGCTCCACTACCGCGCGTCCGCGGGCGAGGCGCGGCTGTTGCAGGCGGAGCTGAACGGCGCCCGCGCCGACTCGGTCGCGCTGATCCAGGCCGACCTCCTCGATCTCAACAAGGTGCCGTCGATCGTCGAGCAGACAGTGCAGCGCTTCGGCCGGCTCGATGCGCTCGTCAACAATGCGTCTTCGTTCTATGCGACGCCGGTCGGCGAAATCACCGCGGCGAACTGGGACGACCTGATCGGCACGAATCTTCGTGCGCCGCTCTTTCTCGCGCAAGCCGCAGCGCCGGCGCTGAAGAAGGCGCAGGGTGCGATCGTCAACATCACGGACATCCACGCCGAGCGCCCGCTCAAGAGTTTCGTCGTCTACTCGATCGCGAAGTCGGGCCTCGTCGCGCTCACCCGGTCGCTCGCGCGCGAGCTCGCACCCGAGGTGCGCGTCAACGCGGTGTCTCCGGGCCCGATCCTCTGGCCCGACGATGCGTCGTTCGACGAGCTTTCGCGACAGCGGATCATTTCGCACACGCTGTTGAAGCGCGAGGGCACGCCCGACGACATCGCGAAGGCGGTCTACTTCCTTTTGGCCGATGCGACGTACGTCACCGGCGAGACGATCAACGTGGACGGCGGGCGGCACGTCGCGATTTGACGGCGCATGGCGCGAGTGCGCGGCCGACGGGTTTGGCTGGATCCGAGGGTCGCGAGTGTCGCCGCGAGCACCGGGTCCCCCAATGGACTAAACTAGCGTTATGGCAGCCGACAAGTCGGGTCGCAGCGCCGCGAATCCCATCTCCTCGCCCTCGAAGGCCAGGTCGCAACCGGCTGCACCTGTTCGCAACAATCCACGGCAGAACCACCTGCTCGACGCCCTGCCACCCGGCGACTACGAGCGACTAGCGCCCCATTTGGAACTGATACCGATGAAACTCGGCGATGTCCTCTACGAGTCCGGGGACAAGTTGCGTTACGTCTATTTTCCGACGACATCGATCGTATCGCTGCTGTACGTCATGGAGGACGGCGCGTCTGCCGAAATTGCCGTGGTGGGCAACGAAGGCATCCTCGGCATTTCCCTCTTCATGGGGGGCGAAACCACGCCGAGCCGCGCTGTCGTGCAAAGTGCGGGCTACGCGTTCCGGCTCAAGGCCGAATTGCTCAAGAACGAGTTCGGGCGTTTCGGCGCGACGATGCATCTGCTGCTACGCTACACCCAGGCCCTGATTACGCAGATGGCGCAGACGGCGGTCTGCAACCGCCATCATTCGGTCGACCAGCAGTTGTGCCGGTGGCTGTTACTGAGCCTGGATCGTCTGGCATCGAACGAACTTACCATGACGCAGGAACTGATCGCCAACATGCTCGGGGTCCGGCGCGAAGGCGTCACGGAGGCCGCGGGTAAGTTGCAGGACGCCGGCCTGATTCATTACCGCCGCGGCAAGATCACGGTGCTCGATCGCCCGGGTGTGGAGACGCGGTCCTGCGAGTGCTACCAGGTCGTCAAGACGGAGTTCGATCGCCTGCTGCCCTACGTCGTCAGGTAGCTGCCCGACCGGTTCCGTGGTGCGGCGCGATTCGCCGCACTGCATTGCGATGAGCGCATGCGCGCCGATCGTTCCATCGCCAGGGGCGCCGGTGCGATCAGCGTCATTCGATTGACGTGCTCGCGCCCGCAATTGCGATCACGCGGCTCCCCGTCTGCCATGATCGAGGCGTCGCTTCGCGCAAGACGATCGTCGAGCCGTCGCGAAAGCGGACCGTGACATCGTAGCTTCTCCCTGTGCCGCCAGCGGCGACTGCGCTGCCGGGTGCACGGCCGGAATCGCTTCCCGCGTTCTTGACATGAGCCTTTTCTGCCCCGCGGACGTCGCCGTAGCGCTCGACGGGCACAATCGACTTGACGACCCCACACTCGCGACACGTCGCCTGGCTTCGCCGACTGCTCGGCGCCTGCGTGGCCTCGCTGAACGATTGCGGGTCGGAGGCGGATGCGCCCACGGACCCATCGGGTGCCGCTTCCCGCCAGGACGATGTGCCCCCGCTCGGAACGCTCGCGTACGACATCGCGATCACGCGGACGATCGCAACCATGGCGGAGCCCGCCAAAAGGCAGATCGCGATGACCGCAATCCACATCTGCAATCGTGCCGGCGGGTCGACGGAAGTCCGCATTTCTCGTTCCTTCGATGTGCGCTGCGATGAGGCACACTCCCGCACACTGAATCCGCGGGTCGCCAGGCGAACGCACACCGAAGCATGATCGTGCATGGGTGGGCCGTCTGTACGGTGGCGCACATGCCGCCCGGACGCCGATCCGAAGCCCGTCAGGCAATCTTCCTCGCGGTAAGCGCGCCAGCGCACCGACCTCCACCGGGTATGCGTCCAATGTATCGGTGACTGGAGCGAACGATGAGAATCTTCCCGGCATGGTTTCGACGGGCGGGCAGCTTGACCGCCGGATTCCTGATCGGCCTCGCCGTGGTCGCATTGGTGTTTGCGATGACGATTGCCGATCCTGCCGAGCGGCAGACGATCTGGGTGCTGAGCGCGTCCCTCATCCTCGCACTCGGACTGGCGCTACAGGTCGCCGTTACTCTCAAACCGCGGCAACGGCGAACGACAGGATCGGGGCCCGGCGCGGTGCCCGTACGATTCACGGAGTTGAGCCATCAACCCCTACCCTGAGGTTCCGGACGGCAGCGCCTCGCGCGCGTTGCGTGACCGGTTTCTCGTGGCGCTCGATGCGGACGACTACGCGGCACTTCGCGCCCTGTCCGTCGCACTTCGAAATTGCACCGACATCGTGCCGCGCTCGGTCTGCCTGTCGCTGGGTCTGCCGAGAGGCAGCACGTACGCGATAGCGGCCATGACCATCATCGCGTGATCGTCGGCGGCCGCACCCAGCGCTTCGCGGGACCGGCGTCCGTTCTGCGACGTTCTATCGCAGTCTCAGAATCGGCATCCCTTGCTGCTCGCCCCTGGGACGCTCCGTGCGCTATCGAACACGGGTTTAATGCAAGTCAATGGCGTCGGCAAATGATCCGGGTATGTTGAAATCGCAGCCGAAGCGGTGGAGGTCGCACTATCGAAAAGACCGCGAGGGATGGAAATCCGTTTCGGCGCATCATATCCGAAGGCACCACCGGACACAGGAAACGCGCCTTGGCTACACACAGCACGCCCAGGCACAACCGTCTTCTCGCAGCGCTCCCGCGGGACGACTATGGGCGTCTGCTGCCCCACCTGGAGCCCGTTGCATTGCCGTCGGGCTGGACCATTCACGGCGCGGGCGACCGGGAAGACTACCTCTATTTCATTACCGCAGGCGTCGTTTCGCGCGTCCACGTGACGGACGACGGAGCGTCGGCTGAATTCGCAGTCACGGGCAGCGAAGGCGTGATCGGCGTCGCATCGTTCCTCGGCGGCGAAAGCACGCTGAGCCAGGCGATCGCGCTGAGCGCGGTCAGCAGCTATCGACTGCACGCAGAGGTGCTGAAGATCGAGTTCGAGCGGGTTGGTCCGCTGTCGCACCTGCTGCTGCGCTACACCCAGGCGCTGATCGCGCAAACCGCGCAGATCGCGGTGTGCAGCCGGCACCATTCGCTGGAAAAGCGCCTCCTTCGCTGGACTTTGTCATGCCTGGACCGGCTCCCTTCGAACGAGCTGACGGTGACGCAGAAACGGATCGCCGAATTGCTGGGAGTGCGCCGCGTAGGTGTAACGGCAGCGCTGGGAAACCTGCAAACGGCGGGCTTGATCCGTTGCAGCCGCGGCCGCATTGCGGTCCTCGATCGCTTCCAGATGGAGGCGCAGGCATGCGAGTGCTACACCGTCGTCAAGAGAGAATACGACCGGTTGCTCCGACCGGAAGACGCGGTTGGCAATGCTGGTGCGCACGACACTTACCGCCACCACCCGCAGGTTCGGGAAGACCGCGTCGCCGTGAACTGACCCGACGATGCCCGTTCGACGCTCCACCCGTTTCGCATCCAAGCGTTGTCCCTGAATGACCCTACGTCACAGGGAACGGCACCGCACCGACCGCATCGGCTGGCTGCGCGCGGCGGTACTGGGCGCCAACGACGGTATCGTTTCGACCGCGAGCCTGGTGCTCGGCGTCGCGGCCGCGGGGGCGACCCACGGCAACGTGATGGTCGCGGGCATTGCCGGTCTGGTCGCCGGAGCCATGTCGATGGCCGCCGGGGAATACGTGTCCGTCCGCTCACAGGCGGATTCCGAAGTGGCCGCGCTCGACCTGGAGCGCGCGGAACTCGCGGCGGATGACCCGGGTGAGCGTCGTGAACTGACGGCGATCTACGTCGCTCGCGGCGTCCAACCCGCACTCGCGAAACAAGTCGCCGAGCAGCTCATGGCCCATGATGCGCTGGGGGCGCATGCCCGCGACGAGCTCGGCATCTCCGAGACGCTCAGTGCGCGGCCGATTCAGGCGGCATTCACTTCGGCAGCGAGCTTCGCCATCGGCGCAGCCATGCCGTTGTTGGGCGTCGCCATGGTCTCTCAGCCCAGTCTGATTCCGGTCGTCGCGGGAACTTCGCTGGTGTTCCTCGCCGTCCTGGGCGGACTGGCTGCGCGCGTAGGCGGCGCAAGCGTCACGACGGGCGCGATGCGCGTCACGTTCTGGGGCGCGCTGGCCATGGCGCTGACGGCGGGCGTCGGGGCCCTTTTCGGAACAGTGGCGTGACGAGGCGGATGCGACCCCGATAGGCTGCACTCGGATCGCATTGTGATTAACACCTGACAGGAGAATCGACGATGGGCGAAGAGAAGGGTTGGCTGACCAAGATTGGCGACGCCGTGGAAACGGCCAAGGACAAGGTGCAGGAAGTAGGCGCCTCCATTGTGAGGAAGACGGAGGTCGCGGCCTCGGAGGCCAAGCGCGAAGCGGGAAAGGCGCGGACCGTCGTGGAGAAGAAAGCGCGGGCCACCCGGGCAAGCGTGAAGCGTAAGACGAAAGCCGCCGAGGCGGATGCCAAGAAGGCCTATGGCCAAGCGAAGCGTACGGTGAAGCGCAAGGTGAGGGCCGCGGCAACAGGTGCGAAAAGGGCCGCCGGCAAGGTCGAGCGCGCGATGAGTCCGAAGAAATCCGCGGCGAAGCGCAAGACCGGTGCCGCAAAGAAGGTCGGCGGACGCAAGACCACTCCCGCCCGGTCGGTGGTGAACAAGGGCGTCGCCAAGGTCAGGACGGTGGCCCGAAAGGCCGGCGCCGCGGTGAGCAAGGCCGCCAAGCGAGCCGTGAAGAAGCCTGTGAGGAGACCTACGATAAGGACGACGAGGAAGAGCAGACCCTGAACGCACCACGGGGACTGCGACGAGCCCGCGGACAATGCGTGGACGAAGGATCCGCGACGACTATCGACGTTACGGATTCCTCGCAATAGCCGTCTCCGTGCCTATTTGTCCGCCGCGTACACGTCGACCGAGACCTGGTGCACGGCGCGATCGTCGACGAGGTGCACCAAGCCGTCCGGTTGCGCGACGCCATCGACCGTTACGCTGGCCGGGGAAATTCTCGCGGCGGCACCGACGAGCGTCTGCCGGACTGCGATGTCGTAGGTTGTCTCGCGGTGGCGGTACTGCATCTTGAATCCCGCCCAGTCGATGGGAAGACACGGCGTGAAGTGGAGACAATCCTTTGCGAGCGTCACCCCGAGCAGTGATTCGACGATGAGCCGGTACATCCATCCGGCCGAGCCCGTGTACCAACTCCATCCGCCGCGGCCGGTGTGTGGCGCCAACGCGTAGACATCGGCCGCGATCGCATACGGCTCCGCCTTGTACGTCGCCATGCCCTCCGGCGTCCGCGCATGATTCACCGGGTTGATCATCGTCGTCAGTTCCCACGCCCGCCTGCGATCGCCCATGGCCGCGAACGCCATCGCGGACCAGATCGCGCCGTGCGTGTACTGGCCGCCGTTCTCCCGCACGCCCGGCGCATATCCTTTGATGTAGCCCGGGTCGAGATCCGATCGGTCGAAGGGTGGATCCAGGAGCTGGATCAACGCGTGGTCACGGCGGACGAGGCGCTCATCGACGGCGTTCATGGCCAGCCGCGAGCGTTTGGGGTCGCCCGCACCTGAAAGCACCGACCAGCTTTGCGCAACGGAGTCGATTTGGCACTCGACGTTGCTCGCGGATCCCAACGGCGTGCCATCGTCGAAATATGCGCGCCGATACCATTTTCCGTCCCAGCCGTGGCGCTCGAGGTTCTGGCGAAGCTCCGTTCCCTCCGCCTCGCATCGCCCGGCGAACGACGAGTCGCCCTTCAGTTGCGCGACCTCGGCGAATTCCTTCAACACGCTGCACAGGAAGAAGCCCAACCAGATGCTTTCACCCGCGCCCCTGATTCCGACCCGGTTCATGCCGTCGTTCCAGTCGCCCGAGCCCATCAACGGAAGACCGTGCGCACCGTAATGCAGGCCATGGACGATGGCGCGCACGCAGTGCTGGTAGAGGTCGGCCGATTCCCCGGACCGGCCAGGCAGGTCGTAGTAGGAATCGTCCTCCGGGTTCACCGGGCGACCTTCCAGAAAAGAGATCGATTCGTCTAGCACGCCGCTGTCACCGGTTACCTTCACGTAACGCGCCGTCGCGAGGGGCAGCCACAGATAGTCATCCGAACAACGCGTGCGCACGCCTCGGCCCGACGGCGGATGCCACCAATGTTGGACGTCGCCTTCCACGAACTGACGTCCAGCGCAGCGAATGAGGTGCTCGCGCATGAGCGGAGCGTCGGCGTGGACGAGCGCCATCACGTCCTGCAACTGGTCGCGGAAGCCGAAGGCGCCGCCTGATTGGTAATAGCCGCTGCGCGCCCACAGGCGACACGCCACGGTTTGGTACAGAAGCCAGCCGTTTGCGAGTACGTCGACCGTCGCGTCCGGCGTCTCCACCTGGACGGTGCCGAGCATGCGCTTCCAATGCGCTCTTGCCGCGTCCAACGCATCCTGCGCGGCGGCCGGTCCCCGAAAGCGTTGCACGAGGCTGCCGGCCTCGGCGGCGTTGCGGCCCACCCCCAACTTGAAGACGACCTCGCGCTCCTGACCATCGGCCAGGTCGAAGGGGGCCTGGACAGCACCGCATGGATCGAGCGCCGCGCCCACCCTGCCGGAGAGCCGCGCTCTTGTCATCGCGGCCGGATGGTGGAGTGCGCCGTTACGTCCGAGGAACTCGGTGCGGTCGCCGGTCACGCTGCGGCCCGAGCCGTCGACATCGAAGAATGCGACGCGGTCGGGAAACTCCGTGTTGAAGGGGTTGCGCGCCAGGAGAGCGCCGCTCCTGGCCTCGACTTCGGTGATCACATGCATCGTCGTTTTGGGCCGCAGATCGCCGAGCACCCATTCCACGTAGCCGGTGGCAGAGAGACGGCGCGGCCGACCCGACGCGTTGCGAACCTTGAGCACCGAGAACTTCACCGATGCGTCGATCGCCACATACACCCACAATTCGGAGCTGATCCCATCCTCGGTGTGCTCGAAGACACTGTAGCCGAAGCCGTGACGCGCGACGTAGGCGCCGGCGCCGCGGCTTGGCAGCGGAGCCGGCGACCAGAAATGGCCGGACTCTTCGTCGCGCAGGAAGATGGCCTCCCCGCTCGCATCCGTCACAGGGTCGTTGTGCCACGGCGTGAGACGGAACTCGTGCGCGTTCTCGCTCCACGTATATGCGCCTCCGCTTTCGGAAATCACGGTCCCGAAATTCGGGTTCGCGAGCACATTGGCCCAGGGCACGGGCGTCGCTTGACCCGCGAGCGTCGTGATGACGTACTCGCCGCCGTCGGGCGTGAATCCTCCAAGGCCGTTGCCCAGAATCAGTGCGCGCGCGGGCAGTTCGACGGGCAGGGCTTCGACGACAGGGGTTCGAGACGGGATCAGACGCGGAACCCGCACCTCGACGGGGCCGCGGCGGGCGACCTGTTCCAACAGACTTCCCCGGCGGTCGGTGAGGATGGTGCGCGCCACGGATTGGATCAAGATACGGTCCTCGTCCGAGATCTGCTCGCCGCGCCGCACGAAAATTCCGCCCGGTCGATCGATCACATGCGCCTCGATGCCGGCGGCAATCAGCCCCATGATCTGGTCCTGGAGGACTTGCCGGTAACCGCCGCGGTCCTCGTTCCAGATCACGAGGTCCACCGCCAGTCCCTTCAACCGCCAGTACGCGTGCGCCTGCACCAGCTGCCGAACGAGGTCGATATTCTCCGCGTCGCCGATCTGCAGCAGGACGATCGGCAGGTCGCCGGAGATCGCGTAGCTCCACAGCCCGGACTGCCCGCGCCGGTTGCGCAGGAGAATGCCGGATTCCGCACGCAGCGAAGCGTTGGCGTAGATGACGGAGCTGGCGAGGCGCGCATAGAGCTGCGCATCGGACTCGGTCGCATTGATCTGCCGCAGCGTGACCCAGCTGTGCGTCCACGCCAGGTCGAAAACGCGGTCGGCAAGGTGCCGGTCCTGGTATTTTCCAGCGAGGCCCAGCGCGGCGTCGCGCGTTTCGGCGACGCCGGAGGCGATGTCGATCGTGGCAGTCTGTTGCGGATCGAGCGTGATTCGATGTCGGATGGCGACTATCGGATCCAGGACCGACCCCTGGTTGCCCGACAGCCTTCCGGCATCGGTCATCGCCTGCGGATCGGCCACCGTGCGACCGCGTCCGACGAACGCCATACGGTCCGTCTCGTAGGAAACGTCCAGCGATTCCGGCCCGTGAACAGCCATCAGGTGAAACATCCATGGCGCCTGCTCGTCGACGGAGCGGGGCCGGCGCGTGCACAGGATCGCTTGCCGTTGGGCGATGATCTCCGTCTGCACGAAGAGATTCGAAAATGCCGGATGCAGCGCGTCCGCGGCAGGCGGCGCGAGAGCGATTTCCGCGTAACTGGTGACGTCGATCGTCCGCCGCGTCCGCGAGCGGTTCGTGATGCGGAGCCGCCGCAGCTCGATGTCGTCCTCCGGCGAAACGACAATCTCGGTATGCGATTCGAAGTCGTTGTCGCGCCGGCGAAATTCGGCGCGTGCTTCGGTGAATATCGCTTCGTAGTGTGACGGACGCTTCCGCGTCGGCTGATGCGCAGTCGACCAGAAATCCCCGCTCGCCACGTCGCGGATGTAGCAGAACGTGCCCCAGTTGTCGCAGGTGCTGTCTTCGCGCCAGCGGGTGACGGCGAGGTCCTTCCATCGGGTGCTTCCGCCGCCCGCGTTCGTGACCATGACGTGGTATCGGCCGTTCGACAATAGCTGCACTTCCGGTATCGGCGTGTCTGGACTGCCGAGCACGCGCACGGGTGTCTCGGGGCCCGCGGAAATCCCGCGGATCGCTGAAAGTTCGGCGGGGTGCGTGTAGAGGGCCGCGACCTTCGGGACGCGTTCTTGCAGCAACAGGAGTGTCGCCTTGAACAGCGGGTCCGATTCGAAGCGCTTCTGCATCGGACGGGCAAGCAGCAAGTGCGCCAGCGAGAGCAGGATCATGCCCTGGTGATGCGCCATGAACGAGCGCACGATGACGCTGGTTTGCCCACGCGGCAGGCGGGCAAGTGTGTAGTCGATTGCCTCGTACAGGCCGAATCTTCCGGCGAGTCCGTCGCCTGCGAGCCGCTGCAAGTTGTGGCACGCCTCCTCGGGCGCCACCATCAACGCGAGCGCCGATGCATAGGGCGCAATGACGAGATCCTCCGCGAGTCCGCGTTTCAATCCCAGGCCGGGGACGCCAAATGCGCGATACTGGTAGTTGAGGCTCGCATCGACGGAGTTGTAGCCGCACTCCGAGATTCCCCAAGGCACGCCGCGCTGCTTTCCGTAGGCGATCTGCCGCTCCACGGTCACGCGATACGTCCGGTCGAGCAGCGTGTTGTCGTAGGTCGGCATGACGAGGAGCGGCATCAGGTACTCGAACATCGAGCCGCTCCACGACAGAAGTACCGGCTGTCCCCCGGCGGTTGTGAGCAGCCGCCCGAGCGCGAACCAGTTCTCCTGGGGCAGGTGTCCCTGCGAAATGGCCACGAAACTGGAGAACCTCGCCTCCGAAGCGAGCAAATCGTAATAACCCGGATCGCATCTGCGCTCGGCAACGTTGTAACCGATGGCCAGCAGGTGACGCGCCCGGTCGTAGAGAAAGCCGTACTCCATGCGCGCCAGGTCATCGCATTGCATCGCCAGGCGTTCGATCTCCGCCATGCGCTCGGCGGCGCGATGGCTCGCCTCAGTGGCGCTTCGGCCCAGCTCGTCCAGCCATGCGCGGTCTGCGGGCGACGCGTCCGCACGACGCCGGCGCTCGATGGCTGGCAGCAATTCCACGTCGAGTGCCGCGAGCTCGCGCAACGTCGGAATCTCGCGGATGCCTGGGAGATCGGCCACTCCGCTGGGCGCGGCCGGCAGCGCGCTCCACGGAGCGAGATAGGTGAACTCGTCCTGCATGATCCGGCACTGACGGACGAGAGCATCCGCCCAGAACGCCGCTTCACTTGCGGGTGCGGGCACAGGTGCGCTGGCGGAGTCGGGGCTGGGAATGCCGGCCACATGTGTGGCGAGTTCGGCGACACTCGCGGCGAGCCGGTCGAGCCACAGCTTGGCTGCTGCGATTGTCGAGGGCTGGGAGTCGTAGGCAGCTTCGAGATCCCTCTGCAGCCGAACGAGCGGCGCCAGGCTGGATCCACCAACAGCATCGCTGAGCGTCCGCAGCGTGTCGCCCAAGCCCTCGAAGCATCGGGTATCGAGAATCCTGTCGTCGACCAGGGCGAGCAGCCCCGGCCGCAACGTCATCAGTTGACCCGCGAGGTTCCCGCTATCCACCGCCGAGACATAGCGAGGCGGTAGCGGCTTCAGGGACCGTGTGTCGTACCAATTGAAGAAATGGCCTTCGTGACGCTCCATGGCCTTCATCGTGCTCATCGCATTCGCGGTGCGCAGGATGAGCTGTCCGGCCGGAATGTAGCCGAAGTCGTACGCGGCCAGATTCGCCAGCAGCGCAAGGCCCATGTTCGTCGGCGACGTGCGATGCGCGACGCTGGCGACCGGCTGCTCCTGGCAGTTGTCCGGCGGAAGCCAATGGTCGTCCGGACCGACGAAAACCTCGAAGAACGCCCATGTCCTGCGCGCGAGCTTGCGCAGGAAGCGCATGTCCCCCATCGTCAGTCGCGCTTCGCGGCGGGCGAGCGGCCGGCTGATCCACCACGCGATTCCGGGCGAGGCGAACCACAGGAAGAGTATCGGCGCGGCTTCCGGCAATGAGGAAGGAGCGGAAACCGTCACCAGAATCGCGGCAGCCGTGGCGATCATCGGAGCGATCCACATCGACTTGACCGACGTCGCAAGTTCCGAGCGGCTGGTCGAGTCGTCGAGACGGCGACGATCGGGTTCGTCGGCGGCCGACGGACTCCACTCGAGCAGCCGTCGATGCGTGACAAGCATCCGCCAAGCGGTGCGTGCGATCGCGTCGAGGTTGACCGTCGCCTCGTACGGCAGGAAAGCGAGCGTCAGCGCCGTTTGAGCGGCGTGCCGGCCGGCCACGCTTGCGGTGGCGGCAAGGTGCTGCCGCAGCAGCACCTCGTCCGGCTTCCGCATCAATTCCACGATGACCGCACTTGCCGACGGAAGGAAGAGGACTGCGATCACCGCCACCGTCCACAGCCAGGCATCCGGAAGCACGATCCAACCGAGCAGCAGCAGCATCGTCAACACGGCCGGGACGAGACTGCGCCGCAGGTTGTCGAGGAGCTTCCACTGCGAAAGCATCGACAATGGATTCCGGAGCCGGTGCTTGCCGGGGTCCGGCACGAACGGCAGCAGCCATCCCGCCAGTTGCCAATCGCCGCGAATCCAGCGGTGCCGGCGGCTGATGTCCCCGCCATAGGTCGCCGGATGCTCCTCGTATAACTGGACATCGCTCAACAACCCGGATCGTGCGTAGCAACCCTCGAGCAGATCGTGACTCAGGATCCGGTTCTCGGGAAAGCGATCATTGAAGGCTCTCTCGAATGCGTCGACGTCGTAGATCCCCTTGCCGATGAAAGAACCCTCGCGGAATACGTCCTGGTAGACGTCGGAGACGGCACGCGTATAGGGGTCGATGCCAGGGTCGCCCCCATGCAGGCGCGCGTACCACGAGCGGTTTGCGCCGGGCAGGCTGATGCTCACGCGCGGTTGAAGTATCCCGTACCCCTCGGTCGGAATATTGCGGCCCTTTTCCTTCTTCTTGCCGGCGATATCAAAGCGCGCTCGGTTCAGCGGGTGCGCCATCGCGCCCACAAACTGTCGTGCGGAATCGCGCGGCAACTGCGTGTCGGTATCGAGCGTGATCACGTACTTCACGTTCGAGAGCACGGCTGTCTCGCCGACCACGAGGGCGAAGCGGTCGCTCCCGGCACCGCGCAGGAGCGAATTCAGGTCCGCAAGCTTTCCGCGCTTGCGCTCGTAACCCATCCAGAGCCGTTCCTGCGGGTTCCAAACGCGCGGACGGTGAAAGAGAAAGAAGCTGTCACCGATGGCGCCGTCGTCGGTTGGGTTCGCCGCGTTTCCGTACTTTTCATTCAGCGCCTCGATTCCCTTTCGGGCGAGCGACAGCAAGGACTCGTCCTCGGGCAGCGTTTCCGAGGTCGCGTCCCGAAAGTCGGTCAGCAGGCCAAAATGCAGATGAACATCGCGATTGGCGAGGAACCGGACTTCCAGCGCCTCGATCAGGCCTTCGACGCTTTCGGCGCTGGTGAGGAGCGTCGGGACCACCACCAGCGTGCGCGCCTGTGTAGGGATCCCCTTCGAAAAATCCATTCGCGGCAACGGGCGCGGCGTCACCAGCAACGTCGCCAACCAGTTCACCATCGCGACGGCCAACTGGCTGGTAGCCAGCAGGAGGAGGATTCCGAGCATCACGAGCAGCTCATCGGCAACCCCATCACCGTCCGCTTTGGCCAACAGGGTCGCAGTGAGGGCCGCCGTGACCACCGCGATCGTCCCCAGGTACAGCAGCAAGGGCATCCGCCGCCCGAGCCTGCGAAGCGCCTCGGACGGGGAAAGATGCATCTGCACCGCCCGTTCGAGCCGCAGGCGCCCTTTGTCGACCAGATAGAAGCCAACGTGGGCTGCCCGATCGTCGTTGCCGCTCCTGCCGGCAGTCCCGGCGGTGCCTTCGTATGCCAGCTGGATCGCCTTGCGCGCCACCTCGCTTTCGGATAGAGGGCTGCCTTTCGCGATCTCCTCCACGACGTGCCGGTAACGATCGCGCGTCCCAAAATCCATCCTGCCGTAGAGCCCGCCTGGATCTTCCCGCAGTTTCTGCTCGACGACGCTCATCGTCTCGACGAACTCGCTCCAGTCCATCGATCCCAGGAATCGAAGACTGCCGATGGTGTTGCTGATCGAGACCTGGTCGCTGGCTTGTTCCTGCGTTTCCGATTGCACCAGTTGTTCGATCGTGAAACCGGACTCGGAAAGTCGCTGCTCGATCCAGGTGAGCGGCAACGCCAGCGCGGCGCTCTGCCCCTGCAACCGGCGCGCCAGCTCGGCGACAAACGAACTCACCATGGGCGGGTTCGACCGTGCCATGTCCGCGATGACCAGAATCAAGCTCTTGGGATCGTGCACGGCGACGTCCATCATCTGGTCCGCCCACGCATCGGCCCGGTTGCGGTCGTTCGTACCGGCCGCGACCCGGACGCCGACGCGACGGAGATTCTCGATCAGCGCCAATCGCAACATGATCGGAATCGCCCACAATTCGCCCACTTTGAGCGGCGTCACCGTCTGGTAGGCCGCCACGAAACGGGAAAGACCCTCCGCGTCGACCCTGCCGTCGCCGTGCGAGATCGCCTCGAATGCGAGGTCGTAGACGCGCGGAAGTTTGGCGGAGGGCCCGTGCGCCAACCGGGGAAGCTCACGGCTGTACCCCTTCGGCAAGTGCCGCTTGGCCGTTCGGATCTGCTCTTCGACCAGGTAGAAATTGTCGAGCAGCCATTCCGCTGCGGGCGTAATGCGGCGATTTGCCGTGACCGCCGCAGTCAGCAGATCGCAAACTTCGACCAGGATGCGTTCATTCTCGGCCAGCCGGGTCAGCAATTGATCGGGGGCTCGGCCCGGGGCTAAAGTGTGCGCGACCGCGAGGTTCTTCCCGTGCTGCTCCATCTGATCGGCGCTGAACAGCTCCGATCGCAACGGCGGTTCTTCGTCGGCGAATTTCCGGAGCGAGTCGGCGCGACCGAAGCGCGCCGTGATCTCGAGCAATCGCTCGAATATCGTTCGCCGGCTCGCGTTCACTTCGTAAGTCCCCTTCTCTTGTGACGATGCGGCGCCATGTCACACGTCACGGCCCCGCGAAAGACCGGGGTCCACGCTGCAATGGCCGCAAGCGCCACTACGCTGCGTGCAGGCGTCGACCGTATCGACCAGTCGCCGTATCGTCTGTTCGCTATCGCACACAACCGTACCATGACCCAACGTCGCGCGAACATCGATTCGGCAATTCGCTCTCCCGTTCGTGCCGCCGACCCCCTTGAGGGGTTGGATGCCTTTCTGCCACTGCGGTCAGGTTCGGTGCGCTACCGAACAGACAATCGGGGCGGCACTCCGCATGCTGACTGTTATTGCCGTACCCGGTCATATCGGCTGTTGATGTTGCAGCGCCGGACTGCGTCGCAGTATTCGCGCGCATCACGGCCACAGTCCGAAGCTTAGATCCGAACAGGGTAACTCTTCGCAAGGAATCGTCATGCAGATTCAACCTCTCCTCCATCGGGCCTTCGCCTTGGTCGCCGCTGTTGCGGTTTTCGCCTTCGCCGGATGGGCCAGCGCCGACCCGCCGTCGCGCGTCGCACGTCTGGGCTATATGACGGGCGCGATCAGTTTTTCGCCGGCGGGCGAGAACGATTGGGTGCTGGCCCCGATCAACCGGCCGCTGACCACCGGCGACCGCCTTTGGGCGGACGCCGGTGCCCGGGCCGAAATTCAGGTTGGCGGCGCGATGATCCGCATGAATGCGGGCACTGCCGTATCCATTCTCAATCTCGACGACCGGATCGCCCAGCTGCAGTTGACGCAGGGCGTCTTGAACGTCCGCGTGCTTCGTCTCGCGCCTGGGCAGGTGTTCGAGGTCGACACGCCGAATCTCGCCTTCACGCTCCGGCAACCCGGCGCATACCGGATCGAAGTGGAACCCGACGGCAGTGCGACGACGATCGTCGTGCGGAAGGGCCAAGGCGAGGTGTACGGCGAAGATGCGGCCTATGTGATCGATTCCCGGCAACCGTATCGCTTCATGGGGACCGGCTTGCGCGAGTACCAGTATGTCGACACGCCGCGTCTCGACGAGTTCGATAACTGGTCGAGCGATCGCGATCGCAGCTACGACACCTCGGGCTCCGCCCGCTACGTATCGCCGGATGTGATCGGCTATCAGGACCTCGATGCGAACGGCACCTGGCGCGCCGACGCGACCTACGGCAACGTCTGGTTCCCGAATCGCGTGGCTTCGGGCTGGGCGCCCTACAGCGACGGCCACTGGGCATGGGTCGACCCTTGGGGTTGGACGTGGGTGGACGACGCGCCTTGGGGTTTCGCCGTGTCCCATTACGGCCGCTGGACGAATCTCGGTGGAACGTGGGGTTGGGTTCCCGGTCCCGTGCGCACTCAGGCTTACTACGCCCCGGCACTCGTGGCCTTCGTCGGAGGCAGCAACTTCCAGCTTGCGATCTCCGGCGGCAACGTCGGTGGAATCGCGTGGTTCCCGCTCGGGCCGCGCGAGGTCTATCGACCGTCCTATGCGGTGAGCCGCGGTTATTTCGAGAACATCAACCGCAGCAACACCGTCATCAACAATACCGTCATCAACAACTACTACAACAACACGAACGTGACCAACGTCGTATACGCCAATCGGCAGGTGCCTGGAGCCGTCGTCGCCGTGCCGACGACCGCGTTCGTGCAGTCGCAGCCGGTGTCCAGGGCAGCCGTGAAGGTACCTCGAGAAATGTTCACCAATGCGCCGGTCGCAGCCGTCGCGCTTGTCGCGCCGACCGAGAAGAGCGTGCGGGGCGCCGCCGCCCAGGGTGAAAAGCCGCCTGCCCGCGCGTTCGAGCGGTCCGTTGTCGCACGCACCGCGCCGCCCGCGGCGCCGGTCGGCTTTGCCGCCCAGCAGCAACAGCTTGCCGCAAAACCCGGCAAGCCGCTCGACGACGCCGCACGCAAGGAAATGAGGCCCACAGCGGCTGCACCAGCGCCCGTCGTCAAGGTTGTCGCCCCGGCGCAAGTTGCGCAGCCGACCGTGCGCCCGCCGCCGGCGGCACCAGGTGCGAAGCGTGACGAAGCAAGCGGAAAAACCGATGGTCGGATGCTCCCCCCGCAAGTCGCTCCGCCGGGACCCACTGCGCAGCAGCCCCCGGAGCAACGCGAAAAGGTCGAGCGGCCTGGCAAGGGGGAACAGCGCGGACAACCTGTTGCGCCGCCGTCCGCGCCGCCGCAACCCGCGGCTGAGCTGAAGCCGGTCCCGCGGCCGGTTCCTCCGTCCGCGCCCATGCAACCGCCGGCGCAGCGCGAAACGATCGAGCAACCAGGCAAGGGCGAACAGCGCGGACAACCTGTCGCGCCACCGCCCCACGCCACCCCAACGCGTGGCGCCGGTTCCGACTGCGCCACCGCAAGTCGCTCCGCCGGTAACAACTGCGCCGCCGCCCACGGAGCAACGCGGAAAGGCCGAGCAGCCTGGCAAGGGGGAACAGCGCGGACAACCTGTCGCGCCGCCGCCGACGCCACCCCAACGCGTAGCGCCGGTTCCGACTGCGCCACCGCAAGTCGCTCCACCGGCACCAACAGCGCAGCCGCCGGATCAACGCCCGAAGGTCGAGCAACGCGTACAACCCGTCCCGCCGCCGGCCCCCCCACCGCAACGCGCGGCCGAGCCGAAGGCCGTCCCGCCGCAAGTTGCTCCCCCGGCGCCAGCGCCGCAACCACCGCCGCAACGGTCGGCGCCGCCCGCGATGGCTGCACCACCGCCCCCGCAGGCCGCTCCCGCCCCTGCCCCAAAGCAAGCCGAGCCACGTCCGCCTGGTGCTGCGCCCAAGCAACCGCCACCGCAACCCCAACCGGCGCCACAGGCGCAGCCGCGCGGACAAGAACCCAAGCCGGCCGCGGGCAAGCCGGATGACAAGAAAAAAGACAGCGACGAACAGAAGCGCGAAGAGGAAAGCCGCAAGCAAAAAGGGTAGCCCGTCTCCGCCAGCAGGTTGACACCAAGCAAAGGGCCGATGCACAAACATCGGCCCTTCCGGCTGCCTCCTGCCCGTTGGTCGAAACCGGTCGCGCTATCCGAATCAATCGGGGCGGCCGGCTTCACGTCGCATCGCGGATGGATCTCGATACCGACGCAAAGCAGCTTGAAGCCGGCTATTCCCGGCGCCGGGACGTACGTCACTGCCGCTCGTTCGCCGGCCCTCGTGCGCGCCGAGTGCCCGCTCGAAGAGGTACCAGCGCGCAGTCACTTCAGATGGAAACTCCCGGCGCCGAACAATCCGAGCAACCCAATGACGATCAGATAGATTGCGACGATGTAGTTCAGTAACCGCGGCACGACAAGAATCAAGATGCCGGCGAGCAGCGAAACGAGCGGTGCGAGACTCAAGCTCAGGTTCATCGTTGGCTCCTGGAATCGGGGCAGTTCAGCGGCGATCTGTGCGACGTCGAATTTGAAGTTCGCACCACCATGATCGGCGCGACGTCACGCCCGCGGCGGCTAGAAAAGCGACGTCCGCCTGCGCGTCGCCTGTCTTGCGGATGCGCCGCCGGGCTACTGCGCACGGATGCGGACAGTTCTGCGGCACCCGGCGGTTCCCTTCCCGCCCGGTTTACTTCAAGCGCATGTCGTTCTTGACCGACTTGACGCCACCGACGGTGCGCGCAACCTCAACCGCCTTGTTTTCCGCGACCTGCGAGCTCACAAAGCCGCTCAGCTGAACCACGCCCTTGAACGTCTCGACGTTGATTTCGGCGGACTTGAGCGAAGGTTCATTGAAGATGGCCGCCTTGACCTTGCTGGTGATGACCGTGTCGTCGACATATTCGCCGGTGCCCTCCTGCTTCGCCGTCGAAGCGCAACCCAGCGCCATTGCCACGAACAGAATGCCAACGAAAGTTGTAACTTTGCGAGCGATGTTTGTCATGCCTTTTCCTTTGATAGAAACACTCCGCCGTCATCGCGCGGAGTTACAGGCGTCCCATCAAGAACAGGACGAGAACGATAAGCAGAACGACGCCAACGATGCCACTGGGAGCGTAACCCCAGCTGCGGGCGTGCGGCCAAGTGGGAATGACGCCGACAAGTATCAGGACCAGGACAATCAGCAGAACGGTGCCAAGACTCATGACTTGCTCCCTTGTTGACTTGCCCCCTTGTCCACGGGTGCCTTTTCACAGACAGCAGCTCTGATGCGGGAGAACAATCAAACATGAAACGAGCTGCAAACACGGACATAATTGATCATCCCGACCGTCATCGTCTGTGCGCTAGCGTACACAGCGCGACGGTGCTCCGGGCTCGACCTTCGCGCTTTGTTATCGGGCGGTGGGCCACACCGGCAAACGGGGTTTCGCCTCCCCTCCATTCGCCGGTCTCCGAGTGTGCGCTGCCGAACAGACGACAAACGGGAAGTCGCGCAGACTTAAATCAGGTCTCGGGCGCGGTGCACGGCACATGTCGAGCGTCCTGCAGAAATAGCGCGCCATCGAGATCGGGCTGGCAGCGGATCGTTATTCAGCTGGCCCACGCAAGGAACTACGTCATTCAAAGAGGTGCATTTCATGCTCTATACGATTGCGGTTGTGCTTCTCATATTGTGGCTCCTAGGGCTCGTCACTTCCTACACGATGGGCGGTTTTGTCCACATTCTTCTGGTGGTGGCCATCGTTATGATCCTGGTCAACCTCATCAGCGGGCGGCGCGCATTGTGACGCCCTGATCAATCCACGGCGCTAGCTGGATCGCGCCAGGATCGCCTTCATGCGCAGCGCGACCAACATGCAACGGTTCCGGCACGGGCACGGATTCAATCGTGACCGGCGGCCCGCCGGGGTACGGCGAATCGGTTATCGCCGAATGAGCATCGGGCGTGCCAACGGAAGTGAGCGATACCAACATGCAAAGGTCAATGCGCATGAATGCTGAAGAACGGGTGACGGATGTAGAAGGTGATCGGGTCACCGTCGACAAGCTCAAGGCCGATCTCAGGGTGCTTGCGGCTGACATGGAACAACTGCTGAAGGCCACGGCCACTCAGACCGGACAACAGGTCGCGCGGGCGCGCGCCAAGGCGGAAGAGTCGCTGCAAGCAGCCAAGGCCCGCCTCGCTGTTCTGCAGGGCGTGGCACTGGCGAAGACCCGGGCAGCCGGGCGGGCGACTGACGACTACGTTCACGCCAATCCCTGGCAGGCCATGGCCATTGGCGCCGTTGCCGGGTTCGTGCTTGGCTTGTTGCTCGGGCGTGGCGGAGACTCGGACGCCTAGCATCCGACACGCCGCGCATCTGGCTGCCGCATTCTCGCGTACGCGCCATCGGCGCGGGGTTGCCCCTAGAACCCAGAGGAAGATCGAATGACCAGCATTGACACGATCGAAAGAGCCACCTTGCATGTCCTGCCGCCCCTTCCCTACGCGGAAAACGCGCTCGACCCAGCCATCTCCGCCAATACGATCGGGTTCCATTACGGCAAGCACCACAAGGGGTATGTCGATACGCTGAACAAGTTGCTCGCCGGCACGGAGCTTGCACAGCTTTCGTTGGAGAGACTCATCGCCGCGACCGCGGGTAAATCCGACAAGGCTGCGATCTTCAACAACGCTGCGCAGACGTGGAACCACACGTTCTATTGGCGCAGCTTGCGACCGAAGGGCGGCGGCGAGCCCCCCGCGGCGTTGAAGCAGAGGATCGAGGCTTCGTTCGGCAACCTGGATACATGCAAGAAGGAGCTGGCGACGGCGGCGACGACCCAGTTCGGCAGCGGCTGGGCTTGGCTCGTGCTGGACGCCGACAAGCTCAAGGTGGTCAAGACCGCCAATGCGGAGACGCCGCTGACCGCGTGTGCGAGGCCGCTGGTGGTCATCGACGTGTGGGAACATGCCTACTATCTCGACTATCAGAATCGCCGCGCGGATTATGTGAGCGCCGTGCTCGACAAATTGATAAATTGGGGCTTTGCGGCCGACAATCTCGGCTAGTTCCTCGCGCGCATGCACGCCAACGCGGAGCAATCTTCGTCTATGTGCGTCAGCGAACAGACGCAGGTGGGCACCCCGCGTATCTTGCGAATCCAGGGAAGACGGGCTCCTCACGCTGAGGGGCGCACCGACTCGAAGCGCCCATGCCGCACGTGGCTTCGATAGCGCTTCCGATCACCGTAGTTGAACCGTGAGGAAATGACATGTCCAAGTTGATGATTGCACTATTCGTCTCTGCCGGGCTAGGTTTTGCCGGAATCGCTGCGGCGCAGGTGCAGGTGTACGCGTCGAAGACCACCTCGATGTCGAAGGAAGGCTACGCGTTGGCGAAGAAGAACGCCGATGCGCAGTACAAGATTGACAACGACGCGTGCTCGTCGCTGAGTGGAAACGCCAAGGACATCTGCGCCGCAGATGCCAAGGGCAAGGAAACGGTCGCCAAGGCTGACGCGGAGGCCGCCTACGAGAACACGCCAAAAGCTCGCGAACACGCGCGCATCGCGCACGCCCAAGCGAACTACGACGTCGCTATCGAAAAGTGTGACGACCTGGCGGGCAACCCCAAGGACGTCTGCGTAACGGAAGCAAAGGCCGCGCTCGTCAAGGGCAAGGCGGACGCGAAGGTCGACCGCGTCACTGCGGATACGCGCAAGGACGCGACGGCGAAGCAGGCTGAGGCCAGCAAGGAAGCCACCGCAGACAAGCGCGCCGCGGAATACAAGGTTGCGATCGAGAAGTGCGATGCGCTCGCTGGTGCCACGAAGGATGTCTGCGTCAGCAACGCGAAGGCGCAATACGGCAAGTCCTGATATCGATGTTGGCCCTCGCCACTGCCACTTACGGGTAGCGCGAGGGAATACAGCGGCGGCCGGGGTCGTTTTTCCCCGGCCGTTGTTTCGTCTGGCGCCCGCCCGCAGACCGACCCTCTGTGCCGACCGTCGCCGAACCTCAGCCTTCGCGACAGCTCCATCGAATGAGCGGGGATGCGGAGTAGGTGTTGTGCAGCTCGACGACCGTCGCGTCGTAACGCGCCATCGTGGCAGGTGTGCTCGGCGCGGCGCCGCACTCCAGGGTGCGTACGACAGCGCACAGACTGCGGTGGGTCTTCCGGCTACGCTCCCTGACAGAAGCGATCATGCAAACAACCCTAGCGTTCTGATCCGTGTCCTTATCTGCCAAGGTTTTTCTTCTGGTCGCGCTATTCGCCGTGGGCTGGGTCACGGAGGCGCGCGCCGCCAAGCGCACGGTCTGCACGATCACCGTCAATTCGTCTGACGAAAAGGAGATGTTCCGGCAGCGCCTGCCCGAAGACAAGTATGAGTTCGTGGAGCTGGTGGAGCGAGGTCGTCCCGATTGGCTTGCCACCGCTTGCCGACAGCACATTCGTTGTGATCTGCTCATTATCTCGGGTCATTTCGACGGAAGCACCGAGTTCTATTCCGACCAGACAGCTGCCGACGAGTTCTCTGCCCGTCGCGGAGTTGGAGCGGGCCTCCTGCAGCGACTCATGCCCGGGACTGTTCTCGCAGTTGAAGGAGGTCTATCTCTTCGGGTGCAACACGTTGAATGCGGACGCGGTCAAGAGCAGTTCTTCCGAGGTCGGGCGAAGCCTGGTCCGCGACGGGCACTCGCAGGCAGGGGCCGATCGCATCGCGCGCACGCTGGATAAGCGTCACGGCGAAAGCAGCCGCGATCGCATGCGCCGCATCTTCGTGAGCGTCCCTGTCATCTACGGTTTTTCGTCGGTCGCGCCGCTGGGACCGACCGCCGCGACCCTCCTTGGTCGCTACCTTCGATCCCCGTCGACAGCGGAGGTCGGTGGCGGTCGTGCGGATCCCAGGCTCCTCGACACTTCGCCGCCGAATCGATGGTCGCCGTCAGCGGCTTGAGCCAATCGGATCCGCATGCCGCCTATCGGCGTGACGTCTGTCAGTTCATGGACGACCGGCCATCGCCTGCCGACCGACTTCGTTTCGTCCATGGTCTTCTGCAGCGCGACATGGCGGAAATCCGAATGTTCCTCGAGCGCATCGAAGGCCAGTTTGCATCGTTGAGCGATGGCGAGCGACAAGATCCGGCGTTCTCCGCGGCGCTCGGCGAAATCACGCGCGATGACGCCGCGCGCGACCGGTTTCTGCGCTTCGCCAAGGATGCCGATCAGCCGCAGATTCGCGCCCGGATGATTCAGCTTGCGGGCGCCTTGGGTTGGCTGTCGCCGCCGGACCAGCGTGCCGAGCTCGTACGCATGATCGGCGATCTCCTGGACAAGGGGAGCTTCGGCCCGGCCGAGGTTGACCTGACTTGCTCAGTGAACAGCGACCACGGGCTGGACCAGGAGCGTCATCGCCTGTCGCTGTCGCCATCGCAGGCCGACAAGGTAACGCACGCTGCGGCTTTGGCATGCCTGGGGAGCGTCGAGGGCCGGGCCCGCGTCTTGCAAGCGATGACAAGTCGCGACGACGCCGAAGTGCAAATTGCCGAGGTTTACCTCGGGCGCCGACCGATCACGGACGTCGACGAACTGCGCGTCGTGACACGCGGAATCGCGCACATGACAGGATCGGGCGCGCAGCTCCGCGCGCTCGACACGCTGGCGCGGCATCACGTGAGCGATCGCCAAAGTCTGAGCGAGCTGGCACACTTGTTCCCGCTCGTCGGCTCCGTCGATGTGCAGCGGGCCATCGCCGCCGTATTGATTCGTGCCGACGATCAGGCGATCGTCAAACCCGAAGTCGCTCGCCTACTCAGCCAATATCGCCTGAAATCTCCGAGCGGCGACGACATCATTGACATCCTCATCCGCCGCCTCCGCGCGCCCTAGCTCCATTGAGATTGCGCCGGGGTCCGACGTCTGAGGGTCTTGAGCTCTTGCTCGAGTACCATATACGCGCCGTGGCGCGCTGTCCGCGGGAATAATGCTTGGATCGAGCGGACTCTAGTCTCCAAGCACTTCCGCCACAGGCTGCAGCTGCTCCACATGCTGCGACACAACCTTGACGATGACGATGATGGGAATGCTAAGCAGCATTCCCCAGACGCCCCATAGCCACCCCCAGAACAACAGCGAAATGAATATGGCCGCTGAATTCATTTGGGCGATCCGCCCGATCATCCAGGTGGTCACAAACGTTCCGACGACGGTGGCAATCGCCAGCGATGCGCCGGCGACCAGCAGCGCCATTGCAAACGATTCGAACTGCATGAATGCAGCCATCCCCGTCGCGACGGCCGTGACGCCGGGGCCCAGGTAGGGAACAATGTGGAGCACTCCCGCAGCGACGGCCCAGGCTCCCGCGTTCTCCAGGCCGATCAGGTGAAACGCGATCCAGCAGAGCAACGCGACCAGCAGGTTCGTCGTCAGCAGCATCAACATGTATTTCTGGATCGAACCGTTGATGTCGTCGAGAATTTGGACGGTGATCTTTCTCTTGGAGAGCGACGGCCCCGTCAGCCGCACCAGCTTCCGCTTGAAGGTGTCTCCACCGAGGAGCAGGAAGAAGACCAGGAAGACGACCATCGCCGCCTGCGCCCATGACTCCGACGGCGCCCATCGAACTCTCCCACAAGTAGCTACTGAGCTTGAACGTGGGTTTGTCGACGATGACGTGAGTAGCCGGCTCGCGCGGGGCGGCAGAGCCTCCGACGGCCCGCGTCGTCGCCTTCTCCACCTCGGTCGCCGCGTCCTGCATTTTCTGGATATTGCCGATCTGGCCGATTTGCAGGCGCGCAATGCCGGTGGCGAACTTGGTCGCCGCTTCGGGTAGCTGCTCGATGATGGTCTGCATTTGCCCGCGCAACGAATAGGCGCCGAGAACGAGCGCACCGATGACGCTTGCCATGACGAAGACCGTGCCGACAACGCGCGGGATCCTGATCGCTTCGAGCCATGCAACGAGCGGACTCAGCGTGTAGGAAATGACGATGCCGAGCAACAGCGGCACCACGAAGGCCTGCGCCCACGACAGGACGAAAATCGACGCGAGGACCGCCAGAATGCCCAGCGCCAGGCCCCGGGCGTCAACCTGCATGCGTGTGGCAGGGACAGTGACGAACGAGGTATCGACGACAGCGCCGACTTGCGCAACAGCGGGCGCTGCGTCAGATGTTACGGCAGCTGGAACGGCGGCGGGTTTCATGGCGCGCGGACGAATTACGGCTTCGATGAGCGCATCCCGGCACGCCCGTGGCTCGGGTATCTCGTCTCATTGACGATCATCGACAATCGCAGATGCGGGGACGGTGCCGGTCAAGAGAAGAGCTCGCTTCCGGAGATTGCCTCACTTGTTGTGCTCACCACCCTGCTGCTCACCCTTGTCACCGCCCTTGTCCTCGCCGCGCGCCCTGGGCGCCTGCTGACGCTGCATAGCCGCTTGCTGTGGTTGCTGCGGGAGGTGTTGGGCTGCGGGTTCCTGCATGGGTGCCCTGCCTTGCGGGGCTTTGTCCTGGCCCTGTGTCTTGGCTGCCTGTGGCTGGCGCTGGACGGCCGCCTGCTGCGGCTGCGGCGTCGGACGCTGAGCTGCGGACTCCTGGACGGGTGCGTTGACTTGGGGCGCCCTGTCCTGCCCTTGCGTCCTTGACGACGGCGGCTGACGCTGCATGGCCCCTTGCTGGGGTTGCGGGCCCTTGCGGCACGGCCGCCGGCGCAGCTTGATGGGGCGGCGCTGCCCGAGGGGTACCGCGCGAGTCCTGCTGCGGCATAGCTCTTTCCTGAGGTACGGGCTGCCGTGCCTGCGGTGACGGTGCTGGTGCGCTTGGCCGCTGCTGCGCCTGGTAGTGCTGCTGCACGACGGGCTCATGCGGCTGATAGCGGTAGTTCCGGCTCTGCAGCGCTTGCTGCTGCTCGAACTGCGGATAGTGGCTTCCCGAATACTGGCGCTGATACACAGGCAGCGGAGCCGGCGCAGGAACGGCCCCGCGATCCCAGCGGTCCCATCCGCTGTGATGCTGTTCCCACGTGTTACCCCAATGCTCGCCCCAGCGCGGAGGCGCGTCCGACCGCCATCCGCGAAAGTACACGGGAGGCTGCCGGTAATACCGCACGGGGACGCGCAGCACGAACAGCGGCACCACGTCCGGACGCACCAGTGCCCAGGGCCCGTTGTACCAGGAGCTCGCATACCAATTGTCCTGCTGGTAGACCCAGTACATGCCGTCGTAGAAGAAATAGTTCGAATTCACCTGCGGAGCATAGTAGACGGGGTAGCCCGGTACGGCGACCAGCTGCGGATACACCGGCAGGTTGATCCCGATGCTGACGCCGGGAAATCCAATGCCGACGCTCACCTGTGCGGCAACCGACGTGATCGAGCAAAGCAGCATCCACAGGACAACGATTGCGTTACGCATCTCTTCCATCCTTCCGTTCAACAACGATCCCCACGTTCGGAATGGGTCGGCGCAATTGCGAAGCGACGCCTCCGCGCAGGGCAAATCCATCAACGTCCGGTCAAGGTCTTTCTGGCGATCGGCGTAACCTTGGCGAGCGTTTCTGCTGTCGAGCGTCTTTCCGCTTCTTGACGATGTTCGCGATGTATCCGTGCGAACGTCTTCGCGAGGTCCGTGTTGAAGCTCGTGGTATATCGAAACGAGGGATCGAGAATCGATTTCATGGGGCGTCGCACAATTTCGTCGGCGCCGATCATTAGAGGCGTCCCATCAAGAACATGACGAGCACGATTATCAATAGGACCCCGACGATGCCGGTGGGTCCATAACCCCAGCTGCGAGCGTGCGGCCAAGTGGGCAGCGCGCCGACGAGCATCAGGATCAGAACAATCAGCAGAATGGTGCCAATACTCATGATGTACTCCTCGTTGCAATGTCACCGATTCGCGCGCCGCGGCTGATGCCGCCAAAGGATCCACGCGCTAGGTGCCGACATGGGACGAGAATATCGGCGAGCCCGCACGTCGTCTGTTCGCTAACGCACACATCACGACCGCGTGCCAAGTCTCGGCGCCCGAATTGCTCTCCACGCGGTCACTCAGTGGAACGTTGCGTCGTCGGCCGGGCCCTCGTGCTTCGTATCGGAAGGGAGTTCCGTTAGCGCTTTTCCGCTCGCCTTGCCGGTGAACCCGGTGTTCGTCCCACCGATGGTGAAGGTCGATCGTTTCGCCAGTCGAACGAGAAATCCATGGACGAGACGCGGGTGCGCGCGCAGAGATGACTTGATCGAAGGGGATCGGGCGATGCGCGGCGGTGTCTTCGTCTTCACCGACGCCGGGGAGAAGTTCTTCTTCTTGGCCATGGCGAAACCACTCCGTCCGAAAGTACAGGTATGCGCCCGTCTCGACGGATCGGGCGGACGCGCAGGAATGAACCCCGCTGCAACAGCTACGATCGAGGGTCCCCGAACGGAGTATCGCGCGCGACTTCGGAGGGCGGCGCGCCATTTCACGGAGCAAAACCACTCGCGAGACAGCTTCAATCGCCCGCGTGCCGTCGTCTGTTCGTTACCGCACATACGGTGCATCGCGGGTATGGAGAGACTGTCGGGTTCGTCACTGCAGCCGCCTGGAGCCCCGGGTCTGCGAGTGCTACGACGTGGTCAGGCGGGAAATTGACCCGGGTCGCAGTGACGGTACTTCCACGGCGACCACGTTGTCGCGCGTAATGTGCGGTAAGCAACAGACGCCGCCGCTGCAAAGACGCACGATGTCGGATGTCTGCACGCCCCTTGCGGGGGGCAAGAATCGCTGTTCGACGTGCGCAATTGCGAGAGATCGCACCGCCGCGGAGCCGACTCAACCAGGCCAGTTCGCCGTCCCCCATGAAGAGAAATTTCTTGCCCCTCAAGCGCGCCTCCTCGGGCAACCGCCTGCTCGCCGCCCTCCCCCGCAAAGATCGCCTGCAATTGATCGCCGGCGGCGAAGAGGTAGACCTCGGACTGTCCGACGTGCTCTTCGAGCCCGGAGACCGCATACGCCACGTTCACTTTCCGACCACCAGTTTGATCTCTCTCCTGACCCCAGCCGAAGGTTCGATGCGCCTCGAGGTCGGGCTGGTCGGGGACGAAGGCATGGTGGGTGTGCCGCTCGCACTTGGCGTCGAGGTATCTCCATTGCAGGCGCTCGTTCAAGGCGCCGGCAGCGCGCTTCGCGTCGACGCCACCACGTTTCGCCTCGAACTCGATCGAAGTCCGGCCCTCCAGCTGCTGCTCGATCGCTATCTCTTCGTGCGCATGACCCAGCTCGCGCAAGCGGCAGGATGCACGCGGTTCCATCTCGTCGAGGCCGGCTCGCGCGCTGGCTCCTGATGACGCAGGACCGGGCACATTCGAACGCCTTTCACATCACCCACGAATTCCTTGCGCAGGTGCTCGGCGTGCGGCGCGTCGGGGTGACCAAGGCCGCGACCTCGCTGCAGAAACTCCGGCTGATCCGCTACAGCCGAGGCGACATCGTGATCCTCGATCGACCGGGTCTCAAAGTGGCCTCGTGCCCGTGTTACCGGACCGACCGCGACACCTACCAACGCGTTCTCGACTTAGCCCACAACGGCGGCGCTGTGATCGGGCCGGGCGCAAGGGATGGAATAAGCGCCGGCTACGTGCGACAGCGCACATACGCCGTCGTACGTTTCGCGTACAGCTATGCCTGAGGTGCAGATCCGGTCGCTTGCGTCCATGGGTCGCACCATCGGGACTGCCCGCTTGCCGGTGACGGCGGATTTCGATTCCTTCGGATTTCGGTATTGCGCCGGCGCTTTTCACCATTTCATCGAAAGGCCGTTACCATGAAGATTCCAGTCGAAACGAAACCTGTGCTTTGGGGCGCCGTAGCTGGGGCGATCGCGTTGGCCATCGTGGGATTCTCGTACGGCGGATGGGTCACCGGAGGCAAGGCCGAGGCGGATGCGACGCAACGGGCCACCACTGCGGTCGTGACTGCTCTTGCGCCGATTTGCGTCGAAAAATTCCAGCACGCGGCCGACGTCTCGGCCAATCTGGTGGCGCTCAAGAAGGTCGATTCCTGGTCGCAGGCCGAATTCGTCGAAAAGGGCGGCTGGGCGAAGATTTCGGGTTCAAGCCCACCCGACCAGGTGTCGGCGGTGGCCAAAGCCTGTGCCGTGCTGCTCGCCAGCGCTTAGATTGATGCTCACGACGCCAGCGCGCCAGTGCGAAGTTGCATGCACCGGCGCGCCAGAGGAGTGAACCATGTCCCATCAACCCCCGAAGCAAGGCAAGAAGAAGCCGCAGCACACGGCGAAGGAAACGAAGGCGATCAAGCAGCAGAAGAAGCACGAGAGCGACGTCGTCCCGTTCGTCAAGCCCTGACGGGCGACACCGCGACTTGCAGCGACTCCGGCTTGAGGCAGTCCTCTGCCAACGCGCCCGCGCCACGGCGCGAACGTCGACGCGGAGGCGGCAATCGGCGCGTGAACTCCGCGCCGGGTCCGATCACCGTTAGAATGGGGCAGACGCAAAGTCTGCCGCCATGCCTCGCCTTCTGATCACGCTCGGCATCGTGCTCGTCGTCGCGGGCCTCGCCTGGCCGCTGCTCACGCGGCTCGGCCTGGGCCGGCTGCCAGGCGACATCCACATCGAGCGCGACGGCTTTTCCCTCTACTTCCCGATCACGACCGGGCTCCTCGTGTCGGCCGTGATCACCCTGATCCTTTGGCTGCTGCGCAAGTGACGCGCTGCCCGCCGCGAAGGAGATGGCGATGACCTTGACGATACGCTCGACCGCGTTCGCTGCCGACCGCGAGATCCCGTCGCTCTACACGTGCGAAGGCGAGGATGTCTCGCCGCCGCTGGCCTGGAGTGGCATTCCATCCGGAACGAAAAGCCTCGCGCTCGTCGTCGACGATCCGGATGCGCCCGATCCCGCCGCACCGAAGATGACGTGGGTCCACTGGGTCCTCTACGACATCCCCGCGGATTGCGCCGCCCTGCCGGAGGCGGCGAATGCGGCCGCGCTGCCCGCCGGCACGCGCGAGGGCACCAATGACTGGGGACACACCGGATACGGCGGGCCGTGTCCACCGATCGGTCGACACCGCTACTTCCACAAGCTTTATGCGCTCGACACGGTCCTGCCGAACCTCGGACGCCCGCGCAAGGCGGCGCTGGAGAAGGCGATGCAGGGGCACATCCTCGCGCAGGCGACGTTGGTTGGCACCTACCGGAAGAAGTAGCCTGGTCTCAAGTAACAAGTGCAACACTTTGGTCGTTTGCGACGGAGGTGTTGCCATGGAAACGTGCTATAGCCATCTGAGTGCCGTGGAACGTGAGGAAATCAGTCGTGGGATGGCGTCGGGACGTCCGATGCGTTCGATTGCGCGGCGACTCGGCCGGAGTCCCTCCACGGTGAGCCGAGAGTTGCGGCGCAATGCCGAGCGACCGGAGCGGTATCGGGCCACCGCCGCCCAGTGGCGTGCGCAGCGACGGGCGCGGATTGCGCGCCGACCGCGCAGACTGGCGGATCGCTGGTTGCGACGCTACGTCGGACGGCGTTTGGGGCAAGGCTGGTCGCCGCAGCAAATTGCCGCGCGGCTGCGACGCGACTACCCTCGCGACATGCGCAAGCGGATCTCCCACGAAACGATCTACGCGGCGATCTACATCGTCCCGCGCGGGGAGCTGCGACGCACCCTGATCGGGTGCCTGCGGCAGCACCGCAAGGTCCGCCGGAAGCGGTACCGCAGCGGGGAGAAGCGCGGCCAGATTCCGAACCCGACGCCGATCGCCGCGCGGCCGGCGGAAGTCGAGGCGCGGCTGGTCCCGGGACATTGGGAGGGCGACTTGCTCAAGGGTCGGGCCAATGGCTCTGCTGTCGGCAGCTTGGTCGAGCGCACCACCCGCCTGGTCGTGCTCGCCCGCATCCCGGGGCTCGACTCGCGCAGCGTCGTGCAAGGCTTCGCGCGCAAACTGCAGGGCATTCCGCAGCCGCTGCGCAAGTCCATGACTTACGATCAAGGGCGCGAAATGGCCAGACATGAGCTGTTGAGCAGGAAGCTCCGCCTGCAGGTCTACTTTGCCGATCCGCATAGTCCGTGGCAACGAGGGACGAACGAGAATACCAACGGCTTGCTGCGCCAATACCTGCCCAAGAGCGCCGACCTTGATGCTCTGAGCCAGCGCGAACTGAACGCCATTGCCGCACGGCTGAACAATCGACCGCGACAGACGCTCAACTGGATGACCCCGAACGAAGCGTGGGAGGCTCAATTGAAATCGCTCAACGTTGCACTTGGAACTTGAGAGCGCCTAGCCTCTACTTTTCTCCGGGCGCCTCGACCTCAAGATCGACCATCAGCTCGTTGGCGAGCGCCTCCAGCTCGCGCCGCAGGTCGTCGTCGGCCACGCTTGCCGGCACTGAGACCAGTGCATCGAACCGGAACAGCCGCTCCGCGGACATCGGCGCACTTTCGATCGCGGTGTGCAGCTCGTCGATGCTGACGCTGCGCCGCGCGAGAGCCCCCGACAGCTCGCGTACGATGCCCGGACGGTCGTTGCCGACGAGCGAGAGTTTGATCCGGCGTTCCGGTCCACGGGCCGCGGGCGCCTCGCCGCGCGCGATCGCAACCTGCAACCCCGACGCGGCGAGCCCGCGCAAGGCACCTTCGAGCGCGTCAGCCTCGCGCTCGGCGATTTCGAAATGAACGATGCCGGCGAACTGCCCCGCGAGGCTCGCCATGCGGCTGCCGGCCCAGTTGGCGCCGAAGCGCCGCGCGACGTCCGACAGCTGATTGACGATGCCAGGCCGATCGGCGCCGATCACCGTGACTACGAGCGAGGCCGTCATGATGCTGGGCTCCTTGCGCTTGCCGCCGATCCGATCACGCGCTGGGCGAGCCCTTCGAGATATGGATCGACGATCCCGTGTGAAACGAGCGCGACGCGCGTGCGCTCGAGGTAGTCGGCCGACGCGCCGAAGGCTCCGCGCGCCGCGGTGATCACCTCGGACTCCTTGGCGAGCGTCAACCGGCCCGCGTACTGCGGGTGGTTGCGGCGCACGACGAAAGCGAGCGCGACGAGGTCGCGTCCGTCGGCGTCGAGGCGCACCCACCGCGGCCGGTAGGCACCGACGACCATCTCGCGCCGCCATAGGAGGTGCAGCTCGTCGATCGCGAGTGGCGCCGGCAGGCGCAGCGCGACGCCGCGGCACGTGCCGCCGCGGTCGAGCCCGAGCACGAGCCCCGGCTGTTGCGGCGTGCCGCGAGAGGCAAGCGACCAAAGGCAGAAGCGGCGATGCAGTCCGCGCAGCGTCGCGGGCCGCATCTCGGCCACCGGGAAGAGCGGATTCCATAGCAGTGACCCGTAGGCGAAAACCCACCAGCCCGCGCCCTTCGGCCGCTGCGCGAGCGTGCTGGTGAGCGACTCCGAGAGCTGCTCGTCGTTCAGCGCGTGTCCCGATTCGACCGCCGCGAGGTAGATCTCACGCATCCGGCCCAGCTCGAGGTCGGTGCGGCACAGGACGTCGGCGTCACGCGTCCAGTGCTTCATTCGTGGTCGTCCGGGTTGCGCGCGATCTGCGCCAATTCGATATTCGCCTGCCGGCGCTTCGCCGCGGTCGTCTTGCCGTGCGCGCCGCCCTTGCGCAGGAGCGGCGAGCGGGCAACCGGGTTGCGCGGCTTCGGCGGCGTGTGCTGCTTCGCCCGTTTCATGGCATCGGCGCAAATGGCAGTTGCGCCTCGCACCACGCGGCGACCGCGAGCAGCCGATCGTCGGCAGCTGCGGGCGCCGCGAGCTGCATCCCGAACGGCAAGCCGTTGCCGGCATGTCCGATCGGTATCGACATCGCAGGGAATCCGACGAGCGACCACAGCGAGCAACACGCGGGATCGCCGGTCGACGAGAGGTCGGCGGGCGCCGCGCCGCGCGCCGGCGGCGAGATCAGCGCGTCGAATCCCTCGAGCCACTCTGTAAGGGCGGTGATTGCCTCGCTGCGGCGGCGCAGCGCCGCTTCGTAGTCCGCGCGCGCGATCGCGCGGCCTTCGTCCAGTGCCGCATTGAGCTGCGCCGACATCCGGCCGCGCTCGCGTTCCTGCAACGCGCCGCACTCCGCCGCCGCCTCGTGCAGCATGATCGTTCGCAACACGACATCCCCGGTGCGCCAAGGCGGCGGAATCTCCACCGCGACGACCTCGGCGCCGGCCTGCCGCAACCGCGCGGCCGCGGCGTCGAGCGTAGCGCGGGCATCGCCGTCGATCTCCGTCCACGGATAGCCGGCGAGATACGCGAGGCGCGGCGGTCGCGCGAGCGGCGCCGGCGACGCGGACACGCGTCCACGATCGGCCAGTACGCTTGCGAGCAGTCCAGCGCCCGCAACGTCGCGCGCAAACGTGCCGACCTGGTCGAGCGTTGCGCTGAACTCGAAGACGCCCGCACGAGGGATCGTGTCCTTCGTCGGCTTGAACCCGACCACGCCGCAGAAGGCCGCAGGCCGAATCACCGATCCGTTGGTCTGCGTGCCGATCGCGCAGAGCACCTGCCCCGCCGCGACGGCGGCGGCCGAGCCGGATGACGAGCCGCCGGGCGTGTGCCGCGCGTTCCACGGATTCTTCGTCTTGCCGGGATGGAAATACGCAAACTCGGTCGTGACCGTCTTGCCAAACGCATAAGCGCCCGCGCGCCGCAATCGCGCAACGACCTCGGCATCCCGTGCCGGCCGATTCCCCGCGAAGATCGGCGAGCCCATCTCCGTCGGCATGTCCGCGGTCGCGATGATGTCCTTGACGCCGACGCCAATGCCGGCGAGAGACCCGCGCAGCGCCGCATCGCAGCGATCCGCTTCCGCGCGCACGTGGACCGGATCGAGATGCGCCCACGCTTCGATTGCCGCGTCCGTCGCAGCGATGCGGGCGAGGTGCGCGTCAGCCAAGGCACGGGCGGTGAGCGTGCCGGCGGCCATCGCGGCAATCGCATCGGTCAGGCGCAGGTCGACATTCCGCGCGTCATTCATGTCAGTGGCCGTCGCGGACCGGATCGAGCCGCGTCAACGGCGAGACGCTCGGCCGCGGCTCGACGAGAAAGAGCGCCTGCAGATCGTTGAGGAACCGCCGGCCCAGCGCCGTCGGCCGGATCACCGTGGGATCGGCATCGATCAGCCCGCGTGCGGCCGCCTGCTCGAGCCCGTGCGCGACCAGCGCGAGCGGGTAGCCTGTCCGCTCGGCAAAGAGCGCGGCGGGCACGCCGTCGGTCAGGCGCAGCGCGTTCAGCATGAACTCGAATCCGATGTCGTCGCGGGGGACGTCCACATTCTCCATCAATGGCGCGCCGGCGGCGACTCTTTCCAGGTACTGCTTCGGCTGCCGGTAGCGGACCTCCCGGACGACGCGGTCCGGCAAGGAAACCTTGGAGTGCGCGCCGGCGCCAATGCCGAGATAGTCGCCGAAACGCCAGTAATTGAGATTGTGTCGGCATTCGCTGCCGGGGCGCGCGTGCGCGGACGTCTCGTAATGCCGGTAGCCGGCCGCGGCGAGCATCGTCTGGACCGCCTCCTCGATGTCGGCCGCAGCGTCCTCGTCCGGCAGCGGCGGCGGGTGGCGATGGAACAGCGTGTTCGGCTCGAGCGTGAGCTGGTAGAACGACAGGTGCGGCGGCGCGAAGGCGAGCGCCGCGGCGGCGTCCGCGCGCGCCTGCTCGACCGTTTGCTGCGGCAACGCATACATGAGGTCGAAGTTGACGTTGCCGAAGATCGCGAGCGCCGCCTCCGCCGCCGTGTGCGCCTCGCGCTCGTCGTGGATCCGACCCAGTGCACGCAAGTGCGCCGGATCGAAGCTCTGGATGCCGAGCGAGAGTCGGTTGACGCCGGCCGCGCGGAAGCCCGCGAACTTCTCGCGCTCGAACGTGCCGGGATTCGCTTCCAGCGTGATCTCGGCGTCGGGAGCGAGCGGTGTGCGGGCGCGCACGCCGGAGAGCAACCGATCGATCGACGCCGCGGCGAACAGGCTCGGCGTGCCGCCACCGATGAACACCGAGCCGATGCGTCGTCCCCACACCGCCGGCAGCGCGAATTCGAGATCGGACAGGAGCGCGTCGACGTAGGCGTCCTCCGGAACCTCGCCCTTCGCTTCGTGGGAATTGAAGTCGCAGTAGGGACACTTGCGCACACACCACGGAAGGTGCACGTACAGCGCCAGCGGCGGCAGCGCGGCGAAGCGCGGTCGCGACGGCAGCGCCGCGTCGATCCGGGCGACGACGGCTTCGCTCATGCTTCGCCCTCGAGCCGCGCGATCAGCGCGCGCATCGCCTTGCCGCGGTGCGACAGCGCATTCTTTTTCTCGAGCGGCAGCTCGGCGCCAGTGAGCCCGGTCTCCGGGTCGAGAAAGTGCGGGTCGTAGCCGAAGCCGCCGGTTCCGCGCGGCGCATCGACGATCGTGCCGTGCCAGTCGCCCTGCGCGACGATCGGCTCAGGGTCGGCCGCATGGCGGACGAGCGCGAGCACGCAGGCATAATGCGCGCGGCGGTTGGCGACGCCCGCGAGCAACTCGATCAATCTGGCGTTGTTGCGCGCGTCGGATCGAGGCTCTCCCGCGAACCGCGCGCTCTGCACGCCAGGTGCGCCGCCGAGCGCGTCGACGCACAGGCCCGAATCGTCGGCAAGCGCCGGTAGCTTGGCCACGGCGCTCGCATGCCGCGCCTTCGCTAGCGCGTTCTCCACGAACGTCGCGTGCGGTTCGTCCGCTTCGGCAATGTCGAGCGCCGACTGCGGGATCACCTCGATACCGAGCGGCGTAAGCAGCCGGCGGAACTCGCGCAGCTTGCCTTCGTTGTTCGACGCGAGGACGAGGCGCGCAATCGCCATCCGGAAAGCCGCCGCGTCAGGCGACTGCCAGCGCCGCGCGCTGCGCCGCGATCAGCTCCCGGATACCCCGCTCGGCGAGCGCGACCAGCGCGTCCATCTCGGCGCGGGTGAAGGGCGTGCCCTCGGCGGTCCCCTGGAGCTCCACGAAGCCGCCCGCGCCGGTCATCACGACGTTCATGTCGGTGTCGCACCCGGAGTCCTCGGTGTAATCGAGGTCGAGCAGCGGCGTGCCTTCGACGACACCGACCGAAACGGCGGCGACGAAATCGGTGATCGGCTCGCCTGCGACGAGGCCCTTCGCCCTGCACCACGCGATCGCATCGTGGAGCGCGACGCACGCGCCGGTGATCGACGCGCAGCGCGTGCCGCCGTCCGCCTGCAGCACGTCACAGTCGATCTTGATCGTCCGCTCGCCCAGTCGGGCGAGGTCGGTCACCGCGCGCAGGCTCCGGCCGATCAGCCGCTGGATCTCCTGCGTGCGGCCCGACTGCCGGCCGTCGGCGGCCTCGCGCCGCGTCCGCGTGTTTGTTGCACGCGGCAGCATCCCGTATTCGGCGGTGAGCCACCCCTGGCCCTTCCCCTTGAGAAACGAGGGCACGCCTTCCTCGACGCTCGCCGTGCAGACGACCTTCGTATGGCCGGCCTCGATCAGCACCGAGCCTTCGGCGTGACGCGTGTAGCGGCGGGTAATCCGCAGCGGCCGCAGCTCGTCGGCGCGCCGGCCGGTAGGGCGTGCGCCCATGGTGGCTCCCTCGTGAACGGATGACGATTATATCGGCGCGTCGTGCTCGAACCGCCGTCAGATCGCGTGGCGCAGCCGCCACCAGCGCGCGGTCGCGGCGAGACCGTGGGCGAGCGAGTGCCGAGGCGTCCAGCCCGTAGCTTCCCTGAACCTCCCGGGATCGACCTCGAGCGACTCGGTGAGGCGGTCGACCGTAGCGCTGCGGCCGGACAGCGCGCCCGCCGCGCGCAACAGCCACACTGGGATCGCGCGAAGCCGCGCCTCGACGCCGAGCGACGCGGCGATCGCGCGCACGAGGTCGGGCACGCCGATGCTCTCCTCGTCGGCGACGAAGTGCACGCCGCGCGGCGCCTCCGGTGCGTCGAGTGCGGCGTCGATCGCCTCGACCAGGTTGCCGGTGCCGAGCACGCTGCGCCGGTTGCGGATCGACCCGAGCGGCAGCGCGTGCCCGCGTGCGATCTCGTCCGAGAGCGCGAGGAAATTGCCGGCGACGCCGGGGCCGTACACGAGCGGCAGGCGCAGGATGACGGGGACGAGCAGCGTGCCCGCGCAGATACGGCTGAGCTCGCGCTCGGCGTCGAGCTTGCTTCGCGCATAGGTGTCCTGCGGCGCTGGCGGATCGTCAGGATGGAACGGCCGGCCCGGCACCGTAGATTCGCCGTTCACCTTGACGGTGCTCGCAAAAATGAAACGCGTCGCGCCGGCGCGCACCGCGGCCTGCGCGAGGCGCGCTGTCGCCACCACGTTGGCCGCGCGGTACGCGCCCACTGGATCGGCGCCGGTCTCGCGCATCACGTGCACGCGGGCTGCGAGGTGGACGACCGCCACGGCATCGTCGAGGAGCACCGCGAGATCGGCGTCCCCGGCCGTCGCAAGGTCACGCACGACGCTGACGCTGTCCGGCAGCGGCACCTCGGAGGCCCACGTGCGTACGACCGCGCGAAACGGTCGCCCGGTCTCGCGGAAGTGCGCGATCAGCGCGCGGCCGATGAAGCCCCCGGCGCCCGTGACGACGACGAGACCCGCGCTCATTCGTTTCGAACGTTCAGAGCCATCGCCAGCCATGCTTGCGATAGAAGCGGCAGCCGCTCTTCACGAACCAGTAGATGTGCTGGAACCCCTTGCGCGCCGCATTGCCCCCATGATGCACGACTCGGAACGACGGCAGATAGACCGTTTGCGTCACCTTGTTGAGCCGCACGCTCCAGTCGAAATCCTCGAAGTAGAGGAAGTACTTCGGGTCGAAGCCGCCGGTCGTGTCGATCGCCTTGCGCCGGACGAGCATGCACGCACCCGACATCACCGGCAGCCCGAGCACGGGCTTCTCGCTCGCGGGATCGATGTAATCGCGGAGCTCGTAGCGGTCGAGACGCTTTCTGAACAACCGCTTGACGAACGACGGCGCGAAGCCGCGCAGGAGCAGATCGAACACGGCAGGATATCGCTTGCACAGGAAATCCGGCGAGCCGTCGGGACGCGTGACCGCCGGCGCCGCGGCGCCGACGTCGGGATGCGCGTCGAGCCAGCGCACGGCGTTCGCGAGCGCATCGCTCGCGACTTCGACGTCGGGATTGAGCACGAGCTGATAGTCGGCGCCCGTGCCGTGCAGCATCAGGTTGTGCGCGATGCCGTAGCCGATGTTGAGGTGACCGTGCAGGTAGGTGATCTGGATGCCGGAATCGGCGAAGCGCGCCTTGCCGAGCCGGATCACCTCTGCAGCGACGTCGCGGTCCTCGCTGTTGTCGATGAGCGCGACGGCAACGCTCTTCACGCAGCCGTCCTCGCGCGCGGCGCCGATCGCGAGCGCGAGCTTGCGCAGGCAGCGCTCGAGCAGCACCGTGTCGGGTCGGAAGGTGACGACGCTGACGGTCAGCGAGGAGGGAAGCAC
>CAWHNE010000014.1:0-47740 GCA_963830485.1 uncultured beta proteobacterium
GGCCCGGCCTGGCGGTCGGGGCCGCGCATACGGAGATCCCGATGAAGAAGCCACGACCCGCAAGACCCGAGGCCTCGCGCCTCCGATGTAGAAGGCACGCCGAATCGCGCAGTGCCTTGCCCGTCGCGGTCGCCGCCGTGCTCATGGCCGCCGTCACGGCTGCCGCGGCGCCGCTGCTCCAATCGTCGAAGCGGCCCCGCTTGCCTGCCGCTACCGTTCCAGTCCGCGGCCCTCCGCATGCCGGTCCCCGTCCGTCTCGACGCGCGCGCAATGTCGCCGTCCGCCGAGACGCTCGCGGGCGTGGTCGCGCGCCGCTACCGGATCGCGCTCGCATCGGCCCGTGAGGTGGTCGGTGCGGCGTTCCACGAAGGGCGCCGCAACGGGCTCGACCCGGTGCTGATCCTCGCGGTGATCGCCGTCGAGTCGCGCTTCAACCCGTTCGCCGCAGAGCGAGCAAGGCGCGCTCGGCCTGATGCAGGTCGTGCCGCGCTTCCACGCGGACAAGATCGCCGAAATCGGCGCGCCGTCGATCCTGCTGCCGCCGCACACGAACATCGCGATCGGCACGCGGATCCTCAAGGAGTCGATCCGGCGCGGCGGCGGCGAGATCGCCGGGCTGCAGCTCTACAACGGGTCCGCCGACGACGAGACGAAGGCGTATTCGAATCGCGTGCAGTCCGAGCGCCGCCGCCTCGAGGAAGCGCTACCGCGAGTGCGGGACCGCGCGTAGGCACGTCGAAGCGACGCGCGCCGGCGAGGGCCAACGCCGGAATTCGGACACGCAGCGCGGCCGACTCATTTCGCCTTCGATGGCAGCCGCACCGTCGGGCCCGCGATCATGAAGCGCCCCATGCCCCGGTGGTGAATCGTCCGCGGATCCTTGCGCGCAGGATCGATCCACGCCGCGACGACTTCGAGCACGAAGAAACCGTACTTCGGCACTCCACGCGCATCGACGACGCAGCATTCGAGATTCGCGTAACACTCCGCGACGAGCGGCGCGCGGACCTTTGACGCCGGCAGCGGGGTCAACCCGAAGCGCGCGAACTTGTCGACCTTGCGGCCGGAGACGTTGCCGCAGCGCACGGCCTTGCGCGCGATCTCGACGGTCGGGATCGCGATCACGCATTCCCGCGTCGACTTCAGCGTGTCGAACGAGTAGTTGCGATTGCTGATCACGCAACCGACGAGCGGCGGCTCGAATTCGAGCATCGTGTGCCACGACATCGCCATCACGTTCGCGCGATCGCGGCGCGCCGTGGTGACGAGCACGACCGGACCCGGCTCGAGCAGCCGGTAGACACGGGAGAGGGGCAGGGCGCGCAGGGGCATGGCATTCTCGAAGACGCGTCGGCACATCATGCGCTTCGCAACGCCCGGTGCGCGAGCGCGTGGACACGCGTTAGACTGGGACGGTCCGGCCGCCTGCTGACCTACCGCGGCGCAACGAGGAGACTTGGCGATGCCCACTCTGCCCGGCACCGGCATCATCGCGCACGCGATCCAGCTCGCGATCGCACCCGTGTTCCTGCTGACCGGCATCGCCGGGCTGCTCAACGTGATGGCCGCGCGGCTCGCCCGCGTTATCGACCGGACGCGGACATTCGAAAACACTTGGGCGAGCCTGGACGGCAAGGCTCGCGTCGCGGCGCGCAAGGAGCTCGGCAGCCTCGAGAAGCGCCGGCGCGCATGCAGTTGGTCGATCAACTACTGCACGACGGCCGCGCTCCTGATCTGCGTGGTGATCGTCGCGCTGTTCGTCGAGGAGTTCTTCAGCACGAGCCTGCGCGGCGTCGCCGGCGCGCTGTTCGTCGCCGCGATGATCGCGCTGATCGGCGGCCTCGGCTGCTTCCTGCGCGAGGTGTACCTCGCCACGCACACGACGACGATCGACCTCGCGCGGTTCGAGGATTGACGTCGACTACAGGAGTTTCGCGAGCCGGCGCACGCCCTCGCCGATGTGCCGCGAATCGATCGCGCCGTAGCCGAACATCAGCCCGTTCGCCTGTGCGCCCGCCGCCGCGAATTTGCGGACGCTGCTGAGCGCGATGCCGGCCGCCTCCGCGCGCTCGACCAGCGCCGCCACGGGGACCGAATCGTCGAGGCGGCTGGCGAGGTGCATGCCGGCGCCGATTCCGACGATCTCGAGCTTGCGGCCGCCGAAGCGCTGCAGCGCGCTCTGGAGGATGTCGCGGCGCTCGCTGTAGATGCGGCGCATCTTGCGTACGTGCCGGGCGAGATGCCCCTCGGTGATGAACGCCGCGAGCGCGTCCTGTGTGACGAGCGGCGCGTTCCAGTCGGTGAACTGCTTCGCGGCGACGAGCGCGTGGCGCGCCCACGCCGGCGCGATGACGAAGCCCAGGCGCAGCGCCGGGAACAGGCTCTTCGAGAACGTTCCGACGTAGAACACGCTCTCGCCGTGGTCGAGCGTCTTGAGCGCATCGAGCGGCCGGCCCGCGAACCGGAACTCCCCGTCGTAGTCGTCCTCGACGACGACCGCGCGATTGGCGCGCGCGAACTCGAGCAGCGCGGTGCGCCGTGCGAGCGAGAGATGGACGCCCAGCGGAAACTGGTGCGACGGCGTCACGAAGATCACCTTGGTGTTGCGGGGAAGGCGGTCGACGCGGAGGCCCTCGCCGTCGACCGGGACCAGCGCCATCTTGGCGCCGGCCGCCGCCAGCACGTTGCGCAGCGGTGTGTAGCCCGGCTCCTCGACCGCGACGACCGTCTCGCCGGGCGTCACGAGAATCCGTGCAAGCAGGTCGAACGCCTGCTGCGCGCCCGCCGTGACGACGATCTCCTCGGGAGCGCAGGCGATCGCGCGCGCGAACGACACGTGCCGGGCGATCGCTTCGCGCAGCGCGGGGCGCCCTTCGGGCTGGCCGTACCAATCGTGCGAGCGCGACACCGCGCGGATCGCGCGCGTCGTGAGGCGACGCCAGACGTCGAACGGAAACTCGCTGCAGTCCGGAATCCCGACGCTGAAATCGAATCGGCAGTCCCTGGGCCTGCCGGTTGGGGTCAGCGCCGCCGTGAGCCAGGCGGGACAAAGGCGCGGATCGCGCTTCGGTCCCGCCGGCGACGCGTTCTCGCGCAGCCGCGACGAGAGGAAATCGGCGACGATCGTCCCGCCGCGCCCGCGCGCGCTCACGTAGCCCTCGCTCAGCAGCAGGTCGTATGCGGCGACCACCGTGTTGCGCGAGACGCCGAGCGCGGCCGCCATCTCGCGCGAGGCGGGCAGCCGCAATCCCGGCTGCAGGCGACCGCCGACGATCGCCGTGCGCAGCTGGCGGTGCAGGTCGCGTCCGACCTGCCGCGACGCGCGGTCGGGCAGGTCGATCGCCAAGTCGAAGGACTGATTGTTTGGATCCATTAAAATTCCAGTCTATGGCACTTTCATGGAGCCAATCCTCTCACGTATCGTGCGTCCTGTCATCAAGCGAGTGGAGGTCCGCAATGCACGCTTCGACGCACAGCCTGGAACTCGATCCGGCAGTCACGTGGCGCCTGGTCGGCATTCGCAAGACAGCGCCTTGCCGGGAGACCCCGCGAGTCGTGGAGCCGGTCGACCTCGGTGCTACGGGCGAGACCGCGATCACGGTGCCGAGTGCGGAACCGGATCGGAGACGCCCGGAGATCGGCGACGCGCTGGAGCTCGGCTGCTTCGTCACGACGCTCGCGGCGATCTGGCTCTTGCAGCTCGGCATGTTCGCGCTCCTCGCGTAAGCCCCCGGGGGTTGCATTCCCCGTTCCCTCGGGAGAGCCGCGCGCGTAACATGAGCCTTCCTTTCCGCCGGGACGGAAACGAAGGCCATGACAATCGCACGGATAGCCGCGGTGCTCGTTGCCGCGCTTGCGCTCTTCGCCTGCTCGAAGGCGCCTGAACCGCCGCCGGCCGCGCGATCCGACGCGGCCCCGGCCGCTTCGCCGCAGTCCGCGCAAGCCGAGCATGCGATCGCGTGGGAGACGGGCGACGTCGACGCTGCGTTCGCGAAGGCGAAGGCGGAGGGGAAGCCGCTCTTCCTCTACTGGGGGGCGGTCTGGTGCCCGCCGTGCAATGAGGTCAAGGCGACGATCTTCACGCGGCAGGATTTCATCGAGCGAGCGCGTGCGTTCGTGCCCGTCTACGTCGACGGCGACGCGAAGGGCGCGCAGAAGCTCGGCGCGCGCTTCAAGGTCAGCGGCTATCCGACGATGGTCCTGTTCACGCCGGACGGCCGCGAGATCACGCGGCTCCCGGGCGAGGTCGAGGCCGACCGCTACATGCAGGTGCTGGCGCTGGGGATGGGCGGTGCGCGTCCGGTGCGCGAGACGCTCACCGCTGCGCTCGGCAAGGAAGGATCGGCCGCCGGCCTGCGTGCCGAGGATTGGCGCATGCTCGCGTGGTATTCGTGGATCACCGACGAGAAGCAGCTCCTGGCCGATGACAAGCGTGCGGCCGCGCTCTCGCGGCTTGCGAAGGCGTGCCCCGCCGATCAGCCGCAGGTGGCCACGCGCCTGTCACTGCAGGCGCTCGCCGCCGCCGCGAAGGTGAAGGGCGCGAAGCCGCGCGACGACAAGGCGGCGGTGGCGATGCTCGTGCCGCTCTTGGCCGACCCGGCGCGCGCGCGCGAGCACTTCGATCTCGTCGTCTATTACGCCGACGACATCGCGGGCCACGTGACGCTGCCCAAATCGACGGAGCGGCAGACGCTGGTCGCGGCGTGGAGCGCCGCGCTCGAGCGGCTCGCAACGGATTCGCAGCTCGCGCAGCTCGATCGCTTGACGGCGCTGACGGCGCAAGTCGCGCTCGCGAAGCTGGATGCGCCGAAGGGGCCAGTTCCGGTGGCGCTGCAACAGCGTGTCCGCGACGAGGCCGCGCGCGCGGATCGCGACGCGCGTGACCCCTACGTGCGCCAGTCGGTGATCAGTGCGGCGGCCGAGCTTCTGACCGATGCCGGCCTGATCGCCGAATCCGACACGCTGCTCCAGGCGGAGCTCGCGCGCTCGCATTCTCCGTACTATTTCATGCTGGGTCTGGCCTTGAACGCGAAGGAACGTGGCGACAAGGGCGCTGCGGTCGATTGGGCCGAAAAGGCGTACGCTGCCGCGCAGGGTCCGGCGACGCGGCTGCAATGGGGCGCGCGCTACGTGTCGCTGCTGGTCGAGCTGACGCCGCAGGACGTCGAACGGATCGAGAAGGCGGCCGCGCAGGTGATCGGCGAGCTCGAGCCCGTGCCCGACACGTTCTACGAGCGCAACCTCCGCGCGCTCGAGCGCGTCGGCAAGAACCTCGCGAAATGGAGCGCTGATCCGCGCCATCGGCCCGCCGTGCAGCGGTTGCGTGCGGAGATGGGGGGCGTATGCGTGAAGCTGCCGGCAGGCGACCCGGCGCGCGCAACCTGCGACCGGGCGCTGCAGCCGCCTGTCGCGGCGAAGGCGTGACATCGGGCCGGCGATGCCCTTCGACGATCGCAACGTGCTCGGTGGAACGCTCGCCGTCTGCTCGACGTCGCCGCGCACCGGGTTCTACCGCGACGGCTGCTGCAACACCGGCCCCGAGGACCTCGGACTGCACGTTGTCTGCGTGCAGGTCACGGCGGAGTTCCTCGCGTTTGCGCGCTCGCGCGGCAACGACCTCATCACGCCGGCGCCGCAATACGACTTTCCCGGCCTCGAGCCGGGCGACCGCTGGTGCGTCTGCGCGGCGACCTGGCGCGAGGCCTATGAAGCCGGCGTCGCGGCGCCCGTCGTGCTCGCGGCGACGCACGAAGAGACGCTCGCCGTCGTCCCGCTTACCGCGCTGAAGGAGCACGCGCTCGATCTCAATTAGGGCGGGCGATGCGCGCGGTTCGCTACGATCGCTACGGCCCGGCAGAGGTGCTCCACGTCGCCGATATCCCGGAACCCGTCCCGGGCGCCGGCGAGGTGAAGGTCCGCGTCCGTGCAGCGAGCCTCAATCCGATCGACTGGAAGAACCGCGCTGGCGAGATGCGCTGGCTGCCGATCGTCCGCGGTCCGCCCCGCGGAACGGGCTGCGACGTCGCGGGCGAGATCGTGGGCGTCGGCAGCGGCGCGGCGCCGCGGCACGTTGGCGAGCGCGTGTTCGGCGCGACCTCGCCGCTCGCGCGCGACGGTACGTTTGCCGAATACGCCGTCATCCCCGTCGCGAGCGTGGCGCCGATCCCGGACAATCTCGATTTCGTGCAGGCCGCCGCGCTGCCGATCGCCGGCGGCACCGCGCTGCAGGCCCTCGCGGACAAGGCACGTCTCACCGCCGGCCAGCGCGTGCTGATCATCGGCGCGGCCGGTGGCGTCGGCCACTTTGCTGTGCAGATTGCGACGCACCTTGGCGGGCACGTCGTCGGCGTCTGCAGCGGGGCCAACGCGGCGCTCGTGCGCGAGCTGGGCGCGGACGAGGTCGTCGACTACGCGCACGACGATTTCACCCGACGTGATGACCGCTTCGATGTCGTATTCGACGCCGCGAGCGCGTCGTCGTTCGCAGCGGCCCGGCAGGTTCTCACCGAGACGGGTTGCTACGTCAACACGCTCGGCACCGGAACCGCGACGATCAACACGATCGCGAGCGCGGTCGTCGCGCGATTCACCTCCCGCCAGCGCGTAGTGCCGTTCGCGTTGCAGGCGGGCGGGGCGACCTGGCAGCGGCTAGCGGACCTCGCGCGCGACGGCGCGCTGCGAGCGCACGTCGAGCGCACTATTTCATTCGACCAGGTCGCCGACGCGCAGCGCGAGAGAGAGGCGGGCCACGGCCGCGGCAAGGTCGTCGTCGTGCCCTGACGCCGTCGATGAGCCTGCCTCCCGTCGTGCCAAAGGGTGACGCACTGCGCCGCGCCGTTGCTTGGCTCGCGGAGCAGCACGAGTGGACCGCCGCGCGGATCGAGGAAGCCTGCCAGCGCTTCGACCTCGATCCGCTCGACGAGGAATTCTTGCTACTCGAACTTCGCCGCATGCGGCAGAAATGAGGCCGGGCGCAAGACTAACGTTCGTCTTCTGCTCCCCGTGACTTTGGATGCCAACGACGCCCGGTTTTCGGCAAGGACAGGTAGGTCGGACGTCCGCTATTCACGTCAGGTCCCGCAATTGTTTCGCAGCAACCAGGTCGGCCGTTTGCAGTGCCTCCGGCCATGCGCCAATGGCCTCCGTCAGCAGCGCCTGGGCGTCCCTGTCCCTGCCCTGTCGACGCCAAAGCTGTGCAAGCCCGCTCGCCGCACGCAACTCGTACGCCTTGGCCTGCTGCTGGCGAGCGATGTCCAACGCCTGGCTGAAGCATTTCTCGACCAATGCTGCCTCCTGCAATCCCCGTGCGAGCAGTAGCTGTCCACGAATCCGATAGAGCTCTGCCTCGGCCCACCGTTCGCCATTTCGCTCCACGCACTTCAGGCCGTCATTCACCGCTGCCAGCCCCTCATCGATCTGCGCGAGCGCCAGGTGCACCGACGCCAGGTGGGCAAATATCAGCGTGAAAAGGAGCTCGGAGCCGACCGTCCGGAGCGCGCGGACGTTTGCTTGCATCACCGAGATGCCTTCTTGCGGCTTGCCCAGGCGCGCGAGATTGGCCCCGTGAAAGGCCGAAACAACAGCGCGGAAGTAGGTGAAGCCCTGCTCGGTGCATAGCGCTATCGCGGCCTGCAAGGGAGAGTCCGGCCCCTGCGGGTCGCCGCGAAAGACGTGCACGAATCCCACGCCTGCCAAGCCTCGCGCGAGCAGGAATGGCTGGGTCGCATCGCGAACGAATTCCAGGCTTTCGTTCGCGCAATCCAGAGCCTCGTCGGGACGCCCGCACACCCAGCGTGCCATGGCGAGCCACCCCAAGGCGGATGCCTTGACGTCCTGGCCGTAAAGAACCCTATGCGCTTCACGCTTCCCCGTCCCGTAGATCCGAACGCACTCCTCCAGGTCGCGCTGCCCGGCAACAAAGTCGCCCATCACGCACGACGTGATCCCACTCAGGTAATGCGCCTCCATGATCGCGTCGATGTCGTTCGTCTTGCCCGCAACGAGCATGCACTGCTCTGCAACCTGATGCGCCTGTCGCTGGTCGCCGCGCACGAAATGAAACGCTCCGAGACCCCACAGTGCTCGAAAATGCACCGGCGTATCACCGATCTGGCGAGACAATTCGCCGGCGCGAGTGAAGGCTCGCGCGGTGTCGGAGGCAGCCCAACCGCGAACCGGTATCAGCGCGTATCCCAGCTCCACCTCCAACGCGAGCTCCCGCTGATCGCGCTCGGCCGATACCGGCATGGAGGTCAGCAGGTCCAGCCCCTTGGTGAAATGGGCGGTGGCCTCCGCGTAGGCGGCACGGCTGAACGCGCGCCGACCAGCGCGCTGCCACCATTGAATCGCGGCGACGGCCTCACCTCCCTCGGTAAAGTGCATTGCGACATACTCGGGTTGCGCCTCTGCCTCAGCGGGAAAGTCCCTGACCATGACTTCTGCGATGCGTCGGTGGTACTGGTGTCGGGCGCTCTTGAGCAAACTGTGGTAGGCCGCCTCCTGTATCAACGCATGCTTGAAAACGTATGTGGCATCCGGTGGCGTGCCGCGCGGGTACAGAAACTCGGCATCCGTCAGTCGGGCGAGCTCTTGCTCGAGCAGCCGCTCGTCCATGCTCGACACGGACCTCAGAAGCGCATACGAGAACTCGCGACCCAATGTCGCGCCCAGCTGGGCAATGACCTTTGCGCTGGCGAGCCGATCCAGACGTGCCGTCAGCGAGTCCTGCAGCGTGGTCGGAATGGCAATCCATGGCGGCGTACTGGCGAGCGGAGGCCCATCTTCGGGCGCTCGTACGACACCGGATTCGAGCGCCACCTTGGTCAGCTCCTCGACGTACAGTGGAACACCGTCCGTCTTGGCGACGATCTGGCTAACGACATCCGGTGGCAGCAGTCTGCTTCCTGCGACACGCGCCACCACTTCGCCCGCTTGACGTCGCGTCAGGCGGGTCAGAACGACAGGCGTGACATGCGAGTGAGGTGGCCATGGCGGCCGAAACGGAAATCGCGCCGTGAGCAGGACGAATAGACGCACGGTGGGCACCTGGTCGACCAGCAGCGTGAGGAACTCCATGGTCGTAGGATCGACCCAGTGCAGATCCTCTACGACGGCAAACACAGGCCGCTCCGCGGCGAGCGCGATGACCGCCCCTAGCAGCGTCTGCAGTGTTCTCTGCTTCTCGCGCTCGGGGCTCATCGGTGGAAGGGGAAAGCGCTTCGATGGCGGCATCGAGAGCAGCGAGATCAGGAGCGGCAGGCCCTCAGTAGGCGAAACCTGGTAACGCGCGCAGAAGGCGGCTAGCTTTTCGAGCCGGGTCTCGTCGGAATCTCCGCGGCGCCAGCTCAGCACGTTCCAAAGCAGCGAGACGACCGGATACAGCGGACTGTTCGCGTGGTATTCCGAACAGCGCAACTCGAGGAGTACGTGAGGCTCGCGCTCGACGTCGGCGCTCAGCGTCTGGACCAGCCGTGACTTACCGATGCCGGGGTCGCCCGTCAGCAGCACCACGCGACCCTGTCCTTCGGTGACCTGCTCCCAGCAATCGTGAAGCAGGCCTCGTTCCTGCTCGCGCCCGACGAGTGGCGTGGGACCGACACCCGCGGCCGTTTCTTTGCGCGGCGGCATGTCGGGGCGGAGCACCGCAAAACTGTCAGATCCGCGCGCAGTGCCCGTGACCTGCCAAACGTGCGCAGGGACATCAAACCCTTTGATTGAGACATTACCGAGGTCGCGGTAGGTAAATTGGTCGCCGGCCAATCGCCTTGTGCTGTCGGCGATGACGATCGCATTAGGCTCGGCCAAAGCCTGGAGGCGCGCGGCCAGATTCGGGGTCTCTCCCAGGGCCGTCTGCTCACGGGCGACGCCGGCATTGACCAGTTCGCCGACCACGACGAGCCCGGTCGCCACCCCGATACGCACGCCCAGGCGCTTATCCAGCGTGGTCAACTTCCCTAGATTCGAGACGAGTGCCAAGGCGGCGCGAACAGCACGTGCGGCATTGTCTTCGTGGCCATGGGGATAGCCGAAAAAGACCAAGGCACCATCGCCGACGAATCGAGCAACGAATCCATCGAATTGCCTCATCGTATCGGCGACGCATTGATAATACGCGCCGATCACAACGCGCAGATCTTCGGGATCGAGGTGCGACGACATTTCCGTCGAACCGATCAAATCGCAGAACAGGATAGTGAGCTGGCGGCGCTCCGCGTGTTCGCTGGCGGTATCCCGCAGGGATGGAGCTGCCGCCAACGATTGCGCCGGTGCCGTCGGGTTGACGCTGCGGGGAGCCAGCCGGGCGCCGCACGCCGGACAGAAGTTTGCGGCAGCGCCGCAAGCGTACCCGCACGTCGGGCAGGCGAGCGGAGCCGGCGTGCCGCATTCGATGCAGAACTTGGCCGCCTCGGGAAGGGTGGCGTGGCAGTTCAAACACTCCATCGCAGCACCGCCCGAGTCTGTGGCGTCGATCGTCGGCACGCTTCTTTACTGCCCCACCGGGGCTTTGTGCCAGGGACCTTGCGCATGGACGCATGGACCTCGCTGCTGTTCGGAGGTCGGCCGGGCACTCCCGCTCGGTTCACGCGCGCCCCTCGATCACCAAGCCGTTGGCGCTGCCGGACAGCTGCGGTCACGGGCTGAACCATAGGTTTCGTCATCGGGATACGTACGCTTGAGCCAGCCGGCAATCTGTTCAGGCGACCACTCCCGGCACAGCTTGCTCGCCACGAGATGTGCCAACGCTCGGTTCTGCACCAGTTTACAGCCCTTCGGGCGACGGGCCTGATCCCAGGCCGCCTGGTCGGCTCGACTGGCTCGATAGCCTCCCGGGCCGCCATTGCGCTGGATCTCGCGGCTGATCGTCGACGGTGCTCGACCGAGCGACGCCGCGATCGAACGAATTGAGCGACCGGCAACTACGGCACGCGCAATCTCTTCACGCTCGCTCAAAGCCAGCGCCCATCTCGAACGGCGCCGATCGGCTGGGCGTATCCCGCCCGTCTCAGCCACAATCCGCTGGATCGATGAATGGTACCGATCAAACAGCCCTGCGATCTGGTGAAGGGTCTCCCCTTCTGCCAGCGCTCCCAGATGAGTGCCCGCTGGCTGGCGGAGTAGTAAATTCGTGGCCTTCTCTTCATCTGCAGCACTCCTTCACCCTCAAAGCAGCTAAGTGTGTTGCATCCACCAGTTGAATCCGCGCGTGATACCGGACATTCGCCCCCGTTCCTTGACGCGACGGCTCTCGTCGCAACTGACATACACGGCCGATCAGCGTATGGCGTGGTAGCCTGGAGCGGCGACCGCAGAGCATTCTTGATTGGACGGGTTCCTGTGACGCGCCGACACGGCCTGCTGACCCGACGCGGGTGGGTTCTCCGCAAGCTGCAGGCCTTGGCCCGCGGCTGAGCCGACGCATGAGCCCTGAACGCAGGCGACTGTCGCATGCGCTGCTGCTCTCGCTGCTCATCCACACGCTGCTGTTTAACCTGGTCTTCGGCGGCCAGGGAACAGGTCTTCCGGGCTTCCGCTTCCCCTGGCTGGATCGACGGATCGAGGTGCCCGATCTACGCCTCGTACTCGTTCCGGCGCAGGACACAGGCGCGAAGTCGGCGGTCGCGCCGGCTGCGGAGCCGTTGCCGCAGGCATGGGTCGAGCAGCACGTTTCCGGCGGGCCCGCGCTGACGCGATCCGTGCCCCCGGTGCCAGCCTCGGGGCGGACGGCAGAAGCGATCGTGCAGGAGGCCAATCCGAGGGCAGAGGCCCCTCGAAGGACAGCCGCGGCGACCGGCGTGGTCCCTGCAGAGTCGCCATTGCGCGCCGATCGGCCGGGTGACACGGCGCTGTCGCCAGTCCCCGGTCCAGACGTGATCGCCTTGGCTCCGTCCGACGAGGCCAACTGGGACGTGCCTGCCGCTCCAGCGACGCCAGCGCCCGTCATCGCGGCCGATTCAGGCACCTCGAATCCCGTGAGCGCGATGCCCCTCCTTCGAGATGCGGGCGATGCCGCGCCGGCGCGAATCGATCAAGAGGCGCGGGAGCGAGTCGTTGAACCGACCAAGCTCGATCCTTCCGAGCAGGCGGGACAGCGTCAGGCGGAGCAGCTGGAAGCGGCACGACTGGACGCTGCCCGTCAGGAAGCGGCGCGGTTGGAGGCCGAACGTCAGGAGACCGTACGACAAGAGGCGGCACAGCAAGAGGCGGCACAGCAAGAGGCGGCACGACAAGAGGCGGCGAGACAAGAGGCGGCGAGACAAGAGGCGGCGAGACAAGAGGCGGCGCGACAAGAGGCGGCACGACAAGAGGCGGCGCGACAAGAGGCGGCACGACAGGAGGCGGCGCGACAAGTGGCGGCACGACAGGAGGCGGCGCGACAAGTGGCGGCACGACAAGAGGCGGCACGACAAGAGGCGTCACGACAGGAGGCGGCACGACAGGAGGAGGCGGCACGAGAGGAGTCGACACGACAGGACGCGGCGCGACAAGAGGCGGCGCGACAAGAGGCGGCGCGACAAGAGGCGGCGCGACAAGAGGCGGCGCGACAAGAGGCGGCGCGACAAGAGGCGGCGCGACAAGAGGCGGCGCGACAAGAGGCGGCGCGACAAGAGACGGCGCGACAAGAGACGGCGCGACAAGAGGCAGCGCGACAAGAGGCGGCGCGACAAGAGGCAGCGCGACAAGAGGCAGCGCGACAAGAGGCGGCACGACAAGAGGCGGCACGACAAGAGGAGGCCGGCAGACGGGAGGCGGTACTTCGGGCTATTGGACGACAGCTGGACGAGGAGGCCGCCCGGCGTGAAGTGGCGTCGACCGCAGCGCGCCAGTTACCCCTGTCGAGCGGCGCACGTCGAGGCCGGCTCTTCGGTCGCACCGACCCCAACGCGGAACTCGTCCTGTACGCGGAAGCGTGGAGCCGAAAAATCGAGCTGAACATGACGATCGACATGGTCCGCGAAGCGGCGAAGCAGCCTCACAACACTCCCCTCGTTACCGTGGCCATTCGTAGCGACGGCTCGGTGGAGTCGGTGACCTTCGTACTCTCCAGCGGCGTGGCGGCGATCGACGAAGCGATCCGACGCATCATCGAAAGCCAGAAGCCCTACCAGGCGTTCCCGCCGGGTCTGGCCCGCGAGTTCGACGTGATTGAGATCCGCCGGTCTTGGTACTTCGACGTGGCGATCCGGCTTTACTGAGTGGACCGTCGTCATGATCAAGACAGCTCCGCGGCGGGTCGATCCCCGCATGGACAGCTGCTTCGGGTCGACTGCTGGCGAAGGCAACTCGCGGCCAGGAGCAGCCCATCGGGGCCTTTTGGCAGTGCGCTCAAGAGCAGTAGATGAGTCGGCCATTCGCCGGGGACGGCCTGCGGGCACCCTGCAAATCCTGCCTTAAGCGGTACGCGATGCGATCGCTTTCCCGCTCGTGCATATCGTTGCTCCCCATTTACGACGCAGGCGCATTCCTCTCGCGTCAACAGTCCCTTGCCTTTGACGCTGCACAATTGTGCGGCGTAGCCTATTTGCTTACTCATCATCCAAAGGATCTACTTCCCATTAGGCCCTGGAAGTACAGAGGAGAGCACAATGAGCAACGAACAGGTGGCACCTGAGACGAAAGGTGTTACGGTGAAGTTACTTGCGACGGTTGACCTTGGCCCTGAGATCGAGGGCATGGCAGGGCGCCAACTTCGAATGCGTATGGTGACCATCGAGCCTGGAGGCGTCTTCGGCCCGATTCACGACCATAAGGACAGACCAGGCACCGTCTACATACTGCAAGGAACGATCACTGACCATCGAAATGGAGTTGCTACGGACTATGGGCCGGGAGTGGGCTGGCCCGAGGATAGGAACACCACACACTGGCTTGAGAACAGAGGAACGATTCCGGCGGTCGAGATCTCGGTCGATATAGTGAGGCAAGAGTAAGCGCGGGCCCGACATCTAACACGGTCGGGCCTAACACGCGGCTCAACCGGACGCGCTTCAGTCGGCTTCGCCTCCTTTCGCGCGCCGGTTAGCCACAATGCTATACGGAGCCACCACTTGAGCGATTATGTTCGAGCGACCCCACATCCGTACCGCCACCCCGGCCGACGCCGAGCCGCTGGCGGCGCTCGCCGAGCGGACGTTCCGCGACACCTTCGCCGACGACAACTCGCCCGACGACATTGAGGCGTATGTCCGTGACTTATTCTCGCTCGCCCGCGTTCGGGCCGAGTTGGCTGACGAAGCGAACACGTTCCTACTCGCGTTCACGGACGGCGAGGAGCAACCGGACGGGTACGCCAAGCTCCGGACCGGGACGACGGACCCGAGCGTCACCGGATCGGACCCGGTTGAACTCCAACGGCTCTACGTGGACCGGAGCGCCCTTGGGCACGGTGTCGGGGCCGCGCTCATGCGGGCGAGCCTCGACGCAGCCCGTTCGGCTGGCCGCCGAACGCTTTGGCTCGGGGTGTGGGAGCGCAACGCACGAGCAATCTCGTTCTACGAGCGGTGGCAGTTCGAGACGGTCGGGAACCACGAGTTCCAACTAGGGTCGGACCATCAGACGGACTTGATCATGGCGCGGCCTGTGCCGGGGGCTGTGTAACAACGCGTTCCAGCGGATGCAACGCGGGGCGACGTTTCTGCTTGCGCTTGCATCCTTCGCGGCCGGCATTGCGCCGCTCAACTTGACCTTTGAGCGTCTCCTTTCCGGAGCGGTTTGAACGACCGCTTCCTGCAAACTCGAAGGACAGCAACGGGGTCGTAAGGGGTCGCTGCCGGCAGACCGCTATCGCCAGGACTACTCACTCGCCGACAGGCATGCGTAGTCCATCGTTTCGGTACCGTTGGCACTGTTACAGTTGCTCTGTGCGTACGGCCTCGGCTATGCTTTCAGCGCACCGGAGGAGGATGTATGCGCGCATGGACTGTCGACGCGGACGACATCCGGGTTGCAGAGGATTTCAACGAGTCTCTCCTCCATCGCACTCCCGAAATCGATGGCTTCCTGCGTTCGGACCGGGACGACAAGTTCATCGTCATCGGCACCAAAGGCTTCGGCAAGACCCTCCTTCTCAAGGCCAAGCGCATCCTTTACCAACGCGAAGGGCGGGCCGCCTGCCTGCCGACAGGAGTCCTCCTCGACAAACCGATCGGCGACAAGATCTTTAGCCGGGAGCTCCTGGCCTTCTTCGTAGTGTCTCCCCTTCCGTGGTCGAAGATCTGGCTCTCGGCAATCTCGCTTGCGACTCTTAAGCACGTCGGCGCGCTGGGCGAGCTCAAAGTTGGCCCCGGACTCAGAAGCCTGATCGCCGACGAGCAGCTCCAGAGCGTCATCGACCACTTCGTCCGCCTCCTTGATTTCACGCCCCGCGAGCTCCAACGCTGTGGCGCAGACACGGATGGCCACCTGGTGCCGCGCCTGCGCGCGGTTAGCTCGCCGGTGGCTATTTTCATCGATGGCGTCGACGAGTACTTCAACAAGCACGTCGAAGGTCTCACGAGCCACCCGAGCGTCACCGGCGAGCTATCGCCGAACGTGTGGCACTTCGCGCAACTCGGCTTGGTGGAGGTCGCGTATCAACTCCGCCGGATCAACCATCACGTCAAGGTATTTGCCGCAGTGCGCAAGGAGGCCTATGCACGCCTCACCAAGACAACCGTCATGGCTCAGCAATATCGCGGCAGCGCAGTCGATATCGCGTACTCGCCCCGGAGCCTGCGCGAGATCTTCATCAACAATGTCCACCTGATGAAGAGCGACATGATGGCGAGGCCCGATCGGTTGCGCGCCGATCCCCTCGAGGCTTTCGTGGGACGGACCGCGGTTATGGATACGTATACGCGCGAGGAGGAAGAGGTCTTCGAGTACATCTGCCGGCATACGCTCCTCCGGCCGCGCGATCTGATGTCCATCGGCGAGCGTCTGTCCGCACTCCGGCCCGATGAGCGTCTAAGCGAGCTTCGCTTCAAGGAGGTCATCCACCAGGCCGCGACCGAGATAGCCCAGGAGTACCTCGCCGAGATCGCTCCGTTCATTGGCGAACTGGAGGTCGAACGGCTCTTTCGTGCTCTTCCTGGCAACGTGCTTACCCGCGACGAGGTGGAAAGGCTCTTTCTAGAGCACAGCATCGCGACCGGGGGCGAGGAGAAGCACGTCTTCTGCGCGCTCTACAGAGTGGGTCTACTCGGCTACGTCCATCATGACCGAATACGCGGAGAGTGGGGCCAGCGATTCCTGCGGCCAGGCGAGGCGACTCTCGAGCCTATTGGAACGCTCCCGCCGGCCACGCACTACCTGGTCCACCCCGTATTGACGGACGTGATCGGGCGTGTGAACCCCGCTTATCTACAGCGCGTAGACCGCGTCAACATCGTGGGGTACGCCCGACCCTGGCGCGAGGTCGAAAGTGTCGCCAGCGCGACAAGTTCGCATACCTTCTGCGTGCTTAAAGGTGATGTGCACGGGTTTGGCGAGCTGATGCATGCCGGAGCCGAGGTCCCAGTACGGCAAGCACTGGAGGAAGCCGTCAGGCACTGGGCCCGCAAAGCCGTCGTCGCGGAAACAGGGGCCGGGGATTCCGTTTTGATCATTCACGAAGACCCCGTGTTTCTCGCGCAGGCCGCACGGCACATCATGGACGACGTGTACCAGGCCACCGGCCAACCTCGCCTGCGCATAGCTCTGCACTACGGAGAGGTGCAACTGCAACCGAGTACCGGCGTTGAGCCACCTAGTATCGTGGGAGGAAGCGCGATTCTGTGCGCGAGCAGAGTCGAACCTCATGTGCTGCCCGGACAAATCTGGGCTACGGAGGAATTCCGAGAGGTGCTCGTGGAAAGACCGTCTCTATGGCGAACAACGGAGCTGCCGGGGCCCGATGGCGGTGACCGTTTCAACGTCAAGAAGGAAGGAAGATCGGAACCGGACCTGTGGGTGCGGTTGTACCGTCTAGAGTTCTAGAGCCATGTGTCCGTGCACATCGGGTCGTCAGCTTCGGCAGGATCAAAGATTGAATTCGACTTTAGTTTGATCCGATTTTGCGTTCTTGGCTAACTGACCCAGTTGCCGCGACATGCGACTGACCGCGTTTGAGCGAGGCGTGTGACTAGTCCGGGCCGATCTGCACCCGTCAGTGATCAGGCCGCTCGCGGTCAGGCTCGACGGTCGCAGACCGGCCAGAACCGGCCGTTGATGGCACTCCCCCACTTCGCCTGTAAGCGGACACAATTCGGCCCTCCCAGCCGAGCGTGGTGGTCTCAGATGTCAGTGCAAGTCGACGATGCACTTGTCGCCGGTTGGTTGCCGGGCATTTCCCCACTGGACTGGACTGCCCGTACGTCAGGGTCACACCGGGAGGCGGCGTCGAATGGTCGAACGCGCGCGGCGCATCAGCAGGCAGACCGGTCGGCATGGCGGGAGCTTAGCCGGGCGGTCGCGCGGCGGCTGCAGCCCGGTGAAGCAGTTCGTCGATTGCAGCCGTTTCGCTGGATGTGATGTCGATCGTCGCCAAGTGCGCTCCGCCTCGCGCGTTAGGCGACGTCGCCGGAACGCGGCCGAAGCAACCGTCCAGCGTTGCGTCGAGAAAGTCGCGGCGCGTGCTGGCGTCGACAAGCAGAGCGACGTGGTGCGCGGGCACGAGATCGATCAGCGCCTGGAGCTCGAACAGACATCCCTGGTTGTCCAGGCCGAAGTCGCGCAAGTCCATCGCGACGAGGTCGCTGCGCGACATCAGGCCGAGCACGGTGGCGCGCCACGTGTCGTTGCCGCAGAAGAACTCGGTCACGCGCCAGCGCCCGTCGAAGTCGCAGCGATCGTCGACCGCCGCGATCCGCGCGCGCACGTCGGCTGGTTCGAGGATGAAGCGCTCGCGCAAGCGGCCTGCGAGGAAGTCCAAGAACTCGTCGGGATCGATCGTGCTGCTCGCGAGGTCGGGCGCGCCGATCATCGCGATCGGGCCTGCGTAGCGCCAGCGTGATCCGAGCAGGTCGAACAGGCGCTCGGCATCGCCCCGCCGGCTCGTCACGCGGCCGCTCCGATCGCGCCGGCTGAAAACCCGCAGCAGCAGCAGCCGCAGCGGCTTGCGCTGGCGCGCCGCGCGCGCCGTCTGCGCCATGCCCGCCCAGGTGATCGCTTTGTGAAGCGCAAAGGCACCCAGGCCGAACCAGCCCCACGGACCGATCGAGAAGTTGAGATCGAACGCGAGGACCATCGCCTGGAAGCCCCAGAGCGTGTCGATCATCAGGCTCTGGTCGGTGAGCCACTTCGCTGCGTACGCCGCGCGCAGGCGGCGGCCGATCCACCACGCGAGCGGCGCCGCGGCGAGCGCGCCTGCGAGCATGGTTGCGAGGCCGAAGGCTTCCGCCGGCAGGCCCACGCGAGCGAACATCGACGCGACCGCCGCCATGCCAACCGGGGTGCTGGACGCCACGAGCGCGAAGATGGCCCCCGCCATCGTCACCAGCATCATCGCCAGCAAGGCCGGTCCGATGCTGCGCACGGCGCGGTTCAAGAAGAGCAGCAGGAACGGCGAATACGACAGGCTGAGGGCCCAGAAGAGCAGCCCCAGCGCAATCGGCGGCACCGTTACGCCGAGAATCGACTTCGCGGGCGTGTCGCTGAGCGCGACGGCGCCGCAGATCGCGAGCAGTCCTGCGAAGTAAACGGCCCATGCGACTCGCCGCGCGCGCCGATCGCCGTCTCGCACGAAGCCGACCGCCAGCACCGTCGGCCACGCCCAAGTCCAAGTCATCAGCGCCGTACGCAGCCAGTCCGGCGCCGTGTCGTCCGCGAGCAGCTGCAACCCGGCGGCAAGCGCGCCGAACGCGAGGCCGGCCGCGATCTGGACAAGCACCGCACGTCGCTGCGCCCGCCCCGCCTGCGCCAGCGAGACCGCGGCGCTGCCCGGAAATAACACTGCGGCGTCAGCGGTCGCCAGCGGAACCTCATCAGCCGCCGGCGTCGGCGCAGCCCTCGCGCGGCTCGAGGCCATCATCAGCTGCGCGACGCGTCTGCGGTACAGGTGCAGCGCAACCCAGCCGCCGACGAGGGTCAGCGCTCCCGCCAGCGCAGCCGCTGCAACCAGCATCCCGGGCCATTGCGACGCCTCGATCATCGGCGTGTACGGCGTGCGCTGCTCCAGGCGCCGATACAGCGAGGTCGCGGCGTCGAGGTACGCCTTCGCGGGCTCCGCGTACGCGGCACCCGGGCCCGCGGCATCGCGCAGGAGCGCGAGCCGGCTCAGCGTGTCGACCAGCGCGAGTTGCGTCGCGATCGAATCTGGCCTGAGCTCGACCAGCCGTCGCTGTTGCGAGGCAACGCCGAGCAGCACCTCGAAGGCGGCAGCTTTCCGGCCCGCGTCCTCGAGCGCCAGCGCGAGGCTGCCGCCGACGAGCGCAGCGTCGCGAAGCGCTTGCTCGGCAGCCGGCTGCGCGCGATCGTCTCCGGCGGCTTGCAGGCGCGGCACCGACAGGTCCAGCGCCGCTCGAGCCGCCTGCTCGGATTCGCCGAAGCGGCTTTGGTCGCGACGCAGCCAGGCGAGCTGCTGCAGGGCCAATATCCGGACCCGTGCAGCGTCGCTTCCTGGGCCGGCGCTCGGCTGGGAAAGGGCGAGCTGCAGCGCGGCCTCGCCGTCGGCACCTTCGATCCACGCCAGCACCAGCGAGTGCCAGGGATCCGATGGTTCGAGGGCGACGAGACGCTGGTAGTCGCCGCGTGCGAGCGCGCCGAGCGGCTGCAACGTGCGGCCGACCAGGCCGACGTAAGTGCTGCCGCAACGGCCGCCCGGCAGCAAGCGGTCGTGCAGGGCGGCGGGCAGCTCGCCGAGGCTTGCGGCGAGGCGCAGGCCGGTTGCGCCGCCCGGCACCGTCTCTGCCAGGCGCGCGTCGGCCTCCCTTGCGTATCCGTCGCGTTCAAGCTTAGCGAGCAGCCGACGCACTCGATCGGCATCGGCGGGCGAAGAGTTCGCGGAGGCAAGCAGCACCTCGATCGCTTCAGCCTGCTGCTGCAGGATGTATTCGCGCAGCGGCGCGGCTTCGGTGCGGCGAAGCGTGCACAGGAACGGGACACGAGACGCCGGAGGTTCGATTCGTTGGGCCAGCGTCGCCCTCGCAGCGTCCGCGAGGCTGCGCAGCGGCGCCGCATCATCCGCCGCTGCCGGCGCCGCCCACAGCAACCAGGACGCGATCGCAATTCGCGTCAGTGCGGTCGGTCGTCGACTTCTCGCAACCTCCATGCGGCGCATCACCTCTCGCTTCTGCGGCGGGCAAGCCGGCGGGTCCGGCGCGGATTGTCCGGCGCGCGGTGTCCCCGATGCAACCCGCGTCTGCACGGGGCGACGCGCGCACAGATTCAAGCGAGGTCACCCGCTACGCCCGCCACCCGTAGGCGCTAACGGCCAAGAGCTGCCGGTCGGTGTTGCCGTGAAAGTTTCCGGTTAGCGGCCATTGACGAGGCGACCCGCTCCTGGTGCGGCCCTCGGCCGCCGCGCCCGCGAGCTTGCCCATTTCGTCGGTGCACGCGCCGTCGCCGAAGCTGAACACGGACTTCATGCCGAGCTCGCGCGCCTCCTTCAGCATCGGGCCGCCGGTCGCGTCCATGCCGCCAAGTGGCGTCGGCGCCCTCTTGCGTTCGATGCGGGCGATACATATGATGAGAATCATTCTCATTCCTGTTGGCGAATCGCGACCCCGCCAACCCGCGGATACCCCAATGCTGCAGATCTTCGTCATTACGCTGCGGGAAGGCATCGAAACGTTCATGGCGATCACCGCCGGCATCCTGCGGCAGACCGGTCGCGCAGCGAAGCGTTGCCGGGCGGCGCAACGCAACTCGCCATTCGGCATCACCAGACGGTTTATTTTCTACGACTGACCCGTGACGGCAAGCTGATCCTGACCAAATGACCAGTTTCCGCCAGCCAGCCGGCGCGATGTGTTTCCGTATCGTCCGCCCGCGAGTCAGCCCTCGCACGGCGCCGGTCGGTTTTCCGGCGCCCGGAAGTCGTATGGGCCGGCAGCGGCGCAAGACAATGCAGTTCAATCCGATACCGCGTACCGGAGTTGCCGGGTGGCTGGCCATCGCCGGCGTTGCCACGATTGTCGCGGCCTGCGGCGGAGCCGGCGGCATAACGGGCACCCCCGACGTCGTGCTGAGCCCCGCCGCCGCGCTGGGCGAAAAGATCTTCAACGACGCCAGTCTTTCGGCGTCGGGACGGATGTCCTGCGCGACCTGCCACGCGGCGGCCACCGCACACGCGAGCAACAATCCCAACATTGTCGTGCCCGCAGGCGGTGCTGCGCTCGCCAACCCCGGCTTTCGTAAGGCGCCGTCGCTGCGTTACCTCAGTCTGACGCCGGGCTTCCATTTCGAAAAGGAACGCAAACCGACCGGCGGCTTCAACCGCGACGGTCGCGCCGACTCGCTCTTCGAACAGGCGGAGCGTCCGTTCCTGGCCGCACACGAGATGGCCAACGAGAGCGCCGCTGCCGTGATCGAAAAGGTCAGGGGTGGTTCCTACGCCAACGAGTTTCGTCGCGTGTTCGGCGCGGGCATCCTGGACGCGCCGGACACAGCGTTCGACCGCGTCCGCTTCGCGCTGGCACGCTACCAGCTCGAGGACCCGGCATTTCATCCGTTCGACAGCAAGTACGACCTGTACCTCGCCCGGAAGGCGACCTTGACCGGCCGCGAGCTGCAGGGACTCAAGCTCTTCAACTTTCCGCACAAGGGCAATTGCGCGGCGTGTCACCCGAACGAACGCGGTGCCGACGGGTCACCGCCGCTTTTCACCGATTTCACCTACGACAACGTCGGCGTGCCACGCAATCCCGCGATCCCCGCGAACGCAGATTCAAGCTACTTCGATCTCGGGCTGTGCGGATCTTTGCGATCCGACCTCCCGAACCGCACTGATCTTTGCGGCATGTTCAAGGTCCCTACGTTGCGCAACGTGGCCATCACGGCCCCGTACTTCCACAATGGTCGCTTCAAGTCACTGAAGGAAGTCGTCGGTTTTTACGTCCGTCGTGACACGCATCCCAAAGAATGGTATCCGCTCGCGACGGACGGCAGCGTGAAGAAATTCGACGACCTGCCGCCCGTCTACCACCCGAACGTCAACACGACCGACGTTCCGTACAACCGGCACCCGGGCGATGCGCCTGCGCTCTCGCCGGACGAGATCGATCTCGTCGTCGAGTTCCTGCAAACGCTGACCGACGGCTATCGACCCTGACCAGGCGTACTTATGCGCTTCGCCCCGACCCTCCTTGCCGCCTCCATAGTCTTCGCCCTTTCGGCGCGCCAGCGCTCGGTTCTGGGCTAGTTTACCGGTCTTGGGGCGCCGTCAGGCGGACTGATCGGCCTGAGTCGCTCGGTAGCAGGCTTGGCCACCGTTGCGCTTGATCTCCCGACTGATCGTGGACGGCGCTCGGCCGAGCCGCGCTGCTATCGAACGGATGGAATGACCCGCAACCACCGATCGCGAGATCTCTTCCCTTTCGGCCAGGGTCAGCGCCCATCGGGAGCGGCATCGTGGGGCCGGGCGGATCCCCCCTGTCGCGGCCAGAATCTGCTGTATCGACGAGTGGTTCCGATCAAACAACTGGGCAATCTGCTGGAGGGACTCACCCTTCTGCCAGCGGTCCCACATCAACGCCTTCTGGCTCTCCGTGTAATGGATCCGAGGCCTTCGCTTCATCTGCAACACTCCTTCTGCTTGCGCAGCGTCTAGTGTGTTGCATCCACCGGTTGAATCCGCAGCCAGAAGCGGACACTCCCCGCATGAAGTGGGCGCAGTAGCAGCGCCACAGGAAACGAGCATATGTTCTTCCTCGCCGCCATCGAGCGCGGCCATATGTGCCGCCAGCTTTCCACCATCACGCGGGATCTGGTGCAACAGGGCGGCGAAGACCAAAGCAACCGATCATTCCGGAGACATGCCCACCATGCCGGACCACCGCGAGGCCTATCTGACGCTCTTGAAGTCGGTGCTGCTGGGCATGACCCAGATCGAAACGGAGCTGCGCTGTTTCTATCTGCAGGACTGCCTCGCCGGTACCCGCAGATCCAGCTATCAGCAGCTCTTCAACATCCGCCCGGCCATGGCGGCCGACCTTTCGGGCCTCGAGCAGGCGAAGCGGATTGGCCAATTGCATCGTGACAAGATCAACCAGTTCGCGCTCACCATGATCGGCGAGCCCAGGCTCGACAATGTCCGCCAACTTGTCGAACAGGCCTGCGCCGACGGCGTGCCGGGCGACTTCGTCGAGGCGGGGGTCTGGCAAGGCGGTGCCAGCCTGTTCGCGCGCGCCGTCCTCGATAGTCTCGCGGAGACCGGCCGGCTCGTCTGGCTCGCCGATAGCTTTCAGGAATTGCCGAAGCCGTCGCTGCCCCAAGATGAGCCCTACGATCTCTCCGGCCTGCCGGAGCTCAGCGTCGGCGCCGATCAGGTGCGGGAGAATTTCCGCCGCCTCGATATCGATCTCGCGCGCGTGCGCTTTCTCGAAGGCTGGCTCCGCGATACCCTGCCTCTGGCGCCCATCCAGCGTATCGCCGTGCTCAGGCTTGACGGCGACCTCTATGAATCAACCATGGACACGCTCACTCATCTCTATCCCAAGGTCAGCGCCGGCGGCTTCGTCATCGTCGATGACCATGGCGCCTTCCCGCCTTGCGCCGAGGCGGTCACCGACTATCGCCGCGACCATGGCATCCAAGGCCCGCTGGTGACCATCGACTGGACGGGCGTTTACTGGCGCAAGTGAAGTGAGTCGCACTTGCTGAAGGACATTGATGCGCAGGTCGTTGTGGAGCCGAAGGCTAATGGGGCTGTTCCAGCCGGGGCGGCGCGACCATAGTATGTTGCCGTCGCGCCGAATAATCGCACGCGCCGAACGTCCGCTTGCGCCAGGTTCAGTGTCCGGATTGGAGTTCGCCCCGACGGCCGGAGTGGGTCGACAATCGCCCGTCGACCGGAATCAACATGAGGCTCCTTTCCCTCAACAGAGGAGCCGTTCATGGATACCGCTACGACAATTGCAGGGCGTTCAGTACCGTGGAACAAAGGCAAACTGCTCGGCCAGAAGCCTCCACTTAGGCTGAAGGAAATCTGGGCCATCCGGATTCGCCTGCAGCTGGATCATCGAGTCCGGGAACTCGCACTGTTCAACCTCGCCATCGACAGCAAGTTGCGTGGGTGCGATCTGGTGGGACTTCGCGTCCACGACGTGGTCCAGGGCAGTCATGTCGCCGCCCGCGCGATCGTCATGCAAAGGAAGACGCAGCGGCCCGTGCAATTTGAGATCACCGAACAAACGCGGGAAGCGGTCGCGGCCTGGGTCAAGGAGGCGCATCGACAGCCGGAACAGTTCCTGTTTCCAAGCCGGGTGTCGGGGTCACCCCATCTTTCGACCCGGCAGTATTCTCGCATTGTCGGGTAATGGGTCGAGTCGATTGGGCTCGACCCCGCGGCCTACGGCACTCATTCGCTCAGGCGCACCAAGCCGACGCTGATCTACCGCCGGACCAAGAATCTCCGGGCCGTTCAACTCCTGCTGGGGCACACCAAACTCGAAAGCACGGTCCGATACCTCGGGATCGAGGTCGACGATGCGCTGGAGATTGCGGAGCAAACTGAGGTATAGCTTCGCCGCGCTGGTCGCGACCGCCGGACGCGACGGTCGCTGACCGGCCAGTTCCAGACCGTCGCCCTCAGCGCTCGATTCCCATGGCATCGCCGTGGTAGCGACGCAAGGACGCCCGATCCGCCCCGGCTCCCGTCGATTGAGGCCCTTTCCCAGTACGAGGCGGCCGCCTTGCTAGGGTCGTCTCTCGCACGTGGCCGCGCAGTAGCCCGGGGCTACTGCACCGCGAAGTTGACCTCGGTGCTCCAGGTGATGTCGACCTTGTCGCCCACCTTGACCTGATCGAACACCTTCGGATCGACGATCCGTCGGCTGTATTTCCACCCGTTCGGCCCGATAAAGGTCATCGACGACGCGCCCTTGTCGATCTCGGCGACAGTTGCCGTCATCGTCCGCATCGTCGACGCCGTGCCCCCGGGCCGCGCTTCCTTTCCCATGGTGGAGGCCGTGTTGGCGGTATCGACCGCCGCCTCGCCCGCCGGCTTCAGGCGCACGAAGACGTTGTTGTTATACGAGACTCCCACCTTGTCCCCCACCTTGAGCTCGTCGAAGCGCTTGGCGCTCGCGGGCACGTCGATGGCGACGAACTTGCCATCGGCTGTCTTGATGTTCACGGCGCGTCTGCTCTGATCGATCGTCTCTACGGTGCCGGTAACGGTGACGGTCTGTTTTGGGAGCTCTCTAACCTGCGCCCAACTGGGCAGGGCGACGGCCAAGACCAATGCGAATGCGCTCAGAATCGTCGTTCCTCTTTTCATGTCCTCTTCTCCTATTGGTTGCCCTTCATGCGGCCGTGGTCGCGGGACGGGGCGACCACCAAGCCAAGCCGCCCTGGTCGGCGGCGACACCTGGAAAATTTACTCGTCCAAGACTAATGTAGCGGCGGTGACACTTGCGTCAGGTCAAGGGCGCGTGCACGGGCGGGCGCTCCGGCCGATACGCGACAAAGCCTCGACTTCTGATGCGACATCTTGTCGCTTGACCGGCTTAGCGCTGGGAGGCGCACAGCGTGCCCGCTCTTCATGCACGAGCCCAGAGCCGATGACGAATGCTTGGTGCGGCGCGCAGCGTCGAACAACCGCTTTCGAGGAGTCCGACCGGCTGCTCTGGTCGTCCTCTGCCATAGCGGATCGTCAACCAATCGGCCGTGACCAGCCATTTGCTATCGCCCGCGCGTATTACTCAGACGCGGACGGTGGTTTTAGCCGCGGGCGGCGAGTGTGGCCACGACGGGCAGGTCGAATGCTCGCTCGATGAACCACACGGTGGCGATCGCGGCAATCGCGAGCGACCCGCCGGCGAGCGCAACGCGCGTGTACGCTCGCGTCGACCGCAACGCGTACGCGGCCGGCAGGAACGCAGCGACGATCGCGAGCTGGCCGAGTTCGACCCCGACGTTGAAACCGGCGAGTGACAGCGCGAGCGATCCGGTCGGCAAGCCGAGATCGCGGAGCGCTCCGGCGAAGCCGAAGCCGTGCAGCAGGCCGAAGCCGAAGGCGGCGATCCAGCGGCCGTTGCGCACCAGCGGCCACACGTTGTTCAGTGCGGCGAGCACGACGGAAGCGGCGATCGCACTCTCGACGAAGCGCGACGGCAGGCTCACGACATCGAGCGCGGCGAGCGTCAGCGTGATCGAGTGCGCGAGCGTGAACGCGGTGACGACTTTCGCGACGTCGATGAAGGCGGCACGAAACGACGCGGCCGCCTGCCATGCGCCGTCGCGCCGCACGAGCACGGCGGGCAGTAGCAGCGATAGCAGGAACAGCATGTGGTCGAAACCGGTCCAGATGTGCCAGACGCCTTCGTCCACGAATTGGCCGAACTGCACGAGCCGGCCGCCGGTGTCGCCGCCGACGACGCGCGACGGCGCCTCCGCCGAAAAGACCGCGCTGCGACTCTCGCCGCGTTCGACATAGTTCAGCAGGCCTCGGTGCGTCGGATCGACGTCGAAGAGCAGTCGATATTCGACGCCAAGCGTCGGCGCACTTGCGGCGCACGCGCCCGCGAGGGTGAGCACCGCGTAGGCACCGTCGGTGTGCGTGTCGATCGCGTGACCGGTCACGCGCAGCGTACACGGCTCGTTGGCCGCCCTCACGCCGAGCCGGGCGAGCGCATAGGCGGCGATTGCGTTGTGCTTTGCGCGCACCTCGCCCCAGGTGATCGCGCCATCGCCGTCGGCATCGAGGCCGATCGCTGCCTCGAGATCGCGCAGCGCGATGTCCCATTGACCGGTGAGCGTCGTGCCGTCGCGCGCAATCGTGAGATACGCATCGCTCGGCTTGTGCGCATGCGCCGGTGCGGCCGCCAGCGAAATCAGGGACACCAGCAGCAGCAGCGCGAGCTTCATCGACGTTCCGCGAGGCGGGCGGCGATCGCTGTATCTTCGAGCCGTGTGGCCGCCATCCATTCGCTTGCCTCCGCAAGCGCAGACTTGTCGTTCGCCGCGTGCGCCGCATCGACCAGCACGCGCAGGTCCGCGGGCTCGCGCTGCACGCGCCAGTTCGCTTGCGCGAGCTCGAGTGCGCGAGCCGTATCGCGTTCGATCTCGAGCCGGAAACGCGCTTCCTCGCGCGCGTGGACGGTGTCACCGCGGCGGCGCGCGGCGTCGAAGCGCGCGACGAGATCGGCGCGGTGTGTCGCGTACGCGCCGGATGCCTCCGGCACCTGCGCTTCCGCGAGCGTCAGCCGAAGTAGCAGCGGGTCGTTCTTCGTATCCTGCGCGAGCAACGCGACGACTTCCCGCGGTCGTCCGGCGTCGAGCAGGTAGTCGGCGTATGCGCCGCGCGCGTACGCGTCGCGCGGATCGGCGGCCAGCGCGGCGCGGAAGTGGTCCTCCGCGGCTGCCGGATCGCCGCGACGGGCCGCGATTTCGCCGGCGAGCGTCAGCGCCCACGCGTGCACGCCGGGACTGGTTCCAGCATCGCGCGCCAGTGCCTGCACGAGTTCGCGATAGGCCTCTTCCGCGCGTCCGCTCAAGCTCGCGGGCGCGGCCGCGCAGGCCGTCACGACGAGTTCCGCCGCGCGCCACGCGAGCGCCCGGCAGTCGCGCTCGGCCTCGCGGTAGCGCCCCTGCACGGTGAGCACGGTGGCTCGGGTCAGCAGCGCTTGCCCGTCCGGCCGAACGGCGAGCACGCGGTCGAGATCGGCGAGCGCCGGCGCGAACTCGTGACGACTCTGCCTGATCGTCGCCCGCAGCACGAGCACTTGCACTGGCGCGTCGGCGGCGCTCCACCACGGCGCGAGCGCCGCCTGCGCGTAACCGAGAAAGCGGGGGTCACCGTTCTGGCGCGACGCGGCGATCGCGCGGCGCGCAACCGCGATCGCGAGCTCGACGTCGTGCGGAGCGTTCGCCGCCGACTTGCGCAACCGTTTGAGCTCGGCGAGCGCAGGATCTGACGCCTCGGGCAGTCGTTCGAGCACGGCCGCGTCGGAGCCGGGCACGTAGGGGCGGGCCGACGTCGCGCCGATGTGTGCTGCGGCCAGCGTTGCCGCGGCGGCGACCGCGCAGAGGAAGCGACGGACGATGGCTCTGTCCTCTTCGTCAACCCATTTCACGGGGCTCGTTCCGCGCCCGCTCGTCGCGGGCGACGACGCGTGCCTCGGTCGGCGAGCGCGGAAGTCAGGCGGCGGTCAGAACAGCGGACAGGCTGCGCCCGCCCCCGCCGTGCAGCCCGGTTCGCCCGGATCGATGTGCCGGCGGTCGCGACCGCTCGGGCTGTTCGCGAGGTACGGGAAGGTCGTGCGGTACGGCGCGTCGTTGACGTTCACGCCGTCGCCCAGCCGGTTGTTCGGAAAAATGTTGAAGGCCGGATTGAACACACCGGCGACGGCCCGCAGCGAGATGTCGGTCACGTCGTCGTACAGTCGCCGACCGTTCGGATATCCGGCCGGATCGCCGCCGAGCAGGCCGAGGCGGCTGTTGCCGACTGAGCCAGGCGCGGTCGGCGAGACTCCGGTGTTGAGCCGGAGCAGATCGGCGATGGGCCCCGCCGACGTGCCGGGCGCCGCGATCGGCGGTGCGTACGTGACGAGCGGCAGCAGATCGAGGCGTGGCGGCGTCGGTATCGTCAGGCCGCCGGCGGTGGCCGCGTTGAGGACACGGGCGAGCGCGGGATCGAGGAAGAACGACGCGAACTGGGCGTCGTTCTTCGGCTGGTCCATGCTGAAGCGGTCCTTGAAGCCGGTTCCGATCAGCAGCTCGTTGATGAGCGGGTTGCCCATCCGCTGGATCTGGCTGTATGAGCCCGAGCTCACGGCCGGCAGCGGTGCGCGCCGCGTCGTCAGCCGGGCTCGCGACGTCGTCGCCCACACACCGATCGTCGCCGCCGTGGAGGATGCCGCCTCGACTGCGCCGGTGCGGGTCAAGAGCGAGACCGGGACCTCGATCGCGATCGAGTTGACCGCGTAGCCGGCGACCGTATCCGACGCAAAGTTCTGGAGCGCGGCGTCCTGCGCCGGTGACAGGACCCCCGGCGCAACGGTCGAACGCAGATTGAGGGTGTCGAACGCGCCGCCCAGATCGATCCAGAACGCATCGTCCGTCGTGCCGGCGAACACCTTGACGTTCGCCATCGCCGTTGTGTACACGGCGGCGTTGAACAGCGCGTCGTAGTTCATCGTGCGCGGTCCGACGTTGGCCGGCACGGCGAAGAAGGCTCCCGCGCCGGTGATCGGCGTGGCGACGCCGCCCTTGATCATGGTCACCGTGTAGCTCTGCGCTGACCGAGGCCGATACTGCTGAAGCTCGTGATCTGCGGCGGCACGATCAGCGTGCCGGGCGGTACCGGAGGCGGCGAGTTGCTCGGTGCCACGATACCGCTCCCGGCGCCGGCGTAGACCTGGAACAGGTTCGGAAGCCGCTGCTCGGTCGTGAAGCGGAACTGGAAGACGATGTCTTCGACCGCATCGTTGTTGTTGTCGATCTTGATCTCGTAGAGGATGTCCGGATCGAACGGCAACCAGTTGGGGCCGTTCGCCGGCTCGAGGAACGGATCGACCGACATGATGAGCGTGACCAGCGGGATCGCCGTCGGGCCCGCGGCGGCGTAGCTGCGAAACGCGTAGACGTCGGTGATGTCGGCCTTCTGGTCGAGCGCCGTGAGCGGCGCCTCGCGGTGGTTGGCGGCGAAGACCGGCGTCGCAAGAGCGCAACAGGCGGCGAGGATTGAAGCGAGGACGAGGGTACGCATGATGGCGCCTCCTTTCGGCGACGAAGCCGTCCGCCGTGTCCGGGGGACGGCGGTCAAATCAGCGTGCGGCGCGCAGCGGCTGCCGGCGCCTGACGACGGCGAGCACGGCTAGGGCAAAGGCAGCGAGCGAAAGCATCGGAGGCTCCGGTGCGGGTGCGGCCGTGGTCGCGAAGCTCAACAGTCCGCTTCCGAGCGCTGCCGTTCCGCTCAACCCGCCATCGACGCTCAAGGCGGCGAAGACGTCGATGAAGTCGACGCTGCCAAAGAGCAGGCTGGCATCGGCGAGCGAATCCAATTCGGTCGCGAACGCAATCATTGCGTCGGGGAGTCCGCTGCAAAGGACGGGCTCCAACGGAGCGAATACGCCGCCGATACACAGGTCTTCGACCAGCAGCGCGACGCCATCTCCGGTGGCGCTTGCACCCCCGGCCATGGCGCGCGCACCGGTGAGCGAAACGCCGGGCCCCGTTGACACGTAGAAGTGGAAGAACGCTTCGAGAAGGGTCGACGCTGACGCGGCCGCGTTCAGCGTGAACAGCAGACCAGGGTCGGAGGCGGAACCGGTGGGGGTCACCTGGACCAGGTTCGGGTCGATCGGCGTCGCGAACGTTTCGCCAGGCGCCACGTAGAAGCCGGCGAATGTCGTGGTTCCGATTTCACAACCGGCCGCAAGACTTATGTAGTCCGACAGCGTGCCGGGAAGGCACGGCGATGCGGCCGCGCCGGACGCGACCCCGAGCAGCGTCACGGCCAGCAACCGCCGCAGGATTTTCGACATGAGCGCCTCCCTGGCGATGGAGATCCCGCACTCGGACGCGAACACCCTTGACGGTAGGCGACCGGGTGTCCACCACAAGCAAGCTGCGTTCCGAAATCGGAAACGGTCGGCAAATCAATCGCCTGGAACGCGCCGCGTTTTCAACGGCGCTGCGCATGTAACAAAGTTCGACAGCACGGGCTCGCGTTCGACCCGTGACGATCGTCTTCGGCCGTCGGCCATCGGTGGCGGCACACCGACCCTGCTACTGCAAATCTCGGCTTTCACCTGCGCAGTTGCTCCTCTGCCCGCTGCAGGGGGGCCGGTGAAATCTTGATCGGTCCTGAAAACGGGATATTCATGTCGATGATCAGATAGATGGAGCCCGAAATCAGGAGTGCCGACACCACCAGGGTTATGGCCACCACGGCGTTTCGTGGCGCTCGGTATCCAAAGCTCGCGAAAATGAGTACGAGCCACGCGACCACCATGACAAGGAACGCCGTCGGAGTCGTCCCTTCGGATTCCTCGATCAGAGCCCAGCGCCGTTTCACCACATTCTGAAGGTTGCTGTGGGCCTCGCGCCACATCTCGACACGCGCGGATCGGACGGTCGTATGGCCATCAGTCCGGATCCGATTTCGTCGAGCAGAGTCTCTGCCGAACGATCTTCCAGGGTCGAGGAACCATCGGCCGGCCACGTGCCATTGATCGCCTGCCGTACATAAGCGGCCAGTCGCTGGCGAACGTCCGTGGCTTCCGGGCCATAGTGACGCAGGCTCCGGTCCAGCAGGATCAGTTCCGTCGAGAACGTATGCACATTGCGATCGATCGCCTCGAAGGTGTTCTTGGCCGAGTTGATCAGCAGCCCGAGCACCAACGACGTCATGACCACGAAGATGTTCGCGGCGAGCCTGACGACGTTGTAAGTCTCCTCTTGACGGTGGTGGGCCGGCAGTCGCTCGGACACTAAGACGCCACCGAGCGAAGCGGCAACCAGACAGGCAAAGATCGCGGCCGCGACGAAGATTTCATTCATGAGGGCCTCCGTCGCGCGGGCGAAGCGGGCCGCTCACTTTCGCGTATGACACGACGTGCAATTGAAGTGCGCGTCGGCGACCTGGGGCTTGCCTTCGAGCTTGCCGTAGTGGCTCGCCGGTGCCGGCGGGGGCAGCCCCTTCACGCGCTTCTTCCCGATCTCGCTCGGGCTGTCGTGGCATTCCAGGCAGCTGTTCTCCTGCCGCGTAACGAGGTAGCCGTCGATCGGGTGAGGGATCGAGGGAGCGGTCCGGACCCTGGGCGAGCGCGGCCGATGCGAGCACAACGGCGACGAAAGGCAACCGAATCAACCGGGCAACCATTCCGCGTACGTTACCCGACGTCCCGTGAAAGCGCAAAGCGGCCGGGCGCGGATGGACGTTGCGGCACGTCAAAACAGCGACGGCGTCGGATCGGATTCGGGCTTCGGTGTCGCGCCGACGTCGTCGATCGGCACGAGTGCGCTGACCCTCACGCCAAGGAGCCGGATGCGGCGATCGAGGGGCACGCGCTTCAGACATTCGCCCGCCGCGCGCCGAATCGTCGGCCCGTCCTGCGTCGCGACGGCGATCGTCTGGTCGCGCGTCACGGTCTTGAAGTTGTCGTAGCGCAGCTTGAGGCCGATCGTGCGGCCCGCGTATCCCGCGCGCCGCAGATCGTCCGCGACGTGAAGGCATAGGTCGGTGAAGATCTGCGTGAGCTGCGCGCGGTCGCGCGTTGCGGAGAGGTCCCGGTCGAGCGTCGTCTCGCGGCTGATCGAACTGGGCTCGGTGTGGGTGACGACGGCGCGCTCGTCGCGACCGTGGGCCGCCTCGTGCATCCAGGCGCCGTAGTGTCGCCCGAACTGCTCGACGAGCCATGCGGGCTCCGCGTGCGCGAGCTCGCCGATCGTGCGAATGCCGAGCGCTTCGAGCTTCGCAGCGGCCTTCGGTCCGATGCCGTTGATCCTGCGCGGGGGCAGCGGCCAGATCCGGTGCGGGAGATCGGCGAGCGTGACGAGCGTGAGGCCGTCGGGCTTGTCGAGCTCGGAGGCGATCTTCGCGAGCAGCTTGTTCGGCGCGACACCGATCGACGACGATAGACCGGTCGCCGCGCGCACGGCGTCCTTGATCGACTGGGCGAGCGCGCGCGTTTCTGCATCGGGAGCCACCACGTCGCGCACGGCGTTCGGCGGCGCATCGACGTCGGTGAGGTCGATGTAGATCTCGTCGATGCCGCGGTCCTCGATGCAGGGCGCGATGGCTGCGACCGCCGTCTTGAACAGCCGCGAGTGGCGGCGATAGGCGTCGAAGTCGGCAGGCAGGCGAATCGCGTCGGGCGCGAGGCGCGCAGCCTTCATCAGGCCCATCCCGGAGTGGACGCCGAGCGCGCGTGCCTCGTAGGTGGCCGTGGTTGCGACGCCGCGGCCGACGTAGTCGCGCAGTGTCGCGAATGTGCCTTCGTCCGCACTGGTCGTGCTGCGCCGACCGCCGCCGATCACGACGGCCCTGCCACGGAGCTCCGGATAGCGCAGCAGCTCGACCGACGCGTAGAACGCATCCATGTCGAGATGCGCGATGAGACGCGGGCGGTCGCTCACGATGATCCGGACGCGACTGCCGTCCGGACGGCGACGACGGCCAGCGTCGCGACGAGCAGTGCGGCGCATGCGTTGTGCGCGACCGTGAGGGGCAGAGACGGCGCCGCGGCGACCGCGGCAATTCCCGCGAGCGCCGCCGCGACGGCGAGGGTGGCGAGCGTTCCTGCCAGTCGGCGGGAGCCCTGGCGCAGATGCCAGGCGACGATCAGCGTGACGACCACGGCGACGATCGCGAGCGTGCGATGGATGACGAAGACGCCGGCGGCATCGGGCGGCGGCACGACGCGGCCGGCGACGATTGCCAGTGGCCGGAAGGGATCGAGGGCGGCGGTGATACGGAATTCGTCGAACGGAAAACCCATGCACTTGCCGAGCGTCGTGCATGCGGGCAGCGCATACTGCGCGCCGATCGAGCCGCCGAGCGCCGTCTGGACGAAGATGAACACGAGAACCGCGAGCGCGAGCCAGCGCAGCGGTGCCTGGCGGGCCGACGCGGCAACATCCCACAGAGCAGGCTGCGCCGCGGCGGCGGTCGCCGCCAGAGTGGCGAGCAGCAAGTAGCCGCCGAGCAGGTTGCCGAGCGTGACCGCGGGCAGCCGCGCACCGGGCGTCGCGATGCCCAGCACCGCGAGGCCGGCGGCGAGCGCGAGCGCGGCCAGCGCGAGCGTGCCTTCCCTTTTCCATGGAGGCCGCTGCGTCCACGCGATCAGAAGCAATCCGATGACGAGCGCGAGCACGCCGGTCGCCGCGAGCCGATGCGCGATGCGAACGATGCGCACGGCAAGCGTCGGCGCGGCCTCCGCGGCCTCGTCGAACAGTCCGTAGCACGCGGGCCAACCGTCGCAGCCGAGCCCCACCTGCGTATGCCGCATGAATGCACTCGCGACGATGACGACAAACGTCAGCGCCGCGGCGGCAACGGCGGCACGCGCAAAGAGGAGCCGCAGTCGCGCGGAGGAGTCGGCGGCGGCGGTCACGGGCGCGCCGCGCGCGGCCGCCGGAGCACGGCGATCGCCACGATCACGACGAACAGCATGCCGCCGATGACCGCGACCAGGCCACCCAGCCCCATCAGGCCCATGCCCGCGACCTGCTCGAGCGAACGCTCGACAACCGCGCCGTCGGCGACCTTGCGCTGGACACCGTAGCCGCCGGACCAGACGAGGCCGATGATGTGCAGGAGCTGGCCGCCGCCGTAGAGATAAGGCTGCCACGTCGCGAGCCGCGGCAGCGGCGCGGCGCAACCGAGGCGCGGCAGCGCCCAATAGACGACGCCCATCATCGCGATCGTCACGCCGACGATGCAGCCGTGATAATGCGCCGGGATCGTCACGTCGCTGCCGTGGATCGCGAAGCCGATCGCGCCACCGATCCCGAACAGGACGATCGACGCCGTCAGCGCCGCTGCGAGGGGGCGCGCCGCCAGGTCCCGCGTGCCGCGCCGGCTCCGCACGAGCGCCAGGATGACCGCCGCCGCGACCGGCGCGATCGCGAGGCCGCCGCCGAAGCGCATCAGCCACGTCTGCAGCCGATGGTGCTCGACCGAGGTTACGCTCCAGGCGAGGTAGATGACCGGCGTCGCGAACACGCACGCGAGGCCGATCCCGAACAGGAGTGCGACCACGCGCGACGAGAGCGGAACGCGCGCGCCGACCGCGTCGGCAAGCAGCAGCCAGGAGACGAGCATGAGCAGCGTCCACGCGAACTGCAAGAGGTGGCCCGAGCCCCAGAACAGGAGCTCGTAGTACGCCTTGCCGTCGAGCCCGGGGGGCAGTGCGGCGAACGACCACACGAGCGCGATCAGCGCGACCGCCGTGGCGACGATGGCGCCGTTCAGGCCGAAGCGCAGGGCGCCCGCGCCGTCGAGCCGCATGCCGACGAGCGGCGACGCGAATAGTCCGCGCGCGACGACGAGGGCGAGGCCCACGCCGAAGGCGGTCAGACCACCGAGAAAGACCGGCGACTCGATCACGGGTACGTAATTCGCCATGATCGGCGTTCCTTCGGTAAACGGTGCCACCGCCATCGTTGCGGCGCCAATGGCCGCCGCCGCGAGCGCCACCCAGCCGACGGCAAGCAGCCGCGGCGTGCTGTTCAGGCTCCACAGGGCGCCGGCGAAAGCGACGAACCAGACGAGTACGGAGAGATCGACATGCGCGACCAGCGCCGCGTGGAAGAATGTCGCGACCGGGAACAGGCGCGCGACGCCCGGTGTGCGCGACGCCACGAGCAGCACGGCCAGGATGCCGGATGCGGCGAGTGCCGCGATGCCGAGCGCGAGCCAGCCCGCCGCGAGCCGCATGCGCGCGTCGCGCGGCAGCGCGAGCGTATAGCGCCCGAAGGCGAGATCGACGTCGAGTCGGACCGCCGCAGTGCCGGTGCGCAAGGTCGCGCGCGCTGCGTCGGAATCGTGCGCCGGAACCATGGACGGCAATACTACCGAACCTGGACGCGCTTGGGCGGCGGCGCGAACGGCGTGCGGTTCGCGGTCGCCGCGATGTCGGCACGAAACGCGTCCAGCGCCCGCACCAGCGCGGACTCGTCGCCGCGGCCGGCCCACGCGATGCGGAGCCGATCGCGCGGAACGACGGCGCGCAGATGCGGCTCACGGACACCTTCGAGCCGCTCGACCTGCCAGCGGTTGCCGAGCCGGAACGCGCAGTCGCCGTCGCGGCAGCCGGTGACGAGCACCCCGTCGGCACCCGCACGCAGCGCGTATTCGACGAACGACGGCGGGAGCTGCGCCGCGCAAATGAGCGGCAGCGCCGCTGTCTGCGCATCGGCGACGCGCGCGACGTCCGCGCCCGCTTGCGTCGGGCCGCAGCCGAACACGACGATCCGCGGCCGGCTCGGGTCGACGGGTTGCGCGGCGAGGCCGGCCAACGCGTCTTCGAGCGCGGTTCGCAGCGCACGAATCGGTGCCTGCGGCATATCGATGCCCGTCACGAGATCTCCGGCCGAGCGGAACGGCGTCGACGACGGGCACGCGCCGGCGCAGATGCCGCAGCCTGCGCACAGGGCCGGATCCACCACCGCCTGCCGCGGCAGCGACTTGCCGTCGGTGCGCGGCTGCATCGTTACCGCGGCATATGGACAGTCGGCAAAACAGCGCGCGCAGCCGTTGCAGTTCGTGAGGTCGACGACGGCGGCTGCGGGGCGCGGCATGCGTGCCGCCCGCGAAACGTAAGGCAGCGCGGCGAGCAGCAGCGTCCCGCCGCCGACGACCACCCACAGCGCGGCGGGCGAGGTCCAGTCGGCCAACGCGTGCACGCCCAGGTAGAACCAATCGAGCGCAAGCGTGCCGGGCGCGGTCCCGAGATCGGCGCGCGGCGCGCTTGCGACGGGCCGGACGAGCGAAAGCAGAACGAGCGCGGCGAGCGTCCCCCACGCGAGCGCGCGCGGCGGCTGCGTCGCCGGGCGCGACAGCCGCTGCAGATGTACCCACATGACCGCGAGCAGCGCCAGCGGCAGTCCGATGTGCAGGAAGATCAGCAGGGAAAACAGGCGATCGCTGACGGCACCCGCCGCGATGAAGTTGCGCGTGAGCGAGCCGCCGAACATCGGCAGGGCGTCCAGCCACTCGGTCGTCGCGATGAGGCTGTATTGGGCGATCCCGTCCCAGACGAGCCAGAACCCGCCGATGCCCGACGCGAAGACGAGCCACAGCGCGGCCACGCCGGTCAGCCACGAGAAGCGGCGGAAGTGCGCATAGCGGCCGCGCGTCCATTCGCGTGCCAGATGCAGGAGCGTCACGAGCACGAACGCATCCGACGCGTAGCGGTGGAGGCTCCGCGCAAGCGAGCCCAGCGGAAACGCGTTTGACGAGAGGCGCTCGACCGAGGCGAAGGCGCCATCGACGCGCGTGTCGAAGCCGACGTAGATCCAGATACCGGTCGCGGCGACGATCCAGAACAGGGTGAAGGCGATGCCGCCCAGATGCCGCCACGGATTCCCGGCCTGGCCGAAGGGTGTATCGAACGTGCGCTCGACAGGCGTCGAGAGCGGACCGCAGCATGCGCCCGACCGTTCCAGAGGCGGCGGTGTCCGCAGCGATCCGCGGCGCCGTCGGTACGCTTGTGCGTCGGCCGTCCATTGGACAAGGATAGCGTCCGTCGCGGCGCCGCAGCTTGACCGGCGTTAACTGCGGAACACCCAGCCGCCTTCCTTCTTGTCGAAATCGATGACCAGCACGCGTCCGGGTGCGAGATCAATCGTGCGCTCGGTGACGTAGCCGAAGCCGCCTCCGGGCGAATCCTTCAACCGGGCGACGATGCGGTGCGCGCCCGCGGGTACCGCGACGCGGCGGTAGACGGTCGAGGCCCCGTCCTTCGAGAGACCCGAGGGCGGCGCGACCATCGCGAACAACGGCTTGCCGTCCAGCTCGACTTCGACCTCGACCGGCACGCGTTCGCGCGGGCACACGGAGGCGGCACGCATGTTGGGCGCGAGCTTCGCGAGCTCCTCCGGCGTTCGTTCGTGGCACGCCTCCTTGCGCTCGCCCGCGTGCTGGAACGAGAGCTTGACGAGCGCCTCGCCTGCGGGCAGGTGAACATACGGCGGCGACGTCGCGAAATAGCCGACGACGGCGATGAAGGCCGCGTAGCAGACGGCTTGCAGCGCGTAACTCACGAGTTTGTTCGCAGGTTCTGCCATGTCGTCACCGGTCAATCCGCTCCGCCGAGCTTGACCATGTCGGCACCGTCGACCTTGTGCGCAAGATGCGGCGCAAGCCGAAACGCGTCGGAGAAGCAGTCGTCCTGCTGCATCCCCTTCGCCCGGAACGCCGGGTGCGCGGCCTCGACCATCTTCGCCGAGCCGCACGCGTAGATCTGATGGCCAGCGAGGTCCGGGAAGTCGGCGAGGATCGCCTCGTGCACGAGCCCCGTTCGTCCGGTCCAGCGATCCTCGGGCCCCGGTTCGGAGAGCACCGGGACGAACGTGAAGTTGGGATGCTCGCGCGCCCACTGTTGCGGCAGGTCCGGGAGATAGAGATCGGCGAGCGTGCGCACGCCCCAGTACAACACCATCTTCCGTTTCATCCCGACGTGGAACGCGTGCTCGAGCATGCTCTTGACCGGCGCGAAGCCGGTCGCCCCCGCGACGAAGATGATCGGCTTCGAGGAATCTTCGCGCAGGAAAAACGAGCCCAGCGGACCTTCGAAGCGGACCTTGTCGCCCACTTTCATCTCCTCGAACACGTGCGTGGTGAAGCGTCCGCCCGGAATTCGCCGGATCTGCAGCTCGATCACGCTGTTCTCGTGTGGCGCAGTCGCGAACGAGAAGCTCCGCTGCGCACCGTCGTCGAGCACGACGTTGATGTACTGGCCGGCGTAGAAACGGATCGGCTCGCCCTCGACCGCGAGCTTCACGATCATCACGTCGGCGGTGGCCTTCGACATCGCGACGATGGTCGCCGTGTACTGGCGCGGCCGGATGCCGCCGGGTGGTGCGAGCGGAACGTATTCGAGTTCGATGTCGGAGAGCGGCGTCGCGCTGCACGCGAGCACCATGCCTTGCGCGCGCTCGGCGTCGGAGAGCGCCGTCTGTTGATGCGGCCCCTGGTCGACCGGTCCGTACGTGACGGTGCATTTGCACTTGCCGCAGCCGCCGTTGCGGCACTCGTACGGGAATGCGATCCCCTCGCGCAGCGCGGCCTCGAGGATCGTCTCGCCGGGCCGCGCCGGGATGATCCGGTTGTCGGGTCGCACCATCAGGTGCAGGTCGTCCTTCGCGGCGCGCTTCGGCGGCAGCCACGGCAGCGCGACGAGGACCAGCGTCAGCGCGCCCACCAGCGCCCACGCGGCACCGGGCGACCACGCGTAAATCAGTGGGTAAACGGGAAGGTAGAACCAGTCGAACGCAATGGTCGTCGGCGCCGCGGCAAGATCGGCGGGGGGTCCCGATACCGCGGGCTTCACCAACGACAGCGCGAGCATCGCCAGCGCGAGACCGATCCAGATCGGGCGCGGCGGAATCGTCTTCGCGCCGGGGACGCGTTGCGTGTGCACCCAGAGCAGCGCGAGCACGCCCAGCGGCAATCCGATGTGAAGGAACGACAGGAGCGAGAAGAGCCGGTCGTTGACGGCATCCGGCGTGATGAAGTTGCGCACGAGCGCGCCGTTGAAGATCGGCAGCGCATCCAGCCACTCCGCGGTCGCGACGGTGACGAACTGGGCCGTACCGTCCCACGGCAACATGTACCCGTTGATGCCGGAGATGTAGACGAGCCATAGCAGCAGGACGCCCGATATCCACGAGAACCAGCGGAAGCTGCGGTAATGGTCGAATACGAAGTGCCGCAGCAGATGCAGCGCCATGGCGAGCACCATCGCATCCGACGCGTAGCGGTGGAAGCTGCGCATGATGCCGCCGGCCCACCATTGCTCGCGCGTCAGGTACTCGACGGAAGCGTAGGCCTCGCGGACGCCCGTGGCGAAGAAGACGTAGAGATAGAGTCCGCTCGCGACCACGACCCACAGCAGCCAGTTCGCGATCGCGCCGAGGTAGTAGAACGGATTCTGCTCGTCGCCGAAGACCCGGTTGAACAGGCCTTCGGCAGCGAGAAACGCTTGTTGCCCTGCGCGCTGGACGAGTTTCAGCATCGGTGGAATCGTCCGCGTCCAGCCGCGATCGCGCAAGGGGGCGCGATCACGGCGGCGAGGAAGAAAAGGCCGGCGACGGACCGAGGCAATGGCGCCGAAGCCGGGAAGAAACCGGACGATGACCGAATGCTATCGGGGTGTTTCGCGTGCCGACATGATGTGCATCAAGCGGCGCGCCGGCGCGCGTGGCCGCGACGCAGGCCGGCGATCAGGTACGCCGCCGTCGCGCCGAGCACGGAGAGGCCCGCGAAGATCTCGATGAAGAGGCCGTAGTTGAGCCGGTATTTGCCGGCACGCGGATCGTAGACCGTACAGAGGATGCGGACCTTGTCGAGGAGGCCCGACAGGCTCTGCGCCGGCGCAGACGCGCCCGTGACGAGCTCACGCAGTGGCCCGACGAACATCGGCAACTCGAACGATTCGCCGTAGATCTGCCGGAAAACGCGGCCGTTGCCGTCGACGATCGTCGCCTGAGTCAGGTGGTCGAAGCCGGCGGCCGTGGGCGTCCAGACGAATCCCGTGTCGCGCGCGAGGCCTTCGACGGTGGCGGCGTCGCCGGCGACAAAATCCCAGTTCGCAAGGTCGATGCCCTGCTTCCGCTGGAATTCGCGCATCGCCTCCGGCGTGTCGAACGGCAGGTTGAATCCGACCGTGACGACCCGGAACGCGTCGGGTCCCAAGCGCCTGTTGCGCCTCGGCGACCGCTCGGCCAAGGAACTTCGTCGTGGTCGGGCAGACCTGGAAGCACCCGGTGTAGATGAACTGGACGACGATCGGCTTCCCTCGGTACGCCGCAAGGCGCACGATCTTCCTGTCCCGGTCGACGAACGCATGGTCGCCGAGCACCGTGCCGACGGCGCGCTGCGAGACGTCGAGCGCTTCGCGCGGGTCCAGCGGCTTGCCAGCTGGGAGCGGCTGCGCGAACAGCAACCCGGCGACCAGCATCAGCGCAAGTCCGATCGCCGCCGCGAGAAGCAGCGTGTTCGGGTCGATCCCGGGCTTGAGCGGGTCACGCATGCAGGGCGGCGTCGGCGATCGCGGCGACGAGCAGGAGCGTCAGCTGAATCAGCGACGCGTGGAAATTGACCATCGCCGCACGGCGGTTCGGCGCGAGGGCGAGGCGCGCGCTCGTCGAGAGCAGGTACGCGCCGCCCCCGACGGCGGCGGCGAGATAGATCCATCCCATCCCGAGCAACGCAGGCACCAGCGACGCGGTAACGAGCATCGCGGCGCCCATCAATACCGCGCGGGCGGCGCGCGCGTCGCCGACGACCACGGGCAGCATCGGCACTTTCGCGGCCGCGTAGTCCTCGCGGAAGGCGATCGCGAGGCTCCAGAAATGCGGCGGCGTCCACAGGAACAGCACGACCGCGAACACGAGCGGCATTGGCCCGACAGAATCGGGCGTAACCGCCGCGGCGCCGGCCAGCACGGCGAAGCTGCCGGCGAGCCCGCCGATCACGATGTTCCACCATGTGCGGCGCTTGAGCCACACCGTATAGACGACGCCGTAGGTGAACGCGCCCAGGAACGTGTAGATCGCCGCGGACACGTTGATCGCAATGGCGGCGAGCGCGACACCGGCCGCGCCGATTCCGATGATCGCCGCGAGCCAGCGCGGGCCGGCGGTGAGCCGTCCGGTCACGAACGCGCGGCGACGCGTGCGGCCCATTTGCGCGTCGAGATCGCGCTCGACGTACTGGTTGAATGCGCCCGCGGCGGCCGAAGCCATCGTCACGGCCAGCGCGAGCACGAGCACCTGCCACCCGGGCAGGGACGGCCCCGGCGTAATCGCGAGGCCCGCGACGGCGGTGAAGCCGATCACGAGCCCGATCCGCAGCTTGAACAGGTCGAAGAACAGGCGCACCGCGGACGAGATTCCCCGTCGACCGGCTGGGCTCATTCGCGGCGGTCGTTCTGATCGTCATCCGAGGCCTCCTGCGGGGTTCGTCGTCCTCGCGAAGGCGGGGACCCAGTGGCGTCTTGCAAGAGACACTGGATTCCCGCCTGCGCGGGAATGACGGCGCTTCACCGCGCCATTCCGATCGCTAGCTCAGTGGCCAGACTGTCGAGAGGTATTTCCAGTTCACGAAGTAGTAAAGGACGAATGCGACCAGAAACACGAGCGCGAGCACGAACGTTCCCGGCGCGACGAATCCGGCGGTCCCGATGTTCGTCCCGTGCGCCTCGAACGCCACCTCGACCGGCTTCGTCGTCGGCGCGACCCCGTCCTTCGCCCTCACGTGGACGAAGCCCGGCGTCGCGATCTTCTTGCCGAGGAACACGCTGCCGACGGTGATCAGCAGATACATGACGCCGCCGACGATCGCCGCGAGGCCGCAGATCGCCATGAGGCTCATCATGAGCCACGCGGTGCCCGGAAACTCGTACGGCAGCGCGTTGCCGGCAAACGAGATGTCCCAATGCCGCCGCGGCACGCCGAGCGTCCCGGCGCCCATCATGAACAGCGCGAACCCCATCATGCCGAGTCCGAACAGGTAGGGCTGCCACTTGGCCATTCCAGGGAACATCAGCTCGCGCCGGAACAAGGTCGGGATCAGGAAGTACGTGAGGCCCATGAACGCGAGCGTGGTCCCGACGACGACCGTCGCGTGGAAGTGGCCCGGCACATAGATCGTGTTGTGGATGATGAGGTTCAACTGCTCGGTGCCCATCATCACGCCCGAGATCCCGCCGAGGAAACCAAAACCGATCAGCGAGAGGAACATCGCGACAAACACCGGATTGCCCCACGGCGCCTTGCGCAGCCACTCGAACAGGCCGTTGTTGAAGCCCTTCTCGCGCTGCGCGACCTCGATCGCGCCCGGCACCGTGAGCCCGTGGACCATCGATGCCAGCACGGCGAGGTACATCGCGTAGCTCGTGTTGAAGATCTTCCAGTTCGACGTCAGCCCCGGATCGGCGAGCAGGTGGTGCGCGGACGCGAGCTGCAGGAACGCGATGTAGAGAAGGAACGCGGTTCGCGACACTTTTTCCGACATCGGCTTCGCGCCGAACACGATCGCCGCGATCGCGTACCAGACCGACACATGCGCGGCCACGTTGATCTGCTGCGAGCTGTGGCCGAAGGCCCACCACACCGTCCTGTACATCAGCGAGTCGATGTGGTCGATCAGGCCGAGCGACCACAGGAACGTCGGGATCAGGATGATCGCGCCGGACGCGATCGTGAAGACCGCGATGATCGCGGCCGTCACGGCGCCGAATGTGACCAGCGGCACCGAGCCGTTGTAGGTCTTCTCGGCTTTGCCGACGACGAGCGTGCCAAAGAAGACGAAGCAGGCGATCAGCGCACCGACGGCGAACAGGATGAGGCCGAGGTAGAACGCCGGATGCGCACCCATCGGCGCGTAGGACGTGAACATCACCGACGAGTCGCCGCGGAACACGGCGACGTTGTTGACGAGCGCGCCGATGATCATCAGCCAGAACGCGGCCCACGCCATCCCGGGCGCCGCGAGCCGGCAGCGCAGCAGCGTCGACGCGCAGAAATAGAGTACCGCGATCTCGAAGAAGATGATCCAGAACACGAGCATGTTGAGCCCGTGCGCGGTCAACACGAGATAGAACCAGTCCGGCGGCAGCAGGTGGATCGCCTGCCATCGGGTCGTGGTGACGAGCAACGCGAGAACGCCGCCGACGAGCAGCGCCACGACGGCGGCCACCGCGTTCCAGCGCATCAGCTTTTCGGCGGGCTCGTGGTAGACGAGACCCGTGGACGGGCAGGTACGGAACATCCGGTTGACGGCCATCGTCGCCCCCTATTTGGACTTCACGACGTACAGCCGGCTGGCCATCGTGTGATGGTTGATGCCGCAGTACTCGTTGCAGATGATCGAATACGTGCCCGCTCTCGTCGGCGTCAGCGTGACGACGTGCTCGTAGTTCGGGTGCACTTCGATGTTGATGTTCTCCGGCTGCAGCGAGAAGCCGTGCAGCCAGTCCATCGAAGCGAGGTGCACTCGGTAGGTCTTGCCCTCCTCGAGCTCGAGCATCGGCCACCACTGCCAGAGGCGCGCGATCAGGTAGACGTCGTTGCCCGCGGGCGGATGGACCACCGGGATCTTCTGGTCAGTCTCCTCGCGCACCTTGTATTTGTCGACCATCGCCTGGGTCTTGGCGGTGAACTGCTCTGGCGTGGTCCGGTACGCCTCGTTGGCGAGGTTCTGCTTACCGAAGACGTGCCAGTACGGCATCATGAAGAACATGATCAGGCACCAGACGAAGGCGATCGCGATCCAGGTGCCTTCGACGCGGTCCAGCGGCTGTTTCCACCAGACCCGGGCGGGCGGGGGGGCAATGGCGCTCATGGGGTAACGCTCCCTTGTAATTGACCCGGATTACTTGGCGACCGGGATGCCGACGATCTCCATCACGCCCCAGACGATGTAGAGCACCGTCGGCATCGCGATTCCGATGAACAGCAGCAGGAACGGGTTATCGAGCAACTGCTGCATCACGGGTACCGGTTCCTCGGGGATGTCGTCGTCGACGGGATTCGTGTTCACGGTGGCCATGGCGCGGTGCTCCTTGTGTTCGCCCGGTAAGGCGCGTCGGGATCGGGCCGGCCGGAACGTCGTGCGCGCGCGGTGCGCGCAACCATCCAGCGCGGGTTCGGCGGACTCTACGGCCGAGTCGCGCCGAATCGAATTGATGCGCATCAAGAATTTCCGGATGGGGTGACACTCGTTCACATTTTCTTGACCGCCGCACGCGAGCGCGAAGATAGCCGTGGCAAAATGCGCGCCATGTCGACCCCTGCTGCCGCGTCTCCCACACTCGAACCGCGCATGCGCGACGCATCGTTGCGCGCCGCAGCAAACTACCCGGTCGCGATGTGGCTATTCGTCTGCTGCGCGCTCGTCTTCGCGATGGTCGTCGTCGGCGGCGTGACCCGGCTCACGCGGTCGGGGCTTTCCATCGTCGAGTGGCAGCCGATCGTCGGCACGCTGCCGCCGCTCACCGACGCGCAATGGCAGGACACGTTCGCCAAGTATCAGCTCACGCCCGAGTTCCGGCAGGTCAACCACGCGATGACGCTCGCCGAGTTCAAGGGCATCTTCTGGTGGGAGTACATCCATCGGCTGCTGGGGCGAGCGATCGGGGTCGTGTTCCTCGTCCCGCTGCTATGGTTCGCGGCGCGTCGGCGAATTCCCGCAGGCCATGGCTGGAAACTGGCCGGTATCTTCGTGCTGGGGGGGCTGCAGGGCGCCATGGGCTGGTACATGGTGCAGAGCGGTCTCGTCGACGATCCGCGCGTCTCGCAGTTCCGTCTGACGGCCCACCTGGGCATCGCGCTCGCGATCTTCGCCGCGATGTTCTGGATCGGCCTCTCGCTCCTCGACCCGAGGCGCGCGGCCCTCGCGACGCCGACGCAGCGCGCAACGCGGCGGCTCTCGTATGCTGTGGCGGCGCTCGTGTTCGTCATGGCGCTGACCGGAGGCTTCGTCGCCGGCATCCGCGCCGGTTTCGCGTACAACACGTTTCCGCTGATGCACGGCAGCATCGTTCCGCCCGAGATCCTGTCGATCGATCCGTGGTGGAAGAACTTCTTCTGGAACATGGCGACGGTCCAGTTCGACCACCGCGCGCTCGCGTGGCTGCTGGCGTTTCTCGTTCCCGTGCTGTGGTGGAAGCTCCGTACGGCGCCCGACCTGCCGCCGCGCGCACGGACGGGCGGGCATCTGCTGCTCGCGCTCCTCGCCCTGCAGATCGCGCTTGGGATCGCCACGCTGCTCCTGGTCGTGCCGGTCCCGCTCGCCGCGGCGCATCAGGCGGGCGCGGTGCTCGTGTTCGCGGCGTCGTTGAACATCGCGCACGCGCTGCGCTGATCACGTCGGGCGGGCCCGTGGCCCGGGCCGTTGCTGGTGATGCCGCCGTTTTCCTTTCTTGATGCGGGTCAAGGCCCCTCGTCGCCGCACCGACGAACAATGGCGCCATGAAATCGTGCGCATCGACACTCACGGCCAGGAGCGCGCGCTGATGGCGCGCGAACTCACGCTCGACGTGCGCGGCATGGAGCCGCCGCAGCCGCTCGAGCTCGTGCTCGAGACGATCGGTGACTTCCAGGCCGGCGACCGCCTGACGCTCGTCATCGACTGCCACCCGACGCCGCTGTTCAAGATCCTCGACCGCAACGGGTATGGGTATCGCACCGAGCCGGGCAAAGAGTCGGTCCACGAAATAACGATCTGGCGCAACGACTGACCGGGGCAACGACACTGCGGCTCGTGTAGAGCGGCGACGAGGACGCGAAAACCGGTGCCGCACGACAATGCATCGTTGATCAGAGTTGCCGCGCAGGAAGGCAGCGAGCTTGGCGTCGACGACGCGCGCGTGCTGTTCGCCGCGATGCTTGCCGGCGAGGTTAGTCCAAATGACCTCGAGCAGATCCTCGCCGCGTGGCGGCGCCGCCGCGCTTCGCTTGCCGAGCTGACGGGATTCATGCGCGCGCTGGACGCGCACTCGGCCCGGCTGGAGGCGCCCCACGAGGGTCTGCGGCCGATCCTGCTGCCGTCCTACCACGGGACACGACGACAGGCCAATCTCACCGCCCTGGTCGCCCTGTTGTTGCAGCGCTACGAGATCCCCGTGCTGGTGCACGGACTCGAGCGGGAAGCGGGATCGAATATCGCCAGTCAAAGGCGGGTGGAAGAAGTCGTGTCCGACTCCGATTTCGCGGCGCCCGATGGATCGAGCGGGCGTGTCACAACGGCCGACGTCCTCCGCGAGCTCGGTATCGAACCGGCGACGAGTCTCGCCGACGCGCAGGCGCGTCTCCGGCACGACAAAGTCGCTTATGCCCCGGTGGCGTTGCTCGCGCCGGGTCTCGGGCGGCTGCTTGCACGACCGACGCGGGACTCGCTGCCGACATTCGCGCACTCCCTCGCGCTGCTGATCGACCCGTTCGCCGGGGACGGCTACCGCAGTGATCGGCGCACCGTCCGTCGCCGACTTGGCGGCGGTGCGCGAGTTCCTGCTCGCATCCCGTACCGATGCGCTCCTGTTCCTGGGCACGGAGGGCGAGCCGTATGCCGATCCGCACCGGCAAACGCGGCTCGAGCACGTGGCTGCGGGCGTCGTGACGTTATGCGCCGACGCGGAAGACGAAAGCATCGAGGCGGAGCCCTCGCTGCCGGCGGCATCCGATGCCGCCACCATCGCGGGATGGATCGCGAACGTGCTCGCAGGCGCTCTGCCCGTCCCGCCGCCGCTCGTCATGCAGCTCGGTTGCTGCCTTGCCGGCGCGCGCCGGCTCGGCGCAGCGGCCTGAGGGACCGCGCCTCCCACGCGTCGATCGCGGCGTCCCAGGAGCCTGTCGGGCTTACTTTCACGTATGCGTTGCCCGGCCAAAAAGCGATGGATGCGAGGCGCGAGGCGAAGCCGATATCGGGAATATCGGCGAGCCGAGCAACGAAGCAGACGCGCTTTTTGGCAGCAACCCGAAGGGACGGGGCGAGTCGGGCGCATTTCTGCGTTGCTCGCCCTCGCCATACGCTCGGTATGCCTTCGGGCTCGCGCCTTGAACTGCGCCCAACTCGCCGCCGTCGCATGCGCGAAAGCAAGCCCGACAGGCTCCTAGTCTTACTGTGTTAATAAATACAAGGTATTATCCACCCATCTTCAACTGCTTTGTCAAGGGGCCGAGGAGATGGGGACTGCGACCGAACGATTTGGGCAATATGTGTCGTTGATTGCGCAACAATTGGGGCACGCCGATCGGGTAGAGCCGTTTCGTGGTTACTGCACCGGGTTGTTGCTGCCGGTGCAACGGAAGAGTGTCGAGCCGATGGCGGCGCATCTGACGCCGACGCGGGTACGTTCTGCGCATCAGCGCTTGCATCATTTCGTGGCTGATGCGGCGTGGTCCGACGACGCGGCGCCGACAGCGGTGCGCGACTATGTGCTGGAGCAAGTCG
>CAWHNE010000015.1:0-227960 GCA_963830485.1 uncultured beta proteobacterium
TCTTCCTGCAGCGTGCCTTCATCCAGGGCATCGCTGCGACCGGGCTCAAGGAGTAGCGGGTGATGCGGGACATGATGCGCGCGGTGGTGATCGCCCGCTACGGCGGCGCGCTCGAGGCGACGCTGCGGCCGATGCCGCGGCCGGGCCCCGGCGAGGCGCTCGTTCGCGTGCGCGCCAGCGGCCTTTGCAGCACCGACCTGCACCTCCTGTCCGGGCGACAACCGCTGGGCGAGCTGCCGCGGATCGTCGGCCACGCAGCTCTCCGGCGACGTCGTCGAGCTGGGCGCGGGAGCCACGCAGTGGAAAAGCGGCGATCGCGTCACCGCGGCGATCGACGTCACGTGCGGGCGCTGCCGCCATTGCCTGGCGGGACGCACACAGCTCTGCCCCACGATGACGCGGATCGGATTCGAGCGGGACGGCGGACACGCCGAATACGTCGCGGTGCCGACGGCGAACCTCGTCGCACTCGACGACAGAATTGCGTACGAGGCCGCCGCGATCCTGCCGGACGCCGTCGCTGCATGTATCACAGCCTGATCCACCAGGGCGGCGTCGGCATCGGGCAGCGCGTGCTGATCTTGGGCGTCGGCGGCCTCGGCATCCACGGCGTGCAGATCGCGAAGAGCGCCGGCGCCGAGGTCCTGGCGACGAGCCGCCGGCCGCAGAGGCTGGCGCTCGCCGCACAGTACGGCGCCGTAGCCATCAACACGGCCGAAGAGCCGCTCGAGGTAGCGGTGGCGCGGTTGACCGACGGCGAGGGCGTCGACGTCGTCGTCGACAACATCGGCAATCGGGCGAGCGTCCGCGAGGGGTTGGCAGTGCTGCGGCCGGGAGGAGGTTCCTGGTCGTCGCGTACCTCGACGAGACGTTCGAGGTCCCATCGATGCGGCTCTTCAAGACCGAGCAGCAGATCATCGGTTGCCGTGGCAGCACCAAGCAAGACCTGATCGACGTCGTCCGACTGGTACGGACCGGGCAGCTGACGCCAGTGCTGGGCGCATCGTATGCACTCGAGCAGATCGACAATGCAGTCGCGCGCCTCGAGTCCGGCGACGTCGTGGGGCGCATCTGGCTGACCCGGGACTGAGCGATGCTGGTCATCATCGGGACCTACACCGATCCGATCCTCTTCGGCACCGGGAAGATCCTCCAGGGGAAGGGCGAGGGAATCCACGTCTACCGTCTCGACCCGTCATCGGGCAGTCTGGAGTTCGTCGGCAAGACGACGGGCATCGCCAATCCCTCCTACTTGGCATTCGATAGCACGCAGCGATTCCTCTACGCGGTCAACGAACTGAAAGAGTACGAGGGCAGGCCGACCGGAACCGTGAGCGCGTTCGCCGTGGATCCCGACGACGGGAGCGCTCCGGTTCCTGAACCGGCAGCTCACGCACGGGACCGATCCCTGTCACGTCGTCGTCGACCAGCGGCGGAAACACGTGTTCGTCGCGAACTTCATGAGCGGCAGCGTGTGCGTCCTGCCGGTGCGCGACGACGGCAGCCTGGGGGAGGCCTCGGACTTCATCCAGCATCAGGGGTCGAGCATCGATCCGGTGCGCCAGAAGGACCGCACGCCCATTCGGTCACGCTCGATGCGTCGAACCGCTACGCCTTCGTTCCAGATCTCGGGCTCGACAAGCTGATGGTCTACCGTTTCGATTCGAAGCGCGGGATGCTCGAACCGAATGCGGTGCCTTGGATCAAGATGAAACCGGGCGCCGGTCCGCGCCACGTCGCCCTGCACCCGGGTCGGCCGGTACGCGTATCTGGTCAACGAGCTCGATTCGACGGTGGCGGCTCTGGCGCATGACGGCAATGCAGGGATCTTCGAGCATCTGCAGAGCGTTCCTGACGCTCCCCGAAGAGTTCGTCGGCGCGAGCACCTGCGCCGACATCCAGATCTCGCCGTCAGGCGCGTTCGTCTACACCTCGAACCGGGGCCACGACAGCATCGTGATCTACCGGGTCGATCCGCTCGCCGGAACGTTTGCACCACGTCGGCCACGAGTCGACGCAGGGGAAGACCCCACGCAGTTTCGGCATCGACCCCAGCGGCCGCTTCCTGCTCGCCGCCAATCAGGACAGCGATTCGATCGTGACCTTCCGCATAGACCCGGACAGCGGGAAGCTGCGTCCAACCGGCCACGTCGCGAACGTGCCGACGCCGGTGTGCGTGAAATTCTTCGCTCCCGAAAGCCGAGGCCCGCTCGCCATCGACCGCGGACATAGGCCCTAAGTCGCGTAGTGCTCAGGTGGGCTTCGAGGTTGGCGGCGAACTTCCCCCGGAGTGTGCAGGGACCGGTGGGTTTCGCAGCATCCGCGTCAGTTCGTCCAGTCAAGCGTATTGAGCACGTCAGACGCCAGTGTTCGTCTGCTCCTCTAACGGTGGTAGCGTCGAAAGTAGGGCCACTGTCATGCAGGCTGGCCCTCTACCGACGAATGGGCTGATCGACTCGACCGCGTCTCTCGAGCCGATTCATCGGAAATACGCGGGGCTCCGAGACTAGCCACTTGATAATCCGTCGGTCTCGCCACCTTCCGTAGTGCGTTTCACGGTGTAAGATCTCGTCTCAGTGTGTCCGGGACTGGTCTGTTAATCCGCAGGTCCCAGGTTCGAGCCCTGGTCGGGGAGCCAAGAATAATCAAACGGTTAGGCGTAATCGCCTGACCGTTTTTCTTGTCCTGGCAGGCCCCTGATCTCCCGGACCATGGCGGCGCACGCTACGACGGCTTTCCACCGCGCGGCCAATGCCCCGGCGGCGATGAGCAGCCGCCCCGACGGAAGGGAGCGTGTGTTCCGGCGACACCGCGCCGAACACAAGCGTTAACCCTCAACAGGGTGCGTCATCCAACTTCCGTGAACCCTACGCGACTGGGGGAGGCCGTCGATGGAGCCCGGCGAGTGGCGCGCGGCGCAGGAAAACCGAGTCGCGGCCGAGGATCAGGCGCACGAGATCCTCGAGGATCGGTTCTTCGATCGCGTTGCTGTGAAATTCCAGCGTGACGCGATCGAGCCGGTCGACGTTGGCGAGCGCCACCGCAACCAAGCCGGTCTGATAGGCGACGTGAAACGACACCGATGCCGGAATCGCCGGTGGGACCGTAATCGCGCATCGGCGCGTGTTTCCTCCGGAATCCTCGATTCGGCGGCTCGTGTATTGCAGATTCGCGTCGTCGAGGGCCTTTTCCGCGACGGCGTAGTTGCCCGGCGCGACGTCGAGGGTGAGCGGTTTCGATGCCGCGATCTCGTAGTAGATGTTGATTTCGTCGAGCACCGGAAAGCCGACGATACGGCGCTCGTGTTGGCCTACCGAGCCGCGCCCGAACCGCGGCGCTTCGAACACGAGTCCGTGGCCCAGATCGAAACGATGACCGATCGCAGGCTTGAGCCCGTCCAGGTAGCTGATCGCCTTTTCGAGCCACCGAAATGCCTTGCGCATGCGCGCGTCGATGTGCTGGAAATCCTCGACGTCGGGAGGCGGGGGCGCAGCTTGACGCGCCGCCTCGTATTGAATGCGCAACTCGTCGAGCAGCGAAGGTTGATTGGGCATGCCGTCAACTCTCTCGTGGTTGTTGACCAAGGGATCAGATCGAACCCATCAACTAGCCCGCTTCCAACAGAACGACGCTACCCTGGCCTGCTTCCGCGCAGAGGCTCACGATCGCACGTGTCCCGCCGGCCGGCCCCCGGCGGCCTCGATTGCTCCGATCATGCTAGTGGCGCAAGCCATGACGGTGGAGAAGGCGGGAGTGGTCGGAGGGACGCCCGCGTCCATCAGCACTTCGCGCGCAATGTTGCGCCAGGTCAGGCTGGGAACGACCGTGCCCCAGACCGCGAAGTCCGGGGTGCCTCCGCGCAGTTGGGCGGCCATGTGGCGCACGACGGGCAGCGAAAGCTCGATGGCATCGAACTCGCCGAGCGGGCCGTCAATCTTGGTGAACGGCGTTCGCACACCCGCCGCAAGCCAGATCTCGGGATGGCGCTCCGCACGCCCGGTCATGGGAAGGTTTCCTTGCGGAGCATGGTGGTCTTCTCACCGCTTCCCGAACTCCGTAAAGACGTAGTCTCTTGTCTTCGCTATTGTGTGGCACGCGAACCCGCACTTGGCGTCGTTACCCTGCGGCGGCTTGCCAGCCAAGGTGCCGGGCGTGAACGTGTCGGACTTAGCGTCATAGTCGAACACGGCATATCCCCATCCGCCGCTGTCCGCGAACCTCTTGCTGTCCTTCACCATGAAGTCGATGTCATGCAGAGTGCCCGGTACCGTCGCTGCCGGGAACGTCTCCAATTTCTTCGGACTCCAATGGATCTTCGCCATCTTGGAACCTTCGGGGAAAGGCTTGCCGTTGCCGGGAACGCCGGCCCGATAAGCGTCGATCATCGCGGGACTAGCGAGGATCGTAGCAAGCAGGTCTCCATCCAGACTGACGGAAACAACCTGCCAGTCTTCGTATCCCCTGAACTCGGAGAACGCGAGGCCACCGGGCACTTTCACGGTGTACTTGTCCTGCGCGGAAATGGCCGTGCCACCCACGACGATGAGCGATACCGAACCAATCCCCAAAGCCAGCATAGTCTTTCCGTTCATGACTGATCCTTTCGGGTGGAGTTAAAGCGGGTTCCATCGCTGCAGGCGGTGGCGTGTCCGATTCGAAGGCCGTGGTCGTTGCGGTATTTCCTCCACGACGGCAGGGAGATTCGCGCTCGCCCACAGGCGGAGTCTCGGCTCTTTCGGTCCAGAATTCCATTGCACGTTGGCATCGTCGGCGACGAGATCGCGATCCGCCACGCTGAGTCGAGATTCCTCTCCACCGGGCATCGATCGACACCATCTTCCAGTTCGTGGTGAAGCGGCACGCTCTAAACCTGCGCCGAGGCATGCTCACCCATCGATCACTCGGGCGTCATCACATCTTTCCATTAGATTCGGCCGCGTAATCCGTCTGGCAGAATGGAGCGGTATGGAATCATCGACCGTACGGAATGGGGTGGCGGTGACGATTCCTGACGTCCGACCCTTGCTGTTCGTCGCTGCCTTCGCCTTGGCGGCGTGCGGGATGCTGCCGCCGCGGCAGGATCAGCCCTTCTCGCCGGCACTGCCGTCATCCCCCGATAGCCCGCTGGCCCGCGTCGCCCGGCAATCCGCTCCTGACCCCACCCTCAGCGGATTCAGGCTCATGCCGCTCGGCCCCTATGCACTGGACGCGCGAATCGAGCTGATCCGCCGGGCGCAGTCATCGCTCGACGTTCAGTACTATCTGATCCAGGACGATCGCACCGGCCGGCTGTTCATGCGGAGCCTTCGCGACGCTGCGCTGCGCGGCGTCCGGGTGCGGCTCCTGGTCGACGATTTCTACACCGCCGGCGCGGATCCGATGTTTCAGGGCCTGGCGGCGTTTCCCAACGTCGAGGTGCGCCTGTTCAACCCGTTCTGTTGCGCGCGGCAGAGCATTGCGAGCCGATTTGCTGCATCGCTCGCCGACGTGCGGCGCCTCAACCATCGGATGCATAACAAGCTGTTCATCGCAGATGGCGCGTTCGTCGTGATGGGAGGCCGTAACATCGCCGATGAATATTTTGCCCGAGGCATCGCCAGCAACTTTGTAGACATGGATGTGCTGCTGGTCGGCGATGCCGTGCGGCAGCTCGCCGGGATCTTCGACGTCTACTGGAACAGTCCCCAGGCGTATCCCGTCCAGACCATGCTTGGCGAGCCCAACGACCCCGGCGAGGCGCGGAATCGCTTCAACCAGCTGGTCGATGAGGGCGAGCAAATGCGCTCGGTCACGGTGCCGCCTATGGACATGCTCGCGCAGCGGCCGGTGAGCGCCGAGCTCGACGCGGGGCGGTTGTCGCTGGCTTCGGGAAAGGCCGTGGCGTTTGCCGACCAGCCCGCCAAGGTGGTGGCGCAATCCGTCGAGATGGCGCGGTCGATGAGCGTGCAGATGAACATCATGGACCGAGTCGTCCATTCGACGCGGCAGGTCGTCATGTCGTCGCCCTATTTCGTTCCTGGTCCGACGGGTGTGGAGGCGTTCACGGACCTGACCCAACGTGGCGTGGAGGTCGTGATCCTCACGAACTCTCTCGGGGCGAACGACGAGCCGTTGGCGCACATAGGGTATGTTCGTTACCGCGCCGGATTGGTTCGCGCCGGGGTCAAGCTGTACGAGCTCAGTCCTACGCGCGTTAAGGGCGAAACCTGGGATGCGATACCCGGCGTGTCACATGGTCGCCTGCACGCCAAGGTGGCTGTGATCGACGACTCCATGGTGTACATCGGCTCGATGAATCTCGATCCGCGATCGGAGAGCACGAACACCGAATTAGGCATTGTCGCCCAGTGTCCGGAGCTTGCGAGGGACGTCGTCCGAGTGATCGACGCCGCCAGGCGGCTGAGTTCGTACCGGTTGCGCTTCGGCCCCGACGGACAGAGCCTGGAGTGGCAGGTGATGGGCGATCCGCACGAGGTGGTGTTGTCGAGCGAGCCGGATGCCGGGCCTGCAGTGCGCTTTCGCAACATGCTGCTCGGGCCGTTCGTGCCCGAGCAGTTGCTGTGACATGTCGGCAGTGCGCCATGAGGGGAAAGCTCGTGACAAGGAGATCGCGATGAATCAACACCCGGGATCGAACATGCTTGCGGTACCCGTGAGTCACCTCGATCACATCCTGGGTACGACGACAGCGAGAGTGACCCTCGTCGAGTATGGAGACTTCGAATGCCCTAACTGCGGTCAGGCTTACCCCGCGGTGAAAATGCTGCGCAAGCATTTTGGCGAGAGTATCCGCTTCGTGTTCCGGCATTTCCCGCTGCGCGAAGTGCATCCTCACGCCGAACTCGCGGCGGAAGCGGCGGAAACCGCGGGCGCGCAGGGAAAATTCTGGCCCATGCACGACTTGCTGTTCGAGAACCAATTACATTTGAAGACGGGGAGCCTAAGAAAGTACGCGGAAGAGGCACAGCTTGATTTGGAGCGCTACGACTACGAGATGGGAGATCATGTCTATCTGCAACGCGTGCACGAGCATATCGACGGCGGCATTAGGAGCAGAGTGCGAGCGACCCCCACTTTCTTCGTCAACGGCGTTCTTCGCGACGTGTCGTTTGGACTGGAGCACTTGCGGCAGGCTATACAAGCGGAACTTGCACGCCGACGGTGAAGAACGCTGATTCGAGTATTCGTAGAGCGATATGGCTCGACTGCTATCGGTGAACGTCGGTCTTCCACGCGACATCGAGTGGAAGGGTCGTACCGTGCACTCCGGGATCTGGAAGGATCGGGTGCCTGGCCGATGTCGGGTCGGACGGTTGAATCTGGAGGGAGATGGTCAAGGCGACCTGGCCGGCCACGGGGGCGAGCAGCGCGCCGTCTTCGTCTACCAGATCGAGTCGTATCGTTATTGGCAGGAGCAACTCAAGAGAACCGATTTCGTCCACGGACAGTTCGGCGAGAACTTCACCGTCGAAGGATTGCCCGACGATGCCGTCTGCATCGGCGATCGCTATCAGATCGGCAGCGCGCTGTTCGAGGTCACTCAACCCCGCGTCACCTGCTATCGCGTCGGCATTCGGATGAACGAGCCGCGGATGCCGGCGCTGCTGACATCCAGCGGACGGACCGGCTTCTACTTCCGCGTCCTGCAGGAAGGCGTCATCGGCGCCGGCGACGAAGTTCGGAAGGTGGGGGAGGCGGACGTGCGCATGACCGTGGCGGAGATCAACGCACTTCTCTATTCGCCTAATCATGCGCGCGATCGGCTTGAGCGCGCATTGCGGATCGAGGCGCTTTCGCCGGGTTGGCGCTGGTCGTTCGAGGCCTTGCTGAAGAGTCAAACCGATGCTGCCGGCAGCGGAAACGCGGGGCTGATGCCGGCGGCAGCTGCGCATCCGGTTGGACCAGGATTTCGGCCTCTCACGGTGACAGCGATTGATCGGGAGTCCGAGGACGTCCTCTCGCTGACGATGCAGAGCGCGGATGGTCAGCCACTCCAAGCGGCCATGGCTGGCCAGTACGTGGTCTTGCGTCTTCGAACGAGCGTCGGCGGGCCACCGCTTTTTCGCAGCTACTCGCTTTCGGGTCCCCTCTCGACCGAGCGCTACCGCATCAGCGTGAAGGTCGAGCCGAATGGGGTGGCCGGAACCTACCTTCGCGAGCATGTAGGGGTGGGGGATGCTCTCGACGTCAGCTCGCCACGCGGCAGCTTCGTTCTCCGGTCCGGAGAGGGACCGGTGGTGCTGCTCAGCGCGGGAATCGGGGCGACGCCTGTTCTGGCGATGCTGTACGCGCTGGCGGCGGCTCCTTCATCGCGGCAGGTCCTGTGGCTGCACGCGGCTCGCGATCGACAACATCATCCGTTCGCGGCCGACGTTCGCTGCCTCATGCGTGCACTCGCGCACGGTCGCAGCTATGTTTGCTACAGCAGGCCGGGCCAGGGCGACAAGGCAGGCGAGGATTTTGACGCTGCGGGTCATCTTTCAAGGTCGGTCCTTGAAAACCTGGGCATTCCGCAAGAAGCGGATGTCTACCTCTGCGGGCCGAGTCGCTTCATGTCAGACATGAAAGAGACGCTCGCAAGCTTGGGCGTGGCGTCGGAGCGGATTCACGCCGAAATCTTTAACGGCAGCGAGTCGATGACTCCCGGTGTCATCGGCGCGGCGACGCGAGCTCCCCATCCTCCCGCCGACGACGCCGACACCGGTCCGTTGGTGTCGTTTGCGCGGAGCGGCGTCACCGCACACTGGAAAGGCTCGGCCTACCAAAGCATTCTGGAGCTAGCCGAGGCCTGCGACGTTCCGGCCCGTTGGTCATGTCGGGCCGGTGTTTGTCACAATTGCGAATCCGGCCTGGTTTCGGGGGCGATCGTGTACGGACCGGAACCCCTGGACATGCCCGCCGACGGGAACCTTCTCGTTTGCTGCTCGCGTCCGGTTCGCGACGTTGTCATCGATTTGTGAAATGCAGCGGGACTCGAATTCGGGGATGGGCGAGGCCCGCGGCCAACGCAAGCATCATTCCAGCGATTGCCGTCGCCCCTCCTCAACTCGCCCCTCGCCGACGGTGTCGATGCCTGACCGAATCGGTGGACCACGACCGCGATTCGCGCCGCTGAGGCGCTCTAGCGGAAGAATGTTGGCGGGCGGCGGAGGTCAGATGGCATTGGTCGTTGCCCGCCGGCTGCTCGTCGTACATCACGTCGTTTTCGACGATCACACCGAAATAGCAAACAAGCGCGGCGCAAGGGCTGGCTGTCGCCGCCGGCGTTTGCGCTGGTGCGCCCGGGCGCCTGGCGTATGGCGATCTGTCCCGTCGCGGCGCCTGCCTTGATTCCGACTCTCCGAGTGGGGCGTGATCCTTCTGGTCGCCGCGATGGGGTTGGCCCGTCGTTCGTATCTCAAGTAGGTCTGAAGGCACCGGTACGAGTGCCGAACCGCTAACCATCGAATCCTCCGCGGTTCGCGACCCGACGGTATCCCATGACGAGGACGTAACCGCGCCGTTCTTGCCAGTCCCTGCGATGGCGGAAAGTGCGCAACAGCGCAAGCATTTGAAAATGCAATGAATTTGCGTTATACTTTTCTTGTTGGTTCGCAGCCGCCAGGTTTTAGCCTGATCGGGGAGCCATTTAATATCAATGGCTTGCGGCGAAGCGAGCCGCATTTTGCGGCGTCGGGCGGACTATCGGCACGGACAGGCGGAACCCACACTCCGCCGGCCGGTCACACCCGCAACTCGCCGGCGGCTTATGAGGGAATCGGGAGCGCACGGCCGTCTTGGCGACGCGAGCGCGGGTCCGGAACCCAATGTCGTCCGACTACTTTCGTCGGGATCGGGCAAGGGGATTGACCCTGACTGCCGGTTCGAAGCAGGACAACGGAACGCAGAAACCACGGCAGCCGCTATGCGGCGCCGGGGGATGCACGGGAGCTTGAGATGCCACATCGTTTCGACGCTGCACGCGTGTCGCGCGCACTCGCCTTCGCGCTCGGCGCGGCGGCGCTTTCCTTCGCGATTCCGCCGCCTGCGGACGCCACGGTTTTCTCCTACGATCTTGGTGCAGCCTGCGTCAGCATGACCGTCTCAGGTCGCGCGATTGTCTGCAACGACGGCACGCGGATCGCGCTCGACGCGAGCATCACGCCGAGGTGCCCGCAATATGCGCTCGCCCAGTCAGGCCCGAACTACACGCTGGTCTGCGCGGTGCCGAACGCGACCGGGCTCTGGTGGCGCCCCGACGAGGACGGGCGCGGCACTTGGCTCTCGCACCAAGGCGACACGATCTTCGCGGTCGACTACGCCTACGACGCCGCCAACCTGCCGCGGTGGCGCACGCTGATCGCGTACAAGCGCGACGACGGCACGTTCACGGGCGATGTGTTCGAGACGAGAGGACCCTCATTCGTGGCGGCGACATTCGACGCGCAGTCGGTGACGCCGAACAAGATCGGCTCCGGATGGATCGCACAGGACGACGGCGAACACGTACGCGTCAACATGGCGGAAGGTGTCGCGCGCGCCCTCACGCGCCAGCGATTCGGCGCGCTGCCTGCGTGCTCCTTCGGCCAGATCGCGGACACAAGGACCGCCACCAATTACACCGATCTCTGGTGGAACTCGGCCGAGTCCGGATGGGGCATCAATCTCACGCATCAGGGCGACACGATCTTCGTCGCGTGGTACACCTACGACACGGACGGCACCGCGCTGTTCCTCGTGGCCAGCCTGCTGAAGACCGCAACGGGGACGTACACGGGCGATCTCTACCGCGCGACGGGCCCCGCCGGTGCGATTCACGCGAGCACGGTCGGGACCGCGACGCTCGCGTTCACGAACGGTAACAGCGCGACGCTCACGACCGACGCGCAGCTCCCGGGAATGGCGGCCGCGATGACGCGCATCAAGCCCCTCACGCGCCAGATCTTCGCTGCGCCGGGCACGGCGTGCCAGTAGCGGCGCGAGCTTAGGAGCAGGGGCCCCGCGCGGTTGTATCGCGCGGGGATGCGACTTGAGCGAGTCGACGCGTGAGGCCGACCCCTCGGCGTCACGATGGGTCGAGGCGGTGCGGAGGCCGACGGCGCGAGCAACGAGTCGCCGCATGCGGCCGACAACTCGGCGAAGCGATTCGCGCTGATAGTCCGGAGGCCGACGGCGGCTCCACCGGCCTCTGCGCTTGAGCGGCCGAGCAGCGTCCGCTATGATGCGCGGCCGGGCGCGCCGCATTGCGCTCGCCCATCATCACCGGCCGCCGTTGCGCCGGCACCGATTATCTCTACCCCTTCCCGAGGTCGCACCGTGAATCGTCTCCTAATCGGATTTCTCGCTTTCGCGAGCGTGCTCGCGACCGGGGCCGCCGCGCAGCAGCCTTCCGGCGCGCTGGGCCGCATCAAGGCCGCGAAAGCGATCAACGTTGCGTATTCGGCCGAGTCGTTGCCCTTCTCGTTCAAGGGCCCGAACAACGAGCCCGCCGGCTATTCGATCGACCTGTGCCGGCGCGTGATCGCGCAGATCGGGCGCGCGGTGGGCGAACCCGATCTCAAGGTGAACTGGGTTGCTGGCACGACGCCGGAACGGCTGCAGATGGTCGCCTCGGGCAAGGCGGATCTCGAGTGCGCGAACACGACGCAAACGCTCGCGCGCCTCGGGAACGTCGATTTCTCGGGCCTGATCTTCCTCGACGCTGGGGGTTTCCTCGTCCGCAGCGACGCCGGGTTCACCAAGCTCGCGGACCTGGGCGGCAAGAAGATCGCGGTCCTGAAGGGCACGACGACCGAGACGCGGCTGCGCGCAGCCTTGGAACGGCAACTCGTCAACGCTACCGTGGTTCCGATCGGCGACGCGGCGGAAGGCATCGCGCTCCTCGAGTCCGGCGGTGCGGATGCGTACGCGGGCGACAAGGTCAAGCTGGTGGGCCTCGTCGCGCAGGCAAAGGACCCGACGAAGTTCCGCATGCCCGCCGAGGACCTGTCGTTCGAGCCATACGCGATGGCGCTGCCGCGCAACGACTCGGCGCTGCGCCTCGAGGTGAACCGCGCGCTCACGCAGGTGTACTTGAGCGGCGAGATCGGTCGCATCTTCGACCAGTGGTTCGGCAAGCTCGGCCAGCCGACCGGCCTGCTCGCCGCGATGTACCTCCTCTACGCAATTCCGCAATGAGCGCTTCGGTCGCGATCTGGGCCGGCGCGTTCGTCCGCGGCTGAGCGGAACCCGGGAGCGCATACGGCGGACGCGAGCGCCCGGCAAGTCGGCTGGCTCGTCGCGTTCACGGTGCTCTGCATCGTGGCCGCGATCGTCGTGCCGGCCATGCCGCAGCCGTCCGCCTATCACGGGTTCGCCGACCGGCGCAGCGCATTCGGCATCGCGAATTTCGCCGATGTCGTGTCGAACGCCGGCTTCCTGATCGCGGGGCTCGCGGGGCTCGCCATCGTGCTCGGCGGGCGCGCGCGCCTCGAGTTCGCGCAGGAGCGCTGGCCGTGGGCCGTATTCTTCACGGGCCTCGTGCTGACCGCGTTTGGATCGGCGTACTACCACCTCGAACCGGACAGCGCGCGGCTCTTCTGGGACCGCCTGCCGATGACCATCGCGTTCATGGCGCTGGTCTCGGCGCAGATCGTCGACCGGATCAGCGTGCGTGCCGGTGTCGCTCTGCTCGTGCCGATGCTCATTGTGGGCGCGGCCTCCGTCATCTACTGGCGCGCGACCGAGCGGGCGGGCGCCGGCAACGTCGTGCCGTACGCGATCCTGCAGGGTTATGCGGTGCTGATCCTGCTGTGGCTCGCGCTCGCCGCGCCGTCGCGCTACACGCGTGGCGCGGACCTGCTGTGGATCTTCGGCTGGTACGTGCTCTCCAAAGTCCTCGAGACGTTCGACGAGCAGGTGTTCCAGCTCGGCAACATCGTCAGCGGGCACACGCTGAAGCACGTCGCTGCGTCGATGTCCGGCTTCGTCGCGTGCGCGATGCTTGTGCGGCGGACGCTCGTCGCTCCCGCGCAGTGGCGCGCGTGAGCGGATCTAGCGGCTGCCCGCAGGCGGCCAACGCCAAGGGGCGGCCTGCTCAATAGATCTTCTTGAAATCGCCGTGACGGCCGAGGCCGTGCTTGAACCGCGCGGCGCCCGCGACACCGTCTTTGATCAACGCTTCACGACCGTTGTACCACTCCTGTATCAGCGCGTCGCGGATCGGGAGCCCGCGGCTCTTGATCGCGGAGCGCCGGTCCGCCCGCACGCATACAGGTGGGAAGGCGGCGATGTCCCGGGCCAGCTCCTCGGCCGTAGCGCGTACCTGGCCGTTGGGCACGAGATATTCGCAGAGCCCGATTCTCAGACATTCCTCGGCCGGAACCTTGCGCCCGGTCAGGATGATCTCGAGCGCGCGTCCCTGGCCGACGATGCGAGGGAGGCGTACGGTGCCTCCATCGATCAGCGGCACTCCCCACCGGCGACAGTAGACGCCGAAATAGGCGTCTTCCTGCATCACCCTGAAGTCGCACCACAGCGCGAGCTCCATTCCGCCGGCGACGGCGGGGCCCGCTACTGCCGCAATCACGGGCTTGTCCAGCTCGAGCCGCGAGGGGCCCAGCGGGCCGCGAGGGATCTCTCCCCCGTTGCCCCGAGGTCCCGCAGGTGGGATGTCGAGCTCGCCGAGCGGATAGTTCTCGTCGAGCGTGCTCACGTACTTGAGGTCCCAGCCGGCGCAGAACGCTCCGCCTTCGCCGTACAGCACGGCAACGCGCGCTTCCTTGTCCGCATCGAACTCGAGAAACGCTTGCGTCAGCGCGTCGGCGCTCGACGGATCCATGGCATTGCGGGCGTCCGGCCGGTTGTGAATCACGGTCCAGACGCGCCCCTTCCTTTCGATCTCGACAGTCATGCGAGTTTTCTCCTGTGGGTGAGCGGCCGACGGGGCGAGCGAAAGCGCCGGTCTCGTCGCTTAGTCCCCGCCGACGAACGTCAGCGTGCCGGACACGTCCGTCGTGTTGTCCTGGACGACGTTATTGGCGCGCGTCTTAAGTGTTGCTCCCCCCAACCTGACGTAGCCCAATGCCGTTGCCGGTCGAGATGGCGTTCATCGCGATCGTTGCGCTGAGACCGGCGCCATTCGCATATATTCCATTGCCAGATCGTGCGATCACGTTGTCGGTGATGGTGGCCGTCAGTATCCCAGTGTCTGCCGACATGATCACGCCACCCGTGTTGTTCCGAATGAGCGCGTTGCGGGCGAGGGCAAGCCGCACCAAGGATCCGGCTCCGGTGCTGCCCGCGTTGATACCATCGTTCACGTTCCGGCTGATGCTCGATTCGGTGATTGCGACCACGGTATGGCTCGAGCCGTCGTCGCCATCGATGTCGAAGCCGCCGATCCCTAGATTGCCGGCCACGACGCTGGCAGTGACCGTCAGCGTGGGTCCGTTGAGCACACGTACGCCGGCGGAGCCATTTCGTTCGATGCGCGTCCGGTCGATGGTGACGTCGATCGAACCTTCGGCCCAGATGCCGTTGCTTCCGTTGTCGCGGACGATGGTGTCGGTGATGAACGTTTCGCCGGCCAGCAGGGCGATCCCGTGGAGTCCCACGTTCGAGATCGTGCACTGCTCGATGTACAGACGTGCGCCCTGCGTGAACAATATTCCGGTCGCGCCGCCCTGTCCGTTGATTATCGCCGGAATGCATTCGTCGCGATCGTCGCGCTGACTCCTGCGCCAGACGTCGCTATGCCGATGCCTGATCGCGGACGATCGTGTTGTCAGTGATGACGGCGGTCAACGTGCCGGTCGTGGCATAACATGTCGATGCCCAGGGATCCGTTCCGGCTGATCGTGTTGCGGGATAGGGCGAGGCGCACGATCGATCCAGCGCCCTGTGGCTACAGCGCTGACACCTCTGCTCGAATTCTGGCTCAGGTTCAGATTCACTGATCGTGACCACGGTCTCGCTTGAGCTGTCGTTGCTGTCGATGTCGAACTGCAGTATTCCGAGATTGCCGGCGACGACGCTGCGCGTCATCGCGAGCCTCGGGCCGTTGAGTATCCATCAAGCCGGTGCCGTTTCGCTCGATGCGCGTTCCGTCGATGGTGACATAGATGGATCCCTGTGCCCGGATGCCGATTGCTCGAGTTGTCGCGAATCGTCGTGTCGGTGATGAACGTGTCGCCGGCGAGCAGGTCGATGCCGCGGGCCTCCCATGTTCGAGATCGTGCAATGCTCGATGTAGAGGCGCGCGCCCTGCGTGAACACGATTCCGCTAAGCCCTCCCTGGCCGTTGACTCAGGCCGCGCAGCGCAACGACAATGCCGGCGCCGTTGACGTCGACACCGTTGGTGCCAAAGAACACGCTGATGCCCGCGTAGACGCCCGCGGGCGCGATGATGGCGACCGACTTGTCGATAGTTACGCGCCCATAGCCACCCGAGTCCAGCACGACGATCTCGCCGTCGGACTGCGTGACGGTCAGTGCGCTGCTGAACGAGCGGCAGGGAGACACGAGGCTGCAGTTGGCGACGGTGTTCGCGTCGCTGCCCGCGGTCGACACGAACGTGCGCTGGGCGACCGCAAAGGCTTCGGGACAGAACAGCACGACGGCCGCTGCGGCGGCTGCAAGCAAGGGGCGCATGATCTCCTCGGTCATCGATGGGAAGGGCGCCCCACAAAATGCCGCCGGGGCGACTTATCGAGTATGCGCCGGGCACCAGCGGGTCGGAAGAGGACGCCGTGAGACAATCGCGGCCGTGAGCCAGGCCGCCATTCCTCGCGCGTGCGTCATCGGTCATCCGATCGCCCACTCGCGCTCGCCGCTGATCCACGGGCACTGGCTCGCGGCGCTCGGCATCGCCGGCGCCTACGACAAGCAGGACATACCGCCGGACCAGTTTCCCGATTTTCTGCTTCATCTGCGTGAACGCGGTTACATCGGCGGCAACGTGACGGTGCCGCACAAGGAAACCGCATATCGCCTCGTCGGCAGGCGCGACCCCGCTGCCGAAACCATCGGCGCGGTGAACACGATCTGGTACGAAGGCGACACGATCTGCGGTGGCAACTCCGACGCGCACGGCTTCATCGCGAGCCTCGATGAGTACGCGCCCGGCTGGGACGTCGCGAACGCGCGCGCTGTCGTGCTGGGCGCCGGAGGTGCCGCGCACGCGGCCGCCTATGCGCTCCATGCGCGCGGCATCGCCGTCGCTGTCGTCAACCGGACCATGGATCGGGCGCGCGATCTTGCGACGCGCTTCGGGCGCGGCGTGTCGGCGCACCCGCCCGCGGACCTCCCGCGACTCCTCGCCGCGGCCGACGTGCTCGCGAACTGCACCTCGCTCGGCATGGTCGGCGAGCCGCCGCTCGTGCTCGACCTGAGCCCGCTCAAGCGGTCTGCGGTGGTCGCCGACGCCGTCTACGTGCCCCTCGAAACCGGGCTCCTCGTCGCTGCGGCGTCGCGCGGCCACCGGATCGTCGACGGCCTCGGGATGCTCCTCCATCAGGCGGGCTACGGCTTCCACAAGTGGTTCGGCGCGATGCCCGACGTGACGCCGGAACTGCGTGCAATGATCGAGGCCGACATCCACGCGAAGACGCGCAAGTCGTGATACGGCCGTCGCGGCGAGCGGTGTCACGCCGCGTCATTCCTGATCTCCGCGAAAGGCAGCCTGGGGTGGGTGGGACGCCAGCGATTATGCAGGCGCGCGCGGCTCCGTCGCGGCGCGCCATTGTGTCCACCACGCTCTGGCGTCGGCCGCGGTCCACGGCGGCAGGTCGAGCGCGTTCAGCACGGTGACGATTTCTGCGACGCCGGTCGGCCGGTCTGCGGGCGTCTTTTCGAGGCAGCGTGCGACCAGGTCGTCCAGGGCCGCCGGTATGCCCTCGGCCATCGTCGACAGGCGTGGGGCCGGCTCCGAGATGACCACGCGCAGCAAGGCAGCCTGGTCGGGCGCGTCGAACGGGGGCCGACCCGTCGCGAGAAAGTACAGGATGGCGCCGACGCCGTAGACGTCGGCGCGGGCATCCACCCCGCTCGGATGCCCGATGCGCTCCGGCGCCATGTAGGCCGGCGTTCCGAGCAGGCGCACCTGCTGCGTCAGGATTCGATCATCGTCCGGCCGCGCCATCGCGCCGCCGTTGGCCACGCGTTTGACGATGCCGAAGTCGAGCAGCTTGACGAAATCGTATTCGCCGCCGCGCTCGGTCAGCATCACGTTGTCGGGCTTGACGTCGCGATGAACCATCCCCTTGCCGTGCACTTCGGCGAGCGCCGCGCAGATCTGGCGCACGATGTAGCGAGCGCGCGCGAGCGGCAGCCGCCCCTCGCGCGCGACGAGCGCTTCGAGCGTCAGGCCGTCGAGGTACTCCATCGCGTAGTAGAAGAGGCCGTCGGCGGTGTGGCCGAAGTCGTAGATCTCGATCGTGTTCGGATGCTCGAGCGAGCTCGCGAGGCGGACCTCCCGTTCGAAACGCGCGAGCAGCTCGTCGGTCGCGAGGTGTCTTTTCAGGATCTTGACGGCGGTGGGTCGTTTGAGCAGCGCATGGCGCGCGAGGTACACCGTGGCCATGCCGCCTTCGGCGAGCTTGCGCTCGAGCCGATAGGCGCCGATCCGCCTGCCCGCACCGGGATCGCGCGACATGCGCCAGAGCGCGAGCGTGGATCCCGCGGCCCAGCCCGCCGTCAGCATGAGCAGCACGAGCGTTCCCGCGAACATCGATCGGACGTAACGCAGCGGCGCATAGGCCTCGTCGACGCCGATCTCGGCGACGATGCCTATCCGTTCGTCGCGGAGCCAGCGCCAGGCGCCGATCACCTCCGCGCCGCGGTAGTTGCGATACGGATCTAGCAGAACGCCCTGCGCCGTCGCGCCAGGCGCGCTCGCGACCGCGAGCGCCGCCGCCACCGGGCGGGTCAGCGGCCACGCGTCGGTGCCCGTCTGCACCGGCCCGCCCGCATTCAGCTCGCCGCCGGGATCGCGGATCCGGATCCGGAAGGCCGCGCCGCCCGCGTCGCCGGCGGGGAGGAGCCCCGCCGAGCGCAAGCCGCGCGTCGAGCGAACTTCGGACAGCAGCGTGCCGTTTTCGTCGAACGCGTAGGCCTCGCCGGTCTCGCCCGGCCGCGCGGCCGCGAGGATGCTCTCGAAGCTCGTGTCGACGAAGGTCGCGACGCCGAGCGCCACGACGACGGCCCCGGTCGCGTCGTGCACGGGCGTCTCGACCCAGGCGAGCGGGCGCGTCCCGAGGTAGGGCTGCGCCGCAACGAGTCGGGCGTCGGCTGCGAACGGGCGAATGAATTGCGTTCGGCCTGCGAACACTTCGGCGAGCTGGGGCGCCGCGCTGCGCGCCTGCGCGACGAGCCCGCAGGTGCCGTCGAGCGTCGAGGCGATGATGCGCCCGCTGCGATCGACGGCGTTGGCCGCGACGACCCCCTCGTCACGCAGCAGCGGTTCCAGTACCGAGCGCCACTCCATGCCGAGCGCGCCGCGACAGGCCTCGGCGATCGCGCCTGGGTGCTGGGCTGCCTCGCGGGCGAGCGCCGATGTGACCGACTGCAGGCGCGAATCGCGTGCCCAGCGCGCGGCGTCGGTGCGACGCTCGTCGATGTACACCTCGAGCGACTTGGTCTTGGCGTCGAGCAGCGCGGGCAAGCCCTGCGCGCGCAGGTCGCGCAACGAGCCTTCGACGCCGATGTACATCCAGCCGGCGCCGGCCGCGATGACGGCGACGAGCGCGAAGATCGCCACGCTGCGCCACACCCGCGTCGTCACGATTCGCGTCGCGAAGCGCGGCGAACTCCCGGGTGCCGGCGCGAGTGTCGGCGTTGGGTCGTGCGGCGGTGTCAGAGGCGCGTCCACGGGCGCGAGGGCGGCGAGGTCGTCGCGGGCGGGAGTCCGCTTGCGTGCGCGACAACCGTACCACAATCCCCAAGGCGGGGACGTGCGTCTTCCTGTGTCAGTGCGTCGTCGACGCTGTGTTTGCGTCGAGCCACGCGCAAACCGCATCCTTGAGCGCGACGCCGGCGCGCCAGAAGCCCGCGTCCTGCGGATCGAGGAGCGCGGCGTGCCGGACGATCGTGTCCCAGGCGCGCTGCTTGGCGGCAAATTCTACCGAGGGATCGGCAATGGCCGCTCGAAACTGCTCGACTTCGGAAACGAAGCTCGTGGCCGCGATGCCGGTCACGTCTTCACCTGTCGTCGTTCGCATCCGCTGCTCCTTCCGCTTGCGGCAGTGCGGTTCAGCGTATCGGGTTGGCGTCGTTTGCCGCTCTACCTCGAGATACGCAAGGACCGTACCAGCGAGGGTCATCTGGCAGTCCCGAGGCGACATGCGCGCAAGTGGCGGGGGCGCCGTGCCGGGAACGCCTGCACAACAAAAAGCCCGGTTGCCCGGGCTCCTTGTCTGTCGATCGTGCGCCGTCAGTCGAGCGCTTTGATGTTGGACGCCTGATCGCCCTTGGGGCCGGTCGTCACGTCGAACGAGACCTTCTGATTTTCGCGGAGGCTCTTGTGGCCGTCGCCCTGGATCGCCGAGAAGTGCGCGAACAGATCCTTGCCGCCCGTGTCGGGCGTGATGAAGCCGAAGCCCTTGCCGTCGTTGAACCACTTCACTGTACCTGTACTCATTTCTACTGCTCCTGTAAATGACGAATAGCGGGCACTGGCCCGCGCGGGAGCTTCAAGGGAGAGAAACGGAGACCTGAGGAATGCCGCAGAGCGGCAACGACGGACCAGCGATATCGCTTGAGGATCCTGCCAGACCTTGATACGCACAATTCGCATGTAAGTCAAGGATTATCTGGATTATCTTCGCGCTCCGCGGGTGACCCCGGGGACAACCACTGTCGGATCTTCGCGTAGACGTCGTGATGGTCGAGCAGATCCAGATGGTTCATGCCGTAGCCGATCCATTGGCCGGACGGGGAAAGCGCCAGCGCGAAGCGGGGGTCCGCGTGCCTGCCGAGCGCGCTCGCGAGGGGCACGATGCCATCGCCGATCAGGCGGTCGTGCAGGTCGCCCACACGCTTCCCCGTCGTCGCCGCAATCGCGTAGCAGGAGACGCCTTCGGGCAGCGGAACCGCCCGTCGAACGTCGCCTGTGCGGGCGAAACGGTCGCGACCTTCCCAATCCTCGTCCACCAGATTGCCGTAGCGCAGGTCGGTGATGCCGGCGCTGCGGATCTTGCCCAGCCGCGCGAACGGGGCCACGTACGGGCTGACGCCGAGCAGGATGTCCACCCCGTTGCCGCCGCGCTCGAGCGGGGCACCGTGATGCGGCGTGCCGAGGAAGACGAGCTTGTCGATGCGCCGCACCCACGCGTGGCCCGCTGCCGCGCCGTACTGAAACGCGCTGCGTGCGACGAGTCCACCCATGCTGTGGCCGATGAGCACGAGCTCCTTCAGCGGCACCGGCCATGCAGACACGAGCGCCTCCATGATGTCGGCGAACTCGCGCCCGTTGACTGAGATGTGGCGGCCGCTGTTGTAGTGCAGATAGACGGGCGTGAATCCCAGGTCGCGGGAGAGCGCGGCGCCATGGTCGTGACCTTTGCGGTTCCATTGCAGATCGTTCATGCACAGGCCGTGCAGCAGCACGACGAGCTTGTCGACCGGCGGCGGAATCGCCGCGGCCAACGATCGCGTGTCGGACGGCAGCGGACGGCCATCGCGTCGCACGCACATGCGGATCGCCAGCGGATTTCTCGAGGCCTCGAGATAGTCGCCCAGCACGCCGTTCAGCACGGCCAGCAGGGCTTCGCGGCCGGGCCACGTACTGCGCTTGCCGAGCAGGGGATCGAGCCGCGCAAGCAATCGGTCGAGGCCATGACCCACGACCCCAACGACGCCGCGGACGCTGCGGTAGACGAGGCCGGTGATGCCTCTCGTTCGGTCTCGTTTCGCGGCGCGGAGCACTCGTGGAGCGCTGGCGATGTTGAGGTGCATCGCCTCGACGATGCCGACCACCCCGGTCACGGCATCGATGGTCAGCCGGCTGACGCCCCGGAGGTCGGACGGCAATGCCGGGACCTTCGTGGTCGCGTCGTCGGGCATTGTTGTCACGCCGGATGCCGGTTCCCGTCGAGGCTGTCGCGGATTCGCGATGGGGGCGAATCGGTCGCAACGACTGACGCGGACGAGCCAATGTCGATCACGAACGAATCATACGCGGTTCGTGGTCGCGGGACTTCGGCATGTCTGAATCTTGCGCTGGGGACTCGCCCCCGCTACGCTTGGAGCCTGTCGGACTTGCTTTCGCGCATGCGACGGTGGCGATTCGGGCGCAGTTCAAGGCGCGAGCCCGAAGGCATACCGGGAGTATGGCGAGGGCGAGTAACGCAGAAGTGCGCCCGAATCGCCCCGTCCCTTCGGGTTGCTGCCAAAAAAGCGCGTCTGCATCGTTGCTCGGTTCGCCGATATTCCCGATATCGGCTTCGCCTCGCGCCTCGCACCCATCGCTTTTTGGCCTTGCAACGCATACGTGAAAGTAAGTCCGACAGGCTCCCAGCCATGCTGTCGATCCGCGGCCTCGCCAAGTCCTACGCCGGGCCGCGTTCGCGCACGGTGTTCCACTCCGTCGATCTCGAGCTCGGCCCCGGCGAATACGTCGCGGTGATGGGCGAATCCGGCGTCGGCAAGTCGACGCTGCTCAATCTCGTCGCGGGACTCGACCGCCCCGACGCAGGCGCAATCCTGCTCGACGACGTCGCGCTCGATTCGCTTGACGACGATGCGCTGACCGCGCTGCGACGCACGCGGATGGGCTTCGTGTTCCAGGCCTTCCACGTGCTGCCGTACCTGACCGTCGCGCAGAATGTCGCGCTGCCGCTCTCGCTCGTCGGCGTAGACGACGTCGTCGCGTCGCGGCGCGTTGGCGCCATGCTGGTGGCGGTCGGGCTCGCAGATCGCGGGGAAAGCCCGCCGCGCGAGCTGTCGGGCGGCGAGTTGCAGCGCGTCGCGATCGCGCGTGCGCTTGTGCACGAGCCTGCACTTGTCCTCGCCGACGAACCGACGGGAAACCTCGATCCCGACACGGCGGCCCAGGTGCTTGCGCTCTTGCGGGACCAGGTAAAGGTCCGGCGCGCCGCGGGCATCCTCGTCACACACTCGCGCGCAGCCGCAGCGACAGCCGATCGCGTGCTCGTGCTCGCGCGCGATGGCCTGCGTGCGGTGCCCGATGCCTGAGGCGACCGTGCGGGGCGCGTCCCGTGGAACCGCAGTGTCCGCGGCGAGCGCCGTGTTGCGTGGCGCGCTCGCACAGAACCGGATGCGGGTCGTCCTCGCCATTCTCGCGATCGCGCTCGGCGTCGCACTGGGCTTCGCGGTGCAGCTCATCAACGACAGCGCCGTCAACGAGCTCCAGCAGGGCGTGCAGACACTCTCCGGCGCCGCCGACCTCGAAGTGCGCGGACCGCGCGCCGGCTTCGACGAGGCGCTCTATCCCGTGCTCGCGCGGCTTCCCGGCGTTGCCGCGGCGAGCCCGGCGGTCGAGGTCGACGCGAAGCTCGCCGGACGTGACGACACCCTCAGGATCGTCGGCATCGACGTCTTCCGCGCGGGCGTCGTCGAGCCCGCGCTCGTCCCCCCAGCGTCCGATCGACTGGACGCGTTGCGACCCGATGCGCTTTTTCTGACATCCGCCGCGATGCGCTGGCTGGCCGTGAAGGAGGGCGACGTCGTCCACGCGCAATCGGGGCTCGCCGATGTTCCGCTGCGTGTCGCAGGCGCGCTCGATGCCGGCGGCGGGCAGCGCTTCGCGGTGATGGACATCGCCGGCGTGCAGGCAGCATTCGGGCGTTTGGGCCGGCTGTCGCGGATCGATCTGCGTCTCACGCCGGGCATGGACGCCACGACATTTGCCGCCGATGTGCAAGCGCGGTTGCCACCAGGCGTCGTCGCGGCGCGGCCGGAAGCGACCGCCGCCGCGAGCGCCAGCCTGTCTCGCTCGTACCGCGTCAACCTGCAGGTGCTCGCACTGGTCGCACTCTTCACGGGGGGTCTGCTCGTGTTCTCGACGCAGGCGCTGGCCGTCGTCCGGCGGCGCGCGCAGTTCGCGCTCTTGCGCGTGCTCGGAGTGACGCGCGGACGTCTTACCGCCCTGATCGTCGCCGAGGGTGCGCTCGTCGGGGGTATCGGCAGCGCGCTGGGCGTCGCCCTCGGATTCGCGCTCGCGCAACTCGCCGTGCGTTCGATCGGTACCGACCTCGGGTCCGGCTACTTTCGCGGGGTTGTGCCCATGCTGCACGTCGACCCGGCGGCGCTCACTGTTTTCTTCGTATTGGGTGTCGCCGCGGCCGTTCTCGGAAGTCTCGCTCCGGCGGTCGAGGCGGCGCGGGCGCCGCCGGCATTGGCGCTCAAGGCCGGCGACGAGGAGCGGGCCTTCGTCCGGCTGCGAACACCCGTGCCCGGTCTCGTCGCGCTGGCGCTGGGCGCGGCGGCCACTGTGCTGCCGGCGGTCGACGGATTGCCGCTGGCCGGCTATCTCGCGATTGTCCTCCTGCTCATCGGCACCCTGATGCTCCTGCCGCGGCTCGCAGCGGCGGCGCTTTCGCTCTTGCCGCGGCCGCGCGCGCCGGCGCCGCGGCTCGCGCTGGCACAGCTATCCGGCGCACCCGGCCAGCTGACGGTGAGCCTGGCCGCGATCGTCGCCGGCGTCTCGCTGATGGTATCGATGGCGATCATGGTGGCGTCGTTCCGCGACTCGCTCGAGGCGTGGCTCGATCGCATCCTGCCTGCCGATATCTACGTTCGCGCGGCATCCGGCGGCGACACGGCGTTCCTGCCGCCTGACGCGCAGGCGCGCATCGGCGCACTGCCTGGCGTCGCGCGCGCCGAATTCCTGCGCGAGCAGCAGCTTTCGCTCGATCCGGCACGGCCGCGGATCGTGCTGGTCGCGCGCGCCGTCGATCGCGAAGACGCGGCGCGTAGCCTGCCCGTGCTGGGCGCGCCCCTGCGCGTGGCGGAGGGCGCGCCGCCGCCCGCGTGGATCAACGAGGCGGCCGCCGATCTCTACGGATTCGCGCCGGGGCAAGTCGTCGCGTTGCCGCTCGACGGCCGCGCCGTCTCGTTTACCGTCGCGGGCATCTGGCGAGACTACGGCCGGCCGCAGGGCGCGATCGCGATCGAGAGGCCGCGCTACGTCGAGCTGACCGGCGACACGACAGTGACCAATGGCGCGCTGTGGCTCGAAGCCGGCGCGGACCGCGCAGCCGTGCTCGCGGCGCTGCGCGACCTGCCGGGTGGCGACCGGCTCGACATCTTTGCGCCCGGCGAGATTCGCGCGCTATCGCTGCGCGCGTTCGACCGGACGTTCGCGATCACGTACGCGCTCGAGCTGGCCGCCGTCGTCATCGGGCTCGTCGGGTTGTCGTCGTCGTTCGGCGCGCTCGTGCTCGCGCGGCGGCGCGAGTTCGGCGTGCTGCGCCATCTCGGCATGACGCGGCGGCAGGTCGGCGCGATGCTCGCGACCGAGGGCGCCGTCGCGAGCGGCATCGGACTCGCCGTCGGACTTGCGCTGGGCTTCGTCATCAGCCTGATCCTGATCCGTGTGGTCAACCGGCAATCGTTCCACTGGGGGATGGAGCTCTCGCTGCCGTGGGGCGCGCTCGCCGTGTTCGCGGTCGCCGTGCTCGTCCTGTCGACGCTGACTGCGCTCGCGAGCGGCCGACAGGCGATGGGGGCGGAAGCCGTCGGCGCGGTGAAGGAGGATTGGTGAGCGCCGCATGCGCGGGACGGCGATGAGGCGCCGGCGATTTCTCGCGGCACCCCTCGTACTCGTCGCCGCGCGTGGGGCGGCGGATGCTGACTATCCGCCGGTGGAAGCCGGGCAGACGCTCTCGTTTCCACGCGATCACGGCAGTCATCCGGATTTCCGCACAGAGTGGTGGTACGTGACCGGCTGGGTCGCCGACGCGGCGGGGCGCGACTATGGCATCCAGGTCACGTTCTTTCGCCATCGGCCGCGCATCGCGGAGCAGAACCGGAGTGCGTTCGCCCCGCGGCAACTCCTGTTCGCGCACGCGGCGCTCGCCGATCCGGCGGTCGGTCGGCTGCGCCACGATCAGCGCGCCGCACGCGAGGGCTTCGGGCTCGCGGGTGCGAGCGAGGTGACGACGCAGGTAGTCATCGACGACTGGTCGCTCGTGGTGGAGGGTGATGTCTACCGGGCCCGCATCGTCGCGCGCGAGTTCGCCTTCGACCTGCGATTCACTTCGCGGCAGCCGATTGTCCTCAACGGCGAGTCCGGCTACTCGCGCAAGGGCCCTGCGTCGACCCAGGCGAGCTACTACTACAGCCGGCCGCAGCTTGCCGTGACGGGGACGGTGACGCTTGGCGGTCAGGATTCCGCGGTCAGTGGCATCGCGTGGCTCGATCACGAATGGTCGAGCGAGTACATCGCGAGTGGCGCTGCGGGATGGGACTGGATCGGGATCAACTTCGCCGACGGCAGCGCGCTGATGGCTTTCCGCATGCGCGACCGCGCGGGCGGCGTGGTTTGGGCCGGCGGCACGCGCCGCGGCGCCGACGGGCGGGTCCGGACATTCGCGCCCGACGAAATCCGCTTCATGCCGCGACGGACGTGGCAGTCGCCGCGCACGGGCTTCGACTATCCGGTCGCGATGACGGTGAGCGCCGGCGGCATCGACTACGCGCTCGACCCGCTCATGGACGATCAGGAGCTCGACTCGCGCGCGAGCACAGGGACGGTCTACTGGGAAGGCGCGGTTCGGGCGACCGGTACCGACGGCGGCACAGGTCGTGGCTACCTCGAGCTCACCGGCTACGGCACACCGCTGCGCTGGTGAAGCCGCTGCGTGCGCAGAGCCTTGACTGCCCGAAGGTGGCGGCGTACGGTTTCCAACGTCGTCCCCGAAGCGCCAAAACCGACAGCCTCAAGACATGGGCAACGCGTGCATTGCTATTGTCGCGATCGCGTTCGTGTTCGTCTCGATTCCATCGTTCGCAGACGAGAGCGGCACGAAGCCGCCGTCGAAGTCACCTGCCCAGCAAGCCTGGGACGCCACCGACCCGGAAACGCGAGCGACGGGCGGCGCGCCAAGGACAGTCCACAACGGCGAAGGACAAGACAGGACGCGGTCGATGCGGCGACAAGAGCGCGCTTGTCGCCCCGAGGTCTCGAGCGCGGGCCTGCCGCAGGCCGAAGAAGAATTGGGACGAGATGACACCGGCGGAGACAGGAGGCGGCGAGAAGGCGTGGCTCTTCAATTCGGGCGACTTCGGCCGTCCGGGTAGGACGGGCAAGGCCAATCCGCCACCTACGACAAGGGATCAGCGGTCGACGGGCCGACGGGCGGTGAAGATCGCACCAACGAGCACCATCGGAGAACACGTCGCTCGCCCTACAGCCGCACGATCCGACCTTCCTTCCACGACGTCGTCGCGGCGTCGGCGAGCTCGAGCGCGGCCACCCCGTCGTCGATCGTCGTGCGGAGCTTGTCGCGGCCCGCGAGCACCGCGAAGAAATGCGCCATCTCGTTGGCGTACGCGGCGCGATAGCGCTCGAGAAAGAAGTGCTCGGGCAGGTCGCGGCAGACGGCGGTTGCCGTACTCGACACGACCTCGGTCGGCGCGTGGTTGCCGGCCTGCAGCATACCTTCGCTCCCGAGCACCTCGAAGCGCTGGTCGTAGCCGTAGGCCGCGCGCCGGCTGGTGTTGATCTGGCAGAGGCGACCGCGCTTCGTGCGGATGGTCACCGCCGTACAGTCGGCATCGCCCGCCTCGGCGATCGCCGGATCGACGAGACACGACGCGTTCGCGTGGACCGTCTCCGCCTCGTCGTCCAGGATCCAGCGGAAGATGTCGAAGTCGTGGATCAGCATGTCCTTGAAGATACCGCCGGAGCTCCGGATGTACGGAATCGGCGGCGCGCCCGGGTCGCGGCTCGTCACGATCAACATCTCCGGTGTGCCGATCTCGCCCTTCTGGATGCGGGATTTCAGCGCCGAGAACGTCGGATCGTAACGGCGCTGAAAGCCGATGAGGCAGGTGACGCCCGCCTTCTTGACGGTCTCGGCGCATTCGCGTGCCCGTGCGAGATCGAGGTCGACGGGCTTCTCGCAGAAGATCTGCTTGCCCGATTCCGCGGCCGACCGGATCAGATCCGCGTGTGTGTCGGTCGACGAGCAGATCAGAACCGCGCCAACCGCCTTGTCCGCGAAGACTTCGGCCACGGTCGCCACCTGCGCGCGATGCCGTTCCGCGAGCGCTCCCGCCGCCTTCGCGTTCGGGTCGACCACGTATTTCAGACGGGCGCCGGCCTCCTTCGCGAGATTGCCGGCGTGAATGGTGCCGATGCGGCCGGCGCCGAAGAGTGCGGTTTCGATCATGGGAATCTCGCGCGCGGGCGCACGGGTTGCGCCGGTCTCGAACTCGTTCTATGTTACCGGAAATCCGCGGCTCGATGATCCGCGCCGCCGCGGCCCGCGTCGCCATCCCATGAAGAACAACACCCGTTTCGCTGCCGGGCGCCCATTCGACATCGTCTGCCTGGGCCGTCTCGCCGTCGACTTCTACGCGCAGCAGATCGGCGCGCGGCTCGAGGACGTCTCGAGCTTCGCCAAGTATCTGGGTGGCTCGTCCGCCAACACCGCGTTCGGCTGCGCCCGCCTCGGTCTCCGGGCGGCGATGGCCTCGCGCATCGGCGACGACGCGATGGGACGCTTCCTCGTCGAGACGCTGGCGAAGGAGGGCTGCGACGTCTCGCACGTCAGCGTCGATCCCACGCGCCTGACCGGAGGCGTGGTCCTCGGAATCAAAGACCGCGACACATTCCCGCTCATCTTCCTGCGCGAGAACTGCGCCGACATGGCGGTGACGGAGGCGGACGTCGCGGCCGACTTCCTCGCGCAATCGAAAGCGCTCCTGATCACCGGCACGCACTTCTCGACGTCACACGTCCACCGCGTGAGCAGCCTGGCGCTCGAACGCGCCCGGGCGCACGACGTGCGGACGATCCTCGACATCGACTACCGGCCCGTGCTTTGGGGGCTGACCGTACGCGGCGACGGCGCGACCCGCTTCGTCGCGAGCGACACGGTGACCGCGCACCTGCAGGCGCTCCTTCCTTCGTTCGATCTCGTGATCGGTACCGAGGAGGAGTTCGCGATCGCGGGCGGCAGCACCGACATCATCGCCGCGCTGAAAGCGGCGCGGCGTCTCACCACGGCGACGTTTGTGGTGAAGCGCGGACCGATGGGCTGCGCTGTGATCGATGGCGCGATCCCCGCGACGCTCGACGACGCGTTCAACGGCCGCGGCGTGGAGGTCGAGGTCTTGAACGTTCTCGGCGCCGGCGATGCGTTCAACGCGGGTTTCCTGTCGGGCTGGCTCCGGGGCGAGGACTACGACGCGTGCTGCCGGTACGCCAACGCGTGCGGTGCGCTCGTCGTGTCGCGACATGGCTGCGCGCCGGCGATGCCCACGCGGATCGAGCTCGATCATTACATCGCCAACGCGGAGCTCATTCCAAAGCCGGACAAGGACGTCGCGCTGACGCGGCTGCATCGCGTCACCGCGCCACGAACGCCGCGGCCCGAGCTCTTCATCTTCGCGTTCGATCACCGCGACCCATTCTTCGAGCTCGCGCGCGCGGCCGGTGCGGACGAGCAGCGGATTCCGATGCTGAAGCGGCTCCTCGTGCGCGCGGTGGCCGAGACAGAAGCTGCGCGCGGGCTTGTGGGCCGCGTCGGCTTGCTCTGTGACGACCGCTACGGGCAGGACGCGCTCAACGCAGCGACCGGCCGCGGCTGGTGGATCGGCCGACCGGTGGAGCTGCCCGGCTCCAATCCCGTTGTGTTCGAGCACGGACGGTCGGTCGGCACGACGCTCGTCGCGTGGCCGGTCGAGCACGTCGTCAAGTGCCTCGTGCCGTTCCATCCTGACGACCACGTGGCGAACCGGCTCGAGAACGAGGCGCAGGTACGCGCGCTCTACGACGCGGTGCAACTGAGCGGTCACGAACTGCTGCTCGAGATCGTGCCACCCAGGCATCTGCCGGTGGGCCCCGACGTGCTGCTCCGCGCGGTGAAGCGACTCTACAACCTCGGCATCTACCCGGAATGGTGGAAGCTGCCGCCGCCGGCGCGTGACGCGTGGCCCGCGCTCGACGCGCTGATCGCCGAGCGCGATCCGTACTGCCGCGGCGTCGTGCTGCTCGGCCTCAACGCGCCGATCGACGAGCTCGCGCGCAGCTTCGCCGACGCCGCGGCGAGTCGGACGTGTCGCGGGTTCGCCGTCGGGCGCACGATCTTCGGCGAGCCCGCGCGTGCGTGGCTCGCCAATGCGATCGACGACGACGGGTTGGTCGCCGGCGTCCGGAAGAGCTACGAGGCGCTGATCGATGCGTGGCGCGGAGCGCGCGGTGGAGAGAAAAGATGAGCATGGTAAAGCTGACGATGGCGCAGGCATTGATCCGCTACCTCGCCGCGCAGCGCACGGTGCAGGACGGGCGCGAAGTGCCGCTCTTCGGCGGCGTGTGGGCGATCTTCGGCCACGGCAACGTCGCGGGCGTCGGCGAGGCGCTCTATAGGCACCGCGCCGAGCTGCCGACGTATCGCGCGCACAACGAGCAGGCGATGGCGCACGCCGCGATCGCGTATGCGAAGGCGCATTTCCGGCGGCGAATGATGGCGTGCACGACGTCGATCGGGCCAGGGGCGACCAACCTCGTCACCGCGGCGGCTACGGCGCACGTCAATCGCCTGCCGGTGCTCTTCCTGCCCGGCGACATCTTCGTCTCGCGCGCGCCGGACCCCGTGCTGCAGCAGGTCGAGGATTTCGACGATGCCCGCGTGTCGGCGAACGACTGCTTCCGGCCCGTCTCGCGGTACTTCGACCGGATCGTCCATCCCGCGCAGCTCCTGTCGTCGCTGCCGCGCGCGATCTCGGTGCTGACGGATCCGGCGCTCTGCGGACCCGTCACGCTCGCGCTGCCGCAGGACGTGCAGGCGACGGCCTACGAGTATCCCATCGAATTCTTCGCGCCCCGGGTGTTGACAGGTCGTGCCCCCACGGCACAGGAAGCCGAGCTCGACGCGGCGGCCGGAGCGCTGCGCGCGGCAAAGCGGCCCGTCGTCATCTGCGGCGGCGGCGTGCTCTACAGCGAGCGCGGCGCACAGGCGCTCGCGCGCTTAGCCGAAACGCACGGCGTTCCCGTCACGGAAACGCAGGCGGGCAAGGGCGCATTGCCCTGGGACCATCCGCTGCAGGCGGGTCCGATCGGGGTCACCGGAGGCACGGCGGCCAACGCGCTCGCGCACGAGGCGGATCTCGTGCTCGCCGTCGGCACGCGGCTGCAGGACTTCACGACCGGATCGCATTCGCTGTTCCCGCAAGCGCGGCTCGTCGCGATCAACGTCAACGCGTTCGACGCGGGCAAGTGGCGCGCGCTTCCCGTCACCGGCGATGCAGCAGGGACACTCGATGCACTCGCCTCTCGTCTTGCCGGCTGGACGGCCGAGGCCGCGTGGACCGCGCGCGCGACGCGCGAGGCGCGCGCGTGGCGCGACACCGTGTCGGAGATCGTCGGTGTGCGCGACGTCGCGCCGCCGGCGCTGCCGTACGACGGCGAGGTGATCGGCGCCGTGCAGCGGCACCCACGCTCGGCCGAGGACGACATCGTCGTCTGCGCCGCCGGCTCGCTGCCCGGAGAGCTGCACAAGCTGTGGCGCGCCGCGCGGCCAGGCGCGTACCACGTCGAATACGGCTACTCGTGCATGGGCTACGAGATCGCGGGCGGCATCGGCGTCAAGCTGGCGCGGCCCGACCGCGAGGTCGTCGTGCTGGTCGGCGACGGCAGCTACCTGATGCTCAATTCGGAGATCGCGACCTCCGTCATGCTCGGCACGAAGCTCGTCGTCGTCGTGCTCGACAACCGGGGCTACGGTTGCATTCACCGGCTGCAGGAGGCCTGCGGTGGCGAGGGCTTCAACAACCTGTTCACCGACTGCCTGCAGGCGCCGAATGGCCCGCCGGCGATCGACTTCGCCGCGCACGCGAAGTCGCTGGGAGCGCACGCGGAGCATGTCGGCTCGATCCGCGAGCTCGAGTCCGCGCTGGGTCGCGCGCGCGCTGCGGATCGGACGTACGTTGTCGTCATCGATACGGATCCGCGGCGGTCGACGGAGGCGGGTGGCTGGTGGTGGGAAGTCGGCGTGCCGGAGGTCTCCGAGTCGCCGAAGGTGCGCGCGGCGCGCGCGGCCTACGACGAAGGCAAGAAGGCGCAGAGACCGTGATGGCATTTTCGGTGCGCATTGGAATCAATCCGATCTCGTGGACCAACGACGACCTGCCGTCGCTGGGCGGCGAGACGCCGCTCGAGACGGCGCTCGCCGAAGGCAAGGCGATCGGGTACGAGGGTTTCGAGCTCGGCAACAAGTTTCCCCGGAAGGCCGACGCGCTCAGAACCGTGCTCGCGCGCCACGGTCTCGCGTGTGTCTCGGGCTGGTATTCGGGACGACTCGCTCGCGGCACGGTGAAGGACGAGATCGAAGGCGTCGAGCCGCACCTCGCGCTGCTCGCCGCCAACGGCGCGGAGGTCATGGTTTACGGCGAGGTCGCCGATTCGATCCAGGGCCGGCCCGAGGCGTTGTCGCGCCGTCCGCGGTTCCGCAGCGACGCCGATTGGACGGCGTACGGCGAGCGCGTAACGGCGTTCGCGCGCCACACGGCGGCGCGCGGCGTGCGCCTCGCCTATCATCACCATATGGGGGCGTACGTCGAGAATGCGGAGGACGTCGACCGGTTGATGGCGGTGACCGGGCCCGAAGTCGGGCTCCTGCACGATACCGGCCACGTCACGTTCGCCGGCGGCGACGCGTCGACCGAGCTCGCGAAGCACGTCGCGCGCGTCGTCCACGTCCACTGCAAGGACGTGCGGCCGGACGTCGCGCGAATGGCGAGAAACCGCGGCTGGAGCTTCCTCGAGGCGGTGATCAACGGCGCGTTCAGCACCCCCGGCGAAGGTTGCGTCGATTTCGCGCGGGTGATCGCGATCCTGCGCGACGCCGGTTATCGCGGCTGGCTCGTCGTCGAGGGCGAGCAGGATCCGGCGGTCGCGCCCGCGTATCGCTATGCCGACATGGCGTACCGGCTGCTGCGCGCGCTGGTCGACGGCAAGGGAGATGCCGCCGCGCGCGCCGCCGCCGCTATGGCTCGAAAGGGGGACGCATGAGCGGGACGCGCGCGCGAGGGGGGCGTAGCCAAGGCCCGAAGGGCGCGCCCACGAGCGCGCGCGGCGGCCGACCTACGCATCGCAACAAGACGGCACAGCGGTGCGGAGGCCGCGGCCAAGCCAAGGAGCGAAGCTCGCGTCCGCGAGCGATTGCGAGCGCCCGACCCAACCGGGGTTCGATCTGCATTGTCGGTGCGGAGGGCGCGTCATGACTTCTCCGCTCCTCGTGAAAGCCGCGCGCGAAGGGACGACGATCGCGCGAGTGACTCCGGAATCGGCCGGCTGGCAGCGCGTCGGCTTCGAGGCGCTCCGCCTCGCGCCAGGAGAGCAATGCACGGGTGCGACGGGCAAACGCGAGCTTTGCCTCGTCGTGGTCGCGGGCAAGGTCGACGTCGAAAGCGGCGAGCTCCATTGGCGCGGCCTCGGCAAGCGCGAGAGCCCGTTCGAGGACGTCGCCCCGCATGCCGTCTATCTGCCGCCGGGACGCGACTTCCGGGTGACGGCAGCGACGGCCGCCGAGATCGCGCTTTGCTTCGCACCTGCTGCCAAGGGCGTCGCGCCGCGGTTGATCGAGTCCGCGGCGATGCGCCGCACGGTGCGCGGGGAGGGGTCGAACACGCGCTACGTCCGCGACATCCTGCCGCAGGATGCGCCGGCCGAGGCGCTCCTCGTCGTCGAGGTGATCACGCCGCCGGGCCACTCGTCGAGCTATCCGCCGCACAAGCACGACACCGACGCGGTGCCGGCGGAGAGCTCGCTCGAGGAAACGTACTACCACCGGCTCGACCCGCCGCAGGGCTTCGCGTTCCAGCGCGTCTACACCGACGACCGGGCGCTCGACGAGGCACTGACGGTCGAGGACCACGACGTCGTCCTCGTGCCGCGGGGCTACCATCCGGTTGTCGTCCCGCACGGCTACACGTCGTATTACCTGAACGTGATGGCGGGTCCGCATCGCGTCTGGCACTTCAAGAACGACCCCGCGCACGAGTGGATGCTGATGCGAAACGCATGAGCGGGACGCGTGCGCGAGGGGGGCGTAAGCCAAGGCCCGAGGACGCCCGCGCGAGCAGGCCGAAGCCAAGGAGTGAAGCTCCCGTCTGCGAGCGCGCGCTGCGGCCGACCCCAAGGGATATCGGACGCTCCAAGCGGTGCGGAGGCCGAGGCCTGAGGCCGAGGTCGCGCTAGAATGTCGACTTGGCCCACCGGACTTCTTCGTGATGCGCAATGTCATCGTCGCCGGCGTCGGCATGATCCCCTTCGCCAAGCCCGGTGCGAGCGAGACCTACGATGTGATGGCGGCCCGCGCCGCGCGCGAGGCGCTCGCTGACGCGCGGATCGGCTACGGCGATGTGCAGCAGGCGTACGCCGGCTATGTCTACGGCGACTCGACGGCCGGACAGAAGGCGCTCTACGGCGTCGGCATGACAGGCATCCCGGTCGTCAACGTCAATAACAACTGCTCGACGGGTTCGACGGCGCTGTTCCTCGCGCGGCAGGCGGTCGGCAGCGGCGCCGCCGATTGCGCGCTCGCGGTCGGCTTCGAGCAGATGGCGCCGGGCGCGCTGACCGCGCAGTTCCCCGACCGCCCGACGCCGTTCGACGCCTTCGATCGCGAGACCGACGCGCTCGTGGGTCATCCCGAGATCCCGCTCGCGATCCGCTACTTCGGCGGCGCCGGCCTCGCGCACATGAAGAAATACGGCACGACGATGGAGACCTTCGCGCAGATCCGCGCGAAGGCGAGCCGGCACGCGGCGCACAATCCGCTCGCGCTTTTCCGCAAGGAGGTGACGGCCGACGACGTGCTCGCCTCGCCCGTGCTGATGGAAGGTGTGATGACGCGGCTGATGGCCTGCCCGCCGACGTGCGGCGCCGCGGCGGCCGTGCTCGTCTCCGAGGACTTCGCGCGCCGCCACGGCCAGAACGCGAAGGTGGCGATCGCCGCGCAGGCGATGACGACCGACACGCCGGACACGTTCACCGCGCACGACATGATGGAGCTCGTCGGCTACGGAATGGCGCAGGCGGCAGCGCGTCAGGCGTACGAGGCGGCGGGGATCGGCCCCGAGGACGTCGACGTCGTCGAGCTGCACGACTGTTTTGCGCAGAACGAGCTCATCAGCTACGAGGCGCTGGGGCTCTGCCCGGAAGGCGGCGGCGCGAAGTTCGTCGCCGACGGCGACAACACGTACGGCGGCCGCTACGTGACCAACCCATCGGGCGGCCTCCTGTCCAAGGGGCATCCGCTCGGCGCGACCGGCCTCGCGCAGTGCTTCGAGCTCACACAGCAGCTGCGTGGCACGGCCGGGCCGCGCCAGGTGGACGGTGCGCGCGTCGCGCTCCAGCACAACCTCGGGCTCGGCGGCGCCTGCGTCGTCACGCTCTATCGCGCGGCCTGACGGCGGAACGGAGGCTCGCGTTGATCGACAAGAGGCACATCGGCAAGGAGATCGAACCGCACACGGCCGACGTGGAAGCGGGACGGTTGCGTCTGTTCGCGAAGGCGACCGGAGAAACGCGCCCCGAATACATCGACGAGGCTGCCGCGCACGCGGCCGGGCATCCGGCGCTGCCAGCGCCGCCGACCTTCGTGCTGTGCGCGGATCTCGATATCCCCGATCCCTTCAAGTGGATCGCCGACATGGGCGTCGACATCGCGCGCGTGCTGCACGGCGGCGAGCGGTTCCGCTATTTCGCGCCGGTCTACGCGGGTGACCGACTGACGATCCGGTCGCGGGTCGCCGACATCCTGCAGAAGAAGAGCAGCGGCAAGGCGTTCGTCATCAAGGAGACGGAGGTCACCAACCAGCACGGCGTGAAAGTCGCCGAGATGCGCGCGACGATCGTCGTGCGCGCTGGCTGACGGCAGCGGGAATGCCGCCCGCGTTCGAATCGGTCAACGTCGGCGATGCGCTGCCGCCGCTCGTGTCGCCACCGCTCACCCGAACGATGCTCGCCCTTTTCGCAGGCGCGTCGGGCGACCACAATCCGATCCACATCGACGTCGACTTCGCCCGTGCCGCCGGCATGCCGGACGTCATCGGGCAGGGAATGCTGACGATGGCCTGGCTCGGCCGCATGCTGACGGGCTGGGTGCCGCAGCGCGACCTGCGCGAGTTCGGCGTTCGGTTCACGGCGATGACGCACGTCGGTGAGCGGATCACCTGCACGGGCCGCGTCACCAAGAAGTTCGAGCACGACGGCGAGCGGCTGGTGCAGCTCGAGATCACGGCGGCGAACGAAGCCGGCGAGGTCAAGGTTGCCGGCGAAGCGCTGGTCGCACTCTCGTGACCCCCACTGCGCATGAGCGGCTATCGTTCCCCCTGGCTCGACGACGAGCTCGAATCGTTCCGCGGTACCGTGCGCCGGTTCGTGGGCGAGGTGCTTGCGCCGCGCGAGCCCGCGTGGCAGGCGGCGCACCAGGTCGACGCCGCATCGTGGCGCGAGATGGGCGCGATGGGGCTCCTGCTGTGCGGCACGCCGGAGGAATTCGGCGGCAGCGGAGGGACGTTCGCGCACGACTGCATCGTGTTCGAGGAGCTCGCCTACGCGGGCGTGGCGAGCTTCGGCAAGTCCGTCCACAACATCTGCGCGCGCTACGTCGAGGTCTACGGAACGGGGGAACAGAAGCGGCGCTGGCTGCCGCGGCTCGCGAGCGGCGAGCTCGTCGGCGCGATCGCGATGTCCGAGCCCGGCGCAGGCTCCGACCTGCAGGGGATCCGCACGCGCGCGGCGCGTGTGGCAGACGAGTACGTCCTCGACGGTTCGAAGACGTTCATCACGAACGGCCAGGTCGCCAACCTGCTCATGGTCGTCACGAAGACCGACGCTGCGGCCGGCGCAAAGGGCATCTCGCTCGTCATGGTCGAGACCGACGGCCTCGACGGCTTCCGTCGCGGCCGCACGCTCGACAAGATCGGGATGCCCGGGCAGGACACCTCCGAGCTCTTCTTCGACGGTTGCCACGTGCCCGCCGAGGCGGTGCTCGGCGGCACCGAGGGACAGGGCTTCGCGCAGATGATGGACGAGCTGCCCTACGAGCGGACGATCGTCGCGCTCTACGGCGTGGCCGTCATCGAGCGCGCGGTGCGGCTGACGATCGAGTACGCGCGCGAGCGCAAGGCGTTCGGCAAGGCGCTGATCGAGATGCAGAACACGCGCTTCAAGCTCGCCGAGGCGAAGACGATCGCGCACGTCGGCCGCGTGTTCATCGACTCGTGCATCGCCCGCTACCTCGCCGGCACGCTCGATACGGAGACCGCGTCGATGGCGAAATGGTGGCTGACCGACATGCAATGCCAGGTCGTCGACGAGTGCCTGCAGCTCTTCGGTGGCTACGGTTACATGCGCGAGTACCCGATCGCGCAGATGTACGCCGATTCGCGCGTCCAGCGGATCTACGGCGGCACTAACGAGATCATGAAGGAAATCATCGCGCGGTCGCTGTAGCGACCTTCAGCTCGTCGTCCCCGCGCGGGCGTGGACCCAGCGATCTTCGTGGATCTATCAGTGAGCGTACCCGCCAAACGACACTGAATTCCCGCCTTCGCGGGAATGACAAGATAGCCGCAATTGACTCGGCACTTTATGCCATCGCCGTACCCGCACCTCCTGGCTCCGCTCGACCTAGGCTTCACGACGCTGCCCAACCGCGTGCTGATGGGCTCGATGCACACGGGGCTCGAGGAGGCACCGGACGGCTACGCGCGGATGGCCGCGTTCTACGCGGAACGCGCGCGCGGCGGCGTCGGGCTGATCGTCACTGGCGGTATCGCGCCCAACTTCGGCGGCCGTCTCGAGCCGCGCGCGGCGCAGCTCTCGTTCCCGTGGCAGGTTGCGCGGCATCGGCTGATCACGACCGCCGTCCACGCAGCCGGCGGGAAGATCGCGCTGCAGATCCTGCATGCCGGCCGCTACGCGTACCACCCGCTGTCCGTCGCGCCGTCGGCGGTACGCTCGCCGATCACGCCGTTCAAGCCGCGCGCGCTCACCGCCTGGGGGGTGCACAGGACGATCGCGGCGTACGTGCGGTGCGCCGAGCTCGCGCAACGCGCGGGCTACGACGGCGTCGAGATCATGGGCTCCGAAGGCTACCTGATCAATCAGTTCGTCGCGCCGCGCACCAATCATCGCGACGACGAGTGGGGCGGCAGCTTCGAGAACCGGATCCGTTTCCCCGTCGAGATCGTCCGCCGCACGCGCGAGGCCGTCGGCCGCGACTTCATCATCATCTACCGGCTGTCGATGCTCGACTTGGTCGAGGGCGGCAGCACGTGGGACGAGGTGGTCGCGCTGGGCAAGGCGGTGGAGGGGGCGGGCGCGACCCTCCTCAATACGGGGATCGGCTGGCACGAGGCGCGGGTGCCGACGATCGCGACGATGGTGCCGCGCGCGGCGTATGCATGGGTCACGCGCCGAATGAAAGGCGAGGTGTCGATCCCGCTGATCGCGACCAATCGGATCAACGATCCCGCGGTCGCCGAGGCGCTTCTCGCGCGCGGCGACGCCGACGTGGTGTCGATGGCGCGGCCGTTCCTTGCCGACGCCGAGTTCGTCGCCAAGGCAGCGGCGGGCCGCGCCGACGAGATCAACACCTGCATCGCGTGCAACCAGGCGTGCCTTGACCAGATCTTCGAGCGCAAGATCGCCTCGTGCCTCGTGAACCCGCGCGCGTGCCGCGAGACGGAGCTTGTCGTCGCGCCGTCGGCAGTGCGCAAGCGCGTGGCCATCGTCGGTGCGGGGCCGGCGGGGCTCGCCTGCGCAACCACCGCGGCCGAGGCGGGCCACGACGTGACGCTGTTCGAGGCGGCCGACGAGATCGGCGGCCAGTTCAACCTGGCGAAGCGCATCCCCGGCAAGGAGGAGTTCGCGGAGACGCTGCGCTATTACCGCCGCCGGATCGATATCACCGGCGTCGCGCTGCGGCTCGGCCAGCGCGCCCAAGCCGCGGATCTCGCCGGGTTCGATCACGTCGTCCTGGCGACGGGCATTGTGCCGCGCAGGCCGGCGATCGCCGGCATCGACCACCCCAAGGTCGCGAGCTACGTCGATGTCGTCGCGGGGCGCCGCGAGGCCGGCCGGCGCGTCGCCATCATCGGCGCCGGGGGAATCGGCTTCGACGTGGGCGAGTTCCTGACGCACGGCGGCGGCGACGACGCCGAGGTCTATCCGCGCGAATGGGGGATCGACCTCGATTACGCGAATCGTGGCGGCGTCATGGAACCGGAAGAGCCGCGCTCGCCGCGCGAAGTCTGGCTCCTCCAGCGCAGGCCCGGCAAGGTCGGCGAGGGACTCGCGAAGACCACGGGCTGGATCCGCCGCACGCTATTGAAGCGCCGCGGCGTGACGATGATGCCCGGCGTCGCCTACGAGCGCATCGATGATGCGGGGCTCCACATCCGCGTGGGCGGGGTGCCGCAGTTGATCGCAGCGGACACGATCGTCGTCTGTGCGGGGCAGGAGCCGCGGCGCGAGCTCGTAGATCCGCTGCGCGGCGTCGGAATCCCCGTGACGCTGATCGGCGGTGCGGACGTGGCGCTCGAGCTCGACGCACGACGCGCGATCGCGCAGGGCACCGAAATCGCCCTTGTGCTGTAGCCGCGAGGTTACTGTAGGCCTACGGCCGCGCGAGCCCGAGCGCCCGGCCGACGCGCGGAGGCCGCGGCAGCGTCGCGTGCGTGGCCTTCATCGCGCCGAGCAGCGCGCCGACGGCCTCGGGAAAGGGCGCGCTCCGGCGCGTCGTCATGCCGACGTGGAGCGCCACGATCTCGTTCGTCGCCGCGAGTACCCCGTCGCGCTCGCGCCGCATCTCGTGGAAATAGTGGAGGCGCTTCGCGTCGCAGTCGAGCACGCGGCTCTCGATCGTTACCGTCTCGGCGGCGAAGATCTCGTTCAAATAGTCGACGTTCATTGCGAGCGTGAACATCGAGCGGCCCTCCGCAAGGATCGCCCAGCCGAGGCCGAGCCGGTCGTACAACGCATCGGTCGCGCGATCGAACGCGAGCACGTAATACGCGACGTTCATGTGGCCGTTCTGATCGGTCCACTCGGGCCGGATGTCGAGGCGGGTCACGACCGGTGCCAGGTCGTTCATCTGGGGCCGTTCGGCTACGTTGCGCTCAAGCGGTGCGGTGCGCGAGCGCGCCCGCCGACAGGAGCAGGCCGAACGCCAGCTCGAGCAGCACGGTCCGAAACAGGAGCGCGTTGAGCGCGAGCCCCGGTTCGGCGCGACCGAGTGCGCGCGCGAGTCGCAGCGCCCACGGCAGTGCGAGGAGCGGCAGGGCGAGCCACGCCGTGCCCGCCGTCCATGCGAGCAGCGCGGCGAGCGCGAACGGCACCAACAGCAGCGCCGCATAGAGCCGCAGCGATCCGTCCCGGCCAAGCACGACGGCGAGCGTCCGCCGGCCGGTCGTGCCGTCGTGGTCGACGTCGCGGAAGTTGTTGACGAGGAGCACTGCGGCAGCGTGCAGGCCGATCGCAGCCCCGGCGATCACCGGGGCGGGCTCGAGTGTTCCCGTCTGCACGTACCACGTGCCGGCCACCGCGACCAACCCGAAAAAGACGAACACGACGAGCTCGCCGTACGGCGTGTACGCAATCGGCCGGGGTCCGCCCATATAAGCCCACGCCGCGAGCGTCGAGGCGACGCTGGTGGCCACGATCGGCGGACCGCCGCGGATCATGAGCGGCAGCGCGACAATCTGCGCGACCGCGATCGCGACGACGATCGCGAGCTTCACCTCGCGCGTGCCGAGCCAGCCATTGGCGGTGGCGCGCGGCAGTCCGACACGCGTGCCCGTCTCGCCGCCGCGCTCCGTGTAACCGACGTCGTTCTGCAGGTTCGTGACGACCTGCATCATCACGGCTGCGGTGAGCGCGATCAAGGCGATTCCCGCGTCGAATGCGTGCGCGAGCGACCACGCCAGGCAAGTGCCGACGATCACCGGGATCGTCGCGATCCACAGCGTCTTCGGTCGCAGCGCGACGCGCCATGCGTCCCACGAGCCGGGGCGGATGGAGGGCGGCGTCGGGGCTGCGGTGGCGGGAGCGGACATCTGCGGGGCGGCTTTGACGGAGCGCAAGTATTATAGTCAACGACGGCGGAGACCCGGTGTATGCTGATGAGGCACGCCGCTCGAAGCTCCGCTCGCGGCAGCGCATCCCAGTCAACCGTGTGAAGGAACGAAGATGAGTCTCATCGATTTCGTGAAGGGCGCCGGCGAGAAGCTGTTCGGCATCGGCAAGGCGAAGGCCGCGATGGACCAGGTGGCCGCCGCACCGGCGGACGAGGCGGCGAAGAAGGCCGCCAACGATGCCGCCGGCGACGCGATTCTCGACTACATCAAGGCGCAGGGACTGTCCGCCACCGGGCTCACCGTGACCTTCGACGGCGCGGCGTCGACCGCTTCGGTGTTCGGCGTCGCACCCGACCAGGCGACGAAGGAGAAGATCGTCCTGTGCTGCGGCAACGTCGCCGGCGTGAGCAAGGTCAACGACATGATGACCGTCGACCAGAGCGCGCCCGCGGCCGTCTACTACACTGTGGTCTCCGGCGACAACCTGTCGAAGATCTCGAAGGCGCACTACGGCGACCCGAACAAGTACATGAAGATCTTCGAGGCGAACAAGCCGATGCTCTCGCACCCGGACAAGATCTATCCCGGCCAGGTGCTGCGCATTCCGCCGGCGTGACGTCGTATCGGGACCGCGGGGAGGCCGGCCTCCTGCTCGCGCAGGCGCTCTCGCAATGGAAGGGTAGCCGCCCGTTGGTGCTGGCGATCCCGCGCGGTGCGGTGCCGATGGGCAAGGCGATCGCCGACGCGCTCGGCGGCGAGCTCGACGTGGTCCTCGTGCGGAAGCTGCCGGCGCCGGGCAATCCGGAGTTCGCGATCGGCGCCGTCGCCGAGACCGGCTGGTCGCACGTCGCCGACCATGCGTCGTCGGTCGGCGCGACGCCCGAGTACATCGAGCATGCGGTGGCGGCCGAGCGTGAGACGATGCGCAAGCGCCGCGCGCAGTACACGCCGGTGCGCCCGCCGCTCGATCCCGCCGGACGCGTGGCGATCGTCGTCGACGACGGGCTCGCCACCGGCGAGACGATGCTCGCGGCGCTGCACGCGGTGCGCGCGCACGCAGCCGAAGCGGCTGATCTGCGCCGTTCCCGTCGCGTCGGCCGAGGCGGTGGAGAAAGTGCGACCGCACGCGGACGAGATGGTTTGCCTGCAGACGCCCGGCTTCTTCTACGCGGTCGGCCAGTTCTATCGCGACTTCCGGCAGGTCGACGACGCCGAAGTCATCGCGCTCCTGCGCGCTGCCGGAGCACCTATGGCGCGTCCGGCCTGACGATGTCGCCTGCCGCGTCGGTTCGGAGGCGCGGTGGTTCAGGCGGTGCGAGCCAGCGCAGGAACCAGTGAGTCGCCGCCCGCGCGACCTGGTCGAGCGCTCCCGGCTCCTCGAAGAGGTGCGTCGCGCCGGGAACCACGAGCAGCGATTTTTCGCAGGAGAGCTGCGAGTGCGCCTCGCGGTTGAGCTCGAGCACGACGTCGTCGGAACCACCAACGATGAGCAGGGTCGGCGCTCTTACGCGGGCGAGCGTGTCGGGGCCTGCCAGGTCCGGTCGGCCGCCGCGCGAGACGACGGCTGCGATGCGCGGGCCCATCGCTGCCGCCGCCTGGAGCGCCGCGGCGGCGCCGGTGCTCGCGCCGAAGTAGCCAAGCGGAAGGCCCGCAGCTGCGGTTTCCCCGGCGAGCTTGTCCGTCGCGGCGAGCAGTCGCGAGGTGAGTAGCACGATGTCGAACCGTGTTTCGTACCTGCGATCCTCCTCGGTGGTCAGCAGGTCGAAGAGCAGCGTGCCGATGCCGGCATCGTTCAGCACCCGCGCGACGTGCGTGTTGCGCGGCGAGTGGCGCGAGCTGCCGCTGCCGTGCGCGAACAGGACGACGCCGACCGCATTCGCGGGAAGGATCAGCGTGCCGTCGAGTTGCGCCGGCCCTGCGGCGAGGACGAGGCTTCGTTCGAGCGGGCGGGCGGTCATCGCTGTTGCGATCATGCCAGCCCTGCGCGGGGCGCATCGCCCGCGCCGGGCATGCCGTCAGGGACAATGCCAGCGGACGCGTACCTCGTAGGCGCCCTTGGCGTACTCGATGGCGAGCTCGCCGCGATAGGCGTTCTTCATGGCCACACCGATTCGCCGCGCGAGATGGATGTCGGTCGTCGTCACGGTGACCCGCTCGGGCGAGTGTGCGATCTCGACGATGCGGTCCAGCGGGTGGTCGGACTTCGCGCGTGACTCTTCGTGCCCGATGAGGTTTGCGATCTCGTCGCGATGCGCGTCGACGAAGGCGCCTTCGAGCGTCAGCGTTCCGGCCGGAAGGCGGTCGCGGATCCGGTGACAGGCCGGACACAGCACCGCGTGCGCGCCGGCAGGCGCATCGCCCCATTGCCACCGCCCGCGATGGTAGACCGCCCCGCAGTCGCCGCAGCGTGACGGTTCCGCATACTTGCCGCGTGCCTGATAGGGGTCGTGCGGCGCTTCATCGAAGATCGCGGCGCCGTGCCGAGCGATGCCACTCTGCGGCTTGGGCCGCGCCGGCGTTCCCTTGAGTCCGGTCATCGTGCTCACCTTAGTCGACAGGTTCACTTCCAGTTTCAAGCTAGCGCAATCGCCGAGAGGGCGTCTTGACGCGCCTCAACGCCTCTCGCGATCGCGTCACGTTCGTGCGTCAATCTCCGCAGCGAGCGCGCGTAGCGCGGGGGAGACCTGCACGGCGTAAGGCGCGGCGTCGCCGAGCCCGCGCAGGGTATCGGGAAGCTGCGACAATTCGTCGCGGGCCCGCCCGCGCGAGATGGCGAGCACCGGCAGCGGTGCCACCAAGGCGCCGGCGCGCATCACCGGCGCGAGCAGCGGTGCGGCCCCCGCGGGCGCCGCCTCGGTCGCGAGCGAGAGAACGTCGCCCGCGAGCCTGCCTTGCGGATCGAGGCGCCGCCAGACTTGCTTGCGACCCGGCCACGTCGCCTTGCCTTCCGAGCGCTTGCGCCGGGGCTGCCCGTCGTATTCCTCGAGCTTGTAGGCGCAATCGAGATACGGCGCATCCGACGACGTGTTCATCCGTGTGCCGATACCGAAGCCGTCGATCGGCGCGCGCGTTCCGACGAGCTCGGCCAGCCGGTATTCGTCGAGATTGCCGGACGCTAAGATCGTGATGCCGCGCTGGCCGCCCGCATCCAGTATCGCACGCACCCGTCGCGCATGCTCGCCCAGGTCGCCGCTGTCGATGCGCACACCCTTGACCACGATGCCGTCGGCCGCGAGGCGCGCGGCGAGGTCCACGACCTTCCGCGCGCCGCGTTCGGTGTCGTACGTGTCGATCAGGAGTACCGCGTTGCCCGGATGCGCGCGCGCGAAGCGCTCGAATGCCGTCGCCTCATCGGCGTGTGCCTGCACGTACGAGTGTGCCATCGTTCCAAACACCGGGATGCCAAACTCGCGGCCCGCTTCGACGGTCGCCGTTCCGGCGAACCCGGCAAGGTAGCTCGCCCGGGCCGACAGGAGCGCCGCCTCGGCGCCATGCGCGCGCCGGAGCCCGAAGTCGACGAGCAGCCTTTCCGGCGCGGCCAGCACCGAGCGCGCTGCCTTGCTCGCGACGACGGTCGCGTAGTGGACGAGGTTCATGACCCGACTTTCGACGAGTTGCGCCTCGCGCAGCGGCGCGACTATCCGCAGGAGCGGCTCGTCGGCGAAGCACACGGTGCCTTCGGGCATCGCGTCGAGGTCGCCGGTGAAGCGCAGGTCCGCGAGCGAGTCCACGAAATCAGCAGGAAAACGCCCATCCACGGCCAGCCAGTCGAGCTCGTCGCGCGTAAAGCGCAGGTCGGTCAGGTACCGGACGACCTGCGCCAGTCCTGCGGCGAGCAGGAAATGGCGCTCGCGCGGCAGCTTTCGTATGAAGAGCTCGAACGCCGCCATCCCGTTCATCCGCTCCGCGTAATACGCGCGGAGCATGGTGAGCTCGTAGAGATCGGTCAGCAGAACGCTTTCGGTCATCACAACACTCCCTCCCGCCGCATTGCCGCTACAATGAAAAGCGCGCGCCGGCCGGGGCAAGAAGCGTCGGCCCCGGACCGGGAGGCTGCATCATAGAACCGGCAAGGCCCTAGACGCGACGAGACGAGCGATGGGGTGGGCGCATTTCCGGCATGGCGCCGACATCGGCGTGCGAGGGATCGGCCGCACCCAGGCGGAGGCGTTCGAGCAGGCCGCGCTCGCGCTCACGGCCGTGGTAACCGATCCGGCGCGTGTCGCACCGGGCACGGCGGTGCCGATCCGCTGCGAGGCGCCCGACGCGGAGCAGCTCCTCTACGACTGGCTGAACGCGCTTGTCTACGAGATGGCGACGCGCCGGATGCTGTTCGGGCATTTCGCGGTGACGCTCGACGGCCATCGGCTCGCGGCGGAGGCGCACGGCGAGCCGGTCGACCGCGCGCGCCATCATCCGGCAGTCGAGGTGAAGGGCGCGACGTACACGGCGCTCGCGGTGACGCGCAGCGACGACGGCACCTGGACCGCCCAGTGCGTCGTCGACGTCTGAGCAGGTGCCCGAGCATCCAATGGACCTCTCCCGCCTGATCCGCCGCGCCGACTGCGAATGGGAGCTGCCGCAGCGTGATGCCATGCGCGTGCCCGGCATCCTGTTCGCCGACGAGGCCCTCATCCGGGCGCTCGACGACAAGGTCTGCGTGCAACTCGGAAACGTCGCCGCGCTGCCCGGGATCGTCCGCGCTGCGTACGCGATGCCGGACGCGCACTGGGGCTACGGCTTCCCCATCGGTGGCGTCGCCGCGTTCGATCCGGACGAAGGCGTCGTGTCGGCCGGCGGGGTCGGATTCGACATCTCGTGCGGCGTGCGGACGCTGACGACGGGACTCACTGCGGACGACATCGCGCCACTGAAGAAGGCGCTCGCCGAGGCGCTCTTCGACGCCATTCCCGCCGGCGTCGGCAGTACCGGGGCATTGTCGCTCGCGTCCGCCGACATGGACGCGATGCTCAACGGCGGCGCGCGCTGGGCCGTCGCGCGCGGCTACGGCACCTCGGACGATCTCGAGCGCACGGAGGAGCGTGGGCAGATGGCCGGCGCTGATCCTAGGTGTGTGTCCGTCGCGGCGAAGCGGCGGCAGCGCGACGAGATGGGGACGCTGGGCTCGGGCAACCACTATCTCGAGGTGCAGCGCGTCACCGCGATCCACGATCGCGCCGCCGCCCGCGCGTTCGGCGTCGCCGTCGGCGACGTTGTCGTCAGCATCCACTGCGGCTCGCGCGGGCTCGGCCACCAGATCGGCACCGAGTTTCTCCGCGAGATGGCGCTGACCGCGGGCGCCGCCGGCATCGTGCTTCCGGATCGCGAGCTCGCCTGTGCGCCGATCCGCTCGGCGATCGGCGAGCGCTACCTGGGCGCGATGCGCGCCGCGATCAACTGCGCGCTAGCGAACCGCCAGATCCTCACGCATCTGACGCGCGAGGTATTTCGCGCGCTTCTGCCGCCCGCGCGGCTCGACGTTCTCTACGACGTCTCGCATAACACGTGCAAGGAGGAGACACACGTCGTCGACGGCGTGCGCCGGCGCCTTTTCGTCCATCGCAAGGGCGCGACGCGGGCCTTCGGCCCCGGTCACGCGGAGCTGCCGCCCGTGCTGCGCGAGGCGGGGCAGCCGGTGCTGATCGGCGGGAGCATGGGCACGGCGTCGCACATCCTCGCGGGAACGCGCGAGGGCATGGATCTCGCATTCGGCTCCGCGTGCCACGGCGCGGGCCGCAGCATGAGCCGGACCGAGGCGACGCGCCGATGGCAGGGGCGCCGCGTCGTCGACGAGCTCGCCGGGCGCGGCGTGCTGATCAGGAGCCCTTCCATGCGTGGCGTCGCGGAGGAGGCGCCTGGCGCCTACAAGGACGTCGACGCGGTCGTCGACGCCACCGAGCGCGCGAATCTCGCGCGCAAGGTTGCGCGGCTCGAGCCGCTGATCTGTATCAAGGGCTGATTACACCCTGAGAACGTCTTCCCGGTCTCGCGGAGAGACCCAATTGACCGAATCCGGCCTGGCAAAGAGAATGCAAGCGCCGGAAGTCATTAGGCCGCCAATTTTGGCCGGATCGGCATGATTCTTATGGCGAGATTTGTTCGGCGAGTGAGTGCCACAGGTCGCTTGACGGGATATTTGCCGTCAGTTGGGCTCGCTACTCTCAGTTAGGCCCCATGCGAACGCGCGAATCCGAAGGGGATCGTTCCGCTGCAGCGATTGCTGTGGCCGTTATGGGTACAACCATTGTTGCGTTTGTGCTCTACGTAGGGGTCGTGCTCATTACTCGGCGCTGAATTGGATTCCCGCTTCCTTCGGGCCTGCACTGCGCACGTTTCCCATTTGTGGAATGGCAGCGCGATCATGAGGTCTGCGCCACTCTCCACTCCAGAGCGAATTGGTGTTGTGGGCCATCGCCGTGGTGGCCCCGGCAATCGCAATGTGGGTAGTTCAAGTCGTAGGCACGCTTTGGGCCGCCGCGCTGAACAGTCCTCCGTCAAGTGAATCGCATGAGGCCTAACCTCGCGGTCAACACGGACGCCCCGCGTGCGCGGCTTCGCCTGCGCCGCAGGTCGCCGGTTACCTTCATTCGTTAGGGGTCGGCACTAAATGCAGCGCGTACTCCTTGTGAGCACGGAAGGACACCATGCAAAATCAGCACGTCGTGCTCCGTGTTTCATGCGTACTAGCGTTTATGCTCCCTTGCGTGCCGGCAGCAATTTGTGCAACCCCATCTGCGTATATCCCGAACTTTCTTAGCGCCAACGTATCGGTAATAGACATCGCCACCAATTCGGTGGTCGCCACGGTGCCCGTAGGAACACAACCCGAAGGGGTGGCGGTCAATCCGTCCGGCACGCGCGTGTATATCACCAACTACGGGAACAACAATGTTTCCGTGATCGACACCGCCACCAATTTAGTGGTGGGTACTGTAAACGTCGGAGCGGGCCCCATTGGTATTGCCATCAATTCTGCTGGCACGCGTGCGTACGTAGCTAATGGCGCCGCCAACACGGTATCCGTATTTGATACTGGCACAAGTAGTGTGCTCGCAACAATCAATGTGGGCAATGCCGCATTTGCCGTCGCAATCAACCCGACCGGTACTCGCGCCTACGTAACGAACACTTTCGACAGCACCGTTTCCGTTATTGATACAACAACCAACACTGTCGTCGGCACAATACCCGTGGGAAGTTACGCTTTTGCGGTAACGTTCACCCCAAGTGGTGACCGCGCATATGTCACAAATCTTTATAGTAGCAACGTCTCGGTGATCGACAGCGTGACCAACAGTGTTGTCGCCACCGTGCCCGTTGGGGCCTATCCGTCTGGCGTCGCGATAAATGCGGCCGGTACTCTCGCCTATGTCACGAGCCTCAATACCGCCAGCACGGCGATAATTGACACCGCAACGAATACTTTGATCGCTACCATACCGGTGGGGGGAGGCCCGTTCGGCGTCGACACCAACTCAGCAGCTACGCGGGCCTACGTCGTGAACTCGGGGACCAACAATGTTTCGGTGGTCGACACCGCCAGCAATACAGTAGTCGCTACCATCGGCGTGGGCACGCACCCGACAGCGGTTGGTCAATTCATTAGTTCCGCCTCCGCCTCGCCAGCTGCAATAACGCCGGTGCCAGTCATGTCCCATTTCGGCACAATCGCTTTGACACTCTTGCTGGGGTTGGTGTCGGCGGGGAGCTTTGCATCGAGACTACCGAGCCGACCCCTAACCCGGCGGTCAACACGGACGCCCCTTCGGCGGCGCTTCGCGCCGGCCGCGGGTCGCCGGTTACCTTAGTTCGTTAGGCGTCATCATGAAACTGTTCATCTCCTACGCAAAGCAACAGCGGTCGATCGCCGAAGAACTAAGTGCGGTGCTTTCCGCCCGAGCGCACGACGTCTTTTTCGACCGAGACGACCTCCCGCCTGGTGTCGACTACCGTAGAGCAATTCGCCAGGCGGCGGAGAACTGTGATGTATTTGTGTTTCTTGTGAGCCCTGAGTCTGTCGCCCCACACCGATATACATTGACTGAACTCGAATATAGGCAAAAGAAGGTGCCGAACACGTCGGGCACTTTGCTTCCCGTTGTGGTGAAGCCGACTTTGCTTGCTCGTATACCACCGTACATCCGGACCGTGACGCTCCACTTTCCCCAAGGCAACCTCTCCTCAGAAGTTGCCGATGCAATTGATCAGCTAACCCAAGACTCACGGCCCGACTCAGGGAAGGCTGACCCGGGCGCAAGCAAACGTCGGAGTGAAGTCTTTGAAGTCGAAAGGATCGCTGCCTACTGTCGCCTCTGGGAACTCACCCGTGTGCTACCCAGGTGGCCAAGAGCTGAGAATGTTCCGTATTCCGAGTTGCGAAGTCTGAGCGCCAGTCTTCGCGATTGGTACTTTGTCGGCGGTGGAGGTTTGTTCCTTTCTCGCCCCGCGCAGGCCGCGCATGCATCAATTCAGAACACACTGCAGGCAATCTTGAGCAAACGCAATAGTGGCCCAGTAACAGCCGCGCATTATGAGGAAGTGCGAGAGGTTTGTAGCGCGCTTCGCACTCAGTTAGCCAAGGACGTTGGGGCACGCGATTGATTGCGGGGCAGGACGCTGATTCCCGAATGACGCCTAACCCCTCGCTCAACCGGACCGCTCGCCGGCGGCGCTTACGCGCCGTCCGCTTGCGGCCGGTTAGCTTCGTCCGTTAGGCGTCAACCGCCAAGTACAACATCCAGTGGAGCGATCCATGATTACCGTGATTGCCGAGTACACAACACCAAAACCGATCTCGAATCGCGAGCGGGCGAGAGAGCTCTTTCTGAGTACTGCATCCAAGTACAAGGGCATGCCGGGCCTCATTCGAAAGTATTACTTCATTGGCCCGGGTGGCATCAAGGCGGGCGGAATTTATCTCTGGCAGTCGCGTGAAGATGCAGATCGTTTGTATACCGATGAATGGAAGGCGTATGTTCGCAATCTGTATGGCTGCGATCCTACATTGACCTACCTCGATACCCCGGTCATCGTGGATAACATTCTCAATGAAGTTATTTCGTCCTAGTAGCGCAGGAGCCAGACTGATTCCGTTTCGCGCAACGAAATGACGCCTAACCCGTCGCTCAACGCGGATGTCCCGCATACGGGCTGCGCCCCGCAGCGGGCCGCCGGTTAGCTCATTTCGTTAGATGGACTGTGCCCAATTGGCGCGAATGAGCATCTTTCTGGAGGATCGGCATGGCTAGAATTCCATTCATCGGCGCAGTCGTACTGTCCCTAGTCGCCCTTCAAATCATGCCAATCGGCAATCTGCGGGCCCAGGCGGCAGGCACCACTGGAAACGAGCACTTGAGGGAAGTGGCCTGCGTGGACGTGCCGCCGGACGAGAAGCGACCGGAGTTCGGTTGCTTCAACATCGGCAAGGTAACGGGACTTCATTTCAGTCAAGCATCCGTCTACTGGCATTTGCGCGCGTTTCCAAACAGGAAGGCCGCAGAGGCGGCTAAGAGTGCCACCGGAATCGTGGTGGAAGAAGACGGGCGAGTGTGGCTCTCCGAATTCGGGCCCCGAGACATTGCTCCGCGAGGTGGTAAAGCTATTGCCGTGATCGGACCCATGCAGCTTCCCGTGGCAAAGAGCTATAGTGCAGTTCTCTCTTACGCCGTCATGCGGCCGGGCGACAGTTCGAGGGTGCATACACACCCCGGCCCCGAAGGCTGGTACGTGCTCGCGGGAGAGCAGTGTCTGGAGACTCCGGCTGGCGCTAACAGGGCTCAGGTCGGAGGAACCATGACAGTGCCACCGAATATTCCAATGGAACTGAACGTCACTGGTACGACGCTCCGGCGGGCGTTCGCCCTGGTCATCCATGATTCGGCTCAGGAGAGGGGGATACGCTCTGAATGGAAACCGTCCGGAGCCTGTAGCAGCTAGACACCGCGCGCGCATCGGCCCTGTGACGTCTAACATTTCATTCAAGCCGACGCTGCTTCGCGGCTCGGCTTAATTCGGGCGTTAGGCGCAGGAGGACCTCCATGAGGCGCACGTGGACGATCGTCGGGGTTGGCGATGTGCCCAGTAGCTTCAAATGGTACCAGTCGCTACTTGGTCTGCCGGAGACGGCTCCCGCCCATGACGACTTCGGTCAAATCCTCGACTCGGATGGAACGGTCTTGCTCTGCCTTCACGAGTGGGGTGCCCACGAGCATCCCTCCTTGATGAGCCCCGATCACGCGCAGCCTGGCAACGGCCTCCTCTTGTTTTTCCGTATTGATGATTTCGACATGGCATTGCCAAGGGCACGCGCTCTCGTTGCTCGGCTCGAAGAGGAGCCCCACGTGAACCCGAACACTGGAACTACGGAGTTCTCACTCCGAGATCCGGACGGGTATTACGTCACGATCAGTGCGCTCTCTGCGGCCTAACAATTTCATTCAAGCCGACGTCGCTTCGCAGCGCGGCTCAATTCAGGCGTTGGGCGTCATAGGCCAGGAGGTGCAGATGATTACCGTCTTTACTACGTTCACTTTGCCAAAGCCAATCACTCGCGAGGAAGCCCGCAGCATCTTCCTGAGCACCGCGCCAAAGTATCGAGGCGTACAAGGTTTGTTTCGGAAGATCTACGTGCTCTCCCAAGACGGGGTAACAGCGGGTGGCGTCTACCTTTGGAATTCGAGGTCAGAGGCAGAAGCAATGTACACAGAATCATGGCGCTCATTCGTCCGAGAGAAGTACGGCACTGATCCAACCGTAACCTACTTCGAAAGTCCCGTGGTGGTCGACAACGTGGCTCAGCAGGTCCTTACCGACGAGTAGGAAAGCACCGTCCTGCAGCGCAATGACGAACGTTGACGATCCACGGGCGCACCGCCGGCGGAACCGGCTGGCGGCTACAGCGGCGCGAGCGGGGTGATCGTCCCCTGCGTCTGGGAACCGCCGGCGTTGTTGCCGTGGATCGTGTTGTTGCCGCGCGAGAAGACCTGCGCGTTTACGCGTTGCGACAAACCGAACTGCACGTTGCCGACGATCAGGTTGTCGTCCGCCACCAGCTGCGCCGTCGGTGCGGTCGACGATGCGACGAGCCCGAACACGGAATTGGCCGCGATGACGCTGCGTGCGACGGTGAGCGCCGGGAAGCCGCTCTCGCCGATTGCGGCGATGCCGTGGCCGTCCAACGTTGACGAAGCGTTGCGGTACACGAGCGAGTCGACGACGACACCGCCCGAGCGGGATTCGATGCCCAAAGCGCCGTTCTCCGCGACGACGCTGTTGCGCATCGCGAGGCGTACGTCTTCGGCAACGATGACGCCGTACGACGCGCCCACGATGAAAGAGTCGGCAATCGTCAGTTGGCTGCCTGGCGCGAACAGGTTGATCGCGGCAAGATCGGTCGCCTCGGCGAACAACCGATCGACGACGACGTCGGCGACGTGGGGAGCCAGAATGCCGCCATCGCGATTCGCGCGCATCGTCGTATCGCGGACGGTGACCCGGCTGCCATCGCCACTCGCGCCGATCGCTGCGGTGTTGCCGGTGAACTCGCAGCGGTCGACGAGTACGTTCGCAACCCTGCTGACGACCACACCGCCGGCCGAGTTGAGCAGCGTGAGTCCGCGCAACGTCACGGCGATTCCCGGCTGCCGGATCTCGACCGCCGGGGTCAACGCTGAGGTAAGCGCCGCGTAGACGCTCGGCGGCGCGCTGAGCGTCACCGACCGCGTTATGATGACCGACCCGTAGCCCGCCGAGTCGAGCGCGATGACTTCGCCGCCGTCCGCCGTCTGCGCCAGCGCCGCCGAGAAGCTGCGGCACGGGAGGACGCGCGTGCACGGGTTCGAGTCGACGCCGTATGACGCGACGAACCTGCGCGGCGCGGTAGCCGCCGCTGCCGTCGGCAAGACTATCGCGAGCGCCGCGCACGCGATGATCGTCCTGAAGTCGGTCATCTGCCTGCCTCCCTCACATCGGTGCAATGGGCGTGAGCGTGCCGCTCAGTTGCGCACCGCCGCCGTTGTTGCCCTGGACCGTGTTGTTCTGCCGCGAGTAGATCCGCGCCGCGCCCGCTTGAGCGATGCCGAACCCGGCGTTGCGCGCGACGACGACGTCGGTCAGCGAGACCGTCACGTCACCCGACGCGACGCCGCCTGAGGCAGTAAGTCCGGTTCCGTTGTCGGCGATCGAGCTGGAGGTCATCGCGACCAATGCCTTGCCGCCCCCGGCATTGCCGTTCACCTGGACACCGTATATTGCGTTGCCGGTGACCGATACCCGCGTCGCAAATACGCGCAATACCCCCGTAGAGTCGAACGTCTCGACGTCGAGGCCGGTGCCGGCGTTGCCGTCGATCGCGACGTCCATCAACGCCGCTTCGGTGAGAGCGCCGGGCCTGTCGTCCTGAACCACGAGGCCCCTGCCGTTGCCCCTGATCGCCGTGCGGGCGATCGTCGCGCGCGTCCCGTAGCTCAGATAGATACCCTCCGCCACGTTCTGCTCGACGACGACGCGCTCCAGCGCGAGACGAGCGATGCCCATGGCGATGATGCCCTCGCGGTTCGCGCGGATCGCCGAATCCCTGATGCTCACCGTCGCGTTCGGCGCAAGCAAATAGACACCGATACTGCTGATGCTGCCGAATCCCGATACGACGCAGCGCTCGATCGAAAGGCGCGCCCCGCTTGCACCTTGCTCGAGCACAATGCCGTGAAGCCCGCCATCGCTCGTGATCGTCAACCCCTGCAACACGACTGCGGCGCCGGCTGCCTCGATGCTGATCCCGACGTGCGACCCGGGGTCAGGCTTGGGAACCGTTATGCCCGCGTAGACGCCCTCGGGCGCGCGGATCGTCACCGAGCGATCGATCGTCAGTCGTCCATAGCCCGCGGAGTCTAGCGCCACGATCTCGCCTCCGCCGTCGGTCTGCTGGAGAGCTGCTGCGAAGCTGCGGCACGGCGCATCGAACGCGCATGGCCCGGCGTCGTCGCCATTGGATGCGACGAAGGTGCGCGGTGCGGCGCCGGTGGACTGCGCAATGGCGATGCCCAGCACCAGCACGGGCACGCGGAGTGTGTGAAGGAGAACTCTGCAGCGGGTCACAATCACCCTCCTCGAGTGACTCGCGAGGCGATGACAACGTATAGCGCCGCGTTCGCGGGGCCGTGTTGTCCATGATCAATGCTTCCGCAGATTGGTCGGCGCCCAAAGTCGACAGGGGCGCGGACGCGATAGGACTGGCGCGCCCCCCGGGCGTCACCTCCGTCGGCCGGCCGCAGAACGCCCGCCTACCGCCGCAGCACGCACTTCGCGTAGAGGTCCGGCAGCGCGCCGCGCGGATCGTAGCGCGCCTTGAGTGCCCGGTAGGTGTCGCGGTCGAACACGCGCCAGAACTCGTCCTCGGTGTAGTAAGAGTCGGAATAGAGCGATTTGAGACCGCTGAGCTCGCGCACGCGCGCCTCGATTTTCCGGTTGCGCCAGCCCGGCGGCCGCGCGACGCGATCGTTGACAACGTCCCAGAAGCCGAAGTTCACGTAGATCGCACCCGTCCGCAGCGGATAGAGCGTGAACGACGGCGATCCCGCGGGCAGGTGGATCGGACAGAGCCAGATCGGCAGAATTCCGATCTCGCGGTGGAGGAAGTCGAGGAACTCCGCCGCGTGCGCGAGCGGGATGTCGACGTCCTGGATCACCGACTCGGGATGGAGTCCGCGCAGCCGGGCGAGCGCGCGCGTGACGCCGACGCGGCTGTTCCAGCGCATCATCCGCTGCCAGGTGACGGAGTTGAGGCGCGCGCGGCCGAGGAGCCGGCGCACGAGCGGATGTTGCGCGCCGACGTTCTTCGAGCACCAGAACCAGTCCGTGTCCCAGCGCCACAGGTAGTCGCGCGCGGTGAGCCAGTCCTCCGCGCGCTCGCGGATCGAGCGGTAGTAGATGCGCTCGAACGTGTAGTCGCTCGTGCGCGGTGCGTCGTCGACGAACCGGCCGAGCGTAAGGTACATCTCGTCCGGCGCGAATACCGTGCCGTCGAGGAAGTCGAGCGCCGGGTCGTCGCAGCGGCGCGCGAGTTCTGCGAAGCACGGTTCTGCGCTTGCGAACCGCAGGTGCGTGAGCGCGACGAATCGCTTCGCCGGAACGAGCCTCGCCGTCACGGCTAATGCATAGCCCAGTGTTCCGTACGAGTTCGGGAAGCCGAAGAAGAGGTCGCGGTGCTCGTTGTCGGGGCTCGCGGTCACGATGCGTCCGTTCCCGGTCAGGATCTCGAGCGAGCCAACGGTGTCGTGGACGAGCCCGAAGCGGAACGACGAAGCCTCGATGCCGACCCCTGCGACGGCGCCGCCGAGCGTGATCGACTTCAACTGCGGCACGACCGCCGGTACGAGCCCGTGCGCGAGCGTCGCGTCGGCGAGCGCCACGTACGGGATCATGCCCTCGGCCTCGACGACGCGCGCCTCACGGTCGATCCGGATGACCTGATCGAAATCGGCGAGATCGACGGCGGGACGCGGCCGTCGGGCGCGGTCGCGAAACAGGTTCGACGTCGACTTGGCAAGGCCGATCGGCGGCGCGCCATCCCCAGTCGTCAAGCCCGCAAGGGCGGCCTCGAGGTGGGCCCGCTTGTCGGCGCGGACGGTCACGGCGTCGGGCGATACAGAAAGCCGCGGTCCATCGAGTAGTTACCGCGCACGTTGCCCTTGCTGACCGTGACCTGGAACAGGTTGAGGTCGGGCGTCGCTTCGCGGAATGCCTCGGCGCAGGACCACAGGTAGGTGCGCCACCGGCGGCGGAAGCGCTCATCGAAGCGCTCTGGATCGAGCGCGTGGATCGCGTCCCAGTTGCGGTCGAAGCGCTCGGCCCAGCAATCGAGCGTCAGCGCGTAATGACGACGAAGGTTCTCGACGTCGAGCACCTCGAGCCCGCAGCGTTCCATCCAGTCGATCGCCTGCGCGAGGCTCGGGATCCAGCCACCGGGAAAGATGTGCTGGCGGATGAAGAGCTCGGTGTCGCGCATGCCGACGTGGCCGATGAAGTGGATCACCCCGAGGCCGCCCGGCTTCAGCGCATCGGCGTGCGCGCGGACCACTTCGGGCAGCTGGTCGCGCCCGGCGTGCTCCAGCGTGCCGATGGAGAGCAGTTTGTCGTATTGGCCCGGGATTGCCCGGAAGTCGCATTCGAGGACGCGAATCCTGTCGCCGAGACCACGGCGCCCGATTTCGGCACGCGTCTCGACCACCTGCTCGGTGGTCGCGTTGACGCCGGTGCCGAGCGCCCCGTAGTGCTCCCACGCGTGGAACAGCAGGCCCCCCCAGCCGCTGCCGACGTCGACGAACGTCTCGCCGCGCGCGAGCTGGACCTTGCGGCAGACGTGGTCCATCTTGTTGCGCTGCGCTTCCTCGAGCGTCTTCGTTCCCTCGGACCAGTACGCGCAGGTGTACATCATCGCGGGCACGTCGAGCCAGTGGCGGTAGAACGCCTGGCCGAGGCCGTAGTGGAAACGGGCGTTGGCCTTCGCCTGTGCCTGCGAGCGGTTCGAGAAGCGCCATTCGTGCCATTGGTTGCGCACCCAGACGAGCCGGTTTCGCACCCGGTCGTAACCGCTTTCGAACCCGGCGCGAAAGGCGAGAGGGAGGGTGCCGTCGATGTCGACGTCGCCGTCGAAATACGATTCGAGCAGGCCAATGTAACCGAACAGCGCCAGCCGGCGCTCCGCGCGCGGGCTTCGGAATGTGATCGTGAACGCCGGCGGCGCGTCGCGGTTGGTCAGCATGCCGCCGTTCGCGAGGATCACGCGGAACGGTATATCGGTCTCGACGCCGATCTGCGCGAACTTGCGCGCGACGGCGGCGGGGACACCGACCGGTGGAATCGCGGCTTGCTGAATCACCGGGGCCGGGCTGCGATCGTTCATTGACCACCTACCTTTGTTTCGACATCGTCACGCTGCCACGGTCATTGTGGGCTGTCACGCCCCGGCGCGCTTGACCGCGGTCAAGGCGTCATGCCGGGCGTTGAGTCGTCGACCCGTTGTGCGGTAACGTTGCCACTCTTATGCGCTCTCCTTCGGACATCGTGGACGCTGCCGAGTGCCGCGTCGCCAACCCCGGGTGTGAAAGCTGGCCTGACACGTTGGCGACGCCGACGGTCAATCCCGGCGACGACGACGAGGACGACGAGGACGATGACGGCAAGGGCGGCGGCGCCGGCAATATCGACCCCGACGTCGACGAGGGGTATGACGACGACGAAGACGAGGAGGACGACGACGACGAGGAGCCGCTTTGGGCCGCGTGCCGCGCCGTCAGCGGCTTGTTGCACCGCACCATCCGCGATTTGCACCGAGCCAGGGGAATCGGCGCCCGAGAGCGCACCTGGTACCGGGTTCGCTTCCCGCCGCGGAGGCGTCATACTGCGCGGCCAGGATATTGAGCGCCGACGGCAACCCCATTCAGGAATGACCGCGTACCTCTCGATCGAAGAGCTCAGTGTCGCGTACGGCGCGACGCGCGTGCTCGACCGCGTGAGCCTCGAGGTCGAGCGCGGCGAAATGATCGCGCTTCTCGGCAGCTCCGGTTGTGGCAAGACGACGCTCCTCCGGTCGATCGCCGGCTTCATCCGGCCCGAAGCGGGCGCGATCCGCGTCGGGGGTCACGACATCACCGCGCTTCCGCCCGAGAAACGCAACACGGCGATGATGTTCCAGTCCTACGCGCTGTGGCCGCACATGACGGTCGCCGCGAACATCGGCTACGGGCTGTTGATGCGCGGCTGGAAGAAGGACGCGATCGCGGCGCGTGTGGCCGAGATGCTGAAGCTCCTGCAGCTCGAAGGATTCGGCCCGCGTCCGGTGACGCAGCTCTCCGGGGGCCAGCGCCAGCGCGTCGCGCTCGGCCGCGCGCTCGCGGTCGACCCGTCGCTGCTGCTGCTCGACGAGCCGATGTCGAACCTCGACTACAAGGTCCGGCTCGAATTGCGCCACGAGCTCCGCGCGCTGCAGCAGCGCGTCGGCATCACGTCGGTATACGTGACGCACGACCGCGAGGAGGCGTTGACGCTCGCCGACCGGATCGCAGTGATCGACGCGGGTCGCGTCGAGCAGGTCGGCACGCCGGAGGAGATCTTCATGCGCCCGACGAGCCCGTTCGTGGCCGGGTTCATGGGGGCGGACAACGCGATCGACGTCGTGGGCACGGCGGCGGGTTCGTACGCCGCGGCCAACGGCGGCGGAGCGGGGCCGCGGCTGCGCGCCCACTTCCGCAGCGACGCGGCGCGGCTCGCTGCGGCGCCGGAGGCCGGCGGCGGCGGTCTCGTCATCGCCGGCGTCATCGCACAGTCGATCTACGTCGGGCAAGGGTGGCGCTACCGCGTGCGCGCGGCGGGCGCCGACATCTGGGTTCACGCGCCGGAGCGCGTGGCGGAGGGGACCGCGGCGTCGGTCGTCGTCCCGCGCGAGGCGCTCCTGCTTTTTCCCACCGGGCAATCCACCAACGATCGGGAGGTCGCATGAAGCACCGCATCCTGCTCGCGCTCGCCGCCGCCGGCGTGTTCGCCGCGCTGCCGCCGGCCGTCGCGCAGACGCTCAACGTCGTCACCGCCGGCGACCAGAACATGGTCGACTACGTCAACAACTACCTCGGGCCGAAGTTCGAGGCGATGAACCCCGGCGTCAAGGTGCGGGCGGTCGGCACCGGTCCGGGCGATGGCGGATCGCAGAAGATCTACGAAAAGCTGTCCGCGCAGCAGAAGGCCAACGTGGCGGCGTGGGACGTCGACGTTGCGGTCATCCATCAGCTGGCATCGGCAACGATGGTCAAGGAAAACCTGCTGATGCCCTACCGCAACGATATCGCCGCCGGCAAGCTCGTTTCGCGCGATACCGCGAAGAATGCGCTCGGCGCGAACGTGGACGGCTACGTGCTGCCGATGTTCCACAGCCAGATCGCGTTCGCGTACAACCCGGACCTCGTCAAGGCGCCGCCGAGGTCGTACGCGGAGCTCGTCGAGTGGGTGAAGAAGAACCCAAAGCAATTCGGCTACAACGGCGTCAAGGGGGGAATGTCCGGCGTCGGTTTCGTGACCGGCTGGGTCTCGGCGTACAGCGGGATCGGCGACAAGCTCGAGAACGGGCCGTACGATCCCGCTTCCGGCGCGGCGATCGACAAGGCGCTCTCCGGCCTGAAGGAGTTCAACCAGTACGTCGTGATGACACCGGGCAACGCTGGCACGCTCGACATGCTGAACCGCGGCGAAATCACGATGGGGCCAGTCTGGGTAGACATGTTCTACACATGGCAGGCGGACGGCAAGATGAGCCCGAAGATCAAGCTCGCGCTGCCGTCGCCGGGGCTTCCCGGCCAGCCGATGTACTATGTGATCCCCGCGAAGGCGGCTAATGCGGCGCTCGCGAAGAAGTTCATCGACTTCGCGGAAAGCCCGGACATCCAGGCTCAAGGGATAGTCAAGCAGTTCAACTGGTACCCGGGTATCGATCCGCAATACGTGCAGCCGAAACTCTCGCCAGCGGACTGGAACAAGCTGTTCACCGACATCTCGCCCGCCGATTTGGCGAAGTACGGCCGCCCGTTCCCGCTGTCGCCGTACTTCAAGGAGATCACCGAAGGCTACGAGCGGGTCGTAACCAAGTAGGCTCCAAAGCCCACCGGGTCGGGTTGCCGTGCAAATGCCCCGGACCGAGCCGGCCGCGCACCCCGCCGCGCGCGCGGCCGGGCTGCTGCTCGCGGCCCCCGCGCTCGCGGTCGTCGGCCTCTTCTTCGTGCTGCCGCTCGGGATGTCCTTCGTCCTCGCGTTCCGGGGAAAGTCCGGCGGTTTCACGTTCGAGCACTTCGCGAAGGCGTTCGACCTCTACACGACCGACCTCCTGTTCACGCTCGGCATCGTGCTCCTCTCGACGGTGCTGATCGGGGCGGTCGCAATTGCGATCGCCGGCTGTCTCACGCTCGGCGAGAACCCGCGCACGGTGGCGGCGCTGCGCTGGCTCTACCGGTGGCCGCTGTTCATCCCGTTCATCGTGACCGGGCAGGTCATGCGAACGTTCCTCGCGAAGAACGGGACGCTCAACCACGTGCTGATCGGCGGCGGCTTGATCGACCCGCTCGCCGCGCAGAGCCTCAACGACTGGCGCGGCATCGTCATCGCCTTCGTCTGGAAGCAGGCGCCGTTCGTCACGCTGCTCCTCGCCGGTGCGATGGCCGCGCTGGAGGCGCAGCACATCGAGGCGGCGCGCAACCTCGGCGCGCGCAGGCTGCGCGTGCTGGTCGACATCGTGCTGCCGCAAGTGCGGGGGACGCTGTTGGTCGGCCTCGTGCTCTCGTTCGTGACGATGCTCTCGGTGCTTTCGGTGCCGCTGATGATCAACCCGAACTCGCCGACGATGGTGACGGTCGACATCGCTTACCGGATCAGCACGCACGGCGATTACGCGGTCGCGAACGCGCTTTGCATCTTGTCGCTCGTCGTGGCGGCGCTCGGTGCCGTGTTCTACCTGCGGCACGCGTCGAGGGCGGTATCGACATGAGTGGAATCCTGCGCGCCCCGGGCAGACTGATCCCGTGGGTGCTCCTCGCACTCCTCGCGTTCACCATCTTCGGTCCCCTGCTCAACCTGTTCCTGTGGGCGTTTGCCGAGAAATGGTATTTCCCGTACAAGCTGCCGCAGGAGTTCGGACTGACGTTCTGGTACAAGGTATTCCACCCGCGCGGCGACGCGCTCGCCTCGCTCGGCACGAGCATCTGGATCGCGGTGCTGACCGTGGTTGTCGCGCTGGCGGTCGCGATTCCGGCGGGCTACGCGCTCGCGCGCCTGAAGCTCCCGTGGCGCGGCGCGATCCTGCTCGCGTTCCTGCTGCCGCAGGCGGTGCCCAACCTGCCGGTCTACGTCAACATCGCGCGCGTGTTCTACGAGATCGGCTTGAATGGCACGATCACCGGCGTGGTGCTGGTCCACGCGTCGCACGGGCTCGTGCTTGCCGTGTGGATCGCGTCGGCGGCGTTCGCCTCGGTGGATGCCTCACTCGAGGAGGCGGCACGCAACATGGGGGCCTCGCCGTGGACCTGCTTCCGGACGGTGACGCTGCCGCTCGCGGCACCCGGCCTGATGGCGAGCGCGATCTTCGTGTTCCTCGAATCGCTGGACGAATTCACCGGCACCTATTTCGTCGGCGTGCCCGACGTGACGACGCTGCCGCTCCTCATGTTCAACGCGAGCCAGGGCGGCAACTACCAGATCGCATCGATCACCGCGCTCTTGCTGCTGATCCCGTCGATTGGGTTTATGCTGGTGGTCGAGCGCTTCCTCAAGGCCGACGTACTGTCGATGGTGGGGCGCTGACGGCCCGCAGCGCGTCGGCGAGGGTTGCCGGCGCAACGGGTCCCTCCGGCAATGTGAACGCCGCCGGCAGTGCCGGCAGGTCCCGCACGCGGATGTCGGGCCAGAGATGGTGCGACCGGTGCCGCAGGAGGATCAGCATCGGCTCGGCGCCGAACAGCGCACGGCCCACGCGTACGAGCGCCCGGCTGAACGGCAGGGCGTACGTGCCGAGCGCGCCGCCGCGGTTGTGCAGCAGGTGGTGGAACACGTAGCCCGCGACGCCGATGCTCGCGCGTAGCGCGACCCAGTACATGGCAAATACCGACGGGTTGGCCGCGGCGAGCGCGCAGAACAGGACGAGCCGCACGCTCGCCTCTTTCGCGAGCTGCGCGTCGACGCCGCGCGTGCGCACCCAGCGGACGAGCGCGCGCTCGGGTGTCGTCAGGGCCATCAGGAACGCGCGTCCATGGCCTCCCTCGATCTGGGCTCGCTCGGGGTCGCGCGGACCGCAGCCGTAGCTGTGATGGCGCAGATGGATCGCCCGGTGCTCGCGGTAACCGAGGCCGAGCGGCGTATCGAAGATCATCGCGAGCCGGTGGAACGCCGGCACGTTCGTCGCGGCGCGAACGTGCAGGAGCTCGTGCAGCGCGAGCGAGAGCCGCACGTAGAGCCACGGCACCGCGACGAGCAGCGCCCACGGCGGAACGAGGTCCGCGAGCGCGGCGGCGAGAACGACATAGAGCGCAATCGTGAGCGCGAACGTCCGGCGCACGTAGCGCCGCGCGTCGGTGTCGTCACGCAGCGTGTTCGCGCGCGCCGACGGCGGCGTGTCGAAGTGATGTCCGGTCGCGGGACCCGCGTCCAGCGGCATGGGTTCCTCGGGAAGATGGCGGGTCCATCGTAGGTCGTCCCGCGCGGACCGTCAACGCTCGAGGGGGCAGTTGTCGTACCATCGGCGGCGTCGTCGCGCGCCATGCGTCCCACCAACAACATTCGCATCGCCGTCCTCGGCGCCGGGCCCGCCGGCGCCGCCGCCGGCTGGCATCTTGCGACGCGCGGTTTTTCGGTCGCGCTGGTCGACGCGGCAAACTTTCCGCGCGACAAGACCTGCGGCGATTGGCTCACGCCGGCTGCGCTGGCCGAGCTCGCCCTGATGGGACTTGACCACGCGGCGCTCGGCCGGCTCGCCCCGGGGCACGCGACGGTGACCGCGACGCGGCTCGTCGCCCCAGGCGGTCGCGCGAGCACGCGCGTGAGCGGAGCCCACGGCGCCTGCATTCCGAGGCGCACGCTCGACGCGCTGGTACGCGAGCGCTCGCTCGCTGCGGGCTGCGAGCCGGTGCAGCGCACGATTCGGACGTTCGCCGCCGATGCCGCCTATCTCGCGCAGTTCGATCTCGTCGTCGACGCCCGCGGCGCGACCGCCGGCCTCGCCAACGCGATCGGGCTGCGCGGCTACTTCACGGTTCCACGCGACGTGGTGGGCCCGGCCGGTGCGGCGCGCGTGGAGATTCGCACCGACGCCGCGTTTCGCCGCGGCTACGGCTGGGTGTTCCCCGTGCATGCCGACGACGCCGTCGTGCGCTTCAACGTCGGCGTCGGGTTGTGGAAGGCCGACAGCGGCACGGGGCACACGGTCGCCGACTACCTCGGCCGGTTCCTCGCGCGCGATCCGGTCGCGCGCGCGATCGCCGCGGCGGCGACGGACGCCGGACGGCCGGTTGGCTATCCCGTCGCGCTCGGCCTGTGGCGGCACCGGGTTGCCGATGGCCGGGTCCTACGCATCGGCGACGCGGCGAATCTGGCCGATCCACTGACGGGCGACGGCATCGGCAACGCGCTCGCGAGCGGACGGCACGTCGCCGAAGCGGTCGCCGAGGCGGCCGACCCCGCCGCGGCGCCATCGTCCTGGCAGGACCGCTATGAGCGGGAGTTCGCGCCCGAGCTCAGGCGCGCGCTCGTGCTACGGCGACTGCTGATCGCGACCTCCGCGAAGAACCTTGCGGCGTGGCTGCTCGACGGAGTTCCCGAGCTGGGCAACCGGCTGCACCGCTCGGTGTTCGGCGAGACGCGATACCGGGGAAGGTGAAGTCGGGGATTGACCACGTTTTTCGGATGATCGTGGTCTGTTCCCGATGTGGCGGCGGCATCGATCTTGCATACCCGTAGCGTCCGCATCACCGGTCGCCATCGTGCCGTCATCGCCCATCCACGACTATCTCGTCGCGCTGCACGCCCGGTTCCGCAGCCTTACAGACGGCCACGTCGCCGACTACATCCCGGAGCTCGCCAAGGTCGATCCCGAGGAATTCGGCATCTGCATCGCCACTCGCGACGGGCACGTCTATGAGGTCGGCGACACGCGGCAGCCGTTCACCATCCAGTCGATCTCGAAGCCGCTCACCTACGGGCTTGCGCTCGAGGACGCGGGCGAGGGCGCGGTGCTGGCAAAGATCGGCGTCGAGCCGTCCGGCGAAGCGTTCAACGCGATCAGCCTGCGGCCCCAAACCGGTGCTCCCCTCAATCCGCTGATCAATGCTGGTGCAATCGCGGCGTGCGGGCTAGTGCGCGGCGAGAGTGTCGACGAGAAGATCCAGCGGATCGTCAGCACGCTCTCCCGCTACGCCGGTCGCGATCTCGACATCGACGAGCGCGTCTACCGGTCGGAGAGCGAGACCGGCCACCGCAATCGGGCGATCGGGTGGATGCTCCGCAACTTCTCGATTCTCTCGTCCGAGCCGACGCCGACTCTGGAAACGTATTTCCAGCAATGCTCGATCCGCGTCACCTGCCGCGATCTCGCGCTGATCGGCGCGACGCTCGCCAACGGCGGCGTAAACCCCGTCACCGGCGTGCGCGCGATCGCCGAGGCCCACGTCGATAACGTCCTCTCCGTGATGGCGACCTGTGGCATGTACGACTTCTCCGGCGAGTGGCTCTACCGGACGGGCCTCCCGGCCAAGAGCGGCGTCGGTGGCGGCATCATCGCGGTCCAGCCAGGGCGGCTCGGCATCGCCGTCTTCTCGCCGCGGCTCGATCCGCAGGGCAACAGCGTCCGGGCGGTCGCCGTGTGCCGCGAGCTCGCCGCCGACCTCGGGCTGCATCTATTCACCGTCGCGCGCGAGCCGGCTTCGGTGATGCGTCTCGCGACGACGCGGCGTGCGGTCGCCTCGAGGTGGCGGCGGTCAGCGGCGGCAGCCGACTACTTGCGGAGCGTCGGAGCGCGCCTGCGGCTCTACCACCTGCAGGGCGCGCTCGCCTTCGCCTCGGTGGAGACGGTCATCCGCGAGTTGGTCGCACGCGCCGAGACCGCCGACTACTTCGTCGTCAACCTCAAGGTGGTCCAGAGCATCGACGCGGCCGCGGCACGACTTCTGGCGGCGGCGCACGCGCGGCTCGCCGAGGCCGGGAAGACGCTGGTCTTCGCCGAGGCCGCCGCGTGGTGGCAGCCGCTGGTCGACGCGGGGGTGCCGCGCGAGGCCTTCTACGCCGACGACGACTTCGCGCTCGAGCATGGCGAGAACCTGCTGCTCGCGAAGCGGTCTCCTCAAGCAGTGGCGAGCGAGGGCGCTGCCACCTCAGACTGCGCGCTGTTCGCGGGTCTCGCCCCCGACGAGCTGGCGCTGCTCGAGCGCCTGCTCGTGCGCCGCAGCTACCGCGGGGGACAGACGATCGTCGCCGCGGGCCAGGATTCCGACGAGCTCTTCGTCCTCACACGCGGCACTGCGATGGTGAGCATCCCGACGCAGGACGCGGTCACGCGGCTCGACGTGTTCACGCCGGGAATGACGTTCGGCGACGTCGCGTTCCTCGACCGCTCGCGGCGCTCGGCGAACGTCACGGCGGTGAGCGATGTCGAGTGCCTGGCGCTCGCGCGCGAGGACTTCGCGCGCCTCGACGCGACGGCGCCTGCGGTCAAGATCAGGCTCCTCGGGAACCTGGCGCTCGGCCTTACGCACCTGCTCCGCCAGGCGAACCGCGAGCTCGCTGCGTTGCGTTGAGCCCGCCCCGCTTGATCGGAGTCAGACCCTGATTTTCAGGGCGTGACCTTGAACGGCCGCATCATGTCGTTGTCCTCATGCTCGACGATGTGGCAGTGATGGACGTAGGTCTGCGGCGCAACGACGCCGGTCGGTAGCTCGAACTTCGCGCGGATCGTGGTGAAGTAGCCGGGATTCGCCTTAACCGTATCCTTGAAGCCGCGCTCCTCGGGCGCCGGAGGCAGCATCGGCCCGGTCGCGAAGGGCGTCGGGTCGATCCCTCCCGGCACTCCGCTCGGCGTGCCGTACGCCGCCTCATAGGCCTCGGCATCGAACGGCGTGCGGCCGACCACCTGGAACGTGACCAGATGCATGTGCATCGGGTGCGTGTCGCCGGTCAGATTCACGTAGACCCAGTCCTCGATGGTCCCGACCTTCGGCGTTTCCGTGACAGGACCTTCGTCGAAATGCACGCCGCTGAGGTTGAGGTACCACTCGACTTCCTCCGGCTCGATTTCGTTCAGCGTGATGTAGCGAGTCGTGACCGGAGCGGGCAGGTCCGCCTTGCGGCCGGGCAGGCTCGATGGAATCGTGGGGCCAGGCTGGCTCACCGTCGTGCCGACCCGGATCTGCATGACCTGCTCGAGCTGAGGCGCCGGATTCGACACCGGCTTCTTCGGCTTGTGGTTCTTCAGCACCAGCGTCGCGCCCGCGAACCTGCTGAAATCGACCAGCACGTCGGCGCGCTCGGCCGGCGCAAGCACCATCTCCTTCACTAACACCGGAACGTCGAACAGACCACCCTCTGCGCCGATCTGCCAGAACGTCGCCCCGCCGATGTCAAGGCTAAGGATCCGCGAATTGCAGCCGTTGAGAATGCGCAGCCGGTACATCCGCGGCTCGACATCGAGGTACGGCCACACCTTGCCGTTGACCAGCATGACATCGCCGAAGTATTCGCCGATCCAGGTGACGCCTTCGATGTCGCTCACCGGATAGTGGAACGTCCCGTCCGCGTTGAACTCCCGGTCCTGGATGACCAGCGGAATCTCGTACGCGCCGCCCGGAACCCCGATCGGATTGGGCTCGGCGCCGGTGTCGTAGCCGTCGCGAACGATGTAAGCGGCCGCGAGGCCGGCGAAGACATTGAGCCGCGTCGCTCCCAGCCCGTGATCGTGGAACCAGAGTAGCGACGCAGGCATCTGCGGCGATTGATTCGTGTAGAGGACCGACTGCGTCTCGCCCGGCCCGAACCCGTTCGGCGTGATCGCCGGGTTGCCGTCGCTGTCCGCGGCGACGAAGCCGCCGTGCAGATGCGTCATCAGCCGAATCTGGTTGCCGAGCGGCGTCAGGCGGGTGTCGACCGGGATCCAGCTCGGGTAGGTTGCGGGCAGACCGTGCGTGAAATCGACACGAAGCGGCGTGCCGCTCTGCGCGACGACCGCCATCCCGAAAGATCCGGCCTGCCCGCCGATCGCGGAACCGTCGTCGTATGCCCAAAGCGGCGTCGGCGGCAGTTGCGGATGGAGCTGCCGGGTGATCTGCGTCTGCGTGAACGAGTAGCGGTTCGGCGAGCTCGGCGTCGCAACGACAATCCCTGCTCCCGGAAGCGGGACCGGTTCGAGATACTTCACGAGCTTGCCGCCGGGCGCGGCGTTCGCCTCCGGGAATCGCAGCGCCCAGGGCACACCCAGCGCGCCCCCGACACCTACACCGTATTGAAGAAACCGACGTCGCGTGATCGGTTGCATGTTCCCCTCCCGTACACAGATCGAGGGGACGAACACCGATCGTGTTTCCCCCTGATCAAATCAGTCTCCACCGATCCGCAAGGCACGATTTGCCCAGCGTCAAAGGACCCATGGATTTGGGGATTCGACGCCGCTCCGACGCGTCCGTCCCCGATTCCGCGGTGTCAGCCGTCGAGCCCGCCGAAGCGCTCGTAGAACGCGGCGTCGGCCGGCGGCAGCGTGCCGCGCGGGCCTTCGAGCACGGCCAGCAGGTGCCGCTCGGCACACGCGTGGGTGAGCCGGTAGAAGTCGCGGCACAGGGCGAAGGCGGCGGCGCCGGGCCAGTCGAGCGGGAGGAGCTCAGCCGGCAGCCGTGGGTCGCGCAGCAGCACGCGGCGATATTCATGGATCAACAGCGTGCGCACGACGAAGCACTGCTCGGGGTCATGGTCGTCCACGGACGAGCGCCGGAAGCGTTCGATGACGCCTCCGAATCGCCGGAGGAATCGGCGATAGTCGGCGGCGATCGCGGAGAGATCCCACGCCCGGGGCACTGCGGCGGCGAGCGAGTTGCCTCCGAGCGACGCGTCGTCGCGTGCGCGAAACAGGATGGCGCGGTGCGCGCCGGCAGAGGTCGCGGCGGCCGGCGGAGTGCTGTCCGGCTGCGCCGGCCGGACGTACACGCCGCTCCCGATAACGCCAAATCCCTGCCAACCGAGCTCCGCACGCAGCGCCTCGCGCCGGCGCGCGGGCAGACCGGCGGCGACCAGAACCTCCCAGCTTTCGTCCCACGCCTCCGCCGGCGGCGCGTAGATCCGCCGATACGCCTGCTCGAAGCGGCGTGCGCCGTCGTCGGTGAGCCGATAGAGGCTGCGCCGGCCTGTGCGCCGGGAGGCGAGCCAGCCTTCCCGGGCCAGCCGGAACACGCTGGTCCGGATCCGCCGCTCGTTGATCGCGAAGGGCGCGAGCAATTCGATGAAGCCGGGCAGCATGACGGTGCCGCCGTGCGGCGCGATCGCGTCGCCCCAGATCGTGATGATGAGCGACGGCGCCCGCGGCGGCGCCTGCGCGAGCTCGCGGGCAATCCAGCGGCTCACGCGCGGGTCAGGGCGGGGGGCGGTCACGAGGGCGCGCATGGCAACGGGGCCGGCAGGGAAGCCGGAACATGATACATACTTTACACATTTTTCGCGAAATGTGTATCATTTCACCTTCGTGCCGGCCGGCCGCGACGGGCGCCGGCTGAGGAGGAATCCATGTACGCGCAGATGGTCGACACCGGCGTCAAGGCGGTCGCGACGGCGGCCGAGATGTCCGCGGACGAGCGCGCGTTCCAGGCGCGTATCGACGCCGATGTCAAGATCGAGCCGAAGGACGCGATGCCCGAGGCGTACCGGAAAACGCTGGTCCGGCAGATCTCGCAGCACGCGCATTCGGAGATCGTCGGCATGCTGCCCGAGGGCAACTGGATCACGCGTGCGCCCTCGCTCAAGCGCAAGGCGATCCTGATGGCGAAAGTGCAGGACGAGGGCGGTCACGGCCTGTATCTGTACTCGGCAGCGGAGACGCTCGGCGTCTCGCGCGACCGGATGGTCGAAGACCTCCACGCGGGCCGCGCCAAGTACTCGAGCATCTTCAACTATCCGACGCTCACGTGGGCGGATGTCGGCGCGATTGGCTGGCTCGTCGACGGCGCGGCGATCATGAACCAGATCCCGCTGTGCCGCTGCTCGTTCGGTCCTTACGCGCGCGCGATGGTGCGCATCTGCAAGGAAGAGAGCTTCCACCAGCGGCAGGGCTACGACATCATGATCTCGCTCGCGCACGGCACGCCCGAGCAGAAGGCGATGGCGCAGGACGCCTTGAATCGCTGGTGGTGGCCTTCGGTGATGATGTTCGGCCCCCCCGACGCCGAGAGCGTGCACAGCGCGCAATCGGCAGCGTGGAAGATCAAGATTCTGTCGAACGACGAGCTCAGGCAGCGCTTCATCGACCAGACCGTGCCGCAGGCGGACTATCTCGGCATTGCGGTCCCCGATCCCGACCTCAAGTGGAACGCCGAGCGCGGACACTACGATTTCGGCGCGATCGACTGGACCGAGTTCTACGAAGTGATCAAAGGCAACGGCCCCTGCAACCGCGACCGCCTCGCGACGCGCGTGAAGGCGTGGGAGGACGGCGCGTGGGTGCGGGAGGCGGCGATGGCGCATGCGGAGAAGCGGGCCGCGCGCGCGGCAGCGAAGGCCGCGTAGGAGGGTGAGATGAGCAGCGAATGGCCGTTGTGGGAGATCTTCATCCGCTCGCAGCACGGGCTCGCGCACAAGCACGTCGGCAGCCTGCACGCGGCCGACGCGGCGATGGCGATCAAGAACGCGCGCGATGTCTACACGCGCCGCAACGAAGGCGTATCGATCTGGGCGGTACGCTCGTCCGACGTCACCGCCTCGTCGCCCGGCGACAAGGAGGCGCTGTTCGAGCCGGCGAACAGCAAGGTCTACCGGCATCCGACGTTCTTCCCGATGCCCGACGAAGTGAAGCATCTGTGATGAACGGGACGGGCGACCACGCACTCTTCGACGCGCTCCTCCGGCTCGCGGATTCGCCGCTCGTGCTCGCCCAGCGGCTCGGCGCGTGGGTCGGCAAGGGGCCGGTGCTCGAGGAGGATCTGGCGCTCACCAACGTCGGGCTCGACCTCCTGGGCCAGGCGCGGTTGTGGTTCGCCTACGCCGGTGAGGTCGAGGCGCGCTACGCGGGCAAGGGCCGCGACGAGGATCAGCTCGCGTTCCTTCGCGACGGCGGCGAGTATCGCAATCTGCTCCTGGTCGAACAGCCGAACGGCAACTTCGCCGACACCATGGCACGGCAATTCCTGTTCGACGCATGGCACCAGCTCTCGCTCGCCGCGCTCGCGCGCTCGCGCGACGCACGGATCGCGGAGATCGCGGCGAAGTCGGCGAAGGAGGTCGCCTATCACGTCGAGCGGTCGGCCGACTGGGTGATCCGGCTGGGCGACGGGACGACCGAGTCACACGCGAAGATGCAGGCGGCGATCGATGCGCTGTGGACATACACGGGCGAGATGTTCGCCGCGGATCCCGCCGAGCTGGCGCTCGCCGAGGCCGGCATCGTCGCCGACGTGCGCGCGCTCGCCGCTCCGTGGCGGCAGCGGGTAGGTGCGGTGCTCGAGGAGGCGACGCTCGTACTACCCGCCGATGCGCACATGCAGAAGGGCGGCAAGCAGGGCGTTCACACGGAGCATCTCGGCTATCTGCTGGCCGAGATGCAGTTCCTGCAGCGCGCGTACCCGAACGCGACGTGGTGAACAGGCCCCGCGATGACGACTCCCGAGCAGCAGGCGATCGCCGCCGCCGCCACCACCGCGGCCGCCGACCGTACGTCGCCGCCGTCGCTCGACGCCCTCTGGCGCGCTCTCGACGCGGTGCCCGATCCCGAGATTCCTGTAGTGTCCGTGATCGAGCTCGGCATTGTCCGCGGCATCCAGTGGGACGACGGCGATCCCGCGACGCTGGTCGTGCGCGTGACGCCCACGTACTCGGGTTGTCCCGCGACCGAGCTGATCATGGCAGGGATTCGTGACGCGCTCGCGGCGGCGGGCGTCGCGCGGGTGCGGCTCGAGACGCAGCTCGCCCCGGCGTGGACGACCGACTGGATCGCGCCGCACGCGCGCGAGAAGCTGCGCGGCTACGGCATCGTCCCGCCGGCTAGCGATGCCGCGGCTGCCGTGCCTATCGATCTCTCCGCGTTGCGTTCGCCGCGCCGGCCTGCTGTCGTCGTGCCATGCCCGCGCTGCGGCTCGGAGCGCACGCGCGTGCTCTCGCAGTTCGGCTCGACGGCCTGCAAGGCGCAGTACCGCTGCGACGCGTGCCTCGAGCCGTTCGACTACTTCAAGCCGCACTGATTCCGCTCCGCCGATGAGCAAGTTCGTTCCGCTCAAGGTCGCTCAAGTCGAGCGCGAGACGCGCGACGCGGTCGCGCTCACGTTCGACGTGCCGCCGGCGCTGGCGCCGCAATTCCGCTTCGACGCGGGCCAGCACCTGACGATCCGCGCGCAGGTTGGCGGACAGGACATCCGGCGTTCGTACTCGATCTGTTCGCCGGTGCAGGGCGGGGCGCTCCGGATCGCGGTCAAGCGGAGCCCCGGCGGCGTGTTTTCGAACTGGGCCAACGAGACACTCGCGGCCGGCACCACGCTCGAGGTCATGCCGCCGCTCGGCCACTTCGGCGTGGCGCCTGACGCGACGCGCGCCGGAAACTACGTCGGTTTCGCTGCCGGCAGCGGGATCACACCGCTCGTGTCGATCATCGCGACCACACTCGCGGCAGAGCCGGCCTCCGAGTTCACGCTGTTCTATGGCAACCGCGCGTCGGGAACCGTCATGTTCCGCGAGACGCTGGCCGCGCTCAAGGACACCTACCTCGCGCGATTCAACCTCGTCCACGTGCTCTCGCGCGAGGCGCAGGACATCCCGCTCTTGCACGGGCGCATCGACCGCGAGAAGGCCGACGCGCTGCTTGCGCACTGGGTCGACCTCGACCGCGTCGACGCGGTCTACCTCTGCGGCCCCGACGGAATGATGCGCGCGGTGGCCGAGGCACTCTCCGCGCGCGGGTATCCTGACTCGAAGGTCCGGATCGAGCGCTTCGCTGCGAGCATTCCGAAGCACGAGCACAAGCCGGGCAAAGTGCCGGAGCCGGGCCACGCGGAGTGCGAGGTGACGGTGATCCTGGACGGCGCGACGCGGACGTTCACGCTGGAGAAGGGCAAGGAGAGCATCCTCGAAGCCGGACTCCAGGCCGGCATCGAGCTGCCGTACTCGTGCAAGGGCGGGGTGTGCTCGACCTGCCGCGCGAAGCTCGTGGCCGGCGAGGCGGACATGGACGTCAACTTCGCGCTCGAGGACTACGAGGTCGCGCGCGGTTTCGTGCTCACGTGCCAGAGCTATCCGGCATCCGACAAGGTCACCGTCGACTACGACCAGACGGGCTGATTCACTCTCGCGGTGGACATCGCGCGGTCGCGCGCGGAGGAGCGATCCATGGAGCTCGAAACGCGCATGCTGGAGGAATGGAAGGCGAACAACGATCTGCTCAAGTTCTACGAGGATCTGAAGCAGAAGCGATTCGCGCACTTCCTGACGATCCAAACGGCGTTCCTCGCGTTCTTCGCGCTGCTCGCCAAGGACGCGCTGGTCGCCGTTTCGATGGTGTCGTTGACGGCGCTGGTGCTGATCGCGATCCCGCCGCTGATCATCGCCTACTACTTCGTGCGGGTCGACACACGCAGCCGCGCCTTCGTCGACATCGCCAATACTCGTTTGCTCTTGATCGAGGATGAATGGCAATCGCGCTTTCCGGACAATCATTTCTCGACCTACCAGCAGATGTTCGCCGTGCTTTCCCGACACGACGCGGCGACGATCGCGAAGTACGTCGGCGCGAGAAGGCTCGACCGCGACCCGTTCGCGTGGCTGGCGCAGTCGAGATCCGCGCATGCCAGCGAGCATGCGATCCTGCGGATGTTCTGGTGGCTCTGGATCGTCTTGGCGTCCGTGGCCGCACTCGTGCACCTCGGCTGGCATCTGGTCGGCGGGTTGCAGCTGACGAGCTAGTCGCATGCCGTCGCAGCGATCGTCGCCCCCGGAATTTCGCAATTGCGAACGGAGCCAGGCGGCCGTGCTAGAGTTTTGACCGTAGCCCGAGTCTGAGGAGTCTCCGTGTCACATCCCTTTTTCGAACGCCACCGCGCCACGCTCGACCGTGCGCTCACCGCCATCGCCGAGCGCGGCTACTGGAGCCCGTATCCGGAGTCCGCGAGCCCGAAGGTGTATGGGGAGGGCGCCGCGGAGGCTGGCAAGGCGGCGTTCGACGCACTGTTGGGGAAGCCCTTCCCGCTCGAACAGCCGGGAACGATCGGCTCCGTTGGCAGCGAGACATCGCCCTACGGCATGTCGCTCGGCATAACGTATCCGAAGGCGGACCTCGCGGCGCTCTTCGCCGCGATCGCGAAGGCGCAAGTGGGCTGGCGCACCGGCGGCCCCGAAGCGTGGGTCGGTGTATGCCTGGAGATTCTCGCGCGCATCAACAAAGAGAGCTTCCTCTTCGCGAACGCCGTGATGCACACGACCGGCCAGGCGTTCATGATGGCGTTCCAGGCAGGCGGTCCGCACGCGCAGGATCGCGGACTCGAGGCCGTCGCGTACGCGTGGGACGAGATGCGCCGCGTGCCGGCGAAAGCGCTCTGGGAAAAGCCGCAGGGCAAGAACGAGCCGCTGCGGATGGAAAAGCGCTTCCGCGTCGTGCCGCGCGGGATCGGCCTCGTCGTCGGCTGCTGCACGTTTCCCACCTGGAATGGCTTCCCCGGCTTCTTCGCCGACCTCGCCACCGGCAACGCAGTCATCGTGAAACCGCACCCGGCAGCGATACTGCCGCTCGCGCTCACCGTGAAGATCGCGCGCGAGGTGCTCACCGAGGCGGGCTTCGACCCCAACGTCGTGACGCTCGTCGCGCATGCGGCGGGCGACGACGTCGCGCAGAAGCTCGCCCTCCAGCCGGACGTGAAGCTCATCGACTTCACCGGCAGCGCGGCCAACGGCAACTGGCTCGAGGCGAACGCGCGGCAGGCGCAGGTGTTCACCGAGAAATCGGGCATCAACCAGATCGTCGTCGACTCGACTGCCGACTGGAAGGGGCTCGTGCGCAACGTCGCGTTCTCGCTGTCGCTCTACACCGGGCAGATGTGCACGGCGCCGCAGAATCTCTACATTCCGAAGGACGGCATCGACACGTCCGACGGCCACCTCACGTTCGACCAGGTCGCCGCGGGGCTCGCCGAGGGCGTGCAGAAGCTCCTCGCCGATCCCGCGCGCGCGGTCGAGTTCCTGGGCGCGGTCGTCAACGACGGGGTCATGAAGCGGCTCGAGGCCGCCCGCGCGCTCGGGGCGATCGTGCTCGACACGCAGGCGCTCACCCATCCGCAGTTCCCTGCGGCGAAGATCCGCACGCCGCTGATCGTCAGGCTGAACGCTTCCGACTACGACAAGTACCTCGAGGAGTGGTTCGGGCCCGTCTCGTTCGCGATCGCGACGACGGACACGGCCGAGAGCCTCGCAATCGCGAAGGACGCGATCGAGAAGAAGGGCGCGCTGACCCTTTCGGTGTATTCGACGCGTGAGGACGTGATCGACCGCGCCATTGCCGTCGCCGAAGAGGCGGGCGTCGCGCTGTCGATCAATCTGACGGGCGGCGTTTTCGTGAACCAGTCGGCGGCTTTCTCCGACTTTCACGGTACCGGCGCCAATCCAGCGGCCAACGCGGCGCTGACCGACGCGGCGTACGTCGCCTCCCGCTTCCGTGTGGTCCAGCATCGGCGGCACGTGTAGATCGCGTCGACCCGCCCTCCGCTTTCGGCCATGGCCTACGAGCACATCCTGTTCGCGATCGACGGCGGCATCGCGCGGCTGACGTTGAACCGTCCGGATCGGCTCAACAGCTTCAACGACGCGATGCACGCCGAAGTGCGCGACGCGCTCGGCCGCGTCCGCGGTGATGCGTCGGCGCGCGTGCTGCTCCTGACCGGCGCGGGGCGAGGCTTCTGCGCGGGACAGGATCTCTCCGACCGCGCGGTCGCGGCGGGCGACGCGCCCGTCGATCTCGGCGCGTCGATCGAGCGAAACTACAAACCGCTCGTGCTGGGCCTGCGCGCGCTGCCGCTGCCGGTGATCTGCGCGGTCAACGGCGTGGCGGCCGGCGCCGGCGCGAATCTCGCGTTCGCGTGCGACCTCGTGATCGCCGCGAAATCGGCGAGTTTCATCGAGGCGTTCTGCAAGCTCGGCCTGGTCCCGGACACCGGTGGCACGTACTTCCTGCCTCGTCTCGCGGGGACCGCGCGCGCAATGGGACTCGCGCTCCTGGGCGACAAGATCAGCGCCGAGCAGGCGGCGGCGTGGGGCCTCATCTGGCAGTGCGTCGAAGACGCGGAGCTCGTGGCGGTCGCGGATCGGCTTGCGGCGCACTTCGCACAGGCGCCGACGCGCGGACTGGCGCGCACGAAGCAGGCGCTCTACGCAAGCCCCTCGAACACGCTCGAGGCGCAGCTCGACGTCGAGCGCGACTTCATGCGCGAGCTCGGCACCTCCGACGATTACCGGGAGGGCGTCGCCGCGTTCATGGCCAAGCGCCCGCCGAAGTTCAGCGGTCGCTGACGGGCCGCTCCGCGATGGCCGCAGCGCTGCCCGCCGACACCACCGTCGCCGTGATCGGTGCCGGTGCGATGGGCGCCGGGATCGCGCAGGTTGCGGCGCTCGCCGGCCACAAGGTGCAGCTGCACGATGCGCGCTTCGGCGCCGCCGACGCGGCGAAGACGGGGATCGCCGACGCGCTAGCGAAGCTCGCGGCCAAGGGCCGGCTGGCGCCAGCCGCCGCGGACGCCGCGGTCGGCCGGATCACCAGCGTGGTCACGTTGCCCGACGCGTGCGTCGCGCAGCTGGTCGTCGAGGCGATCGTCGAGGACGCCGCAGCGAAGCGCGAGCTTTTTGCGCGCCTCGAAAACGTGGTCGCCCCCGAGTGCATCCTTGCGACGAACACGTCGTCGCTGTCGATCACCGAGCTCGCCGCAGGCCTCGCGCATCCCGGCCGCGTCGTCGGCATGCACTTCTTCAATCCCGCGCCGGTGATGCCGCTGGTCGAGGTCGTGAGCGGCCTCGCGACGGCGAACGACGTCGCCGAGACGGTGTTCGCGACCGCGGCAGCGTGGGGCAAGGCGCCGGTGCGCGCGGCCTCGACGCCGGGCTTCATCGTCAATCGCTGCGCGCGACCGTTCTATGGCGAGGGACTGCGCCTGCTCGCCGAAGGCGCCGCCGACGCGGCGACGCTCGATGCCGTGCTGCGCGAGGCCGGCGGCTTCCGGATGGGTCCGTTCGAGCTCATGGACCTGATCGGGCTCGACATCAACTTCGCGGTGACGCGGAGCATCTGGGAGGCGTACTTCCACGATCCGCGCTACGCGCCGTCGATCCGGCAACAGGAACTGGTCGCCGCGGGCTGGCTCGGCCGGAAGACCGGCCGCGGCTTCTACGACTACGCGGCGGGCGCCACGAAGCCGGCTCCGTCCACCGAGAAGGCGCAGGGAACGCCGGGACCTGTCACCGTGCACGGCGAGCTCGGCATCGCCTCGCCCCTCGCGGACCGGATGGCTGCCGCGGGCCTCGCAGTCGCGCGCGAGCGTGCCGACTCGCGGTTTCCCGCCGGTGCGATCCACGTGGCGGGCAAGGCCGGCGGCGCCTGGCTCGCCCTGACCGACGGCCGCACGGCGACCGCGCGCGTCGTCGCGACCGGCGTCCGCGACCTCGTGCTGTTCGATCTCGCCCACGATTTCGCGAAGGCGCAGCGGCTCGCCGTCGCGCGCGCCGACTGCTGCGGCGACCAAGCGTATGCCGCGGCGGTGGGCGCGCTGGCGGCGGCGGGATTCGCGGTCAGCCGGCTCGATGACGTCGCCGGTCTCGCGGTGATGCGCGTCGTCGCGGCGCTGGCGAACGAGGCGGCCGACGCGGTCGTCCAGCGCGTCGCGGCGGCCGGCGCGATCGACCTCGCGATGAAGCAGGGCGTCAACTATCCGCACGGCCCGCTCGCATGGGGCGATGCGCTCGGCGCGGCCACGGTTCGCGACGTGATCGCCAACCTCGGCGCGCATTACGGCGAGGATCGTTACCGCGTCTCGCCGCTGGTCGCGCGCCGGGCGGCGACCGGAGGAACGCTCGGTGGGTGAGCACCATCCGGCGCTGTCCGCGGCCGACGCGCAGGCGCTGGCCGAGCGCGTCGCGCAGGCGATGTGGTCGCGCGACGACGCGTCGCAGCGCCTGGGCATGCAGATCGTCGGCGTGGCGCCCGGTCGCGCCGAGCTGTCGATGGCGGTGCGCGCCGACATGCTGAACGGCCACGCGATCTGCCACGGCGGTTTCATCTTCACGCTCTGCGACAGCGCGTTCGCGTATGCGTGCAACAGCTACAACCTTAACACCGTCGCGTCGGGCTGCGGCATAGACTTCCTCGCGCCGGCGCGCGAGGGCGACGTGCTGACGGCGGTCGCGCACGAGCGCAGCATGGCGGGCCGCACCGGTGTGTACGACATCGAGGTGACGAACCAGCGCGGCGAGACGATCGCACTCTTTCGCGGCAAGAGCTATCGAATCAAGGGCCACGTCGTCGAAGGGGAGGGCACATGAACCGGATCATGGCTGTGGCGCTCGCGATGGCGCTGCTCGCGCCATCGTCGGCGTTTCGGCACTGCGCAACGCACGTTCGTCGCTTCGGCGGGGAACGACAGCAATCCGTGCAGCTGTCGCAGCCCTGCCGCTCGTTCGCGACCGCCATCGGCAAGACCGCCGATAGGGGGGAGGTGATCGTTCTCGATTCGGCGGGCTACGGACCCTTCACGATCACGCAATCGGTGTCGGTCATCGCGCCCGCCGGCGTCTACGCGGGCGTCACGGTGACCTCGGGAGCGGGGATCACGATCGACGGCAGCGCCATCGCTGTGACGTTGCGCGGGCTGTCGGTCAACGGACAGGGGGGCACGACGGGCATCCTCTTTGCGCAGGGCGCCGCACTGACCGTCGAGGGCTGCGAGGTTGCCAACCTGAATCCGAGCGGCACAGGTATCGAGATATACGCGCTTGGCAGCCGGACCACGATCCAGGACGCCGTGATCCGAAATAATGGCGCGGGCGTGGAGGCCATTGGTAGTGACCAACGTGTCACGATCGCCCACAGCACGATCGCAGAGAATTACATCGGCGTGAACGCCATAGGAGGTCCGGTTGCGGTCACGGTCGCGCACTCGCTCGTGACCGGCAGCGTGCGCGCCCTGTCGGTATCCGGATCGCCAATCGGGGGGGCAAGTATATTGTCCGACGGCAACACGATTACGCATTCCGACATCGTCTTCCACTTCATCGGCGGGGCAATGGAGTTCATCTACACCGCGGGCAACAACACGGTCGGATACTACAATATCCTTGTTCAGCCCGGCGGTACGCTGACGCCGTGCTGCGCGATCTGAACTGCGCGGCACGTAGACAGGGAGAACGGCAATGACCGCCAAGAAACCTGCCCCTGGCGACCTCGAGCCGATCGAGACCGCGAGCCGCGACGAGCTCGTCGCGCTGCAGCTCTCGCGCCTCAAGTGGACGCTCGCGCACGCGTACGACAACGTCGCGCACTACCGGCGCATGTTCGACGAGGCGGGTGTCCGGCCCGGCGACCTGAAGTCGCTCGACGACCTCGCGAAATTTCCGTTCACCGTCAAGAGCGACCTCCGCGACAACTACCCGTTCGGGATGTTCGCAGTGCCGCGCGAGAAGGTGGTGCGGATCCACGCATCGTCGGGCACGACCGGCAAGCCGACGGTGGTCGGCTACACGACAAAGGACGTCGACACGTGGGCGACCGTGATGGCCCGCTCGATCCGGGCGGCGGGCGGCCGCGCCGGCGACATCATCCACGTCGCCTACGGCTACGGACTCTTCACCGGCGGCCTCGGCGCGCACTACGGCGCCGAGAAGCTCGGCGCCACGGTCATTCCGATGTCGGGCGGCATGACGGAGCGGCAGGTCCAGCTGATCACGGACTTCAAGCCGGACATCATCATGGTGACGCCCTCGTACATGCTGGCGATCGCCGAGGAGATGGAGCGGCAGGGGATCGATCCGCGCAAGACCTCGCTCAAGATCGGCATCTTCGGCGCGGAGCCGTGGACACCGGCGATGCGAACGGCGATCGAGGGCAAGCTTGCCATGGACGCGATCGACATCTACGGCCTGTCCGAGATCATCGGCCCCGGCGTCTCGCAGGAGTGCATCGAGACGAAGGACGGGCTCACGGTCTGGGAGGATCACTTTTATCCGGAGATCATTGACCCCGAGACGGGCAAGGTGCTGCCGGAAGGCGAGAAGGGCGAGCTCGTGTTCACCTCGCTCACGAAGGAAGCGTTGCCGATGATCCGCTACCGGACGCGCGACCTGACCCGTCTGCTCCCGCCGACCGCGCGGTCGATGCGCCGGATGGAAAAGATCACCGGCCGCTCCGACGACATGCTGATCATCCGCGGCGTCAACGTGTTTCCCTCGCAGGTGGAGGAACTGATCCTCAAGGACCCTACGCTGGAGCCGCACTATCAGCTCGTCATCACGCGGCCCGGCAATCTCGACGAGATGGCGGTCGAGGTCGAGCGCTCGCCCGGGACCGGCTCGGCCGACGGCGACGTGGCCGGGAAGAAGCTCGCGCACCTGATCAAGAGCATGATCGGCGTGACCGCCGATGTGCGCGTGGTGCCGCCGGGCAGCGTCGAGCGGTCGATCGGCAAGGCGAAGCGAGTGCTCGACAAGCGGCCGAAGGGGTAAGCCCGCGCGGCCGGAACGCCCCCCGGTGTTGCGTGTCGTCAGAGGTTGCCGGCCGGCGGATTGATCGTCCCGGCGCCGGTCAGGTACGCGCCGTCGTACGGAATCCTCCCTTCGGCGAGCCTGCGACATCCGCAGTTGCGACGATGATGCGCCGCCGTCGGTGGCATCGCAAGATTCGGCCGCCTGCGCCCGGGCTCGCGCGGCGGCTGTGTTTGGCGCGGACGGCCGTTGCGGTATGCTTCGCGTCCTGTCGTGTCAGGCGCCCGAAAAGTGGGGGCGTCGTGGCGCCGCGAACGAGGAGGATCTGATGAAACGAGCCGTCTCTGGGTGGGCTGCGCTGATCGCGGCCGCAGGCCTGTGGAGCGTTGCCGGGGCCGCCGTGGCCGCCGACACCATGTGGGCTTACACGGGCGCGAACGGCCCCGCGAAATGGGGCAAGCTCGGCAAGGAGAACGCGACCTGCGGCACGGGAACGCTGCAGTCGCCGATCGACATCCCGGACGCCAACGTGCGCAAGGGCGACATTGCGCCACTCCTCTTCAACTACAAGCCGGTGCCGGTCCGCATCGTCGACACCGGGAACACGATCCAGGTGAACTACGCGCCGGGCAGCTTCCTCACGGTCGGCGGCAAGCGCTATGAGCTCACCGAGATCGACTTCCACAAGCCGAGCGAGGAGAAGATAAGCGGCAAGGGCCACGACATGTCCGCGCATCTCGTGCACAAGGCCGACAACGGCAAGCTCGCCGTCGTGGCGTTGATGCTGGATCAGGGCAACGAGAACGAGGTGATCAAGACGCTCTGGAAGAACCTGCCCGCGAGCAAGGGCAAGGAAGTGGCCGTCGACTCGGCGCAGATCAACGCGCTCGCGCTCTTGCCGAAAAACAAGGATTACTACATGTACGAGGGCTCGCTCACGACGCCGCCGTGCACCGAAAACGTCACATGGTTCGTGCTGAAGACGCCGACGCAGATCTCGGGCGAGGCGATCTCCCGCTTCGGCCGGCTCTACACGGGGAACGTTCGCCCGGTGCAGCCCCGCAACGACCGCGACATCGTCGGCACCCGGTAGGGAACGGTCGTCAGAGGTCCGCTGCTCTGACCGCGTGGTCGAACCGCTCCGGGAAGGCCCGCACCGCCACGGCGACGGCGCCGTACTTGATCAGCTTGCCGCCGAGGATGGCGAGCAGGATCTGCCCTTCCGGCTGCTGGCCCAGCGCGAGAAAGATCAGCGCAGGCGTCTGCGGCAGCGGCAGCGCGGCGACGACGAAGAGCGCCGGCACCCCCCAGCGGGCGACCCAGCCGGTCACGCGCAGCCACGAGGGCGACTCACGCATTTCCGGAAGCATCGCGTAGATCTGGTCCCAGCCCCAGTACTGGAAGATCGCAACGAGCAGCGTCGCTCCGAGCGCGCTGCCGAGCGCGGCCAGCAGCACGATCGCCTTCCAGCGCCTGCGCGCAACGAGCACCGCTGGGACGATTACCGCAGTGACCGGCACGGACATCGTCGCCGTGCAGAGAAACGCCAGCGCGCCCGCAAGCACCGGCGTCAGGGGGCCGCGGCCGTGGCGGAGCACCGCGCGCTCGATTCGCCCTGCAATCAGGTAGCGGAGCATCGGCTTCGGACGGTGGTGGGCGCATCCAGTATAGGCATGCGGCGCGTCTGCACCGCTACTTCTCGCCGAACAGCGCGACGATCTGCTCGCGCAGCCAGCGCGTGCCGGGGTCGCCCGCGAAGCGCCACGACCAGTGGACGCTGACGTCGAACGCGGGCAGCCCGACGCGCGGGCGCCAGACCGCAAAGTCGCCGAGCGCGCGGAACACCTCGGCGAGCCGCGCCGGCATCACAACTGCGAGGTCGGTCTCGGCGAGGATCGGCGGCAGCACGAGAAAGTGCGGCATCGAGAGCCGGATGTTGGCCGAGAGGCCGAGCTCCTTGAGCGCGCGCGCCGTCGCGCCATGCGAGCGGACGACCGCATAGCGTAGCCGTGCGAGCGAAGCGCGCGTCGCCGGCCGGGCGGCCTGCGGGTGCCCGGCACGCATCAGGACGACGTAGTACTCGGACAGGAGCGCCGTCCGCTCGAACTCGGCGAGCGCCGGGATATAGCCCACCGCGAGGTCGATGCGGCCGCTCTCGAGCGCCGGGCCGATGTCGCCGTCGTCGAGCTGGAACGTCTCGATCCGCACGTTCGGCGCGCGGGCGGCCAGCGCCTGCAGCAGGCGCGGCAGAAACACGGTCTCGCCGATGTCGCTCATGTGCAGACGGAACGTGCGGTCGGACGCCGCGGGGTCGTAGCGGACGCCTTCCTGGATCGCGACCTCGAGCACGTGGAGCGCATGGCGGACGGCCTCGGCGAGCCGGTCCGCCTTGGCGGTCGGAGCCATGCCACCCTGCGTGCGTACAAAGAGCGGGTCGTGGTAGAGGCGCCGCAGGCCGGTCAGCGCGTGGCTGACCGTCGGCTGCGACACGCCGAGGCGGACCGCGGCGCGCGTCACGCTCCCCTCCGCATGGACCGCATGGAACGTCTGCAGCAGGTTGAGATCGACGCCCTTGGTATTCATGGAATGAATGATAGTTAGCAAAAATATGCTATGGACAGATAATAGCGCAGCGACTAGATTGGCGCGTCCGAACATGAGGGGCGGATGGAAGTCTCGTTTGCGAAGGAGGCACGGCAGCTGAGGTTGGGGCACGGCGACGTGTTCCACGGCGAAGGCATCCTCGCGATCACGAAGGCGCTCCTGCAGTCGGGCGTCGCCTACGTCGGCGGCTACCAGGGCGCGCCGGTGTCGCACCTGATGGACGTGCTCGTCCAGTCGAAGGATTACCTGGCAGAGCTCGGCGTTCACGTCGAGGCCTGCTCGAACGAGGCGTCGGCCGCCGCGATGCTCGGCGCGTCGATCCACTACCCGCTGCGGGGCGCGGTCACGTGGAAGTCGATCGTCGGCACCAACGTTGCGGCCGACGCGCTGTCGAACCTCGCGTCGCCGGGCGTCACCGGCGGCGCGCTCGTCGTCATCGGCGAAGACTACGGCGAGGGCGCGAGCGTGATCCAGGAGCGTACGCTCGCCTTCGCGCTCAAGTCGTCGCTGATCCTGCTCGATCCACGGCCCGAGCTCTCGCACATGGTGCGGATGGTCGAGTCAGGGTTCGCGCTGTCGGAAGCTTCGTGCACGCCGGTCCTCCTGCAGCTCCGCATCCGCGCGTGTCACGTCCGCGGCAGCTTCGTGTGCAAGGACAACGTCGCGCCGCCGGTGTCCGAGCGTCACCGGCTTGGTGAGCCGGCACTATTCGACTACGGCCGGCTCTCGCATCCGCCGTCGACGTTCCGTCACGAAAAGGTGAAGTCGGACGAGCGGTTGCCGGCGGCGCGGCGGTTCATCGCCGAGCACAGCTTGAACGAGCGGATCCGCGGGACGAGAGACGACCTGGGGATCATCGTGCAGGGCGGCCTCCACAATTCACTGATCCGCGCGCTGACAGAGCTCGGGCAGGCCGACGATTTCGGCGCGAGCGTGCCGTCGCTCTACGTGCTCAACGTCACGTGCCCGCTCGTGCCGGACGAGGTCCGCGCCTTCTGCGAGGGCAAGCGGGCGGTGCTGGTGGTGGAGGAGGGACAGCCTGACTTTATCGAGCAGGAGATTGCCGCGATCCTGCGGCGGCACGACGTCGCGGCGCCGCTTCACGGCAAAGACCTGCTGCCGATGGCGGGCGAATACACGGTCGAGGTGATCGCAGCCGGCGCAGCCGCATTCTTCGCCCGCCATGCGCCGGAGCTGCCGATCGCGGCCGGGCGCGCGTGGCTCGATGCGATCTCGGCGCGGCGCGAAGCCGTCGCCCGCGACCTCGCGGCGCCGCTGCCGGCGCGGCCGCCGCAGTTCTGCATCGGCTGCCCGGAGCGGCCGGTGTTCGCCGCGCTCAAGCTCCTGCAGCAGGACATCGGCCGGCTGCACATCGCCGCCGACATCGGCTGCCATTCGTTCGCGTCGTTCGAGCCCTTCAACTCGGGACACACGATCCTAGGCTACGGGATGAGCCTCGCGTCGCGCGCCGGCGTGTCGCCGATGATGGAGCGGCGCACGCTCGCGATCATGGGCGACGGCGGGTTCTGGCACAACGGTGTCGTTTCGGGCGTGCAGTCGGCGCTCTTCAACGGCGGTGACGCCGTACTGCTGATCATGAAGAACGGCTACACGTCGGCGACCGGTACGCAGGACATCCTCTCGACGCCGGCGGACGAGAGCAAGGCAGCGGCGGACGACAAGGCGGCAAGCCTCGTTCACACCAACCTCGTGATCGAGCGGACGTTGAAGGGGATCGGCGTGAAGTGGCTACGCGTGGTCGACAGCTATGACGTCGCCGCGATGCGGGCCACGCTCGCCGAGGCGTTCTCGACCGAATTCGCCGGGCTCAAGGTGATCGTCGCCGAAGGGGAGTGCCAGCTCGAGCGGCAGCGCCGGATCAAGCCGTGGCTCGCGGGCCGGCTGAAGGCCGGGAAGCGCACCGTGCGCGTGAAGTACGGCGTCGACGAGGACACGTGCTCGGGTGATCATTCGTGCATCCGGCTCTCCGGTTGCCCGACGCTGTCGCTCAAGGAAAATCCGGATCCATTGCGCCCCGATCCGGTGGCGACGGTGCTGGAGGGCTGCGTCGGCTGCGGGCTCTGCGGCGAGAACGCGCACGCCGCCGCGCTGTGTCCGTCGTTTTACCGCGGCGAGGTCATCCGCAATCCAAACTGGCGCGATCGGCTCGGCGCGCGGATGCGGCAAGCGTTCATTCGCATGGTTCAACCCGCGTGAACCGGGCCACACGACCGATCTCAATCCTGATCGCGGCGCTCGGCGGCGAGGGCGGCGGCGTGCTGACCGAGTGGCTGATCGCCGCGGCGGCACGCGCGGGCTACGCGGCGCAGAGCACGTCGATTCCCGGCGTCGCCCAACGCACGGGTGCGACGACGTATTACATCGAGATTCACCCGGTTCCGCTCGCTGAACTGGGAGAACGCGTGCCGGTGCTCGGGCTCGTGCCGGTTCCGGGCTGCGTCGACCTGGTCGTCGCCTCGGAGCCACTCGAAGCCGTGCGGACCGTGCAAGCCGGGATGACGAGTCCGGAGCGCACTCTTCTCGTCACGTCGACGGCGCGCACGCTGACGACCGCGGAAAAGATCCCGCTGGGCGACGGCCGGTTCGACACAACGCGCCTCCTCGACGTCGCACGCCGGCACAGCCGCGACCTCGTGGCCTTCGACATGTCGGCGCTCGCGCGCGAGTCGGGAACGGTCGTGAGCGCGGTCATGTTCGGCGCGGTGGCGGCCTCCGGGGTGCTGCCCTTCGGCCGCGACGCGTGCGTGGCGTCGATCGAGGGGACCGACCGTGGCGCGGAGGCGAGTCGCGCGGGCTTCGCACGCAGCCTGCGCCGTGGTCGACGCGCGAGAGACAACGAATCGGCCCCCCCCGATGGCGCCTGGCGTGCCCGCGACGCCCGTGCCGGACGCGATCCGGGCGGCGTTTCCGCAGGCGGTGCACGACATCGTCGCGCTCGGCCACGCGCGGGTTGTCGCCTTCCAGGACCGTGCGTACGGCCAGCTCTATCTCGAGCGCGTCACGCGGGTGCTTGCCGCCGAGCGCGCTGCCGATCCCGCCGGCGCGCATAGTCACGCGCTCACCCGCGAGACAGCGCGCTACCTGGCGCTGTGGATGGCGTTCGACGACATCGTCCGGGTCGCCGACCTGAAGTGCCGCGCCGAGCCGCTTCGCGCGCGTGCGTCGCGAGGTCGGGGCCGACTCGGGCGACGTCGTGCGGATCTTCGATTTCTTCAAGCCCGGGCTGCCCGAATTCGCGGCCCTCCTGCCCGCTCCGATGGCGGCGCCGCCTCGCCGCTCGGGATCGGCGCCGACAGGCGCGCGGCAAGCCGCCGCTCGGGTGGGCGATCACGCTCTCCACCGACGGCATCGCCGGATTCCTCGCCCTGCGTACGCTTGCATCGCTACGCTGGCTGCGCCGGCGCGGTGCGCGCTTCGCGGAGGAGCAGCGCGGCATCGAGCACTGGCTCGGGGCGATCGTCGCAGCCGCCGCTGTCGACTGGACGCTCGCCCACGAGATCGCGCTCTCGGCGCGAATCGTCAAGGGGTACGGGACGACACTCGAGCGCGGCAAGGAGAACCTGCGGCACATCCTCACGCATCTCGCCGTGGCGGGAACGGAAAACGCGGCGGGACGCGCGAAGCGATCCGCGCGGCGCGCGAAGCGGCCCTTGCCGACGAGGCCGGCAAGGCGCTCGACGCCGCGCTCGCCGCGCACGGCGCGCCGCCGCGTCCGCTAAAGCCGCAGCCGATCCGCTGGGCGCAATCCGCGCGCCGTTGAGGGTCGCCGCGAGCAAGGAAACGGCGACATGACGAAACGGCATACGACGCGCTTCACGGTGGAGTTCGGCGACTGCGATCCCGCGCAGATCGTGTTCTACCCGAACTTCCTCAAGTGGATCGACTCGGCGTCGCGGCACTTCTTCGCCGCGGCGGGCGTGCCGCACTGGTCCGAGCTGGAGGCGGCGACCGGGATCATCGGCACGCCGCTCGTCGACGTGGCGATGAAGTTCGTTCGCCCTGCGACCTACGGCGAGGAGATCGCCGTCGAATCGTGGATCGAGGAGTGGCGGGGGAAGAGCTTCGTGATGAAGCACGTCGTGCGGCGCGGCGACGACGTGCTGGTCGAGGGGGTCGAGACGCGCGTGTTCGCGCGACGCCATCCGGACGATCCGAAGCGGATCCAGGCTGTCGCGCCGCCCGACGAGTTGCGCAAGCTGTTCGAGTAGCGCCGCAGGTAAACTTGCCGGCCGGGGGGCGTTGCCGCCCCCGAGACAAGACAAAACCGCGGGCTGTACGCGATCAAGCCACGCGGGCGAAAGGGGAGGAGGCCACGATGTCGCACGAACCCGAGCACGCTCCGGTCGCTCCGGGTGCCGGCTTCGGTCCGGTCGGTCGCGCGCTGCTCGTCGCCGCGAAGCAGCTCGCGATCGCGGGCGGCCTCGTGTTCGTCGCGCTGGTCGCGATGCAGATCGTGTCGATCGTCGGCCGCAAGCTCTTCGCGTGGCCGGTTCCGGGCGACGTCGAGCTCCTGCAGATGTGCGCGGCGTTCGCCGCGTCGGCCTTCTTTGCCTGGTGCCATCTCGTGAACGGCGACGTCAAGGTCGACTTCTTCACGCACAACCTCCCGCCGCGCGTCGTCGCGGCGCTCGACTGCGTCGGATCGCTGCTGGTCGGCCTCTTCGGCGCGCTGATCGCGTGGCGGACCGCGGCCGGCGCGCTCGCCGTCCACGAGGTCGGCGAGACGTCCGCGGTGCTCGGGTGGCCGGTGTGGATCGCGCAGGCGCTGATGGTGCCGGGCTTTCTGCTTCTCGCCGCTGCCGGGTTCTACATGAGCGCGCGGCGGCTCCGGACCGCGCTCAACCCATGAGCGGCATCGAAACGGGCTTTGCGGTCTTCGGCGTCATGCTGGCGCTGATGTTCGTCCGCGTCCCGATCGGCATCGCGATGTTCATCGTGGGTTTCGGCGGCTACCTCTACCTGACCAGTGGCAACCTCGCGGCGCTCCTCAATTCGCTCAAGAACCTCGCCTACGCGCGGCTTTCGAACTACGACCTCGTCGTCATCCCGCTCTTCCTGCTGATGGGGCAGTTCGCGACGCATGGGGGCCTGTCGAAGGCGCTGTTCCGGTTCGTCGGGGCGTTCATCGGTCACTTTCGCGGCGGGATCGCGATGGCGGCGATCGGTGCGTGCGCCGGCTTCGGCGCGATCTGCGGCTCGTCGGTCGCGACCGCGGCGACGATGGGCCAGGTCGCGCTGCCCGAGCTTCGCCGCTTCGGCTACTCGGGCTCGCTCGCGACGGGTGCATTGGCGGCCGGAGGGACGTTCGGCATCATGATTCCGCCGTCGGTGCCGCTCGTCATCTACGCGATCCTGACGCAGGAGTCGATCGGCAAGCTGTTCGTCGCCGCGGTATTGCCCGGCATCATCGCGATGCTGGGCTACATGCTGGTCGTGAAGATCGTCGTGTCGCTCAAGCCCGCCGCCGGCCCCGCGGGGCCGCGCGTGGCCTGGCCCGAGCGCCTCAAGAGCCTCCTCACGGTGCTCCCGGTGCTGCTCGTGTTCCTGGTCGTCATCGTCGGAATCTACGGCGGCTGGGCGAATCCGACCGAGGCGGCCGCGATCGGCGCGGCGGCGTGCGGGGGGATCGCCATCGCCAACGGCGGCCTGCGCGGCCGCGGGCTGGTCGACAGCGCGCTCGGCACCGCGCAGCACACGGCGATGATCTTCCTCGTGCTCCTCGGTGCCGACATGATGAACACGACGCTCGCGCTGTCGCAGATGCCGGTGGAGCTCGCGAACTGGGTGAAGGCGAGCGGCGTCGCGCCGTTGTTCGTGATGGCGCTGATCCTGCTCGTCTACATCTTCCTCGGCTGCGTGATGGACGCGCTCGCGATGATCCTGCTCACGATCCCCATCTTCTACCCGATGGTGATGGCGCTCGACTTCTGGGGCATGTCGACCGACGACAAGTCGATCTGGTTCGGCATCCTCGCGCTGATGGTGGTCGAGATCGGCCTCGTCCATCCGCCGGTCGGCCTGAACGTCTACATCATCAACCGTCTCGCGAAGGACGTGCCGCTCACCGAGACGTTCAAGGGCGTCGTTCCGTTCCTGCTGTCGGATTTCGTCCGGATCACGCTGCTCGTATTCTTTCCGGTCATCTCGCTGTACCTTGTCCACACGTTCAAGCAGCTGCAGGAGGAGACGCACATGAACGCACGGAAGCTCGCGATCGCTGTCGGCACCGCATTCGCGCTCGGCTACGCCGCCGCGCAGCGCGCAGGAAGTGACGCTCAAGATCCACCACTTCCTGCCGCCCAAGGGCACGATCCAGGCCCAGGTCTTCGAGCCGTGGTGCGAGAAGATCGGCAAGGAGTCCGGGGGCAAGCTCAAGTGCCAGATCTATCCGGCGATGCAGCTCGGCGGCACGCCGCCGCAGCTCTTCGACCAGGCGAAGGACGGCGTGGCCGATATCGTGTGGACGCTGCCGACCTACCAGGCGGGCCGCTTCCTCAAGTCCGAGGTGTTCGAGGTACCGTTCATGGCGAAGAACGCGGAGACCGGCAGCCCGGCGCTGTGGGAATACGTGCAGAAGAACGCGATGGACGAGTTCAAGGGCGTGAAGGTGCTGGCGCTGCATTTGCACGATGGCTCGCTGCTGCACTTCTCGAACAAGCGCGTGACGAACATGGACGAGCTCAAGGGGCTCAAGGTGCGCGCGCCGACGCGGATCGGCACCAAGTTCCTGACTTCGATCGGCGCCGTTCCGGTGCAGATGCCGGTGCCGCAGGTGACGGAGTCGCTCGCCAAGGCGGTGATCGACGGCGCGATGGTGCCGTGGGAGGTGGCGCCCGCGCTCAAGCTGCAGGAGGTCACCAAGTACCACCTCGACACGGCCGCGGGCGTGCCGAAGATGTCGAACTCGATCTTCGTGATCGCGATGAATCCCGCGAAATACGACAGCCTGCCGCCGGACCTGAAGAAGGTCATCGACGCCAACACGGGGCTCGAGTGGTCGAAGCAGATCGGCAAGATCTACGACGGCACGACGGAAGCGGGCAAGAAGCTCGCGCGCGAGGCGAACGGCGTCTTCGACACGCTGTCGCCGGCGGAGTACGACCGCTGGCGGAAGGCCACCGAGGCAGTCGACAAGGAGTGGATCGGCGAGGTCGGCGCGAAGGGCGCGAACGGGGCGGCGCTTCTCGACGACGCGAAGGCGCTGATCAAGAAGAACGGCGGCTAGCGGTTACGAGCGGCGGCCGCCGGCAGCGTGCTGCCGACGCGCCGCCGCCCGTTTGCGCGACGTGTGGAGGCGTCAGTCGTCGCCGTCGTCGTCGTCCCCGCCGCCATGCGGTCCCGGCACCGCCGTGATCGCGCCATAAAGCCCGTGGCTTTCCTCCTCGGGCCCGGCGGTGAAATAGAGCGTGCTTGTCCGCTGTCCGGCGACACCGTTGCCGAAAGCGAGGCCCCAGAGCCCGTCGATCTTGAGCGGCTTTCCGTCGACGCCCCGCAGCTGTCCTTTGAACGAACCGTTGTGCGCGTCGTACGCGTTGATCGTGCCGTCGCCGAAATTGCCGACGAGCAGCCGGTCGGCGAATCGACCGAACGACGCGGGCGCGAGCGCAACGCCCCATGGTGCGTTGAGCTTGCCCCGGCTCGCTACGCGGCGGATTAGATGCCCGTCGGCGTCGAACACGTTGACGATGCCAAGACCCGGCCCCGGCGTTTCCTCGTCGTCGCCCGGCTTGCGGAATGCATAGGTGACGTACAGGTCGCCCTGGATCGCGGTGATGTTGAACGGCGCGAAGTTGGGAGGCAGCTGCGGGTCGACGAAGCGGCCGGTGGTGTCGACCGGATTGAACGCATTGTCGAACATGTCGATCTTGCCGCCGAAGAAATCCGCGGCGTAGAGGAAGTTGCCGTTCCCGTTGCCGGTGAGCGCGAGACCCTTGTATACCGCGCCGGGCGTATGCCGTATGAAGATCGCGTGCGTTCCATCGACCGCCGGTGCCCAGGCGGCGATGATCCCTTCCTCGGTCGCGAACATGAACCGAGCCGGCCCTTTCAGCGCGCCGACAGTGACTACGAATTCGGTATTCGATCCGCTGAATACGATGCCCGTCGGATGGCCCAGCGGATCGTAGACGTTTTTGCCCGATGGAATCTTCACGACGAGCGGCTGCGGGTTGCCGGCACCGTCGTAGAGGACCGAGACGCCTGCGTCGGCTGCGTTGACCCAGACGAACCCGGTGGGATTGAATGCGATGCCCCACGCGTTGACCAGATTCGGGTCCGTGTGGGCGGCGGCGATCGTGCCGTCGGAGACGAGGTTCGTCTGCTGATAACGCGTTGACGCCGCGAACGCCGGTGCGGCGCCGACTGTTAACAGCGCGGCGGCCACCGCCGCCAGCAGCAAGGTGCGAAGTCGAATCATGACGTACTCCTGCAATTGAGGGATTGCGCCCGTGCGCGGGGCGCGCGCACCCGCCCGCACGCCGATGCCTCCGTGGCGCGTCTTGGACAGGACCGTGCAGGGAAGCCGCGGCACCGACGCGGATGTTCTCGTTCACTGGCGGATGCCGGAACGGCAGCGCTCGACGCGGCCGAAACGCCGCTCGCGCCATTCCCGCAAACATAGTCTCGCGCAAATTAATCCGATCGCAGCTTGAACTCGTCACTGCGACTGGACCGTTTGTATGAGTTACATGAAGCCGCATCCGTCGCAGCGCGGTCGCGGCTTGAGCTTCGATTCGAGGCACGGACTGCGCGGGTGCTGCGGGGAAAGGGCAGACGTGACTCGCGGTCGGCGACGGGCGTGCCGAGGGGTCGTCTCGCTTCATCGAAGCCTCCTTGGTGCTGCTCGCGCACCGTAGCCTGTCCGGCACGACCGCGCCCGGTATCGGGAACTGAGTCTGGGGTAGTGCGGGTCCTACAACACGCGTCGGACTGGCGATGACCGTTGCGAGTAGGGTCTTTGGCGCTCGGAGCTACGGCAGCCCGCGCGCGTGGACGAAAATCGCTAGAATGATCCGCGTCGGCGGCCGGAGGAGAATCCACATGCCCAGCTTGAACGTCAACGGCAAGATCCGCGAATTCGACGCGGAACCGGACACTCCGCTCCTGTGGGTGCTGCGCGAGCAGCTTGGGCTTACCGGCACGAAATACGGCTGCGGCGTCGCCCAATGCGGCGCGTGCACCGTGCACATCGACGGTGCGCCCACGCGGAGCTGCGTGGTCCCCGTCTCCTCAGTCGCTTCCGGCGCCAAGATCGTGACGATCGAAGGACTTTCCGCCGACGGCTCGCATCCGGTCCAGAAGGCGTGGGTCGCGCTCGACGTACCCCAATGCGGTTACTGCCAGTCCGGCATGATCATGGCGGCCGCAGCGCTGCTCAAGACAACGCCGAGGCCTACGGACGCGGACATCGACGCGGCGATCACCAACATCTGCCGGTGCGGGACCTATAACCGGGTGCGCGCGGCGATCAAGGCGGCCGCGCAGGGGGACACCAAGGCGGCCGGGATCGTGATCGAACACCTGAACGGGAGGTCGGCATGAGCGCCACGATGGTTTCGCGCCGCCGCTTCCTCGGCGCGTCGGCCGCCCTGGGCGGCGGCCTCGTAGTCGGATTCCGCATCCCCTTCGCCGGCGAAGCGGCCGCGCAGGACACCGCGGTCGCGGAGATCAATGCCTGGGTCGTCGTGAATCCGGACGACACCGTCGTCATCCGGATCGCCCGCTCCGAGATGGGACAGGGTTCGATGACCGGTCTCGCCCAGCTCGTTGCCGAGGAGCTCGAGTGCGACTGGGCCAAGGTCCGCACCGAATTCCCCACGCCCGGGCAGAATCTCGCGCGCAAGCGCGTCTGGGGCAACTTCTCGACCGGCGGCAGCCGCGGCATCCGCGACTCGCAGGAGTACGTCCGCAAGGGTGGCGCGACGGCGCGCGTGATGCTCGTCCAGGCGGCGGCCGACGAATGGAAGGTTCCGGTCGCCGAGTGCGTCGCTGCGAACAGCGTGATCACGCCATGCGCCGTCGGGCCGCCGCACCACGTACGGCAAGGTGGCCGCCGCGGCGGCGAAGTTGACGCCGCCAGCCGACGTCGCGCTCAAGAATCCGAAGGACTGGAAGATCGCAGGCAAGCGCATCGCCCGACTCGATACCGCGGACAAGACGACCGGCGCGCTCGTCTACGGCATCGATCTCAAGATGTCCGGCATGCTGAACGCGGCGATCCGCGATTGTCCGGTCTTCGGCGGCAAGGTGAAGAGCGTCGACGACAAGGCCGCGCTCGCGAAGCCCGGCGTGAAGAAGGTCGTGCGCGTCGGCGACTCCGCGGTCGCCGTCGTGGCCGACACGTGGTGGCATGCGAAGCGTGGCGTCGACGCGCTCGCGATCGAATGGGACGCCGGTCCCAACGCGCAGGCCTCGAGCAAGGCGTTCGCCGAAGTGCTGAAGGCCGGTCTCGACGCGAAGGACGCCGTGGTCGGCAACGAGAGCGGGCGACGCGGCGGCCGCGCTCGCCGCCGCGCCGAAGCGGATCGAGGCCGTGTATTCGTTCCCGCACCAGAACCACGCGACGATGGAGCCGATGAACGCGACGGCGCGCTGGACGGCCGAGCGCTGCGAAGTCTGGACGCCGACGCAGAACGGAGAAGCCGCGCTCGCGGCCGCGGCCGAAGCCTCCGGACTGCCGGTCGAGAAATGCGATGTGCACAAGACGCTCCTGGGCGGCGGTTTCGGCCGGCGCGGCGCGGTGCAGGACTGGGTGCGGCAGGCGGTGCTGATCGCCAAGGAGATTCCGGGCACGCCGGTCAAACTCATCTGGTCGCGCGAGGAGGACATGACGCACGGCCGCTACCATCCGGTCACGCAGTGCAAGCTCACGGCCGGCGTCGACGCGCAGGGCAACGTGACCGCGCTTCACATGCGGATCTCGGGGCAGTCGATCGTCGCTGCGATCTTTCCGCAGAACATCAAGGACGGCAAGGATCCCGCGGTCTTCCAGGGACTCAACCCTTCGGGCCCGGAAGCGGCGATCGGGTATTCGATTCCGAACCTGCGGATCGACCACGCGATGCGCAACCCGCACGTGCCGCCGGGCTTCTGGCGCGGCGTCAACCTGAACCAGAACACGCTCTACCTCGAGTGCTTCATCGACGAGGTCGCGCACGCGACCGGGCAGGATCCTCTCGCGCTGCGGCGCAAGCTGATGGCGGGGCATCCAAAGCACCTGGCCGTGCTGAACGCCGTCGCCGAGCGTGTCGGCTGGGACAAGCCGCCGGCGAAGGGCGTCCACCGCGGCCTCGCGCAGACGATGGGCTACGGCAGCTACGTCGCCGGCTGCGCGGAAGTGTCGGTGAGCGACAGTGGCGTGCTCAAGATCCATCGCATCGTGGCCGCGACCGACTGTGGTCACGCGGTCAATCCGCAGCAGATCGAGGCGCAGGTCGAAGGCTCGTTCGCCTATGGGCTGTCGGCAATGCTGTACGGCGAGTGCACGGTCAAGGACGGACGCATCGAGCAGACCAACTTCGACACCTACCGGATCCTGCGGATGGACGAGATGCCGGCGGTCGAGACGATCGTCATGCCCTCCGGCGATTTCTGGGGCGGTGTCGGCGAGCCGACGATCGCCGTGGCAGCGCCGGCGGTGCTGAACGCGATCTTCGCCGCGACGGGCAAGCGGATCCGCGACATGCCGCTCAAGAACCACACGCTGAAGAAGGCGTAACGATTCGGCCGTCACTGCATCGATCGACGGTGGCGCTCGTGGCAGGCGTCGCAGCGTGCGCCGGGTTCGCCGGCTGGTTGCCGCGGAGCCGATGCGTCCGAGCCGCATTCCTACTGTCGTCGTCGGCGACGCGATCCCGGTGGCGCTCACGAGCGAACGCGGCGATGCAGCGCGCGGCCGCGCCATCGTGTTGAGCCGGCAGGCGGGCATGTGTCTGCTGTGTCACACCGGGCCCGTTTCCCGAGGAGTCGCTGCAGGGCACGCTCGCGCCGGACCTGGCGGGCGCTGGCGCGCGCTGGTCTGAGGGGCAGCTGCGACTGCGCATCGTCGATTCGCGACGAGTCAATCCGGCGACGATCATGCCGTCGTACTATCGCACCGATCACTCGACGCGCGTCGGCGCGGCGTGGCGCGGACGGCCGGTGCTCGACGCGCAGCAGATCGAGGACGTGGTCGCGCTGCTGCAGACCCTGCGCGACTGAGGTGACGCCAGATGGCCGCGCCTCCGATCTCGAATGGGCGCCGCCGGACGCTGGTCGCGGGCGCCGGTCTGGCGGTGTCGCTCATCGTGCGGCCCGCGGCAGCGGCGGACGATCTGGCTGCCGCCATCGCGGCGTTCACGGGAGGCGCGCCCAGGCGCGCAGTCGGCAAGGTCAAGCTCGACGTGCCGGCGCTGGTCGAGAACGGCAACACGGTGCCGATCACGGTGAGCGTCGACAGCCCGATGACGGCGACCGACCGCGTCGTCGCGATTGCCATCTTCAACGAGAAGAACCCCGAGCGCGGCGTCGCGGTGTTCACGCTCGGGCCGCGCGCGGGAAAGCCGAGCGTGTCCACGCACATCCGCCTCGCGGCCTCGCAGAAGCTCGCCGCGGTCGCGCGGATGAGCGATGGCAGCTACTGGTCGACAACCGTCGACGTGGTCGTGACGCTCGCGGCCTGCATCGACGGCGACCCGGTATAACCGCGATGGCGCGCGCGCTGATCAAGGTGCCGCCCTCGCCTCGTCGCGGCGAGACGATCGAGATCCGCGCGCTGATCGCGCATCCGATGGAGACCGGCTACCGCCTGGACGCGACGGGCCGGCCGCTGCCGCGCGACATCCTGCGGCGATTCACGTGCCGCTACAACGGCGAGCTCGTCGTCGCCATCGAGCTGCACCCCGCGGTCGCCGCGAATCCGTACTTCGCGTTCAGCGCCATCGCATCCGAGAGCGGCACGTTGACCTTCACGTGGGAAGGGGACAACGGCTTCGCGCAGACGGAGACCGTCGCGATCGCGGTGACATGACGCGGGCCGCGATGTCTTCTCCTCGTCGCTTTCGCCGCGACGGCAGCCGCGGCCGAGCGCACGTCCGACGCGCGTCGCTCGGGCTTCGACGACATGAGTCCCGGCGACGCAGGCGATGCAGCGCGACGACGCGCAGAACCCGGGCATGCTGTGGGTGGGCGAGGGCGAGGCGCTGTGGAATCGCAAGGCCGGGCCGCGCGACCGCTCGTGCGCGAGCTGTCACGGCGACGCGGCCGTCGCGATGCGCGGCGTCGCGGCGCGCTATCCCGCGTTCGACCCGACGCTCGGACGTCCGGTCGATCTCGGCCAGCGGATCAATCGGTGCCGGCAGACGCGGCAGGGCGCGCCGCCGCTCGCGGCCGAGAGCAGGGATCTCGTCGCGCTCGAAACGTTCGTCGCGCACCAGTCGCGCGGCCTGCCGATCGCGCCGCCTGCGGACTCGCGGCTCGCGCCGTCCATCGAGCGCGGGCGCACGCTGTGGCGGCATGCGCATCGGCCAGCTCGATCTCGTCGTGCGCGCAGTGCCACGACGACAACCCGGGCCGCCGCGTCGGCGGCAGCGTGATCCCGCAGGGACATCCGACGGGCTATCCGATCTACCGGCTCGAGTGGCAGACGGCGGGCTCGCTGCAGCGGCGGCTGCGCGCGTGCATGAGCGGCGTGCGGGCCGAGCCGTATCCCTACGGCGCGCCGGAGCTGGTCGAGCTCGAGCTCTATCTCGCGGTGCGGGCGCAGGGACTCGCGATCGACACGCCCGCCGTCCGGCCCTGACGTCTGTCAACGGACGAAAGAAAAGGGCCCGCCGCGATCAAGCGGCGGGCCCCGAGAGGACGACCTGCGCTACTTCAGCGCGTTGACGGCGTCGAGACGACCCTTGCCGGTCGCGGCGTCGTCGCCCGGCTTCAGGATGTCGACAGAGCCTTGCTGGATGCGTGCTTTGATCTGCGACGGCGGGATGCGGCCGTACTTGCCGACGATGAGCGCGGCCACGCCGGAGACATGCGGCGCCGCCATCGACGTGCCCGCGGCCCAGAAGTAGAAGTTGTTGGCGCCGTCGACCGCACCGGGCGCGAACACCATATCGAACACCCAGCAGGGCCGGGTGAGGGGGCCGCCGGCCGTAGCGACCGTGCAGTCTTCGTTGCCCGGATAGGCGAAGTCCCCGCCCGGCGCGCCGACGTTCACGACGGATTGGCCATAGTTGCTATACGACGCGAGCCGGTCGGGACCGGACAGCGGGGCCGGCGTGAAGAACCCGACCGGTCCGAGCGCGGACACGGCGACGCCGTTGCCCGATTGCGCCGGAATCGACCAGACGTTGCTGTTGAGATCGACGCCCTCGTTGCCGGCGGCGCTAACGACAAACGTCCCGGCCTGTGTCGCGTAGTTGATGGCACGGTTGAGCGCCGAGATCAGCGGGCCCAGTCCGTCGCCGCCGGCATTGGTACGAAGGAACGTGGCGCCGAGGCTCATGTTGATCACGTCGGCCCGGACCTGCGGGCCGGCCGCGTACATGATGCCGTTGATCAGCCAGGAAAATTCACCGCTGCCGTCCGGCGAGTCAAGCACCTTCACGTTGACGATTTCGGCATTGGGCGCGACGCCCTGGGTGCCGATGCCGTTGATCGGCGCCGCGATGATGCCCGAGACGTGGGTGCCGTGACTGAAGAAGACGCCCGGGCCCGGCGGCACGAACGCGAACCCGGGTTCGCTCGGAACGAACGACTTGCTCAGGCCGACGTTGAGGTTGGGCGCGATGTCGACATGAGTCGGATAGACGCCCTGGTCGAGGACCGCTACGCGGGCGCGCTTGGCGCCCCAGCCCAGGTCGCCACCGTCATTGGCGACGTCGGCGCGGATCTGGCGGTGGCCCCATTGCAGCGCGTAGCGGGACTCGGGCGTCGACACCGTATCCGCGGGCGTCACGATCACGGCCGGCTGGGAGACGAGCGGCTCGATCCACTGGACCCTGACGTCCCGGGCGACGCTTTGCACCTTGGCTTCGGCGGCGAGCCGCGTCGCGAAGGCCGGGTCGCTCGATTCGGCGAATACGACGCCGATCGCATCGTGGCGGCCGGTAATGACGCCATTGGCGTGTGCGACGGCACTGTCGAGGTTGGCGCTGCCCGCGCCTTGCCCTTTGGCGACGATGATGTAACTGGCCGCGGAAGCTGGCAGCGCCGCGGCCATGAGAGCGGCGGCGGCGATGGCGGCGATGAACGGCAAATGAAATCGATTCATAAGGCGTGATCCTTTCTGTGCGAACGGCAGGAGATGGATGCTACCAGCTTCATTCGGCGCGACGGCCGCGAACACAGCACTCCGCAATCCGCAAGGCTCTATCGAGCGGCCAAGGGCGATCGCAGGGAATGCAGCGTCCGTGTGGGGGAACGCGAAGACGGCCATGCCGGGCAATACAGCAGCCCGACCCCCCAGTGTCGGCGAGCCGGTACACTGAACTGCGGCCCGTGCTGTCAAGGGAAGTCTCGTCCCCAGCTGACCGGCGGCCGCAGACCGACTTCGCGATTTGCGAGGTGCGCCTGAAGCACTTGCGCTTGCGCGAGAGGTCCTGCTCAGGTCGGGGCCGGCGTGGGGCTCCGCTGTCCCGCTTCGACCTTCGTCATGAGCCGCGCCCATGCGTCGTCGACCTCCGCCTGCAGCGCGTCGACGTCCGCCGGCGCGAGGTGCCGGTAGCGCCGCTGCATGGCGACGTAATCGGCGACGGGCCGCGTCTTCGCCGGCACGTTCAGCGTGTATCGGCGGCCGTCCTCGACTTCGTAGAGCGGGAACGCGCCGCACTCGACCGCGCAGCGCGCGGCGGCGAGTCCCGCATCGTCGGGCAGCCCCCAGCCGTCGAGACAGGGGATCAGCAGCGTGATGATCCGCGTGCCGTCGATCGATTTCGCCTTCTCGACCTTGCGGATCAGGTCCGGCAGGAAGCCGACATTGGCGGTGGCCGCGTAGGGCACGTCGTGCGCCGCCATGATCTCGGTGAGGTTCTTCTTGCGCGTCGTCTTGCCGGCCGGTGTCGAGCCCGTGCTCGCGAGATGCGGCGTCGAGGAGGACTTCTGCGCGCCGGTGTTCATGTAGCCTTCGTTGTCGAGGCAGATGTAGATGAAGTTCTCGTTGCGCTCGGCGGCCGAGGACAGGCACTGGAAGCCGATGTCGTACGTGCCGCCGTCGCCCGCGAGGACGACGACCTGCGTGTCGCGCTCGCCCCGCGCATCGAGCGCACGGCGCAGGCCCGAAGCCGCTGCGGCGCTCGCTTCCAGCGTCGGCTGGTAGACGGGGATCTTCAGCGAGCTGTAGGGCTGCGGGCCGGCGATGATCGCCATGCACGAAGGCGGAATGACTGCCATCGTCTTCGGGCCGAGCGTCGCCAGCACGTGCCGTACGGAGAGCGCGTCGACGCAGCCGGGGCATGCTGCGTGGCCAGAACACAGGATGGGGTCGAACGGAACCTCGAGCTTGTTCATGCGCGTCACCGGACCCAGACCGACTCGGCCGCCGGCTCGCTCGTCCGCGCCTGCCGGACGAACTCGAGGATCTTGGCGGGAGGAACGTTGACGCCGCCCACGCCGGCGAGATAGCCGTGCACGCGCGGCGCGTTCCCGACGCCGCAGAGCGCCGCGCGCAGCTCCTGATGCAGGACACCGCCATGGCCCGGCGAGTAGTTGCGGTCGAGCACCAGCACATCGCGAACGCCGGTAAGCGCGGCACGCAGCTCGGCCACGGGTAGCGGCCGGAAGAGCCGCACCTTGACGAGCCCGACCGGCTCGCCCGCGTCGCGCATCGCGTCGACCGCGTCGCGCACGGTGCCGCACATGCTGCCCATCGCGACGACGATGAGGGATGCCCCTTCACAGCGGTAGCGCTCGACGACGCCCCAGCCGCGGCCCGTGAGCGCGCGCCACTCGCGATCGGCCTCCTGCGCGAGCCTCGGCACGCGGTTCATCGCCTCGGCGAGCGCCTGCCGGTGGCGGTAGAACATGTCCTGCGTCACGACGTTGCCCCACGACTCGGCCTTCGCCGTGTCGAGGCGATGCGGCGGCGCGTAGGGCGGCAGGTATTGGTCGACTTGCGCCTGGTCAGGTAGCAGCACCGGCTCGAGCGCGTGCGAGACGTAGAACGCGTCGTGATTCACCATCACCGGGAGCAGGACCTGCTCAGCGACGCGGAATGCCTGCAGTACCGTGTCGAGCGATTCCTGCGCGCTCTCCGTGTAGTACTGGACCCAGCCCGTGTCGCGTTGCGCGAGGCTGTCGGTCTGGTCGGGCCAGAACGCCCACGGCGAAGCAACAGTCCGGTTCACGTTCGCCATCACGATCGGGGCCCGCGCGCCGCTCGCGTAATGGAGAAGCTCGTGCATCAGCAGCAGGCCCTGCGACGCGGTTGCCGTGAACACGCGCACGCCGGCGAGCGAAGCGGGAATGCAGGCCGCCATCACCGAGTGCTCGGATTCGGGTGTGATGACTTCCGCGTCGAACTCGCCCGCCGCCTGGAATTCGGTGATCTTCTCCAACACCGGCGTCTGCGGCGTGATCGGATAGAGGGGAACGACCCTCGGCCGCGCGAGGCGCGCCGCCCACGCGACCGCGTGGTTGCCCGTCAGGAGCATCCGCGTCGCGCCATCACTTCCGGTGTCGCGCGCGTTCATCGCGGGCCTTTCATCGCTGCTCCTCGACCATCCTCATCGATCCGGTCGGGCACTCGCGAACGCAGATGCCGCACCCCTTGCAGTAGTCGGTGAGTACGACGTAGCCGTCGCCGTCGCGCTTCACCGCGAGGTCCGGACAATAGTGGACACAGTTGTCGCAGTGGATGCACGTGCCGCACGAGAAGCAGCGGTCGGCTTCGGCGACCGCCTCGTCGAGCTCGAATCCGAGCTGGACCTCGTCGCCGCTCGCGAGCCGGCTCGCGGCGTCGCGCCGCCGCTCCGGCGAGCGCGCCCGCGGCGAGTGATAGAACGTGTTGATCGACGCCGGCGCGACGACGGGCTCGGCGACCTCGGGCGACGCGCCGGCGCCATCGCCGGCGAGTGCGCGGTCGATCTCCCGTGCCGCCCGCTTGCCCATCCCGATCGCCTCGGTGACGAAGCGCGCGAGGCTCGCAACATCGCCGCCGGCGTAGACGAGCGGAGCGCTCGTGGCCTGCCCGTGGTCGACCTTCACCAGCGCGCCGTCGGTGTCGAGCGCCGCATGCAGCGGCGCGAGGTCCGGATCCTGTCCGATCGACGTGACGACGGCGTTCGCGGCGAGCGCGAACTCGCTGCCGTGGACCGGGATGACGGTGAAGTCGCCGCGCCGCGCGCCGGGCTCGAAGCGCACGCGAACGCACGCGAGCGCAAGGCTTCCCTTGCCGGTGTCATCGACCGCTCTCAGCATCGCGCCGTCGACGAGCGTGACGCCTTCCTCCAGCGCTTCGGCGATCTCGTCGGGCTGCGCCGGCATCTGCGCGCGGCTTTCGAGCGCCATGATCGTCACGGTGTGCCCCGCCCGGCGGGCGCTGCGCGCGACGTCGAGCGCGGCGCTGCCGCCGCCGATCACCACAACGCGGCGACCCAGCGCCGGCGGCGCGCCCGCGTTGGCGCGAGCGAGGTAGTCGGCGCCGTCCATCACCCAGGATTTCGCATAGTCGAGTCGAGGCAGCCGTTTCTGGCAGCGCGCGCCGATCGCGACGTACACCGCGTCGTACTGGGCGCGCAGCCGCGCGAAATCCTCCGGCGTGGCGATCGATTCGTTGCAGCGCACCTCGACGCCCAGCGCCGCGATCCGGTCGATCTCGCCGTCGAGCACGGAGCGCGCCAGACGATACGACGGTATCCCGTAACGCATGAGGCCGCCCAACTCGCCGCGCGCCTCGAACAGCGTGACCGCGTAGCCGCGGCGGCGCAGATGGAACGTCGCCGACAGTCCCGACGGACCGCCGCCGACGACCGCAATCTGCGCGTTGCGCGGTGTGGATGGCGGGGCGAACGCCCAGCCCTCGGCGAGCGCCCGGTCGCCGATGTAGCGCTCGAGCCGGCAGATCGCGAGCGCGCCATCGAGTCCGGCGCGATTGCACGCGGCCTCGCACGGGTGGTGGCAGATGCGTCCCGCGACCGCCGGAAACGGGTTGTGACGGGTCAGGATCTCCCACGCGCCGCGAAAGTCGCGCTCGCGCGCGCGGCCGATCCAGTCGGCGATGTCGCCCCCGAGGGGACAGGCGGCGTGACACGGCGATGGGGCGTGGATGTGCTCGGGCAGTGCGGCCCGCCACGTTCCTGTCTTGAAGACTTCCGTCGTGCCCGTCGTCCAGGCAGTCGGAACCGGATCGTTCGCCGTCATGCCGCTGCAGCCTCTTTCAGCAATTCGTCGACGTGTCGGTAACCCTCTTCGCACGCCGCGACGTTTTCGGCGGTGAGCTTCGGTGCCTCCTCGGCGAGCGCGCGCGTCAGCACGTCGAGCTGCGGCGCAGCGATCGCTCGAGCGATGGCCCCAAGCAACGCCGAATTGACGATGCGGCCGAGCCCGTGCCGGCGCGAGATCGCGATGCCGTCGATGGGGATCACGCGCAGCCGGGGCAGCGTCGCGGCGAACGAATGCGCCGTTCGCGATGAGTTGACGACGATCAGCGTGTCGGGGTGTGCCGCTGCGAGGAGGCGGCCGTCGAGCAGGCTCGCGTCGAAGCAGAGGATCGCATCCGCCTGCTCGATGTCGCAGCGCACGCGGATCGGGCGCTCGTCGACGCGCAGGAACGAGGTCACCGGCGTGCCGCGGCGCGCACCGCCGTAGCTCGCGAACGATTGCACCTCGCGGCCTTCGGCGAAGAACGCCGCGGCGAGCAGGTTGCCCGCGGTCTGCGCACCTTGGCCGCCGCGCCCCTGGATGATGATCTGCAGCAAGCGTCTCTCCGTGGACATCGGACCTAGCGCGTACTGTGGGCGTCCTGAAACCGCAAAACCTTGAAGCAGATCAACAAATGCGGATGCTGCGGTGCAAATACGCGTGCCGTCCCGCCGGGGGCGCACAATGCGGCACTCGTCGCGGAGACAGCCATGGCCCCCCTGAAGCTGACCGGCGTCGGAATGGTCGTCGCCGCCCTCCTGGCCGCGGCCGGCTTCGCGACGTATGTCCAGAACTCGAACCGGCGCGTGCTCGAACAGCGCTACCCGGTTGCGAGCGAGCCGATACGGGCTGCGCAGGGAGCCGACGCCATCGCGCGTGGTAAACACCTCGCGGACGTCACCGGCTGCACCGATTGCCACGGCGCGGATCTGCGCGGGAAGCTGTTCGCGGACGAAGGCTGGCTGCACGGGCGCTACTACGCGTCCAATCTCACGCTGAAGGCAACGATCTACAGCGACGAGGATCTCGCGCGCATCGTCCGGCGCGGCGTGCGCCCCGATGGCCGCGGCGTGATCGTGATGCCCTCGATGGGCTTCGTCCGGCTGACCGATCCCGAGGTCGCGGACTTGCTCGCCTACCTGCGCTCGGTCCCGGCCGGCGGAGACGAGCAGCCCCACCACTACTTCGGGCCGCTCGACCAGTGGGACCTGTGGACGGGCCGCGGCCCGAAGGCCGCGATTGCCTATGTCGCCGCCGAGCGCGCGAAGGAGCCGCCGGACGCCGGCCCCGAGCACGCCCCCGCGCGTCATCTCGCGGGCATCGTCTGCGCGGAATGCCACGGCGGAGACCTGAGGGGCAACGGCTGGGATTCCGGCGCGCCGGATCTCGGCGTGGCCCGGGCCTACGGGCGCACCGAGTTCACGCGTCTCTTGCGCTCCGGCGTCGGCGCGGACGGCAAGGAGCACGGGCTCATGTCGCAGGTCGCGCGGGACCGGCTGCATCACCTGACCGACGACGAGATCGCCGCGGTGCACGCGTATCTGCTAGCCCGGGCAAAGCTTCCCTCATGATCACCGTGGCATCGGGAGACGGCCGGATCGGTTAACATCGTGGGCCCGTCGCCCGCGCTCGCGGGCCGCAGCTTCGGAATTCCCTCCATGAGCGAAAAGAAGTTCGCATCGCAGGCCGATCTGGTCGAGAAGAAGATCAGCTTCGACAAGCTCTCCGATCACGCGTACGCGTACACGGCGGAGGGCGACCCCAACACCGGTGTCGTCGTCGGCGACGATGCGGTGATGGTGATCGACACGCAGGCCACGCCCGTCATGGCGCAGGACGTCATCCGCCGCATCCGCGAGGTGACCGACAAGCCGATCCGGTACGTAACGCTGTCGCACTACCATGCCGTGCGCGTGCTCGGCGCCTCGGGATACAAACCGGAGCACGTCATCGCGAGTCGCGACACGTACGACCTCATCGTCGAGCGCGGCGAGGCCGACATGAAGAGCGAGATCGAGCGCTTCCCGCGACTCTTCCAGGCGGTGGAGTCGGTGCCGGGGCTCACGTGGCCGACGCTCGTGTTCGAAAGGCGCCTCACGCTCTGGATGGGCAAGCTGCAGGTGGAGATCATGCAGCTCGGCCGAGGTCACACGAAGGGCGACACCGTCGTCTGGCTGCCGCAGGAGCGGATCCTCTTCTCCGGCGACCTGGTCGAGTACGACGCGACGCCGTACACCGGCGACGCGTACCTCGCCGACTGGCCGGCGACGCTCGACGCGATCGCCGCGCTCTCGCCGCAGAAGCTCGTTCCGGGTCGTGGCGCGTCGCTGCAGACGCCGGCGGCCGTGAAGGCGGGGCTCGACGGCACGCGCGCGTTCGTCACGCAGATGTTCGATGCGGTGAAGCGCGGCGCGCAGCAGGGCAAGGACCTTCGCAGCGTCTATCGCGAAACGTACGAGCTCCTGAAGCCGGCCTTCGGCCACTGGGTGATCTTCGACCACTGCCTGCCGTTCGACGTCTCGCGCGCGTACGACGAGGCGACGCAGTACAAGGATCCGCGGATCTGGACCGCGCAGCGCGACAAGGCGATGTGGGAAGCGCTGGAAGGATAGGAAGGTTGTCGCCCCCGCGAAGGCGGGGACCCAGTGTCGTTTCGTCGACGAAAGCAAGCCGCTGGGTTCCCGCCGGAGCCTGCCCTCGAGTGGGTAGTCGGGCGGAACGACAGGCAAGCGATGAAGACGTACACGAACCCGGTCTACGCGTACGAGCGCTCGCCCGATCAGGACAGCCCGCCGCAGCGACGGCCCGTGATCGTCGTCGGCGCCGGGCCGGTCGGGCTTGCAACGGCGATCGACCTCGCGCTGCACGATGTGCCGGTCGTCGTGCTGGACGACGACAACACGGTGAGCGTGGGCTCGCGCGCCATCTGCTACGCGAAGCGCGCGCTCGAGATCCTCGACCGGCTGGGCTGCGGCGAGCGGATCGTGCAGAAGGGCGTCGAGTGGAAGGTCGGCCGCACTTTCTTCCGTCACGAACTCGTCTACGCGTTCGACCTCCTGCCCGAGAGCGGTCACCGCCGCCCGGCGTTCGTCAACCTGCAGCAGTACCACCTCGAGGAGATGCTGGTCGACCGGCTCGCCGAGCTGCCGGCGGCGGAGGTCCGCTGGCAGAACAAGGTCGTCGAGGTCACGCCGCGCGAGCACGACGTGCTCCTGCGGGTCGACACGCCGGACGGCGAGTACTGGGTCGCGTGCGAATGGCTGATCGTCTGCGACGGCTCGCGCAGCCCGGTGCGCACGATGCTCGGGCTCGAAGCGGAAGGTCAGGTCTTCCGCGACCGCTTTCTGATCGTCGACGTGCACATGAAGTCCGAGTTCCCCGCGGAGCGCTGGTTCTGGTTCGATCCGCCGTTCCATCCGGGTCAGTCGGCACTCCTGCATCGACAGGCCGACGACGTGTGGCGGATCGACTTCCAGCTGGGCTGGGACGCCGATCCGGAGGCCGAGCGCAGGCCCGAACGGATCCTGCCCCGGCTGCGCGCGATGCTGGGCGAGAAGGCGGAATTCGACATCGAGTGGGCGAGCGTCTATACGTTTCAGTGCCGGCGGATGCAGCGCTTCCGGCACGGTCGGCTGCTGTTCGCCGGCGATGCCGCGCACGTCGTGTCGCCTTTCGGCGCCCGCGGCGCCAACAGCGGGTTCCAGGACGCCGACAACCTCGTCTGGAAGCTGCGGCTCGTGCGCGACGGCCTGGCGCCCGAGCGGCTGCTCGACACCTACGACGACGAGCGCGTGGCGGCGGCCGACGAGAACATCCGGAACTCGACCCGCGCGACCGACTTCATCACGCCGAAGAGTCCGGTGTCGCGCACGTTCCGCGACGCGGTGCTGGCCCTCGCGAAACACCACGCGTTCGCGCGCAAGCTCGTGAACAGCGGGCGGCTCTCGGTGCCGTACGTGTATGCCGATTCGCCGCTCAATACGCCGGACCGCGCGGGCGAGCGCTTCGCCGGGGCGATGGTTCCCGGCACGCCCGCGGCCGACGCGCCGGTCACCGGTCCCGGCTCGCCGTGGCTGCTCGATTATCTGCACAACGGCTTCACGCTCCTGACGTTCGGCGATGCCGTGCCGACGGAGGTCGCGCACGCGCTCGCCCGCGACCCGATCCCGTGCCGCGTCGTGCAGGTGGGCGGCCGGCTCGCCGACGGCCGGGTCGCCGTGCGCGACAAGGGCGGGCTCCTCGGCGACCGCTACGACGGCAGGCCCGGGACGTGCTACCTTCTGCGGCCCGACCAGCACGTCTGCGCGCGCTGGCGCAGCTTCGACGCCGACCACGTGCGCGCCGCGATCCGCCGCGCGACGTGCAACGACTGAGGCAGAGTCCCCATGGCAACGCTCACTACCGCGCCGAACCTGTCGGCGCCCGACGACTTCTACCAGGACCTGATCGCGCTGCACCGCGACCTCTCGGATGGCGAGAGCGCGCTCGTCAACGCGAAATTGATCCTGCTGCTCGCGAATCACATCGGCGATGCCGAGGTGCTCGCCGCGGCGATGGCTGCCGCGCGCGAGGACGTCGTGCCGCCGGGAGGCCTCCAATGAAGCACTACATCCGCTTCCCGCGCGCCGACGGCACGCACAGCCGGCAGGCGCATGCGGATCTGCCGCAGGGCACGTTCGAACGCGAGATGGGCAAGGAAGGCTTCTTCGGCCCGGCCGCGCATTTCCATCACCGCCATCCGCCGACCGGCTGGACGCGCTTCACGGGCTCGCTCAATCCGCACGCGTACGACCTGAACAAGCTGCCGGCTGCGGGCGGTTCGCCGTGGGAGGCGACGCCGATCATGGGCAACGGCGACGTGAAGCTCCGGCTCTGGAAGACGGGGAAGGCGATGGACCATCTCGTCCGCAACCAGGACGGCGACGAGTTGCTGTTCGTCCACGACGGCACGGGCGCGTTCTTCTGCGACTGGGGCCGGCTCGACTATCGCGACGGCGACTACATCGTGATCCCGCGCGGCGGGATGTGGCGCATCGAGCCGTCGGCGCCGACGACGCTGTTGCTGGTCGAGTGCACGGAAGGCACGTATTCACTGCCCGAGAAGGGTCTCGTCGGTCCGCACGCGATCTTCGACCCGGCGGTGCTCGACGTGCCGGCGATGGACGCGGCGTTCCGTGCGCAGCAGACGGAGGCGCCGTGGAAGGTCGTCGTGAAGCGCGCCGGCGCGCTGTCGACGATCGAGTATCCATTCAACCCGCTGGACGCGGTCGGCTGGCACGGCGATCTCTGCGTCGTGCGGCTGAACGTCCGCGACATCCGGCCGCTGATGAGCCATCGCTACCATCTGCCGCCGTCCGCGCACACGACGTTCGTCGGGCGCAACTTCGTCGTCTGCACGTTCGTGCCGCGGCCGATCGAGTCCGATCCCGGCGCGCTCAAGGTGCCGTTCTATCACAACAACGACGACTACGATGAAGTGATCTTCTACCACCGCGGCGACTTCTTCAGCCGCGACAACATCAAGCCGGGAATGGTCACCTTCCACCCGTGCGGCTTCACGCACGGCCCCCACCCGAAGGCGTTCGCGGCCGGCGCCGCGCACGCGCGCAAGGAGACCGACGAGTACGCGGTGATGATCGACACGCGCTTTCCGCTGACGGTCGCGCCGCTGCCGGCGGGGGTGGAGAATACCGCATACGTCGAATCCTGGAAGAACCGGCCGGCGTAGAAGAGGGGGATCGTCGTGCAGTACGAGGAGCTGATTGCGCGCGCCGCGGAAGTGGCGGTTCTGTTCCAGGCGTCGGATCATTGCGACGCAGGTCTCGTCGGTGCGGCGGTGCTGGCGCATTCCGGGACCGTGTACACCGGCTGTTCGGTCGATCTCCGGTGCGGCATCGGCTTCTGCGCCGAGCATTCCGCCGTCGCCGATATGCTGAAGCACCACGAGGCGAGGGTTCGCGCCGTCGTGGCCGTCAACGACGACGGCGCCGTCCTGCCGCCGTGCGGCCGGTGCCGCGAGCTGTTCTATCAGATCGATCCTGCCAATCTCGACGCGGACGTCGTCGTCGCCCGAGACGAAACGATCAAGTTGCGCGACCTGCTGCCGCACCCGTGGCAGCCGCGGCATTGGCCCGAGCCCTGAAAGACGCTTGAAGGACGAACCGATCATGAGCTACGCGAACATCGCCGTCGAGACCCGTGACCGTGTTGGCCTGATCCGCCTCAACCGCCCGCAGCGGATGAATGCGCTCAACGATGCGCTCGCTGCCGAGCTTTCGCAGGCGCTCGCCGCCTTCGACGCGGATCCGGGCATCGGCGCGATCGTCATCACGGGCAACGAGAAGGCCTTCGCGGCGGGTGCCGACATCGGCGCGATGGCCGAGTGGGACTACCAGAAAGTCTATGCCGACAACTACATCACGCGGGACTGGGAGGACGTGCGCAAGGTGCGTAAGCCCGTGCTCGCCGCGGTCGCGGGGTACGCGCTCGGAGGCGGCTGCGAGCTCGCGATGATGTGCGACCTGATCGTCGCGGCCGACACGGCGAAGTTCGGCCAGCCCGAGATCACGATCGGGACGATGCCCGGCATGGGCGGCACGCAGCGGCTGCCGCGGGCGGTGGGGAAGGCGAAGGCGATGGACTGGTGCCTCACCGGCCGCATGATCGACGCCGCCGAGGCCGAACGGAGCGGACTCGTCGCGCGGGTGGTGCCCGCCGACAAGCTCGAGGAGGAGGCGCTCGCGGTCGCCGCGAAGATCGCCTCGTTCTCGCTGCCGGTCGTCCTGAAGATCAAGGAGGCGATCAACCGCGCGTACGAATCGTCGCTCGCGGAAGGGCTCCACTTCGAGCGGCGCGAGTTCCACTCGACGTTCGGGCTCGACGACCAGAAGGAAGGCATGCGCGCGTTCGTCGAGAAGCGGAAGCCCGTCTTCCGGCATCGCTGACGATGAGCGAGACCGCCGCTGCCGGCGTGCCGCAGGACATCGTCGTCGCGCGTCCGGCCGAAGGCGTCGTCCGCATCACGCTCCACCGGCCCGACGTCCGCAACGCGCTGCGCACGCAGACGCTCGCGGAGATCGCGTCCGTGCTCGCCGTCGCCATGGCAGACGACGACACGCGGGCGGTCGTCCTCACCGGCGGTCTCGATTGCTTCGCCGCTGGCGCCGACCTGCGGGAGATGGCATCACTCGGCGCCGTCGACGTGCTGCTGCACGAGCGTGCCCGGCATTGGCAGGCGATCGCGACGTTTCCGAAGCCGCTCGTCGCGGCCGTCAACGGCTATGCGCTCGGTGCCGGGTGCGAGCTTGCGCTCTGCGCGGACATCGTCGTCGCCGGAACGAACGCGCAGTTCGGTCAGCCGGAGATCAATCTCGGAATGATTCCGGGCGCGGGCGGGATGCAGCGGCTCGCGCGTGTGGCGGGTAAGGCGCTCGCGATGCAGATGTGCCTCACGGGAAAGCCGATCAATGCCCAGGCGGCGCTTGCGGCGGGGCTCGTCGTGGAGGTCGACGAGCCGGAGAGCGCGCTTGCCCGCGCGGTCGAGATCGCGTCGATCATCGCCGCGAAGTCGCCGCTCGCGGTGCGACTCGCGAAGGAAGCCGTGCTTCGCGCTTTCGAATCGCCCCTGGGCACGGCGCTCGCTGCCGATCGTGCCGCCTTCGCGCTGCTTGCGGCGAGCGAAGACCGCAACGAGGGGATCGCCGCGTTCCTCGAGAAGCGGCCGCCGCGCTTCACGGGCCGCTGATTCCATGCGCCTGCGCGCGCGCGGCGCTACAATGCATGGCGCGTTGCACATCGCCCGGGAGCGGATCATGGTTAATCGTATGCATATGCAAGTATTCGCCGCGGCAGCCGGCGCCCTGGTCCTGCTCGCGTCGTGCGCCTCGACGACGCTGCAGAGCACGTGGGTCGATCCGACCTTCACCGGGGGCCCCTTCAAGAAGGTCTTCGTCATGGGGCTCGCCGCCCGGAACGTGACGGCGCGCCGCGTATTCGAGGACATCATGGTCTCGAAGCTGCAGGCGGCCGGCGTGCAGGCGGTGCCAGCGTATCAGTTCATTCCCAACGAGGGGGCGGTCCCGGAGCCCGTACTCGATGAGGCGGTCGCGAAATCCGGCGCCGATTCGATGATGATGACCCGGCTCCTCGGGATCGAAACGCAGACCAGCGTGTCGACGATGATGGTCCCCGGTCCGGTGATGGGCCCCGGTTTCGGGCCCGGCTTCGGACCGGGCTGGGGAGGGCCCGGCTGGTGGGGGGCCTACAACGCCTGGTACGCGGTGCCCCAGGTGACGCAGTATCAGATCGCGACCGCGGAGACGACGCTCTACGACGTGAGCACGAGGCGCCTCGTCTGGACCGCCACCTCGCAGACCTTCAACCCGACGAGCGTGCAGCAGGAGGCGCCCGGCCTCGCGGACGCGGTCATCGGGGCGCTTCAGGCGCGCGGATTGATTGCGAAAAAATAGGAGCGCCGGACGGATCGCGCGAATGCTCGCTACTGTCGCGTGGTCGTGAAGATCATCGACCCCGAGTCGAACTTGAGGGTCAGGACGAGATCGTTGCCGCGGAACAGCTGGCCGGACACCGCGGCGAGGCCGCGGAGGAACTCGGTGTCCTTCGACCCGGGGGGACACATCGCGCGCGTCATCGCGATCGGCCCGAACGTGAGCGCGCCGCCGTTGAGCAGATAGCTGCCCGAGCCGCGGTTGCAATCGGCCCGGACCGTCACCATGCCCCCAGGCTGGAACTCGAGCGTATAGCGGTCGGGTGCGTCGGGCTTGATGCGACTGTCGTTGTTCATCACCGTTTCCGTCCAGCGCCACACGGTGTTGGTGAGCAGCGCGTCGCCGGCCGCGGCGATCGGCGGTGGCGGAACGTTGACCGTGCCGGGCAGCACGGGCGGGTTGTCGGTCGCGCAGGCGGCGAGGGCGAGTACCAGCGCAGGAAGCGCGAAAGGCCGAAGGATACGCATCGAAGGCTCCTGTGCGTGGCGATCGTGCGGGTGTTTGCATCTTAACACCGGCTGCGATCGACTTTCAGCGCTCCGGCGTACGCGTGTACGTGCGCCGGCGCCGCCACCACCGCCACACGGCCCACGGAATGCCGACGATGGAAACGACGGCCCAGATCGCGGCAAAGACTTCCGAAGCCGGAACGGGCGGCGGGAGCAGATCGGGATCGCGCAACGACGCGGGGAGCGGACGTGGCGGCACCGGGACGATCTTGTACTGCTTCGAATCCCGCGGCAGCCGCGCGCGATACTCGCGTAGCGTCACGACCGGTGCGTCGCCCCACGCGCGCGAGGACGGCAGCTGCGGAATCTGCAGGTAGACGAGCGCGTCCAGGTCCGCCGCGAGCATCCCGGCGAGTTCGCCGTCGGCCTCCGCACCGGCACGACTTATCGTTGAACCGAGTTGTCGGCCTCTTGCGTCGACTCGCGATTGCTCGCCCCCCCTTGCCTTCGGCGGGTTTGGCCTCCGCACCGCCGGGGAGGTTCGTGATGCGGTGCTGTCGGCCTCCGAACGCACTCGCGATTGCTCCGATCCCCACGCGCTTCGCGCGCGGGGCCCCTCTCCGCCGCTCGTGCGTTCCCCCGGCTCGCCGCTCGCGCCGCTGCCTTCGCCCTTCGCGGCGAGCGCGAGAAGGCTTGCGATGATTTCCTCGAGCGCCGCGGCGGGGAGGAGGCGCGTCGGATCCGCGATCGCGTAGTCGCAGGCGAGCATCGCCTTCGCGAGCGAGCGCTGCTGCAGCGCGAGCCACGGGAGCGCCAGCGCGGCGAGCGGGCGCGGGGTCGCCGCGCGTGAGGGAACGGCCCAGCCGAGCGCGCGCAGCGTGTCGACGCTGATGCTCGTGCAGTTGCGCGACGGATGGTAGTAGACGAGCTGGTGCCGCCAGAACTGGTTGTAGACGCGCGCGAGCGCGGACTGGAGCAGCGCCGCGGCACGCGGATCGGACAGCACCGCGACCACCAGGTACGTGGGCCGGTACCACGACTGGCCGGCGTTCAGGTCGGCGAGATAGTTGTCGAGCGGCACCGGCGCCGCGAGGATGCCCTTCTCGCTTTCGCTGTCGAGCGCGTAGAAGTTGTTCGCGAGCCAGTCGCCGATCGCTCCGTCGTTCTGCACGCGGCCCGTGACCAGCGCGAAATGGCCGGCGTGCGCCTCGTCGTCGTCGCCCTGCGCGCCGTTGACCATGAAGCCGACGACGGTCTTCCCGCGCAGGTCGTCGCTCGTCCCATCGCGCCGCCACAGCGTCTCCGCGGCGAAGGGGCTGCGCGCGCCGCCCTGAGGATCCGCGCGCATGCGCTCGCGCAGCGCCACGCTGGCCGGGACGTCTGCGCGGAGCGGGCGCGGCGGCGGCAGCGTCGCGAGGCGGAAATCCTCGGGCCACAGCATGCGCGCGACGATCGTACCGTCCGCGATCGTGCCGCGCACCGTCATCGGACGCGCGCGGAAGAACTCCGCGGACGCGGCGTCGAAGTACGAGCGGTTGAGCGGAATCTTCGGCGTGAGGCGAAAGGCGAGCGTGCCGTCGGACGTGGCCAACGTTCCGCCATCGGCGTCGAGCGTCGCATGGGCGACGACGTTCGGCGCGGCGATCCACACGAGCGGCGGATAGTCGGGTGGCGCATCGGGATCGTGCGTCGCGACCCAGTTGCGCAGGTCGTCGTCGACGTGCACGCCTGTGGCGAAGCCCGCCGCGGCTCGGCCCGGCGCCGGCACGGCGATCGTCTCGTCGCGGAAATACCAGCGCGCCTGCGCAATCGGGCCCTCCGCAGCGGCGCCCGTCGTCACCACGAAATCAGCCGCCGGAAACAGGCCCAGGTCGCAGCCGGCACTTACCGCTGGCGGGCCCTTGGACGGCACGTCGGGCGCGAATCGAATCCGGCGTTCAGCGCACCGCGACGCGCGGCGCGCCCACCGTCATCTCGCCGATCACGGCGGCGCGCTCGAAGCCCTCGGCGTGGAAGAGCGCGAGCACCTCGTCGGCGTCTTCGCGCGCGCAGGCGACGAGCAGGCCCCCGGAGGTCTGCGGGTCGGTCACGAGCGCGCGCTCGACCTCGGTCGTGCCGGCCGCGAGATCGACGTCGGCGCCGTAGCCCGCCCAGTTGCGCCCCGAGGCGCCCGTGACGAAGCCCTCGCGCGCGAGCTGGAGCACGCCCGGATGCAGCGGTATCCGCGCGAGCTCGATCGTCGCTCCCACGCCGGACGCGCGGCAGATCTCGAGCAGGTGTCCGGCGAGGCCGAAGCCCGTGACGTCGGTCAGCGCGTGCACTGTTTCCATCGTGCCGAGCGTCGTGCCGGGCGTGTTGAGCTGCGTCGCGCTCGCGACCAGCGCCGCGTAGTGAGCCGCGGACAGATGTTGCTTCTTGAGCGCGGCGCTGTAGATGCCGATCCCGAGCGGCTTGCCGAGCACGAGCGCATCTCCGGCGCGCGCGCCCGCATTGCGCTTGAGGTTCGCCGGATCGACGAGACCGATCGCGACGAGCCCGTAGATCGGCTCGACCGAGTCGATCGTGTGGCCGCCCGCGATCGGAATGCCCGCACGCGAGCAGACCGCCTCGCCGCCGTCGAGGATGCGGCGAATGACCGCGACCGGCAGCTTGTCGATCGGCATGCCCACGAGCGCCAGCGCGAAGAGCGGCGTGCCACCCATCGCGTAGATGTCGGAGATCGCGTTCGTCGCGGCGATCGCGCCGAAGTCGTAGGGATCGTCGACGATCGGCATGAAGAAGTCGGTCGTCGCGACGATCGCCTGCCGCTCGTTGAGACGCCAGACGGCCGCGTCGTCGGACGTCTCGATGCCGACCAGGAGATTCGCCGGGACCGGCGTCGGCCCGGCCTTCGCGATGATTTCCCGGAGCAGCGCAGGCGCGATCTTGCAGCCGCAGCCGCCCCCGTGGCTGAACTCGGTGAGACGAAGCGGCGCGCGATCGGGAGCGTTCACGGCGAGAAGTCGAGGTCCGCGGGGCGTCGCGCATTGTACGCCGCGACGCCTGCGGGCCCGAGGACGCGGCGGCGGCCGGCATGACCGCGACGGCATCGCATGAATTGGCGGGCGCAGGGGCGCGGAATCGCACGATTCGTGACGTAGATCAATTCCCGGGACCGCTCTTGCCTATGCGACGTTCGGTCGCGGGCGTAGCATCGTCGCAACTGTGATAACGGCTCCGGCGAACGTGCAGTGAAGGCGCCGCCGCGACGACGAGAGAGGGCCCGGGTCGCAGGGGTGGAGGGTGACTTGGCAATGCCGCGACAGACGAGGCAGGCGCGATCCGGACGGGATCGCTGCCTGCCTTCGCCTTCGCCGCCCGAGCTGATCGCCTCCGTGTCGGCGCCGCCCTGTCGGCGCTTCCAATCGTCGAACAAGTTTGCGCAGGACCGGCGCAGGCGCCGCGCGGCGCGCGTATTGCGTGTCGCGGCGGTGACGGGAGACCGTTGATGTCGAATTTCGAAATCGTGGCGCGCGAGGATTTCTCGCCCGTGACCTACCTGCTGGAGATCCGGCATCCGCTGCTCGCGAAGGCGGCTAAGCCTGGCCAGTTCGTCATCGTGATGTCGCACCCCGAGGGCGAGCGCATCCCGCTCACGATCGCCGACTTCGACCGCGCCAAGGGAACGATCACGCTCGTGATCCAGGCCGTCGGCAAGACGACGAAGGAGATGCAGCGGACCTGCACGGTCGGCACGTCGCTCTACGCCATCGTGGGGCCGATGGGCGTGCCGAGCCAGCTCGGACACGCGAAGAAGGCGCTGGTCGTCGGCGGCGGCCTCGGCGTCGCGCCGACGTTTCCGCAGGCACGCGCGTTCCAGGAGGCCGGCGCCTACGTCATCGGCGTCATCGGCTTCCGCACGAAGGACCTGATCTTCTGGGACGACAAGTTCCGCGGCGTGTGCGACGAGGTGATCGTCTGCACCGACGACGGCTCCGCCGGAATCAAGGGCACGGTCGCCGAGGGAATCAAGGCGGCGGTCGCGAAGCACAAGGACATCGACGAGTGCGTCGCGATCGGGCCGCCGATCATGATGAAGGGCTGCGCGGAGGCGACGCGCCCGCACAAGATCAAGACGATGGTGAGCCTGAATCCGCTGATGGTCGACGGCACCGGGATGTGCGGCGGCTGCCGCGTCAAGATCGGCAACGAGATCAAGTTCGCCTGCGTCGACGGACCCGACTTCGACGGCCACCAGGTCGATTTCGACGACCTGATGGCGCGATTGAAGCGCTTCACCGCCGAGGAGCGGATGGCGATGGAGCACTGGAACGACACCTGCCGGCTGATGAAGCAGGCCGACGAGATGGCGTCCGCATCCAGCAAGTCCGACCCGGAGCTCTACTGACATGGCCGCGAAGAAGAAGACGATCCGGACGATTCCGCAGGAGCGCACGCCTGCGGTCGAGCAGGACCCGCGCGAGCGCGCGCGCAACTTCACCGAGGTGTCGTTCGTCTACACGGTCGAGCAGGCGCTGGTCGAGGCGGACCGTTGCCTGCAGTGCCCCGACGAGCCCTGCGTGCGCGGCTGCCCGGTCGGCATCGACATCCCCGGCATTCATCCAGAAGATCGCGGAGAAGCACTATCACGGCGCCTACGACATCATCACCGACACCAACCTGCTGCCGTCGGTCTGCGGCCGCGTGTGCCCGCAGGAGAACCAGTGCGAAGGCGTGTGCACGGTCGGCGACACGCTGGAGCCGGTGGCGATCGGCCGTCTCGAGCGCTTCGTCGGCGACACGGCGATCAAGGAAGGCTGGGCCAACGTTCCCTACATCGAGCCGTCGGGCTTTCGTGTGGGCATCGTCGGCGCCGGCCCGGCCGGCATGGCGTGCGCGGCCGACATGGCGAAGGCCGGCTGCGAGGTGACCGTCTACGAGGCGTTCCACCAGCCCGGCGGCGTGCTGAAGTACGGGATTCCCGACTTCCGGCTGCCGAACGAGGTGATCGACGCCGAGATCGAGAAGCTGCGCCAGCTCGGCATCAAGTTCGAATGCAACACGCTCGTCGGCCGGCTCTTCACGATCGAGCAGATGGTGACCGAGATGGGGTTCGACGCGGTGTTCATCGGCACCGGCGCGGGCTACCCGAGCTTCATGGGCATCCCCGGCGAGTCGCTGAACGGCGTGCTGTCGGCGAACGAGCTCCTCACGCGCTGCAACCTGATGCGCGCGCGCGACTACCCGAACTTCGACACGCCGCTGAAGCCCGGCAAGCACGTCGCGGTGATCGGCGCCGGCAACACGGCGATGGACGCGCTGCGCGTGTCGCTGCGCCTCGGCGCGGAATCGGTCCACTGCATCTACCGCCGCTCGCGCAAGGAAGCGCCGGCGCGCGTCGAGGAGGTCCATCACGCCGAGGAGGAAGGCGTCGACTTCAACTGGCTCACGAGCCCGGTCGAGATCCTGGGCGACGCGAACAACACGTGCGCGGCCTGCGCTGCGTGAAGATGGAGCTGGGCGAGCCCGACGAGTCCGGCCGCCGTCGTCCCGTGCCCGTGCCGGGCAGCGAGTTCGAGTTCGAGGCCGACATGGTCGTGTTCGCGATCGGCACCAACGCCAACCCGATCATCGGCCAGACCTCGAAGCTCAAGCTCGAACAAGCGCGGCTACATCGCGACCGACGAGAACTCTCGCCACGTCGATCGCCGGCGTCTACGCGGGCGGCGACATCGTCACCGGCGCGGCGACCGTGATCGAGGCGATGGGCGCCGGCCGCAAGGCGGCGCGCGGCATGAAGGCCTGGCTCGGCCTGCGCGACACCGAGTCCGTCTACGAACCTGCAACGACGGAGACGCGCTTCGGCATCCCGCGCGAGGAGCACGGCTTCGCCCGCGTGCGGCTCGCGTGACCGCTGAACGCACTCCGCAACCCCGTCAAGCGAAGGTAACCCGATGAGCAACGCCGCAGTCATCGAACGTCCCGTCAAGCCCGGCCCGGCCGGCGCCAAGCGCGCGAAGATCCTGACCGAGCACATCGTCGAGGTGATCAGCGATTCGGGCGAGGGCGCGCAGCGCTGCGGGCAATCGTTGGCCGCGATCGCCGCGCGCAGCGGCAACGGGATCTGGACCGAGGAGATCATTCCGGCCGAAATCCAGCCGCCCGCGCGCAGCGTGGCCGGTGCGAGTGGCATCCGAATCCGGATCGGCACCAAGCGGGTCACCAACGGCGGCGACGAGACCGAGCTTGTCGTCGCGTTCAACGAGCAGGTGCTGCTGGGCCGCGTGCGCACCGGCGAACTGAAACCTGGTGCGACGATCCTGCTCGAGGACATGTGGCGCGAGCACAAGGATCCGACGATCGTCGCGTCGTACGCCGAGACGGTGACGTCGCTCGTCGACAGCGGCTACCGCGTGATCGAGATTCCGCTCGAACGCCAATGCCGGGCGCTGATGACCGACGCGCGGCGCGGCAAGAACATGTTCGTGCTCGGCATGCTGTGCAGCATCTACAGCCTCGACATGCAGCTCGCGCGCGACCAGGTCGCGCGCATCTTCGGCAAGAAGGACGCGAAGGTCATCGCGACCAACGTGAAGCTGCTGGAAGCGGGCTTCGCCTGGGGCGAGGCGAACCTCGATTTCAAGTACGCGATTCCCGCCGAAAAGTCGCAGGTGCCGCAGATCGTCGTCAACGGCAACACGGCGATTGCGCTGGGCGTGCTCGCCTCCGGCATGGACATCTGCGCGATGTACCCGATCACGCCGGCGACCTCCGCGTCGCACTATCTGTCCGACGTGTTCGAGAAGGTCGGCGGCATGGTCCACCAGGCTGAGGACGAGATCGCCGCGTGCGCGTTCGCGATCGGCGCCTCGTACGCCGGCCGCTGCGCCGTGACGATCACGTCGGGGCCGGGCTACTCGCTGAAGCAGGAGGGACTGGGGCTCGCGGTGATGGCCGAGATCCCGCTGGTGGTGGTCAACGTCCAGCGCGGCGGCCCGAGCACCGGCCAGCCGACGAAGGTCGAGCAGGGCGATCTCCTGTGCGCGGTCTACGGCAGTCACGGCGACGCGCCGAAGGTCGTGCTCGCGGTCAGCGACATCGAGGACTGCTTCTATTCGATGATCACGGCCCGCAAGATCGCCGAGACGTTCAACATGGTCGTTGTCGTGCTGTCCGATGCGAGCCTCGCCACCGCGCAGCAGCCGTTCCCACGTCCGCAATTCTCCGAGGACTGGCTGGCGCCGCCGCTCGACCAGTCGCCGGTGCCCGACGGCGCCAAGCCGTACGACTGGGACCCCGTTACCGGCATCGCGCGCCGGTTCATTCCGGGTCAACCGAACGGCATGCACACGCTGACCGGGCTCGCCCACGACCGGATGAGCAAGGTCGCCTACGATCCGGCGATCAACGAAGAGGGCCTGCGCGCACGCAGCCTGAAGCTCGCCGCGCTGCAAAAGACGCTGAAGACTCCGCCGGTGCATGGCGCTCCCGACGGGGATCTGCTGGTCGTCGGTTGGGGCAGCACGAAGGGCACGATCGAGGAAGCGGTCGACCGCGCCCGCGCCGATGGGCTCAAGGTCTCGTCGCTGCATTTGCGGTTCATCCAGCCGATGCCATCCGGCATCCGCGAGATTCTGGGCCGCTTCGGCAAGGTCATGACGGTGGAGAGCAACTGGTCGGACCGGCACGAGGACGAGTTGATCGACGAGGACAACCGCCGCTACTCGGCGCTGGCGCTGATGCTGCGCTCGCGCTTTCTCGTCGACATCGACTGCTGGAGTCAAGCCCGCGGGCAGCCGATCAAGCCCGGCGACGTCGTGAAGGCGATGCGCGCGAAATTGAGCGAAGGAAGCTGACGATGGCCACGCCTGTCACCCAATGCATCATCAAGCTCCACGAGGAGCATCACAACCTCGAGGATTACCAGGGCGGCGTGCCGCGCTGGTGCTCCGGCTGTGGCGACAATGCGATCCTCGCCGCCGTGCAGCGGCTCTGCCGCGATGAGGACCTCGCGCCCGAGCGTACCGTCTTCGTGTCCGGCATCGGCTGCTCGAGCCGGTTTCCGCATTACATGAAGACCTACGGCTTCCATGGGATCCACGGTCGCGCGTTCCCGATCGCCGAGGGCGTAAAGATGGCGCGCCCCGACCTCGCCGTGTTCGTGAACACCGGCGACGGCGACTGCTGCAGCATCGGCGCCGCGCACTGGATTCACGCGATCCGGTACAACATGAACTTGACGGTGATCCTGCACGACAACCATGTGTACGGTTTGACCAAGAAGCAGGCGTCGCCGACGTCGCCGATCGGCTTCAAGAGCAACACGACGCCGCGCGGCTCGGTGCTCGAGGCGCTGAATCCGCTGACAGTCACGCTGGGCGTGCAGAACGTGTCGTTCGTCGCGCAGGCGGTCGACTGGATCCCGGAGTTGCTCTACGACATCATCGCGAAGGCGTATCGGCATCGCGGCTTCTCGTTCGTCCGCATCATCCAGCGCTGCCCCGAGTTCCTGCCGAAGATGTTCGAGCCCTGGCTGCACGACCCGGGCAAGACGCTGCTGCTGACGCACACGAACGGCCTCACGCCGTCCGCGGAGACGAGCCGCACCTACAAGAACCAGCGCGAGCACGATCCGCTCGACATCCACAAGGCGCGCGAGATTGCCTCTGCCGAGGACCCGATCCCGGTCGGGATCCTGTACGAGAACCCGGACGTGCCGTGCTACGAAGATCTGCGCGGCGCCGGCCAGCCGCGCACGCCGGAGCGGACTCGCGCCGGCCTCGAGGCCGAGTTCGACAAGGTCACGATCTGGCCGGACGAAGGCACGCGGGCCCGGGCAGCCTGAGGCCGTCTGCGACACGCACGAGCGACATCCCATGGACATGGCGGCGAAATTCCAGGATCAACGCGTCTTCCACATGACCGGCAATCGCGCGGGCAATGGTCTCGCGCCGGTCGATATCGGCTCCTTGCGGCCGGCGCTCCTCGCCGGGTACCGCGACCTGACGCGGCTGCGCTACGACTTCCCGCTCGTGCTGCCGGAGACGACGGCCGGCGGCGGCTACGTCCATTCGCTGTCGGGCGTGGTCACGACGCTTCTCTCCGAGCTCGCGCCGCGCGGCATCGACGGCGAACGGCTGCGCAAGCACGTGCTGCGGCTCGAGCGAGAGCTGCGCGCGCTGGTGGCCGCGGGCGAGCAGGGGACGCTGTCCGAGTTGTGGGCTCGCGCGGCCGAGCGCGTGAGCGCCGGCGCCGACGAGACCGTCGCGCGCGTGCTGGCGCAGGCGGGCGATTCGCTGCCTATGGATGGCGAGCTCGTCGACTGTGATCCGGCGTTGCCCGAGCGCGTCGTCAAGCAGGCGTGGCGTCACACGCAGGCGCAGAAGGGGCGCGAGTTCCGCGCGCTGGTCGACACGCTGATCCGGAAGCTTTCCGACATCCGGCGCGCGGCGTTCGCGCGCTCGGCAGCGGGCCAGCAGCCCGCGGCGCTCGCGGCGGCGATCGGCAGCGGGCACGCCGATGTCTTCGATTTTTCCGTCATGTCGAAGCTCGTTACGCGGAGCGCGCCGAAGGACGAGCTGCCGCCCGCCCGGCGCCGTCGCATCGAAGGGGCGCTTGCGGTGCTCGGCGCGCAGCCGTTCTACGCCGATCCCGACGAAACGCCGGTTGCGGGCTGGGATTTCGTGTTCGCGGATTGCGCGTCGGCGGCGGCGGCGTACCGCGAGCGGCTGCCACGCCTCGCCGAGGTCGTCAAGGCGATCGCGATCGCCGAGCTCGAAGCGAATGGCGCGTACGTCGAGGCCGACCACGATGCGTTCTTCGAGGGCTACGACGAGAACGCGCTCACCGCGGACGACTTGGCGCTCTTCCCCAACTACCTGGTCTGCATTCCCGCCGGGCGCAACGATGCACCCGAGAACGCCGCGCTGATCGAGATGCTGTCCTCGGGCCTTCCAGTCAAGGTGCTCGTCCAGCAGACCGACCTGCTCGAAGAGGCTTCGATCGGTACCGGCCACTTCGCGTTCGGCGTGCGCAGCGCGCGGCTCGCGACGACGGCGATGGGCCTGGGTGGCATGTTCGTGCTGCAGGCGACGAGCGCCGATCTCTACGCGATGCGCGCACGCATCGAGCGCGGGCTCGCGTGCCGCGGACCGGCGCTGTTCAGCGTGTTTGCCGGCTCGCCCGCCGCCGCCGGCGATCTGCCGCCGTACCTCACCTCGGCGGCGGCACGCGAGGCGCGGGCGTTTCCCGCGTTTGTCTACGACGCCTCGGCCGGTCCGAACTGGGCGACCCGTTTCTCGCTCGAGCACAACCGCAATCCCGACGCTGACTGGCCGGCTGAAATCCTCGAGTATTCCGACGAGGCGGTGCAGCGCGTGCGCGAGGACACTACGTTCGGTTACGTCGACTTCGTGCTGTGCGACCGCCGCTACGCTGCGCATTTCGCCGTCGTGCCGCGCGAACGTTGGAACACCGCAATGCTGCCTGCTGCGGACTGGCTGGCACTGGACGAGCGCGCCGCGGCGGAGCGCGTCCCGTACGTGTGGGCCGTCGACGCCGAAGACCGGCTCCACCGCGTCATCGTCGACGCGCGGCTCATGCAGGCGGCGCGCCGCTGCCTGCTGCTGTGGCACCGGCTGCAGGAGCACGCTGGCATCCACGATTCGCACGCCGAGCGGCTGCTGCGCACGCGAGAGGGCCGCCTGGGACGCGGAGCACCAACAGGCTCAGGAGGCGGTGGTGCAGGCCGCGTCCGTCGCGACAGCGGCGGGCGCGGCAGCGCCGGCTGCCACTGCGGCGACCGGGCCCGCCGCGGAAGCGGAGCTCGCGAAGCCGCCTTCCGACGAGGCGTGGATCGAGACTTCGCGCTGCCCGAGCTGCAACGAGTGCCAGAACATCAACGACCGGATGTTCACGTACAACGAGAACAAGCAGGCCTACATCAAGGACATCACCGCCGGCACCTACCGGCAGCTGGTCGAGGCGGCCGAAGTCTGCCAGGTCGCGATCATCCACCCGGGCAAGCCGCGCGACCCGAACGAGCCCGGGCTCGAAGAGCTGATCGAGCGCGCGAAGCCGTTCCAGTAGCGGACACCGTCGCTGCAGATCGTTCGCGAAACCCGTCCTCGCTGGCCGTCACGGCTCGCGGCCGCCATGTTCACTGGCTGGCGCCGGCCGTCCGCGCAGTAACCTGCGCGGCAAACAACAGCGAGGCAGCGAAAGCCAGGATCTTCGCGCCGACACCGAAACGACCAATCTTCATCATCCCCGCTCGCTCAACAGTTCCAAGAGGAAAGAGGGCAGCCCTTTCGAGCTGCCCGCTTAACAGCATCAGTAATGTCTTACCAGGCTCTCTGATTCGCTATGTCCTAGTCTCCATTGGCGCGAGTCTTCTTCATGTCTTCCTTTACCTGCTGGAGGACTTGGGCCAAGCTGTAGGACGCCGGGGACTGCAGCGCCGGGAACGGCCCGTAGGACTCGAGTTCCTGCAGCCACAGCGCCTGGCCGATGGGAATGATGTTCCAGTCGTAGATATAAGCGGTCATAGGCCCGGCAAGTGCGCCGCCCTGGCCCAGAAGGGTTTTCGGTTCGAAACCGACGGACCCCTCGAAAGGATCCCGCCTAATGTTGTTGACCAAAGGCCAATGGAAGGTATGGACCCCCATCAAGCCACCGGTCGCGGCCTCGGATGCCATCGCGAAGTAGATCTTCCAGTTCTTGTAGCGCACTGCCGACGGAACAGCGCCTCCGTAGTAGAAGAACGTATCGCGTGCGGATTTCTCCGACTTACCGGTCAGGTAGTCGAGCTGGTTGACCCCTTGAAGCTTGGTCTTGACGATGCCGGGGTACCTGCCCGCCATGATCTGCTCGTTCAGTGCATTGCCCTTCGCGCCACCGGCAATTTCAACAAATGTCGGCATCCAGTCGTACGACGCGAAGATGTCGTTCAGGACGGTGCCCGGCTTGATGTGGCCCGGCCAGCGGATCACGCACGGCGCACGCATGCCGCCTTCCCAGGTGGTTAGCTTGCCACCCTTGAAGGGTGTGTTGCCGCCATCGGGGAAGGTAATGACTTCGGCGCCGTTGTCGGTCGTGAAGACGATGATGGTGTTGTCGAGCTGGCCCATATCCTCCAGCTTTTTCATCACGTAGCCGATGTTGTCGTCCATCTGCTTCATGCCGGCTTCGTTGGCGCCCCAGTCCTTGCCGCCGGGCGTACCTACCATCGCCATGTACTTGTCCGACAGCTTGGTGGTGACATGCATGCGCGCCGGGTTGTACCAGACGAAGAACGGCTTGTTGGTTTTTTTCGGATCGTTGCGATCGAGGAAGTCGATGACCTTGGCCGAGATTTCCTCATCCACGGTTTCAGAGCGCTTCAGCGTCAGCGGCCCCTCGTCGCTACAGGTCTGGTTCTTCTCGGTGCCGTCGGACGACTTGCAGGCGAGCACCGGCCGCGGCGGCGTCATGCAAATGGTCGTCTTCGGATCCACGGCGCCCGGGACCTCTGCAAGGCCGCGCACTGGCGTGTTCTTGCACGGCGCCACGATGGCCTGCTCGGTCGGGGTCTTGTTGATGTCGGGGAAGCTCACTCCCTGCATCGCGTCAAGGTGATAGAGGTAACCCCAGAATTCCTGGAAGCCGTGCGCGGTCGGCAGCGCCGCCGAGTGGTCGCCCAGATGGTTCTTGCCGAACTCGCCGGTGGTGTAGCCGAGGTCGAGAAGGAACTTGGCAAGCGACGGCGTGCCGGGCTGCAGGAAAGACGGGCTGCCGGGCAATTGCGGCGGGATCATTCCGGCGCGCAGCGGCGTCATGCCGGTAAAGAAGGCGGTGCGCCCGGCTGTGCAGCTCTGCTCGGCGTAGTACGTCATGAACTTGGCGCCTTCACGACCGATGCGGTCGATGTTAGGCGTTTCGCCGACCATCAGCCCTTGATGGTAGATGCTCGGCTGCATCCAGCCGATGTCATCGCCCATGATGAACAGGATGTTGGGCTTCTGTTGCGCAAATGCGGGTAACGCTGCCACCAACGCGAGCACCAGTGCAGTGATGAAAATGGAGAAAGGCTTTCGCAAATTCATGTCGTGACTCCCGATCGTTGCAATTAATTCGAAGTCATGTCCCAGCGCCATGGCGCGGAACGCTTTTTTACCGCCGTACCGCCGCCGATTAGTGTGACGGATATTCGTACGTTGTGGGTTACAAGGCCATCGACACATGCCCCTCACATGGTTAAGGCTTTCGCCCACCGGTCGGCAACGCGGCAGCTTCGGCTTGCGGGCCCCGGGCACGCCAAACGTGACCCCATGTGCAATCTATGGTTGTGCAAAGTTCTCGAACCGCACTTGGCCACGGCCGCGATCCTGCTCTCGCCGATCGCTTCGGCAGCACAGCGCACGACGGGATCTTCGCGGCTTCAACGGGCGCCGTCATAACGGTCGCTGACGCGGTGATTCGCGCGCAACGGTGCCAGTGGCGATGGATGTCGCGTCGGAGGCAATCGAATCGTGGACACGCTCGGAACGGGTCGACTCAACTACGCTGAACAACGGAACGCTCTGCACGCGGACCGACAATCACGATCATCGGCAACACGCGCGGAAACCAGCGGCACCCGATTTCGACGAGGCTGCGGTATCGTGAACGTCGGCGTTGCGGCGGCGTCTCGCTGACAGGGAATCGCCGGCAGGTTGCTGCGCCGCAACAACGCTTTTTGCGGCGGCCCGGCAGAAGACCATAACGACATCAAGCCTTTTCTCGGGGACGGGCCAGGCGTAGCATTCGCCCTGCGAATACAGGTCGGGCGCGAAACGTGCTTCCCGGTGGCGCGCCGCCGCCAGAACAACGACCTGACGCGGCCACTGGAGAACAAGCGTTTGAAGCCGACGGATATCGCGCAACCCGACTATTTCCACAAGGTCGTCGATTGCCAGTGGGCGTGCCCGGCCCACACCCCCGTCCCCGAGTACATCCGGCTGATCGCGGCCGGCCGCTACGCGGACGCCTACCTCGTCAACTGGGAATCCAACGTCTTCCCGGGCATTCTCGGCCGCACCTGTGACCGGCCGTGCGAGCCTGCGTGCCGCCGCGGCCGGGTCGAGGAGGGCGGCGACGGGAAGGGCAAGCCGGAACCCGTCGCAATCTGCCGTTTGAAGCGCGTCGCCGCGGACTTCAAGGACGACATCCGCGACCGGCTCCCCGCGCGCGCCACGACGAAGAACGGCAAGCGGATCGCGCTCGTCGGCGCCGGTCCGGCATCGCTCACGGTCGCCCGCGACCTGACCCCGCTCGGCTACGAGTGCATCGTCTTCGACGGCGACGCGAAGAGCGGCGGGATGATGCGCACGCAGATTCCCAAGTTCCGGCTGCCGGAATCCGTGATCGACGAGGAGATGGGCTACGTGCTCGACCTCGGCGTCGATTTCCGGCCCGGGCAGCGCATCGACAGCCTGCAAGGCGCTGCTCGCGGAAAATTTCGACGCCGTCTTCATCGGCAGCGGCGCGCCGCGCGGACGCGACATCGACATCCCCGGTCGCCGCGAGGCCGCTGCGCACGTCCACATCGGCATCGACTGGCTCGCGAGCGTCTCGTTCGGCCACACGACGTCGATCGGCAAGCGCGTCGTCGTGCTGGGCGGCGGCAACACGGCGATGGACTGCTGCCGCAGCTCGCGGCGCCTCGGCGGCGACGAAGTGAACGTCGTCGTGCGCTCGGGCTTCGACGAGATGAAGGCGTCGCCGTGGGAGAAGGAGGATGCGATGCACGAGGGCATCCCGATCCACAACTGGCTCGTGCCGAAGGCGATCACGCACGACGGCGGAAAGCTGACCGGCGTCACGTTCGAGAAGGTGGAGGCGAAGAAGGACGCGAAGGGCCGGCGGCAACTCGTGCCGACCGGAGAGCCGGATGTCCACTTCCCGTGCGACGACGTGCTCGTCGCGATCGGGCAGGAAAACGCGTTCCCGTGGATCGAGCGCGACCTCGGCATCGAGTTCGACGGGAACGGGATGCCGGTCGTCGACGCGACGACCATGGCCTCGACGCGCGCCGGCGTGTACTTCGGCGGCGACGCGGCGCTCGGGCCGAAGAACATCATCTGGGCGGTGGCCCACGGCCACGCCGCGGCGATCTCGATCGACCTGCAGTGCCGCGGCGAGGACTTGGCCAAGCGTCCGCCGCCGTTGACGACGCTCATCTCGCAGAAGATGGGCATCCACGAGTGGAGCTACGACAACGCGATCGTGCCGGCGCACCGGTTCCGCGTCCCGCTGAAGGACACGAAGCTCGCGTTGAAGAGCATCAAGATCGAGGTCGAGCTGGGCTACGACCCGAAGCTCGCGTTCGCCGAGGCGCAGCGCTGCCTCAACTGCGACGTGCAGACGGTGTTCACCGACCGGCTGTGCATCGAGTGCGACGCCTGCGTCGACATCTGCCCGATGGACTGCATCAACTTCACGACCAACGGCGACGAGGCGGACCTGCGGCCGCGGCTGCGGGTGCCCGCCGAGGATCCGACGCAGGACCTCTACGTGTCGGGACCGTTGAAGACCGGGCGCGTGATGGTGAAGGACGAGGACGTCTGCCTGCACTGCGGGCTCTGCGCCGAGCGCTGCCCGACCGGCGCCTGGGACATGCAGAAGTTCCTGCTCGACATCGCGCACGCGAGTGACCGCTGCCGTGCGCGTACGACAGCCCCCATCTACCAGCGCCCGGCCGCGCGGCCGATGGTCGCCGCGGAGTGACGATCGTGGACGCCAAGGTCACCGCGACGCGCAGCAACGACTTCGTCGTCAAGTTCGCGAACGTCAACGGGTCGGGGTCGGCCTCCGCCAACGGTCTCTTCGCGCGGGCGATCCTGCGGATGGGCGTGCCGGTGTCGGCGCGCAACATCTTCCCGTCGAACATCCAGGGCCTGCCGACGTGGTACGAGGTGCGTGTCAGCGAGGCCGGGTGGCGCGGCCGCCGTGGGGGCGTCGACCTGATGGTCGCGATGAATCCGCAGACGTGGGACAAGGACTTGGCCGAGCTCGACGCCGGCGGCGTGCTGTTCTACGACTCGACACGCCCGATCCCCCGCTCGCGGCTGCGCGACGACGTCACCGCGATCGGGATGCCGCTGACGGCCATCTGCAACGCCGAGTACACCGACGCGCGGCAGCGTCAGCTATTCAAGAACATCATCTACCTGGGCGCGCTCGCCGCGCTGGTCGACATCGACGTCGCCGAGATCGAAAAGCTGATCGCCGAGCAGTACAAGGGCAAGGAGAGCCTTCTCGAGCCGAACCGGAAGGCGCTGCGCATGGGCCGCGACTACGCGCTCGCGAACTTCGCCTGTCCGCTGCCCATCCGCGTGCGGCGAGCCAATGCCGTGGGCGACCGGATCTTCATCGACGGCAACAGCGCGGCGGCGCTGGGCTGCGTCTACGGCGGCGCGACCGTGTGCGCGTGGTACCCGATCACGCCGTCGTCCTCGCTCGCCGAGGCGTTCCAGAAGCACTGCCGCAAACTCCGCGTCGACAAGGCCACCGGCAAGCACAAGTATGCGATCGTGCAGGCCGAGGATGAGCTCGCGTCGATCGGCATCGTGATCGGCGCCGCGTGGAACGGCGCACGCGCGTTCACGGCCACATCGGGGCCGGGCATCTCGCTGATGCAGGAGTTCATCGGGCTCGCCTATTTCGCCGAGATCCCCGCGGTGCTGTTCGACATCCAGCGCGGCAGCCCGTCGACCGGGATGCCGACGCGCACGCAGCAGGCGGACCTGCTCTCGTGCGCGTACGCATCGCACGGCGACACGAAGCACGTGCTGCTGTTCCCCGAGGACCCGACCGAGTGCTTCACGATGGCGGCCGACGCGCTCGACCTCGCCGACCGGCTGCAGACGCCGATCTTCGTCCTGTCCGACCTCGACATCGGGATGCAGGATTGGCTGACCGCGCCGTTCGCGTGGGACGACGCGCGCAAGCTCGACCGCGGCAAGGTGATGACGCGGGCCGAGCTCGACGCGGGCCGCGACTTCGGTCGCTACCTCGACGTCGACGGCGACGGGATCGCGTATCGCACCTATCCGGCGACGCATCCGACGAAGGGCTCCTTCTTCACGCGCGGCACGAGCAAGGACCGCTACGCGCGCTATACCGAGGAAGGCACCGCCTACGTCGACAACATGCAGCGGCTCCTGCGCAAGTTCGAAACTGCGAAGTCGCTCGTCCCGGCGCCCCTGATCGAGAAGGCCGCGGCGCCGACGCGCGCCGGCGTGATCTGGTACGGCTCGACCGGCGCGGCGATGGCGGAATCGCTCGCGGCGCTCGCAGCGGACGGCATCCACCTCGACCAGATGCGCATTCGTGCGTTTCCGTTCGCGGACGCGGTTACCGAGTTCGTCGCCGCACATGACAAGGTCTTCGTCGTCGAGCAGAATCGCGACGCGCAGTTGAAGACGCTCTTGGTCAACGAGTGCGGCATCGATCCGGGCAAGCTGATCGCGGTCCTTCACTACGACGGCACCCCCATCACGGCCCGATTCATCATCGGCGAGATCGCCGAGAAGGCCGCCGTGTTCAACGTGAAGCCGCTGCGCGCGAAGGAGCGGGAAGCGGGCGCGCGCAGCCAGAAGGTGGGAGATTAACGAAATGCTGACGACAAGAAGCCGTCGTCCCCGCGAAGGCGGGGACCCAGCGACTTTCGTTGATCAGAGCATGAACGCGTCCAAACGACACTGGGTTCCCGCGTTCGCGGGAACGACGAACGAAGGTATTGCATGACCTTTCTCGCGAAGCCGAAGCTGCACCATCCCGACCTGCCGAGGAACGCGCTCGGCTACACGCGCCGCGACTACGAGGGCGCGATCTCGACGTTGTGCGCCGGCTGCGGGCACGACTCGATCTCGGCGGCGATCGTCCAGGCATTCTTCAACCTCGACGTCGAGCCGCACCGCGTGGCGAAGCTCTCCGGGATCGGCTGCTCGTCGAAGACGCCGACCTACTTCCTCGGCAACTCGCACGGCTTCAACAGCGTGCACGGCCGGATGCCCTCGGTGCTGACGGGCGCGAACCTCGCGAACCGCGATCTCATCTACCTCGGCGTGTCCGGCGACGGCGACTCGGCGTCCATCGGCATCGGCCAGTTCATGCACGTGCTGCGGCGCGGCGTGAACATGGTCTACATCGTCGAGAACAACGGCGTCTACGGTCTCACCAAGGGCCAGTTCTCGGCCACCGCGGACAAGGGCTCGCGGGCCAAGCGCGGCGCGGTCAACAACGACGAGCCGATCGACATGGTGATGCTCGCGCTGCAGATGGGCGCCACGTTCGTCGCGCGCGCGTTCTCCGGGGACAAGGAGCAGCTCGTGCCGCTGATCGAGGCGGCGGTGCTGCACAAGGGCGCGGCGTTCATCGACATCGTCTCGCCGTGCGTCGCGTTCAACAATCATCCCGGGTCGACCAAGAGCTACGACTACGTGCGCGAGCACAACGAGGCGGTCAACTTCCTCGACGTGATGGTGCCGCGCGAGCCGATCGCGGCCGAGGTTCCCGCCGGCGGCGTGCGCGACATCGTGCTGCACGACGGCAGCACGGTCCGGCTGCGCAAGGTGCACCCCGAGTTCGATCCGTCGAACAAGATCGCGGCGATGAACTACCTGCAGGAGCGTCACGCGGCGGGTGAGATCGTCACCGGACTCCTCTATGCGCAGCCCGACGCGCACGACCTGCACGACGCGCAGGAGACGGTCGAAGCGCCGCTGAACGCGCTCGCCGACGTCGATCTGGTGCCCGGCAGCGCGGCGCTCGCCGCGTTCAACGCGAGCCTGCGTTAGTTGTCGCGATTGACCGACCGTCGGCGCGCCGCGGCCGAACCTCCGGCGCGTTGAGCGTCAGGCAGACACCGGCAGGTGGCGTTGACGCCGCTTGCGCATCTATGGGATCCAGGAACGCTCCGGAGCAGCATGCGCCATGAAACCGGTGCGGTTCCTTGGTCATTCGGTTCGGTGCTGCGCACCGGGAGTATTTCCGCGTGGAGGCGAGGCAAGACGGCGGCTATCAGCTCGCAAGGTGCGAGCGGCGAGTCTGCAGCCTGACGATTTCACGCCGAGGCCGACGATCGGCGCCGAGCGGGGTCGAGGTAGATTCGGAGACGTGACGACTCAGGGCCGTATCACGTGAGCAATGACCGGCGCGGCTCGCCGATCGTCGGAGTACGTGCTGCACGCGTTCACAAGAACACCAGTGCCGTCGACGCGAGATATCGAGGTTGCGCAGGCCCGATTCGGGCAAGTGACGAGGGATCGAAGATGAGAACGACAGTCAACGCAAGCGTCTGGGACGCAATCGTCGAAGTACGCCGGAGCAGGCGGCGAACCTTCGCGCAGCGCCGAGCTGATGCAGCAGATCGCGGCCATTGTGAAAGAGAATCACTGGACACAAACCGAAGCCGCTCGGCACTGCGGAATCACTCAACCGCGCATGAATGACCTGCTGCGGGGCCGCGTCTCTCGCTTCTCGCTCGACGCGCTGGTCAATATCGCCACGGCGATCGGTCCGCAGAGTTCACGTGGAGCTGGAACCCGCCTGACGTTATCGGACTCACTTGCTGTCACGTATTCCCTTTCAAGACCTCTGCGGCGCGAGCCGCATCATGGTAGCGACGGGTCGGACGTGACGCTCTTGGCGGAGTAGAATCGCCGCATGCGGGCTTTCTGGACCATTCTCGGAATCGCGGGCGGCCTCGTGCTGCTCGTGCTCGTCGCCGTCGCGATCGCCGTCTGGACCGTCGACGTCAACCAGTTCGTCGCGCCCGTCCAGAAGAAGGTGAAGGAAGCGACCGGCCGCGATGTCGCGATCGGCGGCGGCGTCAAGCTCTCGCTCGGTCTCGAGCCCAAGGTCGTGTTCGACGACGTCCACTTCGGCAACGCGCCGTGGGCGAAGGACAAGGACTTCGCCTCCGTCAAGCATGTCGAGGCCGAAGTCGCGCTCCTGCCGCTCCTGCGGCGACGCTTCGAGGTGGTCCGGCTCAATCTCGTCGATCCGGTGATTTCGCTCGAGACCGGCGCCGGCGGCAAGGCGAACTGGGACTTCGGGACCGGCCTCCCCGCGGGGCCGCCGGGTGCGGCGAGCGCCGGCGCCGCGTCGTTGCTGGCGTCGTTCGGCATCGGACAGGTCGAGATCGAGAACGGCACCGTGACCTACCGCGACGACGCGTCGGGCAGTGTCACGCGCGTCGTGATCGAGCGCTTCGCCGCGCAGGCGCGCACGCCGACCTCGCCGATCAATGCCGAGTTTCGCGGCAAGGTGGACGACATCCCGATTTCGCTTTCCGGCAACCTCGGGCCGCTCGATGCTCTGCTCGCACGGCGCTCGCCGTATCCGGTGACGGTCGAAGGGCAGGTCGCCGGGCGGAAGACGAACCTCGGCGCGAAGCTGCAGTTCTCCGAGGACGCGACGAAGCTGGAGGACCTTGCCGTCGGATTCGGGTCGAGCAAGGCGACAGGCGAGGCTACCGTGGCCGGCGCCGGAAAGCGCAGGAAAGTGACGCTGCGGCTGTCGGCGCCGTCAGTCGAATTGGCCGACCTGAAGCTGCCCGTGCCCTCCGCCAAGGCTGCCGTGCCTGCCGCGAAGCCGCCGGAAGGGGCGAAGAAGGGGTGGATCTTCTCCGACGAGCCGATCTCGTTCGCCGGGCTCGCGGGCACCGACGTGGACGGCGACGTCACGATCGGCGAGTTGAAGCTCAATGACGGGCGCAAGCTCACCGACGTCCGCGCGCATTTCACCCTGAAGGACGCGCGCCTCGACGCCTCCGACTTGCAGGCGAAGACGATGGGCGGCGCCGTGCACGGCTCGCTCAAGGTCGACGCGACGTATCCGTCCGAGCCGACCCTCGCGCTCAGCGCGCAGGCGAACGGTCTCGAGCTCTCGCAACTGCTCGCCGCGGGCGGCTCGCCACGGCAGGTCAAGGGCGGCAAGACCGACGTGACGGTCAACGTGACCACGCGCGGCACGACGGAGCGGCAGTGGGCACGCAATGCGAGCGGCAACGTGCTGGCGGTGGTCGGGCCCGCGAGCGTCGCCAATTCGAAGGAGACGGAGTCGGACCTGGGCAAGATCGCGCAGGCGGTCAATCCGTTTCGTGGCGCCCAAGCGGAGACCGAGCTCAAGTGCGTCGTCGTCCGGCTGCCGCTGCACGACGGGATCGCGCACGTCAACAATTCGATCGCCGCCGAGACGCGCGAGCTCGGCGTGCTCGCGAGCGGCACGATCGATCTGCGCAACGAGACGCTCGATCTTGCGATCACGCCTCGCACGCGGGTCGCGCTGCCAGTCGACCTGGGGCAGGTGGCCTCGCTCGTGCGCGTGCGGGGGTCGCTGGCATCGCCCTCCGTCGCCGTGGACGCCCAGGCGGCCGCCGCTACGATCGCGCAGATCGGCGCCGCCGCGGCCAGTGGCAAGGGAGGGCTAGCCGCGCTCAGCGGTGCGCTCGCGGCTAAGCCGGCCGCGACCGGCGGCCCCGATCCCTGCGACGTGGCCCTGGGGCGCGCCCCGGCCGCCGCCGCGACCGCTCCGGCCACCGCCCCGGCGGCGGGAGCTCAGCGCCTGCCTACGAACCAGGACGAGCTCAACAAGGCGCTCGGCAAGCTGTTTGGCCGGTGACAGCTCCGGTTGGCGGCCGTCCGGCCGCCTGTTGACGCCGATCAAGCCGCCGGGCCGCCCCCGTGCGTAACATCCGGCGTAACATCGAATGACGGTCATGACCCGCTCGCGTCGCCGCCTCGCCGCGTGGTTCGGCATCCTGGGCATCGCTTTCGCCCAGGTCGCCGTGACCGCGCATGCGTGCCTCACCGGCGCACCGGTGAACGCGTCGGCCGCTCGCGCGGTTGCGATGGCGCACGAGGGCCACTGTGCCGGCGTGCAAGGCACGGCACCGTCGGCACCACTCGCGCCGATTGCGAACGCATGCGAGGTGCAGTGCACGGACGGCGCGCCGTCCGCTGCGGCGCCGGACCTGCCGCCCGTGGCACTCGCCGTGTTGCCGGTCGCACCTGCGCCGGTGACGATGACGTCGACGGAACATTCCTGGGACCGCACGTGGCTGGCCGCGACCAGCGCCCAGCCGCCGCCTCTGCTGCAGTTCGGCCGCCTCCTCATCTGATCTCCACGTCCGCTTGACGCGGGCGCGCGTGTTGCGCGCCTGCGGATCCAACGCGTTCGTGGAGGTCGCATGCCGTCATTCCCGCTCTTGCCCCGGGCCGCCTTCGGGGCCCCCGGATCGCTCCGGGCTCACCGCTTCGCGCTGCCCCTTGTCGTCGCGATAGCGCTCGCCTGGCCGTCTTCGGGCGCGGCCGAGCCGCCGCTCTCGCTCGCCGAAGCGCTGAAGATCGCCGTCGCGCGCTCGCAGCAGATCGTCTCGCAGCGCGCGATGGTCGACGCGGCCCGCGAAATGTCGGTCGCCGGCGGCGAGCTGCCCGATCCGAAGTTGAAGGTCGGCGTCGAGAACGTGCCGACCGAAGGCGCCGACGCCTGGTCGCTCACGCGCGACTTCATGACGATGTCGAAGATCGGCGTGATGCAGGAGTTTCCGCGCGCCGAGAAGCGCCGCCTCAAGAGCGAGCGTGCGCAGCGCGACGCGGAGCGAGGCGCGGTGGCCGTCGAATCGGCGACGCTCGCCGTCGAGCGCGACGCCGCGACCGCGTGGCTCATGCGCCGCTACGCTGCCGACGCCGAGCGCGTGATCGGCGCGCAGATCGCGGAAGCCGAGCTCGCGGCGACGACGGTCATGGCCGCATATCGCGCCGGCAAGGCGCCGCAGAGCGAGCTGATCGCCGCGCAGAGCATGGTGGTCGAGCTCAGGAACCGGGCGACGGAAGCCTCGGCCCAGGCGCGGCGCGCGCGGATCGCGCTGGCGCGCTACATCGGCGTCGAGGCGGAGCGCCCGCCGGGCGACGTGCCTGATCTCGCGCGGTTGCCCGACGACACGCGCCTCGCCGATCTCGACCTCCAGCCGGAGGTGCGACTCGCCCAGGCCCAGGAGTCGATCGCCGCGACCGAGGCCGAGCTCGCGGGCGCGGCGAAGCGGCCGGACTGGAGCGCCGAGGTGAGCTACGCCGTCCGCGGCTCGCCGTACTCGAACATGGTGTCGCTGATGTTCACGATCGACCTCCCGTGGTCGCCCGGCACGCGGCAGGACCGCGAGCACGCGGCGAAGCTCAAGGAGCGGGACGCCGCGCGCGCGATGCTCGAGGACGCGCGGCGGATGCGCAGCGCCGAGGTCCAGTCGATGCAGGTCGAATGGCAGTCGGCGCGCGCACAGGCGCAGCGCATCCGGACGGAGCTTCTGCCGCTCACCGTGCAGCGCCGAGAAGCCGCGCTCGCGGCGTATCGCGGTGGCACAGGGTCGCTCACGGCGGTGCTCGACGCGCGCCGCGCCGAGCTCGACGCCGAGCTCGCGCTCATTAATCAGGACCAGGCGGTCGCGAAGGCCTGGGCTTTTCTCAATTTCGTCGTGCCGGGCACGGAGGGATCATGACATCGGGAATCGATTCGCAAGGAAACGCCAAGCTGATGGTGGTGGCCGCCGCCGTCGTCGCAGTCGCCGCGGCAGCGGGCGGCTACTGGTTCGGAGCACGGAACACGATGCCGAACATCGCCGCCACCTCAACGACGCCAGCGCCGATCGCGGCCGATGCGGCCCGGACGGATGCCGCGGGACGCAAGGTGCTCTACTGGCACGACCCGATGGTGCCGGGGCAGAAATTCGACAAGCCGGGCAAGAGCCCGTTCATGGACATGGACCTGGTTCCCGTCTATGCGGACGCTGCGTCCGACGCGGGTGGCGTGGCCATCAGCGCGCGGCAGCAGCAGAGCTTCGGCGTGCGTACCGCGGTGGCGAAGGAGGGAACGCTTGCGACCGGGTTCACGGCGGTCGGTGCGGTGGGCATCGACGAGCGCGGGCTCGTCGCCGTGCAGGCGCGCAGCCAGGGCTACGTCGAGCGCCTCCACGTGCGCGCGCAGTTCGACTCGGTCGCAGCGGGACAGCCCCTCGCCGATCTCTACGTGCCCGACTGGCTCGCCGCGCAGGAAGAGCTGCTCGCGCTCAAGGCGAGCGCGCAGCCGGGTGCCGCTGCGCTCGCCGACGCGGCGCGCGCGCGCCTCCGACTCCTTGGGATGCCGGACGCCGAGATCGCGCGCATCGAGCGCGACGGCAAGCCATCGGCGCGCGTTACGGTCACCGCGCCGCAGGGCGGCGTGGTGTGGGAAATTGGGGCGCGCGACGGGATGGCGGTGATGCCCGGCACCACGCTCTTCAGGATCGCGACCATCGGCACCGTGTGGGTCACGGCCGACGTGCCCGAAGCGCAGGCGGCGCTCGTACGCTCGGGCGCCCCCGTCGAGGCGCGCGCGGCCGCGTATCCCGACCGCGTGTTCAAGGGAACGGTCAACGCCCTCCTGCCGGAAGTGAACGCGCAGACGCGCACGGTGCGGGCGCGCATCGTGCTCGCGAATCCGGGCGGCGCGCTCAAGCCGGGCATGTTCGCGTCGGTGATCTTCGGCGGCGTGACCGGCAAGGCGGGCGTGCTGGTGCCCGCGGAAGCGGTCATCCAGACCGGAAAGCGCAGCGTCGTGATCGTGGACGCCGGCAACGGATCCTTCGCGCCGGTGGAAGTTGCTGTCGGGCGCGAGTCGGGCGACGTGGTCGAAATCGTCAAAGGGCTCGAGGCTGGACAGAAGATCGTCGTCTCCGGCCAGTTCCTCGTCGACTCGGAAGCGAACCTCAAGGGCGCGCTCGCGCGCATCTCGGCGCCCGCCGAAATGGTCGCGCAGGCCGGCGCTGTCGACCCGCACGCCGGGCACAAGATGCCCGCGGCACCCGCGGCGCAGGTCCACAAGGCCGAGGGTGTCGTGCGCTCGGTCGGCGACGAGGTTCTCATCAAGCACGGCGCGATCCCGACCGCGGGCATGGGGGCCATGACGATGGCGTTCAAGGCGCCGAAGAGCGGCGTGCCCAAGAACGTAAAGGAAGGCACCAGCGTGAGGTTCGAATTCGTGCTGACGCCGCAGGGGGAGATGCAGCTCACTTCGATCGTTCCGGTGGCGGGCGCGGAGAAGAAATGATCGCCGCACTGATCCGCTGGTCGGTCGCCAATCGCTTCCTCGTGCTGCTCGCGGCGGCGCTCGTCGCCGTCGCGGGCGTGTGGGCGGTGAGGACGACGCCTCTGGATGCGATTCCCGACCTGTCAGACACGCAGGTGATCATCCGCACGACATTTCCAGGCCAGGCGCCGCAGATCGTCGAGGATCAGGTCACATATCCGCTGACGACGACGATGCTCTCCGTGCCGGGCGCCAAGGCGGTGCGCGGCTACTCGTTCTTCGGCGACTCGTTCGTCTACGTGCTGTTCGAGGACGGCACCGATCAGTACTGGGCGCGCTCGCGCGTGCTCGAGTACCTGAACCAGGTGCAGGGGCGGCTGCCCGCCGCGGCGAAGCCGGCGCTCGGGCCCGACGCGACGGGCGTGGGTTGGATCTACGAGTACGCGCTCGTCGACCGAAGCGGGACGCACGACCTCGCCCAGCTGCGCGCGCTGCAGGACTGGTTCCTCAAGTACGAGCTCAAGGCGGTCGCGAACGTTGCCGAAGTCGCGACGGTCGGCGGCATGGTCCGGCAGTATCAGGTCGTCGTCGACCCGGCGCGGTTGAAGGCGTACAGCCTGCCGCTCGGGAAGGTGATCGCTGCGATCCGCGACGCGAACCGCGAAGCCGGCGGCTCGGTGGTCGAGCTGGCCGAGGCCGAGTACATGGTGCGCGCGCGCGGCTATCTGAAGTCGCTGGACGACTTCCGCAAGATTCCGGTGCTGGTGTCCGAAGGCGGGACCCCCGTGCTGCTGGCCGACGTCGCGCGTGTGCAGCTGGGTCCGGAGATGCGCCGCGGTATCGCCGATCTGGACGGCGAGGGCGAAGTGGTCGGCGGCGTCATCGTGCTGCGCTCGGGCAAGAACGCATGGGAGACGATCCAGGCGGTCAAGGCCAAGCTCGAGACGCTCAAGCCCAGCCTGCCGGCCGGCGTCGAGATCGTGCCCGTCTACGATCGCTCGGCGTTGATCGAGCGCGCGGTCGATCACCTGCGCGATAAGCTGATCGAGGAGTTCGCCGTGGTCGCGCTCGTCTGCCTCGCGTTCCTCGTCCACCTGCGCTCGGCGCTGGTGGCCGTCGTGTCGCTGCCGCTCGGCGTGCTGGCCGCGTTCATCGTGATGCGTGTGCAGGGTGTCAACGCGAATATCATGTCACTGGGCGGGATCGCGATCGCGATTGGCGCCATGGTGGACGCGGCGATCGTGATGGTCGAGAACGCGCACAAGAAACTCGAGGCCTGGAAGCACGAGTCGTCCCGTTCCGGGCGCTCCGGCGAGCCGTCGAACGAGGAGCGCTGGCGCCTCATCACCGAAGCGGCGGTCGAGGTCGGGCCGGCGCTCTTCTTCAGCCTGCTCGTCATCACGCTCTCATTCCTGCCGGTCTTCACGCTGGAGGCGCAGGAGGGCCGGCTGTTCGCGCCGCTCGCCTACACCAAGACCTACGCGATGGCGGCCTCCGCCGGACTCGCGGTGACGCTAGTGCCGGTCCTGATGGGCTACGTGATCCGCGGGCGCATCCCCTCCGAGAATGCGAATCCGCTCAACCGCTTCTTCATCGCCGGCTACCGGCCGCAGCTGCGGCTTGCGCTGCGGCATCCGAGGACAACGCTGCTGCTCGCCGCGCTGATCCTCGTCGCGACCGCGTGGCCGCTCTCGCGTCTCGGCGGCGAGTTCATGCCGCCGATGGACGAAGGCGACCTTCTGTACATGCCGACGGCGCTGCCCGGACTGTCGGCCGGCAAGGCGGGTGAGGTGCTGCAGCAGACCGACCGGATGATCCGTGCGGTCCCCGAGGTCGCGCGCGTATTCGGCAAGGTCGGCCGCGCCGAGACCGCGACCGATCCCGCGCCGATGGAGATGATCGAGACGACGATCGAGTTCAAGCCCAAGTCGGAATGGCGGCCGGGCATGACGACCGACAAGCTGGTCGAGGAGCTCGACCGCGCGGTGCAGGTGCCGGGGCTCTCCAATATCTGGGTGCCCCCGATTCGCGCCCGCATCGACATGCTCGCGACCGGCATCAAGAGCCCGATCGGCATCAAGGTCTCGGGTCCCGATCTCGGTGAAATCGACCGCACCGCGCAGGCGATCGAGCGCGCGGTGCACGGCGTTCCCGGCGTCACCTCCGCCTTGGCCGAGCGGCTCGAAGGCGGGCGCTATCTCGACGTCGTGATCGACCGCGCCGCCGCCGCACGCTACGGTCTCAGTATCGCCGAAGTCCAGGACGTCATCGCGGCCGCCGTGGGCGGCGAGAACATCGGCGAGACGATCGAGGGCCTCGCGCGCTTCCCGATCTCGGTCCGCTACCCGCGCGACCTGCGCGATTCCGTGGAGGCGGTCCGGATGCTCCCGATCGTCACCGAGCGCGGCGCACAGCTGCCGCTCTCGGCGATCGCCAGCGTGCGGATCGTCGACGGCCCGCCGATGCTGAAGAGCGAGAACGCCCGACTGTCAGGCTGGGTCTTCGTCGATGTCCGCGGACGCGACCTGGTCTCGGTCGTCCGCGACGCGCAAGCCGCGGTTGCGCGCGAGGTCAAATTGCCGCCCGGCTATTCGCTGTCGTGGTCGGGCCAGTTCGAGTACCTCGAGCGGGCGAAGGCGCGGCTCGCCTACGTCGTGCCGTTCACACTGATCGTGATCTTCGTGCTGCTCTACCTCGCGTTCCGGCGCGTCGACGAGGCGCTGCTCATCATGCTCGCCGTGCCGTTCGCGCTGGTCGGCGGCTACTGGCTGCTGTGGACGCTCGGCTTCTCGACCTCCGTCGCGACCGCCGTCGGATTCATCGCGCTGGCCGGCGTGGCCGCCGAGTTCGGGGTCGTGATGCTCCTGTACCTGCGCCACGCGTGGGAGGCTCGCCTCGCGCGTGGCGAGCCGGCGACTCTCGAGACGCTGGTCGCGGCGATCGAGGAGGGCGCCGTGCTACGGGTGCGGCCGAAAGCGATGACGGTCGCCGTCATCATGGCCGGCCTGTTGCCGATCATGCTGAGCTCGGGCACGGGCGCCGAGGTGATGCAGCGGATCGCCGCGCCGATGGTCGGCGGGATGATCACCGCGCCGCTCCTGTCGATGCTGGTGATTCCGGCCGCCTATCTGCTGCTGCGCGGCCGCGGACTTGCGCGGCGGGTGGCTGCCGCTGGTGCGTCGCGGGTCGTGGTCGCGGCGGCCTCGTAGGCGCCTACAATGGGTGAGTCATTGACGTGTAGCGTTTGCTGATGTCGAAGCCGTGCTCATTCAAATCACCGACGGCATATCAAATCTCGCCTGTCGTCCACGATCCGCGACATCCTCGTCCGCCTCGGCGAGCCGACAAAAAGCCCAAGTACTACAAGGACGGTGATCTGAACTGAGACGAACGAGGTGACCATGAAGAGCGACGGACCCACTCCCGACGCGCAGCGCGATCTGACGCGCACTGTGCTCGCCGTACTGCTGATGGCGATTCTCATCGGTGCGTCGTTCTGGATCTTGCGCCCATTCCTGCTCGCGATCATCTGGGCGGCGATGATCGTGGTAGCGACGTGGCCGATGATGCTCAAGCTGCAGGACAGGTTGCGCAGCCGTGCATTGGCAGTGACGATCGTGTCCGGCGCGATGGTTCTCGTGTTCGTCGTGCCACTGGTGCTGGCGATCGAGACGCTGGTCGACAACAAGGACACGATCACGGGGTGGCTGAGCACGTTGGCCACCGCATCGATCCCCGCGGCCCCCGAATGGCTCTCCCGTATTCCGCTGGTCGGCGCGAGGATCGCCGAGGGCTGGAATAGCATTGCGGCGGCCGGCAAGGGGGAACTCGCTGCGCGCCTTGCGCCGCATGCGGCAGCTGTTGCGCAGTGGGTGGCCAGCGCGCTCGGCGGCGTCGGCATCCTGGGCTTTCAGTTCCTCTTGACCGTGATTATCGCGGTGGTCATGTACACGCAGGGCGAAGCGGCGAGAGCAGGACTGATCCGCTTCGGCCGCCGGCTCGCGGGCGATCGGGGCGAAGGGGTCGTGGTGCTTGCCGGTCAGGCCATCCGGGCCGTCGCGCTCGGCGTGGTCGTCACCGCATTGGCGCAGACCGTTCTGGCGGGGCTTGGCCTCGCCGTGGCGGGAATTCCGTTCGCCGGGTTTTTGACTGGCGTGATCCTGCTGCTCTGCATCGCGCAGATGGGGCCCATCCTCGTGCTCGTTCCGGCCGTCATCTGGCTCTTCTGGACCAGCCAGACCGCGTGGGGCATAGCCTTGCTGGTCTGGACTGTCGGCGTCGGCACCATGGACAACTTCCTGCGCCCGTTCCTCATCCGCAAGGGAGCCGATTTGCCGATGCTGCTCATCTTCGCCGGCGTGATCGGGGGCCTGATCGCATTCGGCATCGTGGGCCTGTTCGTGGGTCCAGTTGTCCTCGCGGTTACCTACACGCTGCTCAAGGAGTGGATGGGCGAGCGAAAGGCACCCTAACCGCCCCGATTCGTGCTCGATGCGCCGACGAACGTTCATTTTCAGAGACGTCTCGGTCTGGCTGTGGATTTCCCACGGTATTGTGAGCACTCCGTGCCTATGATTTGAGCATAGGAGGAGCTGCCAACCGGCGAGTCTCAGCGATGCATGCGCGCTCCGCAATGAACCGCGAGCTCGCGATATGAATCCGACCTCACGAATGCATCAGAACAGCTCTTCCTGCTCCGGCATGTGCGGCGGCGGATGTTCCGGTTCGCTGTCGGCGGGCATCGGCTCGGTGGCCTCGATCAGCTTCGCGTCGTCGTGCTTCACGCTGTTGACGCGCGCCGAGATCGGGTAGTAGGCCATCTCGTTCGACGGATACGGCGCGACCAGGTCGGTGACCTCGGCATTCGCCGGATCGAGCCACCTCTCGTAATCGCGCGGAGCGACGATCATCGGCATCCGCTCGTGCACGGGCCGAAGCAGCTCGTTCGCCTCCGTCGTGACGATCGTGCAGGTGTCGAGCACCTCGCCCGCGGGCGAAAGCCATCGCTCGTAGAGTCCACCCAGCGCGAACAGCGCCCCGTCCTTCATCCCGATGTGCAGCGGCTGCTTGCGCGGCCCCTCGCCGACACGCACGGCCGCCCATTCGTAGAACCCGTCGGCGGGCAGCAGGCAGCGGTGCTTGCGGTAGGCGATCCGGAACGATGGCTTGTCGGCGATCGTCTCGCCGCGGGCATTGATCATCTTGTTGCCGATGGAGGGGTCCTTCGCCCACCGCGGCACGAGACCCCATCGCACCCGCACCAGCTCGCGCTCGCCGTCGGGGCCGACGCGCACGATCGGCACGTCGGTCATCGGCGCGATGTTGTAGCGCGCGTGCAGATCCGGCGGATGCGCGAGGCCGAACGCGAGCGCGATCGCCGCCGGATTGGTATGGAGCTCGTAGCGTCCGCACATGGTCAGCCGGCCGCCGCAGGCGTTTCGAGCAGCCGCCGCGCAGACTTCGCGACCTGCAGCGTGTCCCAGTACGCGTAGGCGCCGACAGCGGCGGCGCCAGCGATCGGCACCCAACGACTCGCCGCCGTACCGGCGACGCGTTGCGTAACGGAGACGCCGACGGTCTGCAGCAGGCCGGCAATGGCACCCGCGGAGAGCTGCTGGACGACTGCGCGCTGTCCCGCCCGAACGACGACGTCGCGTGCGACCTGGCTCGCCATGTGCCGGAACAGGCAGTAGAGCATGTGCGAGCGCGTGAGCTCGGCCTCGCGGCCGTGCAGCGCGAAGATGTCGGCGACCATTTGCCGCTGGATCCTCCAGATGAGATAGAGGTCGGGCAGCACCGTCAGCATCCCGATGGGGCCCGGCGGCAGCGCGAGCGACCCGGAGAGCACAGCCGCTTTCTGCGCCGCTTCGCGCGCGACGCGCCCCGACGCCCGCGCCGCATCCGACACGCGCTCGGTGCGCGGCGGCGGCACGTCGGCGATCACGCGCTCGATCACGCCCTCGACGTCACGCGGCGTCGCGGTGGGTGGGATGGGGACCGGCCATTGAGACGGGGAAGGGTTCATGACTGGGTGCGTCCAATTAGCCAGCTTAGCTTTGCGCGCCGGCGGTGTCGATTGCGCGCGCGGTTCCGGCAACCCGCCTCGGTAGAATGTCGGGGTGAATCGCGACGGCGCAACACGCATCTTCGGCTTCGCCGGGTGGTCGGGTAGCGGCAAGACGACGCTGATCGAGCAGCTCGTGCCACGGCTCGTCGCCTCCGGGCATCGGGTTTCGCTCGTCAAGCACGCCCACCACAGCTTCGACGTCGACCAGCCGGGGAAAGACAGCTATCGGCACCGGCAGGCCGGTTGCCAGGAAGTTCTCGTGACGTCGGGCACGCGCTGGGCGCTGATGCACGAGTTGCGCGGCGGCGCGGAGCTGTCGATGGACGAGGCGCTCGCCCACCTCTCGACTTGCGATCTGGCGCTGGTCGAGGGGTTCAAATCCGCGGCCATTCCGAAGCTCGAGGTGTGGCGTGCGGAGGTCGGCAAGCCGCTCATCCATCCGCAGGATCCGCATATCGTCGCCATCGCCACCGATACCCCCGCCGCGCTGCCGCCGGCGACCGCGGACCGCCTGCCCATCCTCGGTCTCGCCGACTATGACGCGGTCGCAACGTTCGTCACCCGAAATGCGCGCGTTTGGCGGACCGGCAATTGACTTGCCTTACCTCGGCGAGTACCGTGAAACTGATCGCCGAATTCGCTGCCCAACGGGCCGAGCCCGGCGAGGGAAATGGGCGGCTGCGCCGATCATGGTACGGCTGCCGGCCCCGCCGGTCCGCGTCGCAGTCGAAGCGGCCGTCAGCGGCTATCATGAAAATTCAATCGATTGCATCCGTTATCTCGATTTCGCTTTCACTTGGCCTCGTAAGCCAAGCGCAGGCAAGCGAGCACGTGGATGCGACGAAGACCGACGGATTCTACGGGGGCGTGTCGGTCAAGGACAGCACGCCCTCCGGCGTAGGCGTGAACTTCGGCGGCAGCGCCATCGGCCTCAATCGCTACCCGACCAGCGTCGGCGACGACTCGACCTCGCGCTCGCTCGCCTATGGCGGCTACAGGTGGAGCAACGACCTGGCCGTCGAGGCCTCGGTGAGCTCGCTCGACCAATACGCGCTGCGACCGTTCGACCCGGCGAACGCGCGCCGCGGCGTCGGGCTGCGATTCGGCGCAGGAGCTGGCGATGTCGCGAGCCGCAGCGTGAATGTCGACGTGTTCACGAGTTGGACCTTCTACAAGTCCGTCGCGCTATACGGTCGCCTGGGCTACGCGCAGACGGAAGGGGCACAACTCGCCGGGAGTTCGCCCGTGTCGGTCGTGAGCAACCGCGGCCTGCGCGACGGTGTGAACTATGGCGTCGGGGTGCGCTACGACATGAACTCCGCGCTCGGCCTGCGGCTCGAGTACAGCCGCTTCGGTCGATTCGCCGGCGAATTCGGCACGAGCATTCCCGAGACCGACCAGGTCACCCTGGGCGTCCAATTCCGGTTCTGACCGGCCTGCGGCCGCGGGCTGCGCCGCTCCCCCGCATCGGCGCGGGCCGTGGGCGCCTCGAGCCTTCACGATGCGCGACGCTCCCACCGAGACTCTGACGCTCGTCTACCTCGCCCGATTGCGCGATGCGTTCGGCATGGCGACGGAGAGCGTGCGTCTGCCGGCTGGCATCGCGACGGCCGCCGAGCTGCGCGCCTGGCTCGCCGCGCGTGGCGGCGCCTGGGCGACCGAGCTCGCGCCGGGGCGTGCGGTGCGCATCGCCGTCAATCACGACATGGCGCAGCCGGAAACGCCCCTGCGGCCGGGCGACGAGGTCGCGCTGTTCCCGCCCGTGACCGGCGGCTGATTCGCGCGTTAGGCATGACCGTCCGCGTCCAGACCGCCGATTTCGACGTCGCGCGCGAGCTCGCAGCGCTGCGTGCCGGCGATCCCAAGGTCGGCGCGGTGGCCGCGTTCATCGGCACCGTGCGCGACGTCAACGACGGCGGCACGGTCGCCGCGCTGTCGCTCGAGCACTATCCGGGAATGACGGAGAAGGCGCTCACGGCGATCGTCGACGAGGCGAAGGCACGTTGGGACATCGTCGATGCGCTCGTTGTCCACCGCGTCGGAGCACTCGCGCCCGCCGACCAGATCGTGCTCGTCGGCGTGACGAGCGCGCATCGCGGCCAAGCGTTCGCGGCGTGCGAATTCATCATGGACTATCTCAAGACGCGCGCGCCGTTCTGGAAGAAGGAGACCACCCCGGACGGAACGCACTGGGTCGACGCGCGCGCGAGCGACGACGACGCAGCGGCGCGGTGGCAGGCCGCTGCGGAACCGGGCGCATGAGCGCCGCCGGGCCGCCCCAAGGCGCGAATTGCTCCCCCTCTGGGGGCAGCGCAGCGGCGACAGCCGCAAGCGTGGGGGCGCAACCATGAACGCGCCGGTGCACTGCGCGTCACCAGTGCACCGCGCGTGAGCGCGCGTCGGACGGCTCTCATCGCCGTCGACTGGGGGACGACCTCGGCTCGCGCCTATCGCCTCGATGACCGCGGCGAAGTCTGCGATGCTCGGGCGGCTCCCCTCGGCATCCAGCAGGTGAAGGGCGGCTATCCCGACGCGCTCGCCGCGCTTCTCGGCGACTGGAGCTCCGACACCGCGCCGCGCCTCGCGTGCGGGATGATCGGCAGCCGTCAGGGCTGGATCGAGGCGCCCTACGTCGACTGCCCCGCACCCGTCGATGCGCTCGCGCGCGGCATCGTGCGCACGCAGGATGGCGCGCTCGCGATCGTGCCCGGGCTCGTGTGCCGCGGCATGGACGGGATGCCGGACGTGATGCGTGGCGAGGAGACGCAGATCGCGGGTGCGATTGCCAACGAGGCGGCACCCACGCTCGCCATCCTCCCCGGCACGCACAGCAAGTGGGCGCTGGTGCACGGAGGCACGATCGTCGCGTTCACCACGCACATGACGGGCGAAGTGTTCGCGGTGCTCCACGAGCACAGCATCCTCGGCCGCATGCTCGCGCCGCCCGCGGACAGGTTCGCCCCGGAGCCCTTCGCGCAGGGCGTGCGCCGCGGCCTTGCCCGCAGCGGCGATCTCCTCCATCAGCTGTTCGGCGTCCGCACGCTTCCGCTGCGCGGTGAGCTTGCGCCGGAAGACGCGGGCGACTATCTCTCCGGCCTTCTGATCGGCAGCGAAATCGCCGCGGGGCGCGCCTGGGCCTCGGCGCACGGCGCGCCGCTCGACTCGGTGCTGGTGATCGGCAGCCGGGTCTTGTACGATCGCTACGCGGCCGCGCTGCGCGAAGCCGGGCTTGCGGCACGCGTGGCGCCGGAGGATGCAGCCGCGCGCGGGCTGTGGCGGATCGCGCGTGCGGCCGACGTCGTACGGTAGCGATTCGGCGAATCCCGCTGGCGCGCTAAACTCCTCCGCATGACCTCACACAATCCCGGCCGGCCCGCGATCATCGCGCTCGGCGAGCCGATGATCGAGTTCAATCAGGCACGCGCCGACGCGCCCGAATCGTATCTGCGCGGTTTCGGCGGCGATACATCGAACATGGCGATCGCGGCCGCGCGGCTCGCAGGCGACGCCGGACGCGTCGGCTACGTGACACGGGTCGGCGACGATGCATTCGGCCGGATGCTCTCGGAGCTGTGGCAGCGCGAGGGGGTGGACACGCGTGGCGTCACCGTCGATCCCGTCGCACCCACCGGTGTCTATTTCGTGACCCACGGCGCGCGCGGCCACGAGTTCTCGTATCTGCGCGCCGGATCGGCCGCCTCGCGGATGACGCCCGAGGCGTTGCCGCGCGAGGTCATCGCGGGCGCGGCGATCCTTCACGTATCGGGCATCAGCCAGGCGATCAGCGCGAGCGCCTGCGACACCGTGTTCGCCGCGATCGAACTGGCCGAGGCGAGCGGCGCGCGCATTTCCTACGATCCCAATCTGCGGCCCAAGCTCTGGCCGCTCGCGCGGGCGCGCGCGGTGATCATGGCGACGATTGCGCAGTGCGACTGGTTCCTGCCGAGCCGGGACGAGGCGCGGACCTTGTCCGGCTACGACGACGCGGAAGCGATCATCGACTGGTGCCACGCGCTGGGCGCGCCGGTCGTTGCGCTGAAGTGCGGTCCCGAGGGCGTCGTCGTGTCCGACGGCCGCCGATCGGAGACGATTGCCGGCCATCGCGTGGAATGCGTCGACGCGACGGGTGCCGGCGACTGCTTCGATGGCGCCTTCGCGGCGCGCTCGCACGCTGGCGATTCGCCGTTCGATGCAGCGCGCTACGCGAATGCCGCCGCGGCGCTCGCGACGACGGGATTCGGCGCCGTCGCGCCGCTGCCGCGCGACACGGCGGTCCGCGCGCTGCTCGCCGGCGGTGCGATGACGTTGGCATAGAGCCGCCGCGACGTCGATGTGACTTTGCGCTGCAGCACGCCGGCTGCTCGCAAAATCAAGAGGATGCATCGTCGACATCACGCGAACCCTTGTGCACTGCCGTGGCGCACGCGTGTTGGGCCGAAGCGCGATCAAAATCGGTGTCGCCGTGTCGACGAAATCGCTGGCAATTGCGTGCGTGGAGGATAGAATCCGCGTCAGCGCCGCGGCGCCGAGCCTGATCTCAACGCAGCTCGCGCAGGCACTGCAGGATGATTGGGAGGGCAGCGCGGCGATCCCGCGCACGCCGCTCGTTCGCTCGGGAGGGCACGATGGCCGTTACACCCCTCGCAAAGACGAACCGTCACGCACCGGCCACCAAGTCGGCGCAGGAAGTCGCGCCGCCGAAGACGGCGCGGCAGGCGCGTGCCGAGAAAGGACGCGGATCTTACGCCGCTGGCGAAAGCGGTGTTGCATCTCGAAGCGGGCGAGTGGCGGGCCGCGCACGCGCTCGTGCAGAAGGACGCGACACCGCTTGGCTGCTGGGCGCACGGCCTCGTGCACCTGATCGAGGGCGATCTCGAGAACGCGAAGTACTGGTATCGGCGCGCGCGCCGCCCGCTGCCGCACGGAAACACAGCGGTCGCGGAGATCGCCGCGCTCAAGGCGATGGTGCGGCACGGGACGCAGTGAGCGGCCTTCACGTCGGCGCCGCGCACGGAATTCAGCCCGAGATCGCCGTCGGGGCGGTTCCCGACGACGAGCGCGTCTGGGTGCCGCAGGCGCCGGACGTCTGGTTCCGGCCGCTGCTTCTCGACACGGTGCGCGGCGGCTGGTGCAACCTGCTGCGCGTGCGCAAGTCCGGCGTGCTGCACCGGCACCGGCACCCGATGGCGGTCACCGGCTACGTCATCAAAGGGCGCTGGAAGTACCTCGAGCACGACTGGATCGCGGAGACCGGCAGCTTCGTCTACGAGCCGCCGGGCGAGACCCACACGCTGACGGTGCTCGCCGACTGCCCGGAGATGATCACGTTCTTCTCGATCGCCGGCGCGATGATCTACCTCGACGACGCCGACCGCGCGATCGGCTACGAGGACGTCTTCACGAAGCTCGAGATGTGCCGTCGGCACTACGCGGCTGTCGGTCTCGGCGCGCACTTCGTCGACGCGTTCGTGCGCTGACGCAGGTCGCGCCGACGGCGATGATCGAGCTCGCGATTCCGGGCTTCGGCCGGCTCGATCTTCACGATCTCGTCTGCGACTACAACGGCACGCTGGCTCTGGACGGTGTGCTGCCGCCGGAGGTCCGCGCACGTCTGACGCGATTGTCGGGACAGCTACGGCTCCACGTCGTGACCGCCGACACCTTCGGCACCGTGCGCGCCGAAATCGGCAATCTCGACTGCCGGCTCGTCGTGCTGCCGGCGGAGAATCAGGCCGAGGGCAAGCGCCGCTACGTCGAAGCGCTGGGCGCGCGACACGTCGTGGCGGTGGGCAACGGGCGCAACGATCGGCTCATGCTCGCGGCGGTCGCGCTCGGCATCGGCGTCTGCGGCGGCGAGGGCCTCGCGGCAGAGGCGCTGCAGGCATCGACGATCCTCGCGCGCGACGTGTGCGACGCACTCGACCTGCTCGCGAGCCCCGCCCGCTTGACCGCGACGTTGCGCAGCTGAGCGGAAAAGGCGCTTGCGGTCGCTGCCGCTGCCTCCTATATTGACGCGCGCCGCGACGTGACGCGCGGGAGGAGAGAAGAATGCCCTGGAGCGGGATACTCGCGGTAGGCGGCGGCGCGGCCGCGGGCGCCTGGCTGCGGTGGGGACTGGGCGCGATGCTCAATCCGGTGTTTCCGACGCTGCCGCTCGGCACGCTCGCCGCCAATCTGGTGGGTGGCCTCCTCATGGGCATCGCGATGGAGCTGATGACGCGGCACGCGGTGATGTCGCCGGAGGCGCGGCTCCTCGTCACGACCGGTTTCCTCGGCGGGCTCACGACGTTTTCCGCGTTCTCGGCCGAAGTGGTCACGCTGCTGCTGCGGCGCGAGCACCTGTGGGGGGCGATCGCGATCGGGCTGCACGTCGCTGGCTCGATCGTGATGACAATCGCCGGAATCGTGCTGGTCCGTGCGCTCTACGCTTGGGGGACGCCATGAGCGAGCGGGGCGAAGCCAAGGCCCGAAGGGCGCGTCCGCGAGCGATTGCGGGAGACCGACAACTCGGCATAGCGTTAAACAATACCGGTGCGGAGGTTGAGGCATGAATGGCACGCTGTTGCGCTTCTATGTCCACGAGAACCGGCTGCACCGCCATGTCGCCCTCTACGAATGGCTGCTCGAGCAGGCAAAGAAGCAGGGGGTTCGCGGCGGATCGGCGTTTCGCGCGATCGCCGGCTTCGGGCGCCACGGCATCCTGCACGAGGAACATTTCTTCGAGCTCGCGGCCGCGATGACGGTCGTCGTCGAATTCCTGGTCACGGCCGAGGAGGCCGATCGGCTGATCGCGCTCGTTCGCGGCGAAGCGATCGGCATCTTCTACGCTCGTGTCTCCGCCGAATTTGGGACGATCGAAGGCGATCGCTGAAGCGCGATCCCAACGCCTGCTGCGCGCGGACTCGATACAATAGGAACCCGCAGACAAGGAGAGAGATTCGATGCCGCACGCCATCCGCATCCACGCCCCCGGGGGTCCCGAGGTCATGCAGTGGGAAGAGGTCGCCGTCGGTGATCCCGGACCCGGCGAGGCGCGCGTGCGCCACACCGCCGTCGGCGTCAACTACCTCGACACCTATCATCGCAGCGGGCTCTATAAGGTCTCGCTCCCTTCCGGCATAGGCAGCGAGGCCGCAGGCGTGGTCGAGGCCGTCGGCAGCGGCGTCGACTGGGTGAAGCCCGGCGATCGCGTCGCCTACTGCGGCGGCGCGATCGGCTCGTACAGCGAGGTCCGGGTGATGCCGGCCGAGCGGCTCGTCAAGCTGCCCGACGGCATCCCCGAGCGCGTCGCCGCGACGCTGATGCTGAAGGGCCTCACGGTCCAGTACCTGTTCCGCCAGACCTACCGGCTCAAGACCGGCGAGACGATCCTGTTCCATGCAGCTGCGGGCGGCGTGGGCCTGATCGCATGCCAGTGGGCGCGCGCGCTCGGCGTCACGATGATCGGCACGGTCGGCTCCGACGAGAAGGCGGCGCTCGCGAAGGCCAACGGCTGCGCGCACACGATCGTCTACACGCGCGAGAACTTCGTCGAGCGCTTGAAGGCACTGACCGGCGGCAAGGGCGTGCCGGTCGTCTACGATGGCGTCGGCAAGGACACGTTTCCCGGCTCGCTCGACTGCCTCTCGCCGCGCGGACTGTTCGTGAGCTACGGCAACGCCTCGGGGCCCGTGCCGCCGCTCGACATCCTGACCCTGACCGCCAAGGGTTCGCTCTATGTCACGCGGCCGACGCTCGTCACGTACACGACGACGCGCGAAGCCATCGCGGCGATGGCCAAGGAGCTGTTCGACCTCGTGCTCGCGGGCAAGATCGTGAGCGAGCCGCGGCAGACGTTCCCGCTCAAGGACGCCGCGGTCGCGCACCGCGCGCTCGAATCGCGCGCGACGACTGGCGCGACCGTCCTCATCCCCTAGCGGCGCGAGCGGCGAGCCAGGGGAGCGCGCGAACGGCGAGCAGGGGCCCTGCGCCGCGAAGCGTCGCAGGGATGCGAGCCATCGGGAGCGCGTTCGGAGGCCGACGACTCGGCCCATCGAGTCTTGCTGCCCGTGCGGAGGCCGAACCGGGCGCGAAGCGCCGAGGGGGAGCGAGCGATCGCGAGTAGCGACGCGAGCCGGGAAGCAGGGGCCCCCGAGCGAAGCGAGAGGGGATGCGACCTGAGCGAGTCGGCGCAGCGAGGCCGACCACGCGGTTGTCGCGATGCATGGCGGTGCGGAGGCCGAGGCCGCAAGCGGCCGACGGCTCGGCGCACCGATTCAAGTTGATCGCGCGGAGGCCGCGGCGGCGTTCAGAAGGTCGCGCGCCACCGGCGCGAGCTCGGCGGCGGTCAGCCCCACCGGTCCGCGCCGCGCCGCGACGCATGCGTCCGCGGCGGCACCGTGCAGAGACACGGCGAGCCGCAGCGACATCGTCGGATCGATCTGCTGCGCGAGGAAGGCGCCCGCGAGTCCGGCGAGGACATCGCCGGTGCCCGCGCTGGCGAGCGCGGGGTTGGCGGTCGCGTTGATGTCCCAGTGCCCATCCGGGTACGCGAGCACGCTGCCAGCGCCCTTCAGCACCACCGAGGCGCGGAGCTTCTCGGCGATCGCCTGCGCCGCCGCGATCCGGTCCGCCTGGATGTCGGCGACGGACTTCGCGAGCACGCGTCCTGCCTCGGCCGGATGCGGCGTGGCGAGCGTCGGCGCCCGCCGTGCGGCGACGGCTGCCGCCAGGTCGGGCCGCAGCGCGAGCAGCGTGAGTGCGTCGGCGTCGACGACGAGCGGGACAGGCTCCGCGATCGCCCGTGCGAGGAGATCGGCGGCGACGTCGTCGGTGCCAAGCCCGGGGCCGCAGACGAGCGCATCGGCGCCGGCACCCAGCACGCGCGCGGCGGGGCGCAGCATCAGCTCGGGCTGCGCCCAGTCGACCGCCGGATGATCGGCTGCCGCGAAGCCTATCCAGACCTTGCCGGCGCCGACGTGCAGCGCCGCTCTGCCGGCGAGCAACGGCGCGCCGGCCATGCCGGCCGCGCCGCCGATGATGCCGAGCGTGCCGAACGTGCCCTTGTGCACGTTGCGCACGCTGCGGCGCAGGACGTCGGGCAGTGCGTCGGCGAGAACGGGCCAATCGAGGCGGTGGCCGCGCGCGGCTCCGCCGGATTCGCAGTCGATTCCGAGCGAATGCACCGAGACCGTTCCGCAGTAGTCGACGCCGTCGCCCATGATGAGTCCGGGCTTGAGCGCGATAAACGTCGCAGTCGCATCGGCGCGGATCGCGGCGCCATACGCGATCCCCGTATCGGCATCGATGCCGGTGGGCACGTCGAGCGCGAGGGTCGGAACACCTGAGGCATTCGCGCGCGCGATCAGCGCGACGTAGTCGGGGGACAGCGCTCGTGTGAGGCCAATGCCGAACAGCCCGTCGACGATCAGCCGGCCGTGGCCGTCGGAGGGCGCATCGGGTACCGTCTTGCCACCGTCCGCGACGTACGCGCAGTACGCGGCGTTGGCATCGGGAGGCATGCGCGAGGGATCGCTCCGGAACACCACGACCGGGTCAAAGTACCACTGGCGCAGCCAACGCGCGACGACGAACGCGTCGCCGCCGTTGTTGCCGGGGCCCGCGAGGATCGTGATCACGCCGGGGCGGTCGCCGGCCATGGCCCGGGCGACCTCGGCCGCGGCGAGACCCGCGCGTTCCATCAGCGGCTCGCCCCGAGCCGCCGCCTCGACCCGCCGCAGGTCGGCGGTGCGCATGACGGGCACGAGCGCCGGCGTTCCGGACATGCCTAGATTATAGGCTGCGGCCGGCCGCGCCTGCCCGCGGGGCGCGGGCGCGTGGACAACCGGGCCGCCGCGCCGCTACACTAGCGGACCGACTTCGCCCGTCAGCACTGCCTCGAGCAGTGCGCCGGGCGACCCGACCGATTCTCACCCGCGCACCGTATCCACCGCAGCTCTCGCGCTGCGCCACAGGAGGCGTTCCATGAAGCTGTATCGCAAGACCCTTTTCGCCGTCGTCGCTGCCGCGTTCGCGGTTTCTGCCCACGCGCAGGAACTCACCGGTACGCTCAAGAAGATCAAGGACACAGGCGCGATCACGATCGGCCACCGCGAGTCGTCGATCCCGTTCTCCTACCTCGACGACAAGCAGCAGCCGATCGGCTACGCGATGGACCTGTGCATGAAGATCGTCGACGCAGTCAAGGCCGAGCTCAAGATGCCGAACCTCAAGGTCAACCTGCAGCCGGTGACTTCCGGCAACCGGATCCCGCAGCTGCAGGCCGGCAACATCGACATGGAATGCGGCTCGACGACGAACAGCGTCGAGCGGCAGAAGCAGGTGTCGTTCGGCCCGACCTACTTCGTGATCAACGTCACGGCGGCGGTCAAGAAGAACTCGGGCATCAAGAGCCTTGCCGACCTGAACGGCAAGACGATCTCGACGACCTCCGGCACGACCTCGGTGCCGCTGCTCAAGAAGTACGAGAAGACGAAGAATGTCGACGTCAAGGAGATCTACGGCAAGGACCACGCGGAATCGTTCCTGCTGCTTTCGCAGGACCGCTCGTCGGCGTTCGTGATGGACGACATCCTGCTCGCCGGCCAGATCGCGAACTCGGGCAACCCGGGCGACTACATGATCATCAAGGAATCGCTGCGGCAGGAGCCCTACAGCATGATGATCCGCAAGGACGACCCGCAGTTCAAGGCGCTGGTCGACAGGACGATCGGCGGCGTGATGAAGTCCGGCGAGATCGACAGGATCTACGCCAAGTGGTTCCTGAGCCCGATTCCGCCGAAGGGCGTCAACCTGAGCTTCGAGGAAACGCAGGTAATCCGGGAGGCGTTCGCCAACCCGAACGACAAGGGCGTCGAATAGCGGGGTGGCCGACGGTCGCTGACCGACGCGAAGGGCCGGACAGCGGAGGAGCGCTTCCGGCCTTTCGTTTTTCCGCGGCTGGCACGGGGGTAGGGGAGGAGCGCGGACCGTGAAATTCGACCTGGATTGGGGCGTCTTCTTCCAGGAGATCCCGGGCGGCGGCGAGACGTATCTCGACCTGCTGATCTCGGGCCTCTGGTGGACGCTCGGCGTCTCCGCCTGCGCGTGGATCATCGCGATGGCGGTCGGCTCGGTGATCGGCACGATCCGCACGACGCAGTCGCCGTGGCTCGTCCGGTTCGGCAATGCGCTGGGTCGAGCTCTTCCGCAACATTCCGCTGCTCGTGCAGATGTTCCTCTGGTATTTCGTGATCCCGGAGTTCATACCGCCGCTCAAGGCGTGGATCGTCCAGACCAATCCGGCGAACGCGCAGTTCCTGTCGGCGGTGCTCTGCCTCGGCCTGTTCACGTCGGCGCGGGTCGCCGAGCAGGTCCGCGCCGGCATCCAGTCGTTGCCGCGCGGGCAGCGGATGGCCGGAATGGCGGTCGGCCTCACTCAGGTCCAGGTCTACCGGTTCGTGCTCCTCCCGATGGCGTTCCGGATCGTGATCCCGCCACTCACGAGCGAGACGATGAACCTGATCAAGAACTCGTCGATCGCGCTCACGATCGGGCTCGCCGAGCTCACGTTCCGCTCGCGCGAGATGGGCGAGTACACGTTCCATTTCTTCGAGGCATTCACCGCGGCGACGCTCGTCTACGTCGTCATCGCGATGACCGCGAACCGCGTGATGGCCGTCGTCGAGCGACGCGTGGCCGTCCCCGGCTACATTGGCGGCGGGAAGTAGGGGCGGCGATGAACCTCGATTTCGACGTCATCAGCCGGTCGATCCCCTACCTGTGGAAGGGCTTCCTGTACACGGTCCAGCTGACCGCGATCGCGTCGCTTGGTGGCCTCTTCTTCGGCACGCTGCTCGCGCTCGCGCGGCTCTCTGCGTCGAAGGTGCTGTCGAACGTCGCCGCCGGCTACGTCAACCTGATGCGGTCGATCCCGCTCGTGCTCGTGCTGTTCTGGTTCTTCTTCCTCATGCCGCAGGTGCTGCAGCTCGTCACTGGCGGCGAGCGGCCGCCGCAGATCGGCGCCGAGCGCACGGCGATCATCACGTTCATCATGTTCGAGGCCGCGTACTTCTGCGAGATCATGCGCGCCGGCATCCAGTCGATTCCCAAGGGCCAGGTCAACTCTGCCTACGCGCTGGGGCTCACCTACGGGCAGGCGATGCGGCTCGTGATCCTGCCGCAGGCGTTCCGCAACATGATCCCGGTTCTGCTCACGCAGACGATCATCCTGTTCCAGGACACCTCGCTCGTCTACGTGATCTCCGCCACCGACTTCACCGGCGCCGCCTCGAAGATCGCGCAGCGCGACGGCCGGCTGATCGAGATGTACCTGTTCGTCGCCGCGGTCTATTTCGTGCTGTGCTACACGCTGTCCTACGGCGTGAAGAACTTGCAGAAGAAGATCGCCGTCATTCGCTGAGGAAGGGTCTGTTCAGGCTATGTTCGCGAACGCGTTGCAGGGCCGAAAACGCGCAGCGCAAGGCGCAAAGGCGAAGGCGGGTCGTGAACCCGGCGAGACTTTGCAACGCCGCGATAGGCGTTTTCGGCAGCAACCCGAAGGGAACGGGCGCCCTGGGCCGCCACTCAGCGTTGTCCTCCTCGCGAAGACGCCCGGTCTTCGCTTCGTCGTCCGCCTTGATTGGCGGCCCATGCCACTCGTTCGCGTCTGCGAACATTGCCTGAACAGACCCTTACCATGCCCATGATCCACATCGACGATGTGTCCAAGTGGTACGGCCCGTTCCAGGTGCTGACCGATTGCACGACCAAGGTCGACAAGGGCGAGGTGATCGTCGTCTGCGGGCCGTCCGGCTCGGGCAAGTCCACGCTGATCAAGTGCGTGAACGCGCTGGAGCCGTTCCAGAAGGGGCAGGTCACCGTCGACGGCATCCCCGTAAACGATCCGAAGACGAACCTGCCCAAGCTGCGGGCGCGGGTCGGGATGGTGTTCCAGCACTTCGAGCTGTTTCCGCACCTGTCGATCACCGAGAACCTGACGCTGGCGCAGATCAAGGTGCTGAACCGCGGCAAGGACGAGGCGGTCGAGCGCGGCTTGAAGCTCCTCGACCGCGTGGGCCTCAATGCGCAGAAGGACAAGTTCCCGGGACAGCTTTCCGGCGGCCAGCAGCAGCGGGTCGCGATCGCGCGGGCTCTGTCGATGGATCCGATCTGCATGCTGTTCGACGAGCCCACCTCCGCCCTCGACCCCGAGATGATCAACGAAGTGCTCGACGTGATGGTGCTGCTCGCGAAAGAGGGCATGACGATGATGGTCGTCACCCACGAGATGGGCTTCGCGCGCAAGGTCGCCAATCGAGTCATCTTCATGGACCACGGCCGCATCGTCGAGGACGCGACCAAGGACGACTTCTTCGGCAAGCCGCGCTCCGAGCGGGCGCAGCAGTTCCTGGCGAAGATCCTCTCGCACTGACGCCCGGGCGGCACGGCGGGGCAGATCGGTCGCACCTCCCTTGCCGACCGAATTGTCCGAGACCGAACTGAGCGGCATCGAAGCGCGGATCCGCGCGCTCGAGACGCATACCGGCGTCGAGGCGGTGGCCGCCGTGGTCGAGCGTTCGGATCGCTATCACGGACTGCGCTGGCGGGCGTTCGCCTTCGGCGTGTCGCTCGCGGCACTCGCCGTCGTCGTGGTCGACGCGGCACGGCCCGACTGGACCGCCGCGCACGCTTCCCTCGTGGCGGCGGTCACGATCCTCGCGACGGGACTCGCGTGCGCGCTCCTGGCGACGCTTTCGCGGCCGTTCGAGCGGCTCTTCCTGCAGCGGGAGCGCGCGGAGGCCGAGGCGCGTCAGCGCGCGAAGGCGCTCTTCCTCGAGCGCGAGCTCTTCGCGACGCCGGGCCGTACGGCGGTGCTTCTCTTCGCGAGTCGCTACGAGCGCGTCGCCGTCGTGCTGGGCGATCGCGCGTACGACGGCCGCGTCACGGCCGCCGAGTGGCAGGCGGTTGTTGCCGCGATGACGCCGCCGTTCCGCAAGGGCGAGGTCGCGCTCGCGTTCGCGGCCGGGCTCGATGCGCTGGAGGCACTGTTGGTCGAGAAGGGGTTCCGGGGCGACGGCACCGCGCGCAACGTGCTGCCCGACCGGCCGCTCGAGCCGGGCGAGAGCGATCGATGACGGTGGCGTTTGCGCGACTGTCGCTGCGCGCAGGCATCGCGACGCTTCTGCTGGCCGCCGCCACGATCGGCGCCGTCGACGTTCCGTATCTCACAGGGCGGGTCGTCGACAACGCCGAGATCCTGAAGCCCGCGACACGCGAGCGGATCGCGGCGCTGGCCAAGGCGCACGAAGACAAGACGACCGACCAGATCGTGGTGCTGACGATCCCGACGCTCGGCGGCGAGAGCGTCGAGGAATTCGCGAGCCGCGTCTTCACGGCGTGGAAGCTCGGGCAGAAGGGCAAGGACAACGGCGTCCTCGTCGTCGTCGCGCCGCAGGATCGGCGGATGCGCATCGAGGTCGGGTACGGCCTCGAGGGCACGCTGACCGACGTCGCGGCGAGCCGGATCATCCGCAACGTGATGACGCCAGCGTTCAAGAGCGGCGACTTCGACCGGGGCATCGCCGACGGCGTGGCGGCCGTCGTCGCGCAGCTCGAAGGACAGCTTGCAGACGCCGGCGCGGCGGTGAAGCTCGCCGACACGTCGAGCGGCGGACGGAAATCGACGTTCGAATTCGACGGCCCCGACCTGCCTTGGTACATGCGCATCCTGCTCGGCTGCTTCATCTTCGGCATCATCGGCATTTTCACGGTCGTCGGTGTGATGACGCCTGGCATGGGCTGGTTTCTGTACGTGTTCCTCATTCCGTTCTGGGCGATGTTTCCGATCGTGATCATCGGCCCGCAGGCGACGGTCGCGCTGCTCGCCTTGTACGTGATCGGCTATCCAGCTGCGAAGCTCTGGCTGGCCCGCCAGCCGTGGTACGCGAAGGCGGCCGAGGAGCTCAAGCGAAAGGGACGACGACCGTCGGCGGCATGGTCATCACCTCCGGCGGCAGCTCGTCGTCGGGCGGCGGCGGCGGGAGCTTCTCGGGCGGAGGCGGCAGCTCGGGCGGCGGCGGGGCATCGGGCAGCTGGTGACGCGTATCGGGTAACATGCGCATCGTTTCGAAAGACCGAGGGACGGAGGATGATGGGCACGGCATGGCGATGGATCGCGGTGGTGGCGCTGGCATTCACCGCGGACTGCGCGACGGCGGGCGATACGGAAGCCGCCGGGCCGCCGCCGCTCTCGTCCGGCGATGCGCGCATCTGCTTCTATCGCGAGACCTGGCACGCGCTGTCCGTGCAGCCCGAAGTCACGGTGGCGGGTCAGGTCGTGGGGAAGGCGCTTCCCAACGAGTGGTTCTGCGTCGACCGGAAGCCCGGTACTTATGAGGTCTCGACGATCAGCGAGCCCGAGCGCAAATTCAGCGTGACCCTCGCGGGCGGGCAGACGCGCTACGCAAGCCTGGAGTTCACCGTGACGTGGTTCCTCGTGGCGCACATCAATCCCGAGCTCGTCGACACAACGACCGGCGAGAAGGGTATCGTCGGCCTGCGTTACCACAGCTACTGAGACGGACGCGGAGCGGAACATGCGCATCGAGGACGACGTCAAGCTCGATTTCCAGGACGTGCTGATCCGGCCGAAGCGCTCGACGCTGACGACGCGCTCCGACGTCGACATCTCGCGCGAGTTCACGTTCCGGCACACCGGGACGAAGTACCACGGCATTCCGATCGTCGCGTCGAACATGGACACGACAGGGACCTTCGAGATGGCGCGCGCGCTCGACGCCTTCAAGCTGTCGACGGCGCTGCACAAGCACTACGCGCTGCCCGAAGTGGCTGCGTTCTTCGCCGCACTCGAGCGCAAGAGCGCGGCCTTCTACTCGATGGGCATCGCGCGCGCCGACGAGGACAGGTTCGAGAAGGTGATGCAGGCGGCGGGAAGCGGCGAGCCGGCGGTCCGCTACGTCTGCATCGACGTCGCCAACGGCTATACCGAGAACTTCGTCCGCTTCGTTAAGAAGATCCGCGACCGTCACCCCCATCTCGTGATCATGGCCGGAAACGTCGTCACCGGAGAGATGACCGAGGAGCTGCTCCTGACCGGCGCTGACATCGTCAAGGTCGGCATCGGGCCGGGGTCGGTGTGCACGACGCGCAAGGTGACGGGTGTGGGCTACCCGCAGCTGTCGGCGATCATCGAGTGCGCCGACGCAGCGCATGGGCTCGAAGGTCATATCTGCGCCGACGGCGGCTGCGCGACGGTCGGCGACATCGCGAAGGCGTTCGGCGGCGGAGCCGACTTCGTAATGCTCGGCGGCATGTTCGCCGGCCACGAGGAGTCGGGTGGCGAAATCATCGAGCGCGACGGCACAAAGCTCATGCGCTTCTACGGGATGAGCAGCAAGGCCGCGATGGAGCGCTACGCCGGCGGCGTCGCCAAGTACCGCGCGGCCGAGGGGCGCGAGGTGCTGGTCCCCTTCCGCGGTTCCGTCGCGGACACGGTCCAGGAGATCCTGGGCGGCGTGCGCTCGGCGTGCACCTATGTCGGCGCGCGACGGCTACGCGAACTCTCCAAGCGGACGACCTTCGTCCGCGTCGCGCAGCAGCAGGGCAACGAGGTGTTCGGCAGGAGCTGAGCGCCTTTTCGGGCTGGCCGATCGCGACTACACTGAGCGGGTGGCGGCGATCTTCGATTCCGAGGGCGCATCGCCTCGAAGCGGACGGTGGTCGCACGGCGACAGTTAGGAGGGGGAGCATGTTCGATTCCCCGTTCGAATTCTGCAAGGTGTGCAGACAATACGTGCTGCTCGACCAGACGCAGCGCCAATGCGCGCGCGAGCACGCGTGCACGGATGCGGCGCTGTGCCCGCTGCGCCAATACTTCACCGGGATCGAATTCGGGAAGGACGGGAACAACAAGAATGAGCGCCGAGGGCATCCCCGAAAGTAGCGTCAGACTCCATTTGTCCGACCGATCGCGGCGGGCCACGCTTGGGGAGCGCGCATAATCGCGCTTTACGACCCCTCGCACCGGGCATGTCGCATCTCCGAGAAATGTAGGGTCAGACTCGACTATTGTCCGGTCGCGCCCGATCCCGGCGCGGCCGGCCCATCGGCGCTCGCGCGGCGCGGCGGCTCAACGCCTCGATCTTTCTGCAGAATACTTCGCTGCCCACCGCCCATGCATTCTGCGTCGCGTCCCGGATAGTGCACAAGTCCTCTTCCGCAATCGCCGTGCGGAAGAGCTCACGATAGGCGGACTGACGAGCCTCCCGCGAATGGCCGAGCCGGCAATAGACGGCGTGAGGCTCGACAAGATCGTCCGGCGCGCCACACGCGTTGGCGCGGAAGCTCGACCAGCCGTGGTCACCCGGACTCGCCACCATTCGCGCACGCACCGGATTGAGCTCGATGTAGCGCATGCAGGTCAGCAAGTAACGTTCGTCGTCGACGATCGCAGCCTTGTAGCGGCCCTCCCACAGCGTGCCCGTTCTCCGATAGACGGAATTGAAATATTGCACGTAGACCCGGCCGATCGACTGCATCATCTTCGGCACACTCACGGCGAACGTCGGCGTGATCAGCAGATGGACGTGGTTCGTCATCAGCACGTACGCGTGGATCGCGACGGCGCGTCTGCGCGCCGCATCGGCGAGACATTGGCGGAAGAACTCGAGATCGGCGCGTCCACCGAAAATCGGCGCGCGATCGTTACCGCGCTGAATGACGTGCAGTGGCAGGCCGGGTACGAAGAAGCGCGGCAGACGAGGCATCCGTTGCAGCGTAGGGCATCGCCGCGCGCCTCGCTATCGTCCGAAAGTCGAGTCTGACCCTACTTTTCTTCTTTTTGCAAGATCGGCGCATCCACCGAAAATCGGCGCGCGATCGTTGCCGCGCTGAATGACGTGCAGCGGCAGGCCGGGTACGAAGAAGCGCGGCGGACGAGGCATCCGTCGCAGCGTAGGGCATCACCGCACGCCTGGCTATCGTCCGAAAGTCGAGTCTGACCCAACTTTTTCTTGAAATAGGTCGAGCTGACCGGGCAGTATTGGGCAAAGGCTTCGCCGGTCAGGAGCGTCGCGATGAGGGCGCCCCAGAAGAAGCGAAGGGTCATGCCAGCCGCAAGTCGAGTCTGACCCTACCTATTGCGGTGAAAGTGGAGTCTGACCCCACTTTTTACTTGCCAAAGTCCGCATAACACGCGTCGGTCGTTCGAGAAAACTGAATATTCATCTCTGCCCACTTGGCGCGGAGATAGATTACAAAGAAGTCACCAGTTAGACCCCTTGAGGCTCGGATCCCCTGCATTGCATAACGAAATCGGCTCATGAGTCCGCGCGGGACTGAACCGCTGCTATCAAGGGTCACCGCGCGCAAGATGTTTTCGAATTCGCCGCAAGGTACTTGAATGCGAAACGGTTGCCGATCCGCAATCAATGACTCGATCTGGCCTTGATGTTGGTTGAAGTCATCCAACGCAAACTCCGGAACCCGAGACACCATCATGATCCCTTCATAAGCGGGCCGTGCGTTGTTACATCGCAAAGACTGGATCTGACACTTTTCAATGATGACAATTCTTCGCAGGGTTGGCGACGCGACATATTGCCGCGGTGGGGGCTGCGATTATCTCGTCGCGAGTCGCGTATAATTGTCATTTGCAACCCGCACCGGTCATGCAGCACCTTCTCACGCTGCGCGGGCGCCGCGCGCTCTCGCCGTTTCGCGTCGACAAGCTCAAGGCCGCGTTCGCGGCAGCCCGACCCGGGCACTCCCTCACCCGCATCGCAGCAACCTACTGGCACTTCGTCGAGGTCGAGCGCGAGCTCGCGCCTGGCGAGCGCGCGACGCTTGACCGAATCCTCGACCTACGGCCCGCATGACGAGGCCGTGGCCGACGACGGCGCGTTCGTCCTCGTAGTCCCGCGACCGGGAACGATCTCGCCCTGGTCGTCGAAGGCGACAGAGATCGCGCGCAATTGCGGGCTCGCCGCCGTGCGCCGCATCGAGCGCGGCGTCGGCTACCGAATCGCCACGCGCGGCATGCTCGACGACGCGGACCGCGAGGCGCTCCTGCCGCTCGTGCACGACCGGATGACCGAAGCGGTGCTCGATTCGCTCGATCGCGCATCCATGCTGTTCGAGCACGTCGCGCCGAAGCCGCTGACGACGATACCGCTCCTCACCGAAGGTCGCGCGGCGATCGAGCGCGCCAATACGGAGCTCGGCCTCGCGCTCGCGCCCGACGAGATCGACTACCTCGACGCGAATTTCCGCCGCGCGGGACGCGATCCGACCGACGTCGAGCTCACGATGTTCGCGCAGGCCAATTCCGAGCACTGCCGGCACAAGATCTTCAATGCCGACTGGATCGTCGACGGCGCGCGGCAGGACAAGAGCCTGTTCGCGATGATCCGCCACACGCATGAGGCGCATCCGAAGGGCACGATCGTCGCCTACGCCGACAACGCGGCCGTGATCGAGGGCGCGACCGTGCGCCGCTTCTACCCGAACGGAGACGGCCGTTACGCCGGCGCACGACGAGCCGACGCACGTCCTGATGAAGGTCGAGACGCACAACCATCCGACCGCGATCGCGCCGTTTCCTGGGACAGCGACGGGGTCGGGCGGCGAGATCCGGGACGAGGGCGCGACAGGCATCGGCGCGAAGCCCAAGGCGGGCCTCACCGGGTTCACCGTCTCCGACCTGCGGATCCCGTCGCTGCCGCAGCCGTGGGAGTCGGCGTACGGCAAGCCCGATCGCATCGCGTCGGCGCTCTCGATCATGCTCGAAGGCCCGATCGGCGGGGCGTCGTTCAACAACGAGTTCGGCCGACCCAACATCCTGGGCTATTTCCGCACCTTCGAGCAGATCGTCGCAGGCGAAGCACGCGGCTACCACAAGCCGATCATGATCGCCGGCGGCATCGGCAACATCGCTGCCGCCCACGCCCACAAGGCGCCGATTCCCGACGGTGCGCTGCTGATCCAGCTCGGCGGACCTGGCATGCTGATCGGGATGGGCGGCGGCGCGGCGTCGTCGATGGCGACCGGCGCGAACACCGCAGATCTCGATTTCGATTCGGTCCAGCGCGGCAACGCCGAGATCCAGCGCCGTGCGCAGGAGGTGATCGACCGTTGCTGGCAGCAGGGCGCGGCGAATCCGATCCTGTCGATTCACGACGTCGGCGCGGGCGGGCTGTCCAACGCGCTTCCCGAGCTCGTTCACGGCGGTGGCGCCGGGGCGCGCTTCGACCTGCGCGCGGTGCCATCGGAGGAGCCGGGGATGGCGCCGCGCGAGATCTGGTGCAACGAGGCGCAGGAGCGCTACGTGCTCGCGATCCGGGTGGAGGACGCCGCGCGCTTCCGCGCGATCTGCGAGCGCGAACGTTGCCCGTTCGCGGTCGTCGGACGCGCGACAGGACAGCATCGCCTCGTCGTCGCCGATCCGCATTTCGGCAACACGCCGGTCGACATGGACCTCGACGTGCTGCTCGGGAAGCCGCCGCGGATGACGCGCAACGTCAGTCACGTTACGCGGACGCTGCCGCCACTCGACCTCGCGCAGGTCGCGGTGAAGGACGCCGCGTACCGCGTGCTGCAGGTGCCCTCTGTCGCCGACAAGACGTTCCTCGTCACGATCGGCGACCGCACCGTCGGGGGCCTCATCGCGCGCGATCCGATGGTGGGCCCGTGGCAAGTGCCGGTCGCGGACGTCGCGGTGACGCTGATGGCGTACGACGGCTACGCCGGCGAGGCGATGGCGATGGGCGAGCGCACGCCGCTCGCGCTGATCGACGCGCCGGCGTCGGGCCGGATGGCGGTCGGCGAGGCGATCACGAACATCGCCGCTGCGGGCATCGCGAAGCTCTCCGACGTCAAGCTGTCGGCGAACTGGATGGCGCCTGCCGGGCATCCGGGCGAGGACGCCGCGCTCTACGACACGGTGCGCGCCGTCGCGCTCGAGCTTTGCCCTGCGCTCGGGATCAGCATCCCCGTCGGCAAGGATTCGATGTCCATGCGCACGACGTGGCAGGAGGGTGGCGTCGACAAGGCGGTCACGGCGCCGCTGTCACTTATCGTGTCCGCGTTTGCGCCGGTGCCGGACGCGCGCCGCGTGTTGACGCCGCTCTTCGCGCGCGACGCCGGCGAGACCGCGTTACTGTGGATCGGCCTTTCCGGAAGCCGGCTGCGGCTCGGGGGCTCGGCACTCGCGCAGGCGTACGGCCAGCTCGGCCATGAATGTCCGGACATCGATGACGCGTCGCGCCTCGCCGCTTTCTTCGAGACGATCCAGGTTCTACGGCACGACGACATGCTGCTGGCTTACCACGACATCAGCGATGGCGGGCTGTTCGTGACGCTTGCCGAGATGGCCTTCGCGTCGCGGTCGGGCGTCGCGGTCGAGCTGCCGACGGCGGTGGAAGCGCTCCCGGCGCTTTTCGCCGAGGAGTTGGGCGCGGTCGTGCAGGTGCGCGCGCGCGACGTACCGCTCGCCGAGGCGCGCTTCGCGGCCGCCGGATTCGTGCCGCGACCGATCGGCGCGCCGACCGACGACGGGCGCATCCGGGTCGCGCGCGGCGGCGTGACGCTGTTGGACGAGTCGCGCGCCGATCTCCACCGCGCGTGGTCGACGACGACGCACGCGCTGCAACGGTTGCGCGACAATCCCGACGACGCGGATCAGGAATACGCGCGGATCGCGGATGACGCGGACCCGGGTCTTGCGCCGGTGCTGACGTTCGACCCGGCCGCCGACATCGCGGCGCCGTTCATCGCAAGCGGCGCGCGGCCTACCGTCGCCGTGCTGCGCGAACAGGGCGTCAACGGGCACGTCGAGATGGCCGCGGCCTTCGACCGCGCCGGATTCGACGCGTTCGACGTCCACATGAGCGACATCATCGCGGGCCGCCGCCGACTCTCCGAGTTCACGGGATTCGTCGCGTGCGGCGGCTTTTCGTACGGCGACGTGTTGGGCGCGGGTGAGGGCTGGGCCAAGTCGATCCTGTTCAATGCGCGAGCGCGCGACGAGTTCGCTGCGTTCTTCGCACGCGGCGGCACGTTCGCGCTCGGCGTCTGCAATGGCTGCCAGATGATGAGCAACCTGCACGAGCTGATTCCGGGGACCGCCCATTGGCCGCATTTCGTCCGCAACCGCTCCGAACAGTTCGAGGCGCGCTTCGTGCTGCTCGAGGTGGTGCGATCGCCGTCGCTCTTCTTTGCGGGCATGGAGGGAAGCCGGATCCCGGTCGCGACCGCGCATGGAGAGGGTTATGCGGAGTTTCGCGACGCGGCGCAGCTCGAAGCCGCGCAGCCGCTCGTCGCGCTGCGGTTCGTCGACAACGCAGGCCGCCCGACCGAGCGCTATCCGTACAATGCGAACGGGTCGCCGCAGGGGATCACCGGCCTCACCACCGCCGACGGTCGATTCACGATCCTGATGCCGCACCCCGAGCGCGGCTTTCGCACCGTGCAGATGTCGTGGCACCCGGCGGAGTGGGGCGAGGACTCGCCGTGGATGCGGATGTTCAGGAACGCCCGCGCATGGCTCGGGTGAGAACGGAGAATCGCAATGACGCTGACCGTATACTCGATCGACGGCGTGACGCCGGTCGTCGATCCCACCGCCTTCGTGCACCCGTCTGCCGTTCTGATCGGCGACGTCATCGTGGCCGCCGGATGCTACGTGGGGCCGTTCGCTTCCCTGCGCGGCGACTTCGGCGGCATCCGCGTTCACGCGGGCGCGAACATCCAGGATTCCTGCATCATGCATGGGTTCCCCGGGACCGACACGATCGTCGAGGAGAACGGCCACATCGGGCACGCGGCCGTCCTGCACAGCTGCGTGATCGGCAAGAACGCGCTCATCGGAATGAATGCGGTCGTCAACGACAACGCGGTGATTGGAGAGTCGGCGATGGTCGCGGCGATGGCTTTTGTCAAGGCGGGCACCGTCGTGCCGCCGCGCTCGCTCGTCGCGGGCACGCCGGCGCGCGTGCTGCGAACCCTGACGGAGCAGGAGCTCGAGTGGAAGCTGTCGGGTACGCTTTCCTATCAGGAGCTCACGCGCCGCTGTCTCGCGACGATGCGTGCCACGGCGCCGCTCACGGCCGTGGAACCGGGGCGGCGCCATTTCGAGCTCGACGAGATCGTGCCGCTGCACGTCTACAAGGAGCGCAATGGCTGACGCCTCCTTTCGCGGTCTCGGATGACCGCGTTCCCGAACCCGCTTGCGGCGGAGGTCTGGCGGACGCGCTACCGGTTCGCGCCGGCCTCGGGTGCGCCGGAGCCCGACATCGACGCCACGTGGTCGCGCGTCGCCCGCGCGCTCGCGGCGGCCGAACCGCGCTACCGAGCCGCCTGGGAACGGCGCTTCGCCGACGCGCTCGCCGATTTCCGGTTCCTCCCGGGCGGCCGGATCCTTGCCGGCGCAGGCACGGGGCGCCGCGTCACCCTGTTCAACTGTTTCGTGATGGGACCGATCGAGGACTCCCTCGACGGCATCTTTTCCGCGCTGCGCGAGGGCGCGCTGACGATGCAGCAGGGCGGCGGCATCGGGATGGACTTTTCGACGCTGCGGCCGGCCGGCGCGAGCGCCGACGAGGCAGGCACCGTCGCATCGGGCCCCGTGAGCTTCATGCACGTGTGGGACGCGATGTGCGCGACGGTCCAGTCGACCGGCGCCCGGCGCGGTGCGATGATGGCGACGCTCTCGTGCGGCCACCCGGACGTCGAGGCGTTCGTGGGTGCGAAGCAAGCGTCGGGTGCACTCACGCGATTCAACCTGTCGGTGCTCGTCACCGACCCGTTCCTCCGCGCCGTTGATGGCGACGCGCCGTGGGAGCTCGCGTTCCCCGCGACCGGGAGCGCGCCGCGCGTGCAGCGGACGGTCCGGGCTCGCGCACTGTGGGAAGAGATCGTCGACAGCGCCTACGCCTGCGCGGAACCGGGTGTGGTCTTCATCGACCGCGTGCGCGCGCAGGACAACCTGGGCTACGCGGAGACAATTCGCGCGACGAACCCCTGCGGCGAGATTCCGCTGCCATCCTACGGGGCCTGCGACCTGGGCTCGCTCAACCTCACCCGCTTCGTCGTCGACGCGTTTGGGGCGAAGCCGCGGCTCGATCTCGATGCGCTCTCCGCGACGGCACGGGTGGCGACGCGGATGCTCGACAACGTCTACGATGTCTCGGGCTTCCCGTTGCCGGCGCAGGCAGAGAACGCGCGCGCATCGCGGCGTCTCGGGCTCGGGATTACCGGGCTCGGCGACACGCTGGCGATGCTGGGGTTGCGCTACGACGACGATGCGGCGAGGTCCGTTGCGGCCGACGCGATGCGCACGATCAAGGTGGCCGCGTACGCCGCTTCGATCGAGATCGCGCGCGAGAAGGGGGTTTTTCCGCTATTCGATCGCGACCGCTATCTCGCGGCGCCATTCATCACTGCGCTGCCGCCGGAGCTCCGAGCGGGGATCGCCCGTGGTGGCATCCGCAACAGCCACCTGACCGCGATCGCGCCGGCGGGCACGATCAGTTTGCTCGCGGGCAACGTGTCGAGCGGGCTCGAGCCGATCTTTGCGCTCGCCTACGACCGCGCCGTGCGGCAGCCGGATGGCGAGCTCTCGCGCACACCCGTCGCGAGCTATGCCCTATCGGAGTTCCAACGACGCTTCGGCGCGGATGCGACGCTGCCCGCGGCGTTCGCGACCGTCGAGGCGATCGCACCGGACGCGCAGCTCGCGATGCAGGCGGGGCTGCAAACGCACGTCGACAACGCGATCGCGAAGACCGTCAACGTGCCCGAAGGCATCGCGCGCGACACGTTCGGCGCGATCTACCGCCGCGCGTACGCACTGGGTCTCAAGGGGTGCACGGTCTTCCGCCCGAACCGGGTGACCGGAGCGGTGCTGTCCGTGCCGCCGACGATCGAACGCTGCTGCGACGTAGCGACGTGAGCGGCGAGCTGAGTTAGAACCCCGCGGCCTGCCCATCGCGGCGTGGGTCGGACGCCGCCGCGTAGCCGTCGCCGGAGCGCGCGACGATCTGGCCGGCGCCGAAGTCCATGTAAGTGTCAGCGACCGACTTGAGCTCGTGCCCCAACGCGACGAGGCCCGCTCGCAGCTCGGGTGCGGCCGCGGCCTCAAGATCGATCGATAGTCCGCCGTTGACCCTCCAGCGCGGAGCATCGAGCGCGGCCTGCGGGTTCATGCCGTACGTGAGGATTCGCACGAGGGTCTGCACGTGTCCGGGCGGCTGGATCGGCCCGCCCATCACGCCGAAGGCTGCGATCGGCGCGCCCTCCCGCGTGAGGAAGCCGGGGATGATCGTATGGAACGGACGCTTGCCGCCTGCGATCTCGTTCGGATGGCCGCGCTTGAGTGAGAATCCGGCGCCGCGGTTCTGAAGGCTGATGCCAGTGCCGGGCACTACGACGCCCGAGCCGAACCCCATGTAGTTCGACTGGATCAGCGACACCATCATGCCGGAGGCGTCGGCCGCGCACAGATACACGGTGCCGCCCTTCGGGGGACTGCCCGGACCGAAGTCCTGCGCGCGCTTCGGGTCGATCAGCCGCGCCCGCGCCGCGAGGTAGCCGGGGTCGAGCAGCGCCGACGCCTCCACGTCCATCGTTCGCGGATCCGCGACATAGCGATGCGCGTCGGCGAATGCGAGCTTCATCGCCTCGATCTCGAGATGCTGCACGGCGACGCTGTCCGGAGGCATCGACGCGAGATCGAACGAACGGAGCATGCCGAGCGCCATCTGCGCGGCGATGCCCTGGCCATTGGGCGGGATCTCGTGCACCGTCGCGCCGCCGTAGTCGAGCGCGAGCGGCGCGACCCAGTCGACCGCGTGGTCGGCGAAGTCGGCGAGCGCGTGCGCGGCCCCGTGGCGTTTCGCGTCGGCGACCATCGCCTGCGCGAGCTCGCCGCGATAGAAGGCGTTGCCGTGCGTCGCGGCGATCTTCTCGAGCGAGTTCGCCATCGCAGGACAGGCGAAGGTCTCGCCGGGCAGCGGCGCGTGGCCACGCGGCATGAAGTGCTCGGCGAAGCCCAGGTCGCGCGGCAGCACCGTGGTCGCGAGCGCCCATTTCTCGGCGATGATCGGCGACACCGCGTAGCCGTCGCGCGCGTAGCGGATCGCCGGCACGAAGAGTTCGGCGAAGGGCAGGGCGCCATAACGCTGCGACAGCGCGGCCCAGCCGGAGACCGCGCCCGGAATCGTGACGGACTCCCAGCCGCGCTGCGGCACGGCGCCCGCGCCCGCGTAGCGCGCGGCGGTGACCGCGGCCGGCGCGCGCCCCGACGCGTTGAGGCCCGCGAGCGCGCGGCCGTCCCAGACGATCGCGAAGAGGTCGCTGCCGAGGCCGTTGCTGCACGGCTCGACCACGGTCAGTGCGATCGCGGTCGCGAGCGCCGCGTCGACCGCGTTGCCGCCGCGCTGGAGCATCGCGATGCCCGCCTGCGTGGCGAGCGGCTGCGACGTCGCGACGACGTTCCGCGCGAGGACCGGCTGGCGCCTGGACGCATACGGCGTCACCCAGTCGAAGCGGAGTGTCCGCCGGGACTGGGACGCATCGCCGTCGTCGCGGGCCGGGCTCATTGGCTAACCTCCCCCAGGCTCGCCCACTGCGTGGGCGGCGCCTCCCCCCTCCAGCGGAGGGCAATCGTTGGCAAGTGCGCACGACCCGACTTCGGACGGCCGTGCGGCGAGGCGTGGGCGCCTTCGGGCGGCCGTGCGGCGCTCATGCTGTCGATTCCTGAAAGGCTTCGGCGCGGGTCTTCCGGAAGGCGGGGGCGATGATGAGCAGCAACAGCAGGCCCGCCAGGATGAGCATCGCGAGCGAGAGCGGGCGGGTGAAGAACACCGTCGGATCACCGCGGGAGAGCAGCATCGCGCGCCGCAAGTTCTCTTCCATCATCGGCCCCAGCACGAAGCCCAGCAAGAGCGGCGCGGGCTCGCATTCGAGCTTCATGAAGATGACGCCGAGCAATCCGAAAGCGGCGGTCTGGCTTACGTCGAAGTGCGTGTTGTTGATGGAGTAGACGCCGATCGAGCAAAACAGAAGGATCGCGGGATAGAGCAGGCGGTACGGCACCTTGAGCAGCTTGATCCACATCCCGATTAGCGGCAGGTTAAGCACGACGAGCATCAGGTTGCCAACCCACATCGACGCGATCAGGCCCCAGAACAACGTGGGGTTGCTCGTCATCACCTGCGGCCCGGGCTGGATGTTGTGGATTGTCATCGCGCCCACCATCAGCGCCATCACGGCGTTCTCCGGGATGCCGAGCGTGAGGAGCGGAATGAACGACGTCTGTGCACCCGCGTTGTTCGCCGATTCCGGTCCGGCGACGCCCTGAATCGCGCCCTTGCCGAACTCTGACGGGTTCTTCGCGACCTTCTTCTCCAGCGCGTACGACGCGAACGACGCCAGCATCGCGCCGCCGCCCGGGAGCAGGCCGAGGACCGAGCCGAGCGCCGTGCCCCGCAGCGACGCGGGCCAGGCGACCTTGAACTGCGCCTTCGTCGGCCACAGTCCGCGCACCTTGCTCGTGACGAGCTCGCGCTTCTCGGTCGATTCGAGGTTGCTGATGATCTCGGCGAAACCGAACAGCCCCATCGCGACGCTGACGACGCCGAGGCCATCGGTCAGTTCGGGCACGCCGAACGCGAAACGGGCGACGCCGGAATTGACGTCGGTGCCGACGAGGCCCAGCAGGAGCCCGAGCACGATCATCCCGATCGCCTTCAGCACCGATCCGTGCGCGAGCACGACCGCACCAATCAGCCCGAGCACCATCAGCGAAAAATACTCGGCGGGCCCGAACTTGAGCGCAAGCTCGGACAGCGGGATCGCGACCGTCGCGACCATGATCGTCGCCACGGTGCCCGCGAAGAACGAACCCAACGCCGCGATCGCAAGGGCGGCGCCGGCCTGTCCTTTGCGCGCCATCTGGTGGCCGTCGAGGCAGGTCACGGCGGACGCCGTTTCGCCGGGCATGTTGAGCAGGATCGACGTCGTCGAGCCGCCATATTGCGCGCCGTAGTAGATGCCGGCCAGCATGATCAGCGCGGACACGGGTGGCAGCGTGTAGGTCGTCGGCAGAAGCATCGCGATCGTCGCGACGGGTCCGATGCCTGGCAGCACGCCGATCAGCGTGCCGAGCATGACGCCGATCAGCGCGTAGAGGAGGTTGATGCCCTGCGTGGCGACGCCCAGGCCCAGTGCGAGGTGCTGCAGGAGCTCCACGGCGATCAGAATCCCGCGGGCCAGATCGGGAGCTGGAGCTTGAGCCCGATCACGAACACGCCAACGGCGAGCGCGGCGAGGATGCAGCCCGCGACGATCGACTCGCGCAGCCGGAACTCATGGCTCGCGGCGCTCGAGGCGACGATGAGGAGGATCGTCGACAGCACGACGCCGGCGTGATTGACGATCAGCCCGAACGCGGCGACGCTGGTGAGCACGACCAGCACCGGCCGCCACTTCCAGCCCGGCAATGGCGGGCCGTTGAAGCGTAGCGCCCGCAACGCGAGCGCGAGCCCCAGTAGAACGAGCAGGCCCCCGAGGATCCGCGGGAAATAGCCGGGCCCCATCCGCGCCGCAGTGCCGAGCGTGTAGTTGCTGCCGACGATGATGGCCCCGAGGCCGAAGGCGATGAAAAGCACGCCGGCGAAAAAATCCTTCGGATGGCGGATGAACGCCATGCACTCCTCCGTGCGCTAGGGGACCGGCGATTCGCGCACGACGGGGCCGTCTCTCCGCGGGCGGACCCGGTTCTCGCCGTCAGCGCCGCGTAAGAATAGCATCGAACCGGCCGCCGTCCGCGGATGCGGGCGGGGGCACCGGGCATGAAAAAAGGGGCAGGCGTACTCGCCTGCCCCTGAGCCTGCGAACGGGGAAAGCGCTTGCGCGCCCGCCCGTGAGCCGGGCCTACATGCCGCCCTTGGCGCGCAGCTCGCGGAAGTAGATGTCGAGCTGCTGTCCCTGCATCCGCTGGGTGAGCTGGGGCTTCACCTCGTCGAACGGCGGGACCTTGGCTTCGCGGATGTCGTCGACCTCGATCACATGCCAGCCGAACTGCGTCTGCACCGGGACCGTCGTGAACTTGCCCTTCGGCAGCTTGACCATCGCGTCGGAGAACGGTTTTACGAAATTGCCCGGCGCGTTCCAGTCGAGATCACCGCCGTTGGCCTTGGAGCCGGGATCCTTCGAGCGCTCGGCGAGCTTCTCGAACTTGTCGCCCTTCTGCAGCGCGACGATGATCTCCTTCGCCTCGTCTTCCTTCTCGACGAGGATGTGGCGGACCTTGTACTCCTTGTCGCCCATCTGCGCCTTGATCGCGTCGTATTCCTTGCGCAACGCTTCGTCGGGCACCGGGTGCCCCTTGATCCAGTCGGCGACATAGGCGCGCACGAGCACGGTCTGCGCGGTCAGGTCCATCTGCGTCTTGACGTCGGAATCCTTGTCGAGGCCCTTTTTCTTCGCCTCGCGCACGATGAGCTCGCGCGTGTTGAGCTCCTCGCGCAGCGCGTTGCGCATTTCGGGCGTGTCCGGCTGCCCCTGCGCGAGGCGCTCCTTCACGAGCAGGTCGAAGTACGCCTTCGGATAGAGATCCTTACTGGAAGCCGGCGCGGCCGCCTTCGCCGGGGCCGCGGGGGCGGCCTTGGCCGGCGCGGCGGCCTTGTCCTGCGCCAGCGCGGGTGCGCCAGCGAGCGCGACGATCGTCGCCGCGAGCGCAAGTGTGAGCGAATGCCTGGTCATCGATGAAACGTCCTTTGTGGTTGGGTGGAAAATTCTTCCGGCGTCAGCGCGCTGATGGACAGCGCGTGAATCGGATGCGGTAGCAGGTCGGCCAGCTCGGTGAGCACCCGCTGGTGGCGGGCGAGCCGGGACAGCCCGGAAAAGGCTTCTGACACGACGAGCAGCGAAAAGTGCCCGGCGCCGCCGGCGGCCCCGGCGTGCCCCACGTGGGCCGCGCTGTCGTCGGTGATCTCGAGCTGCGTGGGGGCGAGCACGGCCAGCCGCGTGCGCAGAGCGGCGGGCACTTCGGTCAACGTCAGGGCAACGTCGGTCAAGACGCCTCCTCGCGCACGTGTCGCGCAAGCAGCATGCCCTGCGCCAACGCAAAGACGAGGAACAGGCCTATGCCGCCCCACACCTTGAAGTTGACCCAGGTATCGGTCGGATAGTTGAACGCCACGTACCAGTTGGCAGTCGCCATGAACGCGAAGAACGCGACCCACGACCACGTGAGACGCGACCATACGGCCTCGGGTAGCGAGATGCCGGCCATCAGGTGCGCGAGCAGATTGCGGCCAAAGAAGAGCCGGCCACCCGCGAGGACGGCGCCAAAGAGCGCGTAGAGCACCGTCGGCTTCCACTTGATGAACACCTCGTCGTGCAGCAGCAGCGTCGCACCGCCGAACACGACGATGATGGCGAGCGACAGCCAGTTGATGATCGCGACGCGGCCGCGGCGCCACCGCAGATACGCGATCTGCACGAGGGATGCCGCGATCGCAACGCCGGTGGCGAAGTAGATGCCCTGCCACTTGAAAGCGACGAAGAAGAGGATGAGCGGAAAGTAGTCCGCGATCAATTGCATAACTTTCCATTATACCCCGGCGGACCCCTTGCCGGCCAGCGCGGCCCTCGGGAGCCCACCGCGGGGAGCGCTAGCCGTGGGGTCCGGTCAGCCGCCGCAGTCGCGCCCAGTCGAACGCGGGACCGGGATCGGTCTTGCGTTCCGGCGCGACCGTCGAATGGCCGGTGACGTGCCCGATCGGGTAGCGGCGCGCGAGCGCCTTGAGCAGCCGCGCGAGCATCGCGTACTGCGCGGTTTCGTATGGCAGATCATCGGTACCTTCGAGCTCGACGCCGATGGAGAAGTCGTTGCAGTGTGCGCGACCGCGAAAGCGCGAAATGCCGGCGTGCCATGCGCGCTCCTCGCACGAGACGAACTGGACAAGGCGGCCGTCGCGGCGCACGAGGAAGTGCGCAGAGACGTGGAGGTGCGCGATCGACGCGTAGTACGGGTGGGCGGCGGGGTCGAGCCGGTTGGTGAACAGCCGCGCGATCGCGTCGCCCCCGAACTCGCCGGGTGGCAGCGAGATGCCGTGGATCACGACGAGCGTGACGGGGGTTCCCGGCGGCCGCGCGTCGCGGTTCGGTGAGAGGATCTGCCGTGCGAGGTTCGCGTAGCCGCGCGCGTCGACGGTCAGACGAGGCCGGGCGTTGGATCCCAAATCAGTCTCAGCAATGACGCGTACGGCGCCGAGTCGCGAGACCCCGATTGCTCGAGAGTCGGCCCATCGTCCGTTGCAATTCCATGAAAACGTTATGCGCAGCAGGCGGGCAGCTGTTGCCGAACCAAGATCACAACGCTCCCAGTGGTATGAGTGCACCACCGAGGAATGCTTCTACCCCAAAGTATCCCACGATGTTGCTGGCGGGGCGGCAGACTCATCTCGAAGCCGCGAAGGAGCAGAATGGCGCGGTGCCGCTATTCATGATCGCATTGCCATCCGAGACCGCGCAGACATTCGAACCCCCGCCGGCCTGCACGCCGAACCGCACGTATTCCCTGTCAGGACCGAGTGGCTGACGACCGCAGTGCTTGCAGCCTAGAGCTTCGTGTGGCCGGTGGCTGGGTTGCGGCTCCCCTCGATGTTCGCGATGGTCGCCACGGCGCGGATGATAGGTCAGATTGGTGACGGGTGCGCAGGGTACTGACTTGCCGGATGACCGCGTCAACCAGGGATTGAGCTGCGGGGGCTCACCACTAAGCGCGCACCAGATAATCAAAGGGTTGCAGCGATGCAACCCTCTTTCATTCGGGGGGGCTAATGAGGCGCGCAGGCTGGCGGAGGAGCGAGCCAGCGGTCTTCGTCCGGGACGAAGCGGCGCTACCGGCTACGTCAATTCGTTAATTGCGCTCTTGACCGCCACGCCCACCAATTGTCGGTCGTCATCGGTATCTCCCATCACGGTATCCCAATGCAGACGCACGTAGGCAGACCTGTGCTTGCTCTTCAGAACCAGCGTCTGCACGCCGCGTTGTTGGCCGAAAGCGTAGTCCGTGGCGTAGCCAAGAAGGTCGTGCACGCCGGCCTGCCACATTCCCGCTTGAACTGCATCGATGACTGCAGCCATGCGTCGGTGGAATTCCCGAGGCACGTCGACCGTAAGCGGGTCTTTCTCGACCATAGGTGAGTATCCGCGGTCGCGACCGTCACGCAAACAATCCGCATTCATGCGTTGACGGCGCTATCGAAGCGACTCCCGGCACCAACTATCCATCGGGTACCGAGAGTCCTTGGCGTTCAGCTCTTCAATTTGAGCGAGACGCCTTGTGCTGCGAGCGTCAAACGGACGCCCTGCTGCGTGCCGTGCAAGCGAAGCACGACACCATTTTCATTCTTCATGATCACGTCACTCGGGCCACCGGCCAATGCAATTCCCGCTTCGCCAGCGGCATAGTTTCCGCTGAAGTCCTCGATCTTGTTCAGATTGGAGACTTCTCCCGTCGCTGTAACCGTGGAGATACCCAAATCAAGGACGCTCAGTCCGTTTACGGAAAACGTATAGTTCTGACCCTTATAGCTCAGAGTGCCGTCTCCCCACGTTACACCGACTCCCGCCGCGACTGCTGAACTGGAAATCCGGACGGTGCCGGACGGGGCGGGTGCATCGGCCGCAGCAACCAGTGACACCATTCCCGCGCAACCGAGTGCCAAGGACCACATTACGAACGCTCGCTTGTTCATATTTCTGCCTTATGGTTTGCGCCATCATTCCCGGTTGTTGGCTGAGGTAGTGTCCAGCGTGGGCCGGCTCAACCTTCATCTGCTACCGGTAGGATGCCGATGGCGAGTCAATTCGACAAAGCACGAGCGACATGCTGTGCAATCTGCCTTGAGACCTGATCACAGGATGGATGCCTACGTCTTCGCCGTCCGTACGGTGGCGCACATTGCGGTGGGCCGGCGCCGACAAGGCCAACGAGCGACCGCGCGCACCACGGATTGGTCCAGCGTGTCGACGCCGAGCCCAATTGGCCCCGTTGCGCGACCAGATCGCGCTCGGTCCAACGGAGTGCTGCATTGATCCGGTAACGGACGCCGAAATACTTGAATGAATTCAGGACGTGCCAGCGGAAACGCGAGTTACGAGCGCTACGGTTTCCTGTTGCCGAAGACCAGGAGCAACCCGCCAACCACGATTGCCCCGACCCCAGCCCAGACGGGAATGTTGATGGTCTCCTTGTCCTTGATCGACATCTCGATCGGACCGATCTTCAGGTCATGTGTTTCTTTGGTGTAGGTGAAGCCGCCATACACCAGTGCCAGCACACCGGCCGCGATCAATACGATCGCCACCATTTTGACTGTACCCATTGCTCTACCTCCAAATCCACCAGGCATTCCACAAGTCGACACTTGCAGACTACTCGGCACACCAAGCGAGGTCAATTCTGAGGGCGCGCCAGCCGTTGAGCAGTGTCATCCGTGGCTGGTTAACCTCCAATACCCATCATCGCGCCGTTGGGGACAGGGGACACAAAAAGAAAGAGCCCCGACAGTCGAACTGCCGGGGCCCATTGCTCAATCAACGTTTCCTGCCGACGAATCGGAACCTGTGTCCCGACTGGCTCAGGAAACCTTGGCTTTCTTCTGTGCCGGCTGTCCGCCCACGCTCGCAATCGTCTTGGCGAGAAACTGCTTCACCGCGGTTGCGGCCGAATCGCGCCCGTCGGCGATGGCCTTCACGTACTGCTCCATGTATTGCTGCGTTTCCTTGGTGTACTTGCTGAAGGGTTCGCCCATCAGGTCCGCCATCTTGGCCTGAGTTTGCGGCACCGTTTCAAATCCTATGCGCGACACTTCCAGAACCCGGCGGACGTTCGCCTGATATAGGTTCGCCCATTCGGCGAGCATCGAGCCGGAGTCCTTCGTAGTCAGCAGCGATTTGAGGTATTTCGCGTTCTCGGCAAACGCGGCGTTGGCCGCGTCACTTTGCAGCTTGAACAGGCGCTCGTTGGCTTCGGCCATTACGATGGCCATGCGGAGTGCCTTGTCGACATTAACGTCACGAGTGGCGAGGGCAGTCGGATTCTGAATGTGTTGGGTATGAGTGGACATGTGTTGCCCTTTGAGAGACCACTAACGCTACATAGGAGATCCCATATAGATATTTCGCTTGGACTTAGGCAAGTGCGCAGCAGCGCGCAGGAGTCATAAGCGAAGTACGCCAGGTGCTCGACCGGCTATGAGTCGGCATCGCGCAAGCTAGGGGGATGCCTGGGGGATCGCCAAGGGTTGCAAGTCCAACCTGGCGTGGGCGGAAGGGCTGAAGCTGCCCTCTCCGTTGAGCGCTCACTATACCATGCGCGAGACGAGAAATGGGCTGAGTAGAGAAGACTTTGATGGGCCTCAATGAAGGCCCGGCCCATTCGCGTCCCCTTGTTCGCTCGCGGCTCATTGGTGCAACAGCGCAACCCAACAGGCAGTGCAATGGACTATTCTCACGTTGATCCGAAACCATGAACGTACCGATCACCGGAACGCGCTCCGAACTCGGCAGGATCCTGGTGCGGCGGCGTGCGGCCAGCGCAACCGAAAACATCCACGTCGACCTTGCCGGACAGCGGGCAAACAGCCTGTTGCACGACGGCCATGCCTGGAAGGACTTCGCCCGCACGGCGCTGGCCGGAACGCGCCGTGCGATGCGCTCGGCTCGAAACGACGGCGCGCCGATGCTCGTCCACGCGAGCTTCGCGTTAGTGCATGCCATCGAGCGCGGGGCCAGCCTCAAGGAGCCGCTACGCTCGTCGGTCGATGCGATCCTCGAATGCGAAGCGCTGGCGCTGTCAGGCCCGGTGCCCGCCTGTGTCGTGCGCCTCGGCTATCTGTACGGCCCCGAGAGCGCTGATCTGCGCGCCTATCGCACCGCTTTCCGTCTCGGCCGACCGTACTGGTCCGGTCCGTCCAAGGCGCTGCAGTATCACCTCCATCAGCTCGATGCCGCGGCGGCGTTGCTCGCCGCAGGCAGACCAGGAAACGTCGGCAAGATCCTCTACGCCACCGACGGTCGCGCGGTTTCGTTCATGCGGCTGATGGATGCGTTCGCGCATCGGGTTGGCCGGCGAACCCCGCTGCATCTACCGTTGTTCTCGAAGCCCATCGCCAAAGTGATCATTCGCGAAGAACACATGCAGCAAACGGCGCTGGGCATGCCACCTCGGGCGCCGTCCCCACGCGTACCGGGATGGAAACCGACGTTCCAGGACTACCGGAATGGCCTCGATCAGGTCATCGAAGCCTGGGGCGACTGAGCCGGCACAGGGCGTTGATCGTACGGTCAAGCCGCGGGTCGTGGCGCGCTCTGCATCCTGCGGCCGGCGCCACTTCGTCTACGCAGTCCTCTTCAGATCCGTTTTGCGGGCTTCTTGGCGCTCCTCTTCACGGTCGTCTTTTTCGTGGCTGGCTTGCGGGTCGTCTTCTTCGTGACCTTCTTCCTCATGGTCCTCTTCCCCTCGAGCGGCGGGCTCGCAACCTGCTTCACGGCTCGTTTCGTTGCCCGCCGTACTGCCGCGACCGCACCCCCCACCGACCGCTGCATGGACTTGACGGCATCCGATGCCGCTTTTCTGACCTTCTTCTCGACGGGGCCTTGTGCGGCCACTTTCTCGGCTTTCGATTTGTGGCGCATGTCAGCGGCGTGAGCGCGCTTATAGGTCTGGATGTCCTTGAACTTCCCGCTGGCGTCACGGACGGCATAGAGCTTGGTGCCGGATCGGCTTCTCATCGTGGTACGTCGTATGGCCATAGTGCCTCCTGTCCGTCATTCGCGGCATCGGCGCAACATGGCGCCGGACATCTGCAATTATTCATGACGCGAAGCGTTTTGTCAGCATAGCTAGTCAAGTTCCCTAATCCGCGGATACAACCCCACCGCGACACGTAGAGTCCGGCAACGCCTTGCCGAAGACGTCAATCGGGAAAGTCTGCGCCGTTCGTCCTGCCATCGGTCTTTCTACACCGATGCTCCTTTCCGGCACCCCTGGTGCTACATGCGCGACCGTCTCTCGACCAGTCGGTGGCGATGACTGTATGCGATAAGGTGATCCGGCCCCCGACGATTCGGTTACCCAAATCCATGCGCTCGTTACAAGGCGCACGGACAATTCGGGCCGAGAGATATCTACCGCTTAGACGGCATCCTTCGCATGGAGAAGTAGCGCTGAAGTCAGGCCTTCTTCACTGCGTCCTTCACGTCTTGCTTGACGTCGCCAACCGCTGCTTGCGCTTCACCAAGAATCTTCTCAACCTTGCCTTTTTCTTCCAGCTTCTCGTTGCCCACGAGCTTGCCGGCGACTTCCTTGATCATGCCTTTCACTTCCTTGACGCGGCCTTTGACTTGGGTCTTGTTCATCATGCTCATGATTTGCTCCTGATAGATCGTTGCCGGTAAACGGCCGGCATGCCGTGATGAAATTGCTATGTAAACAATTTAGGTCAACCTGTCAGCCAAGTCTGTGCGTTATCGAACAAAAGCGCGATGCGTTGAGCGCTTTCCTGCATACGCCATCGCAAGTAATCGGCAATATATTCAGCGCCTTCCCGGACCTCATTTGTCGGTACCTGAGCGCTCGGACCGGCGTTGTCATCCCCTGGAAGGATCTGTGCGCTATAGCACATTGGATTTAATCCAAATCAATGGACGTGATCGATTAACTGGGTAAACTGAAACGATAAGTTGGCTAGCCCAATAGCTTGTTAGCTGTCCTCGGGGGCTGGATGCTAGGATCGCAAGGGGTGCGACGGTGCCCAGAGGCGCGATTTGCGTTCAGGGATGGCAAGCGTGCGATATCCGCGCAGCACACGCCTAGGCACAATCACCTTCTTGCAGCACTGCCAGCGGACGACTATGAGCGTCTGCTGCCGCATCTAGAACCGGTTCCTTTGCCGCTGGGTTGGACCGTTCACGGCGCCGGCGACCGGGAAAAGTACCTGTATTTCGTCACTGCAGGCATCGTTTCCCGGTTCTGTGTGACGCACAGCGGGGCGTCGAAGGAATACGCGGTCACGGGCCGAGAAGGCGTGATCGGCATTGCATCGTTCCTGGGCGGCGAAAGCACCCCAACCCGGGCGGGCGGACGTGCTGAGCGCCGGCCACGCTTACCGGTTGGGGGCGGATCTCCTGAAAGGCGAGATCGAGCACGACGGCCCGCTGCCGCGTTTACTTCTGCGTTACATCAAGGCACTGATCACGCAGGTCGGGCAGGTCGCGGCGTGCAACCGGCATCATCCGCTGGAACAGCGACTCTGTCGCCGGATCTTGTCATGCCTGGACCGGTTGCCCTCGAACGAGCTGGTGATGACGCAGAAGATGATCGCCCGTATGCTGGGCGTGCGCCGGGAAGGCGTCACGGAGGCCGCTGGACGGCTGCAACAAGCGGGGCTGATCCATTACCACCGCGGTCACATTGCCGTGCTCGATCGTCCCCAAATGGAGACGCACGTGTGCGAGTGCTATGCGGTTGTCAAACGGGCGTATGACGAATTGCTCCGCCCGACAAACACAAATGCCCACGTCGGCGTTCACGGCACGCGGTGCCAGTTCGGCACCCAATGTGAGGGGCCCGCCCACGCCGAATTGATCTGACGGTATGCGTACTGCTGGTCCAGCGGTTCCCGAATCGAAGCGCCGCCCGAAATTCACCATAGGGAGCTGGGTGTGGACCGCTTTGGCCGGTGACGCCCGGCCGGGGCCAGAGGTGAACGACGGCCGATGACCGGGGCGAGTCTTCCGTCGTCACAGGGGCATCGTGCCGGAGATCTGTCGGATACACGACCTGAGTCTTCACACCAACGAGGAGAGCATGACACGAATCCGCAATGGCGTTTGTGTAGGTCTGGCAATGAGTATCTTGATTTTCGGATTGGCCGCCTGCGAGAAAAAGGAAGGTCCGGCGGAACGCGCCGGCAAGCAACTCGACAAGGCAGTGGAAAAGGCGGGGGAAAAACTGGAGAAGGCAGGTCAGGACATCCAGGATGCAGCTAAGGACGCCAAGAAATAGAAAGGGAGTGTCACTGTGGCTGTGCCGAGGGGAACACAATGCCGACCCCGCGTTGGCTGAAGAACCTGATCGACCTCGTACCGCCGGTCCGGGAGTCGCGGCGTTTTCGGTATTTCGATTTCTGGCGGCCTCACCCATTCCGACCGGACGACCGACATTTTCGCCTGGCGAACGCAGGGTGGCTCGCCGAGGCTTCGATGCTTGCGTACTCGGCGCCGGAGGAAGCACTCGGTATATTCGAGCGATTCGGCCAAGGCAGGACGGCCATCGAGTTCGTCGGAAACGCGGAGCGCGACACAACTTGCTATCTGCTGGTCAACGACGCGTTTGTCGCCGTCGTCTTCCGGGGCTCGGAGATCCTCCGCCCGGATCGCTGGCGATCGCTCGACGATGCGTGGGCCAACCTCCGTGCCGTCGTGCTCGACTGGTGGGGCAACGCAGAAACGCCGCTGCTGCCGGTGCGACGGCGCTCGCCTCGACGGGTGCACGCTGGCTTTCTGCACGACCTTGACACCATCTGGCCGGCCATCGGCCCGCGACTCGAGCGACTGCGGCGAATGCGGCCCGGGCGGCGGGTCTGGTTCGCCGGACACAGCCTCGGCGGCGCGCTGGCGACGCTCGCGGCCGAACGCTACCCGCATACGACCGGCATCTACACCTTCGGTGCGCCGCGGGTGGGCAACGCATCCTTTGCGCAGGCGTTTCGCGTCCCAGCGTTCCGAATCGTGAATAACAATGACATCACGGCATGGGTGCCGCCGCCGTGGGTCGGCGGTTTCCGCCATGTCGGGCACGAAATCCTGATCACCGCGTCAGGAGAACTGGTCGAGGGGCCATCGGTTCTCTTCGAGCTGTCCGATCTGGTGCGAGGATACTTCTGGCAAGCCAGGCGAGTACTCGGCGGGGACGTGGCATCCGTCGCAATCGACTCGATCTATGACCATTCGCCGTTGCTGTACGTACGCTGCCTCCGGCAGTGCGCGATTGCCGGGTAAAGCCGGCCGCCGACAATCGACTACCCGAGGCGGGGGAGTGCGCAGCGAAAATCGGGATGAAATCGGTACTGGTCATCTACGGCACGACAGAAGGTCAGACCCGCAAGGTCGCGGAGTTTATGGCCAATGCGTTGAGAGCCCATAGTGTGGAAATTGATCTTGTGGACAGCGCGGCAGCGCGCGCCGCGCTGGTCGAACCGGTCTACGCGGCCGCGATCGTGTGCGCGTCTCTCCACCTAAACAAGTATCAAGCTTCGCTCCTGCGATTCGTGAAAGACAACAAGACATGGCTCGCCGGATTACCGGCCGCCTTTGTTTCGGTCAGCATGACGGCCGCATTGAAGGACGACCGAAGTCGTGCCCAGCTGCGGGAGATCGCGGAGGCGTTCTTCCGGAAAGCCGATTGGACGCCGGCGATCACCCAGCATGTGGCCGGTGCGCTGCGGTACACGCAGTACGGCTATTTCAAGCGATTGATCATGAGGCTGATCGCCAGGCACCAAGGTGGAGACACCGACACGTCGCGCGATCATGAGTACACCGACTGGGATGCTTTGACCCGTTTCGTCGAGACCTTCTTGGCTGCGATTCCATTGAGGAAGGGTGTTCACAACTAGTCGGCGAAGCGCCGGCCCTTGTTGGGCAGATGGTCGCCATGGCCTTCGTTGCCCTGGCGGATATCTGCGGGAAGCTTAGACTGCAGCGGTCCGACAGTCGGAAACGGGGAGGGAACATGGTGGACAAGATCTGGCTCAAGAGCTACCCCGTGGGCATGCCCGCCGAGATCGATGCCGACCTGTTCGCGTCCATCCCGGACCTGTTCGAGAAGATCGCCGTCAAGTTTTCGGACAAGCCGGCCTATCACAATCTCGGTTGCACGATGAGCTATGCCGCACTGGAACGGCTGGCGCGCGATTTTGCCGCCTTCCTGCAAGCACTGCCCGGCATGACCAAGGGCGACCGTGTCGCACTCATGGCGCCCAATCTGTTGCAATTTCCGGTGGCACTTTTCGGCATACTGCGGGCCGGCATGACCGTGGTGAACGTCAATCCGCTGTACACGCCGCGCGAGCTCGAGCACCAGTTGAAAGACTCCGGCGCGAAGGCGATCGTCATTCTCGAGAACTTTGCCAATACGCTGCAGCAAGTGCTCGGCAGCACTCCCGTCGAGCACGTGATTACCACGCAGGTGGGCGACATGCTGCCGCCGCCGAAGCGCTGGGTCGTCAATCTGCTCGTCAAGAAGGTAAAGAAGATGGTCCCCGCATGGCGCATCGACGGCGCCATCGGGTTCCGGGCGGCGCTCGCGCGCGGCGCGGCGGCGCCGTTCAAGCCGGTCGAGGGGTCGCGGGACGACATCGCGTTCCTGCAGTACACCGGCGGCACCACCGGCGTCGCGAAGGGCGCAATGCTGACCCACCGCAACGTGCTCGCCAATCTGGAGCAGACCGGCGTGTGGGTCTCGGGCAGCTTCCAGGAGGGCACCGAAATCGTCATGGCGCCCTTGCCGATGTATCACATCTTCTGTCTCACCTCGACGCTGTCGTTCATGAAGTGGGGCAGCCTCATCGTACTCATCACCAATCCACGCGACATGCCGGCCTTCGTCAAGGAACTGGGAAAGTGGAAGTGGAGCGTCATGACCGGCGTCAATACGCTGTTCAATGGCCTCTTGAACACGTCGGGATTCCAGCAGCTCGACTTTTCGGCGTTGAAAGTGGTGGTCGGCGGCGGCGCGGCGGTGCAAAGGCCGGTGGCCGAGCGCTGGCATCAAGTGACCGGAGGCTACATCACCGAAGCCTATGGCCTCACGGAGGCATCGCCGGGTGCCTGCGCCAATCCTCTGAGAACGCCGTGGAACGGGACGATCGGCCTGCCCTTCCCCTCGACGGATGTATCGATCCGTGACGACGGCTTCAACGAGTTGCCTGTCTGGAGCGGCACTGGAGACATCGACAAGCACACCGGCGAGCTCTGTATTCGCGGCCCGCAGGTGATGAGGGGCTACTGGAACAATCCGGAGGAGACCGCCAAGGTGATGCAGGACGGCTGGTTGAAGACGGGCGACATCGGATATCTGAATGCCGAGGGCTACGTTGCGATCACCGATCGCAAGAAGGACATGATCCTGGTATCGGGCTTCAACGTTTACCCGAACGAAATCGAGAGCGTGGTGGCGACCCACCCGGGCGTGCTCGAATGCGGTGCGGTGGGCGTGCCCGACGAACGATCAGGGGAGGCGGTGAAGGTGGTGATCGTGAAAAAGGATCCGAATCTCACCAGGGAAGACGTCATCGATCATTGCAAGACCCAACTGACCGGCTACAAGGTGCCGCGCCACGTCGAGTTCCGCAATGTCTTGCCGAAGACGCCGATCGGGAAAGTGCTGCGGCGCGACCTGCGCAACGAGCCGAAGGAGTAGCGGCATACTTTGCCGCCAACCACGGCGCCTCGCGTGCGTTTTCCTTCTCGGACGTGCCGGCGCTGGCGGCCCCTTGCGGACGGTCGTCGCAAGACGGACAGCCTAGAGCGCGCTGGCGATCGTATTGATGCTGAGCGCTAGCACCGCGATGTTGAAGATGAATGCCAGCACGCCGTGCACCAACGTCATCCGGCGCATGATCGGCGAGATCACCTGGACGTCCGAAACCTGTGACGTCATGCCGACGACGAACGAGTAGTAGGCAAAGTCCATGTAGTCCGGGTTGGCGCCACCCGGGAACGCGAGCCCACCCGACCTCGGAGGCTGTTGCTGTTCATCGCGGTAGTAGCGGCGCGCGTAGTGGAATCCGAAGACGGTCTGGATCAGCAACCAGGACGACATCAGCGCCGCGATCGTCAGGGCAAGGTGCCACGCCTTCGGCCAGAACGCGAGCCCCTTGATGGTGGCCACGACGAACCCGATCGCCACGACGCTGGCGCACGCGGCCCCCAGCACGAACAGGAAGATGATGTAGCCGCTCGTGTCCTGCGCCAGCGCATGGGCGCGCGTCGATCGCGCGTCCGCGCGTCCGATGATCGTCCATGCGAGTCCGAGATAGATGAGGGTGCCGGCATCCCAGCTCGCAACGAGCCGCGTATGCCAGGAAACGGAATCAGGCACCACGGCATAGGCGGCGATCGCGATCGCCAACGCGGCCGCCAGTCGTTGTTTGGCCCCGAGGCGGTCGATCCACAGGGCGTGATTGGGAGGGGTTCGGGCCACGGTCGTTCGCGATCGTTCGACGTCGTGCTCACATTGTAATCGCGGACCAGGCCCTGTGTGCGGCAGCGCACCGACTGTGCTTCACGCAGCGAATAAGCTGCAAGCCGATCTATGTTCGCGAAGGAGATTCACGATGACTATGAACAGGCTCTGGGCGTTGCCGCTCGCCCTCGTCGGAGGCGTGGCGATCGGTGCCGCCCTCGCGCTGCGTCGAGGCAAAGAGCATCGCCATGCCAGGCGCCAGCACAAGGAGGACTTGCAGGCGTGGGAAGGCGAGGGCGGCAGCCTGGCGATACCGGCGATGCCCGACACGAACGCTGAATTCCGCGTCGGCAAACGCCTTCAACCAGGAGAGATGCACCATGCACCGAACGCTATGTAACGCCTTCGTTGTCCTTGGCATTGCCGCGGCTGGAACCGCATCGGCGAATGTCACGTTCTACGAAGGCGAGAATTTCGCCGGCCGCGAGATCACGATCGACCAGTCCGTGTCCAATTTCGATGGCCGTACGCGGTTCAACGATCGCGCCCGTTCGGCGATCGTCAACAGCGGGCAATGGGAAATGTGCGTCGATGCCGAGTTCAGTGGCGGATGCCAGATCCTTGGGCCGGGACGCTATCCGGATCTCGGTGGCTTCGCGGGTCGCGTGAGCTCGGCGCGCCCGGTTTCGACCGCGGTCATGTCGGGCTACCGCGGGAGCGGCCACAGGGAGGTGGCCAACGGTAACAGAGGAGTCAGTGCCACGCTGTACGAAGGCAGGAACCTCTCCGGACGCTCGTTCTCGCTCGGCAGTGCCACCATGGCGAATCTCGATGGAACCGGGTTCAACGACCGCGCATCATCATTGCGCGTCGAAGGTGGCTATTGGGTCTTCTGCAGCGATGCCAACTTCGGCGGCGAATGTCGCACATTCGGCCCCGGGGAATACGCGAGTCTGCCGCCCGGATTCAACAACATGATCTCCTCCGGCCGCCGGATTTCGGACGACTATCCGTACAACCAGAGTCCGAACTGGCAGCGATAGCGCCCGAACGCCGCCGCCGGGGGCACCATGGTTGCTGCTCAACGGCGATTCAGTGCCCGAACGATCTGCGGCGCCGTGCAATGACAATGCCGGCGGGCACAGGACGGACCTCTAGCAAGCAGCTTGACGACTTGTTTGACGGCAACGAACGTGGTCAACGACTAGGGCCGGGTCTTTCGACCAGTGGCCGCAACATCAGGTTGAATTGGCGCCGGCGAGACATCGGCGAGTACCAGCGTTCTTCCATCGTGCTCGAGTTTCTTGCCAGGAGGCAGCGTGAGATAGGGCCCGGATTCGTCGGCGGTGAGTCCGTAGGTGAAACTCATCGAGCGCTGATGGTAACTGCCGGCCCCGTAGCCCTTCATGAGGCTCAGGCGCTTGAAACGATAGGTTCCCGTTGTGCCATTGCTGCACCGCATTTGGCCCGAGCCACCAAGTTCGGCGCTGGAAGTGAACTGTCCCACACAGGTAACTTCCGGGTTCCGTTGTGAGTGGATAGCGATTGTTCCCGCCCCGCTAAGATGGCCTTCGGCCTCGCCCAGAAAGAGGTCATTCGCCATGATTGCGATGACTGGGCCGGTCTTGGAAAACAGCTCTGCCGCTGTCGCGGTTGTGCCCTCGGCAAGCCCGAGAGAAGCTGCGAGACACGCAATGAGCGTCTTGTACATTGCAGCCAGCTCCGTTGCCGGTGCCGCTTTTCGATGGAATGTGTGGCCCGAGAATTCGTGTGGAGGATCGCGGGCGCGTACCTGAAATCTATGAAGTCAGCCGCCAGAATCCTCCGATGGGATGGCGGATTCGGTGCGTTACCGCACATTGCACGATGAAAGTTCGCGGCCAGCGGAATTCCGCTTGAACAAGAAGCTAGCGTCGGCCGCAGATGCGGCAGTTGCAGTTGCGCTGGCCCTTGTCCGGTACGCAGGACTTGCCGAGTGTCTATCGGGAAGTGCCGTGGCCCGAAGCAAAAAGAGTCGGCGCTATGCGCGACGGCGCACATACGCCATCGATAACTTGGCGTATTGGTATAAGCGAGCGTAGGTGTGATCACCTCATTCACGCCAACGACTTCAAAAGGAAGCATTATGCAAAACCCTATCTCGTACGATGGACGGACTGAAACCGGTCTCGACGAATTGTTCCGCGGCTTCTTCAAGCCTGTACGCGTGGAAGGCGCACCTACCCCGGTAATGATCAAAATGGATGTGACGGAAACCGAGAACGGTTACCTGATCCATTCCGAAATGCCGGGCGTGAAGAAGGATGCAATCGACGTCGCGATCGAGGGTAACCAGGTCACTATCACGGCCGAAGTCAAGCAGGAATGGGAAAAGAAAGAAGGCGACAGGATGCTGCGCAACGAGCGCTATTTCGGCAACATCTATCGCAGTTTCACACTACCGGCTGAGCTAGATCAGTCGGCGTGCGAGGCCACCTACGACAACGGCATCCTCGAGCTCAAGCTAGTGCGAAAGGCGGCAGCGCCAGGGAAGAGGCTGGCTATCCGGTGACCTGCAACACACTGAAGGGATCACGTTCTTCCGACGGTCGCAAGTTGCCGTAAAGCCACCTCCGGGTGGCCGGCAAGTTGCGACGTCGGGATAACGGGCAAGAAAATGGGCTCGCTGTTGCGCGGAGCGGGCGGGCACATGGCAAGGGGCCGGTGCAATCGCATTGGCCCCTTGGTCTTTCGGCGTGCCGCTGTTCACCTCGCTCTTGGTTGGTGGGCGGCGCGGTCCGATTTGTCGCTCATGGTCTCCCCGATGTGAGACCAACACGGCTCACCTCGGCCGGTCGGCGGGCGGGCGTACCGAGCAAAATGTCGCGGACCAGTTCGGCCCCGCGCCGAAGTCTTCGAAGGCGCAGGAGGCTAGGATCAGCGCCAGAACAATCCAATAGACGGCTCCCCACCGGCGGAATTTGGCAACGGTCATATGTGCATTGTAGACCGGGAATCGTGCCCGGCGCGGACGCACACCGCGAATCCCGCCTGCCTCGGCAGCAATCATCGGCGCCAAGGCGTGAACGTTGCCGCGCCCAGCCGGCGCACTTCCGGCTAGCCGATGATCTGCCACTCGCGATAGCGGTTCGCCATGATGTGTCGCTCGGCGACGAATCGGCAGCGCATGGAGCGGACCGGGCGTTCTGCGATGTTACGTTACCGCTTGCGGTTGGCTTAACTCAGCGGTCGCCTGTCCGAGGCATCCGTTGGGGGGCGCCCCAAGGAGTCGCGCCAGGCGTTGTCCTTGCACGCCGGGCTTCCACTTGCCCTCTTCTTTTTTGTGCCTTCGTTGAACAGGGGGATGACTCCAATCACGATCAAGACTCCTAGCACTACGCCAAGGATCGATCCGACCAGAATCATCAGTAGAGTCCCAACTGTCTCGGTGCTCATGTTCTCCCCATAGAAGGAAGATCGAGCACTTGCGAGGATTCCACAACGGGGCCTCACTATGTATCGCAGCTGACAGCCGGATATCGCAGCAGATCAAACAGTTTGTGAACGACGGTTTGCACCTCGACACCCATCCCGCAGACGGCAATAGAAGCGCCCCCAGCGTTCGCCAGGGGCGCTTGTGCTGCTTGCAGCTTCGATCGGCTGAGCCGTTCTTGACGCGGCGCCGACAATCATCAGTCGCGATCCGCGCACGGCCATGTGTTGGGCGCCCGCTGCGGTCAACGGGTCCTGCGAATGGCCGCTAACGGCCGCGGCCACGAGCGGACGTTGAGGCCGTTTCCCGATAGCTGACATTCGCTCCGAAATCGCGGGTGACGGTCCTGCGTGAACGGCCCTAGAATCGGCTCATGCCGACGCCATCACCCCGGTCGCGAGCGGCCCGAGAGCAGGCGGCGAAGCGCTGGTATGTGTACCTGATTCTGTGCCGCAGCAACGCGATCTACACCGGGATCGCGCTTGACGTGGCGGCGCGTTACGCACAGCACCTTGCCGGCACAGGGGCACGATACACGCGCGCGAATCCACCCCGTCGGCTGCTCACCAAGTTCGTCTGCCCGAATCAATCGGTGGCGGGCAAGCTGGAGGCGGCGATCAAGAGACTGCCTGCTTCCGAGAAGCGAAAACTGATCGGCACGACCGGTGCTGCGGCGCGCAAACTCCTGCTCGATTGAGACTCGCGTGTATATCGAAGTGGCGGCCAGTTTGCACCGATTCGCGCGACGCACACTCACAACAGCAGGGCCATGAGATATGATCAGAAAAAGTGGGTTCACTTCCCTGACCGCTGGCAAACTTGCGGGACGATATCAGCCGCCTACACGAATGCTTTGAAAGGAAAGATTAAGGATATGTCTCGTAAAGAACCAGGTTTCGCGGAACGCCTGCAGACGGCGGCCAAGGCAAAACAAGCCCAGTTGGAAAAGATAAGCGCAACGGCGCTGGCTAGCGACGCACAGTCCGCCGAGCGGCAGGCTGCACGAGTGGAAACGGCAGAAGCGCGCAAGATTCGCACGGCCGAACACAAACGCTCGAAACGGGTCACCGCCGAATTGAGAGACGCACAACGCGCGGCTGAGAAAGCCAGACAAGCACAAGCCGTCGCGGAAGAAGAGGCGCGCAAGGACGCCGAGCGCGTTGCTCAAGTGGAGGCCGATGCAGCGCTCAAAAAGGATCAGAAGGCCGCGCGCGACTCCAAGTACGCCGCGCGCAAGGCACGGCAGAAATAGGCAACGTGGAAGTGTTCGACACCGCAGGACAATCAACGGATAGGAAAATAGACTCTGCCGCATTTCCGGTTGGCCGCGCCGACGCGCCCGGTGCTGCCGTCGGAGTGCCGACACGTTAGTATCATGCCGTAGTCATTGCCGGAGTTGCCCAGGGTGCTGGGACGTTTGGCGGGAGACCTTGTGAGAGGATCGTGATTACGGTCGATGAACTGGCCAGGATTCCGCTCTTCTCGACGCTGGCTGCGAATGAGCTGGGGTACCTCGCCGGCTCCGTCGAGGACATCCGCGTCATCCCCGGGGAGTACGTAGCCCACGAAGGCGAAGACCGGTTCTTGGCGGTCGTGGTCGAGGGCAAGACCGAGCTGACGAAGGTCATGAACGGCGTCGAGCGCGTGATCGGGGTCCGGCTTCCAGGGGAACTCGGAGGCGAGATCCCGATGACGCTCGGTACACCTTTGCCCGCAAGCATGCGGGCCGTCAAGCCGTCCCGCATCCTCAAGCTGAGCGTCAAGGTGTTCCACACGCTCGCCGCCATGGCGCCACAGATCTCGGCGACGGTCGGCGCCGCGGCGTTGGAGCGTCTGGAGATGCTAAGAAAGGCCACTGCCCAGCCGCTCGAGCCCGCGATGTTCGTGATCGGGCCGCGCCTCGATCCGGGAGTCCACGCCGCCGAGACCTTCCTGCATCGAAATCAGATTCCCTACGATCGCCTGGACCCCGACGATCCCGCTGCGGTTGCACGCGCCGGAGGTCGGGCCGCCGTGGCCGCCCCGTATCCGGTCGTGGAGTTGCGCGATGGCACTCGACTGGTCGCGCCGACCATGCGCGTGATTGCGACGGTCGCTGGTCTGCCGGTCGCGCCGGCCCTGGCCCGCTACGACGTGGTGATCGTGGGCGGCGGGCCGGCGGGTCTGACGGCGGCGGTCAACAGCGCCTCCGAGGGCCTGCGGACGGCGCTGATCGAGTCCTTCGCTCCGGGCGGGCAGGCAGGTACCTCGACCCGGATCGAGAACTACACCGGGTTCCCATTCGGCGTCTCCGGAGACGACCTCGCGAGCCGCGCGCTGAAACAGGCGAAGCGGCTGGGCGCCGAAGTGGTCGTGACCCGTCGGGTCAACGGCATCGACCCTGCCGACCTGACCGTCACGCTGGATGGAGGCGACGTTCTTCCGACGAGGTCGATCGTCCTCGCGATGGGCGTGGAGTGGCGGCGCATCGCGATCGATTCGCTTGATCGATTCGTCGGCTCCGGCGTGTACTACGGTGCAGCGCGCAGCGACGCCGGTCTGGCACAGGGAAACGATGTGTTTCTGATCGGGGCGGGCAATTCCGCCGGCCAGGCCGCCATCTTCTTCTCCAACCATGCCCGATCGGTGACGCTCCTCGTGCGTGGTGAGTCGCTCGCAGCGAGCATGTCCCAGTACCTCATCGAGCAGATCGCAACGAAAGCGAACATCCGGGTTCAGACGCGTTCCGAGCTTGTCGCCGCGCACGGAGAAAAACAACTGGAGGCGATCGAAGTGATGGATCGAAGGGACGGCACCACATCTCGACAGAACACGACGGCGCTCTTCATCCTCATCGGCGCCGATGCGGCGACCGACTGGCTCCCGTCGGAGATCGCGCGCGACGGGCACGGCTTTGTCCTGACGGGAACCGACGCGACGAAGGCGGGATTCTGGAAAGCCGATCGTGAGCCGTTTGCTCTGGAAACGAGTACCCCCGGCATCTTCGCCATCGGCGATGTCCGCTCCGGATCGGTGAAGCGCGTGGCAGCGGCCGTCGGTGAGGGCGGCATGGCGATCGCGTTCGTCCACAAGTATCTGCAACAGGACGCGCGGTAATATCGTTTCGAAGATCGTGCCCACATCAGAACGTCACTTCAACGGGCCGTGACCATGGCGAGCGTGGGTTGGTTTGTTCAGCATGCTCTGTTTGCGCCAAAGCCGAGCGGCTTCGGCGAGCGTACCCGACAAATGGCAGAGCAGGATTGTCTGCGTTGCGTGAAGCGCCGCCATCGCGTGCTGGGGCGTGCGTGCCATGGCGAGATTGGCGCAACCGTGAAAGTAGTGCCCTATCGCATGGTTCGCTGCGTTCCAGCACAGCTGCTGCCACTCCTGCGTCCACCCGACTGCAGGAGAGACGGGTTGGCCCGGTCCGATACTCATACCTCCCCGGTCGCAAGAAGAATGCCAATTGCGCACAGCAAGGGGTCTTGCGGAATGCTCGGTGAACGCGACTGATCGAAAGGCGCGCCAGCGTGTGGGGCCCCGCGCACGGCAGCTATCGCGCGGCTGGGGCAGCGGCTGACGCTTTGCGGCAGCCCCAGCAGGGGGTATTAACTGCCAAGAAGTCGCCGCGGCCTCCGGACGTGCTCAATTCCTGGCGCCATGTTGTCAGATCGTAGATGCCATTGACCGGCCGAGAGCAAACTGGAGACATTCGGCAGCGACGTGCGAATATCCCGAAAGCAGTCACCCGCCTGGTAGATCTCTGGCCATACCGTGGGAAGCGTGATATGGCTGGGCATTCAATCGTTGACGAAGTGATTCAGTGATGGATCGGCGGACGCTCAGCGCGCGCTGTTCGAGGCGCTGGTAGAACTGCTCGCCGCCGGCACTCTCGCGCAAAGGGGTTGTGCCGGCGGCTACCCGGCAAGTTAGCTCGCCGCGACCTTCACGCCTTTGGCCGCTGTCTCGACAAGCGCGGCCACCTCTTCTGGCTTCGACACGTAAACCGAGTGGCTGCCCTTAACCTCGACAACTGTCGAGCCCGCCCGTTTGGACATGAACTGTTGGGCTGGGGGAGGGATCATCTTGTCGTCGGTTGCGATCAAGTACCAGCTTGGCTTGTTCTTCCACGCGGGTACGCTAATTGAGCCGCTCAGGGCCTCCACGCCCCACGGGACCTGTGAGTCGGCCATGAACTCAGCCTTGTCCTTGGCTACGTCGGCCGCGAAGGAGGCGGCGAACTTCGCTCTGTCGAGGAATAGAAAGCCGTCCTGCGGTGGCAATATTGGCGGGACCGGCGCGCCGGGCGGCGGATCTTTGATGAGTGCGGCCACGGACTCTCCCTTGTCGGGAGCAAAGGCAGCGATATAGACAAGCCCGGCGACCTTTGGATCGTTGCCGGCCTCCGTGATCACCACCCCGCCATAGGAGTGGCCAACAAGGATCACGGACCTTTTCTCCCGAGCGATGATCCGTTTCGTTGCTGCCACATCGTCGGCCAACGATAGCGTCGGGTTCTGGACGATGCTCACGTTGTAACCGTCCCTCCTCAGGATCTTGTAGACGCCCTCCCAACCAGAGCCGTCCACGAAGCCGCCGTGGACCAGAACGACTGCCGGAGTAGCGCTTTCAGCCATGATGATCTCCTTTCCTCCAAGAGGCCGCCCACTATGAGCGGATTGGCATCGTACGCCCGCCCGAAGCGGTCGAACATCATTTGCTCAACGACCTTGTGCGCGGCGCGCCGGTTACCTCACACGTTGGGCGTCTGCTTTCTGAAGACCGCTACGACAGCTCAGGGTCGACAAGCACCCGTCAACCGGGACCAACATGAAGCTCACCAAGTGCAATGGCCATCGCGCTGCCACGTCACACGGCTGCAACGTGGACCGCGTAAATAGTCGGCGTTGACGATTACGCGGGGACACTATGACAGTTCAGTGTGAGGGTGACTCGAGGATCATGGAGCAGTTGGGGGAGAAGCAAGATTTCGAGGCGGAGCTTACTCGCCTCGGTCTTCGGCACGAGGACTTCGCGCTGCATGTGCGCCGGTCCGGGCTCGGCGGAATCGACCGGGGTTGGGATGCACATTACGCGGTACGCGTAAGCGACGTTGTTTCGGGGAGCCGAGGCATCTATTGGGGAGGGCCCGGCGAAAACTGGGTAGCGCAGTTCGCGACTGATGTTGCCAAAGGGATATATCGCGGGCTGTCGACCACTGGCAGGTTGCCGGTTCCGGCTCGAAAGTCCCTTCGACAAACTGGTGGCGACCGTCCCTAGCGCGTCGGCTCCCGGTTGACCCGGACGCATGAGCAAGCGCTACGACTCCCGCGAGGTGGCAATTGTCATTGGCTGTGCCGACATCGGGTCTGCGATTGCCCATGCCCTTCACACAGCGGGCTTTGCCGTCGTCCTTACGGATCATGTCGACCCACCCTGGTCGCGCCGGGGCATGGCGTTTACCGACGCCTGGTACATCGGTAACGCGGAACTCAATGGCGTCGGGTCATGCTTCTGCGCATCGGTGCGCACGATTGCTACGCTCCTTGCGCAACGCCTGATCGCCGCGACGACTTGGTCGTGGGCCGGCATTGCGGAAGCACTATCGCCCGTGCTGGTCGTCGACGCGCGAATGCAAGCCGATCGATCACCGGCGGACCTCATCAGCCGCGCTCCCGTAACCGTCGGCATCGGAACCGGGTTCACGCCCGGCGTTCACGTCGATATCGTGGTCGACTGTGATGGCAACGAAACGCCGGATGTCGATGAACGGCTGATCGTTCGTACCGACACAGGCGGTTGGTTCGTGACTTTGCATCGCATTGGCGTCCGTGTCCGCGCGGGCGAGATCGTCGGGCACGTCGGGAGACAACCGATCATCGCGCCGGCAGATGGTGTACTTCGCGCGGTGTCGGCACGCGGTGCGCGCGTTCACCCCGGTGTAGTCGTGATCGAGGTCGATCCCGGTGGCAATCCCGAGTCTTGTTTCGGGCTCACTCAACGACAACGCGTCATCGCCGCCGAGGTGATAAAGGCACTAACGGCACACGAGACCCGCTGCCCCGGCTTCGGCACGAACGCGTCGCGGCAGGAATCCGCAGTGAGCGCGATCGGCTGAGCGGTTCGGCGAGGGGGTGCCGCGGCAACGCGTCATCCTCTGGTGTCTGTTCGCTCCAGTTAGACGCAGAACGGGTTTTGGCGGTCCCACAAAGTCTGCGAATGTCCGCTTACTTGGAGCGTGGCCGGCTGCGGTGGGTTGATAGCCGACGTTGACGCGCCTCCGCTCGCGCCCGCAGCCAGTCATAGCGGCAAGACTTCCAAAGCAGCCACTCGAAGCAACGCCTCATTAGCGGGGCAATGCGACGTGAGTGGCCGCCGCGCCTTGGGCCGAGCATGCCAGGCGTTGTTGCGCAAAGCGGTGGCGATCTCCCAGAATGGGCGCTCCCTTATGGCCTGACCTCCACGCTCCCTTCCATGCCGGAAGCGCATCGCGTTAACACCCCCCGGGCCACCGGCACGGTGACCTTGCTTTTCACCGACATCGAGGGCAGTACCGCATTGTGGGAGCAGGACGGGGCGCGGATGTCGCAAGCGCTCGCCGCGCACGACGGGCTGGCGCGCAGGGCGGTCGAGTCTCGCCAAGGCACTGTGGTGAAGATGACCGGCGATGGTATGCACGCCGCCTTCGACGATGCTTGGGACGCGCTCGCCGCGACAGTGGACCTGCAGGAGGCGCTCGCCGATCCGGCCGCGACCAACGGCGTTCCCCTGCGGGTGCGTTGCGGATTGCACGCAGGGGTGGTCGAGCGTCGCGACAACGATTACTTCGGCAGCCCCGTCAACCGTGCGGCGCGGATCATGAGCGCGGCGCACGGCGGCCAGGTGTTGCTTTCCCAGGCCGTGGTCGATTGCGTCCACGGAAATCTTCCGGGAGCGGTTTCACTACGCGATCTCGGCAAGGTTCGGCTCAAGGACCTGTCGACCCCCGAGCGCGTCTATCAGGTCGTGCACCCGCAACTGAGGAAGGATTTTCCTGCGCTGCGATCGCTGGAGGCCACACCGAACAACTTGCCGCAGCAGGCCACGAGCTTCATCGGGCGTGAGGAGGAGTTTGCGGACTTGACGCGGCTGCTCGCCAAGACCCGCCTCCTGACGCTTACGGGCTCCGGCGGCTGCGGGAAGACCCGCTTGAGCCTGCAACTCGCAGCCGACGCGCTCGAGCAGTTTCCCGACGGTGCGTGGCTGGTGGAACTCGCGCCGCTTGCGGACCCGGGTCTCGTGCCGCAGACGGCGGCGACGATGCTGGGCCTGACGGAGGAACCGGGCAAGCCGATCGGCCAGACGCTTACCGACTACCTCAAGGACAAGCGGCTGCTGCTGCTCCTCGACAACTGCGAGCACCTGCTCGACGGCTGCGCGAAGGTGGCGGACGGGATCTTGCGTCAATGCCCCGGCGTGCAGATCCTGGCGAGCAGCCGGGAAGCGCTCGGCATTCGCGGAGAACAGGCGTACCGGGTGCCTTCGCTCTCGCTTCCCGATCCGAAGCAGGCGTATGCGCCGGAAGCCGTCGCACAGTTTGAGGCGGTCCAGCTCTTCACCGACCGTGCGTTGCTCGCTCGCGCGGATTTCGCGGTCACCGACCATAACGCTTCCACGCTCGCGTCCATCTGTTTTCGGCTGGATGGAATTCCGCTGGCCATCGAGCTGGCGGCGGCGCGAGTACGGTCCCTTTCGGTCGAGGAGATCAATCGGAAGCTGGACGAGCGATTCCGACTCCTCACGGGCGGCTCACGCACCGCGCTGCCGCGCCAGCAGACGCTGCGCTCGCTGATCGACTGGAGCTACGACCTGCTGAATGATTCGGAGAAGCGGCTGTTGCAACGGTTGACGGTGTTTGCTAGCGGGTGGACCCTGGACGCCGCGGAAGAAGTCTGCGCCGGCGACCCGGTCGAGGAAGGGGGAGTGCTCGATCTGCTGACATCGCTCGTCGACAAGAGCCTGGTGCTGGCGGAGCAGAACGTCGGGTCCTATCGCTACCGGCTGCTTGAAACCGTGCGCCAGTACGCGCGCGACCGTCTGCTAGAGCATGCCGACGGAGGTCGTTGGCGGGACCGGCACTTGACGCATTTCCTCCAGCTGACGGAGCGGGCCGAGCTGCACCTCACCGACATGGAGCAGCAGACCTGGTTCGACCGGCTGGAGACGGAACACGAGAATCTGCGGGCGGCCTTGACATGGTCGTCCGCCGAGGGCGGGGACAACGCTAGCGGATTGCGGCTCGCGGGCGCGCTCTGGCGGTTTTGGTCCGTGCGAGGCTATCCCGGCGAGGGCCGCAGCTGGTTGTCCGGACTGCTCGCCACGGCACGAGAAGCGACGCCGGCGTCCCGCGCGAAGGCACTTGGCGCTGCCGGCGTATTGGCCCATGAACAAGGCGACAATGTGACTGCCCGGGCTCTCCACGCCGAAAGTTTGGAGATCCGGCGGGTGTTGGGCGACCGGCAGGGCATTGCTTCTTCGCTGAGCAACCTGGGCAGTGTGGCCCATGAGCTCGGCGACTATCAGGGTGCTCGGGCGCTACAGGAAGAGAGCCTGGCGATGCGGCGGGAGGCGGGCGATCGACAGGGCATTGCCACATCGCTCAACAACCTGGGGCTTTTGGCTCGCGAGCTTGGCGATTATCCCTCCGCCCGGCGGCTCTACGAAGAGAGTCTGGCGATCGACCGGGAGCTCGGGGACCGGCGCAGCATAGCGGTGTCGCTGAACAATCTAGGGGGCATCGCCTGCGACCAGTGCGACTATGCGGCCGCTCAAGCGCTGCATGAGGAGAGTCTGGCGATTCGGCGGGACCTTGGAAATCGACGGGGAATCGCCTCGTCACTTACCAACCTGGGGGACGTGGCTCGCGAGCAGGGCGACTATGCTGCTGCCAAGGCGCTGCTCGAGGAGGGCCTGGCGATTCGGCGGGAGCTTGGCGATCGCCGCGGCATTGCCATTTCATTGTGCGCCCTAGGCAGTGTGGCTCAAGATCAGGGCGACCTTTCTGTCGCGCAGGCGCTAAACGAGGAAAGCCTCAACATTCGGCGAGCGTTGGGCGATAGGTGGGGCATCGCTACTTCCCTGAACTACCTAGGCAGCGTGGCCTGCGAGCAGGACAACCCTCCAATCGCCCGGGCAATGTACGAAGAGAGCCTGACCATCGCACGGGGGTTGGGCGACCGGTGGGGCATTGCCGAATCGATGGCTGGACTGGGCTGTGTCGCGCTCATGCTCGCCGGGCCCGTCCGTGCCGCTCGTATCTTGGGCCGGGCAGAGCGGCTGCGGGAGGAAATCGGCGCCCCGTTGAAGCCCAGCGAACGACCGCGCTACGATCGTCAGGTTGCCGCAGCGCGCGTGGCGCTTCGCGATGACGCCGCCTTCGACCGCGCCTGGCAGGAGGGCCGCGCTTTGGCGCTCGAGCAAGCGATTGAGCTCGCGTTGGAGAAGACAGTCGAGCGAGGATGATGGATATGCCCGCCTTCGGCGCCTGGCCATTGGTAGAAACAGACAAGCATTCCAAGCACGCGAGCCTGAGTAGGTGATCCATGAAGGCGCGGGACCACGGTTTCACCATGCTGGAATTGATGGCCGTTGTGGCGGTCATCGCCATTCTGGCCACGTTAGCCCTGCCGTCCTACTTCGATCGGATCGTCCGCGACCAGATCAGGGCCGCCTTGCCCTTGGCCGAGATCGCCAAGCAACCCATTGCCACGTCCTGGTTGGTTACACAGACCTTCCCTGTCGACAACGTCTCGGCCGGCTTGCCTCCCGCCGAAAAGATAGTCGCCAACTATGTCAGCGCAGTTGCGGTAGACAACGGTGCAATTCATATCACGTTTGGTAACCGTGCGAACAAGGCCATTGCAGGGAAGATTCTCACTTTGCGTCCCGCGGTCGTCGAGGACGCGCCGATCGTGCCAGTCGCGTGGGCATGCGGCTACGCGGAAGCTCCGGATAGGATGACGGTCAACGGCGGGAATCTCACAAACATTCCAGAGCTGCTGCTTCCGATCGAGTGTCGCGCGTCCAAGCGGTAACGACGTCACATGACACGCCACGCGCAGTCGGAGATCGTCATCGTGTTAGTCGGCAGCTCCGGCGCCGAGCGCAGTGCAACTGTCGAGCGCGTTTACACATGCGCCCGATCGCTGAATGGCAACACGTTGATTACGAAGGCGCCGCTTGCTTGGCACGCGCGTTGCTAGCATTAGCACGCTTCGCTTCAAAGCTGGACTGACGGCCACCACGTAGCGGGAATCGGGGAGGCTTCCATGTACCTATCGGTCTTACGCGTCCTTTCCGTGCTTTTCTTCGTCGCGGGAAGTACTACAGCCGCGGCCGTGACCATCAATTTCGACGACGTCGTGGGAAGCGAAGTGGACATCACGAACCGCTACGCTGGGATCGGGGTGACGCTGAACGCGATCGACAACCCGTTCCCACTCGTGGGTGTGTTTCCGGCGCCCGCAACGCTTCCGACCATCCGCGCGGGCGCTACCACGTGGACCGAGGGTTTCGCCTCCGCTACTTCGGCGTCACAGGTGGCGGTCGCAGCGCCGTTCGGGAGCAATGACCCAGGCGATGGTGGCATCCTTATCAGCTTTGCTTTCGACGTCAGCAGCGTTTCCCTCGTGGGTAACGATCTCGGCGGAATCGGATTCGGAGACGACGAATCCGTTACGCTCACAGCCTACGATGCCAGCGGCAACCAGATTGGGCAAGCGTTCAGCCACGACTTGCTTGCCGGATTTGACAGAGTATTCGCGTCGATCGCCGTCTCGGGCATACGCTATGTGGCGTTCAACTACACTGATACCGAGTTCGGGTTTTTCGCAATCGACGATTTGACTTTTGTGCCGGCGACCACCGCGCCCGAACCCGGTTCTCTTGCCCTTCTCGGCGTTGCCCTCGCCGGTCTCTGCTTCGCTCGCCGCCGCGAGCTGCGCTGAGCAGCAAGTCACGCAAGGGTCCGCCCTTTTGGGCGATTCTCGCGGTCGGTGTCAGGCCACGGCCGCGACCTTCACCGCGTCATCAGGCTGCGGGACCTTGCGCTTACCTCTGGCGCGTTGGGCATACAGGTAGACACCGTGCGTGTACCGCGCCGCCGTCTCCTCCAGAACGAACGCCCGGACGTCCTCCTGCAACTTCCTTTTCTCGTCCTTACTTATTGGCGAGCGCCTCCGGGTCGAGCTTCGCGTACCGCTTGACGTTGCGAAGGTCGCGGTGCCCGCCGAGGAGCGCGAGCCGCAACGGATCGAAGCCGCGATCGGCGAGCCGCGACAGGCATTCGTGCCGCAGTTGATGGAACACGACGTCCTTGATGCCGGCGCCCTTGCAGGCCGCCTCGAACCAGAAGCCCAACGCGTCGCCCTTGAACGGGAACACGCGCGGCCCAGCGCGCGGCTGACGTTTGATAATCGTGCTATTTAATGCCGAGCCGCTCCATCCGGTAGCGCATCGCGCGAAACGTGATCCCCAGGAGCTTCGCTGCGGCGGTGCGGTTGAAGCGAGTCTTCTCGAGTGCTTCGTTGATCGCCGCCTTTTCGACACGGTCGAGATAGTCCTGCAGCGGCCACTTGTCGCCCGCGGTGACGGCGAATTCGGGGTCGTCCGCGACCGGCGTCAGGTGCAGGTCGTCGGCGGTGATCTGCTGCGGGTCGGCGGCGAGCGAGAGCCCGCGCTCGAGGATGTTCTCGAGCTCGCGCACGTTGCCGGGGAACGGATAGCGCTCGAGCGCCGCGATCGCCTCGGCATCGAGCTTCGCTGGCGTGCCGCGCGAGAGCTTCGCGAGGATCGCATGGGCGATCAGCGGAATGTCCTCGCGCATCTCGCGCAGGCTCGGCATCGCGAGCTCGATCACGTGCAGCCGGTAGTAGAGGTCCTGCCGGAACTCGCCGGCTTCGACGAGTGCGGCGAGCTTCTTGTGCGTCGCGCTGATGATGCCGCACGTCGACCGGCTCCTCCTGCGTGGCGCCGACCTTGCGCACCTTCTTCTCCTGGATCGCGCGGAGCAGCTTCACCTGCATCGCGAGCGGCAGGTCCGCCACCTCGTCGAGGAACAGCGTACCGTTGTTCGCGGCCTGGAAGAAGCCGTCGCGGTCGGCTTCGGCTCCGGTGAACGCGCCCTTCTTGTAGCCGAAGAACTCGCTCTCCATCAGGTTCTCGGGAATCGCGCCGCAGTTGACGGCGATGAACGGCTGCTCGGCGCGCGGCCCCAGCGTGTGGATCAGGCGCGCCGCGAGCTCCTTGCCGCTGCCGGATTCGCCGTTGATGAACACCGGCGCCTGGCTCTTCGCGAGCCGGTCGATCAGGCCGCGCACCTGCATCATCGCCGGCGATTCGCCGAGGAGCTGGTAGCTCGTGACGACCTGCGCCTTCTCGGGCACCTTGAGCGCCTGCTTGACGAGCGCGCGCAGCTGCTCCAGCGCGACCGGCTTCGCGAGATAGTCGAACGCGCCGGCCTTGAGCGCTGCGACCGCATTCTCCGCGCTGCCGTACGCGGTGATCACCGCGACCGGGACGTCGAGTCCCTTCTGGTTGATGTGCTCGACGACGCGCAGGCCCTCGCCGTCGGGCAGGCGCATGTCGGTCAGGCAGAGGTCGAACGGCTCCTTGTCGAGGAGCTTGATCGCCTCGCCGACCGACTCGGCGCGCGACGTGTCGAGTCCCATGCGGGACAGCGTGAGCTCGAGCAGTTCGAGCAGATCGGGCTCGTCGTCGATGACGAGCACCTTGGGTTGACCGCGGATTCGGCGGGACATGATTTTCCTCGTTGTTCTACGCGGGCCGGCCCGCGCGTTTCATCGTCATTCGGAAATGGGCGCCCGGTCCCCGGGGCAGCAGCTCGAGCGCGGCGCCGTTGGCGTCGGCGAGCTCGCGCGCGATGTACAGGCCGAGGCCGGTGCCGCCCGGCCGCGTCGTGAAGAAGGGCTCGAAGATCTGTCCGCGCAGCTCCGCGGGAATGCCGGGGCCGTCGTCGGCCAGCTCGCAGATGACGGCGTCGCCCATGTAGCCGGCGCGCGCGGCGATGCGGATGCTGCCTTCCTTCTTCTGGCAGTGCTGCCACGCGTTGCGGACGAGGTTCCAGACGATCTGGTTCAGGTGGCCCGCGGTCGAAGATGACGGTGAGCTCCTCCGGCACCAGCATGACGATCCCGCCCCGGCGGCATGTTCTCCGCCTGGACGATTTCGTCGGTCAGCGCGCGCACGAACTCGGCGAGCGCGATCATCTCCGGCTGCTGGCGGTCGCGGCGGTTCAGCTGCAGCACCTCGCCGACGATGCGGTCGATCCGCTTCGCGTTGTTGCGGATCATGTTGAGCAGCCGCTGGCCCTCGGGCACCACGGCGCCGTCCTCCTCGAGCAGCTGCGCCGCCTGGTTGATCGCCGACAGCGGATTGCGCACCTCGTGCGCGATCGACGCGGTGAGCCGGCCCATCGCCGCGAGCTTCATCTGCTGCGCCTCGGTCTGCGCGCGGCCCAGGTCCTCGAGGTAGATCAGCGTGCCGCCGTTGAGTCCCGAGCCGATGCGCACGAGCCGCACGCGCAGCAGGCGCTGCGTCGACTCGACCTTGAACGGCGGCAGCGCCTCGGCGTAGTCCTCCTGCCATCGTCGCCAGTAGTCGTGCAGCGTCCCCGAGAACTCGGCGAGGCGCATCCCGCCGCGCATCCGGCCGAAGCCGCCGAGGAGCCGCGTCACCTGCGCGTTGTGGCCGCGGACCACGCCGTTCAGGTCGACCACGAGCACGCCGTCCTGCATGTCCTGGATGATGAGACGGTTGACCTGCTCCAGATTCGCGACGTCGATGCCGCGCTGCGCGGCCAGGTCCTCGGATGCCTTCGTGTACGCGCCCAGCGCGACGGCGACGCCGACGGTCGCGAAGAAGCCGAAGCCGATGAGGCCGGTCTGGACCGGCTGCGTGCCGGCGACCTGGCCCTCGACCAGGCGCCACAGGTCGAGTCCGAGCAGGCAGACCGTTGCGATCGCCGCGTGGAGGAACGCCGTGCGCGTGCGCAGGAGCCAGCCGCTCGCGGCGAGCTGCGGGAAGAGCAGGATCGGCAGCGTCCCGGCACTCGTGCCGCCCGCCACCATCACCGCCGCGATGAAGCCGACGTCGCCCGCCAGGAGGATCGAGGTCAACGCCGTCAGCGGCAGCGGCAGCGGATCGCGCTGGATCCACCAGAACGTCACGAGGCCGAACGCGAAATACACGGCGGCGCGCGTGACGAACAGCGTTCGGCGTCGACGATGCCGAGGCCCTTGAGGTCGAGCAGCAGCGCGATCCCGAGCAGCCCCGCGCCGCAGACCGCGCGATAGAGCCCGACGATCCACAGGATGCGGCGCGACGAGTCGTCGGCCGACATCGGCAACGGCGGCTCGAACGACGGGGCTGCGGGAGAAGGCTGCATCAGGGCCGGTTCACGCTATGTCCGCGAGGTGCGTTGCACGGTGGGTTTATCGCAGTCCGCGGGGGTTCGTCAACGGCGCGGCGCGCAGGCCGGATCGCCGCAGAGATAGCCGCCCGCGGCCGGGAGCGCGTCGGCCCGCGGGAGGAAGACGCCGCAGTTCGCGCAGCGGACCATCGTCTCCGCTTGCGGGCCGGCGTCCTTCGCGGCTCCGGCCTCGCGCGCGCGCCGCTTCGCCGCTGCCGCGTTGAAGAGCCGCAGCCCGAACAGCACGACGAACACGACGACGATCCAGAAGATGATCTTGCCCATGCGTCGGTTCCCTAGAGCACCTTGCCGGGATTGAGGAGCGCCGCCGGATCGAGCGCCGCCTTGACCGCGCGCATGAGCTCGAGCTCGACCGCGCTCTTGTAGCGGACGAGCTCGTCGCGCTTCAGCTGCCCGATGCCGTGCTCGGCGCTGATGCTGCCGCCGTGCGCGGCGACGAGGTCGTGGACGATCCGGTTCGCGCGCCGCCGTTGCGCGAGGAAGTCTTCCGGCGGCGATGCCCTCCGGCGCCGCGAGGTTGTAGTGCAGATTGCCGTCGCCCAGGTGGCCGAACGTCACGAAGCGGACGCCCGGGCAACGCCGCGGCGAGCGCGGTCTCGGCCGCGTCGAGGAACGCCGGAATCGCCGACACCGGCAGCGAGATGTCGTGCTTGATGTTCGGGCCCGTCGCGGCGCTGCGCCTCGGTGATGTTCTCGCGCAGCGCCCACAGCGCGCGCGGCCTGCTCGCCCGACTGCGCGACGACGGCATCGCGCGCCGTCCCGCGTTCGAGCGCCGCGCCGAGCGCCGTCTCGAGATCGGCGGCGAGCGGCGAGCTCGGCCGCGCTGTCGTCGGCCTGCACGAGCGCGTACCAGGGGTGGCCGGGCAGCGGGTCGGGCAGCGCGGGAAAGTGCTTGCGCGACAGCGCGAGCGAGAGCGCCGAGATCAGCTCGAAGCCGATCAGCCGGTCGCCCAGCGCCTGCCGCAGCGCGCGCAGCAGCTCGATCGGCCGCGCGGACGTCGGCCAGCGCGGCGAAGCGCGGTGGCACGCGTGCGCGGCGCGGGAAAGAGCTTCAGCACCGCCGCGGTGACGATGCCGAGCGTGCCTTCGGCGCCGATGAAGAGCTGCTTCAGGTCGTAGCCGGTGTTGTCCTTGCGCAGGCCGCGCAGCCCGTCCCAGACGCGGCCGTCGGCCAGCACGACCTCGATGCCCAGCGTGAGCTCGCGCGCGTTGCCGAAGCGCAGCACCGCGGTGCCGCCGGCGTTGGTCGACAGGTTGCCGCCGATCGTGCAGCTGCCTTCGGCGGCGAGCGACAGCGGAAACTGGAGGCCGGCCGCGGCCGCGGCCTCCTGCACGGCGGCCAGCGTCACGCCGGCTTCGACGGTGATCGTCGCGTTGTCCGCGTCGACCGCGCGGACGCGGTTCATCCGCGCGAGCGAGAGCACGATCGCGTCGCCGCTCGCGTCCGGCGTCGCGCCGCCGCACTGGCCGGTGTTGCCGCCCTGCGGCGACGATCGGCACGCCGCGTCCGGCGCACGCGCGCACGACGGCGGCGACCTCGCTCGTGCTGCCGGGCGCACGACGGCCTGCGCGCGCCGCGGTAGCGGCCGCGCCAGTCGGTGAGGTAGGGGGCGACGTCGGCGGGCGCGGACAGGACCTGCGCGCTGCCGACGGCCGCGTCGAGCCGCGCCCGCAGGGTTGCGCCATGTCCGCCATGAACGACGATAATAGCCAAATCGCCCATCGCCCGCACCCGACGCGCGCCGCCGTCGATGGCCGTGCCGGAGAGCGCCATGTCCACACCGCCGCCCGACACCCCGCCCGCCTCGCCGCCGTTTCCATTCTCGCCGCAGGACGCGATGGAGTTCATGCAGCAGATGTGGAATCCGTTCGGCGTGCCGATGCCCGGGTTCGCGCTGCCGGGCACCGGCGGAGCTGCGCCAGCGCCGTTCGCGGCCGGCCCCGGCGGCCTGCCGTTTCCGAATCCGGCGGCGATGTTCGCGACGCTCGATCCCGCCGAGATCGAGCGCAAGATCGGCGAGCTCCGGGTCATCGAGGGCTGGCTGCAGATGAGCCTCAACATGATGCAGATGAGCATCAAGACGATGGAGCTGCAGAAGGCGTCGCTCGAGGCGATGCGCGCGCCCGCGGCGCCCGCCAGGCGCATCCGGCGTCGAACCGCAAGAAGCCCTGATCCCACCCGGCCGCCAGCCCCGCCCAATCTTGAAAGGATCCCATGAGTCTCGTCCTCTACTACGGTTCCGGCTCGCCCTACGCGTGGCGCGTGCAGCTCGCGCTCGAGCACAAGGCGCTGCCCTACGAGCGCAAGGTGCTGTCGTTCTCGGCCGGCGACACGCGCAAGCCCGAGTTCGTCGCGCTCAACCCGCGCCATCGCGTGCCGGTGCTCGTCGACGGCGATTTCGTGCTCTACGAGTCGAACGCGATCGTCGAGTACCTGGACGAGGCCTATCCCGCGACGCGGCGCGCCGCTCTTCCCCGGCGACGCGCGCACGCGCGCGCTCATGCGCCGGCTGATCTGCGAGGTCGACAACTATTTCGACAAGGCGGTCGACCCGGTCATCGACGCAGGCGTTCTCGACGAAGCCCGAGGAGCGCGACCCGAAGAAGCTCGCGGCAGGGCGAGACGGCGGTGATCGACGAGTACGCGCTGTTCACGCGCGCGATGCGCGGCGACTTCCTCGCCGGCCCGCTGTCGGCGGCCGACTTCGCGCTCTATCCGCTGGTCGCGTTCATGAAGCGCTGCGAGATCGAAGCTGCCCGACCTCGACTCGGACGACTGCTCACGCCGGAGCTGCGCGCGTGGAAGGCGCGCATCGAGGCGCTGCCGTATTTCGAGAAGACGATTCCGCCGCACTGGAAGACAGAAGTGAAATTCTACGACGACCGCCTTCGCCGACGGCGCGCCGATTCCGGCCGAGTTCGCGTTCGGCGCGATCGATCCCGCAACGCACGTGAAGCTGTCCGCGCAACCGCAATCCCGATTTCGCGTGGTCGGCGCTGCCCCGCGGGCACGCAATCGCTCGCGCTCGTCTGCCACGACCCCGACGTGCCGTCGCGCGGCGACGACGTGAACCAGGAAGGGCGCGTCGTGCCGGCGTCGCTGCCGCGCGTCGACTTCTTCCACTGGGCGCTGATCGACCTGCCGCCCGACACGCCGCGCGATCGCGCGCGGCGAGTTCTCCGACGGCGTCACCGCGCGCGGCAAGCCCGGGCCGCACGCGCCGCGCGACGCGCGCCAGGGCATCAACGACTACACCGGCTGGTTCGCCGGCGACAAGGACATGGCCGGCAACTACTTCGGCTACGACGGGCCGTGCCCGCCGTGGAACGACGCGATCCCGCACCGCTACGTGTTCACGCTCTACGCGCTCGACGTGCCGCGCCTCGCCGTCGCCGGCGCATTCAGCGGCGCGGACGCGCGCAAGGCGATGGCGGGCCACGTGCTCGCGCAGGCGGCGATCACCGGGCGCTACACGCTCAATCCGGCGGTCAAGCTGTAGCGCCCTCGGCGGCCTCCACGCCGGCCGCAACACGCCCACTCCGCGCGTCGGCCGCAGCGTCGATTCGCGTTGCTCCGATCCCTGCGCGCTTCCGCGCTGAGGCCCCTCGTCGCCGCTCACGCCGCTATCCCAGCCACGCGTCGCGCCGCGCGCGCGCGTCGTCGTCGATCGCGGCGGTCGAGCGCGAGCCAGCACGTGTCGCTGCGGCGCGGCCTCGAGGACGAGCTCGCGCGACGATCGAGCTCGTCGCGGCGGAATGCGTGCACGGTCGACGGCGTCGCCGGGCGCGGCGTCGCGCGAGCAGCGTCGCGAAGCGATTCGGCCGACGCGCGCAGCCCGTCGATCGCGACGACGATGTCGCCCGCCGCGAGCCCCGCGCGCTCGGCGGGGCCGCCGGCGAAGACGTGCTGCGAGCTTGGGCTCGGTCGCGCCCGCGACCTTCGCGCCGAGCCAGCAGCGCGGCAGCGCCTCGTCGCGCAGGTCGACTTGCCCGGCTTGCCGCCGCGGTCGTCGTCGCCCGTCGCCGCGCGCAGGTCGAGCGTCGACGCCGAACCGCGCGAGCAGCTCGCGCGAGCGGCGGGTCCTCGGTGCCGTCGACGTAGCGCGCGAAGAAGTCGCGCGAGGTCGCGGCCGGCGAGTTCGCTCGCGAGCGCGGGGATGCCGTCCTCGGGCACGCCGATGCCCGTCTGGCCGTAGCGCTGCCACAGCGCGCGCATCACGGCGTCGAGCGACGATCGCCGTGCGGCGCAGCGTGAGGTCGAGCGCGAGCGCGACCAGCGCGCCCTTCGCGTAGTAGCTGACGACGGCGTTCGGCGTGTTCTCGTCCGGCCGGTAGAACTTGATCCAGGCGTCGAAGCTCGACTCGGCGACGCTCTGCCGGTGGCGGCCCGGCGTGCGCAGCACCGTCGTGATCGTGCGGCCGAGGAGCTCGAGGTACGCTCGGCGGCTCGATGACGCCGCTGCGCACGCAGCGCGAGGTCGTCGTAGTAGGACGTGATGCCCTCGAACGCCCACAGCTGGCGCGTGTAGTTCTCGCGCGCGAGGTCGTACGGCGACGAACGCGGCCGGCTTGATCCGCTTGACGTTCCAGCTGTGGAAGTACTCGTGGCTCGCGAGACCGAGGAAGTTCCGGTAGCCGTCGCCGATCCTCCGCGTCGCCCGTGGCGGGCAGCTCGTCGCGGCGGCAGAGGAGGCTCGTGCTCGAGCGATGCTCGAGGCCGCCGTAGCCGTCGCCGACCGCGGCGACCTGGAACAGGTAGCGATCGAACGGGAGCGCGGCCGCCGGGCGCGCCGCCGAAGAGGTCGATCTGCCACTGGCAGACGCGCGCGAGGTCGCGGGCGACGCGGTCGAGGTCGCCGCGGCTGTCGACCGGTGACCGCGATGTCGTGCGGCGCGCCGCCGGCGTCGAACGAGACGAGCGCGAACGGCGCCATCTCGACCGGATGGTCGATCAGCTCGTCGTAGTTCGCGGCGCGGTACGCGCCCGAAGCCGTAAGGCTCGGCGCCGGCGCGCGGGAGCGTCGTCGCGACGCGCCACGCCGTCGGCGCTCGCGCGCGTCGGGCGCGACGATCTCGACCTCGCACGGCGCATCCGCGCGGCCGTCGGGACAGAGGAACACCGTCGCGCCGTTGAAGTAGCCGCGCGTCGCGTCGAGGTAGGCGGCGCGCACCGACAGGTCGAACGCGTAGACGTCGCGCGATGACCGTCAGCGGTCCGGCGCACGGCGCCGCGCGCCAGGTGTCCTTCGCCTCCTTGACGATCGCCACCGCGCGCGCCGTTCGCCTCCGCGCGCACGGCGACGAAGTGGCGCGCGAACTCGCGGATCAGGTAGCTGCCCGGAATCCAGGTCGGGCAGCGTGAAGCGCTGGCCGTCCGGCGTCGGGGTCGTCGACCGTGCAGCGCACCTCGAACAGGTGCGCATGGACGTCGAGCGGCGCGATGCGATAGCGCGTCGGAGCAGGCATGGGGAATCCGCCGGACATGTCGTGCGGCGGATGCGGCGCACATCGCCGCCCGCGAAATGTCGCGCGGAGGTGGAAATTATAACGCCGCGGCCGCGATCGCGGCCCGCGCACGATCAGAGAGCGCGGAAGCAGCGCGGGCAGGTCTGCGCGGAGCGGCTGATCTTGCTCGCGCACCACGGGCAGTCCTTCAGCCAGCGTCGATCCCCAGCGCCAGGCGCCGAGTGCGAGGAGGATGAGCAGCGAGCCGGCGACCGCGCCGACGATGACGGTGTTCGTCAGCACCTGGCGATCGACGGTGAACGTCGGCGTTTCCGGCCTGTTGAGCGGGCGCGGGCACCGCGGCCTTCACGGCGACGACCACAGGCACGGATTTGAGCTCCGAATCGGCGACGGCGCGAACCGGTTTCGCGACGGGCTCCGCCGGCGTGACCGGTGATCGAGACCGTGCCGACGGGATCGCTTGACCGTACTGGTTCGCACAGGCGGCGACGTGAGGGTTGTCCCGATAGGAGAGACAATCTGCAGGCGCAGCGGCGGTGCTCCCGGAGACCAGGGCCACCGCGACTGCGAGTATCCAATCCGATTCAGCGCGATTCTTCATGTCGACGCTCCGATCCAGCGCCCCTGCGATCCCTACCGGGCGCGGGGCGCACTACCCATAGGGGTCACAGCAATAAGCAGGCCACTGGCCGCCGAATCCCGACGGAATGGGGAGCCTGGGGGACAGGTCAATGGGCGGCGCCGAGGGCGCGGGGACTCGGGGCGTGGCACCCCGGAGACGAATCGAACGTCCGACCTGTCCCTTAGGAGGGGACTGCTCTATCCACTGAGCTACCGGGGCGCGCAGCGGCAGTTTACCGGATAGTGGTGTGCACGAGCGCGCGCGTCGCGTCACCGTTCGGCTGTCTGCACGTCTTTCCATCGCGGGCACCCGAGCAGGTGGTCGTTGACGAGCCCCGTCGCCTGCATGAATGCGTACATGATCGTCGTGCCGACGAAGCGGAAACCGCGCTGCTTGAGATCGCGGGAGAGCGCATCGGACGCGTCAGTGCGTGCGGGAACGTCCGCGAGCGAACGCCAACGGTTGCGGAGCGGCCGCCCGCCGACGAACGTCCAGACGTAGCGGTCGAAGCTGCCGCACTCGCGCTGCACGTCGAGGAACGCGCGCGCGTTCGAGACGCTGCTCTCGATCTTGAGCCGATTGCGCACGATCGCCGGATTCGCGATCAGCTTGGCGATCCGCTTCGCGTCGAAGCGCGCGACCTTCGACGGGTCGAATGCCGCGAACGCTTCGCGATAGCCGTCGCGCTTCTCGAGGATGGTCGACCAACTGAGGCCAGCCTGCGCGCCTTCCAGGATCAGGAACTCGAAGAACACGCGGTCGTCATGGACCGGGACGCCCCACTCGTCGTCGTGGTAGGCCGCGTAGCGCGGGCTGCCGTCGGCCCACGGGCAGCGGGCGATCTTGTCGGGCATGGTGCGGGAGCGTGCGCCGAAATCAGGATTATCGGGGCGGGCGCGGAGGAGGGCAACGCACCGCCGCGCGTGGCAGAATCGTCGCGTGATCCCCTTGCTCGGTCCGCGCACACCCTTTCCGCCGCTCGACAGCGCGCTCGACGAACCCAACGGACTGCTCGCGGCGACGCCGGACCTCACGCCGGCGCGGCTCCTCGACGCTTACCGGCACGGCATCTTCCCGTGGTACGGCGACGAGGAGCCGGTCCTCTGGTGGAGCCCGGACCCGCGGATGGTGCTGCCCACCGACGAGCTGCGCGTCACGCGCTCGCTGCGCAAGCTTGTGCGGCAGGAGCGTTTCGAGATTCGCGCCGACACCGCGTTTCGGGAAGTGATGGAAGGGTGCGCGGCAATGCCGCGGCCGGGGCAGGGCGGCACGTGGATCACGCCATCGATGATCGACGCGTACTGCGACTTGCACGCGCGCGGCTGCGCGCATTCGGTCGAGGCGTGGCGCGACGGCCGCCTCGCGGGCGGTCTCTACGGCGTCGCGCTCGGCCGCATGTTCTTCGGCGAATCGATGTTCGCGCGCGAGACCGACGCCTCGAAGGTCGCGCTCGTCCACCTCGTCGGGATACTGCGTGCGCGTGGGCTCCCGCTGATCGATTGCCAGCAGGAGACCGCGCACCTGGCGTCCTTCGGCGCCCGGCCGATTTCGCGGCGGCTGTTTGCGGAGCGACTCGCCGCGTTGGTAAACTGCGCTGCGCCGGAGGGCGTGTGGACGCCTCTGCCGGCCGACAAGGTGCTGGCGTGACCCGCCTCAACGACCTCCCGCTCGCGTCGCTGCAGTTCTATGCGACGGCGCCGTATCCGTGCAGCTATCTTCCCGGGCGCGCGGCACGTTCGCAGGTCGCGACGCCGAGCCACCTGATCGACACCGGCGTCTATGGCGAGCTCGTCCGCCAGGGCTTCCGTCGCAGCGGTGCGTTCACTTACCGGCCGTACTGCGACCGTTGCCGCGCGTGCGTGCCCGTCCGCGTGCCGGTCGCGGTGTTCCGGCCGAATCGGACGCAGCGGCGCTGCCTACGACAGCACGCGGGGCTCGACGTCGCGCGGCGCGAGCTCATGTTCAATCCAGAGCACTACGCGCTCTACCTGCGCTATCAGCGCTTCCGTCACCCCGGCGGCGGAATGGATCAGGACAGCCGGGAGCAGTACCAGCACTTCCTCCTGCAGAGCAACGTCGCGACGGACCTGCTCGAATTCCGCGAAGGCGGCGCCTTGCGGATGGTGAGCCTGGTCGACCGGCTGGCCGACGGCCTTTCCTCGGTCTACACGTTCTTCGAGCCCAGTGTGACGGGGGCAAGCTATGGAACCTTCAACATCCTCTGGCAGATCGAGCGCTGCCGGATGCTTGGCCTCTCGCACCTGTATTTGGGCTACTGGATCGCCGACAGCCGGAAAATGGCGTACAAGGCCACGTTTCGCCCGATCGAGGGGTTGGTGGAGGGCGCTTGGCGCAGGCTCCCACGGTCTAACTAATTGATTTCACTGCGGACGAGATTGCTGTCGCCCGCAACCTAGGCTTCCAATACGCGTGGGCCAAATTGGGCCGATCGCTCATGCCATTGCGTACATTTGTACGCTACATATCGTCGAGAACGTGGTGCCATGGAGGACCATCAAGCCCTCGCCAGTCGGCCAAGTCCAAACAACATCGCACAGTCGTTCACTGCCTTAGTTAGTCGCGAATCGCTCTCAGCTTCCGTGTCAATCTTATTGAAGTCGCCAGAAGTTGGGATAAATCAAGGAGTAGTGCTTGACTTCATCATGGATACCTCGTGTAGAGTACATTCAGGCGGGGTCGCGGATCCTGGAGGGGGGCGTGCGACTTGTCCTACTGCCTCAGAGCGGCACGGCGAACAAATGGGGTTCGTCCGCGATTTCGCTCGCAATCCCTCGCGTGAAATTCATTCTGTGGAGACAGGCCAATGAACGCTATCGTTGAATTCCCCGCACTCGCGAGCTTGGATCGGATGAAGCAATTCGATCTCGACTATGACCCCGAGCTGCGCACGCTTTTCTCTTGGATGAAGCCCGAGCCGCGCCCTTGTTTCAACAAGGACTTTCTCCAAGACGTCGCCAAGTTCGAAGGAATGCTAGAAACGCATCAGGGCTGGATCGCCTACCGCGGCCAGCCGCACCGCATCGACTATGCGGTGTTCGGCAGCCGCGTCGATGGCGTGTTCAATCTGGGCGGTGACCTCTCGATGTTCATTCAGTCGATCATGCGCCGAGATCACCAGACGCTCGCGCAGTACGCTAACCTCTGCGTCGACAACATGTACCGTCGGATCAGCGGCTTCGGCGCCGACATCGCGACGATCTCGCTCGTGCAGGGCAAGGCTTTCGGCGGCGGCTTCGAATGCGCGCTCGCGAGCGACACGATCGTGGCCGAGAAGTCGGCCACCTTCTCGCTGCCGGAGGTTCTCTTCAACATGTTCCCGGGCATGGGCGCGCTGTCCCTGCTTGCGCGACGCATCGGGCTCCGGCGGGCTGAAGAGGTCATCATGAGCGGGCAGGTCTATACCGCGGCCGAAATGCACGACTTAGGCGTCGTCGACGTTCTCGTCGAGGACGGTATGGGCCCCGACATGATCCGTGGGCTGATCCGCACGCGGCAGAAACGCCAGAATAGCTATCGGGCAATGGCGCGAGCGAAGCGCGAATACCAGCCCGTCCCGCACACCGAGATGCGCGCGATCGTCGAAATCTGGGTCGAATCCGTGCTGCAGCTCGAGGCCCGTGACCTGCGCATGATGGCGCGACTGGTCAAGGCGCAGGATCGACTGATCGCGCGCACGCCCGAGGAGGAGCAAGTGGAAGAATTGTTCGCGCCGGTAGCGGCTGCGAGCAATGCCTGATCGGCGGAGAGCCCGATCGTTCAGAGCGATACGCGGTGTTTCTGAGTCGTGTAGTTGTTGAGTTGTACGAGCGTTGCGTCGAAGCAGCGGCGCAGTTCCGTCATCTGTTCGGCCAGCTGGCCTGTCTGGCCGGCGGAGACGGCGGCGTCGAGTTCCATGCAACGCGTGGCAAGCTGTTGGGCACCGATCCCTACCGCGGCGCCTTTCAGCGTGTGCATGAGGTCGTGTACGGTCCCCCATTGACCGGCCACGACTGGGGTGTCGAGGCGACCAAAAATCGCCTCGACATCGTCCCTGAAGCCACGAAGTAGCTCGGCGAGGAAGCCGGGATCGCGGGCGATGCTCTCGATCTCGGCCATGCGCCGAGAGTCCACCAGCGGCATTTCCAGCTCCACTACCGGGTCCGCGGGCCGCACGCGCGCCGCGGGCTGAGCTGTCCGGGTCTTGCGTCGCGCAAGGCGGTCGATCGTCTGCAGGAGGACAGTGGCCTCGAAAGGCTTGCCCATGAACTCGTCGGCACCGGCGGCCTTGGCGCGATCCCGTGCCTCCGTGGTCACGGACGCCGAAAGCAGGATCGCCGGCAGGCGTTCGCCTGTCGGCTCCATCATACGGATCGCCTTGATGACCTCGACGCCGGTTCGCTCCGGCATGTTGTAGTCGAGGATCGCGATGTCGGGCTTGTTCCGCTCGTAGACGTCCAGCGCTTCCTCGCCATCGGAGGCCAGTATGACCGTATGCCCGGCGTGCTCGAGCAGCTTGCCGATGATCACCTGATTCGTCGCGTTATCCTCCGCAACGAGTACGCGCAGCGGCGTCCGCTGCTGCTTGAAAACATCTGCGAGGTTGATGATCTCCGCACTGTCGCGGCCGCCGGTTGCGGTCGCCGCATGGACGGCGTTCGTGAACGCGCGTGGAACGACGCCCGGCCCAAGCGTGCAGGCATCGCGGATACTGCGAATGCGGGCGACATCTACGACCGAGAGCGGCTCCTGCGCGATGTGCACCAGCGCGACCGGCCGGTCGCCCAGCCGTTGCGCGGCAGCGTTGAACGCGCTGCACGCGGTGTCGACATCGGCGGCGACGACGATCGCACGGATATTCGCTCCTGCTTCGATCATGGCCTCGATCTTCCGGCCAACCCCCGACGACGAAGAGAGGATCTCGTAGCGCCCTCCAACTGCTTCCACGAGGGGCTTGACTTGGTCGACCGCGGACGTGTCGCCCACTAGGAGCGTAATCTCGTCGTGCGCGACAACCGTTTCGACCGGCGCGTCGGCGGCCGGCACCACCCGGAGCAGCGGAAGCTCGAACCAGAACGTGCTTCCCTCGCCGACCTTGCTGCGCACGCCGATCGTCCCGCCCATCAGCTCGATGAGCTGCTTCGCGATCGTCGTGCCGAGGCCCGACCCGCCGAAGCGCCGCGTGGTCGAGTCGTCCGCCTGGACGAAGCGCTCGAAGATGCGCGGGAGCGCCGGCTCGGGGATGCCGATGCCCGTGTCGCGGACCTCGAAGCGCGCGGTAACACCCTCCGCCGTCTCTTTGACCTGTTCGACCGACAGCGTGACCTCGCCACGCTCCGTAAATTTGATTGCATTGCCAAGAAGGTTCAGCAGCACCTGCCGCACATGGTGCGAGTCTCCCTGCAACCGATAGTCGAGCATCGGGTCGACCACTGCACGCAGCACGAGACCCTTCGCCTGCGCGTGCGGGCGCAGCAACTGGACGAGGCCGTTCAACATGGCGTGCAGGTCGAATGGCGCAACCTCGATGGACAGCCGTCCGGATTCGATCTTGCTAATATCGAGCACATCGTCGACGAGCGACCGAAGCACCGAGACTGAATGGCGCATTAGACGGACCAACTCGGTCTGCTGCGCGGATAGCACCGTCGCCTGGAACAGATCCACAACGCCGACAATGCCGTTCAGCGGCGTGCGGATCTCGTGGCTCATGTTGGCGAGGAACGTCGTCTTAGCGCGGTTCGCCTCCTGGGCACGCGCTTTTTCCTTCTCCCGCTGCTGCAGGAACTTGATGACGTAGAGGGGTAGGATCACCAGCGCAACGAGTAGTTCGAATCCTTCCGCGCGATGCAATTGCCAGTAGGGAACGAAAAGTATCGCCGCGAGAAAGCCGACCGAGCTCAGTATCGCGCTGCCGAACAGGTAGCGAGGGCCGTACCGCGCACCATTGCCAAATGCGACAAACAGGTAGACCGCGATCATCAGCGCGCCATTCTCGCCGGCGAGCCAGACGTAGTACGTCGCGCCGCCGTTGTCCGCGAGCATTCCGATGATTCGCCTGACGACGTTCTTCTGCGGCCGAATGCAAATCGCGATGATGATGCCAACGGCAATCACGAAGAATCCCGACACACCGACGGCGACAGACACCTCGTCCGCCGTCCAGCCGTCGTTCGGAGCGACCAATATCGTGAAGTAGGCCAGAATGGCCGCAATGATCCCGAGCCGGAGTACGGCCTGCTCGCCCTCCGTGTCCGGAACGGCGTGAAGTCGGCTTTTCAAGTAGGCGAGCGCTTTCATCGGTATGACGACGGGACACGTCTGCCCGGTTGCGCAGTCTTCCGATGGTCAAGCAAGTCTTGTGCCATACAAGGACTTTGCGGGCTCGCTTAGGGCCAAAACCGCTTCGGAGACAAGGATTAACCATACATCATCCCCCGCTGCCACGCTAGGCGCAAGGCCCTTCCGGGCAGGCCACCTGCTACGAGCAGCGCGCTGAATTCTATGAAACCCGACGGTTGGGGACATCAGGGGCGTGCTGGCAATCGCGCGGCGGTGTAGGGGTGGCAATCTGCACCGTGCAGGTGACGCTGCACGGCGACCGCATTACCCGAATTGCTCGCCACGACGGCGCGCAGCCTCCCGACGGATCCCGCACTGATACACTCGCTGAGGTCGGCATCCCGCCGAGACTTTCATCGGCATGGCTAAGAGAGTAGGGATTCGACTGACCGCTGCGGATGGCGAGGTGTTGTCCGCGACGCACTTCACTCCAGAGCGCGGGCGCGAGCTCGGCCTCGTCGTCCTAATCAACCCCGGCGCTGGCATCCCGGCCAGCTATTACGGTCGATTCGCCGAGGGATTGGCCGACCGCGGTATCGCCACGATCACGTACGACTATCGTGGCATAGGCCACTCGCGGCCCCGGAAGCTGCGCGGCTATCAGGCGACCATCAAGGACTGGGGCGAGCTCGACGTGCCGGCCGCTCTCGGCTGGGCGCGCGAGCATTACCCCGACCGGACTCGCGCCGTGATAGGCCACAGCATCGGCGGATTCCTGACCGGATTCGTCCCCGATCCCTCGCTCATCGACCGGATGGTGTTCGTCGGCGCTCACACCGGATACTGGCGCGACTACGCGCGCTGGGCGCGCCCCCTGATGTGGGCGATGTGGCACGCGCTGATGCCCGCCGTCACGCGGACGCTCGGATACTTTCCTGCGCGGCGGTTCGGCTTGCCCGAGGATCTTCCGGCCGGCGTGGCCTACGACTGGGCCGCCCGGACCCGTCCCGGCTTCGAACGCAATTACCTGCTGCCCGACGGTTCGCTCGACCGCGCGCGCCTCGCTGCCGTTCGAGATCGGTTCAGCGCGCTCACGGCCGAAGTGCTCGCCATCACGCTCTCCGATGATCCATTTGCCACGCCTGCCGCGACCGCGCGATTGCGCGGGCTCTTTAGCGGCTGCCGTTTCGACGAACGCCGGATCGATCCGCGGCGGATCGGCCTGCGCAAGGTCGGCCATTTCGGATTCTTTCGCACCTTCGCGCGCGCCGCGCTTTGGCCCATCGTGATCGACTGGCTGATCGCCGCCCCGGCGCAACGTTCGGTTCTAGGCTCGCCAAAGAGCGACGAACCGCTCTCGCAGCACGGCTGAATTGCGTTTGATGCGCATTGGCGGGTGCGACGGTCGGACCATGTAGACTACGGGTCCATTCCGGCGTCATCCGGACCAAGCCGGGTAGCGAGCTTTCCATTCATGCACAGCACTATCACGGGCACCGGCCATTACCTGCCCGCGCAGGTCCTAACCAACGACGAGATCGCCAGCCGGCTCGACACGAGCGACGAGTGGATCCGCTCGATGACCGGCATTCGCCACCGCCACATTTCGGCGCCCGACGAGCAGGCGTCCGACATGGCGTTCGCGGCCTCGCGCGAGGCGCTTTCCGCAGCCGGACTAAAGGGATCGGATCTTGATCTTATCGTGGTTGCGACGATCACCCCCGACATGGTGTTTCCGTCGACCGCAGCGCTACTTCAATCGAGGCTGGGCGCGCGTCACATCGGCGCGTTCGACCTTTCCGCGGCGTGCACGGGGTTTGTCTACGGCCTCGCGGTCGCCGATGCGATGGTGTGCAAGGGCGCCGCGCAGCATGTTCTCGTGGTCGGTTCCGAAAAGATGTCGCGGCTGCTCGACTGGAACGATCGCTCTACGTGCGTCCTGTTCGGCGACGGGGCAGGTGCTGCCATTGTGTCGGCGTCGGAAAGGCCCGGCATTCGCACGACGCATTTGCACGCGGATGGCCACCAGCCGGAAGTGCTGAACTGCGCCCCAAGCCTCGGACGTCCGTACATCTACATGGATGGCGGAGTCGTGTTTCGTTTCGCGGTTCGCGGGATGGTCGAAGCAGCCGAGGAAGCGCTCGCGGCGGCCGGAGCGGGCGGCGTCGACGTGGATTGGTTCATTCCGCATCAGGCCAATCGGCGCATCATCGATGCTGGTGCCCGCAAGCTCGGGATACCTCAGGAGCGCGTCGTCATCTCAGTCGACCGGCACGCCAACACGTCGGCTGCGTCGATTCCGCTTGCGCTCGACGAGGCAGTCCGGGATGGCCGCATCCGTTCCGGCCAGCAGGTGCTGTTGGTAGGCGTCGGCGGCGGTTTTACGTGGGGCTCGGTACTAATTCGTTGGACGTAACCATCGGTGATCGTCGCGTACCTGGAGGGAGAGTGCAGACATTGTGCCTCGGCCCCGTTCAGCTGCCGGCCTCGAGCGCGTTACCGCTGTACCTCGCGTCGATCGCGCGAGCCGTCGAACGCGGAACCGACCTGATCCCCGAGATTACGTCGCTAGCGCATCAATTCGGATTTGATTCGCTCACCTATTGGACGAGCACCTGCTCGACTGTGATCGTCGAGGCTCGAACCTATGAAGTCACAACACGTCCGCCCGAGTGGGCGGTTCGCTACGACGACATGGCCTACGTCGAGATCGATCCACGGCTCGGCGCCGTGCTGGATCAGGCGCTTCCTGTCGTGTGGGATCAGAGCACATGGCGCGGCCGGACCCCTGCGGTCGATGCATTCCTGGATGATGCGGCGACATTCGGGATCGGGAGTGGACTCTGTGTCCCAATTCACGACGCGTCGATCGGCGTGGCCCGCGTCGATTTCGAGTCGATGGCGCAAACAGTCGACCCGATTCGGCGAACCGCAATTGACAAAGCGTTAGGGCCGCTCTCGATGATCGCGCGATTCCTCCATGATGTGCTCGTGATCGCCGTCAGGGTAGGTGAATTGCAATCCCGAAATTACGGGAGCCCGTTGAGCCCGAGAGAGCTCGAATGTCTCGCTTCGGCTGCGCCCGGGCTGGCTATCGAGCGAATCGCAAGCGAACTGTCGCTCACGGAGCGCATCGCGAAACTGCACTTGTGTTCCATCCATGCCAAGCTCGGGAGCGTGAATCTCGAAGAAGCTGTAGCGTACGTCTTGAAGAAAAGGCTCATTGGGCCGTAGTCCTTTAATCCCGCGCCAACTATAGCGGAGATGCTAAAGCTCGAACTTGCAGAACTCTGGACAACCGTTTGGCCGAGGCGGACGATTCCGAGTGTGCGCTAACATGTAGTCTAGATGGATTGTCAGGGAGTTGGGGACAAGCAATGCTTCAGACATTGCGCTTGGGCCCGGTCCGAATCGACCGATCGGGACCTTTGCCACCCGTCATGGTGCCGCTTGTCCGGGCGGCAGAGCTCGGATTTGATCTGGTCTCCCAGATCGAATCGATTACGCGTCACTTCGGATTCGACTCGTTCATGTACGGCGTCGCGGTGAGCCCGGTGCCAGACCATGACAGTTGCATCTACGCGTTCACGACGATGCCGATGGAGTGGGTCGTTCGGTATGATCAGATGGCCTACATTGAGATCGATCCAAGGGTATCTGGCACTTGGGACCGGACGGTTCCGTTAGTCTGGGATCAGATGGCCGTGCGTGGCAAGAACCCAGCCGTGGACGCCTTTCTCGATGACGCGAAGGCGCATGGGATTGCGAGCGGGGTTTGTCTGCCGCTGCATGATGAAACCGGGACGAGAATACTCGTTGCCTTCAACTCGTCGATCGCAATTCTGACCGAAGAAAGGCAGCAGCAGATTGCTCGTGACCTTGGGGATATGGTGGTCTTCGCCAATTATTTTCACGAGATCTTCATGAAGGAGGTCGTAATCAAGGGCATACCGACCAAGGTGGCCGGTATGAAGTTGAGTCTTCGCGAGCGCGAATGCCTTCGATTGGCAGCTGGCGGGCTCACAACCGAAGCAATCGCAAGAAGACTCGGAATTGCGTCACGTACCGCGCAGTTTCATTTCGACTCGATTCGGTCGAAACTGGGCGCCACGAACCGGCAGGAGGCGGTTGCGCGCGCTATCCGCGAAGGGCAGATTTCGATCTGATGCGGGCGTTCGCGGGTAACTGGCGCCGCGACACCTCGGGGCCAACGTGACTACGGGCTGGTGCAAACGTGACGCGGTTGGTCGGCGCCTCAGTCCGCGAATTCGGTAAAGATCGAATCGATCCGCGTCGGATCGCCGAGGAACGCGTCGACGCACTTGGAATCGAAGTGCTTGCCGCGCTGCGAGCGGAGGTAGTCGACGCCCTCCTGCACCGGCCACGCGTGCTTGTAGGGCCGTTCGCTCACCAGCGCATCGAAGACGTCGGCGACCGCGACCACGCGCGCGACGATCGGAATGTCGTCTCCATGCAGTCCGTTCGGGTAGCCGGTGCCATCGTACTTCTCGTGGTGACCGAGCGCGATGATTGCGCCCATGCTCAGGTACTTCGACGGGCTGCCCTTCAGGATGTCGTAGCCGATGCGCGGGTGCGTGCGCATCATTTCCTGCTCCGACGGCGAGAGCGGGCCGTCCTTCAGCAGCACGGAGTCCGGAATGCCGATCTTGCCGATGTCGTGCATCGGGGCGGCGACCTCGAGCACGTGGCAGGTCTCGGCGCCCAGCCCCAGGTGCTGGCCGATCAGGCCCGAGTACTTGGCCATCCGCATCAGGTGGTTGCCGGTCGTCTTGTCGCGAAACTCGCCGGCCTTGGCAAGCTTCGACAGCGTTTCGAGCTCGCGCTCGTGAATCTCGGCGACCGACTTGTCGACCTGGTACTGCAGCACGCGCGCCTGGTCGGACAGCACGATCTTGTGCCGCCGCAGCTCGAGGAGGTTCGCGCAGCGCGCGCGGGTCTCGTGCTCGTCGAGCGGCTTGATCAGGAAGTCGGTCGCGCCGGCCTCCAGCGCGTCGTAGCGGATCCGGCGGTCGTCGACGACGGTGATGACGACGATAGGCACGTCGACGCAGTGCGGGAGCCCGCGGATCTGCTTCACGAGCTCGATGCCGTCGAATTCCGGAAGCTTGTAGTCGGTCAGAACCATGTCGACGCGGTTGTTGCGCGCGAACTCGAGCGCGCGGCTCGGCGTGTCGAACAGTTCCAGGTTCAGCTTGCCGTCGATCTGGCGGACGATCTCGGCCAGTAGCAGGCGGCTGCTGAAGAGGTCGTCAATGATCAGAACGGTGTTGCGCTGGGCGCGGGCAAGCGCCAGCTCCGAGATGACGCCGGTCGGGCGAGGCTGCGCAGCGATCATGGTGTTCTCCTGGCAGGAGAAGCGGTAGCAGACAGATCGAGCAAGAAGCATGCCCCGGCGTGGGCTGGACTCCCGAGGTCCGGGAATCCGAGAGCGTCGGTGCCTTGAGCCGCCTCGGGCGACGCGTAAGGTCGCGCTGTGCGGCAACCCGCACTGAGCCGCGGGGAACGGTGTCCCGCCCGGCGGTGCCGAGCGGGAATCTCGAAATTATGGTCGGGGCGAGAGGAATTGAACCTCCGACCCCCTGCACCCCATGCAGGTGCGCTACCAGGCTGCGCTACGCCCCGACACGAGCCGCGAATTATAGACCGGATCATCGGTCCTGACCGAGGAGCTGCCGGATTCGCAGCAGTTCCTGCCGGATTTCGTCGCTTGCCGGGCTGTCTGGCGCGATCAGGGGGCGTGCGGCGGCGGAGCCAACCGGTGCTATTGGGCGGCTCGGCGCAGGGGTCGGAGCGGCCCCCAGGGCCAGCGGCACTTCCGATTCGAGCCGGTGGCGCGCGCCGTTGATTGTGAAGCCCTGTTCGTAGAGAAGATCCCGGATGCGGCGAATCAGCAGGACCTCATGGTGCTGGTAATAGCGGCGGTTCCCACGCCGCTTGACCGGCTTCAACTGCGCGAATTCCTGCTCCCAGTATCGGAGCACGTGCGGCTTGACCGCGCAGAGGTCGCTCACCTCGCCGATCGTGAAGTACCGCTTCGCGGGGATGGGCGGCAGCTCAGCCTTGGAGGACCTCTGCATACGTCGCGTGTGTGGGCGCGTCGTGCCGGGTTCGTGCAGAACTGCGACGGGGCGCGCCTCAGCTCGGCAGGGTTCCGGCATTGCTCGCGGCCTCGACCATCGCCTTGAGCTTCTGGCTTGCGTGGAACGTGACGACTCGGCGCGCGGTGATCGGAATCTCTTCGCCGGTCTTGGGGTTGCGACCCGGGCGCTGCGGTTTCTCGCGCAGCTGGAAGTTTCCGAATCCGGACAGCTTGACGGCGTCGCCGCGTTCGAGCGCGATCCGGATTTCCTCGAAGAAATGCTCGACCATGTCTTTGGCCTCGCGCTTGTTGAGGCCAAGCTGCTCGAACAGCAGATCGGCGAGTTCGGCTTTGGTAAGCGTCATGGGAACCACCTAGGAGCGTAGCGAGCCGCCGAATTTGTCGATTATGGTTTGGATCAGCGCGGCAACTGTCGCGTCGATCTCGGCGTCCGTCAAAGTACGTTGAGTATCCTGCATAAGCACCAGAATCGCAAGGCTTTTTTTGCCAAGAGGCAATCCGGCACCCCGATAGACGTCGAACGGACGCAATGCGATCACCTGCGGCGGGGCCGCGGCAGTGAGGCTGTCCACCACAACCGAGGCGGGGAGTGTCTCGTCGACGACGATGGCGAAGTCGCGCCGGGCCACCGGAAGCTTCGAGACTGGACGCGCAACCGGGAGCGGGTGGCGGAGCAGCGGCGTGACGTCGAGCTCGAACAGGATCGGCGCCTGGGCAAGCTCGAAGTGACGAGCGAGGCGCGGATGAAGATCGCCCAGCCAGCCCACGGCCTCGCCGTCGACCTTGACCCGCGCGGAACGGCCGGGGTGGAGCAGGGGATGGGGCGCGGCCTCGGCCGCGAGCGACCGCGGGGCGACGATCGCCTCGAGGTCGCCCTTGACGTCGTGAAAGTCGACGGGACGCTTCGGGGTTCCCCACTGCTCGGGGAAGGCGTGGCCATACGCGATTCCGCCCAGCCGCAGCGGCTGGTCGGCTTCGGCGCCGTTGCGCCGGAAGCAGCGTCCCATCTCGAACACGCGGACGCGCTCGTGCTTGCGCGCAAGGTTGGTCCGGAGCACATCCAGGAGGCCGCCGGCCAGCGTCGTGCGCATCACATCGAGGTGGCTCGCGATCGGATTCAGCACGGTGATCGGCGCGTCGGCGGCCGCGCGCTCGGGGAACAGCACGGCCTCGAGCGCCGAGCTCACGAATCCGAACGTGATCGCTTCCTGCCAGTCGCGCGCCGCCAGCCGTCGCTTGAGCGCCACGGCGTCCAGCGTTGCCTCGGGATCCGGCAGCATTGTCTGCACGTGCGCGGAGGGCTGCGCGGGAATCGCGTCGTAGCCAATGAGCCGCGCGATCTCCTCGACGAAATCCTCCTCGATCGCGAGATCGAAGCGGTACGACGGCGGCGTGACGATGAAGTCGCCGTCAACCCGCGTGAACGCGAGCCCGAGCCGGCCGAACAGCGCCGCGATCGTCGCGGGGTCGACGACAACGCCCAGCAGCCGCCTGACTCGCGCCGGCCGCACGCGGACCGGGCTGCGCGACGGCAGCGGGCCGGCGACGTCGCCCAACGGTCCCGCGCGGCCGCCGCAGATCTCGAGGACCAGCTGCGTCGCGCGCTCGACCGCGCGCGCGGTGTTGCCGAAATCGACGCCGCGTTCGAAGCGAAAGCCCGCATCGCTCACGAACCCGAGCCGCCGCGAGCGGCCCTGGATCACCGACGGACTCCAGAACGCGCCTTCGAGGAACACGGTCGTGGTTGCGTCGCTGATGCCGGAGTGCTCGCCGCCCATGATTCCCGCGAGCCCGAGCGGCTTCTTCTCGTCGCAAACCATGAGCAGGTCCGGTTCGAGAGAGAGCACTTGGCCGTTCAGCAGCGTGAGCGTCTCGCCCGCGTGCGCGAAGCGCACGACGATGGCGCCGTCGAGCAGGCGGTCGTCGTACGCATGCAGCGGCTGTCCCTGCTCGAGCATCACGTAGTTGGTGATGTCGACGACCGCGGAAATCGCGCGGATGCCGCTGCGCTCCAGGCGCTCCTTCATCCACGCGGGTGTGGGCGCCTTGGGGTCGATCCCCTCGATCGTGCGCGAGGCGAACCGCGGGCATCCCGCCTCGTCCTCGATGCGCACCTCGCGCGCCCTCCGGCTCGCGACCGGCGGCGCCGCGATCTCCGGCAGCGCGAGCGGCGCGGAAGTGGCAGCGGCGACATCGCGCGCGAGCCCGACGAGCGACAGGCAGTCCGCGCGGTTCGGCGTGATCTTGAGCGTGATGATCGTGTCGTCGAGCGCAAGAGCTTGCCGCAGGTTGGCGCCGATGGGCGCGTCCTCTGGCAGCGCAAGTAGTCCTGAGGCGTCGTCCGAGATGCCGAGCTCCTTCGCCGAGCACAGCATGCCGTGCGATTCGACGCCGCGCACGGCGGCCTGACGGATGGCGAGGCCGCCCGGGAGCGCCGCGCCGACGCGCGCGCAGGGCGCCTTCATGCCGGCGGCCGCGTTGGGCGCGCCGCAGACGATCGTGAGCGGTGCGGGCTCGCCCACGTCCACCGTGCAGACGTGCAGCCGATCGGCGTTCGGATGTGGCTCGACGCGGTCGATCCTGCCGACGACGACGCCCGCGAACGGCGGCGCCGCCGGGGCCGTGCCCTCGACCTCGAGCCCGGCCATCGTAAGCGCGTTGCAGAGCCCGGCAGTGTCGAGCGGCGGGTCGGTCAGCGTGCGGAGCCAGCGTTCGGAGAATTGCATCGCGTCATTTGTCTGGTTGTCGTTCCCGCGAAGGGGGGAACCCAGCGTCGTTCGTGTAAGACGCCGGATCTCCGCCTGCGCGGGGATGACGGAGGTTCATGCGAACTGCCTCAGGAAGCGCAGGTCGTTGCCGAAGAATTCGCGCAGGTCGTCGACGCCGTAGCGGAGCATCGCGAGGCGGTCCGGCCCCATCCCGAAGGCGAAACCCTGCCAGCGCTCGGGGTCGATGCCAACCGCGCGCAGCACGTTCGGATGCACCTGGCCTGCGCCCGAGATCTCGAGCCAACCCGAGCCGAAGCTCATGTCGATCTCGGCGGAGGGCTCGGTGAACGGAAAGAACGAAGGGCGGAAGCGCACCGCGAGGTCGTCGCGCTCGAAGAAGTTGCGCAGGAACTCGGTGAACACGCCCTTCAGGTCGGCGAAGGTCACGTCCTCGCCGATCCACAGGCCCTCGACCTGGTGGAACATCGGCGAGTGCGTCGCGTCGCTGTCGACGCGATAGACGCGGCCGGGCGCGATGATCTTGATCGGCGGGGCGTGCGTTTCCATGTACCGGATCTGCACGTTCGAGGTGTGAGTGCGCAGCACCCGTCCGCCCTCGACGTAGAACGTGTCGTGCATCGACCGCGACGGGTGGTCCTCCGGCATGTTGAGCGCGGTGAAGTTGTGGAAGTCGTCCTCGATCTCGGGGCCATCGGCCACCGCGAAGCCCAGCGACCGGAACAGCGTCTCGATGCGCTCGATCGTCCGCGTGATCGGGTGCAGGCCGCCCATGCCCGTGCCGCGTCCGGGCAGCGACACGTCGAGCGATTCGGCGGCGAGTTGCCGGGCGAGCTTGTCGTCGGCGAGCGCGGTACGGCGCTTGGCGAGCGCCTCCTCGATGAGCGCCTTGATGTGATTGATGCGGGCGCCGGCCGCGGGGCGCTCGGAAGCGCCCAACTTCGCGAGCGCCTTCATGTGCTCGCTAATCAAGCCGGTCTTGCCGAGGTACTTCGCCTTCGCGTTCTCGAGCGCCGCGGGGTCGGCGGCGGCCGCGAACTCCGCTTCAGCGGCGGGGACGAGGTTCTTGATGTCGTTCATCGAGAGGCGTCGAAAGCGGCGGTCGCAAGTCGAAAAAAAAGGGAGGCGATTCGCGCCTCCCTCGGTTTGCTGCGCCGGATCAGGCCAGAGAGGCTTTGGCCTGCTCCGCGATCTTCGTAAACGCTGCCTTGTCGTGGACGGCGAGATCGGCCAGCACCTTGCGATCGATGTCGATCGACGCCTTCTTCAATCCGTTCATGAACGCGCTGTAGCTCATGCCGCATTCGCGCACCGCCGCGTTGATCCGCGCGATCCACAGCGCGCGGAACTCGCGCTTCTTGACCCGGCGGTCGCGATAGGCGTACTGCCCGGCCTTCATCACCGCTTCCTTCGCGATCCGGTAGACCGCGTTGCGGCGGCCGCGGAAGCCGCTTGCCTGCTTCAGGACTTTCTTGTGCCGCGCGCGGGCGGTCACGCCACGTTTGACTCTTGGCATGGCGGCTGCTCCTTACCCGTTGGGCAGCATCGCCGCGACCGACGTCCGCGTTCGTGCTGTGAACGCCCGTGATCCCGCGCAACTGCCGCTTGTTCTTGGTGGACCTCTTGGTGAGGATGTGCCGCTTGCCTTGCATCCCGCGCTTGACGCTGCCACTTCCGCGCACGCGGAAGCGCTTCTTCGCGCTCGACTTCGTCTTCATCTTGGGCATGATGCCCCTCTTATTTGCTGCCCACGGCGGTGCTCTCCGGCGGAGAGACTTTGCTACCGGCTTCGGGCTTCGTCGGGTGATGTTCCTTCACGGGCGCCTTCGGCAGCACCTTCTTCGGGGCCAGCAGCATCACCATCTGCCGGCCTTCGAGCCTCGGCCACGACTCGACCACGCTGATCGACTCGAGATCGTTCCGGATCCGCTCGAGCAGCCGCACCCCGAACTCCTGGTGCGCCATCTCGCGGCCGCGGAAGCGGAGCGTGATCTTCGCCTTGTCACCCTCGCCCAGGAAGCGGGTGAGGTTGCGCAGCTTGATCTTGTAGTCGCCTTCGTCGGTGCCGGGGCGGAACTTCACCTCCTTCACCTGGATCTGCTTCAGCTTGAGCTTCGCCTCGTGCTGCTTCTTCGCCTCGCGGTACTTGAACTTGCCGTAATCCATGATCCGGCAAACCGGAGGCTTCGCCGTCGGCGCGATCTCTACGAGATCGAGTTCCGCGGCTTCCGCCTTCGCCATGGCTTCCGCCAGCGGCACGATGCCGAGCTGCTCCCCTTCCTCACCAACCAGACGGATCTCCGGAGAGTTGATCTCCAAATTGATCCGCGGTGCTTTGTCCTGGACTATTGCCGTTCCTCCGGGTCAACAAAAGACAGACCGTGCCCCACGCCTGGACGCGTCGTCGTTACCGACGCGCCGCGACCTCCTCGCGGAGGCGCGCGAGCAAGGCATCCACGGGCATTGCCCCGAGATCCTCGCCGCCGCGGGTTCGCACGGCCACCTGCACAGCCTGCACTTCCTTGTCGCCCACAATCAGTTGGTAGGGCAACTTCTGCAGGCTATGTTCCCGAATTTTATAGGTTACTTTCTCGTTGCGCAAATCGGCCGCGACCCGGAAGCCGGCCCCTCTGAGACGGGCCTCGAGTTCCCGGGCGTAGGCCACCTGGCGGTCGGCGATTGGCAAGACGACGGCCTGGACCGGCGCGAGCCAGAGCGGGAGCGCGCCCGCGTAGTGCTCGAGAAGCACGCCGACGAAGCGCTCCATCGACCCGAGGAGGGCACGGTGGACCATGTACCGGCGGTGCTGCGGGCACGTCCTCGTCGAAGTACGTCATGTCGAGCCGCTCGGGCTCGTTGAAGTCGAACTGGACCGTCGTGCACTGCCACGAGCGGCCGAGGGCGTCCTTGATCTTGTAGTCGATCTTCGGGCCGTAGAATGCGCCGCCCCCCTCGTCGACCTCCGTACTCGAGGCCACGGACTCCAGCGCGCGCCGAAGCGCAACGCCATCGCCGCCTCGTGCCAGAGGTTCGTCGCTGCCGATCCCGAGATCACGGGCTTCGGTCGAGAGGTTGATTGTCGTAGTCGTGGAAGCCGAAGGCTCCGACGATGTGTCGTGTGAAGTTCGAGCACGCCGAGGGACCTCGTCCTCTATCTGGTCGGGGCGGGCAGAAGATGTGCGCGTCGTCCTGCTTCGAAGCCGCGGACGCGCGTCAGCCCGTGAAGCGCTCCTGCTCGCTCGTATCCGGTAGACCTGTCCGAGCTCGGCCAACGGAGCGGCGGATCGCGATAGCCCCGGAGGCCCGCTCTTGTGCTTGGTCTCGATGTGGAAGGGGCAGTTCATCGGCTTGATTGCGAGGTCTCCTGCCCGTCCACGTCCATCGGGAGTTCGTGGGTCCGCGGTAGCAAGCCCGGTGTCCGCTTCTCTCCCAGAGCTGCGCCTTGCCAATGTGCGGGCGTGTAGACGACCTTCGTAGCCTTCCGGCGTAGTGCTCTCGGCGCCAGAAGTCCTCGACCTGACGGTCCGGAAGCCGACCGCCCTTGGGATGCCAGAGGACGAGGCCAGCTCCGACGTCCTCGCTGATGCTGTAGATGCCGAGCTCGCACCGAGGCGGCGGTGGTCACGCCTCTCGAGCCTCCTCGATGCGGTGGAGGTAAGCGTCGAGCTCGTCGCGCCGAGGGCCAGGTCCGTCCCGTAGATGCGCTGGAGCATTCGCCGCTTCCTCGGTCGCCGCGCCAGTAGGCGCCGGCGACCTGCAGCAGCTTGTAGTGGCCGATCTCGCCCGTGGAGTCGACGTGCGGCCCCCGGCGAGGTCGACGAACGCCGTCGGACTCGTGAGTCCCGACCTGCATCGTGCCCTTGTGGCGACGAGGTCACGCGATCAGCTCGACCTTGTAGGCCTCGACCGCTCCGCGCCGAAGTACTCGAGCGCCTCATCGCCGAGCATCGATCGAGCGCTTGAACGGGCGCCTGCCGCTTCACGATGTGCCTCCTCCATCCGCTTCTCGATCTCGGCGAGGTCGTCTTGGGTCAGGGCCCGCGGCAGGTCGAAGTCGTAGTAGAAGCCTTCCTCGATCGGCGGCCCGATCGCGAGCTTCGCCTCCGGGAACATCGACGGCGCCGGCCTCGGCCATCACGTGCGCGGCCGAGTGGCGCAGCACCTCGAGGCCGTCGGGATCGCGGTCGGTGACGATGGCGAGGTCGGCGTCGGCCGCGAATCTCGTGCGAGGTGTCGACGAGCTTGCCGTCGACGCGGCCGGCGAGCGCGGCCTTGGCGAGGCCCGGGCCCGCGTCGACGAGGCGACCTGGGCGACGGTGACGGGCGCCGCGAAACTCCTTGACGGCGCCGTCGGGGAATCGAGATCGTCGGCATGGCGGACTCCAGAAAACGAAAAAAGTGCGGACGAGCCGCACTTTTCCGTGAACAGACGACGTGCGCGCTCGCGTTCCCTACGAGAGGTGTCCCCGAACGCGTTCGCGGTGTCATAACCATGCCTTCCGGTGGTGCGTCGTTGGCGTTCGGCTCGACTGGTAGGCGCGATTGGACTCGAAACCAACGACCCCCACCATGTCAAGGTGGTGCTCTAACCAGGTAGCCCCAGCTACGCGCCTGCAAGTGCGTGATTATAGCGGATTGCCACGGCTCGCGCAATCGCGGCTCGCTCAGCGCCCGACGACGAAGACCCACAGCAGTTCCGAGCAGGATCGGCTGGTGGACCATGTAGACGACGAGGCCGTGCCGGCCGAGGAACGTGTAAGCCAGCGCGGCGCGGCGGCGAGCGGCGCGAGCGGGCGGAACGCAGTGCACGCGCGAGCGCGTGCCCGACCGCGATCGCCGACGAACACGACGCCCGCCCACAGGGGACGAGCGGTACGTAGTCCTCGGTCGCGGGCTTGTGCGCTCGGTGAAGCCGAGCCACGACCAGGCGCGGGCGTCGAAGAACGGGTGCGACAGCGCGAGCCCGGCCGCGATCAGCGCGGCCCCGATCGCGAAGCGCGAGCGCGGGCCGACGCACGAGCGGGCCAGCGCGAGGATCGAGGCAACCGCGATGCAGTGCAGGATTCCAAACGTGATGAACGTCCGCGGAAAGACGATCCAGCTGCCGACGCTCGCGGCGACGGCGCATGCGGCGATCACGCCGACCCGCTTCCAGAAATGGAGCGGCGGCGTGCCTGCGCGGTCCGCGAGCACGAGGCTCACGCCGACGAGCGCCAGGAATGACGTCACGATCAGGGCGCGGAAGCCGAGCCAGAACGGATCGTGCTCGAAGTCGGCGGCGATGACGCGGTAGAACCGGAGGTCGAAGGCGAAGTGGTAGGCGACCATGAGAGCAGAGCGCGCCGCCGCGCAGCGCGTCGACGCCCGGCGACGCGGGGCGACCGACTGCTGCGCGACCGCTCGTTGGGGGGAGCTCGCCACGGCGGCCGACGCGCGCGGATGGACGCGCCGGCGGCGCGCCGCCGCCGCGGTCCCGCGCGGTAGTCGACGTTCCAGCCGGGGCCGTCGGGTCGTGCGTCGAACGGCGCAGCGAGCGCGCCTGCGCGGGGTCGCCGCTCGCGCGGGGCGAGCGTCAGGGCGACGTCGGGCATTCCCGTCGTGCGCCAGCGCCACCGTGCCGCGCACCTCGAAGTCGCCGCCGCCCTCGTTGGTGACCGGACGCCGCGAGGCGGTCGCCCGACGGCGGCGAGGTTCGCGCTGACCGCGCCGAGGGCGGAGCGCCACGGCTCGTCGGCAATGGCGAAGCGACGCGTCCCGCCACTCGGACGGCGCGCGCCGCCGGCGAACGCCGTTCGGCGTCCACTCGAGCGACGGCGACGTGACGCGCAATTCACCCTGCAGGCG
>CAWHNE010000016.1:0-2500 GCA_963830485.1 uncultured beta proteobacterium
CCGGTCACGCTTGTCTGGGATCCGCCCGATCGGGTACTCCCCCGCCGGATATGTGATCGGCTACGGTGAAACGACTGGCGCGTATTCAACGCTCGTCGATGTCGGCAATGCCCAAACCTACACGGTCGCCGATCTGGTGGCCGGGCGAACCTATTATTTCAGCGTGAAGGCCTACGTGGCGGGCGAGTCGAGCGCATGGGCGAAGCGAAGTCGTCGTCGCCGTCTTGAACGATCCGCCACCTGCTTCGGTGTCGGTGTCGCCCGTGGTCGGTCTGTGGGACAACCGCGACGAACCGGGCACCGGATACTCACTCGATTTCAAGCACGGCGTCCTGGTCGTCCTGGTCTTCACGTACACGACGAGCGGCGCACCGCAGTGGTACATCGCTTCCGGTCCCTTGGTGGGCTCGACATTCACGCGGCCGACTGGACAAGTTCGTTGGCGGTCCGTGCATCAGTTGCGCATTCGCCGGTGGGCCCACCGCGGCTGGAAATGATGGCGCCATCACCATCAACTTCGCGTCGGCCACTTCTGCGACGGTGTTCCTTCCGGAAGGCAGGGTGACCCAGATACGGCCGACGGCGTTCTAGTCGGCCGCGAGGCACCGGTCGCACCACGAGGGCGAGCAATTCGATATCCGAAACGCAGCGAGGCCCGACCGACGACGGGCTTCGGCTGCGTGACGATGACCTACTTGAGCGTTTGCCGCTCCCGCTGGTCGCTTAACGTTCGCTTCGCTCACGTTAGCAAACGCCGAAGTAGGCAATCACAAGGAACGCCACAAAGCCAAAGGCCCACCGCGAGGGTCGGGCCTTTGTCATTTGCGGGTGCCTGACGATGACCTACTTTCGCATGGGTAATCCACACTATCATCGGCGTGCCGCCGTTTCACGGTCCTGTTCGGGATGGGAAGGGGTGGTGCCAGCGGGCTATGGTCGTCAGGCGTTGACGGTTGGCTGCCGGCGATCGGCAGCCGCATTCGGAAGAAGTAGAAGGGTTGGATGTTGCGCAAACACCAGTAACCGGTCAGCACTCACGGTTATGGGGTCAAGCCGCACGGGCAATTAGTACCGGTTAGCTTAAGGCATTACTGCGCTTCCACACCCGGCCTATCAACGTGGTGGTCTGCCACGACCCTTCAGGGGGATCAAGTCCCCGGGAGATCTCATCTTCAGGCACGTTTCCCGCTTAGATGCTTTCAGCGGTTATCGCTTCCGCACATAGCTACCCGGCAATGCGACTGGCGTCACAACCGGTACACCAGCGGTACGTCCACTCCGGTCCTCTCGTACTAGGAGCAGCCCCCGTCAAATCTCCAGCGCCCACGGCAGATAGGGACCAAACTGTCTCACGACGTTTTGAACCCAGCTCACGTACCACTTTAAATGGCGAACAGCCATACCCTTGGGACCGGCTACAGCCCCAGGATGTGATGAGCCGACATCGAGGTGCCAAACACCGCCGTCGATATGAACTCTTGGGCGGTATCAGCCTGTTATCCCCGGCGTACCTTTTATCCGTTGAGCGATGGCCCTTCCATACAGAACCACCGGATCACTATGTCCTGCTTTCGCACCTGCTCGCCTTGTCAGGCTCGCAGTCAAGCTTCCTTGTGCCATTGCACTATCAGTACGATGTCCGACCGTACCTAGGAAACCTTCGAGCTCCTCCGTTACGCTTTGGGAGGAGACCGCCCCAGTCAAACTGCCTACCATGCACGGTCCCCGATCCAGTTAATGGATCCAGGTTAGAACCGCAATGACACCAGGCTGGTATTTCAACGTTGCCTCCACGCCATCTAGCGACAGCGCTTCAAAGGCTCCCAGCTATCCTACACAAGTCCCATCACAGTCCAATGCAAAGCTACAGTAAAGGTGCACGGGGTCTTTCCGTCTTGCCGCGGGGAGATTGCATCTTCACAAACACTTCAACTTCGCTGAGTCTCAGGAGGAGACAGTGTGGCCATCGTTACGCCATTCGTGCAGGTCGGAACTTACCCGACAAGGAATTTCGCTACCTTAGGACCGTTATAGTTACGGCCGCCGTTTACCGGGGCTTCAATCAAGAGCTTGCACCCCATCACTTAACCTTCCGGCACCGGGCAGGCGTCACACCCTATACGTCGACTTTCGTCTTTGCAGAGTGCTGTGTTTTTGTTAAACAGTCGCAGCCACCATTTCTCTGCGGCCCCTCTCGGCTCCGGATGTACTCCTTCACCTAGCAGGGGCGCACCTTATCCCGAAGTTACGGTGCTAATTTGCCGAGTTCCTTCTCCTGAGTTCTCTCAAGCGCCTTAGAATTTTCATCCTGCCCACCTGTGTCGGTTTGCGGTACGGTCAACTCGAGACTGAAGCTTAGAGGCTTTTCCTGGAAGCAGGGTATCACGCACTTCAGGCCGGCAAGCCGGCCCTCGTCATCACGCCTCGGCTAAGACCCCCGGATTTGCCAAAGGGCCACGCCTACACGCTTAAACCGGGACGTCCAACACCCGGCCGCGCT
>CAWHNE010000016.1:7500-220085 GCA_963830485.1 uncultured beta proteobacterium
CCGGACCGCTTCACGTCGCCCGGCTCGTCGACGCGCGGGTCGTCGCGCTGTTCGGCCCGACGATCCCCTCGTCCGTGATGCGCGAAACGGCGCGCGCGATCGCGCTCTGGCCGGGGGTCGCGCTGCCGTGCGCGCCCTGCTACGACGGGCAGGACTTCGCGGAGTGCGCTTCGAACCGATGTCTGCAGATGCTCGCGCCGGACGACGTCGCCGCGGCCGTCGACGCGCTGTGCGCGCGCTAGGCGAAGGTTCCAGATGCGCGTCGCGCTCGTTCACGAATGGCTCGACACCTGGGGCGGCAGCGAAGCGGTGCTGGCCGAGCTCCTGCGCGTGTTTCCCGGCGCCGACGTCTACACGCTGGTCGATTTCCTGCGCCCCGAAGACCGCGCGCGCCTGGGTCCCGCTCGCATCTCGACCTCGGCGCTCGCCGGACTGCCCGGCGCGCACCGGTGGTTCCGCTATGCCGCGGTGCTGCGGCCGCAGCTGATCGAGCGCTTCGACCTCGCTTCCTACGACGTCGTCGTCTCAAATTCGCACGCGATCGCGAAGGGTGCCCGCACGGGCCCGGGTCAGGTCCACGTCTGCTACTGCCACACGCCGGCGCGCTTCGCATGGACGATGCCGGCGACCTATGCCGACCAAGCGACGGCCGACGCGAGATGGCGGCGTCCGTTCGTCGAATACGCGCTCGCGCGCTTCCGCCGCTGGGACCGCGCGGCCTCCGCGCGCGTCGACCGCTTCGTCGCCAACTCGCGCCACATCGCACAAGCGATCGCGCGTTGCTACGGCCGCGATGCCGAAGTCGTCTACCCGCCGGTCGACGTCGAGCGCTTCGCCGCGGCCGCCCGCGCGCGCGAAGCCGGGGCGCCCCGCGCGGACTACGTCACCGTCTCGCGCCTCGTTCCCTACAAGCGGATCGACGTGCTGGTCGAGGCGTTCCGCGCGCTGCCCGAGCGGCGACTGATCGTGGTCGGCGACGGGCCCGAACGCCCGCGGCTCGAGGCGCTCGCCGTGCCCAACGTCGAGTTCGTCGGCCAGCAGGACGACCAGGAGACCGCGCGCCGCGTCGCCGGCGCCCGCGCGTTCCTCTTCGCAGCCGAGGAGGATTTCGGCATCGCGCCGGTCGAGGCGCAAGCCGCGGGCACGCCGGTGATCGCCTACGGGCGCGGCGGCGTGCGCGAATCGGTCCGCGGGCAGGACGACCGCGCGCCGACCGGCGTGTTCTTCGATGCGCAGACGCCGCAGGCGGTCGCCGCCGCCGTGCGCTCGTTCGAGGCGGACGCCGGACGTATCTCCGCCGTCGCCTGTCGCGAGAACGCATTGCGCTTCGCACCGGCGCGGTTCCGCGACGAGATCGCGCGCGTCGTCGATGAAGCCTGCGCCGCGCGCGCCCGCGCGGTCGCCGCCGCGGCCTAGGGCTGGGAGCCTGTCAGACTTGCTTTCACGTATGCGTTGCCCGGCCAAAAAGCGATGGATGCTAGGCGCGAGGCGAAGCCGATATCGGGAATATCGGCGAGCCGAGCAACGACGCGGACGCGCTTTTTTGGCAGCAACCCGAAGGGACGGGCCGATCCGGGCACATTTCTGCGTTGCTCGCCCTCGCCATACGCCCGGTATGTCTTCGGGCTCGCGCCTTGAACTGCGCCCGGATCGCCTCCGTCGCATGCGCGAAAGCAAGTCTGACAGGCTCCTAACATGAGCCGCAACCTGCTCAAGGAGCATTCGACGCTGCTCGAGGCGACGCTCCAGTTCGCCGATCCCGTGTTCGTCGTCGCGGTCGGCGTCGTCGCCTATCACGCGAAATTCGACAGCTGGGACCTCGAGGCACGCTACGTGACCGCGCTGCTCGCCGTCCTGGTCGTGGCGTTCGTCGTGTTCTCGACGTTGAAGCTCCATCAGTCGCAGCGCGGCATCAGCTTCGCCGAAGAGCTGCGCGGGCTGTTGGTCGCATGGCTCGCGATCGCCGTCATCGGGATCGTGTTCCTGTTCCTGACCAAGACCGGCTCGGAATTCTCCCGCGAGTGGGCGCTCGTGTGGATCACCAGCGGGTTTCTCGCCCACGCGGCCTCACGGGCCGCGATTCGCGTGGTGCTGCGGGCGCTTGCGCCGGCGCGGCCGCAACCTGCGCCACGTCGTCATCGTCGGCGCCGGCCCGCACGGCCGCGAGATCGCCGCACGGCTCAGGTCTGCGCCGTGGAGCGGCCTCAACGTGCGCGGCTTCTACGACGACTCGTGCGCCGAGGGCATGGTCGACGGCATTCCGATTCTGGGCGGCGTCGACCGCGTCGGGCCGGACCTCGAGCGCGAGGATCCGGCGGACCAGGTATGGATCGCGCTGCCGCTGCGCGCCGAAGACCGCATCCGCGAGGTGCTGAACGCACTGCGCCAGACGACCGCGGTCGTGCGCTTCGTTCCCGGACATCCAGAGCTTCCACCTGCTGCATCATTCGGTGACCGAGGTCGTCGGTCTGCCGGTGCTGAACCTGACCGATTCGCCGCACACCGGCATCGATTCGACGCTGAAGGTGCTCGAGGACCTCGTGCTCGGCTCGATCCTCCTGCTCGTCAATCTCCCGTTCCTGGCTCGCGATCGCGATCGGCGTGAAGTTGTCCTCGCCCGGGCCCGTGCTCTATCGGCAGGAGCGCGTCACCTGGAACGGCCAGCGCTTCCGCATGCTCAAGTTCCGCTCGATGCCGCAGGGCACCGAGTCGGCGTCGGGCCCCGTGTGGTCGCGCCAGGGCGAGTCGCGTGCGACGCGGTTCGGAGCGTTCCTGCGGCGCTACAGCCTGGACGAGCTGCCGCAGATCATCAACGTGCTGAAGGGCGAGATGTCGCTCGTGGGCCCGCGCCCCGAGCGGCCGGAGTTCGTCCGCGATTTCCGGCAGCGCATTCCCGGCTACATGCAGAAGCACCTCGTGAAGGCGGGCATCACCGGCTGGGCGCAGGTGAACGACCTGCGCGGCGACAGCGATCTCGAGCAGCGGATACAATACGATCTGTATTACATCGACAACTGGTCGCTCTGGTTCGACCTGCGGATCCTCGCGCTCACGCTGTGGCACATCCTGACGAGCCGCCACGCGCATTAGCCGCCGCGGCGGACGCAAAGGCGGCGGACGCGACTGCGGCGGCTCCCGCTCCTGCGCCGGCCGCCGATCGCGGCGCGATCCCCATCATCTTCGCCCTGCTCGCCGCGGCGCTGATCGCGCTGCTCGCGGTCTACCTGGCGATGACGATTCCCGGTCCATGGTTCGGCGTCGCCAGCCCGAAACTGTTCGACGCCCGCGCGCTCGCGGTCGCCGTCGGCAACGGGGCGATCGACGGCGATGCGCTCGCCGTCACGCCCGCCGACGCCACCGGCACGATCATCGTCACCGTGTCGGTCTCGTTCTCCGCGGGCGACTACCGCGGCGTCGCGTGGCGCGTCACCGGACTTCCGCCCGGCACGGAGGCGCGGCTCCTCTGGCGCAGCGAGGTGAAGCCGGGGCGCACGTTCACGCTGGCGATCCCGCAGGAGGCCGATCGCCTGGCGCCGCTCGTCGCGTCGCGCGATCCGAACTGGATCGGTCCGCTGAACGGCCTCGCGCTCGCGCTCAGGCTGCCGACGCCCGAGCAGGTGCGGATCGCCGGCGTCGCCGTCGACCCGATGACGCTCCCCTCTCAACTCGCCGGCCGCGTGCGCGACTGGACGACCTTCGAGGCCTGGAGCGGGGCCTCGATCAACACGGTCGTCGGCGGCGCCGACCTGCAGGAGCTGCCGCTGCCGGTGCTGCTCGGCCTGGCCGCACTGGTCGCGACCGCCGCGATCGTCGCGCTCGCCCGCTGGCGGCCGCACTGGATCGGCGCGCGGCTGCCCCTCGCGCTCGTGGTGATGTTCGTCGCCGCATGGCTCGTGCTCGACGCCCGCTGGCAGTGGAACCTTGCGCGGCAGGCCGCCGTCACCGCACGCACCTATGCCGGCAAGGACTGGCGGGAGAAGCACGTCGCCGCCGAGGACGGACCGCTGTTCGAGTTCATCGAGAAGGTCCGCGCGAAGCTGCCTGCGACGCCGGCGCGCGTCTTCATGGCGGCGGAGGCGCACTATTTCCGCGGCCGCGGCGCGTATCACCTCTACCCGCACAACGTCTACTTCGACCCGTGGACCAACGCGCTGCCGCCGGCCTCCCTGCTGCACGCGGGCGACTATCTCGTCGTCTACCACCGGCGCGGCATCCAGTTCGACGCGGCGCAGGGGCTCCTGCGCTGGGACGGCGGCCCGGCGCTCGCCGCCGAGCCCTTGGTCGTCGAGCCGGGCGCGGCGCTCTTCCGGATACGCTGACATGGGGATCGTGACGCTCGCTCTCGGTCTCTTGCTGCCGTGTCTTCTCGGCGTCGCGGTGCTCGCCGCGGTGCGCGACACGGCCCGCGCGCCCGACGCGCCGGGCGAGATCGCATGGACCGTCGGCGCGGGCTACCTCGTCGGCGCATTCCTGCTGACGCTGTGGATGCGCTTGCTCTCGGTCGCCGGCATTCCGTTCGGCGCCGCCGCGATCGGTGCCCCGCTTCTGCTCGTCACGGCCGCGCTCGCCTACTTCGCGTGGCGCCGGCACGGCGGCACGGCGCTCGCGGCTGCCTTGCGGAGCGCGGCGCGCGCATTCGTCGCGCCCCCCGACGTCGCCGGCGCGACGAAGCTCGCGTGGCAGCTCCTGCTCGCCTGGATCGCGCTGCGCTACCTGCTCCTCGCGCTCGAGGTCATGTGGCAGCCGCTCTACCCGTGGGACGCGTGGATCCAGTGGGCGACGAAGGCGCGCGTCTGGTACGAGCAGGGCGCGATCGTTCCGTTCGCGCGGAGCGTGGCGTGGTTCGCCGCGGACGGCGGGGTCTGGTTCGACGCGTCGCCCGAATATCCTCCGACGGTGCCGCTGCTGCAGGTGTGGGCGTGCATCGCGCTCGGCCGCTGGGACGACGTGCTGATGAACTGGCCGTGGTGGCAGTTCTCGCTCGCACTCACGCTCGCGGTCTACGGCGCGCTGCGCGCCGAAGGGCTCGCGGCGCTGCCCGCGCTCGTCGGCACGTTCATGGTCGCTTCGCTGCCGCTCGCGAACGTTCACGTTGCGCTTGCCGGCTACGCGGACCTGCCGATGGCCGCTTACTACACTGCCGCCGTGCTCGCGTTCCTGCGGTGGGTGCGGTCGCGCTCGCTCCGCGACGCGGCGGTCGCACTGTTCCTCGCCGTCGCGTGCACGCAGATCAAGGTACCGGGACTCGTCTGGGCGCTGACGCTCGTGCCGGGCGTCGTCGTCGCGCTGCTGCCGCGGCGAGGACCCCGTTACGTCGCGATCGGGTTCGCCGCCACGCTGTTCGGGCTCGCCGTGCTCGCCCAGACGAGCACCGTCATCCTCAACTACCGGCTGCACCTCGACTTCGATCCCGCGTGGCGCGCGCTCGCCGAGACCCACTTCCTGCTCGCCAACTGGCACCTGCTCTGGTACGCGGCGATCGCTGCGGCGCTCCTCGCCTGGCGCCAGCTCGCCTCGCCCTCGCTCGCGCCGCTCACCGCCGTCGCCGCCGCCGGCACGCTGTTCCTGGTGGTCGTCTTCAGCTTCACCAACGCGCGGCTCTGGGTCACCGAGCAGACGACGATCAATCGCGCGACGCTGCACGTCGCGCCACTCGCCGCGGTCTTCGCGGTGCTGGCGTTCCGGGCGTTCGCCGCTCGCTTCGCGGCCCTGCGCACCGCGGAGGCCGCACCCGCCGGCGCCGCGCCGCCGGCGGCCTGACGCGCGGCTCGACCGCACCGCCCGCGCATGCTCGAGCTCCCGGGCGTCACGCTGCTGTGCGCGGACACCGCGAACCATCCGCTCGCGCTCCGCGCGCTCGCAAAGTCGCAGCAGGGCGTCCGCTTCGGGCGCGTGCTGTTGCTGACCGACGCGTTGCCGCCCGGCGTCGTCGCGCCCGCCGGCGTCGACATCGTGCCGATCGCCCCTCTCACCTCGCGCGAGGCGTACTCGCAACTCGTGCTGAAGGGCCTCTTGCCGCACGTCGACACGTCGCACGCGCTCGTGATCCAGTGGGATGGGTACGTCGTCAATCCCGAGGCATGGGATCCTGCGTTTCTCGACTGCGATTACATCGGCGCCAAGTGGTACTGGCACGAGGCGGGCGCACGCGTGGGCAACGGGGGCTTCTCGCTGCGCTCGCGCAAGCTCCTGGCCGCGCTCGAGGACCCGCGGATCGTGCTCACCGACACCGAGGACACGACGATCGGCCGCACGTTCCGCCCGCTCCTCGAACGCGAGCACGGCATCCGCTTCGCCGACGAGGAGCAGGCCGACCGCTTCTCGTTCGAGGCCGCGTATCCGATCGGCCGGCCCTTCGGCTTTCACGGCCTCTTCAACTTCTGCCGCACGGTCCCTCCGGCCGAGATCGCGGCGCTGGCGCCTTCGTTCTCCGATGCCATCGCGCGCTCGCCGCAGCTCCTCTCGCTCCTGCGCAACTGCATTGCGCTGGGCCAGTGGGACGCCGCGCGCGCGATCGCGACGCGCATCCTCGCCGCGACGCGCGAGCATCCGGAGGCGCAATCGCTCCTCGCGGCGGCGGAGCGCGGCGCCGCGCAGGCGCCGGCCGCAGGGCGCAACGATCCCTGCCCGTGCGGCAGCGGCAAGCGCTACAAGCACTGCCACGGCGCGCTCGGCTCGCCGGGCCCGACCGCGCCGCCGCTTCCCGATATCGATGCGCTCGTGCGCGATGCGATGGCGATTCACCAGCGGGGCGATCTCGACGGCGCCGAGCGGGCCTATCGCGCGGTGCTGGCGCAGGCACCGGCGCATCCGATGGCGACGCACTTCCTCGGCGTGTCGCTCTATCAACGCGGCCGCACCGACGAGGCGCTCCCGCTGCTCGAGGCGGCCGCAGCGGCCGTGCCGCAGGAGGCCGAGTTTCACAACAACCTGGGCTTGGCCCTCGCGGCCGCGGACCGGACGGGCGAAGCGATCGCCGCCCACCGGCGCGCGCTCGCGCTCCGGCCGGAGCACGCGATCGCGTGGAGCAATCTCGGTCTCGCGCTGCAGGCCGAGAACCGGCTGCCGGAGGCGATCGACGCCTACCGTCGTGCGATCGCGCTCGCGCCCGACTTCGCGCAGGCGCACTGGAATCTCGGGCTCGCGCTGCTCGCGCACCAGGATTTCGAGGAGGGCTGGCGCGAATACGAGTGGCGCCACCGGGCGCCGGAGTTCGCTGGCCGCGCGCGCGCTTGGCCGGGACCGCGCTGGGACGGCGCGGACCCCGCCGGGCGCACGCTGCTGGTTACCTCGGAGCAAGGGCTGGGCGACACGCTTCAGTTCATCCGTCTCGTGCAACCGATCGCCGCGCGCGGGGCGCGGGTCATCGTGAGCGCGGAAGCGCCCCTCGTCCGGTTGCTCGCGACCGCGCCTGGCGTGGCCGCCGTTTTCGGTCCGGACGACAAACCACCCGCGTACGATGCGCAGGTTCCGCTGCTCGACCTCGCCGGCATGCTGCGGCTGACCCCCACGTCGATACCCGTGACCGTGCCGTACCTTGCCGCGGACGTGGCGCGGCGCGCAACCGTGGCGAACATGCTGGCTGCGCATGCCGGCGTCCACAAGGTCGGCATCGCGTGGTCGGGGAGCCGCGCGAACACGCTCAATCGCCGTCGATCGATTCCACTCGCCGCGCTGGCCGCTCTGTTTGCATTGCCCGGCATCGCGTGGTTCTCGCTGCAACGGAGCATCGACGAAGAGGAGATTGCGGGCGTTCCGGAAGCGCGGGCGTTGCATCGCTTGCCGGCACGAGAAGATTTCGACGGAATGGCGGCACTGGTTGCGGAGCTCGACCTCATCGTCAGCATCGACACCAGCATCGTGCATCTTGGCGGCGCTCTCGGACGGCCGACGTGGATGATGCTCGCGGCAGCGACGGACTGGCGGTGGCATACACGCCACGCCGATACCCCGTGGTATCCGACCTTGCGTCTCTTTCGCCAGCCCCGCGCCGGCGACTGGGACGCAGTCGTCCGCGACGTCGCGGCGGCACTTCTGCGTTAGCGGCGAAAGGTCGCGTTCGACCCATCATGCCGCCTTCGCGATTCCACATCGTGCACGTCGTTCCCGATCCGAGGCTGCACGGTCTGTATGGCTATCGGGAGGTGATCGAGACGCTCCAATGGGGCCTGACCTCGCTCGGGCATGAGACGACGGTCGCCGAGAACGAGTTTGCGGATGACTGCATCAACATCGTCTTCGGATTCCAGATGCTTTCCGACGCGCAACTCGAAACGGTGCCGGCGGACACGATCGTCTACAATTTCGAGCAGCTGACAGGTCTGAAGGCGGATGCGCTCAAATCGGCGTATCGCGTCGCCGCGAGGCGGTTGCACATTTGGGAATACAGCGAATACAACCTCGCGACGTGGGAGCAATTCCAGCCGGTACATCGGGTGGTCCATGTTCCGGTCGGCTGGGCTCCGATCCTCGCGCGGATCCCACGCGATGTGCCCCAGGACATCGACGTCCTGTTCTACGGCGTGCCGGGCCAGCGTCGGCTTGCGCTGTTCAGCCAACTCTGCCAGACGGGCGCGTGCTGCCTGTATGCCTGCGGATTGTACGGGGCGGCCCGCGATGGCCTGATCGCGAGGGCGCGGCTCGTCCTCAACATCGACCTCAACGATTCGAGGCGGATTTTCGAGGTCGTGCGCGTCTCGTACCTGCTGGCCAATGCGAAAGCTGTCGTGGCCGCCGTCCGGCCGCAAACGCTGGTGGAGCCCGACCTCCGCGACGCGGTCGCCTTTGCGACCGTCGACCGCGTGACCGCCCAGTGCCTGGAGCTGCTGGCGAACGAACCTGCTCGCAGGCAACTCGAAGAACGGGGAGAACGGGCCTTCCGCACACGCGACATCCGCGGGATCCTGTCTCGAGCGCTCGATGCCACGGGTCTTCCCGATGCGTAGCCGTGGCGCCCGCAGTGTGGGTGCCGCGAAGCGATCCCTCGCATAGCCCGGGCCAACGGTCAGGCCTCGCGCACCAGCCGTTCGAGCGTGTCCGCGAAGGCGCGGACGGGCGCCGCATCGCCAAAGAGCGTCGCCGCACCGTCGCGCACGCGTCCAGCCTGCGCGACGCGGTACTCGTGGTCGGTCGCCAGCCGCGCCGCGATCCGGACGTAGTCGTCGTGGTCCCGGGCGACGAGCTCGCCGACCCCCGCGAGGCCGAGCATCCCGGCGCTCTGCCGCCCGCGCATGAAGCGCCCAGGCAACGTGACGATGGGCAGTCCCGCGGCCAGCGCGTCGAGGCTCGTGTTGCCGCCGGACCAGCGCAGCGTGTCGAGCATCGCGTCGCAGACCGCGTTGATGCGCAGATAGTCGTCGTGGCCGCACTGGGGCAGCACGACGACGCGGTCGTCCGCACGCACGCCTTCGCGCGCGAGCGCGGCGGCGAGACGCGCCCGGTACTTCGCCGTCAGCGCCGGGTGCCGTCCTTCGAACACGACGAGACGGGACCCGGGCGCCGCCGCCAGCACGCGCGCAAACAGCGCGTCGTTGTCGGGATGGATCTTGAACAGCGACTGCGGGCAGAGGAACAGCGCCGCGCCCTCGGGCAGTCCGTAGCGCGCACGCGCCGCACCCTCTGGTACGGGCGGTCGCGCATAGTCGGTGCCGATGCCCGGAAGCGCGGCGAGCGGTTCGGTGTAATGCGACGCAGCGTCTGCGGGCTCCATCGCGGCACAGGTGAAGTAGGCATCGATCGTCGCGTGTCCCGTCGTCACCGGATGGCCCCAGCCGGCGCACTGGACGGGTGCCAAGCGCAGCGCGGCGAGCGCGAACGTCGACGCGTTCATGCCGAGCTCCGGATAGACGAGCGCGTCGAGCGCGTCGGCGCGGATCGCGGCGCCGACGGCGGACGGGACGAGCGCCGCGCCCGGAAACATCCGCACGCGGTCGACCCGCGGCGCGAGCTCCTGCAGGAACGGCGTTGCATCGCGCCGGACGTTGTAGACGAAGATCTCGAAGCGCGCGCGGTCGAGCCCGGCGATCCAGCTCCGGAAATAGCGCCCGCACGTCCCGTCGGCGAAGAACGACGACGCGAAACCGACGCGAAGCCGCGCGCCGGTCACCGAGCGGCGCGGGGGCACGCGCCACTCCGGTGCGACGGCATCGATCGCGCGGGCCATGACCGCCGCGAAGCGGGCCTGCAGCTCGCGGTCGTCCTCGCCCTGGTAGGCGAGCAGGAAATTCGTCCAGCGCAGGTCGTCGATCACGTCGGCGAACGCGCGGCCGCGCACGAGCGCCGGAATCTCCGCCTCGAGCTCTTCCAACCCCTCCGCATAGCGTTCGCGTGCCGCCTCCACCGCCGCCGCATCCGCGTACACCATCGGCAGCGCGAGCCGCTCGCCGAACGCCGCGCGCAGGAGCTGCGGCGCACGCATTCGCGCCTCGGCATAGGCGCGCTGCGCCGCGTCCAGGTCGTCGCGCTCCGCGAGCGCGCCAGCCAGCGACAGAAGCGTGTTCGGGTCGCCGGGGGCTTCCGCGTTCGCGCGGCCGTAGAGGACGATCGCCTCGTCGAGGTCGCCGCGCTGCCGGGCGATCGCAGCAAGCGCACGGATCGTGCGCAGGTCCGGCCTGAGCGCGAGCGAACGCCGGAACGCATCGCGCGCGCCGGTCTCGTCGCCGAGATCGAGGAGGAGCGCACCCAGGTTGCTCCACGCGAGCGCGTAATCGGGTTGCGCCGCCACAGCGCGCCGGGCGGCCTCCGCCGCCTCGCCGATGCGCCCGCCGCCGCGCAGCGCGTTGGCGAGGTTGTTCCACGCCCGCGCGTACGCCGGGTCGAGTCCGACCGCGATCGACAGCGACTGGATCGAGCCGGTGACGTCACCCTTGTCGGCGAGCAGGATGCCGAGCGCGTTGCGCAGCCGCGCGTCCTGCGGATGGCGCAAAATCGCGTGCTCGAGATCGGCGATGGCGCCGGGCAGGTCGCCCAGCGCCTCGCGGGCCTGGGCACGCAACTGCAGCGCGGTCCGGCACTCGGCTGCCGTCGCGCCGACCGTCGCGAGCACCGCCGTGAGCAGCGGCACCGCGTCGCTCGCGCGGCCTCCGCGCAGGAGCGCCTCGGCCTGGCCGAGCCGGGCGTCAGCCATCGGCCGACTCCCCGGCCGCGGCAAGAGCTTCGGGGGCCGTGGCCGCGAGCGCCTTGATGTAGGCCCGCTCGAGCGCACGCGTGTGCGCAGGCATATCGGTCAACGCCGATTGCCGGATGCCGGCGCGAATCGCGGTGCGGACCTCGCGCATGAAGCCCGGATCCGTCGCGAGCCGCTGCGCGATGTCGGCATACTCGCCGCCGCTCGCGGCGACCGTCGCCGTGACGCCGAGATTCGCGAGAATCGAGTAGGACGTGCGCTCGCCGTGGCGCCGGCCCTGCAGCGTGACGACGGGAACGCCCATGTCGAGCGCCTCGAGGGTGCCGTTGACGCCGCCGTAGGGCATCGGATCGAGCACGAAATCGATCAGCGCGTAGCGCGCCTGGTTCTCGGCGTCGTTGCGTCCCTGCGGCAGGAACAGGAGGCGCTCGGCAGCGATGCCCGCCGCCGCGGTCAGCCGCTCGAACGTCGGACGGAGCGCCGGATCGACGGGCGAGAACGCGAGCCGAGCGCGCGGAATCCGCGCGAGCACCTCGCGCCACAGCACGAGACAGCGGCGCGACAGCTTCATCGGGCTCACGAACGCGCCGATCAGGACCACGTCCGCCGCAATGCCGAGCGACGCGCGCTGGAACGGATGCTCGACCGCCGGCGCGACGTGCCGGTACGGATACACACAGCCGTCCATCGGCAGCAGCGTCTCGATCTGGTGCGCCTGGTTCGCGGGCAGGTCCGCGTATCCGTCGGTCAGCTTGAAGTCCACTGCCGCGAGGCCGACCGTCCCGGCGGAGGCGACGTGCGTGATCTGCACGCGCGCAGGCTTGTGCGAGAGGATCCCCGGCCGCGCGCCCTTCGTGTGCGTCGACAGGTCGACCAGCACGTCGAGATCGTCGGCCGCGATCGCGAGCGCCGCCTCGCGCTCGCTCTCGTGACCGAACACGCGGAAGCCGTCGGCGAGCCCGCGAAAGCGCGCGGTCCAATCGTCGTCGGTCTCCGAAAGCGAATAGAAGAAGAGCTCGAAGCGCGCCTTGTCGTGGTGCTCGACCGCCGCCCACGCCATCTTGCCCATCACGTGGTTGCGCAAGTCTCCGGAAAGATAACCAATCCGCAGGCGGCCGGGCCGCCGGGTCGGCGGCGCGGGCAAGGGTTCGCCATAGCTCCGGCGCGCGAGATCGTCGTAGCGCTGCGCGAGATGCAGGAGATGCATCGGCTCGACGTCGAAGTACAGAAGCAGGTAGAGGAGCTCCTCGAGAGCATCGAGCTCCTCCGCGTCGCTGCGCGCGGCGAAGCGATCGCTGCGCAATCCCTCGAGGTAGCGGTCGAGCTTCGCGAAGTCGCCCTGGTGCTGGCACGCGACCAGTGCCTGCACGGCCAGGGGGAGCGCCTCCGGACAGCGTTCCTCGAACCGGAGGAAGTTGGCGAGGTACGCGTCGATCCGGCCGGCCGCGAGCAGCACTTCGCCCAGGTTCCGGTAGGCGGCCGCGTTGCCTGGATCGGCCGCGAGCACCTCGCCGTACGCGGCGACGGCCGCGTCGGTCATCTGCTGCTCCTGGAACAGCACGCCCAGGTTGAAATGCGCGGCGAAGTAATCGGGGCGAAACAGGAGCGCACGCTGGTAGGCGCGCGCCGCCTCGGCAAAATGACGCTGCATCTGCAGTGCAACACCCAGGTTGTAGTGCGTCTCGCCATCGGTCATGTCGACCTGCAGCGCGCGCGCGAACGCGTCGGCTGCAGCGGTCCCGTCGCGCCGCGCGAGGTGGGCGCGACCGAGCGCGCGCAGGACTCCCGCGTCGGCAGGCGCTGCGACGAGTCCGCCTTCGCAAAGCGCCACCGCAGCGTCGGCGTCGCCGGCAGCGAGGGCAGCACTCGCCGCCGCGAGCCGCGCCTCGACGTAGCGCGGCGCCGCGGCGAGGGCCGCCTCGAATGCGGCGCGCACACCCGCAGCACCGTCCTCGCGCAGTGCAACGCCCGTGAGGTAGTGCGCCGGCGCAAACCCGGGCTGCACCTCGAGCACGCGCGCGTATCCCGAGAGCGCCGCGGCGCGGTCGCCCTGCTGGTGTGCGCGCACGGCGCTGGTCCACAGGCCGGCCAACGCGGCGCCATCGAGCGGACAATCGGTCGCGCGGTCGCGCGTTTCGTGCAGCGCTGCGAGCGCGGCGATGAGCGAATCCGCGTCCTCGAAGACACGATCGACCAGCGGCTGCGCGTGCGGCAAGCGCAGCGTCGAGAGCGACCAGACTTGCCGCCCCGGCCGCTGCGCGAGCACCGGCCCCGCTGCGGCCTCCATTCCCGCGAGGTCGACCAGAACGTCGGCATCCTGAGCGGCGATTGCCTTCGCCGCGGCCCCGTCCGGCGGCGCGGGCAGCACGATGCCGCCCGCGTCCTGCGGTAGCGATGCCTGCGGCGCACCGAGCACGGCGAAGGTGATCGCGAAGGCGTCGCGTGGCAGCCGAGCGATCGCGCCGACCGCGGCGCTTTCGAGGTCCCGGCCCCTCACCAACGCAACGATGCGCGTGGGGGCGCCCGCGACCCGCCGCGGCCAGCCTGACGGTACGTTCGGCGCGAGCGACGCCGCACACCACGCGGCATAGCGTGTCGCGAATTCGGATGCGGCCGCGGCATCGAAGCCGGCGGTCGCGACGGCGATCCGCCGCCACGGGTCGAGATCGGCCGGACCGACCCGCCGTGCGCGCAGCGTATCCACGAGCGCCGCGCGCAGCGCGGGCGCCTCGTCGCCCGCTTCCGCCGCTGCGTGCTCGACCGCCAGCGCGGCAAGCAGGAGCGGTACATCGGCGAGCAGGTCGGGTGCGCGCGCGAAACGCGCGAGCAACGCTTGGCGCGCTTCGACCGGCGGGGCGCGATCGAGTGCGAGCGCGAGCGGCCCGGCAAGTGTTGGCACTGCCGCGAGCGCGGGTTCCCCTTCGAGCGCGCCCGCGATCGCAGCGGCCGCCGCCGAGTCGCCCGTCGAGAGCCCGACGATGCCGAGAATCAGTTGCGCGCGCGCGTTGCCGGGCGCAAGCGACAGGACCCGCTCGGCCGCCGCACGGGCGCCCGCTTCGTCGCCCGTCGCGAGCAGCGCCTCGGAAATCGCCTGCCATGGCGCGAGATACGACGCATCGAGCCGCGCCGCCTCCCGCCACGCGCCGACCGCCTCGGGCAGGCGGCCCAACTGCCACAGGACTTCGCCCAGCACGAAGTACGGATCCGGCGCAGCGGGATCGGCGCGGCTCGCGCGCCGGAAGCACAACATCGCGTCGACGGGACGCCCTTCCCACTGATGCGTGCGTCCGCGCGCGACCCAGTCCGCGCACTCGTTGGCGCTCATCGCCGCGGCTCCGACGAGGGCGCCAGGGCCTTTCCTTCGGCCGCCCGCACGCGCGTCCACTGGAACGGCGGCACGCGCTCATGCCGCCCCGAGGTCGCGGCGACCGCCGCATCGTAGTGCGCGAGCGTGCGCTCCGCCATCGCCGCGAGCGTGGGCTGCGGAACGCCCCGCGCACGCTCGGACGCGGCGGCGAGCTCGACCGCATGCTCCGGCGCGACGATGGCGGTGATGCGCGCGAGCATCGATGCTTCGTCGCGCCACTCCGGATCCGTCCACGCCCAGCCGGCGCCGGTGCCGTCGAGGCGCTCGGCGAGTGCGCCGAACGGCGGCACGACGACCGGGCAGCCGGCGGCCCACGCTTCCGACAGCGTGAAGCTGAACGTCTCGGGTCCTGCCGACGGATACGCGACCAGGCGCACGCGATAGTGCGCGAAGAGCCCGGGCAGCTCGCGCGGATCGTAGCGACCGTGCACGGTCAGCACCGCGTCGTCGCTCTGCCACGGCCCGTGCTGCACGTCCATGTACCCGATCAGCACGAAGCGCACGCGCGCGCCCGTTGCGCGCACGAGATCGGCGAGCCGCTCGAGCCTGCGCGCTCCCTTGTCGGGGCCGACGGCGCCCAGAATGGCGACCGTCGGCACGTCGTCGTCGGGAAGCGGCAGTGCGCCTCGATGCAAGGGCGCGGTCGTCCGCGCGTCGTCGTCCTCGGTTCCTTCGGTCGCCATCGCCCATGCGCCCGGCGCGCCGTGGGGAATCACGTCGATGGGCCGGTCGGGGTAGTACTTCGCGAGCGTCGCTCCGGTCCACGCCGACGGCGCGATCAGGAACGAAGCGCGGGCGAGCAGTGCGCGGTGCCGGACGCGCCACGCCGCAATGTCGATTCCCGCGAAGGCCGGCTGCGCGCGCGAGGCAGCGTGAACAGAACGCCGTGTCGGTCTGCGCGCCGCAGTACATCCCGTCGACGCCGAGGAACAGGATCGTCGGGCACGCGAAGTTGAAGTCGTGGACCGTGTAACCGTAGGGAACGTCGAGCGCAGCGAGCGCCTCGACGATGCCGTCGCGGCAGCCCGTGATGTTGTGCAGGTGGACGACGTCGACGCGGAAGGACGCGCAGAGGCCGCCGACGAAATCGGGCCACGGCTCGCCCTCCTCGCGCACGAACTCGAACGTGCGCACCGTGCCGTCCGGCCTGGTGCGCCTCGACCTGCCAGCGCGCGCCGACCGCGATCGCGAGGTGGTGACGATAGTGGTTTCGCGACGCGTCGATCAGTGCGCGCGCATGGTGCTCGGTGCCGCCGCCGTGGCCGTGGATCACGTGCAGCACACCGTGCGGCGGCGACGGCGCGAGGGGATCGGTCATGCGCTTGAAGGCTAGTCGCGCACGATGCGTGCGAGCTCGGCGGTCGAGCGCCAGTCCATCCCGCACGTATAGCGGGGCAGCCGCCAGCGGTCGCTTCGTGCATGGACCGGGCCGGGCCGTCCGGTGAACGCGGCGACGGTGCCGTGGCGATCCACGTGCCGCGGCAGGTAGTCGTCCGCTGCATAGCTGCTCTCGTCGCCGTACGGATAGGCGAAGAAGCCCGCGCCGGGATTGGGCGCTTTCGCCGCGATGTAATCACGTGCGACGCGAACCTGCAGGTCGGCCTCCTCGAACGTGTCGACGTGACGGAACGAGCCGGCCTTCCCGCGCCGCTCGCCGGCAGCCGTCACCGACGGGCTCACGTGGTCCCAACCGTGATTGCCGATGTCGAAGCGTCCGCTGGCGACGGCAGGCGCCCACCAATGCTCGCCGATCCATTGGTGACCGAGCATCTCGCGGTCAGCGATCTGCCTGCGCGCGTCCGGCGACGCGATCACGAAGGAGGTCGCGTGCACGCGCTCGCCGTGGGCACGCTCGTGCCGCTCGAGCACGGTGCGCACCGACGCCTGCGGCCCGTGGAACGGATGGACGAGGTCGACGAAGTCGAAGTCGAGGCCGTCGTCGAGCGTCAGGGCCGCGACGCGCGCCGGCAGGCGGCCGGCGTCGCCCGCGAGCAGCGCCGCGACGATCTCGCGCAGCGGCACGACCGGAACCCCGAGCACGCGGAGCTGCGCGAGATCCTCTGCGAGCGCGACCAGGTTGTTGGTCGCGTAGTCGTTGCCGGCGAGATTGCCGGAGTGGTAGGTGAGCACGTAGGCGCGCATCGTGCGCATCGTCAGAACGGACCGAGTGCCGCCGCGCGCGCGATCAGCCGGGCCCGCTCGTCGGGCGGCAGCTCGCGGTTCCACCGGACGAGGAGCTTCGGCGGCCCGGCCGGCACGAACCCGACGTTGAGGTCGTGCTGCCATTGCCGTGCATCGCCGCAGTAGCCGAAGATCGCCGCGCGATCGGTCAGGCGCGCGAACGTGTCGCGCAGGATGATCTCGCCGATGCCGCCCGCGCGCTTCCAGGCCGCCGCGTCCTCCGGCGCAGCGCGGGCGTACGAGGCCGGGTCCACGCACAGACCGCCGCAGAGCCAGCCGGCCGTGTCCCACGCCGTGTAGTGGATGTAGCCGACGACGTCGGCCCCGCCGACCGCGTCGCGGTGCAGCGCGACGAAGTGGCGCGGGAAGTCCGGGATGGGGTGCGCGAACGTGCGGCGGAAGAGATCGCCCGCGAGGCCCGCGGCGTCCTCGACCTCCTCGATCGCGAGCGTCATCGCGGAGTTCGCTCGGCGCGCGTTGCCGTCGCGACGGCCTCGCCGTGCGCTGTCGCGCCGTCGGCGACCCGCCACCGGTGCGCGATCCGCACGAGCCCGAGCTCGCGGCTGGCTCCAGTGACGACGAGGGGCTCTTCCAGCGTGTCGAACATGCGTACGCCCTCGGGGTCGAGCACGTGCGCGCGAACGAAATACTTGCCGGGCAGGAGCGGCAGTTCGGGGAACTCGAGCTCGAAGGCGAAGCGATCTGAAGCCAGCGCGTGCGGCGCGACGCCGTCCATGTCGGTTGCGACGCCATAGACCGGCGTGCCGTCTGCGCGCACGATGCCGACCAGCACGACGGGCGGTCGCCCGTCCGGCGAGTCGACGACGCCGCGGACCGCGAGCGGCGATCCCGCGGCCACTGCGTCCACCGGCGAAATCTCGAACGACCGCAGCCGGTAGTAGCCGGCCGCGCCTCCGGCGGTTCCCTGCGGCGGCCGCTGGATCGCCGCGCGCTTCTCCTCGTGGTAGGCGAGATAAGCCTGCGTAACGTCGGCGGCGAGTCCCAGACGCTCCGCGTGCCCGTCCTTGAGCCACAGCGCGTTACGGCAGAGCTTCTGCACGTGATACATGCTGTGCGAGCACATGAGCAGCGTGCCCCCCTCGGTCAGATAGCGCTCCATCCACGCGACGCACTTCTTCTGGAACGATTCGTCGCCGACGGCGAGCACCTCGTCGGTGATCAGGATGTCGGGCGAAAGCGTCGTCGCGACCGCGAAGCCGAGCCGAACGACCATGCCCGACGAGTAGTGCTTGATGGGCTCGTCGATGTGCTCGCCGATGTCGGCAAACGCGATGATCTCGTCGCGCTTCGCGTCGATTTCGGCCGGCGCGAGACCGAGCAGTGCCGCGGCCAGGTCGATGTTCGCGCGCCCGGTGTATTCGGGGTGGAAGCCCGAGCCCAGCTCGAGCAGCGCGCCCACCCGGCCGCCGACCGCGACGGCGCCCCGCGTGGGCCGGATCACGCCGGCGACGATCTTGAGCAGCGTCGACTTGCCCGCGCCGTTCTCGCCGATCACGCCGAGCGACTCGCCGCGCGCGAGCTCGAGCGAGATGCCGTCGAGCGCGCGAAACACCTGCGCGGCCGGGCGTCCGCGCAACAGGTCGAGCACGAGCCGCAGCCGGCCGCCGCGCGCGTCGAGCTTCGCGTAGTCCTTGCCGACGCCGTCGAGCCGCAGCAGCGCCGTCATCAAGCCGCCCCGAAAGTGTCGCGAGCAGCCGCGAGCGCAAGGAGACCCGGAGCGAGCCCCGAGACAGTACAGGGTGGTACGGGGAGGGGCGAACGAGGACGCGACAAGGCGATCGTGGCGCGCAGCAGCTTTCGGGGCGGCTTCATACGAAGTCTTCGAAGTGCGGCGATAGCCGCCGGAACATCCACCGTCCGGCGAAGAACACCGCGACCGCAACGGCAAGGGCGACCGCGTCACCCCAGTGCGGCATGACCCGGCCCTCGAGCAGCGCATCGCGCAGTCGCTCGACGAGCCAGCCGAACGGATTCGCGGCAACCCACGGCCGGACGCCGTCCGGGACCAGCGCGAGCGGATACAGGATCGGCGTCAGGTACATGAGGACCGTGAGCAGCGGCGCAAGCACGTGCTCGACGTCGCGGACGAACACCTGCAGCGCGGACAAGGCGAGTGCGACGCCGGTGACCGCGAGCGCGAGAATCGCCCAGACCGGAAGCGCGAGCGCGAGACCCTCGAAGCGCACAGGCTCGCCGAACGCGGACAGGACGAGCAGCACCACGACGTAGCCCGCGAGCTGCAGCGCGAACGTCGCCGTGACGGACGCGTAGACGACGAGCTCGTGCGGAAACGCGACCTTGCGGATCAGCGCACCATAGGCGGGGATCGAGACGGTGGCACGTACGAGTCCATCCTGCGCGGCGAGCCACGGCCACAGCGCGACGGCGACGAACAGGAGAAAGCTCTTGCCGTCGAACGCACCGGCGCGGAACACCGACGTGAACACGAAGTGGTAGACGGCGAGCATCAGGAGCGGCTGCAGGAATGCCCACAGCAGCGCGCTCGTGCTGCCGAGGTAGCGCGTGGTGAGCTCGCGCCGGAAGAAGTTGACGAAGAGCGCGCGATTGCGCGACGCCAGCACGTCTCCGGCGCGCGGGAGGACCGTCATGACGCGAGGATAGCAAGAACCGGCGCCGCCGCCGCGCGGCGCCCGGGGATTCCGCGCCTAGGGCGTCGATCTTCGGCGGCCGCAGCGCCTCGACCGCCTGCGGGTTGTAGGCGATCTCCTTGCCCCCGCCCGCCGACGCGAGCACCGCGGCGCGCGCCGCGTCGAGCTGCAGCTGCCGGAGCTTGGCCAAAATCGAGTCCTGCACGTCGTCGAACGACTGCGGGACGCCGGCCCGGCGCTCGTCGAGGCGGACGACCCAGGCGCCTTCCCGCGTGTGGACCACCTCCGAGATCTGGCCCTTGCTCTTGAGCGCGAAGGCGGCGCGCGCGAGCGTGGCATCCAGATCCGTCTGCGCGAGCGGACCCTTGCGGCCGCGGACGTCGCGTGTCGACGCATCGTCGGACAACGACGACGCGAGGTCGCCGATGTCGGCGCCACTCTTGATCTTCGCGAGCGCGGCGTCGGCGCGCCGGCCGGCACCCTCGGCGCCGTCCTTCTCGGCCGAGAAGAACAGCACGGTGATCATCACGGTGTCGGGCGTCACGAAGTTCTTCCGGTCGACCTCGTAGAGCTCGCGCGCCCGCCGCTCGAAGACGGCGCGCCGCTGCTCGAAGTCGCGCGCGGCCGCTTCCTCGGCGGACGCGACGAGCGCCGCAGCGAGGATCCGATCCTCTTCCTGCCGGATCCGCGTCCGCGTCATCGGCTCGGCGTCGAGCTTCTTCTGCCTCGCCTGCGAGCGCCAGTTCGCGCGTGGTCAGCATCCGCTCGAGCAGGTTGTAGTTGCGGCGCAGGTTCGATGCGAACTCGGCGCGGTCCTTCGGCGGGATCCGGAGGAGCTCGGCATCCCAGTCGGCGCGCGTGATCACGACCTCGCCGCGGCGCGCGAGAATCGTCTCGGCAGGGTCGGCCGCCATCGCTGCGGCAGGCGCGAGCAGCGCGAGGAGGGGAAGGAGGTGGAGGGCATGCGGCAGGAAACGGAAGTGGAACATGCGAGCACCTTGGCAAATCGTGTCATGGACGGGCGCGAACCGGCGCCACACAAAAACGAAGCCCCGCGCGGCGCGGGGCTTCGGAGCGTCGAAGCGCGCTCGGACGGAGGTTACGTTCCCGGCGGCTTCGTAAATTGAATGACCATGTCGCACGCGCCCGAGCACGTCGACGTCACCGCCGTCCGTACCCGTGTTCTTGACGAGTAGGTAGTAAACCGTGCCGGGGATCAGGTCTACGGTGATCCCGTACTGCTTCAGGTTGACCTGGATCGGGGAGATGCTGATCGAGATCGAGCCGGAGTAGAGGATCGGAATCGAGAAACCGTCGAGGTAACCCGCGTTACCGGTGAAATCACACGGGACGGTCGTCAGGACCGCGTATCGATTCGCCGCAGGAGTCGCCGTACTCGGAGAGCGACAGCAATCCCGCCGTGCCAGGGGCCGATGTCGGCGTCCCCGCTGGCGGTGCGATTCGGACGACCAGCACGTCCCCGCCGTTGAAACCGCCGTAGTCCTGTGTGTGAAGCGTCGTGGTACCTGCCGCGGGCCAGCCGAGATCGACATTCGTCGTCTTCGTGAAACCACTGCAGCTGACGCCGCCACCACCGCCGCCCGGCGCCGGCACGTTCACCGTGATCGTCTTCGTGTTACACGTCGTGGGACTCGTGCAGGCGACGACTTGCCACGTGTAGGCGACCGCGGAGGCGCCGGTGTTGGCCGCGAGCGCGTCCGAGGGAGTCGCGGTCGTCGGGTTGGTCGGCGCACCGGCCGTGGGTGCGGTGCGCGTCCACGTGTAGGTCACGCCCGCGCTCGGCACGCAACCGGCGTTGAGCGCAACGGTCCCGCCGGCACTCGTGATCGGGTTTGGTGTGGTCACGCCGGTCGGCGTGCAAACCGGCGGCGTCGGCGGCGCGTCGCTCCACGTCACCGTAGCCATCGCCTGGCCCGAGAGCCCGGCGGCGGTGCCGTTTACCTGGTAGAGGCAGGATCGCGTCTGGCCCGCGGCAATGCCGGTCGGCTTGACGATGGCCGTCGTCGCGGAGGTCGCCGCCGACGGCGCATTGCAGCTCACATGGCTGAACGGGCCGGTGACGAGGGTCCACAGATAACCCGCAGCGGCCGGCGTGCACGCAGCGGTCAGCGACGGTGTCCTGGGCCGTGGTCGGCGTGGTCAGGCCGCTGATCGAGCACGTGGAGCTTCGCGCAGGTCAGCACGAAGCTGCCGCCGGAGCCCGTGATCTGGAAGCCGGCGCAGTTCGGATCGTTGTACGTGATCGTCGCGCCCGCGGCGGGCAGGGCCGTGACCGCCAGGAGCGCTGCCCCCGTGACTGCGAAGAGCGCGCGGAACAATGACTTTGTCATAGGAATGGCTCCACAGGGATCGTCGGGCCGATCGGCCCACGATCCCTTGCAAAATTTACACCATTATAGCTGGCCGATCCCCGTTTTACAGCCCGATTTGCACCGCACAACGGACCGGGGATGCCTTGCGTCAGCGGCGCTTGTGTGCGCCGTCTGAAAGCGCCGCGAGGCGCGACAACGGTACAGCAATGCAGGCCGGGGATTGTCTCACCCCGACAAGAAAAAGGGCGGGACCGAGTCCCGCCCTTTCATGGCTTTCGACCGATGCCTTATTGGATCAGCGTCGTGGTCTTGTGCTTGAAGCTCGCGCCGTACGCCGATTGCAGCGATCCGGTTGTCGTCGGGACGTTGCCGTTGTAGTACGTAGCGGTCGCGAAACCCGACAACCGGCAGGCCGTTGAACGTCTGGTTGGTCGTCGAAATTAGCTGGTGGATCGGCGCGGTAGCGCCGCCGACGAGGTTCAGTCTGCCCCACCCGTTCTGGTACGCCGTGTTGATGTTGCGGCTGTTCATCGACCCGAACAAGTTCGAGTTGTTCCACGTGACGATGTTCGCTTCCCAGCACAGCGCCGACTTCGGCGACCCCGGCGGCGGCGGCGAGAATCCCGGCGGCGGGCCGCCCGGCGACTGCTCTTCGCGGTCCCAGTACAGCACGTCGACGTCGTCGCACGCGCCCGTGGCGCCGTTGAAGTTGCGCTGGAACAGCTTGCCCGGCGTGCCCGTGCCCGCCGCGACGTAGTAGCGCTTCGTCGGGTAGGTCAGGACCCAGTCGGTCAGCGACACCGTGCCGGTGTCGAGGACGTACTCGTTCATCACGTTGTCGTGCATCAGCGCGGCGCTGACCGCGTCGATGCCCGTCGTCCAGCCGGACAGCACGACCGCGCCGGCGCCGTACGTCTCGGCCTGGTGGCCCGTGCCCGTGGCGTCCTGCTGGTCCTGCAGCGTCGGCAGGATCGAGCCGGCATCCGCCCACAGCGACGGCGGAACCGTGCGGAACGCTTCGAGCGCGATCGCGTCGTAGCCGGTCTCGGCCGACGCGTTGACGTTGATGATCGTCATCGTGCCGAACAGACCGCCGGTGCCCAGCACCGTGTTGGTCGGGGCGACAGGAGCAATGAGGGCAGCCTCGTGCAAGGCGGAACGCCGCCGACGTGCGTTGCCGCAGTGGCAGTCGCGCCCGTCACGTCGCCCATCTCGATGATTTCGACGTAGCCTTCACGCGTACGGTCGAGCGAGGTGTCGCCGCTGTCCGTGTTCGTGCCCGTGTACGCGTAGTTGACGAACTCCGTCGGGCTCGAAACCGTGCTCGACACGACTGGCACCGTGCAGGACTTGTCGAACGTGACGATGCCCCGCCGTCCGCCGTCGGGATGATGCCCGCGGTCCAGACGTCGTGCGCCGACAGGTAGAGGTTGAAGTCCAGCACTTCACGGGAGTCCTTACCTTCCAGGAAGCGGACCTTGACGGCCTTCGCCGACGCCGTCGAGTTCACGACCGACAGCAGCGAATTGAACTGGGGGTTAAGGAACGTCGTGGTGGGACCCGTCGACGCGGCGACTCGCGTCCGCACCGTGTAGTACGGATAGATCAGGACCTGCCCCAGGCCGTCCGGGTTGACGTGAACCGCTTCGGCGGTGCCCGTCACGCCCAGCGCGCTTACACCCGCGATCGCGGCGTACAGCGACTTCTTGTTGAACGTGTTCATGGTTGGTGGTGACTCCTGTGTTTGCGATTGCGTTCCAAAGTGATCACTTTAATCCGACAGCATACGGATCTTATTACAGCTTTTCCAACTTGTCCAAAGGATTTCTCTCTCTAGCGGTCGCGCCGAAATGCCCCCCTGTGGAAATTTTGCAACGGCCCGCCGGTCGCGCTACCAGACGAACCAAGCTTGTCCCTCGTCGATCACCCATCGTTCCTCGAGTGGCGTCGCCAGTCCCTTCATGAGCCGGTGATCGTAGGTGATGAACAACCGGACCTTGCAACTGGCGCCTTCGCACTCGACCTTTTCGACCTTTGCCTCCCGGTATCCCGTTCTCGCCTGCTGCTTGAACGCCGCCAGCGACACAATGCCCTTCGAGCCGGGGCTCAGGAACGTGTACGCGAGGTCCAGGTTGCCGTCGATCATGGCCGCCCAGCGGGCCTTCGCGCGCTCCGCCACCGCCGCCTGCTTCGCCTCGGAGGGCGTGTCCTTCGTCAGCCCGCCGCCGACGCTCGCGCAGCCGGCCAAGGCGACCAGGAGCACTGCGACGCCCCGCTTCCATTGCAGTCTCACGCTGCACACGCGGGCGCATCGCCGCCCGAAACTCTGCAGAACCATCTGGATTGCCCCTGAAAAAAGCAGGTGAAACGCCGCAGTGCGTGTGTCGCGAGGACCGCCCTTCACGTACCCCTTCGTCCTGCGGCGCCGCAATCCTCGATTCAAGCCTAACGAATGACCCCGGCAGCGTCAACGGGGTTTCCGGGGTAATCGATTGCCCTTAATTTCCGTTGCGCTGCTGCAACAGGAATTTGTCGGGGTTTGGAGACGTTTTCCTGTCGTCATCCGACGACGGTGAAGGAAATACTCCAATCAAATCATGGGAATATACGACCAGACGGCGTCAGCGTGCTATTGAAGACATCGAGCGAATCGTCGAGTTTCTGCATCTTCCTGCGCAGGTCGTCCATCACGTTCTTGAGGTCGAGTCTCGGTCTCGATCATCCGCGGGGTGATGAACACGACGAGCTCGGTCCGGTTGTTGTTGAGCGTCTGTTCGCCGAAGAGGCCGCCCAGAATCGGGATGCGCGAGAGCAGCGGCAGCCCCTGCGACGTGTTCTTCTTGGCCTCGTTGATGAGGCCTCCCATCACCATCGTCTGGCCCGACTGCACGGCGACGAGCGACTGGACCGAGCGCGTGTTGATCGGCGGCGCGTCGCAGGGGTTGAGCGTGTTGCCGGGAATGCTGACCTCGACCTGCACGTCGAGCGTGACGAGTCCGCCCTGGTTGATGTGCGGCGTCACCTGCATCAGCACGCCGGTGTCGATGTACTGCGAGGTCGTCGTGACGACGTTGGTCGTGCTGCCGACGACGCTCTGCTGGCAGATCGGGATCCGGTCGCCGGCCTTGATCGTCGCCTTCTGGTTGTCGAGCGCGGAGAGGTGCGGGTTCGCGAGCACCTTCGTGTTGCCGTACTTGTCGAGCAGGTGCAGCGCGGCCTGGATGCCGCCCGGGAAATTCGCGTTGTTGATGATGTAGACGAAGCCCTGCGCGAGCGCGAGCGCCGGATTCGCGGCAGCGGCGGCGGTCGCCGCCGCGGTCGGCACGCCCGGATTGATCGTCGTGGTCCGCGTGAAGAGGCCGCCGGCGCCGCGGCCGGACGGTGCGGCGTCGCGGAACATCCACTCGATGCCGAATTCGAGCTCGTCGGTCAGCGACACCTCGGCCATCGTCACGTCGATCAGCACCTGCCGCGACGGGACGTCGAGCTTCTTCAGCGCCGCTTCGATGACTCGGTACTCCTGCGCCGTCGCGATGATCAGCAGCGTGTTCTGGTCCTTGTCGGCGACGACCTGGATGTTGCGCACGACCCCGAGACCCTCGCCGGCGCGTGCGCCCGCGCGCCGCCGTGGCCTGCGCGCCGGGCGCGGGCGTGGTGGTGACGTTGATCGTCGGCTGCACGATCGAGGGCTGCGCCTGGAACTGCGGCGGATTCACGATCGTGCCCGCCGGCGTGCCCGGGCGCGACCGTGGGCGGAGGCGTCGCGGAGGCGGGCGGCGCGCGCCCCGTGAACGCCTGCGTGAGGAGCGGGCCCAGCTTCTCGGCGCGCTGGTTCTGCAGGTTGTAGACGTAGAAGCTCGGGCCGTCGCCGGTGCCGGCCTGGTCGAGCCGCGCGATCCACTTCTTCACCTCGTCGAGGTACGCGGGCTGCGGGGTGATCACGAGCAGCGCGTTCAGGCGCTCGATCGGGATGATGCGCAGGATGCCGGCGAGCGGGCTCGTCGCCTTGTCGCCGACCGCCTTGTCGAGCTCCGCTCCGACCGATCTTCACGTCGGCGTTCTGCAGCGTGAACACGCCCACCGACATGCCGGCCATCCAGTCGATGTCGAACATGTCGATCGTCTCGACCAGGTGCCGCAGCTCCTGCTCGGTGCCGGACAGGATCAGCATGTTGCGCAGCTCGTCGGGCCGCACCGCGCTCGCGTCCTTCGCGAACGGCTCGAGGATCCGCATCATCTCGCGCACGCCGATGTAGCGCAGCGGGACGATCTGCACCGAGAAGCCCGGCGGCAGCGCGCGCTGCGAGTTGCCGAGCTGCGGCGTCACGTTGCCGCGGACGGCGGCGGCCTGCGGGACGATCTTGTAGATGCCGGCCTCCTTCACCATCGCGGCGCCGTTCATCCGCAGCAGCATCTCGAGCGTCGCGGGCAGCGCTTCGCGCGGGATGCCGGTCGTCGTGCGCAGCGTCACCGTGCCGCCGACCGAGGCGTCGATCGTGTAGGCCTCGTCGAGCGTGTCGCCCAGGATGCTGCGGACGACCTCGCGCAGGTCGGCGCCCTCGAAGTTCAGCACGATGCTGTTGCCGGTGGCCTGCACCGGCTGGCCCGGCGGCATGCCGCCGCCCGGTTGCTGGCCCTTCACGAGCACGCCGGTGCCGCGGAAGATCCGCGCCCGCTCCTCGGCCGATGGCAACCCGGGCTGCTGCGCGCGCTGCGCCGCGTCCGCGAGCGCGGGCGACAGGCCTTGCGTGGTCTGCAGCGGCGTCGTGCGCATCGCCGGGCCGAATCGGGGGCGCGGCTCCTGCGACGCGCAGGCGGCGAGCACGAGCGGCAGCGCACGAACGAGCGCGCGGCGGAAGGTAGGTCGATTGGGCATTGTTGTTGTCCGGAAGGCGCGGGCGGCCGCACGCGGCGGCCGTTCGAGGAGTCGGGATCGCGAAGCGGGCGTCATCGCGGCGCGGTGGGCTGGCGGGGCTGCTGATACTGTGCGATACATCTCCGCCCAGCGCGGATCAGGCGCCGGAGCGGCGGCCGCCGCCGGGGCTGCGGCTGCGGGCGCGGGCGCGCGGCGCGGGAGCGACATTCTGCTGCTGCGCGGGCAACGGATTGCCGTCGGGCGTCGATGTCTGCGCCTGGATCGCCGCCTGCGCGGCGCGCGCCGCGCGGCGCCGCTCGGCGAGCGAGGCATCGGCAGCCGTCCCGGTCGCCGAGCCCGCGTCCGCGGCTGCGGCCGGCGGCGTGGGCGTCCCGGGCACGGGCGCGGGCACCGGCGTGGGGAGGGCGGGCTGCACCGTCGGTCGCGGATTGGTTCCTACGCGCAGCACGAGCTCCTCCGATTCGTCGCCCAGCGCGAGCCGTACGCGGTCCGCCTTCACCTCGGCCACGAGGAGCCCGTTGATCGTCTCGCCCTGCATCACGCGTCGCGCCCGGCCGCCCGCGTTCTCCCGCAGGAATGCCGTGTTCTTGCCGCCGACGACCATGGTTCCGGTCAGCGCGAACTGGCCACGCTGCAGCCGCGGCTTCGCCTGGTCGGCGAGGAGCACCGGAGCGGGCCGCCGCGTCGGATTGAACAGCGTCCGCTGCACGGTGTCGGCGCGCGCTGCCGTCCCGCCCGCGATCGTGAACTCCGGCAGCAGCGACGTGACGACAGGGCGTGGCGGGATGGGCGCCTCGGGCGGCGGCACCCGCCGAACGGAACGTCCGAAATCGGTTTCCCACGCGACGAAGGCGAGTGCCACCAGGAGCGGCGCAGTCCACCACAGCGAGGCGCGGACGCGGGTTGCGAGTTCGTTCATTCCGGCCTCCTCTATTTTTTCGCCGGCTCGGTGAAATCGAAGCCGATGATGTCGAGCTGCACGTTCACTTCCGGCTCCTGCCCGGCTGCGGGGCGGAAGCCGCGGAACGCGTTCAACGGGCGCAGCTGTCAGGTTCTCGACGACGAGATACGGCTGCTGCGTCTCGAGCGCGTACAGGATCTTCTGCAGGTTCGGCGTCGTCGCGAAGAACTGCACGTTGAGCCCGATCTGCCGGTACCGGCCCTCGTCCTTCGGCGCCTGGTTCTGGCTCGTCGTGATGCGCCCGCCGTTGCCCTCGACCGCGGCGCGCACGAGCTCCTGCAGCTCGGCGCCGGCGAGGTTCGCGGCGGTGTTCTTGAGGAAGAAGCGCCGCGCGTCCTTCTCGCGCATCGCGTCGAGTGCCTTGCGGTACTCGGGCGCCTGCGCGGCAACGCGCCGATACGTCTCGAGCCGATCCGTGAGCGTGGCGATCGCGTCGTTGTAGTGCTTGTGCAGCAGGACGACGGGCAGGAGCAGCACGGAGAGCGCGACCAAGGCGGCGAGGACGAACAGCGCGACCGCCAATGCGCGCTGCTGCTTCGCGGGAAGGCGCTCGATCGCCGCGATCATTGCGAATTGCCCGCGGGTGGCTGCGGCGCCGCCGGAATCGCGGGCGACAGCACGCGCTGGCCGCCAACTTCAGAGGTCGGAGGCCCGCCGGCGGAAGGCGGCTGCACCGATCCGGGCGGCGGCGGAATGTCGCGCGGCACCATCATTCCGGGCGGGGCCTGCGGCTGCGGGGGAACCACGACTTGCGCCGGCACCGGCGGTGCGGCGCTCGCGGGCGGGGGGGCCGGTGCGGCCGCTTGGCGGGACGCCGGGGCCGCGGCGGCATTTGGCGGTGCCGTAGCCGGGGCCGTGGCCGGGGTCGTTGCCGCTGCCGTGGGCGGTGCTGGCGCTGCGGCCGGCGGCGGTGGAGTCGCGGGCGGCGGCGTCCCGGGAGCAGGAACTTCTGCTGACGTGCTCGCGATCTGCAGCGGCGGCGGTGGCGGGATGGGCGCCACCTGCGCGCCCAGGTCGAAGATCTCGCCGGGGCCAGGCTGGATCTTGGTCGTCGGCGAACGCGGCGCGGCTTCGACGAAGACCTTCGATTCCTCGAGCAGCGTGACGAGCCGGCCCGCGTTGGCACTCTCGCCGCGCAAGCAGCAGATCACGACGCGGTTCCTTGCCCTTCGACGTGCTCCTGACCTCGAGCTGCGTGAGCCACGTGTCGTCGGGCAGGAGCTTCGTCACGTCGTCCAGCACCTGCACGAGGCTCGGGAACCCGTATTTCCGCCCGAGGACGAAGTTGTAGTCGGCGGTCATCGTCTCGAGCTGCTGGCGGAGCCCGCTCGCGACGTCCGCCTGCGCGCGCGCCTGGTCGGCGGCTTGCGACAGCGCGATCACGTAACCGCGCTTCTGCCAGATCGGCAGCACGATCGCGACCAGCGCGACGAACGCGAGGAGCGCGAGCGGCGCCCAGACACGCCAGCGGCGCCACCATGCGACGCGCCGGGCGCTCCGTCGCGGGCAGCAGGTTGAGCCGCGAGCGGCCCGACGTCAGCGGCCCCTCGCTGCCCGGCGCGTCGGGCGTGACGGCGACGACCGCGGCGCCCCAGCTCTCCGCGCGCTTGCGCGCCTCGGCGACCGCGCTCCGCAGCGCCGCGGCCCAGTCGACGCGGATCTCGCCGCGCTGCGCATCGCGGCCGACGATCGCCGCGTCGAACCAGAGCTCGTCGGGCTTGAACGGCGTGTGGCGGTCGAGATCGTAGGCGAGCGTCTGCTTCAGGTCCTGCTCGACCGCCGCCGGGCAGCACGATCTCCTTGCGCAGGACCTGGCCGGGCGGCAGCGCGACGACGACCTTCGCGGCCGGCGGGCCGGCGCCCTACGGCACCTTCGGCAGCGCGTCGATCGCGTCGCGGCCCGCCTGCTGCACGGCGGCGGGATCGCCGTCGAGCGGAATGCGCGCGGTCGCGGCGAACGCGAGCGTGCCGTTGCTCGTGCGCGGCTCCCACAGCACCGCGACGTCCTGACCGAACGCGAGGACGGGGCGCAGGAGCTTTCGCCTGACCGCCGCGCGCGGCGCCGCGGGGACGAGCGGCGCGAGCTCGCGCGCCCACCAGCGCCAGAACGCGGGCAGTCCGAGACCGAGCGCAAGGTCGCGCGCTCGCCGGCGAAGGTCAGCGATTAACGTTGGACATCGTTGTCGGGCGCGACGGACGCCGGCGACGTCCGCGGCGGCAGCTGCCGCCGGCGGCGCCGGGCGCGCGCCTTCCTGCCAGAGGTAGCGCGATCACGGGCCGTCGCGGATCGACGGACAGGCGCAGCACCGCGTCGCGGACGAAGGTTACACCATCGGGCATGATCGCCTGCGCGCGGATCCGACAGATCGGCGCCGGCCCGTTGGCGAAACCCTGCGCCTGCGGCAGCGGCGGCACCGGCAGCTTGTTCGCGAGCGCCTCCTTGCGCCGCTCGAGGAACGCATCGACGATCTCGGGCGTCATGTTCGGGATCGCGAGCAGCACGTCGCGCGACGCGGTGGCCGTGTTGATGCCGGGCTGTCTCGCATAGACGGTCACGCTGTCGGCGATGCGCGCGACCAGCCCCGGCGTCACGCCCAGCACGCGCGCGAGCTCGCCCACCGTGTCGAACGGCGCGTTCGCGGGCTTGTACGTCTTGCCGGCAGCGCGGTAGTCGGCCTCCTCGGCACCGTTGGGACGCTTCAGGTCGTCGGCGTCGCGCCAGTCCTGGATCGCCGCGAGCACGGCATCGGTCGCCGCCGGATCGAGTCCGCCGATGCTCTGCAGCAGGCCCTTGAGCAGCAAGTCGTTCGCGGTGTTGAGGTCGATGCGCGCGGACTCGTCGGTCGCCCACGTCGTGATCTTCGCCTCGCCTTCGGCCCACGACTGCGACGTGCCGTCGGCCTGCCAGATCTCGGGCAGATTGCGCGGGCGCGTGAGCTCGTAGGCGACGCGCTCGACGGCGCCGTCGGCGGCCGCGCGCGCCTGCGCGAGCGAGAGCGCGTTGCGCGCGGCGACCGCCTCGCCGTGCATGCTGAACGCGAAGCCGCTCGCGATCACCGTGAGCATGATCGTGAGCCACAGCACCGCGATCAGGGCGATGCCGCCTGGAACTGGCTCGAGACGGGAGGCGCGCGGCTCGCATCAAACCGCCCCCACGCACCGGTTGCGCTGCGGGTCGTAGGCCGCGCACGCGGACTCGGGTGCGCGCCGCGGCTCGACGACGAGCGGCGGCCACGGCCGGGCCCTTCTCCGGCTTGACTTCGATCTTGCACGAGCAGCGGCAGCCGCTGGCGGTCGTCCCAGCGGTCGCGCCACGTCGGCGTGTCGGCGTCCGCCGCATTCGCGTCGCGCCCGAAGTACGAGATCTTGAGCTCGGCGATGCCGTCGGCGAGCACCGAGCGCTCCGCGTCGTTGAACTGCGGATTCTCGAGCGCCGTGGGATCGGGATAGGTGCGTTCGAGCACGAGCCGCGACTTGTCGCCGTCGCGGGCGACGGCGAGCCGGAAGAACCACGCGCCGCCTTCCTGCACGCGCGGCGGCAGCGCCGCGGCGTAGCGGATCTCGTCGCGCTCGCCGGCGAACATGAGCGGCATTTCGACGACCTTCTTCAGGCGCAGCGGCAATTCCGCGGTCGAGCTGCTCGCGCAGGAACGTCTGCGCCTGGCGCATCGACGCGACGTCGCCCGCCTTCGTCTCGCCGCCGTCCCAGCTCCGCGCGGCCATCGACAGCGAGCCGGAGAGCAGCGCCGCGATCAGCGCGAGCAGCACGAGCGCGATCATGAGCTCGATCAGCGTGAAGCCGGCGAGCGCCGCTGCGCGATCTCATCGCGCGTCCTTCGCGCCGAGGCGCGTCGTCGCGAGCGTCAGCGTGCGCTTGCCGCCGGAGGGCGCCGGGAACGCGACGTCGACGCTCACGCGGAAGAGGCGCAGGGCAATCGTGTCGGAGCCGCGCTCGGTGTCCGGATTGACGCCGGGCGGCGAGTACGGCGCGACCTGCGCCGTCCACTCGATGCGGCCGTCGTCGGCCGTGCCCTGCGCCGTCCCTTCGCGCAGCGGCTGCGCGGACGCGGCCTCGGCGAGCACGCTCTCGGCGACCAGCACCGCGCGGCTGTAGTCGTCGGCGGCCGCGGCATTGCCGAGCCCGCCCGAGAACAGCCGGAACAGCGCCGTGCCGACGAGCGCCAGGATCGCGAACGCGACCAGCACTTCGAGCAGCGAGAAGCCGCGTGCGCGACGCCAGCGACGCGGCGTCGCCGCGAACGCGGCGACCGAGCGACGTTCCGGACATGACGTCGCGGGCATGACGAGTTCGCGAGTCGAGTCGTCAGTCAGTATCGCGACACGACCGGTAAGCCAGTCGACGTCGACTTCGAACTTGCGCTCGCCGGCCGCCAGCGTGACGCGGCCGCCGGTCGACCCGCCGTCGGGATAGAAGCGGATCGCACCTACGTGCTCGCTCGACGATGTCGTTCTGCGCGGTGAAGAGCTTCATCTCGAGCTCGCGCGGCAGCGCGTGCACGTGCGCATCGCGCTCGATCTGGAACGTGCGATGCTCGAGGTCGAGCACGAGCCGCGTGTCCGTCCGCGTGGCAACCGCGTCGTCGCGCGCCATGCGCAGCCCCGCCGCGACCTTGCGCGCGGCGCTCTTGAGCTCGGCGTTCGACACGCCCGGACCGAGCATCGGCACCGCGATCGCGGCGAGGATCGCCATCAGCGTCAGCACGACCAGGAGCTCGATGAGCGTGACGCCGCTCGCGCGTGCCGCGCGGCGAATCGTGACCGGATGCAAACGTCCATCATCGTCGTGCGTCGCCCGTCGCGCTCACTGCTGCGAGCTCGAGATGTCCTTGTTCGGGCCCTCGCCGCCTTCCCTGCCGTCGGCGCCGAGCGAGATGATCTCGTAGGGCGCGTTCGCCGCCGGCGCCGCGTACTTGTACTCGTTGCCCCACGGGTCCTTCGGCACCGTCTGCTTCTTCCAGTACGGCCCGTTCCAGTTGTTGACGCCCGTCGGCGCCGAGATGAGCGCCTGCAGGCCCTCCTGCGTCGTCGGATAGCGGCCGACCTCGAGCTTGTAGAGGTCGAGCGTCTGGCTGATCTGGCCGATCTCGATCTTCGCCGCGTCGGCCTTCGCTTTCTCGCCGCGGCCGAGATAGTTGCCGGCGACCACGCTCATGATCACCGCGAGCAGCACGAGCACGACCAGGATTTCGATCAGCGTCATGCCGCGCTCGTTCGCTCGCTTCACTCGGGTTCGGAACCATCGTCTTACCTCGGTGGGAAATTCGCTCCGCGCGCGAACGGGCGTCCCGGCGGGAACTGTTAGACATGCGTCACTGGACAAGTTCGCTCATGCCCATCACGCCGATCAGGATCGAGAACACGATCGCGCCGATCAGCACGGCGAGGGACAGGATCAGCGCCGGCTCCAGCACGGCGAGGAAACGCTTGATCGCCATCGCGACCTCGCGGTCGTAGACCTCGGCGACACGGTTCAGCATCTCCTCGAGCCGGCCGGACTCCTCGCCGACCAGGATCATCTGCACGGCGAGCTTCGGGTAGAGCCCGGTCTCGGCGAGCGGCCGCGCGAAGCCCTTGCCCTCGCGCAGGCGCGAGATCACGCCGTCGAGCGCGTTCGCGAGCACGCTGTTGCCGAGCGTGTCGCGAACGATCGCGAGACCCGACAGCAGCGTCACGCCGTTGGCGAGCAGCGTCGCGAGCGTGCGCGCGAACCGCGCCGTCTCGACCTTGGTCATGACGTCGCCGATGAGCGGCAGCGCGGAGGATCCGCGCATCCCAGCGCCCGCGCACGACGGGATCGCGCAGCCGGCGGCGCATCCAGAGGACCGCGAGGATCGAGAGCGCCGCGATCGCCCACCACCATTGCTTGACGCCGGTGCCGAGGAAGATCACGACCTGCGTGGCCAGCGGCAGCGCGCGCCCGGCCTGCGCGAACGTCTGCTCGAACTGCGGCACGACGTAGGCGAGGATCAGCATCAGCGACAGCACGGCGACGCAGATCAGGATCGTCGGATAGATGAGCGCGGAAATCACGCTCTCGCGCAGCTCCTTGTTGCGCTCCATCGTGTCCGCGAGGCGGGACAGCACGGTGCCGAGCGCGCCGCCGGCCTCGCCCGCGCGGATGATGTTGACGTAGAAGCGCGCCGAACACCTCGCGCCGCGCGTCGAGCGCCTGCGAGAGCGACTTGCCGCCGCGCACGTCGTCGCGGATGCCCTGCAGAAGCGCCGCGACCGGCGGGGCGTCGGCGAGGCTGATCAGGATCTCGAGCGCGCGGTCGAGCGGCAGGCCCGCGCGTAACAGCGTCGCGAGCTCGCGCGTGATCGCGAGCAGATTGTCGCGGCTGACGGATTTCGACGCGAACCACCGGCGCCGCGCGCCCGGCGCCGCGCCGACGGCCGCACCGCCGCCGTTGCCGTTGCCGCCGCCGGCCGCGGCCCGCGCGACCTGCATCGGCATCAGACCCTGGTCGCGCAGCCGGTCGACGATCTCGGACTCGTTCGCGGCTTCGAGTTCGCCGACGGCGACCCCGCCCGACGCGTTGACGGCCTTGTAGCGGAAGACGGGCATCAGGAGCCTAAGATTCGCGCGTGACGCGCAGCACTTCCTCGAACGTCGTGATCCCGCGCACCGCCTTGCGCAGGCCGTCCTCGTACATCGTGACCATCCCCTCGCGGATCGCCTCGTTGCGCAGCTCCGACGAGATCGCGTGCTTCATCACGAGGCTGCGCAGCGGATCGCTCATCGGCAGCATCTCGAGAATGCTGATGCGCCCCGCGTAACCGGTCTGCGCGCACTCCGAGCAGCCCTTCGGGTGGTAGAGCGTGATGTCGCCCGGAGGCGCGAAGCGCGCGAGCCCGAGCTCGTCGACGAGCTCGGGCAGTGCGGTGTAGGGCTCCTTGCACGCCTCGCACAGCGTGCGCACGAGCCGCTGCGCAAGAATGCCGATCACGGTCGACGTGAGCAGGTAGTCCTCGATGCCCATGTCGAGCAGGCGGTTGACGGTCGACGGGGCGTCGTTCGTGTGCACGGTCGACAGCACGAGGTGGCCGGTCAGCGCCGACTGGACGGCGATCTCGGCGGTCTCGAGGTCGCGGATCTCGCCGATCATGATCACGTCCGGGTCCTGCCGCACGATCGAGCGCAGCGCGTTCGCGAACGTGAGCTCGATCTGCGGCTTCACCTGGATCTGGTTGATCCCGGGCATCTGGTACTCGACCGGATCCTCGACCGTCAGGATCTTGACGTCGGGCTGGTTCAGCTTCTCGAGGGCCGTGTAGAGCGTCGTCGTCTTGCCGGAGCCCGTCGGGCCGGTGACGAGCAGGATCCCGTGCGGCTGCAGCAGCACGTCGAGGAACGCCTTCAGCGTGTACGCCTCGAAGCCCAGGCGCTGGAAATCGAGCGGCACGCCGCCCTTGTCCAGGATCCGCATCACGACCGACTCGCCGTGCATCGTCGGCACCGTCGAGACGCGCAGGTCGATCTCCTTGCCCTGCACGCGCAGCCGGATGCGGCCGTCCTGCGGCAGACGGCGCTCGGCAATGTCGAGGTTCGCCATGATCTTCACGCGCGAGATCACCGCGGCGGAGAAGCGGCGCGGCGGCGACTCGACCTCGTGCAGCACGCCGTCGATCCGGTAGCGTACGACGAGCCGGTTCTCGAACGGCTCGATGTGGATGTCGGAGGCGCGCGCCTCGAGCGCGTTGGTGATGATGAGCGAGACGAGACGGATGACGGGCGCCTCGGCGGCGAGGTCCTTCAGCTGCTGCACGTCGGCGTCGATCGAGAGGTCGTCGCCGCGCTGCTCGACGTCGCCGACGATCTGCCCGACCGCCGAGCGTCCGGCGCCGTAGAGACGCTCGAGCGCGGCGTCGAGCTCGGTGGGAATCGCGACCAGCGGCCTCACCTCGCGGCCCGTGACCATCCGGAACGCGCCGATCGTGTACGCGTCGGTCGGGTCGGCCATCGCCAGGGCGAGCTCGCGCTCGTCCTCCCTCACGGGCAGCGCGCGCGCCTCGCGCAGGAAGCGCGCCGAGATGCGCTCTTCGAGGATCGGGAATTCGGGATAGCCCGCGGCGTCGACGAGCGGTAGTCCGAGCTGCGCAGCGAGCGCCTCGGTGACGTCACGCTGCGCGCAGAGGCCGAGCGTGACGAGCAGCGCTCCGAGCTTGTCGCCCGATTCCTGCTGCACGCGCAGCGCGCGATCGAGTCCCGCGGCGTCCAGCTTGCCGCGCTCGATCAGGATTTCGCCTATGCGTTTGCGACCCGCGGTATCCACGCGTGACGTCTTTCCGGAAGCTTCGAAAAAAACAGTTGATGATAGCATGACGGACCGGCGAAAATCGCCGCTCGCCCGTATAAATCAAGGCCTTGCGTGTGTCCTTCACCGAATACTGTCGCTGCCTCACGACGCCGGCGCGCTCGTGTGTCGCCGTCCCCCGACGCTCGATTTTCTTGTCGGCTGCAGTATGAAGATCACCGACCCTTGTGGGCGCCGTGATCTTCCGCCGTCGCGCGTCGTGCCCTCACCCGTGATCGTGACATTCGCAGTGTGGTATTTGTTCCGCATGCTGCGCTGCGGCCACGTGTCTCCGAAGCCCGACGGCGGGTCGTCCCGATGTCCGCTCCGAAGCTGATCGCGTTCTACCTGCCGCAGTTCCACCCGATCCCCGAGAACGATGCATGGTGGGGAAAGGGGTTCACCGAATGGCGCAACGTCGTCCGCGCGCGGCCGAAGTTCAACGGCCACGAACAGCCGCGCTTGCCCGCGGATCTCGGGTTCTACGACTTGCGCGTGCCGGAGACGCGCGTCGAGCAGGCGGAACTCGCGCGGAGCCACGGCATTCACGGCTTCTGCTACTACTACTACTGGTTCGGCGGCAAGCGCCTGCTCGAGCGGCCGCTGCGACGAAGTTCACCGCAGCGGCAAGCCCGACTTTCCCTTCTGCGTCTGCTGGGCCAACCATCCCTGGAACCGGCGGTGGGACGGCACGCCCGACGACGTGCTGATGCCGCTCGCGTATCGCGCCGGAGACGATCGCCGCTTCATCCGCGACGTGATCCCGCTCTTTCAGCGATCGCGCGCTACATCCGCGTCGGGGACCGGCCGCTGCTCGTCGTCTCGCGCCCGCAGGACATTCCGGGGATCGCGTCGTGGGTGGAGGCCTGGAAGGGCGAGTGCGCCGCCGCGCGGCCTCGCGCCGCCGTACCTGTGCCTGGTCCAGGACGCGGAAGGCGCGGATCCGCGCGCCTACGGGTTCGATGCGGCCATCGAGTTTCCGCCGCACGGGCTCGTCGTGTCCGACGTGACCTCCGACGTCGCGGATCTCGAGCCGTCGTTCGCCGGCCGCGTCTGGGATTACGTGTCCGGCGCGAAGTGGGCCATCGCACGGCCGCTGCCCGAGTATCCGTTCTTCCGCGGCGTCATGACGGGCTGGGACAACACGCCGCGGCTTCCGCGCAACGGCAACATCTTCGTGAACGCGCACCCGGCCAACTACCAGCGTTGGCTCGCGTCCGTCGTCGCGCAGGCGCGCGCCAAACCAGTCCCCGAGGAGCGCTTCGTGTTCATCAATGCGTGGAACGAGTGGGCCGAGGGCGCGTACCTCGAGCCCGACGAGCACTACGGCCGGCAGTTCCTCGAGGCGACGCGGCGCGCCCTCGACGGGAAGTAGCGGGCAAGCGGGCATGGAACGACCGAAAGACCCGGAAGTGTCGATCGTCGTCTGCAGCATCGATGCGGGCAAATTCGAGCGTGTATCCGCGAACTACCGGGCGCTGTTTGCCGGGCGGGCGATCGAGATCATCGGCGTGCACGACGCGCGCTCGCTTGCTGAAGGCTACAACCGAGGCATCGCGCGCTCACGCGGCGCGCGACTAATCCTCTCGCACGACGACATCGAGATCCTGACGCTCCGACTTCGCGTCGCGGATCGACCGGCACCTCGCCGACTTCGACCTGATCGGCATCGCGGGCACGACGCGTCTCGTCGCCGGCAAGTGGGCCGCCGCCGGCGATCCGTACGTGTTCACGCTCATCACGTCGCCTCAGGAAGACAACGCCGGTTACGCGACGATGATGCTGGGCGGAGGACCGCTCGTTGTTCCGGGCATCCAGGCGCTCGACGGTGTATTCATGGCGCTTCGCCGCGACGTGGCGACGGCGATTGCGTTCGACAGCGAAGTGTTCGACGGCTTCCATCTTTACGACCTCGATTTCAGCTTCCGCGCACATCGCGCCGGGTTCAGGCTGGCGGTGTGTCGCGACCTCGTTCTCATCCACGCGTCGACAGGCAGATACGACGCGGCCTGGGACGAATACAAGCGACGGTTCGAGGCCAAGCACCACACCGATCTCGCTTCCGTCGAGCATCCCAAGGTCGGCGTGCGCGCTGCCTTCTCCGCGGCGACGCGCGAGGAAATCCTGAACCGGTGCGAGACAGCGCGGCTCGTGGATGTCGCCGAGCGGATCGGGCGAGCCAACGCGGATCTATAGGGGTGGCGGCGGAGTCCCGCGCCCGGGTTCACCGAGGCTGTGCATCTCGGCAAGCTCGGAAGCCCGCCTATCGCGCTGCCGCGAACGCCTTCTCCGCCAGCGCGATGGTCGTCGCGATGTCGTCCGCGGAGTGCAATATCGAGACGAACCCCGCTTCGTAAGCGGAAGGTGCGAAGTACACGCCGGCCTCGAGCATCGCGTGGAAGAATTTGTTGAAGCGCTCCTTGTCGCAGGCCATCACGGTGTCGTAGGAGTCGGGAGCGCGCTCGGCGAAGTAGAGACCGAACATGCCACCAATCGATTGCGCGGAGAACGATACGCCTGCGCGCTTCGCGGCGGCGGCCAACCCGTCGGTCAGCGACTTCGTCTTCGCGGCGAGCGCGTCGTAGAAGCCCGGAGGCCTGGATCTCCTTCAGGGTCGCGAGTCCCGCGGCGACCGCAACCGGATTACCCGACAGCGTTCCTGCCTGATAGACGGGACCGAGCGGCGCAATCTTTTCCATGATCGCGCGCCTGCCGCCGAACGCGCCGACGGGCATTCCCCCGCCGATCACCTTGCCGAGCGTCGTGAGATCGGGCGTGATGTCATAGAGGCCCTGCACGCCGCGCGGGTGCACGCGGAATCCAGTCATCACCTCGTCGAAGATCAGCACGGCGCCGTGCCGGTCGCACACCGCGCGCAGGCCCTGCAGGAAGCCCGGCTTCGGCATGATCAGGTTCATGTTGCCCGCGATCGGCTCGACGATGATGCACGCGATATCCGCACCGTCCTTGGCGAACGCCGCCTCGATCGCCGTGAGATCGTTGTAGGGCAGCACGATGGTCTCGTTCGCGATCGCGGGCGGCACGCCGGCAGACGACGGCTGCCCGAAAGTCAGCGCGCCGGAGCCTGCCTTCACGAGCAGGCTGTCGCCGTGGCCGTGGTAGCAGCCCTCGAACTTGACGATCTTGCTGCGGCCGGTGAAGCCGCGCGCGAGCCGCAGCGCCGACATCGTCGCCTCGGTGCCCGACGACACGAGCCGCACCATCTCGACCGATGGGAGGAGCCGGCAGATCGTCTCGGCCATCTCGATTTCGATTTCGGTGGGCGCGCCGAACGACAGCCCTTTCGGCGCGACGTCGACGACCGCCTTGACGACGGCAGGATGCGCGTGGCCGAGGATGGCCGGCCCCCACGAGCCGACGTAGTCGATGTAGCGCTTGCCATCGGCGTCCCACACGTAGGCGCCCTGCCCGCGCTCGAGGAAGCGCGGCGTGCCGCCGACCGAGCGGAACGCGCGGACCGGCGAATTGACGCCGGCGGGAATCGTGCGCTGGGCGCGCGCAAAGAGCTCGTCGTTACGGCTCATTGGTGTGCCCCCACGCTTGCGGCTGTCGCCGCTGCGCTGCCCCCCGAGGGGGAGCAATTCGCGCCTTGGGGCGGCCCGGCGGCGGTCATGTCAATGAATTGGCACGTAGTGGTTGGAGGATGGAAAGCAGCCGGCGATCGCGCGTGCGGCCGCCTCGACGTCGGGCGCGTCAAACAGCGCAGTGATCACGGCGACCGCGTCGGCGCCGGCGTGGACCAGCGATGTCGCGTTGTCCCGCGTGATCCCGCCGATCGCGACGACCGGCACGTCGAGCGCGCGCGCGGCGCCCAGGAGTTCGAGCTCGGCACGCCGTGCGTCCGGCTTGACCGTCGAGGGAAAGAAGCTGCCGAACGCGACGTAATCGGCGCCCGCGACCACGGCGGAACGCGCGCGCTCGAGATCGTCGTAGCACGACACGCCGACCAGTCGGTCCGGACCGACGATCTCGCGCGCCGCCATGATGGAGGCGTCGTCCTCGCCCACGTGAACGCCATCGGCGCCGATCTCGGCGGCGAGCGCCGCATCGTCGTTGACGATCAGGAGGCCACCACGCAACGCGTGCACGCGCGCGAGCGCAAATGCCTGCGCACGCTTCAACGCGGCGTCGGCCGTCTTGTTGCGATATTGGATCGCCGAGGCGCCGCCCGCGAGCGCGGCGGCAACGCGCGCCGCGAGGTCGACCGTATCGGAGGTGTCCGGCGTGACCGCGTACAGCCCGGCGATGCGGCGGGCGCGGGCGCGGCGCCGCACGAGCGCGTCGTCAATGCGTGCTGCCGGCATCGGCGGCGCGCGGTGCTTCGGGCTCGCCCGCGGGCGCGCTGGAATCGTCGCGCGCCCAGAACAGGCGATCGGGCAGGAACTGGCCCATGCCGGGACGATAAGCCTTCTTGAGCGCGTGCCACGTGTAGTCCTGCGCCTCGCGCACCGCTTCCGGCAGCTCGAGGCCGTTCGCGAGCATCGCGGCGATCGCCGAGGCGAGCGTGCACCCCGAGCCGTGATAGTTGCCCGGGAGCCGCGTCCACGCGTCGGTGCGCACGATGCCGTCCTTGCCGTAGAGCGTGTTCACGACCTGCAGCGTGGCTTCGTGGGTGCCGGTGACGAGCACGTACTCGGCGCCCAGTTCGATCAGCTTGTGCGCGCATGCGGCAAGCGAGCTTTCCTCGTCCTCGTCGGCCTCGGCAAGCCGGCGCGCCTCGAGGCTGTTGGGCGTCAGGATCGTCGTCTGCGGCAGCAGGAGCTCACGTATCGCACCGATCATCGCCTCGCTCGCGAGCTCGTCGCCCCGGCCCGAGGCGAGCACGGGGTCGAGGATAAGCGGCACGTCCGGATAATCGGACACGATCTCGGCGATCGCGGCGATGTTCTCGACGCTGCCCAGCACGCCGATCTTGAACGCGTCGACGGGCACGTCCTCGAGCAGGCAGCGCGCCTGGTCGGCAACCCATTCCGCGTCGAGCGCCTGTATCCCCTCGATGCCGAGCGTGTCCTGCACGGTGATCGCGGTGACGACGGACAGTGGGTGGCACCCCATGCTCGCGAGCGTCAGGATGTCGGCCTGCAGCCCAGCGCCGCCGGTCGGATCGGACGCTGCGAACGTGAGGACGAGCGGCGGGAACTCGGGATCGTGGTCGGGAGGCATGGCGCGGGACGGCGCGCAGCGCGGCACAAACGTCGCGCGGAAACCGCGCGGCTTGCTAAAATTGCACGATTCTACTCCAACCCGCCTTGCTGATGAAAAAGTACATGTGCCTGATCTGCGGCTGGATCTACGACGAAGCCGCGGGCGCCCCGGACGAAGGCATCGCGCCGGGAACGAAATGGGAGGACGTCCCGCCGAACTGGACCTGCCCCGAATGCGGGGCGCGGAAGGAAGACTTCGAGATGGTGGAGTTCTGATATGCGAATCCTGCACACGATGCTGCGCGTCGGCGACCTCCAGCGGTCGATCGACTTCTACACCGGCGTGATGGGCATGCAGCTCCTGCGCACGACCGACCGGCCCGAGCAAAAGTACAAGCTGGCGTTCGTCGGCTACGGAGACGAATCGAAAGGCGCGGTGCTCGAGCTCACGTACAACTACGGCGTCGAGCGCTACGACATCGGCGCCGGCTTCGGTCACGTCGCGATCGCCGTGCCGGACGCAGCAGCCGCGTGCGCGGCGGTAAAGGCCAAGGGCGGGACCGTCACGCGCGAAGCGGGACCGGTCAAGGGCGGCACGACGGTGATTGCATTCGTGCAGGACCCCGACGGCTATAAACTGGAGCTGATCGAGACGTCGACGCGCTAGGAATGGGCCGCGGACGTAGAGTCGCGGGCCGCTGTGCGGGGTGAGCGGCGCCATTGCGCCGCTTGAGCGGGCGCGGTGGACGCGCCGCCGACGCGAGCAGTCAGCGAATCCTCGCCCGAGGGTCAACCTTCCGCGCGCAGCAGTTCTTTGATGTCGTGCGCGAACACGTCCGGCCCCTGTCCGTAGCCGACGTACACACGCAGCTTGCCCTTCGGATCGAAGATGAACGACCCGGCCGAATGGTCCACCGTGTACGTGCCCGACGTCTGTCCGGGCTGCTTCTGATAGATGATCTTGAATTCCTTCGCCGTGCGCGCCGTCGCGTCGGCGTCGCCATAGAGGCCGACGAAGCGCGGGTCGAATGCGGGCACGTATTTCGAGAGCAGCTCGGGCGTGTCGCGTTCGGGATCGACGGTGACGAACAGCACCTGCACACGGTCGGCGTCGGGGCCGAGCCGCTTCATCGCCTCCGCGAGCTCGGCCAGCGTGGTTGGACAGACGTCCGGGCACTGCGTGTACCCGAAGAAGATCACGACGGCCTTACCGCGATAATCGGCGAGCGTGCGCGGCTTGCCAGTGTGGTCGGTCAGCGCGAAATCGCGACCGAACGACGTACCGGTGACGTCGGACGCCCTGAACTTGGGAACGTCAGGACCACAGGCGGCCGTCGCCAGCAGGGCCGCGACCAGCAGCAGGATGCGCGCGGAGGGCAGCGGCGCGAGCGGCGAGCCGGTTCGGCCTCCGCACGGTCCGCGCAGTTCGTGACACTGAAGGGTCGGCCTCCGAACGCGCTCCCGATCGCTCGCATCCCCAAGCGAGCTTGGGGACCCTGCTCGCCGGTCGCGCGTTCCCCCGCCGCGAAGCGCCAAGGGGGAGCGAGCATTCGCGAGTCGACGCAGGCGGCCGACGACCATGCGGACCGATTCAATCCAACGGCGCGGAGGCCGTCTCATCAGCGCCAATAGTGATCGACGAGCAAGACCGAGAACAGCGCGGCCAGGTACCACACCGAGTACTTGAACGTCGCGCGCGCCAGCTCGGCGCTGTAGTCGCGGTAGAGCTGCACCGCGTAGACGAGGAACATCGCGCCCAGCGCCAGCGCGCCGGCGAGGTAGACGTAGCCGCTCATCCGGGCGGCGAACGGCAGCATCGTCACCGCCACCAGGGCGACCGTGTAGAGCACGATCATCAGCTGCGTGTAGCGGCGGCCGTGCGTCACCGGCAGCATCGGCAGCCCGGCGCGCGCGTAGTCCTGTGCGCGGTAGAGCGCGAGCGACCAGAAGTGCGGCGGCGTCCACACGAAGATGATCAGGAAGAGCAGCAGCGCCTCGGGCGGCACGTCGTTGGTGACCGCGGCCCAACCCAGCACCGGCGGCATTGCGCCCGAGGCCCCGCCGATCACGATGTTCTGCGGCGTCGCGGGCTTGAGCAGCACCGTGTAGACGATCGCGTAGCCGACGAACGTGGCGAGCGTGAGCCACATCGTCAGCGGATTCACGAACCGGTAGAGGAGAACCAATCCGAGCCCACCGACCAGCGTGGCGAACAGCAGCGTCGACAGCGACGAGACCTCTCCCGCGGGCAGCGGCCGGCGGCGCGTGCGCGCCATCAGCGCGTCGACCTTCTGCTCGACCAGGCAGTTGACGGCCGCGGCCGCGCCCGCGACGAGCGCGATGCCGATGGTGCCGAAGACGAACGGCACGACTGGCGGCAACCCCGGCACCGCGAGAAACATTCCGATCATCGCGACGAAGACGATGAGCGAAACGACGCGCGGCTTGGCGAGCGCGAGGAACTGTCGGAAACGGACTTCGGCTAACGCGAGCGTGGTCATCGGAAGGCGTCGGGCCGCGACACGGCGAGAGCCGTGGGCGAGGCGCGGATTTTACCACCGCGCGAACACGCGCCGCCGGCCTTCGCACCGCCGCGCAATGCGAGCCGCGCAGTCGGCCCTACGCGGCCTCGGCCTCCGCACGGCCGTGCAACGCAATGGCCGCGGAGTCGGCCTCGCTGCGCCGGCTCGCCCAGGTCGCATCCCCTCTCGCTTCGCTCGGGGGCCCCTGCTTTCCGGCTCGCGTCGCTACTCGCGATCGCTCGCTCCCCCACGGCACACTGCGCCGTGGGGCCCCGGCTCGCCGCTCGCGCCGTCGGCCTCCGCGCGGCCAAGTGCATCGCTGCGCCAACCCGTCGGCCTCATGCGGCGACTCGCGATCGCTCGCTCCCCCACGGCACACTGCGCCGTGGGGCCCCGGCTCGCCGCTCGCGCCGTCGGCCTCCGCGCGGCCAAGTGCATCGCTGCGCCAACCCGTCGGCCTCATGCGGCGACTCGCGATCGCTCGCTCCCCCACGGCACACTGCGCCGTGGGGCCCCGGCTCGCCGCTCGCGCCGCTACCCGACCCCCGAGGCGCGGAGCAGGCGCGTCAGGTCCTTTGCGAGCCCTTTGATGTCGGGATCGGCCGGATACGCGAGCACGAGGTTGCCGAGGGGGTCGATCAGCCAGATGCGGTGGTCGCCGCCGGGCAGCGCGGCGAGCGCTGCGGCCGGGACCTGCGCGATAACGAGCCCGGGATCCTGCGCCTTCCATTCGACACCCGGTGCAGCGCCGCCCGCATCGAGCCACACACGCACGATTCGCTCCTGGTCCTTGCCCTGCATCGCGCGCGCCTGCCGCGTCGCGTAGAGCGCGCGTTCGCATACGGCGGCACAGCTCGACGCGCTGCCCGCGAGCAGCACCCAGCGGCCGCGCAGGTCCGCGAGCCGGAAGGGCGCGCCGCCGACTGTGTTGCCTTCGATGGCCGGCACCGGCGTCGTCGGCAGGAGCGTCCCGTAATTGACCTGCGCGCCGCGCGGAAACAGGTAGTAGATGGCGTAAGACGCGAGCACCGGCGCCACAGCGGCGGCGGCGATCAGCAGGATCGTACGCCGGCCGCGGGCGTCCAGGCGTGGACGTCGTGGCGGCGAGTCATTCATCGAAGCGCGACGCGCGACGGCGCACGAGGGCGACGACCCAGAGCACGATCGCGAGCGCCGCCAACGCGTACCACTGCAGCATGTAGATGCGGTGCTTCTCCACGCCGAAATCGGGCGCCGGCCAATCGCGCACGAGACCGTCGTCGGGCACGGGCGCCCGTGTCGCTTCGATCATCACCGGCAGAACCTCGACGCCCGTCGTCGCGGTGAACCGCGCCGGATCGAGGTTCTGCCAAACGGCGCCTGCCGCCGGTGCCTGCACGAGCTCGACGAAGCCTGACGAAGGGATCGCGATGCGCCCGACGACAGTCACGTCTCCCGGCGCCGGGGCGACCTCGGGCGGCGCGGCGCGCGACGTGCCCACTGGCGTCCAGCCGCGATTGACGAGCACGGTGCGCCCGTCGGCAAGCGCGAGCGGCGTGACCACGTGGTAACCGGCGCGCCCGTCGTGCACGCGGTTGTCGACCAAGACCTGCCGGCGCGCGTCGTACCTGCCCGACACGATGACGGCACGATAGCGTAGCGAGCCCCAGTCCGCGCCGGCGGCGTCCAGCGACGACAGTTCGACCGGCGCCAGCGCGCTGGCCCGGTCGAGCTGCGCGCGCAGCGCCTCCTTCTCGTGCATCCGGCGTCCCTGCCAATGGCCCGCCGACACGAAAACCGCGAACGCCGCAATCGCGGCCACCGTCGGCAGCGCGCGCGGACGGAACCGGCGCTTCGTTCCGACGTCTGACGGGGACGGCGTATTTGGCATCGCCACGCGCTTCGCCTACACTCGTCCGGCCGGAACCGGGAGCCGCATGAAGATCATCGTTGTTGTCGCGCTCATCGCCGTCATCGCGAGCCTGTTTTCGGCGCTCTACTACCTCTACCGCGACCGCGGCCATGGCACCCGGATGGTGCGGATGCTGGCTGTGCGGGTCGCGCTGTCGGCGAGCCTCGTCGCGTTCCTCGTCATCTCGTACTGGATGGGCTGGATCGCGCCGACGGGCCTCCGCTAGTCGCCCCCATGGTCTTACCGGCGCGCGCTCGGCTGCGCCGCCGACGGAGCAGGGCAAAGCGTTGCGAGCGGGTCCGGCGGCTAGGCGGCCCGCAGCGAGGCGCGAGACAGTACTGCGACGTACGGCGAGTGCCGAGCGAGGACACAACGACGCAGCCGGTCCGCGCAGCAGCTTTGCACGCTCTGTCAGAGCCAGTAGACGAGCACGAAGAGCAAGAGCCAGACGACGTCGACGAAATGCCAGTACCACGACGCCGCCTCGAACGCGAAATGGTGTTGCGGCGTGAAGTGGCCGCGAAGAATGCGCGCCAGCATCACCGACAGCATGATCGCGCCAATCGTCACGTGCGCGCCATGGAAGCCCGTCAACATGAAGAACGTCGAGCCGTAGACACCCGTCGACAGCTTGAGGTTGAGCGCGCTGTAGGCGTGCAGGTATTCGTAGGCCTGGAACGACAGGAACGCGAAGCCCAGCACTATCGTCGCGAATAGCCAGATCTTGAGTCGGCCGCGGTGATCGGCCTTGAGTGCGTGATGAGCGACCGTCAGCGTGAAGCCGGACGACAGCAGGATGATCGTGTTGAGCAGCGGGATGCCGATCGCGGCCATCGGCGTGAACAGCTCGCGCTTGTAGGGGCCGTCGGTCGGCCACCCCGACGTGTAGTCCGGCCAGAGCAGTTTCGACGTAAGGCCGCCAAGATCGGGCACCGACAGGTTGCGAACGTAGAAGAGCGCGCCGAAGAACGCAGCGAAGAACATCACTTCCGAGAAGATGAACCAGCTCATGCTCCAGCGAAACGAGCGATCAACCCTCCTGTTGTACAGATGGCCCTCCGATTCGCCGATGACCTTGCCGAACCAGCCGAACATCATCACCAACAGCACGCCGAAACCGGCGAGCACCAACCAAGGACCGGCGCCGACGCCGTTGAACCAGAACGCTGCGCCCATCCCCATCAGCAGCAGCGCGACCGAACCGACGACCGGCCAATACGAAGGCTGCGGGACGAAGTAGTGCGGCTTCACGCCTTGGTCGGTCATAAAACCTCTAGTGGACCGGCCGGCACGGGTGAATCGTGCCGGCCACTTTGGTTCAGGAACCCTCGACTTCGAAGAACGTATAGGACAGCGTGATCGTCGCGATATCCGACGGCAGCGACGGATCGACGACGAACACGACCGGCATCTGCCGCCGCTCGCCCGGCTGCAGCGTCTGCTGCGCGAAGCAGAAGCATTCGAGCTTCTTGAAATACTGCGCCGCGTGCTGCGGGCCATAGCTCGGGATCGCCTGACCGGTCAGCGGCCGGTCGGTCGGGTTGCCGATCTCGTAGACGACCTGCCGGACCTCGCCCGGATGCACCGCAACGACCGTCTCGAGCGGGCGGAACGTCCACGGTAGCTTGCGCACGTTCGAGTCGAACTCGATCCGAACGGCACGCGACTCGTCGACCTGCGTGTTGGCGGGCTCGTCGGCGCGCGCGATGTTGCGCAGCCCCGTCACCTCGCAGATCTTCTCGTAGAAGGGCACGAGCCCGTAGCCGAAGCCGAACATCGCCACCACGACGACGCAAAGCTTGACGAGCAGCGTCCGGTTGCGCCGATTCGGATCGCGGGACTCGCTCATCAGCTCATCGCCACAAGTTACGGCCGATCGCGAACGCGAGGAACACGATCACGACGGCGCCCATGACGCCCACGCCGATCACCGGCCCGCCGACGACGCGGGCGACGATGATACCGACGAAGAACGCGACGGCGATCGACGCGAACACGAGCGCCGTGCGCAGGTTCGCGGCCTTGCGGCGTTGGGAGTCCGTCGTGAGCTTTCCGGTATCCATTTCATCCTCGAGCCACCCAGGTCCATCCGGGTGGCACGCTTCTCCGCTCATCTCACCGTGGGGGGCGTCTCGAACGTGTGGTACGGCGCCGGCGAGGGCACCGTCCACTCGAGCGTGGTCGCGCCCTCCCACGGCCGCGCCGGCGCCTTCGCGCCGTGGCCGCGGATGCATTTCACGACCGCGTAAAGAAAGACGAGTTGCGACAGCCCGAAGCCGAATGCGCCGATCGACGCGATCATGTTCCAGTCGGCGAACTGCTGCGCGTAGTCCGGGATCCGCCGCGGCATTCCCGCAAGCCCCAGGAAGTGCATCGGGAAGAACGCGATGTTGAAGAAGACGAACGAGAGCCAGAAGTGCAGCTTGCCGACGGTCTCGTCGTACATCGTGCCCGTCCACTTCGGAATCCAGTAGTAGACACCGCCGAAGAACGCGAACAGGCTTCCCGCGACCATCACGTAATGAAAGTGCGCAACGATGTAGTAGGTGTCCTGGATCTGCACGTCGATCGGCATGATCGAGCAGACGAGGCCGGTGAAGCCGCCCAGCGTGAAGAGGAAGAGGAATCCGATCGCGAACAGCATCGGCGTCTCGAAGGTCATCGAGCCACGCCACATCGTCGCGAGCCAGTTGAAGACTTTCACGCCCGTCGGCACCGCGATCAGCATCGTCGCATACATGTAGAACAGGATGCCGGCGGTCGGCAGGCCCGTCGTGAACATATGGTGCGCCCAGACGATGAACGACAGGATCGCGATGCCCGCGACCGCGTAGACCATCGACGCGTAGCCGAACAGCGGCTTGCGCGAGAACGTCGGCAGGATCTCCGAGATGATGCCGAACGCCGGCAGGATGATGATGTAGACCTCGGGATGTCCGAAGAACCAGAAGACGTGCTGGAAGAGCACCGGATCGCCGCCGCCCGCAGCGTTGAAGAATGTCGTGCCGAAGTGGCGGTCGGTGAGCAGCATCGTCACCGCGCCCGCGAGCACCGGCATCACCGCGATCAGCAGATACGCGGTGATGAGCCACGTCCAGCAGAAGAGCGGCATCTTCATCAGCGTCATGCCGGGTGCGCGCAGGTTGAGGATCGTCGTGATGATGTTGATCGAGCCCATGATCGACGAGGCACCCAAGATGTGGATCGCGAAGATCGTGAAATCCATCCCCATGCCGGCCTGCACGGTCAGCGGCGGATAGAGCGTCCAGCCCCCCGCCGCGGCGCCGCCCGGCACGAACAGCGATATGACGAGCAGGATGGCGGCCGGCGGCAGCAGCCAGAAGCTCCAGTTGTTCATCCGCGCGAAGGCCATGTCCGGCGCGCCGATCATCATCGGGACCTGCCAGTTCGCGAAGCCCACCGCCGCGGGCATGATCGCGCCGAACACCATGATGAGCCCGTGCAGCGTCGTCATCGAGTTGAAGAACTCCGGATTGACGACCTGCAGGCCGGGCTCGAACAGCTCGGCGCGGATCACCATCGCCATGGCGCCACCGACCAGGAACATCGCGAACGAGAACCAAAGGTACATCGTGCCGATGTCCTTGTGGTTGGTCGTCGTGATCCATCGCATCAGCCCCGACGGGTGATGATGCGCGTGGTCATCGTGCGCGGCGCCGGCCGCGGGTTCATGGACGATGCTGCTCATCGGGATGACTCCGGAGGATTTCGGGCCGGCGCTACTGCCGGGCGACCTTGATTTCGGACGGCTGCACCGCTTCGCCGGTGTGGTTGCCCCAGCTGTTGCGCGTGTACGTGATCACGGCCGCGATGTCGGTGTCGGACAGCTGTTTCCACGGCACCATCGCGGTCGGCTTGCCGTCGCGCTCGACGCCATAGAGCACCGTCTTGATCTGCCCGGCCATCGGCCCGTTGACGACCTTCGAGCCGTCGAGCGGCGGGAACGCGGGCGGCGCGCCCTTGCCGGTCGCCTGGTGACAGGCGGCACAATTCGCTGCGTAGACCTTCTCGCCGCGCGCGACGAGGTCCTTCAAGTCCCACGCCCTGGTCGGATCGTCGCCGCCGGCAACGGCATTCTTCTTCTGGTCGGCGAGCCACTTCGCGTAGTCATCCTTCGACTTCACCTCGACGACGATCGGCATGAAGCCATGCTCCTTGCCGCAGAGCTCGGCGCACTGGCCGCGGTACGTGCCGACCCGCTCGGCCCTGAACCACGTGTCACGGACGAAGCCCGGAATCGCGTCCTGCTTGACGCCGAACGCCGGCACCCACCACGCATGGAGCACGTCGCCGGCCGTGATCAGCAGACGGACCTTGGTGCCGACCGGAACCACCAGCGGATTGTCGACCTCGAGCAGGTAATGCTCGCCCTTCGGCGCCAGGTTCTCGATCTGCGCGACCGGCGTGGCGAGGTTCGAATAGAAGGTGATGCCGTCGTGCAGGTAGTCGTAGTTCCACTTCCACTGGTAGCCCGTCACCTTGATCGTCAGCCCGGGATCGGCCGTGTCCTTCATCGCGAGGATGGTCTTGGTCGCCGGGAACGCCATGAACAAGAGGATCAAGAACGGGATGACGGTCCAGATGATCTCGACCAGCGCGTTCTCGTGGAACGGGTGGGCTTCATGCCCGAGCGACTTCCGGTGTCTGAAGATCGAATAGAACATCACGCCGAAAACGCCGACGAAGATGACGACGCAAACCCAGAAGATGTACGCGTGCAGGTCGAACATCTGCTGCGCGATCGGCGTCACCGGCGGCTGCAGGTTCCAATCCGGCACGGCCTGCGCCACACCCGGCGCAGCCAACGCCCCGAGCAGACACATTCGCAGGAGCCGGCGGGCGGCCTTGAGTTCATCGCGCAGCATGTCTACCTCGATTGCATCATCCATTCGTCTCGGCCGCGTGCCGTCGCCCGCACGGCCCGGCTCGCGCAACGCGTGTTCTTCGCCGCATTTGCGCCGCACTGCCGCAAAAAGCGGGAAATCTTAGCACGGATGACGTGCGCCGCACGAAGCCGAGCCGCGAGGCAAGGTTCGCCGAACGCGGCCCGCGTGCAGCGGGTCGACTCGGGCGAGAAGCGTCGAGCGCGCCGTGACCGCGATCGGCCCGCTGCGCCGGCGCAGCGGGCCGTCAACCCGGCTCGCCGGCGGGAGGCGTCTGTCCGATTAGCGTGGTGCCGCCGGCACCGGATGTGCCGCCGCGGCGGGGTGCGCGGCCGGCGCAGCCGGCGGCGCACCGAAGAACGTCTCGCGGGTGAGGAACGTGTAGTCCGCCTCGAGCGCCCCGATCCCTAGAAGCACCATCAACACCAGTGGCGGGACCAGGATGACGTACACCATGGCCAGGCGCTCCCAGAGCATGTGCATGAAGACTGCGACGATGAGCCCGGCCTTGAGCAACATGAACACGATGATCAGGAACCACCGCAGATAGCCCTGAAAATGGAAATAGTCGACAAGATAGGACAGGGTGGAAAGTACGAACAGCAATCCCCAGATCTTGAAATAGATGCCGAGTGGATGCTGTTGTCCTACTTCGTGATGTTGCGCCGCCGCCGCGGCGTGTTGTTGCCCGGCGGCGGGATGGTGCTGTCCCTCTGCGTGTGCCATGGCTTTTCTTACCAAAGATAGAAAACGGCGAAGATGAACACCCACACCAGATCGACGAAGTGCCAGTACAGACCCATGGTTTCGACGATCTCGTAGTTTCCCTTCCTGCCGGTGAGGAAGCCCGGCCTCTGCTTGTCGAGGTCTCCCCGCAATACCTTGATCGCCACGATGATCAGAAAGATCACGCCGATCGACACGTGCGTACCGTGAAAACCGGTAATCATGAAAAAGGTCGAGCCGAACTGTGCGGCGCCCAGCGGATTGCCCCAGGGACGAATCCCTTCCTCGACGATCAGCTTCGTCCATTCGAAGGCCTGCATGCCGACGAACGTGGCGCCCAGCGCCGCGGTGGCCAGCAGCAGGACGAACGTCTTGACCCGGTCCTTTCGATAGCCGTAATTGACGGCCAACGCCATGGTTCCGCTGCTGCTGATCAGGACGAACGTCATGATGGCGATCAGGATCAGCGGAATGGACTTACCACCGATCGTCAACGCGAAGACCTCGCTCGGATTGGGCCAGGGCGCCGTCGTCGACATCCGCACCGTCATGTACGAAATCAGGAACGAGCTGAAGATGAACGTGTCGCTCAGCAGGAAGATCCACATCATCGCCTTGCCCCAGGGGACGTTCTTGAACGCCCGCTGGTCCGAGGACCAGTCGGCGACGATCCCCTCCAGGCCGGGACGCAGCGGCAGCGCTTCTGCCGTACCCGTGGACGCCGGTTGGTTCATGTGGATCGATCCCCCTCACTCATGAATGTGTATGCAACAGCACTGCGAACAGCACCACCCAGACCGCGAGCAGGTAGTGCCAGTACACCGTGCACAGCTCGACGCTCACGCGCACCGCATGGACGTCGGTGCTGCGCAATGCCCTGACCGTGGTCCTGCCCCAGACCCACAGCCCGCCCAGCAGGTGCACGCCGTGCACGGCCGTCAGCAGGTAGAAGAAGGCGTAGGACGGATTGGCCGCCACGAAATAACCGGCGCTGTCCATCTGCTGCCACGCCCAGAGCTGTCCGACCAGAAAGCCGAGACTGAGGGCGCCGCTGGCGATCAAGCCGTTGGTCACGCGATCGAGCGAGCCTTTCCGCGCGGCCGTGCGCGTCCACTGCATTGCGACGCTCGCGAGGACCAGCACCCCAGTGTTGAGCCAAAGCACTCGCGGGATGGGTAGGCGGCTCCAGTCCTCGCCCATCATTCGCATGTGATAGGCGCTGATGAGCAATGCGAACAGTGACGTTGCGACCGCGAGAAAGACACCGAGTCCCACTTTCACGTTGATCAGCGAAAGCGCGCCATTGCCCTCGGGAACGTCGACGGCGCGCTGCTCCACCCACGGCGAGACATTGACCGTCTGTCGAGCGAGCCACCAGACGACGATGGCCATGATGCCGACCAGAAAGACCAGCGCGTACGTCACGTGTGTCCGCCGGCGGGTTTCGTGGTGCCGGGCGCGGCGAGCGCTTGCGCACCAAGGTCGCTCGCATCCGCGGTCTTCTCGAGGCCCTTGGTCTTCTTACTGGGTGGCTGGTTCTGCGGTATGAAGTCCTCGGCGGCGCCCGGCACGCTGTAGTCGTAGGCCCAGCGGTAGACCACCGGGAGCGCGGGGCCGAAATTGCCGTGCTTCGGCGGAGTGTCGGGCGTCTGCCACTCCAGCGTGGTCGCGCGCCACGGATTGCCGCCCGCCGGCTTCCCCTTGAAATAGCTCCAGATCAGGTTGTAGATGAACAGCAGTTGAACGGTACCGACGATCAACGCGGCGATGGTGATGCCGGCGTTCAGCGAATGCGCCGATTCGGGAATGAAGTCGGTGCCCGCGATCGCGTAGTACCGGCGCGGCACTCCCAGGAATCCCAGGTAATGCATCGGATAGTAGATGGCATAGGTCCCGAGAAACGTGATCCAGAAGTGGATCTTGCCCATCGTGTCGTTCAGCATGCGCCCGGTGATCTTGGGGTACCAGTGGTAGATCGCCCCGAACACGACGAGGATCGGCGACACCGCCATCACCATGTGGAAATGGGCGACGACGAACATGGTGTCGGAGAGCGGGAGGTCCACGGGCACGTTGCCGAGGAACAGGCCCGTCAATCCGCCGTTGATGAACGTGAAGACGAACCCGATCGCGAACAGCATGGGGACCGTGAAATGGATGTTGCCGCGCCACAGCGTCAGTACCCAGTTGTAGACCTTGAGCGCCGTGGGGATGGCGATGATCAGCGTCGTGGTGGCGAAGAAGAAACCGAAATAGGGATTCATCCCACTGACGTACATGTGGTGCGCCCACACGATGAAGCTCAGGCCGCCGATGGCCAGGATCGCCCAGACCATCATCCGGTAGCCGAAGATGTTCTTTCTCGCGTTGACGCTGATGAGGTCGGAGACGATGCCGAACGCCGGCAGCGCCACGATGTAGACCTCGGGATGGCCGAAGAACCAGAACAGGTGTTGAAACAGGACCGGGCTGCCGCCGCTGTACTCGAGGTGTTGCCCCTTCGAGACCAGTGCCGGCATGAAGAAGCTGGTGCCGAGCGTCTGGTCCAGGATCATCATGATGGCGCTCACGAACAGCGCGGGAAAGGCCAGCAGCGCGAGGACCGTGGCCATGAAGATTCCCCAGACGGTGAGGGGCAGACGCATCAACGTCATTCCCCGGGTTCGCGCCTGCAGCACGGTCACCACGTAGTTCAACCCGCCCATCGTGAAGCCGATGATGAAGAAGGCGAGCGAGACGAGCATCAGGATGATGCCCCAGTTCGCGCCCGGTGTTCCGGCAAGGATCGCCTGGGGCGGATACAGGGTCCAGCCGGCGCCCGTGGGGCCGCCCGGAACGAAGAAGCTCGCCACGAGCAGCAACACGGCGAACAGGTACACCCAATAGCTCACCATGTTGACGTACGGAAAGACCATGTCACGTGCGCCCACCATCAGCGGGATGAGGTAGTTGCCGAAGCCCCCCAGGAACAGCGCCGTGAGCAGATAGATCACCATGATCATGCCGTGCATGGTGACGAACTGAAGGTAGTTGCCCGGCGTGATGAACGAAAAGGTGTGCGGGAAGCCCAGTTGCAGGCGCATGATTCCCGACAGCACGAGGGCCACCAGCCCGATCGCGATGGCGGTGATCCCGTACTGGACGGCGATGACCTTGGCGTCCTGGCTCCAGATGTACTTCCCAACGAACGTTTTCGGATGATAGAGCTCGGGCTCCTCGACTTCTGCCGGTCGAACGAAGTCCGATTCGTCGTGCGCAACGTATGTCATCGCAGGTTCCTCTTCGCCAACTCGTCAACGCGCCCGCTACGCCCGAGTCTCATTTGAGCGTATTGATGTAGGCGACGAGATCGCTGGTTGCCTCGTCATCGGCCAGGATAACGGCCATGGACGCCATCTGCGGACCGTACATGTCCTTGGGATGGGCGCCGCGAATACCCTGCTGGAAATTCTTCAGCTGGGTGACCATGTACCAGTCGCTCATGCCCTTGAGCCGGGGGGCATTGGTGGCCTGGATTCCTCGCCCGTCGGGACCGTGACACGAGGCACAGGTCTCGTAGAGCTTTTGACCGTGGGCGGCGTTCTTCGTTACCGTCGGCGGCGCGGGATTGTCCGGCAGCGTCCTGATGTAGGCGACGACGTTATCGATGGCGGCATCATCTGCCAAGGTCGCCGCCATCGGCGCCATCACCTTGCCGAACGTGTCCTTCTCGTGCGCTCCACGGGCGCCGGACTTGAAGAGCTGGAGTTCCCGTTTCAGGTACCAGTCCCCCTGCCCGCTCAGCTTCGGTGCATTGAGCGCCGGATTGCCCTCCGCCTGCGCGCCATGGCAAGCGGAACAGACACCGTAGAGCGCCTGGCCCGCCGCGGGATCGCCGGGCACCTGCGCCATCGTTTGCGCGAAGGTCGGATAGCCGCTCAACCACGCGGCGAACGCCGGCTCTTCCTCGACGACCACCTTGCCGCGCATCGTGAAATGGGCGATGCCGCACAATTCCTCGCAGAGAAGGTCGAATTTCCCCGTCCGGGTGGGCGTGAACCAGACGTAGCTGACGAGGCCGGGCACGAGGTCCATCTTGACCCGGAACTGCGGCACGGTGAAATCATGCAGGACGTCGATGGAGCGGAGCAGCGCCTTCAGCGGCTTGCCCACGGGGAGATGGACCTCCGGGCTCGCGACGAGCACGTCGTCCTGGCCGTTCGGGTCATCCGGACTGAGGCCGAACGGATTCTTGTCGCTGACGTAACGGGCATCGACGATGCCGAGCACGCCGTCCTTGCCGGGGAAGCGAAACCCCCAGTACCACTGCTTGCCCATGACCTCGAACACCGCGGCGTCCTTCGGAACCTCGACGAATTTCGCCCACACGAACAAGCCCGGGGCCAACATCGCGACGACACCGACGGTCGTCGCCAGGATGAGCGCCCACTCGAGCTTCTTGTTCTCGGGCTCATAGTGCGCCGAGCTCCCCTTCCGATTTCGGTAGCGCAGCACGCAATACGCCATGAACAGGTTGATGGCGACGAAGACAAAACCGGTGACCCAGAACGTGATCGTCACCGTGTTATCGATCATGCCCCAATTGGACGCGATCGGCGTGAAATACCACGGGCTCAGGTAGTGGAACAGTACGGAGCCGACGACCAGCAAGACCAGCGCGATTGCCAAAACCATAGGGGCGGTCCCGGATGATTGGACGGAGTTAGAGTTCCTGCGGCGACCGGTGGCGGGCCACGGCCATCCTGAATCGCTCTTCCGCCGCGGCTGCGCGGCGAGCCACGCCGTTCGTGGCAACGTGCCGCATCATCATTCGTGCTCCAGCGCACGTTCGTGCCCGCCGCTCCCGCGGGGGTGGCGCCGCCGGACAGGCTTGAACGGATTGATGAAATGCGTGTTGACCGCGACCAGCTCCGCTTCCGGATGCTTGGCGCGCATCAGCGCTCTCACCGCCGCTCCCTGCTCCTTCCGGGCGTAGATCAGGATCAGGTACTTGCCGGCCTCGATGTCGTGGTGGAACTTCTTGAGCTTACTGTTCTCGGTGGCGATTCCCGTCAAGCCACCTTCCCAGGCACCGAACATCGTGGCCACCGCGATGATCAGCACGAAGACGATGCGCGGGACGTCCGGTCCGAAAGGTTCCACGAACATCAGCAGTCCGGCGCCGATGAGCCCGGCGATGAAGCCGATCCCTGCCCCGATGAAGCCGTCGCGAACGATATCGAGCGTTTCCAGGTAATTGCTCGAATGGATGTGCTGCTCCTGCAGACCGGATTCGTCCTTGCTGATCACGTGCACAAAGAAATCCTTGACGCCGGCCTCGTGCAGGTCGTCGGAAATCTTGTGCGTACTCTCCAGCGTGGGCGCGAGGTAGTAGAGGCAATTCATCGCTTCCTCCGGGGTCGATGCAGGCTCTCGTGCGAGCTCTTGTTGCGCTTCAGGTCAATCGGTCCCTCGTTTCCCTCCGTGCGTGCCGAAATCGTGGCCTCTATTGCCAATCGCAGTTGCGTCTCATAACCATCCGGCGTTGGCAAAAATGTACCACACCGGAAAGGAGCAACCGAGCTATTTTGTCGGGATTGCCACCGCGGCGCCGCGATTCGCCGAGCGCAATCGCGACCCTGTCACGCCCGGGATCGGCGGACGATGGGACGACTACCGCGCTGGCGGACTGTACAAAAGGCGGATGACCCTGGCAACTCGGGGCGCTCTCCGACACCCGGATCGACGCCCCGCCGTCTCGATCCGGGCCCCGGCAGGCCGCGGCAGACTCGAGCGGGTGATCGAGCCCGCGGCATGACCGGCAGCGCCTTGGAACCTGACCGAACGAACAAGCGCCTAGCTAATAATCGAGGCCCAGCACCCGCAGCGACATGCGATCGAGCGGAACGGGCGGCGTGCCTTGCGTAATCGGCGCGAGATCGGCGACGAGCGGTGCCGGCAGTCGCTGTGCCAGCGACTGCACGTTCGCATCGACCTCGCGCATGCCCGGGTCGATACGGTTCGCGACCCAGCCTGCCAGCCGCAGACCACGCGCGTTGATCGCGAACGCCGACAGGAGCGCGTGATTGAGGCACCCCAGCCGCATGCCGACCACCAGCAGCACCGGCAACCCGAGCCGCGCCGCGATGTCGAGCATGTCCGTGCGCGCATCGAGGGGAACCAGCACGCCACCCGCGCCCTCGACCACGACGACGTCCGCAAGTCCCGCCAGGCGACCGTAGGCGGCCGCGATCGTGTCAAGGCTGATCGACGCCCCGGCACTGCCTGCCGCGAGATGCGGCGCGATCGCGGGCACGAACGAATAGGGATTCGTATCTTCATGTGGCGCCACGACGTTGCCCGCCGCGGTCAACGCGACGACGTCCGCGTTCATCGTGTCGCCGGGCTCGATGCCCGCGGCGACCGGCTTCATGCCCACCGCGGATACGCCGGCCGCGACCAGCGCACGCAGGAGCGCGACCGCGACCACCGTCTTGCCGACGCCGGTGTCAGTGCCCGCGATGAAAACGCCGCGGCTCACGGCCGCCCCGGCCGCTCGAACGTCACGATGGCATGCCCCTCCGCCGTCCGCCGCGGCGCGCCTTTCCACGCGTGGCCGTAGATCACCTCGAACGTCGCGGGGATGCGTCCGTCGGGCGCGCGGCCCGGCGTTGCGTCGAGCGCGGCCAGCGCGCGCTCGAAGCGCCGCCGGCCCGTCAGCGTGCGCCGCCTTCCGAGCGTGGCGTTGGTCGCGCCTATCGCGTGGAGGTCACGGACGAGCGACCGGGCGTCCGGATAGGTGAGCGTCAACATCTCCATCTGCATCACCGGATCCGCGAATCCCGCGTGGACGAGCAGGTCTCCGATGTCGTGCATGTCGATGAAACGCGCGACGTGCGGCAGCGCGTCGGTGCCGAGGAACGCGGCACGCAGCTCCTTCAGCGTGTCGGGTCCGAACGTCGTGAACGTCACGAGCCCGCCCACCTCGAGGACGCGATGGAGCTCGGCAAGCGCGCGCGGCAGATCGGCGATCCACTGCAGCGTGAGGTTGCTCCAGACGAGCCCGAACGCGCCGGCTGCGAAGGGAAGGGCGATCACGTCGCCGCAGACGAACGAAGGCACGCTTGCCGTCGGGCCGCCGACCGGACCCAGCAGCCGGCCGAGCAAAGACCGGCGCTCGCGCGTGCGCACGCGGGCAGCTGCCAGCATCGGCAGCGCGACGTCGAGCGCGACGCGTCGCGCACGCGTATAGCGCGCGGCGAGCTCGGGCAATGCCTCGCCGGTCCCGCAGCCCGCGTCGAGTATCGCGGCGGGCGCGAGCCGAACGACGTCGAGCCGCTCCAACATTCGCGTGCCGACCTCGCGCTGCAGTACCGCGGCCGCGTCGTACGTCGCCGCCGCGCGCGCGAAGTGGCGGCGCACCGCCTGCGCCTCGAGCGCGGACGGGTCGGCGTCGGGCGAGGGATCAATATTCATCGAGAAACACCGCGAGCGCCCGGCCGAATTCGTCCGGGTGCGACAGGAACGGCACGTGCGCGGCGCCGTCGATGGCCGCCAGGCGGCCGTTCGGCAGGGTGGCCGCGAGCCACGCTCCCGCCGCCGCAGGAGCGAGGGCGTCCCGTTTGCCGGTGACGACGAGCACCGGCTGCGTGACGCGGCCCGCATCGGCGCGGAGATCGGTCGCGACGAGGAGCGCCAGCGCCTCGCGCAACGTCGCGCGCGACGGGTCGCCGCGGGCGAAGAGCTCGCGGCGCAGGAGCGCGAGCGCCGCATGACCATGCTCGCTGCCACGCATCTGCAGCGTCAGGAAACGCAGCACGGTCGCGCGCCACGACACGTGGAGCTCGTCGCCGAAGCGCTCGAGCGTCTGCCGCGACATCGCGCAGTCCCAGCCGTCGCCCGCGACGAACCGCGGCGTCGTGCCGACGAGCACGAGCCGGGCGACGCGCTCGGGCCGCGCGAGCGCCCACGCGAGCGCGAGCTGCCCGCCCAGCGACCAGCCGAGCACCGTCAACGGCCGGGGCTCGGCCGCGAACGCCGCGTCGAGCGCCCGCACGACGGCCTCTGCCGTGAACGGCGTCAACGCCGGGCTGCGCCCGTGACCCGGCAGATCCGCCGCGTGCACCCGATGCCGCGCCGCAAGCGCCGCCGGAAGACCGCCCCAGACACCCGAGTGCATCGCCCAGCCGTGCAAGAGCACGAGCGGCGCGCCGTGGCCGGCCGCTTCGACATGCAAGCCGCCGCTCATTGGCCGGAGACATCGGCGGGCACGAGCGCCGCGAGCGCGTCCGCGAGCGCATCGACGTCCGCCGTCGTATGCGCGGCCGAGAGCGAGACGCGCAGCCGCGCCGTGCCTTGCGGAACCGTCGGCGGCCGGATCGCGGGTACCCAGAAGCCACGGGCCCACAGCGCTTCGGCGAGGCCGACCGCCATCGCGTTCCCGCCGACGACGACCGGCTGGATCGCCGTCCGCGAGTCCGCGCGCGCGTACGGGAGCTCGCGCATCCGTTCGCGGAACCGCTCGATCAGCGCCGCGAGATGCGCGCGCCGAGGCGTGTCGTCGCGGATGATTGCGAGGCTCGCGCGCAACGCCTCGGCGAGAAGCGGCGGCGCCGCCGTCGTGTAGACGTAAGGACGCGCCGTCTGCACGAGCGTCGCGATTACGGTCGGGTGTGCCGCGACGAACGCGCCGGCGACGCCTGCCGCCTTGCCGAGCGTGCCCATGGTCACGATCCGGTCGGAGGCAAGGCGGAAATGCGCGAGCGCACCTCGCCCCTCGCCCAGCACGCCGAAGCCGTGCGCATCGTCGACGACGAGCCACGCGTCGAACTCGTCCGCCAGCGCGAGCAACGCGGGCAGCGGCGCGAGGTCGCCGTCCATGCTGAAGACCGCATCGGTTGCGATCAGCTTCCGACGCGCACGCGACGCCGCGAGCCTGCCTCGCAGCGCCGCGACGTCACCGTGCGGATAGCGGACGAAATCCGCGCGCGCGAGGAGCGCGCCGTCGTTCAGGCACGCATGGTTCAGCCGGTCGGCGAAAATCACGTCGCCGCGGCCGGCGAGCGCCGTCAGGATCGCGAGATTCGCGAGATAGCCCGACGAGAACGTGAGCGCCTGCGCACCGGCGCACGGCGCGACGAACGCCGCGAGCTCCTCCTCGAGCGCCGCGTGTGCCGCGCAATGTCCGGAGACGAGGTGCGACGCGCCCGCACCCACTCCCCAGCGCGCCGCGGCGTCACGCGCCGCCGCGACCACCGCCGGATGATTGGCGAGGCCGAGATAGTCGTTGCTCGCGAAGGCGACGACCTCGCGCCCGTCGACGACGACGCGCGCGCCCTGCGGCGAGGCGACGATGCGGCGGCGACGCTCGAGCCCCGCGGCGGCGCGGGCGGCGAGATCGCGCTCGAGCGAATCGATGAGCGCCGCGCTCACGGGACGGCGTCAGCCGGGCGGCGCGTCCATCGGCGCGAGGCCGAGCTTCGCGAAGAGCGCCCGGTCGGCCTCCGCTTCCGGGTTTCCGGTCGTCAGCAGCTTGTCGCCGTAGAAGATCGAGTTCGCGCCGGCGAGAAAGCACAGCGCCTGCACGGCATCGCCGAGCTCTCGACGGCCGGCGGACAGCCGGACCATGGCCTTCGGCATCGTCATCCGCGCAACCGCGATCGTACGGACGAACTCGAGCGGATCGAGCGCCGCCTCCCCGCCGAAGCGCGCGTGGAGCGGCGTGCCCTCGACCTGCACCAGGTGATTGATCGGCACCGACTCGGGATAGGGGTCGAGGCTCGCGAGCTGCGCGATCAAGCCCGCACGCTGCGTCCGCGACTCGCCCATGCCGACGATGCCGCCGCAGCAGACGCGCAAGCCCGCGCCGCGCACGCGCTCGAGCGTGTCGAGCCGGTCCTCGAAGTCGCGGGTCGTGATCACTTCGCCGTAGAACTCCGGCGCCGTATCCAGATTGTGGTTGTAGTAGTCGAGCCCGGCGTCGCGCAACGCCTCCGCCTGACCGTCCTTGAGCAAGCCGAGCGTGCAGCACGTCTCGAGGCCCAGTGACTTCACGCCGCGCACCATGTCGAGCACCGGCACGAGATCGCGGTCCTTGGGCCCGCGCCACGCGGCGCCCATGCAGAAGCGCGTCGCGCCCTGCGCCTTCGCCGCACGCGCAGCCGCGAGCACCCTATCGAGGTCAGCGAGGGCTTCTTCCGGGACCCCGGTGTGGTAGCGCTTCGCCTGCGGGCAGTACGCACAGTCTTCGGGACAGCCGCCAGTCTTGATCGACAGCAGTGTCGAAAGCTGGACTGCATTGGGCACGTGATGCTCGCGATGAACCTGTTGCGCGCGGAACAGGAGCTCCGCAAACGGAAGCGCGTAGAGCGCCTCGACCGCGGCCACCGACCAGCGCGCCGGCGCTTCGGCCGGGGAAGAGGCGCGCGGCGGAGCGATCGTGCTTTCGGCGGATGGCATCGCGCGGGCTGGTAGGTTAGCGTTCGGCGTGCACTCGGGCGGCCGAGTGTCACGGGCGGGCACCCCCTTGTCAAATCGATCAGCCGAAACATTTGACTGCGCCTCCCCGCGGCGGCTCCGGACGCTCGCCGAAACGCTTGCGCGCTTCGCGCGCCTGGCACTGCCGCAGCGGTGCGCGCTGTGCGTGGCCGACGCCGGCGCCGCGCTGCTCTGCACGGCCTGCACGGCCCAGTTGCCCAGGGTGACCGCCGCGTGTCCCACCTGTGCCCTGCCGGCAGCGGACGGCGGCACCTGCGGCGCCTGTCTCGCGCATCCGCCGCCGTGGTCGCGCGCGATCGCGGCGTTCGCCTATGCGTTTCCGGCCGACCGGCTCCTGATCGAATTCAAGTACGGGGGCCGCCTCGCGCTTGCCGACTGGGCCGGAACGTCGCTTGCGGCCGCGGTCCGAACCTCGCTTGCCGCGCGACAGCCCGACGCGCAGCCAGATCGAGTGGTGGCACTCCCGCTCTCCCCTGTGCGCCAGCGCGAGCGTGGCTTCAACCAGGCGCGCGAGATCGCGGCCCGGGTGGCCACCGCCGTAGCGCTGCCGCTGTCGGCGCCGCTCGTGCGCACCGGAGGCGCGGTCCCCCAGGCAGCGCTCGCGTGGAAGGAGCGCGCGACCAACGTCCGCGGGGCGTTCGCCGTCGAGGGCGACGTGCGCGGCGCGCGCATCGCGCTGGTCGACGACGTTCTCACGACGGGCGCGACTTTGGCCGAGGCGACCCGCACGCTGCGTCGCGCCGGTGCCGCCGATGTCGAGTGCTGGGTCGTGGCGCGGACGCTGCGCCCGGACGGCGGCTGAGCGATGGGGTGATACGCTGAACGCCCGCACCGAGCGTTCGCCCGATGTTCTCCGTCGTCCTCGTCCATCCCGAAATTCCGCCGAACACCGGCAACGTGATCCGGCTGACGGCGAACACGGCGACCGAGTTGCACCTGGTCGAGCCGCTCGGCTTCCGGATGGACGACCGCGAGTTGAAGCGCGCCGGCCTCGACTATCACGAATACGCGCGCGTCCGCGTGCACCGCGATTTCGCCGCGTGCCGCGCGGCGATCGACGATGGGTCGGCGGCTCGCCGCTGGTTCGCCTTCACGACCGAGGCGCCCGCCTCGCTCTACGACGCGCGCTTCGCCGGGGGGGACGTGCTCGTCTTCGGTTGCGAGACCGCGGGACTGCCCGCCGAGATCCTGGCGCAGTTTGGGCCGGCGGCGCGCCTCAGGATCCCGATGCGTCCCGGTGTGCGCAGCCTGAACCTGTCGAACGCGGTCGCGGTCGCCGTGTACGAGGCGTGGCGGCAGCTGGGCTTCGAAGGGGCAGGTCAGGGAACCTGAGGTCGCTCACTTCGCGGCCGCGGGCGCGGCACCGGCGCCCATCCCCAGCGCGTTCATCACGAAGCGCAGCTCGTAGTCGCGGTCGACGACACGCTGCTGCTGCGTCTTGCCGGTGCCGTGGCCGCTATCGAAGTCCATGTACAGCACGAAAGGCGAGGTCTGGCCCGGGTTGTTCTGCACCGCAGCGACGAACTTCTTCGCGTGCAGCGGATCGACGCGCGAGTCGTACTCGCCGGCGACGACCAGCGTTTCCGGAAGGTTCACGCCCTGGCGCACGTTGTGGTAGGGCGAGTAGCGGAGGATCCAGCGGAAATCGTCGGCGCGGTCCGGGTCGCCATACTCCGCGATCCAGTACCGCGCGATCAGGAACTTGTGATAGCGCACCATGTCGAGGAGCGGCACCTGGCAGATCGCGGCGCGAAAGAGATCGGGCCGCTGCGTGAGCAACGCGCCGACGGTGAGTCCGCCGTTGCTGCCGCCTTCGACAGCGAGCTTCGCGGGTCGCGTGTACTTCTCGGCGATCAGCCACTCGGCGACGGCGACCATGTCGTCGAATGTGTTCTGCTTGCGCGCGAACATCGCCTGCTCGTGCCAGGTCTCGCCGTACTCGGAGCCGCCGCGCACGCCGGCGTCGACGAACACGCCGCCGCGGCTCACGAAAGGATAGAGTCCGCCCACGTAGTAGGGCTCGACCGCGATGTTGAAGCCGCCGTAGCCGGAAAGAAGCGTCGGATTGGCGCCGTTCAGCCCGACGTCCTTCCGGTGCACGATGAACACCGGGATCTTCGCGCCGTCCTTCGCGGTCACGTAGACGCGCTTCGCCACGAGCGCGGACGTGTCGAACGGGGAATCGTCCTGCCAGACGCGCTTCCACGCAAACGCTGCGGGCGCGAGCGCATAGAGCGACGGCGGCGCGGTGTGCGAGGCGAGCGCCGCGTACGGGATGTCGGCCGCGAGGTCGTAGCCGAGGTCGACGACACTGCCGAAGATCGGCGGCTCGAGCTCGCGCAGCCGCTTGCCGTCGAGGCTGTGGAGCGTGAGCCGCGCGATCACATCGGTGCGCTCGCGCACGACGATCGCCTCGCGCGTGACGGCGAGGTCGTCCATCACGCTCGCGGCTTCGGGGATCAGCGTCGTCCAGTCGGCATATTCCGGATGCTCGTAGCTCGCCGCCATCAGCTTCCAGTTGGGCGCGTCGCGGTTGGTACGAAAGTACATGCGGTCGCGGCGAAACGTCGCGTCGGCCTGGAACTTGTCGCTCGCGTAGATCGTCCGCGGCTCCGCGCTCGAGCCGACGGGTCGGAGCTTGATGGTGTTCGACCAGAAGTCGCCGGTCTCGAACACCGTGACCAGCGCATCCTCCGGCTCGTAAACGCGGCACCAGTTCTTCGCGTCCTGCATCGCGATCAGGAGCTCGTCGGTCGCGCGGTCCGCGCCCAGCCGATGCCGGTAGCACCGGTGCGGCTCCTGCCGCGCGTCCGCCTCGGCCGTGCGCGGCGAGACGAACGCGTACGCCTCATCGCGCGCCCATGTGAACCAGCGCAGCCCGGTGATCGTCGGCCCGACCTGCGCGCCGGTCGCCGTGTCGATGATGCGGAAATCCTGGATCTCGGAGCCCCGCGCATAGATGCCGACCGCCGCGCGCGTCGCGTCGCGATTCGGGACGACCGTTCCGATCTTCGTCTTGCCGGTCGGATCGATCGCGATCGGGTCGACGAGCAGCACCTCGCGACCGTCGATCCGCGTGTAGAGCTTCGCCTGCGGCTCGCCACGCTGCGCGCGCTTGAAGAACTCGCGCCCGTTCTTGAAGAACGGTTGCTCGGTGCGGTCGCGGTCGTACCAGCGCGCGATCTCCTCGCGCATCCCGGCAATCGGCGGCGCGGCGCGGTCGAGGTAGGCGAGCGTGGCCGCGTGCTGCGCGCGACTCCACGCGAGCACCGCGGGGTCCTTGCCGTCCTCGAGCCAGCGGTAGCGGTCGGTCAGCGTGACGCCATGCAGCGTCTCGACGACCGGCCGCGCCGGCGTCACCGGCGCAAAGAATGTCATGTCCGCGCCTGCGGCACCCGTCGCCGCGCCCATCAGCGCCGCCGTCCAGCCAAATTGCACGACGAGAATCCCTGCTCCGAATCCGCGCACGGCGCCTCCAAGGGAACGAATCACTCGAGCTCGGCCCGCGGCTCGCGCCGCAGGAGCGCGAGGACGGCGTCGCGCGGCGAGAGCTCGTCGCACAGCACGCGGTGCACGGCGTCGACGATCGGCATGTCGAGCGCGTGGTGGAGGGCGAGCCGACGGACCGCGCGCGCGGAGGCGACACCCTCGGCGACGTGGCCCAGCTCCGCGAGAATTTGTGGCAACGCGACGCCGCGGGCGAGTCCCAAGCCGACGCGCCGATTGCGCGACAGATCGCTGGTGCAAGTGAGCACGAGGTCGCCCAGTCCTGCGAGCCCCATCAGCGTCTCGCGCCGGCCGCCGAGCGCCGCCGAAAGCCGGCCCGTTTCGGCGAGGCCGCGCGTGATGAGCGCGGCGCGCGCGTTATGGCCGAAGCCCAGGCCATCGCTCGCGCCGGCGGCGATCGCGAGGACGTTCTTGACCGCGCCGCCGACCTCGACGCCCGCGAGGTCGTCGCTCTCGTACGCCCGCATGGTGTCCCCGCGCAGAAGCGCGGCGACCTGGGCCGCGAGCGACCCGTCGGTCGCCGCGACCGCGACCGCGGTCGGGAGGCCGCGCGCGACTTCGTCGGCGAAACTCGGACCGGACACGACGCCGACCGGCGCCGGCCAGCGCGGTGCGACCACCTGATGCGCAAGCGCGACGCCCGCCGGCAGTGCGGCGCTCACCGGAACTTCGAGGAAGCCTTTCGATAGCCAGACGAGTGGCGCACGGGCGCCGGATCGCAGCAGCGACAGCGCGAGCTCGGGCAGCGCGGCCACCGGCGTCGCCGCGATGAGAAGCGTGGCGCCCGCAGCCGGCGCGAGATCGGCGCTGACCGCCAACGCTTCGGGCAGCGTGACGCCGGGCAGGTAGCGCTCGTTGCGACGCGCCTGCGCGATCTGGCGCGCGCGATCGCCCTCGCGCGCCCACAGCGTGACGGTCGTGTCGCTTCGCTGGGCAAGGTGCGCTGCGAGCGCCGTTCCCCATGCGCCCGCGCCCAGCACGGTGATCGAAGTGGTCACGAGAGCGCCGCGAATCGCCCCGCGGGCAGCCGGGGGCCCCCGACTGGCATCAGAGCCCGAAGACCTGCGTGATGCGCACGAAGCCCGTCTGCCCGTCGCGATGGCGGACCTTGACCCAGCCTGGCATCGAGGTCGTCGCGGCCGACGCCGCCGGCTCAGCCAGATCGAGCAGCACGTTCTGCTCGGCGCGGAAGATGAGCGCCGCGTTGTCGTCGGGATTCGCGTGCACCTCGGCCAGCGGCACGCGCACGACAAGCGTGCGTTTGTCGCCGAGCGACTTCCGCTCGACCCAGCCGATCGTCCCACCCGCGTCGCGGACCTTGCTCCAGCCTTCGACGGGCACGATCACCTCCAGCGGCGTGTCACGGCCGAGGATGTAGAGCGGCTTCGCTTTCGCCGACGGCGCGTCGTAGAGCACGGTCGCCGCGTCGGCGGTCGACCTGTAGTCCGCGGCAGCCGCAACGCCCGCGAACGCCATCGTTGCGGCGAGGGCGAGCGCGGCGCGGCCGAGCATCCTGGGCCTGCTCGCGCGCCCTAGTTCGCCGCGCTGGCGGGCACCGGCTGCTGCGCCTGCGCGAGCTGCTGCTGGTAGAGCGCCTCGAAGTTGATGGGCGCGAGGTGCACCGGCGGGAAACCCGCGCGCCCGACGGCGTCGGCGAGCGTTTCGCGCAGGTACGGAAAGAGCACCGTCGGACAGTTGATCGCGATCACCGGCTGCAGGTGCTCGGGCGGGACGCCGCGAATGCGGAAGATCCCAGCCTGCGAGGCTTCGATGAGGAACAGCGTCTTGTCGCCGGTCTTCGCCGTGAGCGTGACCGTCAACACACACTCGTAGACGTCCGGCTCGACCTGCTCGCCGCGCGTGCGCAGGCCCACCTCGACGTGAGGCTGCTCCTGCGACTTGAACGACTGCGGGGAACCCGGGCATTCAAGCGACAGGTCCTTGACGTAGACCTTTTCGATCGTGAACACGACCGCATCGGCGGCGGTCTGCGGAATATCGGCCATGGGGCGATCCTTCGGGGAAGGTCAAACAGGTAATTTTACGCGAGCTTGCAGGCGAATGCGCGCCGGCCTCCGCACCGCCAATGTGATCAGCGGGCCGCCGGCGTCGGGACGCCCAGGAGCGGCGCGAGTCCGCCGGCACGATCGAGCGCCACCAGGTCTTCGTAACCGCCGACGTGGACGTCGCCCACGTAGATTTGGGGCACGGTCCGCCGGCCCGTCCGCTCCATCATCGCGAGCCGAAGCGCGGGATCGAGGTCGACCCGGATCTTGTCGATCGCGCTCACGCCCTTCGCATTCAGGTAGCGCTCCGCCCGGACGCAGAACGGGCAGGTCGCCGTCGTGTACATCGTGATCGCGAGCGCATCGTCGGCCACCTCGCGTCTCCTCACTTCTCCACGGGCAGGCCGTCCTTCTTCCACGCGGCGATCCCGCCCTGGAGGCTGAAGATGTCCTTGAAGCCCGCCTTGGCAAGCGCGCCGCCCGCCATCCGGCTGCGGCGGCCGATGGCGCAGTAAGCGATCACGGGGCGCGTGGCGAGCTTCGCGAGCTCGTTCGTGCGTCCCGGGAGCTGCGACAGCGGAATGTGGATCGCGGCCGGCAGCCGGCCACCCTCGAACTCCTTCGGCTCGCGCACGTCGAGCAGCACCGCGTTCTGCCGGTTGATGAGCTGCGTCGCCTCGGCCGAGTTCACGTCCTTCACGGCCGACAGCCGTCGCTGCACGAGCGGCCAGACGAGCATCCCCCCGGACAGCACGAACACGAGGATCAGCATCCAGTTTTCCTGCACGAACGGCATGGGAATGGCTCGGAACCGTGATCAGCAAAGGTAAAATGATAGCGCACGGCGGTGGCCGCACCGACGCGGAGCGCGCGCCGCACCCGTCCGTGCGTCCGTCATCCCATGAACGCCGCCACCCCCGTCGTCCGCCCCGTCGTTCTCCTGATCCTCGACGGCTTCGGCTGTCGCGCGGATGCGCCGGACAACGCGATCACGCGTGCGCGGATGCCCCACTGGGACCGGCTTCTCGCGACTTGCCCGCACACGTCGATCGATGCGTCCGAGCAGGACGTCGGGCTGCCCGACGGACAGATGGGGAATTCCGAGGTAGGGCACCTCAACATCGGGGCGGGGCGAGTCGTCTACCAGGATTACACGCGCATCGACCATGCGATCGAGACCGGCGAGTTCGCCGCGAACCCCGAGCTCGCCGGTGCGGTCGCCGCCGCGAAAGCCGCCGGCTCCGCCGTCCACGTGCTTGGGTTGCTCTCGCCGGGCGGCGTGCACAGTCACGAGCGCCAGGTGGCCGCCATGGTCGACCTCGCGGCGGCGGGCGGCGCGCCCCGCGTCTTCGTTCACGCGTTCCTCGACGGCCGCGATATGCCGCCCAGGAGCGCGGCCGCGTCGCTCGCGTTCATGGCCGGCGTCTGCGCAAGGCACGCCGGCGCACGCATCGCGTCGATCTGTGGCCGCTACTACGCAATGGACCGTGACCAGCGCTGGGAGCGCGTCGCCGTCGCCTATGATCTTCTGGTCGACGGCAGCGCGCCCTTCCGCGCCCTCACGCCGGACGCCGCGCTCGCGGCTGCCTACGCCCGCGGCGAGAGCGACGAGTTCGTGCAGCCGACGGCGATCACCGACGACGCCGGGCGGCCGACGACGATGCGCGACGGCGACGTCGTCGTGTTCATGAATTTTCGCGCCGACCGCGCACGGCAGTTGACGCGGGCGCTGACCGATCCGGCGTTCGACGGCTTCGCGCGAAAGCGCGTGCCGCGGCTCGCGCGCTACGTTTGCCTCACGAGCTACGGCGACGAGTTCGCGCGGCTGCCGGTCGCGTTCGCACCACAGTCCGTCGCGAACGGCTTCGGCGAGTACGTCTCGAAGCTCGGCCTTGCCCAGCTGCGGATCGCGGAGACCGAGAAGTACGCTCACGTCACGTATTTCTTCAGCGGCGGCGTCGAGGCCGTCCGGCCCGGAGAAGACCGGATCCTGGTCCCGTCGCCGAAGGTCGCGACCTACGACCAGCAGCCGGAGATGAGCGCGGTCGAGGTCACCGACCGGCTCGTCGCCGCGATCCAGAGCGGAAAATACGATGCGATCGTCTGCAACTACGCGAACGGCGACATGGTTGGCCACACCGGCGACTTCGATGCGGCGAAGCGCGCGGTCGAGGCGCTCGATACCTGCATCGGTCGTGTGGTCGCAGCCGCCCGGGCGGCCGGCGGCGAGGTGTTGATCACGGCGGACCATGGCAACGCGGAGCAGATGTACGACCCCGCCACCCGGCAGCCCCACACCGCCCACACGCTGAACCGGGTTCCGTGTGTGTACGCGGGGCGCGCCGCGGCAATGCGCGACGGCGGGGCGCTGCGTGACATCGCGCCGACGTTGCTCACGATGATGGGACTTCCGGTGCCCTCCGAGATGACCGGGCGTGCGCTGCTTTCGTTCTTGTAGGGCGGCGGAACTCGCCCGCGTCGGCGTTGCCCTATGCAGAGGGTTCGCAACGCGAAACAAGGTTCGCGCGCCGACCGGCTCTGCCGGTGGCGGCGCGGCGCCGCCGGTCTGCCGTTTGCCGACGTCGGGCGGTAGGCGGATCGCCAGGGCATTGATTTCCGATCGGATCACTACGAAACTGGGGTCGCGGGCCGGGTCACCCGCGGCTTGTGAACGTGTGCCGGCGGGGCCCGCCGGCGCGCTCCGGCGCCGCCTTCGGGCAGGTGACTGGGCGTATACTTCGCCACTCGGACCCGGTGACCGGGCGCTGCCACGCGGCAAGCAGAGGGAACGGACGATGGGACATTGGAAGAAGGCGGGACTGATCGGCTTGGGCGCGGTGCTGGGCGTCCTGCTTTCGCTCAACTTCTCGGCGGTCGCGCAGCGCGACGCCCGGATGCCGATCCCCTACGAGGATCTGCAGCTCCTCTCGGCGGTCTTCGGCAAGATCAAGTCGGACTACGTCGAGCCCGTCTCCGACGACAAGCTGATCAAGGAAGCGATCAATGGAATGGTGCACGGGCTCGACCCGCATTCCGACTTCCTCGACGCCGAGGCATTCAAGGACCTCCAGATCTCGACGCAGGGCAAGTTCGGCGGCCTGGGTATCGAGGTCGGGGTCGAGGACGGCATCGTCCGCGTCGTCTCGCCGATCGAGGACACGCCGGCCTTCCGCGCCGGGGTCAAGTCAGGCGACCTGATCGTCAAGATCGACAACGACGCGACGCGGGGCATGCCCCTGTCGAAGGCCGTCGAGAGGATGCGCGGCAAGCCGGGCACGCAGGTTGTGCTGACCATCGTGCGCAAGGATGCCGAGGGTCCGCTCACGTTCACGCTGACGCGCGAAGAGATCAACGTCAAGAGCGTCCGCGCGAAGATGCTCGAGCCCGGCTACGGGTACATCCGCGTCCGCCAGTTCCAGGACCGCACCGCCGAGGACCTCGCCAAGGCTCTGCGCGACTTCTACAAGCAGGGCGAGTTGAAGGGCCTCGTCCTCGACCTGCGCAGCGATCCCGGCGGACTCCTGAACCAGGCGGTCGCCGTATCGGCGGCGTTCCTGCCGAAGGATGCGCTCGTCGTCTACACGGACGGTCGCACGTCGGAGGCGCGGATGCGCCTGTCCGCGCGCAAGGAGGACTACACGCGCCGCGGCGAGGATTACCTCAAGGATCTGCCGGCCGGGGCGAAGAAGGTCCCGATGGCCGTGCTGGTCGACGGCGGCACAGCGTCCGCCTCCGAAATCGTCGCCGGCGCGCTGCAGGACCACAAGCGCGCGACCGTGCTGGGCGCGCAGACGTTCGGCAAGGGCTCCGTTCAGACGATCCTGCCACTCGGCAGCAACGCGGGCCTGAAGCTCACGACGGCGCGCTACTACACGCCGTCCGGCCGCTCGATCCAGGCGAAAGGCATCGAGCCGGACATCGCGGTCGACGACGGCCGCGCGTCGCCGCTCGTCAAGGAAGCGAATCTGCAGGGACACCTCGAAGGCAGCACCGCCGATGCGAAGGCGCGCGCGCTCGAGGCCGTGAAAGCGCTCGACAAGAGCGCGCCCAAGGCGGCGGCGGACAAGGCCGGCGCCGATGCCGCCGCAGCCGCGCTTCGAGTTCGGCGCCGCCGACGACTTCCAACTCACGCAGGCGCTCAATCACCTGAAGGGCCAGCCGGTGATCGCATCGGCCAAGGCCGTCGCGCAGGTCAAGCCGGAATAGCCCTCTCACGCCCCTCGAGAACGCCCGGCGCTGCCGGGCGTTTTCGCTTTCGTGCCCCGTCGGCCTCCGCACTGCCTCCTGTTATCGTTGCACCGCGCCGTCGGCCTCACGCGGCGACTCGCGATCGCTCGCCCCCCGCTGCGCTTTGCGCCGCGGGTCCCGGCTCGCCGCTCGCGCCGCATTTGCTATCCTGCGGTGACATGGACGATGCCCAGCTTCTGCGCTACAGCCGGCACATCCTGTTGCCCGAGCTCGGGATCGACGCGCAGGAGAAGTTCGCGCAGGCGCATGCGCTGATCGTCGGGGCGGGCGGGCTCGGCGCGCCCGCCGCGCAGTTTCTGGCCGCCGCCGGGATCGGCACGATCACACTCTGCGATCCCGACGCCGTCGACCTCACCAACCTGCAGCGGCAGATCCTGTTCGCCACGGCGGATGTCGGCACGCGCAAGGTCGACGCAGCGAAGGCGCGGCTCGCGGCCGTCAATCCGGAGATCAGGATCGAGACCGTGCCCGCGCGCGTGGGGCCGGCGGAGCTCTCGCCGCTCGTCGCGCGCGCCGACGTCGTGCTCGACTGCAGCGACAATTTCGCGACCAGGCACGCGGTGAACCGCGCCTGTGTCGCCGCGCGGAAGCCGCTCGTGTCCGGCGCGGCGATCCGCTTCGACGGGCAGGTCGCGGTGTTCGACACCCGCCTGCCCGACGCGCCGTGCTACCACTGCCTGTTCGGCGAGGGCGAGGCGCTCGAGGAGACGCGCTGCGCGATCATGGGCGTGTTCGCCCCCCTCGTCGGCATCATCGGCGCGACGCAGGCCGCGGAGGCGTTGAAGCTCGTCGCCGGCGTCGGCGAGACCATCGCCGGCCGCCTGCTCATCCTCGACGCGCGGTCGATGCGCTGGCGCGACGTGCGCGTCACGCGCGACCCGCAGTGCCCGGTGTGCGGCGGATGACCCACTCGCTTCGCTGGGGCAGGTTCGCGTGTGCGACGTTCCTCGTGCTCGCTGCAGCACACGTCATTCCGCTGCCAGCGCACGCCGCCCCGCCGCCGGGCGAGCGGACGCTTGCCGCCGCCGAGTGGAAGGCGATCCAGCGGGTGATCGGCGACCAGCTGCGCGCGCTCAAGGCCGGCGACGCGGACGAGGGCCTTCTCGTACGCGTCGCCCGGCATCCGCGCGCAGTTCGGAACGCCCGCGAACTTCCTCGACATGGTGCGGACGAGCTACGGCGCGCTGACCGCCGCCCGCTACACGGAATTCCTCGAAGGCGCCGTCATCGAGGGCCGCGTGATCCAGCCGCTGCGCCTGATCGGGCCGGACAACACGGTGCTGGTGGCGCTCTACACGATGGAAAAGCAGAAGGACGGACGCTGGAAGATCGCGGGCTGCGTGCTCGCGCCGTCGAGCGTGCAAGCAGCGTGAGTGGCGGGAGCGACGCAAGGCTGCGAGCCGGGACCCCGCGCAGCGGGGATGCGAGTGAGGCCCAGCCGGCGCATGAGGCCGACGTCACGCTATCGAGTGTCGCGGCCGCACGGAGGCAGAAGGGGCCCCCTGAAAGGAAGGCCGGTCACCCGAAGAGAAACTTCCGCTGCAGGTCCCAGCCGTCCTGCGGCATCCGCTTGAAACCGCTCTTCGCGAAGAGCTGCCAGCGGCCGAGGACGAAGGCGACGAGAACCGCCGCCTCGGCGCTCGGGTCGCCCGGCCACGTGCCCGCCGCCTGCGCGATGCGCAGCGCCTGGCGCAGCGACGCCTCGATGCGGTCGTAGAGCTGGTTCATCCGCGCCTGCAGCCGCTCGTCCTCGTTGACCAGCGCGTCGCCGATCAGCACGCGCGTCATCCCCGGATTCTTCTCGGCGAAGCCCAGGAGCACGCACGACGATCTGCTGCGCCTGCGCGGCGCCGTCTTTCGTCTCCGCCGCGATCTTGTTGACGAGCGTGAAGAGCGTGGTCTCGATGAACTCGATCAGCCCCTCGAACATCTGCGCCTTGCTCGCGAAGTGGCGGTAGAGCGCGGCTTCCGATACGTCGAGCCGGGCCGCGAGCGCGGCAGTGGTCACCTTGTCGGCGCGCGGGCTCTCGAGCATCGCCGCGAGCGTCTGCAGGATCTGGAGCCGGCGTTCGCCGTGTCGGGCGGCCATCGTGCATTCATCCGCTAGCGCTGCATCCGCGCGTGCACCGCCGGCGCGTCGTCGGCGCGGATCATCGTGCCCACGCCCTCGTTGGTCAGCACCTCGAGCAGGAGCGCATGCTCGACGCGGCCGTCGATGATGTGCGAGCTCGCGACGCCGTTTCTGACCGCGTCGAGCGCCGAGCCGATCTTCGGCAGCATGCCGCCGTGGATCGTACCGTCTGCGAAAAGCCCGTCGATCTCGCGCGCCGTGAGCCCGGTCAGCAGGTTGCCGTCCTTGTCGAGCACGCCGACCGTGTTCGTCATCAGCACGAGCTTCTCGGCGCGCAGTGTCTCCGCGAGCTTGCCGGCGACCAGGTCGGCGTTGATGTTATAGGCCTCGCCCTCGGCACCGACGCCGATCGGCGCGACCACCGGGATGAAGTCGCGCGAGTCAAGGAGCTGGATGATCTCGGGGTCGATTTGGTCGATCTCGCCGACGAGGCCGATGTCGACCATCTCGCCGTGGTTCGTCTCGCTCGGCAGGAGCATCTTGCGCGCATGGATGAATGCGCCGTCCTGCCCGGTGAGGCCCACCGCCTTGCCGCCGTGCTGATTGATGAGACCGACGATTTCCTGGTTCAACTCGCCCAGCACCATCTCGACGACGTTCATCACCTTCTCGTCGGTGACGCGCATCCCTTGGCGGAACTCGCTGCGGATCCCCATTTGCTTGAGCAGATCGCCGATCTGCGGGCCGCCGCCGTGGACGATGACCGGGTTCATCCCGACCAGCTTCAGCATCACGACATCGCGCGCGAAGCCGGCTTTGAGGGCGGGCTCCGTCATGGCGTTGCCGCCGTACTTGATGACGATGACCTTGTCGTGAAATCGCTGGATGTACGGCAGGGCCTCGGCCAGGATCTGCGCCTTCAGGGCGGCGTTGACTGCGTCGAGGGGCATGGCGCGAAGGCGGCGGGGCGGGGGAGGCGAACCCCCAGGGGCTCCGCGACGATTGTACCGGAACCGGGCTCTTCGAACGACGACGCCCGCGCCTCGGCCGTGAGCAGCATGCTTCCGCGGGCGAGTGAGCCCTGACTGGATTCCGGTGGCGAGCGCGGGGCGTCGCGTTTTTTGCTATCGTTTGGGCCCATGTCTTCGGCCTCCGCACCACCGCGACGCGCCCTTGCCGATTCGTCGGCCTCATTCCGCCGCGGCCCTCGCTGATGCGGCTCGCGATCATCCGCCAGCGCTACGCGCCCGCGGGCGGTGCCGAGCGCTTCTTCGAAGGCGCGCTCGAGGCGCTGCTCGAGCGCAACGTCGCGATCTCGCTCTACACGCGTTCGTGGCCACAGACGAAGCTGCAGCTGATCGAGCCTGTGATCTGCAACCCGTGGTACGCCGGCAGCTTCCTGCGCGAATGGGGCTTCGCACGCTCGGTCTGCCGCGCGATCGCGCGCTCGAAGGCGAACCTCGTCGAATCGCACGAGCGGCTGCTCTGCTGCGACATCTATCGCGCGCGCGACGGCGTCTACGCGGTGTGGCAGGAGGAGCGCATGAAGGGTGCCTCGGCGCTCGCGCGCCTCAGGCTCGCGCTGTCGCCCTACAACCGCTACATGCGGGGCATGGAGAAGCGGCTCTTCGCAAGCCCGTGGCTTCAGGCCGTCATCTGCAACTCGGCGATGGTGAAGGACGAGATCCGCGACCGTTTCGGGTTGCCGGAATCGAAGCTGCACGTCGTCTACAACGCGGTCGACTGCGACATTTTCCATCCGCAGCTGCGCGGGCAGCGTGAGATCGTGCGCAAGCGTTGCGGCATCGACGAAGCCGCTACCGTGTTCCTGCTCGCGGGCTCGGGCTACGAGCACAGCGGCGCGGGCGCCGCGATCGCGGCGCTGGCCGAGCTGCCGTCCTCGGCGCACCTGATGATCGCCGGTCGCGAGCGTCACGCGCGCCGCTACCACGAGCTCGCGCGCTCGATAGGCGTCGCGGAGCGGGTCACCGTTGCCGAAGCCGACCTCGATCTGCGCGCCTGCTACGGCGCGGCCGACGCGTTCGTGCTGCCCACCCTCTACGATCCCGCGCCCGAATCGACGCTGGAGGCCATGGCGTGCGAGCTGCCGGTCGTCACGAGCACGAAATCGGGCGCCGCGGAGCTCGTGCTCGCGAACGACGCGGGGCTCGTCTGTCCGGCCGGCGACATCGCCGGGCTCGCCGCGCAGATGCGCACGCTGCTCGATCCGACGACCCGCGCGCGCCTGGGTGCGAACGCGCGGCGCGCGGTGCTGCCGTTGTCGCCGTCGGCGATTACGCTGCGGCTCGTGCTGCTCTACCGTGACCTGCTCGCCGCCACCGTACAAGCCAAAGCCGCGGGCAAGGCGTATCGCCGTGCTGGCACGGCGGCGGACGCGCCGTCGACGACGACGCCGGCATCGGGAAGCAGGGCGGCACCGCAGCACTCCGCGCCCAAAGCGGCCGCAACGCCAGCGCCCTCCACCTCGGCTGCGCCGTCCGCGTCCGCAACACCGGACACCCCGCCCGAGACACCGGACACCGGCGCCGCGCCGCCGGACGCGCCCGCGCGCTGACCGCCGGTCAGGGCGCGAGTCGATGAGCCCGCGGCAAGCCTTCCGGCGGCTCGCCGACCGGCTCGGGGGCACGGCGCTCGATCGCGCGGTGCGACACGCCGCTCGCGGGCCCCGGCGCGATTTCCTCTTCTGCTGGAACCGCGGCCTAGGGGATGTCGCGCTCTGCCTTGTTCCGATCTTCGCGCGGGTGCGGCGCGACGTGCGCGGCGCGCGTATCACCGTCGTCACGCGGCCCGAGCTCGACGAGCCGTTCCGGATGACCGACGTCGATCACGTTGTCACGATCCCCGGACTCGCACGCGACACAAAGCTCTCACTCGCCGCTCTCCGTGCGCAGGCCGGTCTCGAGCCCGAGCGCTTCGGCGCCGTCTTCACCGATCCCGACGTCAACCGCTGGCTGCACGGCCGCAGAACCGAGTTCCCGCCGGCGCTCTCCTGGGACCCCGCGTGGGATGCGCTCGCGGACCGCCTCGTGCCCGCCGCGCCCGATCGGATCCGCATCGGCGCGCACGTCAGCGCGGAGACAGGCGCGTATTACGGTTACGCCAAGGATTGGGAACCCGCATCCTGGCGCGCGCTGTTCGCCCGTGCGGCCGACCTGCCCCACGTCGAATGGCTGGTCTTCGGGCAGGCGCCGGAGCCGCGCTACAACGACCCCCATGTGAGGGACCTGCGTGGACGCACCGGTTACCTCGAGATGGCCTCGATCATCCGCAACCGTTGTCGATTGCTGGTCGCGCCGGACAGCGGGGTGCTCGCGACCGCGTATTACATGGCCGCCCGGTTTCCGCTCGACATCATCTCGCTGTGGTCCGATCCGCGACAGGGCATCCTGCTGCAGGGGTGCCCGTCGCCCAATCCGCTCCTGCGCCACGTCCCGCTGGTCGGCCGCGACGAGCAGGCGCGAAACATTCCGGTCGATGACGTCGTGGCCGAGCTGCGCGCGGCGCTCGCGACGGTCTGAGGCCCCTCGCCTACCGCCGCCGCGGTCCCCGCAGAGGCACCGGCTCGGCGACGCTTGCCTCGCCGAGTGCGTGCTCGGTCGGCATCGGCTTCACCGGCGCGCCGGCGGATGGCGAGTACTCCGGGATCCACGCCTTGAGCCGCGCGCGCACCTCGGCGTCGTCGGCAGCGCGGTCGCGCTCGCACCAGGCGACCATCTGGCCGATCGCGTCGCGGTTCGCGGCGCGCGCCTGCGCAATGCGCAGCTTCGGGTGAGGCGTCGGCAGCGTCGCCTCCTCGGAGGCGAGCGGTTCCTCGTAGAGCTTCTCGCCGGGACGCAAGCCGGTGAACACGATCGGAATGCGGTCAGGGTCCTGGCCGTATAGCCGGATCATGTCGTGCGCGAGGTCGACGATGCGCATCGGCTCGCCCATGTCGAGGACGAGGATCTCGCCGCCCCTGCCCTGCAGCCCCGCCTGCAGCAGGAGCTGGGTCGCCTCCGACAGCGACATGAAATAGCGTGTGATGTCGGGGTGCGTGACCGTGACCGGGCCGCCGCGCGCGATCTGCTCGGAGAAGCGCGGGATCACGCTGCCGGCGCTGCCGAACACGTTGCCGAAGCGCACGAGCACGAACTGTGTCCCGCCGCCCTGCAGACTCTGGCAGACGATCTCGGCAAGCCGCTTGGTCGCACCCATCACGTTGGTGGGGTTGACCGCCTTGTCGGTCGAGACGAAGACGAACTTCTCGACCTTCGCGCCGATCGCCGCGCGCGCGAGGACCCACGTGCCGTAGGCGTTGTTCAGGACCGCCTGCCACGCGTTGGTCTCCTCCATTAGCGGCACATGCTTGTACGCGCCGGCGTGGAAGACGACGCTCGGCCGCTCGCGCGCGAGCACCTCGTCGACCCGCGCCGCGTGCTTCACGTCGCCCACTACCGCTGCGACCGGCAGCTGCGGGAACGCGTCGGCGAGCGACATCCGGATCTCGTAGACCGCGGCTTCGGAGAGATCGAGGAGGACGAGCTTGGCCGGACGGAAGCGCGCGACCTGGCGGCAGAGCTCCGCGCCGATCGAACCGCCGGCGCCGGTGACGAGGACCACGCGATTGCCGAGCCACTCGGCGAGCCCCTTGCTGTCGAGCACGACCGGATCGCGCCCGAGAAGGTCATCGAGCTCGATCGTGCGGATCGTCGTCAACTGCGAGTGGCCGCTGATGAGCTCCTCGTAGGACGGCACCGTCAGCGCCTCGAGGCCGTTCGCCGCGCAGATCTCGGCGACGCGGCGGCGCACGCCGTGCGCGGCGGAAGGCAGCGCGATGATCACCTTGCGCACGCCGTACTTCTTCGCCCACGCGGGCAGGCCCGCGATCGGCCCCAGCACACTCACGTTGCGCAGCCGCAGCCCTTGCTTCGCCGGGTCGTCGTCGAGCAGGCCGACCACGCGCCACTGCCGGCTTCGCGCGAGCTCGAAGGTGAGGCGCGCGCCGGCCTCGCCCGCACCGACGACGATCACGGGCTCGCCCAGCGCAAGCAGCGGGCTGTAGAGGCGGTGCTCCTTCCAGATCCGGTAGGCGAAGCGGTTCCCCGCCATCAGGAAGATGAGCACGATCGGGTAGAAGACGAGCACGCTGCGCGGGACCACCGTCTGCAGGCGCAGCATCACGAGGACGAGCGGGATCAGGAGCGCGCCCAGCCCCGCCGCGAGCACGATCCGCTGCAGGTCCGCCATGCTCGCGAAGCGCCAAAGGCCCCGGTAGAGGCCGAACGCGAGAAAGATCGCGCCCTGCATCGGTACGATCCAGGCGAGCGCCCACGCCATGTCCGGGTAGTACGGCTCGCTGAAGCCCAGGTTGAACCGGAGCCAGTAGATCGCGCCCCAAGCGAGCGCGGCGGCGCACAGATCGTGCAGGAACGCGAGCCAGGCTCGCCAGTTGTGGGACCGCGGCATCACAGGGGGGATCTCGAACGCTTCCAATGATAATCAATGCCCACGAAAAACGCCGCCAGGATCGCGATCCACGCGGCAAGCGCCCACCTCCCCGCGCCGGGCGCGAAGGCGAGCACCGTCAGCGCCGTGCCGGCGGTGCCCACCATCAGCGCACCGTAGATCGCGAGCGTACCGCGATGGCCCGCGCCGAGCTGATGAAGCCGCTGGTAGTAGTGCGTGCGGTGCGCTTCCCAGACCCGCTCTCCGCCCATGACGCGCCGGACGAGCGTCGTCGAGGCGTCGGCCACGAAGGGGAGGAACACGAGCAGCGGAAACCAAAGGGGCCATGTACCGCTCCGACAGCCGGCGATCCCGAACGTTGCGGCGAGGAAGCCGAGCGGCACGGCGCCCACATCTCCCATGAACGCGCGGGCAGGCGGCGCGTTGACGGCGAGAAAGGGCACCACCGCAGCGGCCAGCGCCAGATAGAGCTGTGCCGGCACGCCGCCGTACGCCGCGACGAGCGCATACGCGGCGAAGCCCAAGAGTGCCATCAGCCCCGCCAGGCCGTCGCTGCCGTCCATGAAGTTGTACAGGTTGGCGGACCACGCGAGCGCGAGCGCGATGATCGCAAGGTCGAGCAGCCACGCGACGATCTCCGCTTCAGCCGGCGGGCCCGCAAGTACCGCCGCCGTGGCGAGCGCTGCCGCCGCGTGCACGGCGAGACGCGCGGCCGGGCGCACGCCGCGCCAGTCGTCGACCAGTGAGACGGCGGCGATGGCGGCCCACGCCGCGAGCCAGGCGGGCGTTGCAATGCCTTCGGCGGGGGGACTCGCGAGCGCCGCCGGAATGAAGCCGGCCCAGATCGCGAGACCGCCCGCCCGGGGCACGGGATGCGCGTGGAGCGACCGGTCGGTCGGGAGGGCCTCCGGAAGGCGACCTGCGAATACGCGGAGGGCGACGACGGCGCCGGTGGCGAGCGCCAGGGAAAGGGCGGCGGCGGCAAACGCGGACAGGCCCGGATCAACCACCGGCGGCCCCGGGGCGCGCCCTGCCCGCGACACGGCAAGGAAAGGCCTCCTTGCGCGCCTGCCAACGCGAGGAAAAGCCGCCAAAATCGGCCCGGGCCGGGCCCGGAGCCGCAGCGGACGGGGAAAAACGCTTATTTCCACGGCCGATCATGACGTTAGCCCGCGTTTTTCATCCTGAATTCCGACCCTCTTCCGAACGATTGTCCACAGGACGACCGTGATTCCTGTCGCGTTTTAGCAACAGGGCCAGCACGCCTTAGGCCCCATCGGGAGTTTGCCTTGCCTTGGGCGCGACCGGTTTGGCACAATGAATCCAACTTCTCGATCCCGCTGAGAAGGTTCCGATGGCAAGCGCAGAACGGCGCCGTTTGTTTGCCAATTTTATCTGTTAGAGGAGAGAGTTCATGAACAAAAAGCTCGTCGCTCTGGCCGTCGCAGGCGTACTTGCCGCCCCGCTGGCGCAAGCGCAGACGGCCAACGTCACGCTCTACGGTCGCGTCAACCTCGATGTCGAGTTCGTGAACGGCAAGATCTACAACAACAACGTTACGCAGCCCGCGACCTGCAACAAGACGCTCAACATCGGCGACTGCTACACAACCAGCCCGACCGTCTACCGTATGGGCACGAACTCGTCGCGCTTCGGCCTGCGCGGCACCGAATCGCTGGGCGGCGGTCTGAACGCGATCTTCCAGGTCGAGTCGTCGATCGACCCGGCGCACTCGGGCGGCACGCTGGCCGGCCGCGAATCGTTCGTCGGCCTGCAAGGCGGCTGGGGCACTTTCAAGATGGGCCGCTTCCTGATGCCGTACGACGACATCCACCCGATTTTCGGTAACGTCCCGACGCTGACGACGTCTATCCTGTCGACCGCGTCGCTGTGGGCGCAGGGCTTCCAGCCGAAGAACACCGGCGGCTTCGACGATCGCGTCGCGAGCTCGATCCGCTACGACACGCCGAACCTGTCGGGCTTCACGGCGAGCTTCCAGTACGGCCAGCAGGGCGGTCAATACGCGAACCCGGGCGCCCCGATCACGACGCCGACCGTCAACAACGCGAAGGTCTTCGGCGCCGCCGCGTTCTACAACAACGGCCCGATCCAGCTGGGCGTCGGCTACGAAGGCAACTACGGCGTCCGCGGCCGCCAGCAGGTGGCCGTGCTTACGCCGACGCCGGCGGGCACGTCCAACATCGGCAGCGCGCTGAACGACTACGCGTTCTCGGTGGCGGGTTCCTACAGCTTCACGATCGTCAAGGTCGGCGCGGTGTACGAACTGCTGAAGTACGACAATGGCGGTCTCGCGGGCGGCGACATCAAGCGCAACTTCTGGGGCGCGAGCCTCACCGGCAACATCGGCCCGGGCCAGGCGTACTTGTTCTACGGCCAGGCGAACGACGGTACCGGCTCCGCGCCGGACGGCGCTCGCGTCGGCGGCCTCGTGAAGGGCTCGGATACGCGCGCCGTCCAGTGGGAAATCAGCTACACCTACCCGCTGTCGAAGCGCTCGCTGCTCTACACGGGCTACGTCAAGATCGCCAACGACAACAACGCGGCGTACAACTTCAACATCAACCCGTACAACCCGGTCAGCTCGACCGACATGTCGTACAACACGCCGGGCGGCAAGCCGGGCGGCTTCGTGCTCGGCATGGTCCACTTCTTCTAAGAGTCAGGCAAGCCGCAACACCCACGCAACTGCAGCACGATTCGAAGTGATCACGCGGGCGCCTCCGGGCGCCCGTTTTTTTGCGCCGCTCTTGGCTGCTACAATCGGTCGCATGATCGACGATCTCGTGATCGGCTTCGACCGCGCGCTGCGCGCGCTCTCGGGGCTCGCGACCTCCTCGCGGCCGACGCCCGGCGCGAACATCGCGGACGCAGAGCTCGCGCCGGCCGAGCGGCGCCACGCGGCAGGGCTCATGCGCGTCAACCACACCGGCGAGATCTGCGCGCAGGCGCTCTACGCGGCGCAGGCGCTCACCGCGCGCGACGCTGCTATCCGCGCGCAATTCGCGCAGGCGGCCCGCGAGGAAGAGGAGCATCTCGCGTGGACCCAGCAGCGCCTGGCCGAGCTCTCCGACCGCCCGTCATGGCTGAATCCGCTCTGGTACGGCGGCGCCTTCGCGATCGGCATGGCCGCGGGCGCGGCGAGCGACCGCGTCAATCTCGGGTTCGTCGTCGAGACGGAGCGCCAGGTCGAAGATCACCTGACAGGTCACATCGAGCAGCTTCCCCCCGCCGACGGGCGCAGCCGTGCGATCGTCGAGCAGATGCGCGACGACGAGGCCCGGCATGGGGCGATGGCGCAGGCGGCCGGCGCCGCCGAGCTGCCCTACCCCGTCCGGCGCCTGATGCGCGCCGCGGCGGACGTGATGCGCGCGGTCGCGTACCGGATCTAGCGGCGCGAGTGGCGAGCCGGGGCCCCGGGCGCGGAGCGCCGAGGGGGAGCGAGCGATCGCGAGTCGCCGCAGCGGCCGACGGCGCGACGGAACGATTCAACCTTGCGGAGCGGAGGCCGCGGCGAGCGACTTCCGCCACGCGCGCAGCGCCTTGAGCCGCGCCGCGCGGACCGCCTTCGCGATCGCATCCTTGGGCGGTGCGCGCGACCCCGTGCCGGCGCGCACACCACGCGCCACGGCCGCCCCGTCGACCGCCTTGATCGCCGCGAGCGCGGAGTGAGCGAGTCCGGCCTGCGCGTAATCCCCGGAGCGTCCGGGCAGCGAAAGCGCATCGCATTCGCAGGCGTCGAGCAGCACGTCGAGCCGCTCGGGTCGGCGCAGTGCATCCGCCGCGGCAAGGAGATCGAGCCACACGGCGGGCCTGAGCTCGCGCGCCGCGTGCACGGCGCCGTGCCAGCGCGCCACGAGTCGCCCCGCGTCGCGGCAATCGGCAGGAACGCGGAGTCGCGCCGACAGCCGCTCCGCGAGCCGCACGCTGCGCGCTTCGTGTCCGGCGTGACCGGGCCAGTTTCGCTGCGGTGTCGCGCCCTTGCCCAGGTCGTGGACGAGCACGCCGTAGCGGACGGGCAACACGAATTCCTTCGCCGCCGCATAGTCGAGTGCGCGCACGAGATGCACACCGGCGTCGATCTCCGGATGGTCGCGCACGCGCTGCGGCACGCCGAAGAGCGCCGCGACCTCGGGCAACAGCGCCGGCAGCGCGCCGCAGTCGCGCAGCACCGCGATCATCCGCGAAGGATACGGCTCCATCAGCCCGGTGGCGAGCTCCTGCCAGACGCGCTCGGGCGCGAGCGTCGCCAGCTCGCCCGATCCCGCAAGCGCGCGCAGGAGGGACTCCGTATCGGGCGCGACCGAGAAGCCGAAACGCGCGGCGAAGCGCGCGACCCGCAGCACGCGAAGCGGATCCTCGGCGAACGCCGGCGAGACGTGGCGCAGGACGCCCGCTCTGAGGTCGGCCGCGCCGCCGAAAGGATCGATCAGCGCGCCGTCCTCGTCGCGCGCCATCGCGTTGATCGTGAGATCGCGCCGCTCGAGATCCTGCTCGAGCGTCACTTCGGGCGACGCGAAGAACTCGAAGCCGCGATAGCCGCGGCCGTGCTTGCGCTCGGTGCGGGCGAGCGCGTACTCCTCGCGGGATTCGGGATGGAGGAACACGGGGAAGTCGCGGCCGACCGGCCGGTAACCCGATGCAACGAGCATTTCGGGCGTCGCGCCGACGACGACCCAGTCACGATCGCCGGCAGGCCGGCCAAGGAGCTCGTCGCGGACCGAGCCGCCGACGCGGTAGATCTTCACGGCTTGCGCGCTCCGCGCGTGGCGGATCATTCCGGACCGCCGCAGCTCGCGCCGCGACAGGACCGCATCGCGCGCGCGACCTCAGCGTCCACCCTGCGACCGGTAGGCGTCGTAGGGGCTCCGCACGGCAGCGGGCCCGAGGTACGTCGGCGCGATTGCCGCGAGCGCCGCGGGTGCAATGCCGAACACCGCGGGAAATTCGCAGTCGCAGACGCTGTCGACTTCCATCGACGCGAGGTTGTCGCGGCTCATCGGCGTTCCGGGCACGAGCTCGAGCAGACGAGCCTGCAGGCGCCCGGCCCACGGCGAAAGCTCGACGAGCGGCCGCTCGTCGCCGGTGAGCTTCCCGACGAACACGACCAGCTCGCGTAGCGTGAATACGTCGGGGCCGCAGAGCGGATAGCGCTGCCCGATCGTCGCATCGTCCGCAATCGCGTGGGCGAAGCAGTGCGCGACGTCGCCGACGTAGACCGGCTGGAAGCGCGTGTGCGCCCGCGCGAGCGCCATCACCGGCAAGTAGCGCAGCAGCGATGCGAACAGGTTCAGGAACCGGTCCTCGCGCCCGAAGATCACCGACGGCTCGAAGATCGTCCAGTCGAGCTCCGAGGCGACGATCGCCGCCTCGGCTTCGCCCTTGCTGCGCTGGTAGCGCGACGGACCCGCCGGGTCCGCGTTGAGCGAGCTCATCTGCACGAGACGGCGCACGCCGGCCGAGCGGCACGCGGCGATCACCTTGGCCGCGAGCTCGGTGTGTGCGCTTGCGAACGTGTCGCGGCCCGCTTCGTTCAGGATGCCGACCAGATTGACGACGGCGGAGGCGCCTGCCGCGAGCCGCGCGAGCGTCGGGGGATCGTGGATGTCGGCGTCGACGACGTCGACGGTCGGCAGGAGGATCAGGTGCCGCGCGCTCTCGCGCCGGCGCGTCGGAACCACAACACGCAGTCCGCGCTGCACGAGCCGGTTCACGACGTGGCGCCCGACGAACCCGCTGCCGCCCAGCACCAGCACCGTTGCGTTGGCCATCGTCACGGCCCCTTCGCGGCGACCGCGCCGGACGCGCCGTCGCTGGCTGCCGCGTTCCCGTTGCCGTTCGCCGCGCCGCGCGGTGGCACGGTCCCCAGCCGCGCCGTCAGCGAGACGTAGGGCTGTTCGAGCTCGCGCGAGTAGAACATCGCGTTGGCGAGCACCTTCTTCACGTAGTCGCGCGTCTCATTGAACGGGATCGACTCGACCCAGATCGCGCCCTCGAGCGGGGCGCCGTTGCGCCAGGCCTGCGCACGGTTCGGCCCCGCGTTGTAGGCAGCGGCCGCGAGCGCCGGCATTCCCTCGAGGCGGTTCTGCCAGTACTTGAAGTAGAACGCGCCGAACTGCGTGTTGGTCGCGAGGTCGGCGATCTGCTCCGGCCGGTAGTCGCTGCGTCCCATCTGCTTCGCGACCCAGCGCGCCGTCGGCGGCATGAGCTGCATCAGGCCGACCGCCCCGGCCGATGAGACGATGTCCGGCGCGAATCGCGACTCCTGGCGCGCGACGCTGAACAGCAGCGCCGGGTCGGCCGCCTGGTCGCGCGCGGCTGCGGCGAAATGCTCGCGGAACGGCATGGGGTAACGCAACCCGAAATCGTGCCGCGCGGTGGTGCGCTCGGCGGTGTTGATGGAGCGATCGTAGAGGCCGACGCTCCTCGCATAGTCGGCCGCGACGAGCAGCCCTTCGTCGTCGCGTCCGCGCACCACGTACACCCATTCGCGCAGCGACTCGAGGCGCAGGTCGAGCTCGGCCAGCTTCACCGCCCGACGGATGCCCGGCTGCGCGCCGAACACCGCGAGCAGCGTCGGCGTCGGATGCGCGGGCTGGCTCATGGGCTCGATCCGCTCGCCGAGCGCCTCGGCCGCGAGAAAGCCGTAGAAGTTGAATTCGCCGGCGAGGCCCGCGTAGAGCGCCCGCGCGTCGTCGCCGCGCCCCGCCACCATGAGCGCGCGGGCCTTCCAGTATCGCCAGACCGATTCCTGCGCGAGCGAGGGCGGCATCCCCGCGATCGCCGCCTCGACATCGGCCCACGCGCCGGCGCGCAGCGCGGCGCGCGCGTGCCAGGCGTGCTGCGCGTCGTTCAACGGCGCGCCCGCCGCCTCGCGATACCAGTCGTTGGCGAGCGGATGAAGCTGCCTTGCCGCGTGGTACGCAATCCGCGCGTTGCCGTAGAGGCGATCGGGCTCGGGAAGGCGTCCGCGCTGCTTCTCCCAGGCGGCGCGGACGCCGGCGGCGTCGTTGCGCGCCGCGCGCTCGAGCGCATACAGCGCGAGCTCGCGCCCGCTGCGTGACTTCCACGCGAATTCGCCTTTCGCCAACGCGCGCGCCGGCTCGCGCTCGACCCGAGCGAACTCGCGGGCGTCGATCCGGTCCTCGGGCGGCAGGCTGACCGCCATCGACAGCGCGAGCCGCACGTTGCCGGCTTCGGCAGCGAGCCTGAAGCGCGCGCGACGGTCGGCCGGCGTGAGATCGCCCGCGGCGATCATCGCGGCGAAGAGAGGCTCGCAGGAATCGGGCGTCGCCTGCCCGCTGAACCAGAGCGGCTTCGTCGCCGCGAGCGCCGCGTCGCCGTCGCGCTGCCGGCGAAACTGGATCGCGTAGCACGCGAGCTCGACGTCCTGGCCTGGTGACGCTTGATACATCGCACCGAAGGCGTCCCAGTCGCCGCGTTTGCCGAACGCCTTCAGCGCGTCGATGCGCAGCCGGTCGGCGAGCGGCGAGTCGGGCCATTTCGCCGCGAACGCCTGCACGTCGCCGACGCCGGCGGTGTCGAGCCGGAAGGCGAGCGCCCAGTAATCGACGTACGGCTCGAGCACGTGCCCGGCGACTTTCGCTGCGAGCGCATCGAACCGTAGTCGCTGGCCGTGCTCGAACGCGGCCTTCGCGGCAAGAAAATCGGAGTCCGCCGGCTCGGGCGCGCCGCGCGCCACGCCGCACCCGAGCGCGAGCGCGACGACCGTGACCGAGAAGCGGCCGAGGAGTCGAATCATGGGAGTCATTGTCCGCGACGCAGGCGTCCTTCGGCAACCGGTGCGCGTCGACGCCGTGTTTCGCCCATGGCGCCTGTCGGACCTGCATTCGCGCATGCGACGGCGGCGAGTTGGGCGCAGTTCAAGGCCCGAAGCCCGAAGGCATGCCGGGAGCATGACGAGGGCGAGCAACGCAGAAATGCGCCCAAATCGCCCCGTCCCTTCGGGCTGCTGCCAAAAAAGGCGCTTCTCCTTCGTCACTCGGCTCGCCGATATTCGCGATATCGGCTACGCCTCGCGTCTCGCATCCATCGCTTTCTGGCCCTGCAGCGCATACGTGAAAGCAGGTCCGACAGGCTCCTGGACGGCGGACGGCACGCGTGGTTCGCGCTAGAATCGGCGCCAAGGGCGGGCCGCGCGCGCCGGGTGCGGGAAGCGCCTTCGCGGACCCGCGCATCCGGGAGGAGCGATGCCACAACGCAAGGGCGCACCGCAAGTCGGCGTCGTCATGGGGAGCGACAGCGACTGGGACATCCTGCGGCACGCGGCTGCCCAGCTCGACGCATTCGGGATCGCCTACGAGGCGCGCGTCCTGTCGGCGCACCGGATGCCCGATGACATGTTCGAGTACGCCGAAGACGCCCTGCCCCGCGGGCTGCGCTGCATCATCGCCGGCGCCGGCGGCGCCGCGCACCTGCCCGGCATGCTTGCCGCGAAGACGACCGTTCCGGTGCTCGGGGTGCCGGTTCCATCGAAATACCTGCGTGGCGAGGATTCGCTCCTGTCGATCGTCCAGATGCCCAAGGGCATTCCGGTCGCGACGTTCGCGATCGGCGAGGCGGGTGCTGCGAACGCCGGGCTGTTCGCCGCGGCGATGATCGCCGCGACCGATCCCGCCGTCGCCAAGAAGCTCGCTGCATTCCGCGTGAAGCAGACCGCTGCCGCGCGCGCGATGCACGTGCCGCACGAAGGAAGCAAGTCGGGATCGTGAATCCGATGATCGCGCCCGGCGCCTGGCTTGGGCTGCTGGGCGGCGGCCAGCTCGGCCGGATGTTCTGCATGGCCGCCCAGAGCCTCGGGTACAAGGTGGTCGTGCTCGACCCCGGTGCCGCGAGCCCCGCCGGCAGCGTCGCCGACCGGCACCTCATGGCCGACTATCAGGACCCGGACGCGCTCTCCGAGCTCGCCAGCCTCGCTGCCGCCGCGACCACCGAGTTCGAGAACGTCCCGGCGGCCGCGCTCGACTATCTCGCGCGCTCGCTCCGTGTGTCGCCGGGCGCCGCGAGCGTCGCGATCGCGCAGGACCGCATCAGCGAGAAGACCTTCCTCGCCGGGCAGGGCTTCGCGGTCGCGCCGTTCGCCGTGCTGCGCACCGAAGCCGACGCGCGCGCGGCAGACCCGGCGCTCCTTCCGGGCATCGTCAAGAGCGCACGGTTGGGCTACGACGGCAAGGGGCAGCTTCGCGTGCGCGCGGCCGCGGACGTGGTGGCGGCATTCGCCGAGATGGGCGGCGCGCCTTGCGTCCTCGAACGCTTCGTGACGCTCGCTTGCGAAGTGTCGGTCATCGTCGCGCGCGACGAGGACGGTGAAGCCGTCGCGTGGCCCGTGGCCGAGAACCAGCATCGCGACGGGATCCTCGACGTGTCGATCGTCCCCGCACGCGTGCCGGCCGAGACTGCCGCGAAGGCGCTCGACGCGGCGACGACGATCGCCGCGAAGCTCGACTACCGGGGCGTGCTCTGCGTCGAGATGTTCGTCGCCGCCGACGGCGCACTGCTCGTCAACGAGATTGCGCCGCGCCCGCACAACAGCGGCCACTGGTCGATCGACGCGTGCGTGACCTCGCAGTTCGAGCAGCAGGCCCGCGTGCTCGCCGGCCTGCCGCTCGGCGCGACGCATCAGCACGGGCCTGCCGTCATGGTCAACCTGCTGGGCGATCTCTGGTTCGCGAACCGCGACACGCGAACGCCGCGCGAGCCCGACTGGACGCGCGTGCTGCGGCACCCGCAGGCGAAGCTCCACCTCTACGGCAAGGCGGAGCCCCGGCGTGGCCGCAAGATGGGCCATGCGACCTGCCTCGGCGCGACACTCGCCGACGCGCTCGCCACGGCGCGCGAGATCAAGCGCGATCTCGGCATTCCCGGCGCCGAGCTCCTCTGAAGGTACGCTTGCGATGAGCGCCGCCACACGCGAAGGACCCCTCGCGGGCCTGCGCGTCCTCGATCTCACGCGGCTCCTGCCCGGCCCGGTCTGCACGCTCTACCTCGCCGATCTCGGCGCCGACGTCGTCAAGATCGAAGACACCGGCGCCGGCGACTATGCGCGCAACCTCGGCAACCGCCCGGGGACCGTGTCGGCGTTCTACCGCGCAGTGAACCGCAACAAGCGCAGCGCAGCGATCGACCTCAAGGACCCACGCGGTCGTGCAGCGTTCCTCGCGCTGGCGCAACGCGCCGACGCGATCGTCGAGAGCTTTCGCCCGGGCGTCGTCGCGAGCCTCGGCGTCGATCACGAAAAGGTCGCGGCGATCAATCCGCGCGTCGTCTACGCGTCGATCTCGGGCTACGGGCAGGACGGACCGCGCGCGCAGGCGGCCGGCCACGATATCAATTACCTGGGCTACGCGGGTGTGCTCGACCAGACGGGTGTCCGCGACGGCCCCCCTGCGCTGTGCAACCTGCAGATCGCGGATCTCCTGGGCGGCGCCGCGGCGGCGGCGATCGCGCTCCTGGCAGCGCTCGTAGGCGCACAGCGGACCGGGCGCGGCCGGTACATCGACGTCGCGATGGCTGACGCATCGCTCGCACACAACATCTTTGCGCTGCACGCGCTGAACCAATGGGGTCGGACGCTGCCCCGGGGCAGCGACCTCCTGACGGGCGGCGTCCCGTGCTATGGCGTCTATGGGACGCAGGACGGCCGCTGGCTCGCCGTCGGTGCACTCGAGGACAAATTCTGGCAGCGTCTCTGCGTGGCGATCCAACGGCCCGACCTCGCATCGCGCGCCTTCGCGCTGGGCGATGATGGTGCGCACGTTCGCCGCGCGCTCGAGGACGTCTTCGCCGCGGCGCCGCTCGACCACTGGACCGAGCGCTTCGCGGATGTCGACTGTTGCGTGACGCCGGTCCGCACGCTCGACGAGGCGCTCGAGGATCCGCAGTTCGCCGCGCGCGGCATGGTCATGCGTTCGCCGGACGGTATGGCGCAGTACGCGCCCCCGTGGAAGCTCTCGGATGACACATTCGTGGTCGCGCGCGAAGCGCCGGCGCAAGGCGAGCATACGGCGGAAGTGCTGCGCGAGGCGGACTACGACGACGCGACAATCGTCGCACTCGCGACCGCCGGCGCGATTGCGGAGCCCCGCGGTGAACGGGAGCGATAGGCGCGCTCAGCTCGCCGTGCCGACGACGCGCGTCTTGCGCTTGGCCGACGCTGCCGGCGAAGGCTGTACGCGCGCGGCGCCGACCGGTAGATCCGCCACGCGCGCATACTCGGGATCGGCGAAGCGGCATCCGGCGGCAGCGTAGTCGACAGCCATCGCCGTCGCGTCCGCCCCCCAGAACAGCGCGTCGCCGAGCGCGAGCGTCGGCACGCCGAACACCCCGCGTGCGATCGCCTCGTCGGTATTGCGGCGCAGCTCGTCCTTCACCTCCTGCGTCGCGATCAACCGATCCGCTTCGGGCAACGCGAGATCGTGGACGAGCTCCGCCCATTCGATCGGCAGGTCTGGGAGCCGTCCGTCGCGCCAGACGAAGCGGAAGATCCGATGGACCGCCTCGGGCGTGCAGTCGCAGGCGATCGCGAGACGCAGAAGCGGCAGGGGATTGAACGGGTGCTCGGGCGGAAACTTGAGGGCGATGCCGAGCCTCATCGCCTGCCAGACGCAGAAACGATAGGTGAACACGCGCTTCGCCGGGATCTCCGCCGGTCCCTTCTGCCCGTTCGCCTCCAGCAACCCGGCGAAGAGCACGGGCCGATAGCGGACGGCGATCCGCGGCGCGAGCGATCCCAGCTGCTCGCTCTGCAGGTACGCGAACGGCGAGACGAAGTCGAAGTACCAGTCGGCGATCATCGCGAGGCCCCGCTCCGTTCGCGCCGCGCCGGAAGCGCGGCAATCACCGCCCTCCGCGCTTCGTCGTCGAGCACGCTCCACGCGGCGATCTCGTCGAGCGTACGGAAGCAGCCCCGGCAAAGACCCGTTCGCGAGTCCATCTCGCAGATGCTGACGCACGGAGAAACGGTAGCCGCGTCGGGCGCGGCTCGCGGTGGCGCGTACGCGTTCATCCCGCAAATCCCTCCAGCGGGGACCGGGAGTCGAGGGCGCGCGCGACGCGGGACACCGGTGCGCGACCCAGGGCATCCGAAATGAAGCGGCCCGCGACGCGCAGTTTCGTCATGTCGACACCGGTCTCGATGCCGAGCCCGTCGAGCAGGTAGAGCACGTCCTCGCTCGCGAGATTCCCCGTCGCGCCCTTCGCGTACGGGCAGCCGCCGAGTCCAGCCACCGAGCAATCGAACGTCGCGATCCCCATCTCCATTGCGGCGTAGACGTTGGCGAGCGCCTGACCGTAGGTGTCGTGGAAGTGGCCGGCGAGCGCGGACAGGGGCACGCGCTCGCTCACGGTCGCGACCAGCGCCTGTGTCCTGCCTGCCGTCCCGACGCCGATCGTGTCGCCGAGCGAAATTTCGTAGGCGCCCATCCGGTGGAGCGCCTCCGCCACCTCCGTGACCTTCGCCCCCGCGACCTCGCCTTCGTAGGGGCATCCCAGCACGCACGAAACGTAGCCGCGCACGCGCACGCCATTTGCGGCCGCCGCGGCGAAGACAGGCCGCGCCCGCTCGAGGCTCTCGGCGATCGTGCAATTGATGTTCTTCTTCGAGAACGTCTCCGACGCGGCGACGAACACGGCAACCTCGTCGGCGTTCGCCGCGAGCGCAGCCTCGAAGCCCTTGAGGTTAGGCGTCAGCACCGGATAGCGGACGCCCTCCTTGCGCCGAATACCCGCCAGCACCGCCGTGGCGTCGGCCATCTGCGGTACCCACTTCGGCGACACGAACGCGGTCGCCTCGACCGCCGCAAAACCCGCGTCCGAGAGCTTGTCGATCAGCGCGATCTTGACGTCGGTCGGCACCGTCGCCGGTTCGTTCTGCAGGCCGTCGCGCGGACCGACTTCGACCAGGCGGACGCGTACGGGCATTCCCATCAGTAACCCCGCTCCCGGTCGAAGAGTCCCGTCACCGTTTCGCCGCATTCGAGACGGGCGATCTTCGCCGCGATCTGCGCGACCGCGTCCTCGGGAACGGTCAGCCCGGAGACGTGCGGGGTGACGGCGACGCGCGGATGGGTCCAGAACGGATGGCCCGCCGGCAGCGGCTCCTCCGCGAACACGTCGAGCGTCGCGCCGGAAAGCTTGCCGCTGTCGAGCAGCGCCATGAGGTCGGCGTCCACGAGCGTGCGCCCGCGACCGACGTTGACGACGTGCGCGCCGTCGGCGAGGCGAGTGAGCGCCGCCGTGTCGAGCAGGCCGGTCGTTGCCGGCGTGAGCGGCAGGGCGTTCACCAGGAAATCGAGGCCGGTCAGGAAAGCGCCGAGGCGGTCGCTGCCGGCGAAGCATTCGACGCCATCGATGCGCCGGTCCGCCGTCGCATAGCCGCGCACCGCGAATCCCTGGCCGACCAGCGCGCGTGCGATCGCGCCGCCAATGACGCCGAGGCCGAGCACACCGGTGCGGACGGCGGCCGGTGCCCGTTCCCGCTGCTGCTCCCAGCGCGCCTCTCGCTGCTGCCATGCGTACGTGTCCATCCGCTGCGTGAACCGCAGCGCCGCGGCGAGCACGTAGCGGGACATCGGCCCCGCCATTCCCGCGTCCTCGAGGCGGACCACCGGCACGCCGCGTGGCAGGTTGGGCAGCCGCAGAAGATGGCCGACGCCGGCGCTTGCCGTGAACACGGCCTTGGGCGACGGTTGCGCGTCGAACACGACGCGGCAGGGCTCCGCCAGCACCACGTAATCGGCGGGAGGTTCCGGATCGCGCACGGGCTGCCCCGGCTCGCGCCGAAGCACGCGCGCACCCGGCGGAAGGGCGTCGCGAAACAGATCCATCCACGGCTGCGCCTCCGCAGCGGACAGGGTGACGACGACGTGCATGGCGCTTGGGCGGCCTACAGGTCGTCGATGGCGACCACATCGGCGCCTTCGCTGACGCGATCGCCGGCGCGGTAGTTGACGAGAGCGACGACCCCGGCCGCGGGCGCGGCGATCGTGTGCTCCATCTTCATCGCCTCGAGAATGACGAGCGGCGCGCCGCGCGCGACCTTGTCGCCCGCCTTGACCAGTACGGCAACCACGGTGCCGGACATCGGCGCCGTCAGATGGCCGCCGTGCGGCTCCTCTTCGCCCGCGTGCGCGAGCGGATCCGCGAGCACGAGCTTGCGGTGCGCGCCTCGGTAGAAGACGTGCCGCTCCTCGCCGTGCGGCACCACGGTCGCGTGGAACTCGGCGCCCCCAGTCACGATGTCGAGCCGGCGGCCGCTCGCAGCGAAGGTCGCCGCGATCTCGCCCGACGGCAGCGCCAGGCGCCACGGCGTGCCGTCACCGCGCACGGAGACGGTGCGCCGGTCCTCGCCATCGCCGAACGCAAGCTCGATCGCGTGCCCATCGCTGCCCGGCCACCACGAGTCGACGGCGTGCCACGGCGAGTAGGGATCGCTCGACCGCTTCGCCTCCGCGCGACGGGCGACGACGATGGCTGCGACCTCGGCGAGCGCGGCGGCCGCAAGCGCGTCGTCGGGCAAGGGCGGTAGCGGCGGGAACAATGCCGCGTGGTTGCGGGCGATGAGGCCGGTGTCGACCTGGCCAATCGCGAACGCCTCGTGCGCAACGACGCGCCCGAGGAACGCGACGTTGGTCGCGACACCGACGATCTCGTACGCGGCGAGCGCATCGGACAGACGGCGCAGTGCCGCAGCCCGATCCTCGCCGTGGACGATGAGCTTCGCGATCATCGGATCGTAGTAAGGCGTGATCTCGTCACCCGCGCGGACGCCCGTGTCGACGCGGACCTCGGCGCCGGTCGGCGGCAGCGCAAGATGCACGAGCCGACCGATCGATGGCAGGAAGCCGCGGTCCGGATCTTCGGCATAGATCCGAGCTTCGATCGCGTGCCCGTCGATCGCGAGCTCCCCTTGTTTCTTGGGCAGCGGCTCGCCGGCCGCGACGCGCAGCTGCCATTCGACCAGGTCACACCCGGTGATCATTTCGGTGACCGGATGCTCGACCTGCAGCCGCGTGTTCATCTCCATGAAGTAGAACGCGCCGTCGCGGGCGAACGTGTCGGCGGCGATGAATTCGACCGTGCCGGCGCCGACGTAGCCGATCGCCTTCGCCGCCGCGACCGCCGCCTCGCCCATCGCGCGGCGCTGCGCGGGCTTCATGCCCGGCGCGGGCGCCTCCTCCAGCACCTTCTGGTGGCGGCGCTGGACCGAACAGTCGCGCTCGAAGAGGTACACGGCGTTGCCGTGCGTGTCCGCGAACACCTGCATCTCGATGTGGCGCGGCGCAGACAGGTATTTCTCGAGCAGCACTCGATCGTCGCCGAACGACGACTGCGCTTCCCGCTGCGCGGAGGCAAGCGCGGCGGCGAATTCACCGGGCTCCTCCACGATCTTCATTCCCTTGCCGCCGCCGCCCGCCGTGGCCTTGATCAGCACGGGATAGCCGATCTTGGCGGCTTCCGCGGCGAGCAGCGCCGGTGACTGATCGTCGCCGTGGTAGCCGGGAACGAGCGGGACCTTCGCGGCGCCCATGATCCGCTTTGCTGCCGACTTGGACCCCATCGCGGCGATCGCCGTCGGAGGCGGGCCGATGAACACGATGCCGGCCCGCGCGCACGCCGCCGCGAAGAGCTCGTTCTCGGACAGGAACCCGTAGCCGGGATGGATCGCCTGCGCGCCGGCCTTCTTCGCGACGGCGATGATCGCGTCGCTGTCGAGGTAGCTCTCGCGCGGCGGCGGTGGGCCGATCCGATAGGCCTCGTCGCACGCCTCGACGTGCAGCGACTGCGCGTCGGCGTCCGAATAGACGGCCACGGTGCGGATGCCGAGGCGACGTGCGGTCCGCGCGACACGGCAGGCGATCTCGCCGCGATTCGCGATCAGGATCTTGTCAAACATCGGCGCCGCCCCGCGTCGGGGCTCCGCTGTTGCCGCCGGTCACCTTGCGCAGCAATGCGCGGATCGCGCGCGCCACCTTCGTGATCAGCCATACGGTGAATGCCACGAGCACGACGAGCACCACGAGGGCCGCGAGAGGATACGCGAACGCGAGCCACAGCACGGTGCCGACCGCGAGCTCCTCGCCGAACGACGCCGCCCAGTTCGAGAAAGGCTCCGGCGACGTGTTGATCACCGCACGGCTGCCGGCCTTGGCGAAATGGCTGCCGGCCGCGAGCGAGCCGCCGAGGATAGCCGCGGCGAGCGTCGCCGCCGCGGAGGAGTCGCCGAACACGGACGCCGCAAGCGCGGCACCGGCCGGGATCCGGATGAACGTGTGCACCGTGTCCCAGAGGGTATCGACGCCGGGCACCTTGTCCGCGAAGAACTCGATGCAGAACATGAAGCCCGACGCCGCGAGCACCCACGGGTGTGCAAGCGCGGCGAGCCCACCCGGAAGCTCGATCCAGTGCAGGTACCCGAGGCCGCCCAGCACGAACAGCACCGCGTAAAGGCGGATGCCGCTCGCCCAGCCCACGGCCGCCGCGAGCGCGACCAGTTGCCACGTGTCGAACTGGTCGAGACCGGGGACCGTGCTCATCGTTTCACTCGTCGAGTGCGGCGGGAACCCACGCCGCGCGCCGCTTCCCGAGAAACGCGGCCACGCCTTCCTTCGCCTCGGTCGACGCCCGCACCTTGGCGATGCGCGCGGCAGTGTCTTCGATCACCGCGTCGTCGATGGGCCGGTGGGCGATCGCGCGGATCAGGGCCTTCGACTCCGCCTGCGCATGCGGGCCGGCCTGGAACAGCGCGCCCAGGAGCTCGTTGATCCGGTTATCGAGCTCGCTGGCCAGCACGAGGTCGTGCACGAGGCCAATTCGGTAGGCCTCGGCGGCCGGAAAGCGCTCGGCGGTGAGGAAATAGCGCCGCGCCATCCGCGCACCGACCGCTTCGACGACGTACGGGCCGATCGTCGCGGGAATCAGACCGAGCTTCGCCTCGGACAGCGCGAAGGTCGCCTCCTGCGTGGCGATCGCGATGTCGCAGCAGGTGATGAGGCCGACGCCACCGCCGAACGCGGCGCCATGGACGCGCGCGATCGTCGGCTTGGGCAACCGGTAGAGCGTGCGCAGCATGTGCGCGAGCGCCATTGCGTCGGCCAGGTTCTCGGCATGACCGTAGCCGGCCATGCGCTTCATCCAGTTGAGATCGGCGCCGGCGCAGAAACTCGCGCCCGCACCCAGGAGCACCACGACGCGCACCGCGTCGTCGCGTTCGAACTCGATCAGCGCCCGCGTTGTCTCGGCGATCAGCGTCTCGTCGAACGCGTTGTGCACGTCCGGCCGCGCGAGCGCGAGAAGCCCGACTCCGTTGCGAACCTCGACGGTCAACGACGTGTACGCCTTCGTCCGGCCGCCCGACTTCGTCGCGCGCGCGGTCTTCGCCTTCGCCATCGTTTGCCTCACATCCGGAACAAGCCGAACGTCGTCGGCGGAATCGGTCGGTTGAGCGACGCCGAGATCGCGAGCCCCAGCACGCGGCGCGTGTCAGCGGGGTCGATGATCCCGTCGTCCCACAGGCGCGCGCTCGCGAAATACGGGTGTCCTTCCTTTTCGTATTGCGCACGGATCGGCGCACGAAACGCCTCCTCGTCCTCGGCGCTCCAGGTCTTCCCGCGGGCCTCGATCGCCTCGCGCCGCACCGTCGCGAGCACGATCGCCGCCTGCTCGCCACCCATCACCGAGATGCGCGCGTTCGGCCACATCCAAAGGAACCGCGGCGAGAACGCCCGTCCGCACATTCCGTAGTTGCCGGCGCCGTAGCTGCCGCCGATGATCACCGTGAACTTCGGGACCTGCGCGCAGGAAACGGCCGTGACCATCTTCGCGCCGTCGCGGGCGATGCCGCCGGCCTCGTACTTCTGCCCGACCATGAAGCCCGTCACGTTCTGGAGGAACACGAGCGGGATCCGGCGCTGCGCGCAGAGCTCGATGAAGTGCGCGCCCTTCAGCGCCGACTCGGAGAAAAGGATCCCGTTGTTGGCGACGATGCCTACGGGATAACCCAGGATCCGCGCGAAGCCGGTGACGAGCGTAGTGCCGTAGCGCGCCTTGAACTCGTCGAAATCGCTCGCGTCGACGATCCGCGCGATCACCTCGCGCACGTCGTAGGGCTTCCGGATGTCTGCGTTGATGACGCCGTAGAGCTCGTCCTCGGCGTACTTCGGCGCGACCGGCTCCGTGACCTCGACCTCGACGCGCTTCGGGCGGTTGAGGTGGCCGACGATCCGGCGTGCGAGCGCGAGCGCGTGATGGTCGTTCAACGCGAGGTGGTCCGCCACGCCCGACACGCGGGTGTGGACGTCGGCGCCGCCGAGCTCTTCCGCCGAGACGATCTCGCCCGTCGCCGCCTTCACGAGCGGCGGTCCGCCGAGGAAGATCGTGCCCTGATCCCGGACGATGATCGACTCGTCGGCCATCGCCGGCACGTACGCGCCGCCCGCCGTGCACGAGCCCATCACGACGGCGATCTGCGGGATCCCCAGCGCCGACATCGTCGCCTGGTTGTAGAAGATGCGGCCGAAGTGGTCGCGGTCGGGAAACACGTCGACCTGGTTCGGCAGGTTCGCACCGCCCGAGTCGACGAGGTAGACGCACGGCAGCCGGTTCTCGCGCGCGATCTCCTGCGCCCGCACGTGCTTCTTCACTGTCAGCGGATAGTACGTGCCGCCCTTGACCGTCGCATCGTTGCAGACGATCACGCATTCGCGACCCGCGATGCGCCCGATGCCCGTGACGATGCCGGCCGACGCGACCGTGTCGCCGTACATGCCATACGCCGCGAGCTGCGAGAACTCGAGGAACGGCGAGCCGGGGTCGACCAACGCGCGGACGCGCTCGCGCGGCAGGAGCTTGCCGCGCGCAACGTGCTTCGCGCGGGGGCCTGCGCCGCCGCCTTCCTCGACTTCCGCGATCTTCGCGCGCAAGTCCGCGACGAGCGCAGTCATCGCGTCGCGGTTGCTCGCGAACGTCGCATCGCGCGGATCGAGCTTGGATTCGATGGCGGGCATGGAAACCGCGTCAGGGCAGCGGATGCCCCGGCATCAGCCGGTAGGGATGCGCCCAGTTGGGCTCGGATTGTATCCGCTGGAGCCATGCAAGGATGCCCGGATACGCCGCCCAGTCGACGCCGATCTCGTCGTCGAAGAAAAGGTAGCCGCAGAGCGACAGGTCGGCGATCGTCAGCCGCTCGGCCGCGACGTACCGGCGCCCGGCCAGATGCGCATCGAGCACGCCCCACGCCGCCTCGGCGCGCTTGCGGAAGACGTCGACCACGGCCGGGTCGGCGTCCTTTGTGAAGGCGCGCAGGAAGCGGTAGGTCGCCGTGTAGCTCGTGAGCTTGTGGTTGTCCCAGAGAAGCCAGCGCAGGATCTCGCGCCGGTCCGTCGCGTCGGTCGGGCCGAACTTGCCGAGCGTCTCGCCCAGGTAGTCGAGGATCACGCCCGACTGCGACAGCCGCTGGCCGCGATGCTCGAGCACGGGCACTTCGCCCATGACGTTGATCGCGCGATACTCGGGTGTGCGCGTCTCGCCGTTGAAATAGTCGACGAAGCGCGGCGCCCAGTCCGCGCCGGCCAGCGCGAGCGCCAGCGCAGGCTTGTACGCGTTCCCCGATTGCGCGAAGCAGTAGAGCGTGTAGTCAGCCATGCGTCCGAATCCGATCAGCGCTCGCGAACGAATTTCTGCTCTTGCACCGGCGTCCCCCACTGCGTGTCGCGATGCTCGGCGACGAGGCGGAATCCGCGCCCTTCGTAGAGCGTGCGCGCCGCATCGAGACCGGCGAAGGTCCAGAGGAACACGCGATGATGGCCGGTGCGGTCGCAGAACGCGAGCGCCTCGTCGAGCAGTCGGCTGCCGATCCCGCGACCCTGCCGATCCTCGTCGACCAGAAAGAATCGCAGGCGCGCGCCTTCGCCGCCCTCGGATTGTCCGTCGATGGCGACCGAGCCCACGATGCCGGTACCGTCATCGGCGATCCAGAAGCCGTCGCGCGCGGCGTCGGCCCGCTCGACGATATCGGCGAGACCGCGCGCGACACGGCACTCGAAGACCGGGCCGAAGCCCCAGCGCTTCGCGTAATACTCGCCGTGCATGCGCGCGACGGCGCCCAGTGCGCCAGGCCGGCAACCTTCGATCCGAATCGCGGGAGTGGGCGAGTTCATCGGCTCAGAACCCTCCCGCCGCCAGCCACTTTTCGATCTGGTCGAAGCGGTCGAGTCCCCAGAACGGCTCGCCGTCGACGAACACGAACGGCGAGCCGAAGACGCCGCGGCCGATCGCCCCCTCCACCTCGCGCTTCAGCCCTTCCTTGATCGCCGGATCTGCGATCGCCGCGCGCGCATCCCCGGCGTCGACGCCCTCCTTCGCCGTAATCGACACTGCGCTGTCCGGCGCCGAGATATCGATGTCGTCGACCCAGTATGCCCGGAACAATGCCTTCGCGATTCGCGTCGCCCGCGCGGGATCGATCCCCTTCTGCCACAGGACGATCCGCGCGGCGGCCTGCGTGGGGATCGGGAACCGGGACGGCATCCGGAAGTCGACGATGCCGTGGAAGCGGGCACTCCGTTCCATGTCCCGCTTCGAGTACTCGCCCTTGAGCGGAATGTCGACGAGCGGCGCGGTGCCGGCGTGCCTGAACAGGACGCCCAGCAGGATCGGGCGCCAGTCGACGCCGCGCCCGTGCTTCGCGGCGAGCGCCTCGATCTTCCGGGACGCGAGGTAGCCGTACGGCGACGAGAAGTCGAAGTAGAACTCGAGCGGCGCGGCCATGCTGTCGGCTCCGGCGTCGGTCAACCGGCGATCGCGCGGCCGATCACGAGCCGTTGGATCTCGCTCGTGCCCTCGTAGATCTGGCAGACGCGCACGTCGCGGTAGATCCGCTCGACGGGAAAGTCGCTGACGTAGCCATAGCCACCGTGCACCTGGATCGCCGCCGAGCACACGCGCTCGGCCATCTCGGAGGCGAAGAGCTTTGCCATCGACGCTTCCTTGAGGCACGGCTGCCCCGCGTCGCGCAGCGCCGCCGCATGCCAGACCATCTGCCGCGCGACCTCGACTTCGGTGGCCATGTCGGCGAGCTTGAAATTGACCGCCTGGTGGCCCGTGAGCACGGTGCCGAAGCTCGTGCGCTCGCGCGCGTAGGCGAGCGCGGCGTCGAAGGCCGCGCGCGCCATGCCCACGGCCTGGGCAGCGATGCCGATCCGGCCCGCCTCGAGGTTCGAGAGCGCGATCCGGTAGCCCTCGCCTTCGCGACCGAGCAGGCCCGACGCGGGGACACGGCAGTTCTCGAACAGGATCTGTGCCGTGTCGGAGGCGCGCTGGCCGAGCTTGTCCTCGACGCGCGCGACGACGTAGCCCGGCGCCTTCGTGTCGACGATGAAGCCCGAGATGCCCTTCTTGCCCGCGGCGCGGTCCGTGACCGCGAACACGACCGCGACGTCCGCGTTCTTCCCCGTCGTGATGAACTGCTTGACGCCGTTCAGCACGTAGTGGTCGCCGGCGCGCTCGGCGCGCGTGACGATCGCGCCGGCGTCGGAACCGACTTGGGGCTCGGTCAGGCAGAAGCAGCCCAGCCATTCGCCACGCGCGAGCGGCGTCAGGTAGTGCTCCTTCTGCACGTCGGTGCCGAATGCCGCGATCGGTCCGCAGACGACCGAGTTCTGCACGCTGACGATCGTCGAGGTCGCGCCGTCGCCCGCCGCGATCTCCTCCAGCATGACGGCGAGCGAGACGTAGTCGAGGCCGGCGCCGCCCCAGCGCTCGGGCGTCACCACGCCCATCGCGCCCAGCTCGCCCAACGCGCGGAGCTCATCGCGCGGAAAGTGCCCCTCGCGGTCCCATCGCGCTGCGTTCGGCGCGAGCCGCTCCTGCGCGAACGCGCGCATCGTGTCGCGGATCAGCTGTTGCGTCTCGGTCAGCAGCATGGCGTCAGCGCGAGGGTGCCGCGGAAGCGGCGGACGCCGTGCGCGCCGGCCAGTTGATGATGAAGACTCCCGACACGACCAGCGCCGCGCCCACGATCATCGACGGCAGGAGCGGCTCGCCCAGGAGCAGCACGGCGAACGTGATGGCGGCGATCGGCACCAGGTTCACGAAGACCGACGTGCGCGCCGGGCCGATCGCCCGCACGCCATCGTAGAACCAGATGTAGGCGAGCGCGGTGCCGAAGAGCCCGAGGAAAAGGAGCGAGCCCCATCCGCGCGCCGTCGCCGCCGGCAGCGCGAGGTCGCCGGTCGCAAGGCACAAGAGCGCGAGCAGTGGGGTGCCGACAAGCGCGGCATAAGTGGTGGCGGCAAGCGGCGAGAGCTCGGTGAGCAGGCGCCGGCCGAGAAGCGTGTAAGCGGCCCACGACAGCACGCCTCCGAAGAGCGCAGCCTCGCCGATGCCCGCGTGGCCCTGGAAGAGCACCAGTGGATTGCCGCGGCCCAGCTCGACCGCGACGCCCAAGAGCGCGATCACGATGCCGGCGCCGCGCCGCGGCGTCAGCGGTTCGTGCAGGAACAGCGCACCGCCGAGAAGCGTGGCGGCCGGCACCGTCGCAATGATCAGCGAGCCGCGCGACGCCGACACGGTTTGCATCCCGTAGAGGAAGAGTAAGTTGTAGAGCACGACGCCGGTGACGCCGAGCAGGCAAACGCCTGGCATCTGCGCCGGCGTGAGCCGCGGCAGGCCGCGCTCGAGCACGAGCGACAGCGCGACGAGCGCGGCGGTCGCGATCACGTAGCGCCACAGCGCCGCCGTGAACGTCGTCGTCTCCATCGCCACGACGCGCGCCGCGATGAAAGAGCCGCCCCACACCAGCGCCACCGCCGTGAGCTTCGCGTAGACCGGCAGGAGCGGTGCCGGGGTCACCGCCGGTCGTCCAGAGCGAGGCGCACGGCGAGCGCGCCGAAGATGCCCGCCAGCACCCGCTTCGACCAGCGTGCGAAGCCCGGCCGCGTGTCGAGCCAGGAGCGCACGCCGGCCGCCGCCAGGACGCAACCCGCGTCGAACGTCGAGACGATCACGATCTGCGTCGCGCCGAGCACGAGGCTCTGTCCGAGCACGCTGCCGTGCGCGGGATCGACGAACTGCGGAAAGAGCGCGAGCTGGAACAAGGCGACCTTGGGGTTGAGGATGCCGGTCACGACGCCGTCGCGATAGAGCCGGCGCATCGGGCGCCGGAGCCGGCGCCGTGCTCGCGCCTGACACCGCCTGGGGCGCGCGCCACGTCTGCCACGCCAGCCAGAGCAGGTACGCGGCGCCGGCCCAGCGCACCGCCTCGTACGCGGCGGGGACGGTCGCGAGCAGCGCAGAGAGGCCGAGCGCCGCGGCAAGCACGTGGAAGGCGAGGCCGGTCCCCGTGCCCGCGAGCGAGACGAAGCCGGCAGGCCGTCCCTGGACCAGCGTGCGCGAGACAAGGTAGAGCAGATTCGGGCCCGGCGTCGCGGCCAGCGCCGCGCACGCGACGCAGAAGAGGAGCCACGTCGAGAGGGGAACCATGCGGGGCCTGTTGTGCTCGGCAGACCCTAGACGAGCTCGATCGCCATCGCCGTCGCCTCGCCGCCGCCGATGCACAGCGCCGCGACGCCGCGCTTCTTCCCGTGCTTGCGCAGCGCGCCGATCAAGCGTGACGAGGATGCGCGCGCCCGACGCGCCGATCGGATGGCCGAGCGCGCACGCGCCGCCGTGGACGTTGACCTTCTCGTGCGGCGATCCCGTGCTCCTTCATCGCCGCCATCGTCACCACGGCGAACGCCTCGTTGATCTCGAAGAGGTCGACGTCCTTCGTCGTCCACCCGGTCTGCGCGTAGACCTTCGCGATCGCGCCCACCGGCGCCGTCGTGAACCAGCCGGGCTCCTGCGCATGCGTCGCGTGCGCGAGGACGACCGCGAGCGGCTTCAGGCCGCGCTTCTCCGCCGTCGAGCGGCGCATCAGCACGAGCGCCGCCGCGCCGTCGGAGATCGAGCTCGAGTTCGCCGCGGTCACCGTCCCGTCCTTGCGAAACGCGGGCTTCAGCGTCGGGATCTTCTCCGGCGACGCCTTCGCCGGCTGCTCGTCGTGCGCGATGACGAGCTCGCCCTTCCTGCCGGCGAGCGTGACGGGAGCGATCTCCCACGCGAATGTGCCGTCGTTGTTCGCGGCGAGCGCGCGCGCGAGCGACGCGATGCGCGAACGCATCCTGCGCCTCGCGCGTGAACGCCATCTTCGCCGCACAGTCCTCGGCGAACGTGCCCATCAGCCGGCCCCGGTCGTACGCGTCCTCGAGGCCGTCGAGGAACATGTGGTCGTACACGGTCTGGTGCCCCATCCGGTAGCCGGCGCGCGCCTTCGGCAGCAGGTACGGCGCATTGCTCATCGATTCCATGCCGCCCGCGACCATGATCTCGTTCGTGCCGGCGGCGATCAGGTCGTGCGCGAGCATCGCCGCCTTCATCGCCGAGCCGCACATCTTGTTGACCGTCGTGCAACCGGTCGCGAGCGGAAGGCCGGCCTTGATCGACGCCTGCCGCGCGGGCGCCTGGCCCTGGCCCGCCGGCAGCACGTTGCCCATGATCACTTCCTGCACGTCCGCGGGCGCGATGCCCGCGCGTTCGACCGCGGCCTTGATGGCGACGGCGCCGAGATCACTCGCTGCGAGGGACGACGAAGTCGCCCATGAACCCGCCCATCGGCGTCCGCGCGGCGCCGACGATGACTATCGGGTCGTTCAGCATGGTCCATTTCCTTTGTCAGTCGGCCGCGGTCCGCGGCGTCCGGCGTGGTCGTGGCACGAGCTCGCCGCCGCAGTTCGGGCAGCGTCCGCCCATCGCGTCGGCGCAGCGCGCGCAGAACGTGCATTCGTAGCTGCAGATGCGCGCATCCGCGGCGGCCGGCGGCAGCGGCGCCGCGCACTTCTCGCAAGTCGCCTTCAGCTCGAGCGCCATCTCACTTCGTCTCGTTGAAGAGCTCGCGGCCGATCAGCATCCGCCGGATCTCGGAGGTGCCCGCGCCGATCTCGTAGAGCTTCGCATCGCGCCACAATCGGCCGGTCGCGTAGTCGTTGATGTAGCCGTTGCCGCCCAGTGCCTGGATCGCCTCGCCCGCCATCCACGTCGCCTTCTCGGACGCGTAGAGGATCGCGCCGGCCGCGTCCTTGCGCGCCGCGCGGCCCGAGAGTCCGCCGCGGTCGAGCGCCTGCCCGACCGCGTAGACGTACGCGCGGCACGCGTTCATCGTCGTGTACATGTCGGCGAGCTTGCCCTGCATCAGCTGAAACTCGCCGATCGGCTGGCCGAACTGCGAGCGCTCGTGCACGTAGGGCAGGACGACGTCGAGGCACGCCGCCATGATCCCGAGCGGTCCGCCGGCCAGCACCGCGCGCTCGTAGTCGAGCCCGCTCATCAGCACATTGACGCCCTGGCCCTCCGCGCCCAGCACGTTGGCCGCGGGCACCACACAGCCGTCGAACACGAGCTCACAGGTGTTCGAGCCGCGCATCCCGAGCTTGTCCAGCTTTTGCGCGGTCGAAAAGCCCCGCATCCCCTTCTCGATCAGGAACGCGGTGATCCCGCGCGGGCCCGCGCCCGGATCGGTCTTCGCATAGACGACGAGCGTGTCCGCGTCGGGGCCGTTGGTGATCCACATCTTGCTGCCGGTGAGCACGTAGTGGTCGCCTTTGCGGTCGGCGCGCAGCCGCATCGACACGACGTCCGAGCCGGACCCGGGTTCGCTCATGGCGAGCGCGCCGACGTGCTCGCCCGAGACGAGCTTCGGCAGGTACTTCCGCTTCTGCGCGTCGCTGCCGTTGCGGCGGATCTGGTTCACGCACAGGTTCGAGTGCGCGCCGTAGGACAGCCCCACGGACGCGGACGCGCGGCTGACCTCCTCCATCGCCACGATGTGCGCGAGATAACCCATCGCGGTGCCGCCGAAGTCCTCCTCGACGGTGATGCCGAGAAGGCCCAGTTCGCCCATCTTGCGCCACAGATCCATCGGAAACTGGTTCGTCCGGTCGATCTCCGCGGCGCGCGGCGCGATCTCGTCCGCAGCGAACTGCCGCACGGTGGCGCGCAGCATGTCGATCGTCTCGCCGTGGTGGAAGTCGAGCGCGGGGATGAGCTCCATGGTCGGTCCTTGCTCAGTGATCCGCGGCCTCCGCGCCGCCTGCAATATGATCCACCCCTTCAGGGTCGGCCGCCTCGATCGCTCGCGGACGCGCCCTTTGGGCCTTGGCTTCGCCCCGCTCGCTCACTCGTCCTTGCCGTGCATCACCATCAGGGTCTGCTGCATGAGCGCGACCAGCGTCCGCTTGCCGCCGTGCTCGGCGTGGACCTCGCCGCGGGTCACTGCGAGCGTGCGGCCGGGCTTCACGACGAACCCTTCGGCGACGAGCCGTTCGCCGGTGGCCGGCGCGAGCAGGTTGAGCTTGAACTCCACCGTCAGCACCGACGCGTTCGCCCGGGAACAACGTGAAGCCCGCGTAGCCACCCGCCGAGTCGACGATCGCAGCGACAACGCCGGCGTGCACGTATCCGTGTTGCTGGGCGACCTCGGCGCGCGGGATGAGCGTGATCGCGCAATACCCGGGCTCGACGGCAGCGAGCTCGGCGCCCAGCGTGCGCATCGCGCCCTGCCGCGCGAAGCTCGCGCGTACCCGCGCCGCGTAGCCGGGATCCTGCGGCTTCCATTGGCCGGGGTGCGCGGGAGCGTGAGCGGCGTGGACCACGATGGCAAGTCCGGTGGGGGATCGGCGACTCTACGTGACGTTTACGTAAACGTCAACCTGCGCAGGGCGTCGGCCCCTATCCGCCGTCGCGCGCGGGCTTCAGCCGGCGGCGGCAGTCGCGCTCGAGCGCGGCGATCTCGGTCAGGACGGCGTCGATGTCTTCGCGCTGCTGCAGGAGCATCGCGCGACGGTCCGCGAGCATCTGCACGAACTTGACGAGCTGCGGCCGTTCGTTGCCCGCCGCGGCGTAGATGTCGAACAACTCGCGGATCTCGGACAACGCGAGCCCGAGCCGCTTGCCGCGAAGGATCAGTTTGATCCGCGTCCGCTCGCGCTCGCCGTAGACGCGGGTCTGCCCCCGCCGAGCGGGCGCGAGCAGGCCCTCGTCCTCATAGAAGCGGATCGCCCGCGTCGTCAGCGCGAATTCCTGCGCCAGCGCGGAGATCGAATAGGTGGGGCCGCCGCCGGCCGGCGCCTTGCGCATGCCCGCAGCGGCGGCGGGTTCGAGCTTCGCGCGGGCGGCCGGGACGTGAGCTGCGGACATCGGTGACGGGCAAACCTGCGGGAGCGGGTCACGATACCATATCGGCCTCCTCGTCCGTCGAGGTAATCGACCCGTATCATGTCGGCCGAGGGTGTCGACTCGCGAATGCTCCGATACCCTTCGCGCTCCGCGCGCGGTTCGGCCTCCCACCTGCCAAGTGATCCATGTGCTGCGCTGTCGGTCTCGGAACGCGACTCGCGATTGCTCGCATCCCCATGCCTTCGGCGGGGGACCCCTGCTCGCCGCTCGCGCGTTCCCCCTCTCCGCCGCTCGCGCCACCCTTGACATGACTTGCCGATTCCCCGACGATGTTGCGTTGCACAAAAGCGGTGCATCGCTCGGCAACGGCCCTCGAAAACCATGTGTGCCGCCACGGCGATGGAATGCGACGCGATGACGCCATGACTGCCTCGATGCCCGCGGTGCTCGAATATCCGTTCCCGGCGCCGCCCGCACCGGGCGCGACAATCGAAGTCGCGCCGCGCATCCACTGGCTGCGGATGCCGCTGCCCTTCGCGCTCGATCACATCAACCTGTGGCTGCTCGCGGACGACGACGGTTTCGCGCTCGTCGACTGTGGTTATGGCGACGGTCCCACGCGCGCGCTCTGGGAGCAGCATTTCGCCACGTTGCTCGCCGCGCGGCCGCTCGCCCGGATCGTCGCGACGCACTGCCATCCCGATCACGTCGGCAACGCTGCTTGGCTATCCGCGCGCACGGGCGCACCGGTCGCGATGACCCATGCGGAGTTCCTGACCGCGCATGCGCTGGCCGGACAGCACGGCGGCTACGGCGCGGCGCCGACGATCGCGCTCTTCCGCAAGCACGGGATGGCGCCCGAGCACATCGCGGCCTTCGATGCGCGCGGCAACCCGTACCGGCGCGGCGTGCCCGAGCTGCCTGCGACGTTCGACCGCCTGCTCGACGGCGATACGCGGACGCTGGGCGGCACCGCGTGGACCGTCGTCGAGGGCCACGGCCACTCGCCGGAGCATGCGTCGCTCTTCTCGCGTGAGCGCGGCGTCCTGATCTCGGGCGACATGCTGCTCCCGAAGATCAGCACCAACGTGAGCGTCTGGGCGCCCGAGCCCGACGGCGATCCGCTGCGGCGTTTCCTGGACTCGATCGCCGCGTTCGAGACACTGCCGCCCGACACGCTGGTGCTGCCGTCGCACGGTCTGCCGTTCCGCGGAATTCCGGTACGCGTCGCGCAGCTGCGCGCACACCACGACGCGCGCCTGTCCGAGCTCGCCGCCGCGGTCGGCGCGGCACATGCGCCCGTCAGCGCCGCCGACGTCGTCCCCGTGCTCTTTCGCCGCGAGCTCGATCTGCAGCAGCGTTATTTTGCGATGGGCGAGGCGATCGCCCACCTGAACCGCCTCTGGCGCGCCGGACGCGTCGTCCGCGACGTCGCCGCCGACGGCGCGATTCGCTTCGGTCCTCCGCGCCCATAACGTCCCACCTTTGCGCAAGAAAGAAACGCTCATGTCCGCCGCTGCCAAGACCCCCGCCACCCCGGAAGCCACGCAATCCGGATACGACCCTGTCGCCCTCGCGCAATCGCTCGCCGCCGCCGCCGACAAGAGCGCGAAGCTGATCGGCGACTTCGCCGCGCACCACGCGAAGTCGGGCGCGTCGCTCGTCACCGACGAGCTCGGCATCGGCAAGGCATTCATGGAGATGGCCTCGAAGATGCTGGCCAACCCCTACAAGCTCGCCGAGACGCAGATGAACCTGTGGTGGGACTACATGAACCTCTGGCAGGCCTCGACGATGCGGCTCATGGGCGGGTCCGCCGAGCCCGTCGCGGCGCCGAAGCAGGGCGACAAGCGGTTCCGCCACGAGGACTGGGAGGAGCATTTCCTGTTCGACTACATCAAGCAGGGCTACCTCATCACCGCGCGCTGGCTGCACGAGACCGTCGCGAGCGTCGAGGGGCTGGACGAAGGGACGAAGAAGAAAGTCGATTTCTTCACGCGCCAGTACATCGACGCGCTCGCGCCGTCGAATTTCGCGCTCACCAACCCCGAGGTGTTCCGCGAAACGATCGCGAGCGGCGGCCAGAACCTCGTGCGCGGGCTCAACAACCTGCTCGACGACATCGAGCGCGGCAACGGCCGGCTCAAGATCTCGATGACCGACACGAAGGCCTTCGAGCTCGGCGTCAACATCGCGACCACGCCCGGCAAGGTCGTCTTCCAGAACGACCTGATGCAGCTGATCCAGTACGAGCCTTCGACGAAGAAGGTCGCGACGCGGCCGCTGCTCGTGATCCCGCCGTGGATCAACAAGTACTACATCATGGACCTGCGCGAGAAGAACTCGCTGATCAAGTGGACGGTCGACCAGGGCATCACCGTGTTCGTGATCTCGTGGGTCAATCCGGACGAGAAGCTCGCGCACAAGGACTTCGAGGATTACCTGCAGGAGGGGCCGCTCGCCGCGCTCGACGCTATCGAGAAGGGCGACCGGCGAAGCCGAGGTCAACGCGCTCGGCTACTGCCTCGGCGGGACGCTCCTCGCCGCGACGCTCGCGTTCATGGCGGCGAAGAAGGACAAGCGGATCGTCAGCGCGACGTTCATGACGGCGCTCATCGACTTCAACCGGTCGGGCGAGCTCGAAGTGTTCATCGACGAGAGCCAGGTCTCCTCGCTCGAGCGCAAGATGACCGAGCGCGGCTATCTCGAAGGCAGCGAGATGGCAACGACGTTCAACATGCTGCGCGCGAACGACCTGATCTGGTCGTTCGTGATCAACAACTACCTGATGGGCCGCGATCCCTTCCCGTTCGACCTCCTGCACTGGAATCAGGACGCGACGCGGATGCCGGCGACGATGCACAGCTTCTACCTGCGCAACATGTACATGAATAACCTGCTGCGCGAACCGGGCGGGATCACGCTCTCCGGCGTGCCGATCGACGTGTCGAAGGTGACGGTGCCGATGTACTTCGCGTCCGCGATCGAGGATCACATCGCGCCGTGGAAGGCGACCTATGCGGGCACGCAGGTCATGGGCGGCAAGGCGCGCTTCGTGCTGTCGGGATCCGGGCACATCGCCGGCATGATCAATCCGCCGTCCGCGAACAAGTACGGCTACTGGACCCACGACAAGCTGCCCGCCGACGGCCGACGCGTGGCTCGCCGGCGCGAAGCAGCACGAGGGATCGTGGTGGAACGACTGGGCGCAGTGGCTCCGGCCACATCGCGGCAAGGACGTACCGGCGCGCGTCCCCGGCAAGGGCCGACTCAAGGTGATCGAGGCGGCGCCTGGAACCTACGCGCGCATTCGCGCGGACGGCCGGTGAGACGTGGGTCGCCTTTGCTATAGTGAATCCGTGCATCCGAATCGGAGAACGGCCATGACCCGAACCGCCTCGCGCCTCGCGGCGTTCGCCGCGGCGACGTTCGCAAGTCTCGCTCTCGCGCAGACACCCGCGCCCGCGCCGGCCACCGCCGCCGCCCAATGCACCGACTGCGGTGTCGTGCAGTCCGTGCGCTTCGTCGAAGTGAAGGGCCAGTCCTCGGGCGTCGGCATGGTCGCCGGCGGCGTCTTGGGCGGCGTGCTCGGCCATCAGATCGGCAGCGGCCGCGGCAACACGGTCGCGACGATCGCCGGTGCCGCGGGCGGCGCCTACGTCGGCAACGAGATCGAGAAGAACAAGAACACGAAGGGATCGTGGAACGTCGCCATCAAGATGGACAGTGGCCAGCAGCGGACCTTCGTCTACAGCAGCCAGCCGACGGTGCACGACGGCGACCGCGTGAAGCTGATCGACGGCGGCCGTCGCCTCGCGCTCGTCGCGCCCTAGCGGCGCGAGCGGCGAGCCGGTTCGGCCTCCGCACCGGCAGTGCAACTCGTGATTTCGAGCCGTCGGCCTCCGAGCGCGCTCGCGATTGCTCCGATCCCCTGCGCGCTACGCGCTCGGGGCCCCTCTCCGCCGCTCGCGCGTTCCCCTGGGCGCGAAGCGCCACGGGGGAGCGAGCGATCGCGAGTCGCCGCAGGCGGCCGACGACGTGGCGTCGCGAAACGTTTGGCGGAGCGGAGGCCGCGGCGCGAGCGGCGAGCCGGTTCGGCCTCCGCGCCGGTAGGGCAACTCGTGATTTCGAGCCGTCGGCCTCCGAGCGGACGCGCGTGGGCCCAGGCCGCAAGCGGTCGACTCCTCGACACAGAGCAGAGCACGAGCGGGATTGAGTGCCGCCGGCGCGTCAACCTGTCAGGGCTTCGCGGGACCCCCGGGTCCGGCGTCCCCCTTCTCGGCCGCCTTGACCTGACCGGCGCGTTCGGCCCGCCCTTCGCGTTGCCCACCGGGCGTCGCACCGGGCGATGCAGCAGGCGCGACCGGCGCACCCGGCTGTGCAGCGTGGGGGACCGATGCGCCTGGCTGCGCCGCGCGCGGGACAGGCACGGCAGCAGTCGGCGGCGGCCCAACCTGCCCGCCGCGCTGCACGGGCGCCGTCGGCATCATTCCCGCGCGATCGGCAGCCGGCGCCCTTTCGCGTGACATCTGCGCCGGCGGCGGCGCGGGCGACGGAACGGGCGTCGCGACCGCTGGCGGCGGACGCTGTCGCGTCGGCGGCGGCGGAGTGCCGGCGGTGGGCGGCGTGTATTCCGGTGCGCCGGCCGGCTGCGGCGAGCGCGCGCGCGTCGCGGTCGCCGGTTGCACCGGTGCGACGTTCGTTGTTGCGGCAGGGATCTGTGGCCCCGGCGCAACGGGCGGCACGGTCCTCGCCCGACCCGGCGCCGTCGGTTCGACGCCTTGGGAGGGCGCGGGGGTTCCGGTCGGCCGCGACATGCTCTGGCCGGGCAGCGGCGCGCTCACGGCGGGTCCTGCGGCAGGCTGCTTCGCCGCCGCCTCCACGCCAAGGCGACCGGGGCGCGACACCGGGTAGAAGGTCGACGCGGGCGCCGGTGTTCCTGCCGTGCCCGGACGCGGTCCGGGAATGCGCGACGGCCCGGACGGCACCGCAGGCGCCGTAGCGAGCACCGGCGCAGACGCATACTGCTGCGACGGGACCGGCACCAGATGTTGGCGCACCTGAAGCCGACCCGAAAGCGTCGCCGCCGGCACCGCGCTCACGGCGCCCGGAACCACGACGTTTCGGAACTGCGCGGGCGGATGCGTCGGACGCACCGCGACGTTGACGGCGTAGGGACGGTTGTACCTCGCCCAGCAGTTGTACGAGCACCGCTGCCACCACGGTTGGAGCGGCTCGCCCCACCCGAGCGGCACCCAGCCGTAGACGGGCGCGCCGAATCGCGCCGAGACGCCCCACCCGGCGCCGCCAACCCAGCCCACGAGTGCCGGCGCCCAGACCGGCCGCGCGACGAAGGTCCCCGGGCACCACCCCCAGCGTCCGCGGACCCAGGCCCAGCGACCGTAGTGGAACGGCGCGTAACCCCACGGTGCCGCGTCGACCCAGGTGAGCCCCCAGCCGCCGACGTTGGTCCAGTAACCGTCGCGATACGGCGCCCAGTCGGCCGCGACCCCATTCGGATACCAGACCTGGCCGTACTCCGGCACCGACTGCCACGTGCCAAACTCGTCGAGATCCGAATAGCCGACCATCTGGCGCGAAACGTACGTGTTGCCACGCGGCTGGTCGTAGCGGCGGTCGCGCGTCGCGCTCCACGCGTCGAAGCCGTCCTGCCCGGTCCCGTTGATCACGTTGGCTTCAGTCGGATCCGGTCCCGTGACGACAGCCATCTGTCCCGGCAGCGCCTGCTGCGCGCCGTTTGCGAGCATGACAACGGCTTCGCCCTCGCGCACTGTAACCGACGTCGACTGACGGTCGGGCGCTACGTCGATCCGGTACAGCCCAGGTCGGTTGAGCTGAATCTGCGTGTTGGGCGCGTCGATGCGCGCGGAGTCGCCCGGATCGAGCACGCGAACTCGGAGAATCACGCGGCCCTGCGCGATGAAGAGCGCAATCTGGTTCTCGTCGAGCCGCGAGACGTGCAGGTTGGTGTCGCCCGCGAGCCGGAATTGTCCGCCGCCGTAGTCCACTTCGGCCCGGCCGTCGCCGCCGACCCAAAGGTTGTCGCCGGACGCGACCGGATAGTTGGTGCCGACGGTTTGCCATTCCGTCGCACGATCCTCGGGCGAGAGGTAGAGCTGCCCCGCGAAATCCGCGATGCGGCCCACGCGGCCCGGCAGGTCGTCGTCCGCGCGCGCCGGATGCGCAAGACCCGCAGCGAGCACCGCCGCGGCGAGCAGCAACGCGAACGATCCCCCGCGACGGAACGTCACGGAGACAGGGCGGCACAAGGCCGCGGTGGAAGGGGTTGGCATGGCGCCTCCGATTTGCATGATGCCAGAACGGCCGAGCGCACTGCGGCGTTGACCCGTCGCATCGGCCTCCCCCGCTGCCCGCGGTCTTTTGCATTAGAATGGGACTCCGCTGCAAAACTGTAACGCCTCGTTACATCTCAGGAGCATCCGATCATGCGGACCTTCCAGCGCACTCTACTCGCCGGCGCCGTCGCGCTCGCCGTTTCGGCACCCGCCACGGCACAGTTCAGCAACATGTATTTCTTCGGCGACAGCAGCACTGACGCCGGCTTCTACGGTTCGCGCTTCACCGTGAATCCCGGTCTTATCTGGGCGCAGAACCTCGGCGCCGCCTACGGATTGACGATCACCACGGTGGCCAAGGGCGGGACGGATTTCGCGCAGGGCGGTACCAACATCAACTCGCCGTCCTTGATCGTGCCGACCATATCGCCAACGGCGCCGGACCGTCCGCTGTCGACTCAGATCACCGAGCTGCTCAAGATTTCGCCGAGCCTCGACTCGAACGCTTTGTACGGAGTGAACGCCGGATACAACGATATCTTCAACAATCTCACCGCGGCTGGCGCAGGCCTGATACCGGCGTCACAGATACCAACGAACATCGCACTGGCGGCGACCCAACTCGTACAGCAGGTCGCGCGTCTCAACGCCGCGGGGGCGAAATATATCGTCGTGTTCAACCTGTACGACCTCGGCAGATCCCCGGACGGCATGGCGAATCCTGCGTTGCCGTACACCTCGCTCGTCGGGCTGTTCAATACGACGCTGATTGGCGCCTTGAACCAGGCTCCGTTCCAGACGATCCGCGTCAACTCGGGGCAGCTGTTCAATGAAATGCTCGCGAATCCGGCGTCCTTCGGTCTCACGAACGTAACGACAGCTGCCTGCACCGTGCCGACGTCGCTTCTGTGCACTCCCTCGACGCTGGTCGCGCCGAATGCGGCGCAGACCTATCTGTTCGCCGATGGCATCCATCCGACGCCTGCCGCCGAGGTGATCATTGCGGAAGTCGTGAATTCGATGCTGGTCGGCCCGCAGCAGATCGCGTCGCTCGGCGACGCGCCGTTCCGTGTCGAGGATGCGAACTACCGCGCGCTCGACGGCCGGATGTGGTCGAGCCTCGACTCGCCACGGCCGCCAAGGAGGCTCGAGGCGTGGGTCGCCTACGATTACGGCAGCATCGACATGCAGGCCGGGCCGAACAACGGCAGCGGTTATAGCAACACCGTGGCGGTCGGCGGCGACATGAAGCTCTCCGACCGTGCGCTCGCGGGGATGATGTTCGGCTACACCGAGAGCAAGGGCGACTTCGGCGGCGACGGCGGTGGGTTCAAGTTGCGGCAGCCCGTGTTCACGCTGTACGGCGGGTACGGCGAAGGCCCGTGGTACCTCGGGGCGACGGTGGGCGCGGCCAGCCTCGACTACAACGACGTGAACCGCAACATCGTTCTGGGTCCTTCCGTTCGCAACGAGAGCGGGCAGACGCGCGGCTACGAGTACACTGCGCGGCTCCTCGGTGGCTACTGGTTCAAGTACCAGGACCTGCTGCACGGACCGTACGCACGCGCGACCTACACGAAGGCGATCGTCCGGCAGTTCTCCGAAACGGGTTCGGACAGCACGGCGCTCACGTACGGCCAGCAGGACAACGACCAGATGCTATGGAGCGCAGGCTGGCAGGTCGCGGGCAAGTTCGGGGGCGTCCGCCCGTTCGCGCGCGTCACCTGGGAATACGACTCGCTCGACAACGACCGCACCGTGACGGCGGCGTCGAACACGCTCGGAGGGTGGTACACCGTTCCCGCGCCGAAGCCCGACAACAGCTACGCGCTGTTCAACGTCGGCGCCGCCGCGGACTTCGGCGGCGTCACCGGCTACATTTCGGGGTCGGGCACCGCCGCGCGCGGCGACGGCAACTACTGGGCCGTCACCGTCGGCCTGCGCATGCCGCTCTGACGCGCGCAGAGCCGCGACGAGAAGGGCCGTCCGCGAGGGCGGCCCTTTCGTTTCGTGCGCGTCATGCGGGCCGCCGCGGCTTGCGCGGTGCGTAGCGGAACAGCGTGTCGTAGAGCCGGCGCGGCAGCACGCGCAGAGCACAGCCCACGAGCGCCATCGGCCAGGGCAGCACGACGAAGCGCCGGCGCCGTGCGATCGCCCGTGCGATCGATCGCGCCGCCCTGTCCGCGCCGATCAGGAACGGCATCCGGTAGGGATTCTTCTCCGTCATCGGCGTCGCGACGTAGCCGGGACAGATCGTCACGACCGCGACGCCCGATCCGGCGAGCTCGATGCGGAGGCTTTCGAGATAGGCGATCGCGGCGGCCTTCGACGCCGAATACGCGCCCGCGCCGGGCAGGCCGCGGAATCCCGCCACGCTCGCGATACCCGCGAGAGCGCCCCGGCCCGCCGCGCGCATCGGCGAGACGAACGGTGCGAACGTGTGCACGAGCCCGAGCACGTTGACGTCGAGGATCTCGCGGAACACGCCCGCGTCCTCGGCGTGCTCGGTCAGCGTCCCGCGCGAGATGCCCGCATTCGCGATCACGACGTCGGGCGGACCGAAGCGCGCGATGAAGTCGGCCGCCGCGCGCGCGAGCAGCGTGGCGTCGCGCACGTCGCCCGCGTATGCGATGCCGGACCCCGGCGGTAGCTCCGCGACGAGCGCGTCGAGCGCTTCGCGGCGGCGCGCGAAGAGTCCGACCGTCGCGCCCGCTGCCGCGTAACGGCGGGCGAGGGCGGCGCCGATGCCGCTGCTCGCGCCGGTAATGAATACGTTCAGCTCTTCGGCCGCTCGGTGCGCGCCTTCGCGATCAGCGCGTCCATCACGGGGACCATCGCCGCGTGCGAGCCGACCTTCTCCGTCGACACGACGAACTTGCCGTCGATGACGATGAGCGGCACCGACTGCACGCCGTACGACTGTGCCAGCTGCCGCGCCCGGTTCATCTTGCCCGCGATAGCGAACGAGTTGTACATGTCCTCGACCTTCTTCCGGTCGAGCCCGTGCGCCACGGCCCAGTCGAAGAACGTCTTCTCGTTCCACATGGTCGCGCCCTTGCTGTGGATGGCCGTGAACATGTCCGACGACAGCCGGCCGTCCTCGCCGAGCGCATCGAGCGTGAAGTATTCCTTCGCGAGCGGAACCCAGCGGTCCTGGAACACGACCGGAACGCGGCGGAACACGACATCCGCGGGAAGCGTCTTGAGCCAGTTCTGCAGGACCGGCTCGAACTCGCCGCAGTGCGGACAGCCATACGAGAAGAACTCGATGACCTCGATCTTCTTGCCGGTCTCGACCGGGATCGGGTTCTTGAACCGGAGGTAGTCGCGTCCCTCCTGCGGCGCGGTCGTCTGCGCGCCGACCGGCAGCGCAAGCGCGAGGAGGAGGACCGCGGCGAGGTGCGGCACGCGGCCGAGCAGGGTATGCAGCGATTGCATCGTTCCAGTCTCCGGTTTGCGCGGCCGGGCGTGCGCCGCATTCGTTGGTTGCGATCGTTGGTCAGGGCATCGCCGCGGGAGTTCCCGCGTCCTGCGCGGCCGCCGCGCGATGCCCGGGCGTGCCTCAGTACTTGATCACGGCCACCTCGAAGCCGCGCCTTCCGAGCTCGCCCTTGATTCGGTTCAGCTCGTCGGTGTTGTCGTAGGGGCCGAGCCTCACCCGGAAGCGCACGCCCTTGTCGGGAATCGACGCGGACTGCACTTCGGCCTCCCAACCGGCAAGCGCGAGGCGCGCCTTCAGGTTCTCCGCGTCTGCTTCCTGCGCGAACGAACCGGCCTGGAGCCAGAAGCGCTCAGTGGGTCTCGGCGCGCGCGCGGCGTCGGGGGCGGGACGCTCGTCGAGCTTGGCGACGGACTTTTCGGGTGCCTTGTCCGGCGTCATCGCGCGCTCGACGGTTGCACGGTCCGTCGCGGGTTTTTCGGCGCCCTTCGCCGGCACTTTCGGCTCATCGATGCCCGGCAGGATCTTGTAGAAATCGAAGCGCGGCTTCTCCGGGGCGCCGGGCTCCGTGCGCGCGGTCCGCGCGGGCTCGCGGCTGGTCTCCTTCGTCGGCGACGCGGGCTGGTACGGGTTGCCCGATTTCATGATGTAGAACGCGACCGCCGCCGCGAGCGAGAGCCCGAGCGCCAAACCGATGAAGAGCCCGAGCAGCGTACCGCCTGCGCCCGAGCGGCGGGCGCGGCGCGGATTCGCTGCGGCCAATCGCGGTTGCGGGCGGGGGCGGGGCTTCATGCGAAGTCGGTGGCGCTAGTCGGGGCGAAGCTCACATCGCGGCGGGCGCGGCGAGGCCGAGCACGGCGAGCGCATTGCGCAGCACCTGGCCCGTCGCGGCGACAAGAGCCAGCCGGGCACGCCTCACCCGCGGATCGTCGACCAGGAAGCGTTCCGCATTATAGTAACTGTGGAATTCGGCGGCCAATTCCCGCACGTACGTCGTGACGAGATGCGGGGCCAGGTCGCGCGCGGCGGTCGCGAGCTCGGCCGGCAGGTCGGTGAGACGGCGCAGGAGCGCCTCCTCGTACGAGCTGCCGAGCGCGCCCAGGTCGGCGTCGGCCAGCGCGCCCGGCGCATCGGCGACGTCGATGCCTGCCTGCTTCATCACCGACGAGACGCGCGCGTGCGCGTACTGCACGTAGTAGACCGGATTCTCCTCGCTCTGCGAGCGCGCGAGGTCGACGTCGAACGTGAACTCGGTGTCGGCCTTGCGCGTGACGAGGAAGAAGCGCACCGCATCGCGGCCGACCTCGTCGATCAGGTCGCGCAGCGACACGTAGCTGCCGGCGCGCTTGCTGATCTTCACTTCCTCGCCGCCCTTCATCACGGTGACCATCTTGTGGATCACGTAGTCGGGATAGCCCGGCGGGATCCCGAGCCCGACCGCCTGCAACCCGGCGCGCACGCGCGTCACGGTGCCGTGGTGGTCCCCGCCCTGCACATTGATCGCGCGAACGAAGCCGCGCTCCCATTTCGTCACGTGGTAGGCAACGTCGGGGACGAAGTACGTGTACCCGCCATCCGATTTCCGCATCACGCGGTCCTTGTCGTCGCCGAACGCGGTGGTCTCGAGCCACAGCGCGCCATCCTGCTCGAAGGCCCGGCCGGAGGCCAGGAGCCGCGCGACCGTATCCTCGACCCGGCCCGACGTGTAGAGCGAGCTCTCGAGGTAGTAGTTGTCGAAGCGCACGCCGAACGCGAGGAGGTCGCGGTCCTGTTCCTTGCGCAGCTCGGCGACGGCGAAGCGGCGGATCGACTCGATGTCGCCGAGATCGTGCCCGACCTCGTCGAGATATCGCTGAGCGAGTTCGCGGATGTATTCGCCGCGGTAGCCATCCTCGGGAAACGTCGTGTGCTCGCCCAGGATTTCCTGCGCGCGCGCGCGCACCGAGATCGCGAGGTTCTGGATCTGCTGGCCCGCGTCGTTGTAGTAGAACTCGCGCGTGACCTCCGCGCCCTGCCACTCGAGGAGCGTCGCCACGGCGTCGCCCAGCGCCGCCTGCCGGCCATGGCCGACGTGCAGCGGGCCCGTCGGATTCGCGGACACGAATTCCACGATCACGCGTTCGCCCGCGCGCGCGTTCGACCGGCCGAAGCGTTCGCGCTCGACAAGGATCCGCGTCACGATCGCGGCGCGCGCGGCATGCGTGAGGAACAGGTTGATGAAGCCGGCGCCCGCGATCTCGGTCTTTGCCACGATGTCCGACGGCGGCAGCGCGGCGACGAGCGCCTGCGCGAGCTCGCGCGGATTGCGTTTGAGGGCCTTTGCTTGCTGGAGCGCGACGTTGGTCGCGTAGTCGCCGTGCGAAGCCTGCTTCGGCCGCTCGACGACGATCGGCGTCCCGGCGCGTTCCGGCGCGACTGCGGCCAGACCCTGCGCAAGCCAGTCTCCGAGTTGTCGGTAGTAGTCGATCACGTGTTGACTTTGATGCCCTTTGAATCGCTCAGGCGGTCGCGCCACAAAAACCGCGAATTAAGCGGCGCGGGCCGCGCCGCTTCAATTCGCGGAGATAGTCCGTCACCGTGGAAGCGGCGACGGACTATCCGACATTATAGTGGAGGAGCGCCGCGTCCCTCCCTCGACCGCCGTTACGCGAACCCCGGCGGATCGACGTCGAACGCCCAGCGCACGCGCCGCGACGGCAACGCGCCGATCGCGCTCCGCCACTGCGGCAGGAATCGCTGCAGCGCGGCGCGGTCGGCGCTCTGCGCGAGCACCTGCCCGCGCTCCATGCCAGCTCGGCGTGCGAGCGTCGCCGGCACCGGCGGAAACACTTCGATGCCGTCCGCGCGGCGCAACAGCGCGCGTCCCGCGACGCGGACCGCGGCGAGAAACGCATCGACAACGTCGCGCCGCGGTGCCTCCGCCGTCACGAGCGCCAGATGCGCGAACGGCGGCAAACCCGCGACGCGCCGCTCCGCGAGGAGCGTCGCGGCGAATGCGCCGTAGTCGTTGCCGGCGAGCGCGCGATAGAGCGGATGGTCGGGGAAGTCGGTCTGCACGATGACTTCGCCGGGCAGCGCGGCCCGTCCCGCGCGGCCCGCCACCTGGAACAGGAGCGCCGCGAGACGCTCCGTCGCGCGGAAGTCGGCGCTGTAGAGCGCGTTGTCGGCGCCCAGCACGCCCGACGAGCGTGAGCCGCGGGAAGTCGTGCCCCTTCGCCAGCATCTGCGTGCCGACAAGGATGTCGACCTCGCCTGCGTCCATGCGCTCACGGACCTCGGCGAACGCGCCGCGCGGCCGTGTCGTGTCGCGATCGATCCGCGCGATCCGGGCCGCCGGAAAGAGTGAAGCGAGCGAGCGCTCGAGCCGCTGCGTACCGGAGCCGCGCGGCACGAGGTCGACGTTGCCGCACTCGGGGCACGCGAGCGGCAACCGCTCGGCAAGGCCGCAGTGATGGCAGCGCAGCAGCCCCGCGTCGCGGTGCACGACGAGACGGGCGCTGCAGCTCCGGCATCCCGCCTGCCATCCGCACGCGGCGCACATGAGCGAGGGCGCATAGCCGCGACGGTTGATGAAGACGAGCGACTGCTCGCCGCGTCGTTGCCGCAGCGAGAGCGCCTCGGAGAGCCGCGTGCCGATGCCGTCGTGCGCTGTCGCCTCGCGGTTCGGCGCGAACGCGACCTGCGGCGGCGCGGCCGCGTCGACCGCGCGCATCGGCAGCCGGAGCCTCTCGTAACGATCACGCTCGACCTGATGCAGCGTCTCGAGCGACGGTGTCGCGCTGCCGAGGACGACCGGCACGCCGCGCTGTCGCGCGCGCCAGACCGCGACATCGCGGCCGTGGTAGCGGACGCCCTCCTGCTGTTTGAACGACGGGTCGTGTTCTTCGTCGACGATCGACGAGCCCGAGCCGCGGCATCGGCGCAAAGACGGCGAGGCGCGTCCCCAGCACGAGATCGGGCTCGCCTGCCGCCGCCGCGCGCCAGCGCGCGCCGCCGCGCGCCCGCCGGCAGTCGGCTGTGCAGCGTGACCGCGCACCGGCCCGGCAATGCGCGCGCGACGCGGGCCTCGAGTTGCGGCGTCAGGTTGATTTCCGGCACGAGCAAGAGCGCCTGCCGTCCTTCAGCGATGCACGCCGCAGCGGCGGCGAGGTAGACCTCCGTCTTGCCGCTGCCGGTAATGCCGTCGAGCGCGAACGCCGCGTAGCGACCTTGGGCCGCGACGATCGCCGCGGCGGCGGCACGCTGATCGGCGTTAAGCGCGATGACGGCGTTGCCGTGCTGAGGTGCAGGAGCAATCCGGTCGCGCGGGCCGACCACGGTTGCACGCGGAGCGCCGCCGCGCGAGGGCCCGAGCGGCGGCACCATCTGCGCGAGCGCGAGGCCGAGTGGCTCCTGATAGTAGCCGGCGACGAATCGCGCGAGCTCGAGGAGGTCCTCCGACAGCGCCGGCAGCTCGGCGACGAGCTCGCCCACCGGTTGCAACCGTTCGCTTGCGACCCCGGAGGTGGCGCCGATGGCGACGACAACACCCGACGAGCTCGCGCCGGGCGAGGCGAACCCGCACGAGCGAGCCCCGTTCGACGGCGAGCCCCGCGGGCACCCAGTAATCGAACGGCGACGGCGCAGCGACGGGCAGGGCGACGCGCGCGATCGTCATCGCATCACGCGCAGGTCAGTCTCGCTTCGACGCGAATTGTAGTGTTCGAAATCCTCACTGGCATTGATAGCAACGAAAGCCAAGTCCTTAATTTGTAAGAAGTGCAAAAAACGGCCCACCGAACTGTGGATAAGACTGTGCGTAAGTGATTGCTCGCGCCAGACGTCGCGCGATACCGCCACATCCACCCCTCCCTACCCCGTCGAAGGTCGATATTTTTTCGCTTTACTTTCATAAAGTTGTGAAGCGCTTCCCTCTGAAGCAGAAAAGACACTTCCGGCCTGCCGGCAACGGGCGACCAATGTGCATAAGTGATGCGCACACCCGATTGGCGCGGTTGTCAAGTCCCCGCGCGCGTTTGCGCGGCGTCGGTGTGGACGCCGCGCAACACTTCACGCGGCGACGCGGATGGCGCGCGACTCCGAATGGACCGCCTCGACCAGGGCCGCGACGTGTTCCGGCGGCGTCCCGGGCACGATCCCATGGCCCAGGTTGAAAATGTGGCCCGGCGCCGGGCCCGCGGCCCGCACGACGGCAGCGGCCTCGCGGCGCACCGTCTCCGGGTCTGTGAGAAGCACGAGGGGATCGAGGTTGCCCTGCAGCGCGACGCGCGCACCTACGCGGCGGCGCGCCTCCGCAAGATCGACGGTCCAGTCGAGCCCCACGCCCGCTGCACCGCACGCCGCGAGGTCGTCGAGCCAGGCGCCACCGCCTTTCGTGAACACGATCGTCGGCACGCACCGTCCGTCGGGCCCGGGCTTCAGAGCAGCCAGGATGCCCCGCATCGACGCGAGCGAGAACCTCCGATACGCGTCGCACGACAGGAGGCCGCCCCATGTGTCGAAGATCATCACGGCGTCCGCGCCGGCCGCAACCTGCTCGTCCAAGTACGCGGTGACGGCCTGGGCGTTGACGGCCACGAGCCGCGCGAGGAGGTCCGGCCGCGCGTACGCCATCCGCCGCACGGTGGCGAAGTCGACGCTGCCGGCGCCCTCGATCATGTAGCACGCGAGCGTGAACGGGCTGCCCGCGAATCCGATCAGCGGAACTCGGCCCTTGAGCGCCCGCTTGACCTCGCGCACCGCGTCGAACACATAGCGACAGCCGCGCGAGGTCGGGTGCGGTCAGTGTCCGGATCGCCGCCTCGTCGGCCGTCGTGCGCGCGAAACGCGGGCCCTCGCCCTCGGCGAACGACAGTCCCAGCCCCATCGCGTCCGGCACGGTGAGGATATCGGAGAACAGGATCGCAGCGTCGAGCGGGAAGCGATCGAGCGGTTGCAGCGTGACCTCCGCCGCGAGCGACGGCGACTGTGCGAGCGCGAGAAAGCTGCCGGCTTTCGCGCGGGTCGCGTTGTATTCGGGGAGGTAGCGGCCGGCCTGGCGCATGAGCCAGACCGGTGTCCACGGCGTCGGCTCGCGGCGCAGCGCGCGCAGGAACGTGTCATTGTCGAAGTTCGGCATCGGCGGAGTTAAGTGTGCTGAGTCAGAATTTCACTCGACAGTTCACGGCGAAATCGGCCGCCATGCGGCGTTGGTCGGCCTCACCGTACCACGAGGTACGCTGTCGGCCTCGCGCCTTGCCTTACGACCGATTGCATCCGTTCCCTTGTCTTCGGAACTCCTGACTCAGCACACTAACGGCACGGCGCGCGGCGGGCAAGGTCCCGCCAACGCGGCGCGGCCCTTAGAGAACCTTAGCGCGCGTGTGCCAGCGTGCGGCCGGTCAGCCGCTCGAGAATCGCGAGCGGCGAGCGCTCGGGGGCGACGAGCGCGGACAGCGGCAGATGGATCGTCTGCTCGAGCATGTACTGGCCCGACACCGCCGCGTGCATCACCTGATCGGAAAAGCAGAGCCACGTCGTACCCGGCGCGAACGGCACGGTCTCCTGCGCGCAGCTCGTCTGGTAGGCGAGGTCCTCCTTCGCGCGGTCGTGCAGCCCGAGCATCAAGTGATCGTAGTCGCTGCGCACGCCCTTCGTCGCGCGCACCGCGGCCAGCACGATCGCGCTCCCGGGCAGCGGCGGCCGGATGTGCGGAAGGAACGTCTTCGCCATCGCCTCGAACGGCTCGCCCACACGCCAGACGCGCGGTTCGGTGGGATTGACGTTCGAGAAAACGCGCAGGATCCGCTCGCCACGGCTCGGCCGCGACGGAAACGCGTCGATGTGAAGGCGCGAATCGTCCTTGCGCCAGGACACGGCGCGGCCCACGGCCGGCTGCGTCCGGTAGCTCGTCCGCGCGCGCTTGACGAAGGGGGCATAGCCGGGGAAGAGCGCCGTCACGAGATCCGCGGCGTTCGCAGCGAAGCGGGCGACCATCGCGGCCAGGTCGGCCAGGTCGCCGGCGTTGCCGCGCGCGCCCTTGATCGAGGCCCCCTCGAGGCTGATGTTCTTCGCGCGGCCATCCGACCATCGCGGCGAGAGAAAGCGGCGTTCGGCGTCCGAGAGCGCGAAGCCGAGCCGCGGCAGCACGAGCACCGCGCCGCTCTCGAGCGCTTGGGCCGCGTCGCGCTGCGCTTCGGGCGCGAGGGACGGACGCCAGTCGGCGATCGGAAGCGTGACGAGCGACATCAACGCGGCAGCTGCGTTGCGCCCATCAGGAACTCGTCGACGGCGCGCGCGCATTGGCGGCCTTCGCGGATCGCCCACACGACGAGCGACTGACCGCGCCGCATGTCGCCGGCCGCGAAGACCTTTGGCACCGAAGTCCGGTAGTCGTCGGTGCTCGCTTTCACGTTCGTCCGCGCGTCGCGCTCGACGCCGAGCTGCGCGAGGAGGCTCGGCGCTGCGGGCCCGAGGAAGCCCATCGCGAGCAGCACGAGGTCGGCCTTGAGCTCGAACTCGCTGCCCGGCACTTCGACCATCTTCGTCTGGCCGTCGGCGCCCCTTTGCCACTCGACGCGGACAGCGATGAGCCTCTCGACGCGGCCGTGCTTCCCTTCGAAGCGCTTCGTCGCAACCGCCCAGTCGCGCGCGCAGCCCTCCTCGTGCGACGACGACGTGCGCAGCTTGATCGGCCAGTACGGCCACGTGAGCGGCTTGTTCTCGTGCTCGGGCGGCTGTGGCAAGAGCTCGAACTGGGTGACCGATTTCGCGCCGTGGCGGTTCGACGTGCCGACGCAGTCCGACCCGGTGTCGCCGCCGCCGATCACGACGACGTGCTTGCCTGTGGCCCGAAGCTGTTGAGCAAGCTCGTCACCGGCAATGATCCGGTTCTGCTGCGGGAGAAAATCCATCGCGAAGTGGACGCCGTCGAGGTCGCGCCCCGGCACCGGCAGATCGCGTGGCGCCTCGGCACCGCCCGCCATCACCACGGCGTCGAACTGGGCGAGGACGTCCTCCGCCGAAATGTCATTGCCGACCTCGACGTTCGGCCGAAACGTGACACCCTCGATCGACATCTGCGCCATCCGGCGGTCGATCAGGTGCTTCTCCATCTTGAAGTCCGGGATGCCGTAGCGGAGCAGACCGCCGACGCGGTCGGCCTTCTCGTAGACGACGACGTCGTGGCCGGCCCGCGCGAGCTGCTGCGCGCACGCGAGGCCCGCGGGACCGGAGCCGATCACCGCGACGCGCCGGCCCGTCTTCGCAAGCGGCGGCTGCGGCACGACCCAGCCCTCCTCCCAGCCGCGGTCGATGATGAAGTGCTCGATCGACTTGATGCCGACCGGGTCGTTGTTGATGTTGAGCGTGCAGGACTCCTCGCACGGCGCGGGGCAGACGCGTCCGGTGAATTCCGGAAAGTTGTTCGTCGAGTGCAGCACGTCGAGCGCCGCGCGCCATTGCTGCCGGTAGACGAGATCGTTCCAATCGGGAATGACGTTGTTGACCGGGCAGCCGCTCATGCAGAACGGGATGCCGCAGTCCATGCAGCGCGCGCCCTGCTTCGACGCTTCGTCGTCCTTCAACGCCAGCACGAACTCGCGGTAGTTGCGCAGGCGCTCCGGGGGCGGCAGCGCGACTTCCCGGATCCGCTCGAGCTCGATGAAGCCCGTGACTTTACCCATCACGCGGCCTCTTTGTGACGACTCTCCGCGGTGGGCTTGGCCTCGTGTTCCTTCGCGTACATCTCGGTCAGCGCGCGCCTGTATTCGTGCGGGAACACCTTGACGAACTTCGCGCGCGCGGCTTCCCAGCCGTCGAGGAGCGCGAGCGCACGCGTGCTGCCCGTGAAGCGCAGGTGCCGCTCGATCATCTCGCGCAGCTGCGCCTCGTCCGACTTACCGTGGTGACGTAGCCGGCCCTTGCCGGCGGCGGCCTGCTCCTTGTCGGCCCTCGCCTCCGCCGCTTCGGAGAGCACCGGCTCGAGCGCGACCATCGAAGCGTTGCATCGCGTCGCAAACGTGCCGTCATCGTCGTAGACGTACGCGATGCCGCCGCTCATGCCGGCGGCGAAATTGCGTCCCGTCCAACCCAGCACCGCGACGGTGCCACCGGTCATGTACTCGCAGCCGTGATCGCCGGTGCCCTCCACCACGGCCAGCGCGCCGGAGTTGCGCACGCAGAAGCGCTCGCCCGCGACGCCGCGGTAGTACGCCTCGCCGGCGATGGCGCCGTACATGACGGTGTTGCCGACGACGATGTTGTCCTCGGGCTTCGCCGGACACGTCGGATCCGGGTACACGACGATGCGTCCGCCCGACAGGCCCTTGCCGACGTAATCGTTGGTCGCGCCCTGCAGCTCGAACGTGACGCCGCGCGCGAGGAACGCACCGAAGCTCTGGCCCGCGATGCCCTCAAACGCGACGTGGATCGTGTCGTCGGGCAACCCCGCGTGGCCGTAGCGTGTCGCGATCGCGCCCGACAGCATCGCGCCGACCGATCGATTCGCGTTGCGGATGCGGTAGGTGAGCCGCACCGGCTGTTTCTTGTCGAGCGCCGGGGCGGCGGCCGCGATCAGCGCGTGGTCGAGCGCGTGGGCGAGCCCGTGGTCCTGCTCCTCGCAGCGGAAGCGGGCGACTTCGGGCGGCATCGGCGGCTGGTAGAAGACGCGCGAGAAGTCGAGCCCCTTCGCCTTCCAGTGCTCGATGCCGCGGCGCATGTCGAGGAGGTCGGAGCGCCCGATCAGCTGGTCGAACTTCCGGATGCCGAGCTTCGCCATCAGCTCGCGCGCTTCGTTGGCGACGAAGAAGAAGTAGTTGACGACGTGCTCCGGCTTGCCCGCGAACTTCTTCCTCAGCTCCGGATCCTGCGTCGCGACGCCCACCGGACACGTGTTCAGGTGGCATTTGCGCATCATGATGCAGCCGGCAGTCACGAGCGGTGCCGTCGAGAAGCCGAATTCGTCCGCGCCCAGCATCGCGCCGATCACGACGTCGCGCCCGGTCTTGATCTGCCCGTCGACCTGCACGGCGATGCGGCCGCGCAGCCGGTTCAGCACGAGCGTTTGCTGCGTCTCGGCGAGCCCGAGCTCCCACGGCGTCCCCGCGTGCTTGATCGACGCGATCGGCGAGGCGCCCGTGCCGCCGTCGTGCCCGGCGATGGTCACGTGATCGGCCTTCGCCTTCGCCACGCCCGCGGCGACCGTCCCCACGCCGACCTCGGATACGAGCTTGACCGAGATCGACGCGCGCGGGTTCGCGTTCTTGAGATCGTGGATCAGTTGCGCCAGATCCTCGATCGAGTAGATGTCGTGATGCGGCGCCGGTGAGATGAGGCCCACGCCCGGCACCGAGAAGCGCAAGGTTGCGATGTACTCGGAGACCTTGTGCCCGGGCAGCTGTCCGCCCTCGCCCGGCTTCGCGCCCTGCGCCATCTTGATCTGGATCTGGTCGGCCGACACGAGATACTCGGCGGTCACGCCGAAGCGGGCCGACGCGACCTGCTTGATCTTCGAGCGAAGCGAATCGCCCTCCTTCAGCGGAATGTCGACGACGGCGGAAGGGATCCGCGACTTGAGCGACTCGCCGGCCTTGATCAGCGGGTATCGATGCGCGTCCTCGCCGCCCTCGCCGGTGTTCGACTTGCCGCCGATGCGGTTCATCGCGACCGCGAGCGTGGTGTGCGCCTCGGTCGAGATCGAACCCAGGCTCATTGCGCCTGTAGCGAAGCGCTTGACGATGTCGGCGGCCGGCTCGACCTCGTCGAGCGGCACGGGCGTCGCCGCAAACCGGAATTCGAACAGCCCGCGCAGCGTCAGCATCCGCTGCGTCTGGTCGTTGATCAGCGCCGCATATTCCTTGTACGTCGCGAAGCTGCCGGCGCGCGCCGCGTGCTGCAGCTTGGCGATCGAGTCCGGCGTCCACATGTGTTCCTCGCCGCGCACGCGGTACGCGTACTCGCCGCCCGCGTCGAGCGCGCCGCGCAGCAGCGGATCGTCGCCGAACGCGGCGGCGTGCAGTCGCGCGGCCTCGAGCGCGACCTCGGGGAGCCCGATACCCTCGACGTTGCTCGCGGTACCGGTGAAATACTTGTCGATGAACTCGCGCGCGAGCCCCACCGCCTCGAAGATCTGTGCACCGCAGTAGGACTGGTACGTGGAAATGCCCATCTTCGACATCACCTTGTAGAGCCCCTTGCTGATCGCCTTGATGAAGCGATACGCCGATTCCTGCGGCGACACGCCCGGCACCACGTCGGCGAGCGAGCCGAGCGTCTCGAGCGCGAGGTACGGATGGATCGCCTCGGCGCCGTACCCTGCGAGCAGCGCAAACTGGTGCACTTCACGCGCGGATCCGGTCTCGACGACGAGCCCGGTGCTCGTGCGCAGTCCCTTGCGCACGAGGTGCTGGTGCACGGCCGCCGTTGCGAGCAGCGCCGGGATCGGCAAGAGCTCGGCCGACACCTTGCGGTCGGAGACGATCAGGATGTTGTAACCCAGGTGGATCGCGTCCTCGGCCTCGGCGCACAGCGACGCGAGCGCGGCCTCCATGCCGTTCGCGCCCCATGCCGCTGGGTAGCAGATGTCGAGCTCCCACGCCTTGAACGAGCCGCCGGTGAAGAGCTCGATGTGCCGGATCTTCTCCATTGCCTCGCAGGTGAGGACCGGCTGTTGCGCCTCGAGGCGCATCGGCGGGTTCGTCTCGTCGATGCCGAGCAGGTTCGGCCGCGGCCCGATGAACGTGACGAGGCTCATCACGAGCTCCTCGCGGATCGGGTCGATCGGTGGGTTCGTCACCTGCGCGAACAGCTGCTTGAAATAGCTGTAGAGCACCTTCGGCCGGTCGGAGAGCACGGGCAGCGCCGCATCGTTGCCCATCGAGCCGACGGCTTCCTCGCCGTTCGCAGCCATCGGCGCGAGAATCACCTTCAGGTCTTCCTGCGTGTAGCCGAACGCCTGCTGCCGGTCGAGCAGCGGCACGTCGGTCGGGGGCGGCGGCGCGGGGTCGGGCAGCGCGTCGAGAGCGATGCGCGAGCGCTCGATCCACTTGCGATACGGTTTCGCCGACGCGAGCGTTCTTTTCAGCTCCTCGTCGTCGACGATGCGCCCTTGCACGGTGTCGACGAGCAGCATCTTGCCGGGCTGCAGCCGCCACTTCTTGACGATCTTGCGCTCCGGAATGTCGAGCACGCCGACCTCGGAGGCCATCACGACGAAGTCGTCGTCGGTGACGATGAACCGCGCCGGCCGGAGCCCGTTGCGGTCGAGCGTCGCGCCGATCTGGCGGCCGTCGGTGAACGCCATCGCCGCCGGACCGTCCCACGGCTCCATCAGCGCAGCGTGGTACTCGTAGAACGCGCGGCGGTCCTCGTCCATCAGCGGGTTGCCGGCCCACGCTTCGGGGATCATCAGCATCATCGCGTGCGCGAGCGGGTAGCCGCCCATCAGCAGGAGCTCGAGCGCGTTGTCGAACGACGCCGAATCGGACTGTCCGTCGTAGATGAGCGGCCAGATCTTGTCGAGGTCGTCGCCCAGCACACTGCTGGAAATGCCCTGCTGGCGCGCGCGGATCCAGTTCACGTTGCCGCGCAGCGTGTTGATCTCGCCGTTGTGGCAGACGAGGCGGAACGGATGCGCGAGGTCCCACGTCGGGAACGTGTTGGTCGAGAAGCGCTGGTGCACCATCGCGAGCGCGGTGACCATGGTCTCGTCCTTCAGGTCGCGGTAGTACTCGCCGACCTGGTGCGCGAGCAGCATGCCCTTGTAGACGAGCGTGCGCGACGACATCGACGGCACGTAGAATTCCTTGCCGTGGCGGAGCTTCAGCGCCTGGATCGCGTGGCCAGACTTCTTGCGGATGATGTAGAGCTTGCGCTCGAGCGCGTTCTGGTCCATCGCGGTCGACCCGCGCGCGATGAACACCTGCCGGATCACCGGCTCGACCTCCTTCGTGCGCAGCGAGAGGCCGCGGTTGTCGGTGGGTACGTCGCGCCAGCCCAGCAGGATCTGGCCCTCGCTCGCGACCGCACGCTCGATCTCCTGCTCGCAGGCCATCCGCGAGGCGGGTTCCTTCGGCAGGAACACCATGCCCACGCCGTACTGGCCGACCGCGGGCAGCGTGAGGCCCTGCCGGCCGCACGCGCGCCGCAGGAACGCATCCGGCAACTGGATCAGGATGCCGGCGCCATCGCCCTGCAGCGGATCGGCACCCGTCGCGCCGCGATGCGTGAGGTTCTTGAGGATCGACAAGCCCTGCGTGACGATCGCATGCGTCTTCTGGCCCTTGATGTGGGCGATGAAGCCGAGCCCGCACGCGTCGCGCTCGTTAGCCGGGTCGTAGAGGCCCTGGCGAGCCGGAGGCAGCAGCGATCGATCCACAGAACCGTCTTGCACGATGGCCTCACCGATGTCGGATCGGCCCGGGACAGGCGAAAACCGCCGGCCCAGGCCACGATTTCGCGGAACGGCACCGAAACCTGTTTATGTTAGACCCGATGTTGCAATGCGACAAGACGGGACCGGGACGGCACCCCCGCTACGCTCGGCGCGCAACAGTTCCCGCCGGACGGTGCACCCGAGCCGGGCAAAAGACTTGCGCCAGGGGCCTTCTTAGGCTTTAATCTGAACAAAATGGGCTAGATGCTTGTTGCAGCGTCCAAAACATCGGCCCGACCCGCCATCTTTAGGACAACATCATCGGGAATTCCACCATGACGGATAACCGCCTGTTCGCCGCGTGCCTGCGGTCCTTCGTCGGCCTGTTCGCGCTCGCCGGGGTGCTCGCCCTCTCCGCTTGCGGCGGCGGTAGCGGCGCACCGAACAATCCGTACGCCCCCGGGCCCACGGTGCCCGGCCCGCTGTCGGTGCTGCCGGATACGGCCACCGCGTATTCCGGCGTTCCCATGACGCTTACGGTCAATGGCGGAACGCCGCCGTATCGCGCATTCTCGAGCGATTCGGCGATCCTGGCGGTCGCCCAGACGGTCGCCGGGAATTCTGTACTCCTCCTCGCCGGCAGCGTCTCGGTCGACACGCTCGTCACGGTCACGGTGCAGGACGCGGCGCTCGCCAGCGCGACCTCCGTCGTCACGGTGCGAGCCGCGCCGTTGCTTCCCGCCCTGATCACCGTCGTACCCAACGGCGACTGTACCGTCGGCGCGGAGACGCTGTGCTCGGGCGGCACCGGTGTCGCGTCGGTCGTCGTGACCGGCCCCGGTGGCGGCGGCATTGCCGGTCGAGTAGTCCGCTTCGACGTCATCTCCGGCGCCTATCAGCTCCAGTCGAAGAACCCGGCGACGCCCCTCGCCGCCACGGTGAACGAGGTCACCGACGCGACCGGAAAGGCCGCCGTCGGTCTCGTGGTCAACGTGGGTGCGCCGACGCAGGTGGCGTCGATCCGCGCGACGGACGTCAATTCGGGCAACCAGGTGACGGGCCAGTTCCTGATCCAGCAGGTGACCGACGGCAGCCAGATACTCTCGGTGATTCCCACCGGGCTCGTCACGATCGACGGCCCGTCGCCGACCGAGTGTTCGTCGGGCGTCGCCGTGCTCTACCACATCTACGGCGGCACGCCGCCCTACCAAGTCGCGGCGACCTTCTCGGGTGTCGTGTCGCTTTCCGGCGTGCCGGTCACCACGAATGGCGGCAGCTTCACCGCAACGACCAACGGTGCGTGCTTCGTCAACATGCAGTATGCGATCAGTGACGCAACGGGCCGCGTGATTCCCGGCGGGTCGTCTCCGCTGCTGACGAACCAATTTGGCACCGGGACGACTGCGCCGCCCACGAGCACGACGTTGACAGTGAGCCCAGCCACCGTCGCCGGCGGCAATTGCACGGGCAAGACGTTTTCATTCGTCGTCGTCGGCGGCACCGCGCCGTACAGCGTTTCCGCGAGCCCCACTGGGCCGATCATCGCGCCCTCGCCGGTCCCGACGGCAGGCACGCCAGTCCTGGTCAGTGGTCTCGCGAGCGGAACAACGACGATCACCTTCGTCGATTCGAGTTCACCGAAGCTGATCGGCTCGGCAACGATCACCTGCACTTGACGCTCGCACTGCAACGCACTGCGGACGGCGCCCTTGCGGCGCCGTCTTTTTTTCGTCGTCCGCCCTAGGTCGCGAGCACGGCGCGCAGCGCAGCCTCGTCGACGCCCGAGCGCACCGTCGCGCGGCCGAGCGCCTCGAGCAGCACGAAGCGCATCGTGCCGCCGGCCGTCTTCTTGTCACGCGCCATGAGCTCGAGCCAGCGCGCGCCGGGAATCGGCGGCGGCTTTACCGGCAGCCGCGCGCGCGCGAGCAACCGGGCGACTCGCTGTGCGTCCTCCGGTGCGAGCCCGGTCACCCGACGCGAGAGCTCGGCCGCAAGCACCATCCCGGTGGCGACGGCCTCGCCGTGCAGCCACTCGCCGTAGCCCGTGGCGGCCTCGATCGCGTGGCCGAAGGTGTGGCCGAAGTTCAGAAGCGCGCGCTCGCCCGACTCGCGCTCGTCCGCCGCGACGATTTCCGCCTTGATTCGACAGCTCTCGCTGATCGCGTGCGTGAGCGCGCTCGGGTCGCGCGCGATGAGCGCGTCGAGGTTCGCCTCGAGCCACTCGAAGAAATCGCGGGCGCGGATCGCGCCGTACTTGACGACTTCCGCGAGGCCGGCCGCGAGCTCGCGCGCGGGCAGGGTCGCGAGGCAATCGGTGTCGATCAGCACGGCGCGCGGCTGGTGGAACGCGCCGATCATGTTCTTGCCGAGCGGGTGGTTGACGCCGGTCTTGCCGCCGACCGAGGAGTCGACCTGCGCGAGCAGCGTCGTCGGAACCTGCACGAACGGCACGCCGCGCTGATAGATCGCCGCGGCGAAGCCGGCGAGATCCCCGACAACACCTCCGCCGAGCGCAACGATCGTGGTCGATCGATCCGCCCTGAGCTCGAGCAGGCGCGAGAGCACGTCGTTTGCGGTCTGCCACGACTTGTGCGCCTCGCCGTCGGGAATCAGCAGCGTCTCGGTGACGATGCCTGACGCCGCCAGGCGCTCGCGCAGCGCGGCGAGCCAGTGCGCGGCGACCACCGCGTTACTGACGATCACGGCCCGCGGCGCCGGGAGGCGCGGCGCGAGCAACCGTCCTGCATCGCGCAGAACGCCGCTGCCGACATGAATCGGGTAGCTGCGTTCGCCGAGCTCGACGGTCAGCGTGCGCATCAGGCGGGGCGCGCGGGCGCACGCCCGGTCTCGAGCTCGAGCGCGAACTCGATTACGCGCTCGCGGTCGGAGTCGATCACGCGGTCGGCCACCTCGCGGTAGAGCGCGTCCCGCTGCGTGTAGAGCTCGGTCAGCCGCGCGAGCGGATCGGCGGCGTTGAGCAGCGGGCGATGCCGGCTGCGGCGCGTGCGCTCGCGCAGCGTCGCGGGCTCGGCATGCAGGTAGAGAACGGTGCCGTTCGCCTTGAGGCGCTCACGGTTGATGGCACGCATCACGACGCCGCCGCCCGTTGCCAGCACAATCCCCGTGCGCTCCACGAGCTCGGCGAGCGTCGCTTCCTCGCGATCGCGGAAGATCACCTCGCCTTCGATTTCGAAGATCATCGGAATCGTGACCCCCAGACGCCGCTCGAGCTCCGCGTCGGCATCGATGAAGGCGAGACCCAGCCGGCGCGCAAGCGTGCGCCCGAGCGTCGACTTGCCCGCGCCAGGCAAACCGACGAGAAAGAGATTGCCGCGGTGAAGTTGCACCGCAGCATTGTAGTGGATTCGCCGACCGCGAACGAAGGGCCGACGTGGTCACGCCCGAACCGGCAGCGACGACGCAACGACCCTGGATCCCGGCCTATGCCGGGATGACGCGGCTATCTCCGATCGCTGCGAGGCTTCGTCTCTTGCTCTCGGACAGCCGCGTCACTTGACGGTGTTGAGCGATTCGCGCACGACGCGCGGCGTGAGGAAGATCAGGAGCTCCTGCTTCTCGGAGTTCCGTCCGGTTGTCTTGAACAGGTAGCCGAGGAATGGAATGTCGCCGAGCACCGGCACCTTGGTGACGTCGTTGGTGATCGTTTCCTCGAAGATGCCGCCGATGACCGCCGTGTCGCCGTTGTTGATGTGGATCTGCGTCAACACGTTGCGCGTATCGATCGACGGCACGCGGAATCCGCCGCCAAGGTCAACGATCTGCCCGACGTTGTCCTTGCGCACCTCGACCGTCATGATGATACGGTTGTCCGGCGTGATCTGCGGCGTTACCTCGAGCCGCAGCACCGCCTTCTTGAACGCGACGGTCGCGGGTGAGTTAGCGCTGCCGGGCGTCACGTACGGAATCTCCGTACCCTGTTCGATGTGCGCCTTCTGGTTGTCGGCCGTCACGACGCGCGGGCTCGAGATCACCTTGCCTCGCGTGTCGGCCTCGAGCGCCGAGAGCTCGAGGTTGATCAGGTTGCCGCTGCCGAGGTTGATGAGCGTCAGCGCGAGCTGGCCGGCGGGATTGATGACCGGCAGGTTGACGTTCAACTGCGGCGAGTCCGAATATCCGGCGCTCGCGATGCCTGACGCGAGCTCGAACGGCGTCTGCGTCCGCGTGTCGCGGACGAGCCGGTCGCCCTGCAGGTGCACGACCGGCTGCGTCGCGAGGCTCCCGCCCTGGCCCGCCGCGTATTTGTTGAACGTGAACCCGGTTTGCGCGCCGAAACGCACGCCGAGCTGCTTGCTGAACTTGTCGCTCGCGATGACGATGCGCGCCTCGATCACGACCTGCCGGATCGGCGTGTCGAGCTGGCGCAGGAGCTTGCGCACCTCCTCGAGCCGCGCCGCCGTGTCGGAGACGATCAGGATGTTGGTGCGCGGGTCGGCGAGCGCGACGCCGCGCTCCGAGATGATCGAGCCCTGCCCGCCGGTCGTCGGCGTCTGGCCGGCGCCGAGCCCGACGCGCTGCTGCCGATTGGTCGAGAGGAAGTTGGCGAAGTCCCCCGCCTTCATGTAGTTGAGCTGGAACGACTCGGTGACGAGCGGCTCGAGCTGGCTGATCTGCATCGCATTCTCGAGCTGCTGCTTCTCCTTGATCGCAAGCTCCTCGCGCGGCGCGATCAGAACGACGTTGCCGTTCTTGCGCATGTCGAGGCCCTTCGTCTGCATGATGATGTCGAGGGCCTGGTCCCACGGGATGTCCTTCAACCGCAGCGTCAGGCTGCCGGTCACGGTGTCGCTGGTGATGATGTTGAGGCCCGTGAAGTCGGCGATGACCTGCAGCACCGCGCGCACTTCGACGTTCTGGAAGTTGAGCGACAGTTTCTCGCCCTTGTAACCCATCTTCGCGCCCTGGACCAGCTTGTTCGGGTCCTCCTGGACGGCGCGGACCTCGATGATGAAGCGGTTGTCGGTCTGGTAGGCGGAGTGCTCCCAGAGGCCCTTCGGCTCGATCACCATCCGCGTGTTGCCGCCCTGGTTGAACGTCTCGACAGCCGTGATCGGCGTGCCGAAGTCCTGCACGTCGAGCCGGCGCTCGAGGTTGCGCGGCAGGTTCGTCTTGATGAAGTCGACGATCAGGTTCCTGCCTTGCTGGCGGATGTCGATGCCTGTCGCGTTGTCGGACAGGTCGACGACGACGCGGCCCTCGCCGTTCTGGCCGCGGCGGAAGTCGAGGTCGCGCAGCGCGTGCGTCACGTCGCCCGGCCGCGCCTCGGCGAAGCGCTCGACGACCTGCGCCTTCGCGTCGAGCCGCTCGCTCTGGTCGAACAGCGTCACGACCACCGTGTTGCCCTCGACCTGCGTCGAGAAGGTTTGCGGTTTGTTCAGGTTGAACACGACGCGCGTGCGATTGCCGGCCTGGACGACGTTCAGGCTGCGCACCGCCGGATCGTCCAGCGTGCGCTGCGAGCTCCCGAGGCCGTTGCCCGTGTCGAGAAAGTCGAGCGCGATCCGCGGCGGGCTCGCGATCGCGAAGCCGGCCGGCGGGTTCGCCGGCGGCGCCTTCAGCGTGAACCGGACGATCGTGTTGCCGGAGCTCCCCTTCGACACCGTCAGCGCGTCGATGGAGTTCGCGACCTGCGCGAAGACCGTGCCCGCAAAGGCCAGGGCGACGACCGCGCCGGCAAGCCATGCGTACGCGAGACGGGCCGTTCGCCCGCGGAACCCGAAGGTGTTGCGCCGGTCGAACGCGGTCATTTTCTTCGCTCCCGTGGATTGGCGGCGTCGGGCTGGAGGAGCTGCAGCGTGCTGGACCGCTCGGTCCAGTCGCCCGCTCCGTCCTGCACGAGCTCCTTCAAGCGGATCTCGCCGTCGGTGACGCCGATGACCACGCCGTAGTTTTGTCCGAGGTAGTTGCCCTGCCGCACCTGATAGAGGTCCTTCTCCGGCGTGCGCACCAGCGCATACACCGTCCTGCCCTTCTCGAGCGTGCCGACCATGTTGAGCGACTCGAGCGGATACGCTTCGAGCGGCTCCTTGCGCCGCGCGAGGTCCGGGGAGAGCTTGCTCGCGCCCTTCGCCGGCTCGATCTTCCGCGGCTTGAACGGGTCCGGCAGGTCGAACGCGTTGTACGCGAAGGGCTCGTACGGCTTCATCTGGGGCAGCGGGTCGAGCTTGCCCTTGACCCCGGCACCCTGCGCGGCCATCCAGGCGCGCAAGTCCTGATGGCTCTCGCCGCCGCATCCGGCGAGCGCGATGACGGCGGCCGCCGCTATCGTCACCCAGCGCTTCATCGCTTGCCCTTCTTGTCCTTGGCGTCCTTCGCGTCCTTGGCCGCCTTGCGCTGCTTCGCGATCTCCTCCTCGTCCAAGTACCGGAAGGTCTTCGCGACCGCGTCCATCGTCAGCACGCCCTTGTCGTTGTTCACGACGACGTCGTTCAGCGTGACGATCCGCGGCAGTTGCGCGACGTCGCTCGCGAACGCGCCCATGTCGTGGTAGTTGCCGGTGATCTTGATGTTGATCGGCAGCTCGGCGTAGAAGTCCGCCATCCGCTCCTGCGCGGCGGGCTTGAACAGCTCGAACTGCAGGCCGCGCCCGAGCCCGGCCTGGTTGATGTCGGTGAGCAGCGCGTCCATCTCGGCCTTGTTCGGCAGCTGCTTCAAGAGCGCGCCGAACGACTGCTCGATCTCGCGGAGCTGCTGCGCATAAAGCTGGAAATTGATGGCCTTGGCCTTCTTCTGCGCGTACTGCTCCTTGAGCTTCGCCTCGTCCATCTTGGCGCGATCGAGCGCGTCGTACTGGTCCTTCCAGTCGAGAATGGCGCCGCCGGCGAGGATCGCTATGAACAGGACGCCCAACGCGAGCGCCTTGGGCAGCACCGGCCAGGTGCCGATGTCGCGGAAATTGAGACGCCGGAGGTCGTCGAGGTTCATGCCGCGCCTCCCTTCGGCCGGGGCGTGGGCGGCGCCGCCTTGGCTGGCGGCGCGGCCGGGTTCGCAGCCGGCTTGAATTCAGGCGGTGGCGCCGCGCGCTTGAGCTGGAACGTCAACGTGAATTCGTTGACGCGTGGTGCGTCCTTGTCACGGGCGCCGGGCACCGGCACGGCCTTGATCTCGACCAGCTCGGGATGCGTGATCCAAGGCGAGGACTCGATGTTGCGCATCAGCGTCGAGACCCGCGCGTTCGACTGTGCGTACCCCACCGCCGTGACCTTCGGCCCGACTTGCCGGAGCGACCGCAGGTAGACGCCGTCGGGCAGCTGCCGGACCATCTGGTCGAGCAGGTGGACGGCTTCCGTCCGGTTGGTCTGCAGCGTCTCGACCACCTGCTTCCGCGAGAGCAGCGCCTGCGTCTGCTCGCGCAGCCGGTCGATCTCCTTGATCTGCTCGTCGAGCTTCGCGATCTCGTCCTTGAGCAGCTTGTTGCGGCTCAGCTGGTTCTCGATCTGGGTGGTGAAGATCACGTGGACGAGACCGACGACGGCGAGGCCCAGGATCGCGAGCCCGATCGCGATCGACACGAACTGGCGTTGCCGCGCCTGCCGCTTCTGCTCGCGGTGCGGCAGGAGGTTGATGCGGATCATTGCTCGGCCTCCGATCCGCTGTAGCGGCTCATAGGTCGCTCTGTCGGCCTCGACTCAATCGCGCGGCGACGCGCGGCCTCCGCTCCGATCGACTGGGCTCGTTGCTGCGTAGCGTCGGCCGCTACCCGCGCTCGCAGACGCGAGCTGCGCTCCTTGGCTTCGCCCTGCTTGCGCGGGCGTCCTCGGGCCTTGGCTTCGCCCGCCGCGCTCATTCGAAGCTCCGCATGGCGAGGCCGCAGGCGATCAGGAGCAGCGGGGCGTCCTGGGCGAGTTGGCGCGGGCGGATGCTGTCGGCGACCGCCATCGTGCCGAACGGGTTGGCGATCACCGTCGCGACGCCGGCGCGCTTGGCGACGAGCTCGTCGAGTCCCGGCAGCAGCGCGCCACCGCCGGCCAGCACGATCTGGTCGACCTGGTTATAGGAAGTCGACGTGAAGAAGAACTGCAGCGCGCGGGTGACCTCGAGGGCGAGCGTCTCCATGAACGGCTGGAGGACGTCGGCGTCATAGTTCTCCGGCAGTCCCTGGTTCTTCTTGGCCGACTCGGCCTCCTCGGGCGACAGGTTGAACGCACGCTGGATGTCGTAGGTCAACTGGTTGCCGCCGAACGCCTGGTCGCGGGAGAACAGGAACTGGTCGTTGCGAAGGACGTAGAAGTGGGTGACGTGAGCGCCGATGTCGACGAGCGCGATGTTCTGGTCCCGGCCGTTCGCGGGCAACGAGGGCGCGATCAGCCGGAACGCCTCCTGGGTCGCGTAGCTCTCGACGTCCATCACCCGCGGCTTCAGGCCGGCCGCCTCGGCGATCGCGACCCGGTCCTCGACCTTTTCCTTGCGCGACGCCGCGATCAGAATCTCGACTTCGTCCGGGTTGTTGGGCGCGGGCCCGAGGATCTGGAAGTCGAGGTTGACCTCGTCCAGCGCGAATGGGATGTACTGGTTCGCCTCCGCCTCGACGGTGAACTCGAGGTCCTCCTCCTTCTGGCCGGACGGCACGATGATCTTCTTGGTGATCACCATGGCGGCAGGAAGGGCGAGCGCGACGTTCCGGTTCCGGCTGCCGAGCCGTTTCCAGGCCCGCTTGAGCCCGTCGGTCACCTGGTCGAGATTCGCGATGTTGCCGTCGGTGACGACATCCTTGGGCAGGCTCTCGACCACGTACCGCTCGAGTCGGCGGACACCCTTGCCTGCGTCCGCGAGCTCGACCAGCTTGATCGAGGTCGAGCTGATGTCGACTCCGATCAGCGCCGGAGACTTCACGGTGAAGATGTCGAGGGCCGAAGCGAGGTTTTCAGCGATCATGGCGGCGGGGCCTCAATGCTGACAATTTACATTAAAGGTTGGCAGCAAGTATGAATATTGTCAAATCGTTTACCCAGAGGGAGTTGCGTTGTTGCAACGCCGCCTATAATGCCCGGTCCTACCCCGGCCTCCCGGCAAGTTTTATTCCTCCATGCTAAAACGCTGGCTGCTCTACCTCGGGTCCGTCCTGCTTGGGCTGGCGGTCGTGGGGGGCCTGCTCGGGGCCTTCGTACTGGCACTGCTTTATCCGACCCTGCCCTCGCTCGAAACCCTGACCGACTATCAGCCCAAGATTCCGCTCCGGATCGTCTCGGCCGAGGGGGACCTCCTGGGCGAATTCGGGGAGGAGCGCCGGTCGATCGTGACTATCGCCGAAGTGCCGGATCTGATGAAAAAGGCCATTCTGGCCGCCGAAGATGAGCGTTTCTACTCCCATGGTGGCGTCGACTACCTCAGCGTCGTCCGGGCCGCGGCCTCCAACCTCGCGAGCGGGACCCAGCAGGGCGCCGGCACGATCACGATGCAGGTCGCCCGGAACTTCTTCCTGACTCGGGAGAAGACCGTCACCCGCAAACTGCGCGAAGTCCTGCTCGCGTGGAAAATCGAGGCCAATCTCACCAAGGACGAAATTCTCCAGCTTTACGTCAACCAGATCTTCCTGGGCCAGCGCGCCTACGGCTTCGCCGCGGCATCCCAGATCTATTTCGGCAAGCCGCTGAAGGACGTGACCCCCGCCGAGGCGGCCATGCTGGCCGGCCTCCCCAAGGCGCCGTCGGCCTTCAACCCCGTCACCAATCCCCGTCGCGCCAAGACTCGACAGCTCTACGTGCTCCGGCGCATGCACGAGCTTCGTTTCATCAGCGACGATCAGATTCGGGAAGCACAAAGCGCGCCACTCGCGGTGCGGGTCGGGCTGCGCGAGGTCGTGCCGGTGCACGCCGAATTCATCGCCGAGATGGCGCGGCAGGTCGTCTTCGAGGCCTACGGGGAGGACGCGTATACGAAAGGCCTGACCGTGCACACGACGATCCGCAAGGCCGATCAGGAGGCCGCTTATGCTGCACTGCGGAAGGGGGCGATCGACTACGACCGCCGGCATGGCTACCGCGGCCCGGAGGCGTATATCAGCTTGCCGGAGGATGCCGGCGAGCGGGAGGCAGCGCTCGAGCATGCCTTCCAGGACGCAGCTGACAGCGACGGCCTGATCGCCGCGGTCGTGCTCGCTGCGTCGGCGGCCGAAGTCAAGGCCGTCCTGGCGGACGGTGAAGCGATCCAGATCACGGGGGACGGGCTCCGGTTCGCCGCGCAGGCGCTGCGCGACAAGTCCCCCGCCGCCACCCGGATCCGGCCCGGCGCGGTCATCCGCGTCGCGCGCGACGACAAGGGACGCTGGGCCGTGGCCCAGATCCCGCAGGTCGAGGGGGCGTTCGTCTCGATGCGGCCGAAGGACGGCGCGCTCGTCTCGCTCGTCGGCGGCTTCGACTTCGATCGCACCAAGTTCAATCACGTCACGCAGGCGCAACGGCAGCCGGGTTCCGCGTTCAAGCCATTCATCTACTCGGCGGCGCTGGAGAAGGGCTTCACGCCGGCGACGGTCGTCAACGACGCCCCGTTCTTCGTCCCCGGCGACAAGGCAGGCGGCGAGGACTGGGAGCCCAAGAACTACGACGGCAAGTTCGAGGGGCCGATGCGCGTGCGCACCGCGCTCGCCAAATCGAAGAACCTCGTCACCGTCCGCGTGCTGCAGGCAATCGGACCGCAGTACGCGCAGGACTACATCGCCCGCTTCGGGTTCGATCCCAAGCTCCATCCGCCCTACCTGACGATGGGGCTCGGGGCTGGGTCCGTGACGCCGCTGCAGATGATCGACGCGTACGCCGTGTTCGCGAACGGCGGCTACCGCGTCTCGCCCTACCTGATCGCGAGGATCGTCGACGCCCGCGGCAACCTGTTGTCCGAGGCCGACCCGGCGCGCGCAGGCGAGGGCGCCGAGCGCGCGATCGATCCGCGCAACGCGTGGATCATGACGTCGCTGCTCAAGGACGTAGTCCGGGTCGGAACGGCGGTGCGGGCTCTGTCGCTCAACCGGACCGATCTGGCCGGCAAGACCGGAACAACGAACGAGTACGTCGACGCGTGGTTCTGCGGCTACAACGCCGCGCTGGTCGGCGTCGCCTGGATCGGCTTCGACCAGCCGCGGACGCTGGGCACGAACGAGACAGGCGCCGCCGCGGCGCTGCCGATCTGGATCGCGTACATGGCGAAGGTGCTGAAGGGCACGAAGGAGACCGAGTTCCCGATGCCCGACGGCATCGCCGCGGTGAAGATCAACCCGGACACCGGGCTGCGCGACGACACCGGCGGCGGGCTCACCGAGTTCTTCTTCTCCGAGTTTCCGCCGCGCGGCCGCGACGAGAGCCTCGCCCCGCTGGGCGCGCCGGGCAAGGACATCCGGGACCAACTCTTTTGACCCGATGAGGAGACGAGTCGAGGGCGGAGACCGCGGCCGCAGCCGCGATGTTCGCGCGAAACGCGATCGCCTGCAGATCGCGCAGGCGGCCGCGCGATTGATCGCCGAACACGGGCTCACCGACTGGACGCTGGCCAAGCTCAAGGCGGTGCGACAGCTGATGCTTCCGGAATCGGCGGCGCTGCCGTCGAACGACGAGATCGAGGCGGCGCTCGCGAGCTACCACGCGCTGTTCGCGGCCGACGCGCACGACGCCTCCCTGCGCACGCAGCGCCGCGAGGCGCTCGCGTGGATGCGGCGCTTCGCCGCGTGGGATCCGCTGCTCGTCGGCGGCGTCGCCGCCGGCTGGGCGACCGCACACAGCGATATCCGGCTCGAGCTCGTCGCCGACGACGCGAAGTCGGTCGAAATCGCGCTTGCCAACGACGGCGTGCGCTACGCGGCGCTCCCGCCGCGCGAGGCGGACGGAGGCGCGCAGCTCCTGATCGAGACGCCCGGTGCAAGCCTCCGGGTGGCGGTGCTCACGCCGGTCGCACGCCGCAATCGCCCGCGCCGCCCCGACGAGCCCCGGCTGTCGGCCGCGGCCGTTGCCACGCTCTTGGAAGAACCGGGGTCTGACCCGGGTCAGGCCCCAAGGACGGGTTAACCGCGGGCAAGTCACCCCGGGGTCTGACCCGGGTCAGACCCCAGCCACTCGGCGGCAGCAAGCGCGAAATACGTGAGAATCGCGTCGGCGCCCGCACGCTTGAACGCGGTCAGCACTTCGAGCACGCCCGGTCGCTCGTCGATCCAGCCGTTCGCCGCCGCCGCCTTCAGCATCGCGTACTCGCCGGAGACCTGGTAGACCGCCGTCGGCGCACCGAACGTGTCCTTCACGCGGCGAACGATGTCGAGATACGGCAGTCCAGGCTTCACCATGACCATGTCAGCTCCCTCGTCCAGGTCGAGCCGGACTTCCCGCAGCGCCTCGTCCGAGTTCGCGGGGTCCATCTGATACGTGTACTTGTTGCCGCCGCCAAGGTTGCCGCTCGACCCGACGGCGTCGCGAAACGGCCCGTAGAACGACGATGCGTACTTGGCCGCGTAGGCGAGAATGCGCGTGTGCTGCCACCCCTCGGCATCGAGGGCTGCGCGGATCGCACCGACCCGCCCGTCCATCATGTCCGACGGCGCGACCATGTCCGCGCCTGCCTCCGCGTGGCAAAGCGCTTGCTTCGCGAGTGCCGCGACCGTCTCGTCGTTCAGCACGTAGCCCGTCCCGTCGATGAGGCCGTCCTGGCCGTGGCTCGTGTAGGGATCGAGCGCCACGTCGGTAATGAGGCCGAGACCCGGAAATCGTTCCTTCAGCGCGCGCACCGCGCGCGGCACGAGCCCGCTGCCGTTCCAGGCCTCTGCAGCCTCCGGGGTCTTGAGCTCCGCGGGGATCACCGGGAACAGCGCGAGCGCTGGGATGCCGAGGCGCACGCAGCGCTCGGCGTCGCCGAGGAGGAGGTCGACGCTCTTGCGCGAGATTCCCGGCAGCGACGGCACGGGCTCCTCGCGCTTCGCGCCGTCCAGCACGAATACCGGATAGATCAGGTCGTCGGACGTGAGGCGATGCTCGCGCATCAGCCGCCGCGAGAATTCGTCGCGCCGCATCCGCCGCATGCGCGTTGTCGGGTAGCGTCCGGAAAGATCAAAGCCCATGTCACGTCTCGGAAGGAAATGAGGATCGAGGCAACGGCCCGCAGGTCATATCGATAGGCGTTGCGGCACTATACGGATTCCGTACACACGTCATGGATTTTCATCGCGGAACTCTGACCGAGGTCAACGGTCTATCGATGCGGACGGCAACGTCTCCCGCTTTCCTCCCTGAGCGGGTGCCCTCGCGGTGAGCAACCTCGCGACGGGCGTTTCGGGCCCCGCGGCACTCCCCTTGATCGCGGGGCCTTTTCTTTGGGTGTCGCGCGCGCGCGCTGCGATTTCCCCGGCGCGGCCGACAGCGGCGCCAACCATGCGGCCAATGTTGTCTCCGCGGCCTCGACTCCGATCCGGTGCGTCGCCGAAAAGGGAACGATCGCGACTTGCGCAGCGTGCACGGGAAACGCGTCGGCGAGCGCACGTGCTATCGCATCCGCCGCGTCGCGCCGGCGCGACGCGGCCAGCTTGTCGATCTTCGTTGCGAGCAGGAGCGCGGGGCGGCCGCTCGCGAGATAGCCGGTCAGGAGCGCCACATCCGGCGGCGCGAGGCCGTGCCGCGCATCGACGATGAGCACGAGGCCGACGAGCGACTGACGCGTCGCGAGGTACCGCCCGAGGAAGCCTTGCCAGTGGCGCTTCAGCGCCTGCGGGACCGCTGCGTAGCCGTAACCCGGAAGGTCGGCGACGAGCGCGCCCGAGCGCAGCCGGAAATAGTTGATCTGTTGCGTGCGACCCGGCGTTCGGCTCGCGAAGGCGAGCCTCGTCCTCTGCGCGAGCGCATTGATCGCGCTCGACTTGCCCGCGTTCGAGCGCCCCGCGAAGGCGATCTCGGGCGCGCCCGCAGGCGGCAACTGCGCATCGTCCGCGACGCTGAGCGCGAACTCCGCCTGCTGTAGGGGGTGCTTCAATCGGGGGCCGTGGCGTTTCGGAGCAGGAGGCGGCTTGGGCCGGGGGTGCCCGATCCGCTACAATACGACGATTTTGCGCCTTTTGGCCCGAGCGGCACGGCAGCGGCAACAGCCGCTCCGGCATGCCCGCCGTGCCCCCGAGGGAGTCGTTCGATGAAACCCATGTTGCTGCTGGCCGCCGTCGCGGGTATGTGGCCGCGCTGCGGCCGCGCTGGCGCAGGACGCCGCCGGCAAGCCCGATCTCGCGAAAGCTCAAACGATCGTGAACCAGGTCTGCGTGGCGTGCCATGGGGCCGACGGCAACAGCCCGACGGCGGTGAATCCGAGCCTGGCGGGGCAGCCGGCGGATTACATCGCCCTCCAGCTCGCGCATTTTAAAGCGGGCATTCGCACGAACCCGGTCATGCAGGGGATGGCCGCCTCGCTCACGCCCGCGGACATGAAGGCGCTGGGGGCCTACTTCTCGCAGCAGGTGGCGAAGCCGATGGCGGCGAAGGATGCGAGCCTCGTGCCCGCCGGACAGAAGCTCTACCGCGGCGGCGATGCGGCCGCCGGGGTGCCCGCGTGCGCCGCATGCCACGCGCCCGACGGCTCCGGCGTTCCGAAGAATTACCCGCGGCTCGGCGGGCAGTACGCCGATTACACGTACGCGCAGCTCAAGGCGTTCAAGGCGCGCGAGCGGGGCGCGGACAAGGACGGCAAGGACGTCAACGGGCGGATCATGGGCATGATCGCCACGAAGATGACTGACGCGCAGATGAAAGCCGCCGCCGAATACACGTCCGGCCTGCGCTGACGCCGCCCCCGTCTTCCATAACACGTCCCATCACGAGCGCGGCCGCGACCGCCGCGCTCAGCGTCCGCCCGGTCGCGGGCTGCCGCGGCGCGAGCCGCTGAGGGTTCCGGTTCTAGCTTCCACCCGGCTCTGCCGGGCTCGCGACGCAGCGCGCGAGCGCGTCGCGCCAGCCCGGCAACGCGAAACCGAACGTCGCCTCGAAGCGCGCCGTGTCGAGCACGCCGAATGCCGGACGGCGCGCGGGCAGCGGGTACTCGACGGTCGTGATCGGCACCACGCGCGGCTTGGCCGCCGCGCCGACGATCGCCTGCGCGAACTCGAACCAGCTCGCGCGGCCGGTCGAGCTCAGGTGATAGAGCCCCGCGCGATCGGCCAGCGCGGGCAGTCCTGCGGCGACGATGCGTTCTGTCGCCTCGGCGAGCGCCCGGCACCAGTTCGGTACGCCAACCTGGTCGGCGACGATCCGGAGCTCGTCGCGCTCCGCCGCAAGTCGCTCGATCGTGCGCAGGAAATTCTTCCCGCGCCGGCCGTAGACCCAGCTCGTGCGGAACACGAGCGCCGCGCCGCCGACCGCCGCGATCGCTTGCTCTCCCTCGAGCTTCGTCGCGCCATAAACGTTGAGCGGTGCTGTCGGCGCGTCCTCGGGGTACGGCGTCGTCCGCGCGCCGTCGAACACGTAGTCGGTCGAGTAGTGGATCAGCACGGCGCCGGCGCGCTTCGCCTCCTCGGCGAGAATGCCGGGCGCGCGCGCGTTGACCGCTGCCGCGAGCTCGGCCTCCTTCTCGGCAAGGTCGACGGCCGTATAAGCCCCCGCGTTTACGATCAGACCCGGCTTCGCGCCACGCACCGCAGCGACGACAGCGTCAGCGTCGGCCAGGTCGAGCCGCGCGCGATCCGCCGCGACGACGTCGCCGTGCGGCGCGAGGAGCCGGACGAGTTCGAACCCGACCTGCCCGGCCGCGCCGGTGACCAAGATCGTCGGACGCCGCATCGCCTCGCGCGGAGCGCGAATCTACGCGTAGACGTCGGCCGCCGCGAGCGGCGTGCCCGCGGCGTCCTTCGCGTTGACGACGGGCGCGGCGACCGGCCACGCGATCGCGAGCGCCGGGTCGTTCCAGAGCAGCGTGCGCTCGTGCTCGGGATGCCAGTAGTCGGTGGTCTTGTAGAGGAAGTCGGCGCTTTCGGACACGACGACAAAGCCGTGCGCAAAGCCGGGCGGGATCCAGAGCATTCGCCGATTGTCGGCCGACAGCGCGACGCCGACCGAGCGGCCGAACGTCGGCGCGCCCCGCCGCAGGTCGACGGCGACGTCGAATACTTCGCCAGCCACGCAGCGCACGAGCTTGCCCTGCGCGTGCTCGACCTGGTAGTGGAGGCCGCGCAGCACGCCGCGCCGCGAGCGCGAGTGGTTGTCCTGCACGAACGCCGCGTCGACGCCCGCGGCCGCCAAGGCGCGCGCGTTCCAGCTCTCGAAAAAGAACCCGCGATCGTCGCTCCAGACCTGCGGCTCGATCAGCCTGACGTCGGGAATCGCGGTCGGCGTGACCTTCATCTCACGTCCGGCTCGCGCAGGAGCTCGAGCAGGTACTGGCCGTAACCGTTCTTGGCCATCGCCTGGCCGAGCCTCTCGACCGCGGCCGCATCGATGTAGCCCAGCCGGTACGCGATCTCCTCGGGACACGCGATCTTGAGTCCCTGCCTTCGCTCGATCGTCTCGATGTATTGCGCGGCCTCGAGCAGCGACTCGTGCGTGCCGGTGTCGAGCCACGCCATCCCGCGCCCCATCACCTCGCACTCGAGCTCGCCCCACGCGAGGTACTGCCGGTTGACGTCGGTGATCTCGAGCTCGCCGCGCGCCGAAGGCCTGAGCTCTGCGGCGACGTCGAGCACGCGGTTGTCGTAGAAGTAGAGACCGGTAACCGCGTAGCGCGATTTCGGCGCCTGCGGCTTCTCCTCGAGCGAGATCACGCGGCCCGCGGCGTCGAACTCGGCCACGCCGTAGCGCTCGGGATCGGCGACCGGGTAGGCGAACACCGTCGCTCCCGTCCGCCGCTCGTTCGCGCGCATGAGCTGGAGCGACAAGTCGTGCCCGTAGAAGATGTTGTCGCCCAGCACCAGCGCGCAGACGTCGCGGCCGACGAATTCGCGGCCGATCACGAACGCCTGCGCGAGTCCCTCGGGCGACGGCTGGACCGCGTAGGAGAGCGAGAGCCCCCATTTCGAGCCGTCGCCGAGCAGCTGCGCGAAGCGTGGCGTGTCCTCGGGCGTGGAGATGAGGAGGATGTCGCGAATGCCGGCGAGCATCAGCGTCGACAGCGGATAGTAGACCATCGGCTTGTCGTACACCGGCAGGAGCTGCTTCGAGACGACCTGCGTCACCGGATGAAGCCGCGTGCCGGACCCGCCGGCCAGGATGATGCCCTTGCGCGTCATCGTCGGGGCCCGGCGTTCACGCCGCGACCGTGGCGGCGTAATTGAGCGAGATCCACTTCTGATAGTCGCCGCTCGTGACCCCGGCGAGCCAAGCGCTGTTGTCGAGATACCACGCGATCGTGCGCCGCATGCCCGTCGCAAACGTCTCCGTCGGGCGCCAACCGATCTCGCGTTCGATTTTTGTCGCGTCGATCGCGTAGCGGCGGTCGTGCCCGGGCCGGTCGCGGACGAACGCGATCTGCGCCGCGTAGTCGCGCCCCGGTCGGAGCTCGCCCAGGATGCCGCAGACCGTGCGGACGACCTCGAGGTTCGTCATCTCGGCATTGCCGCCCACGTTGTACGTTTCGCCCGTGCGGCCCTGCGCGAGCACCGCGCGGATCGCCGCGCAATGGTCGCCGACGTAGAGCCAGTCGCGGACATTGCCCCCGTCGCCATACACCGGCAGCGGCTTGCCCGCGAGCGCGTTGACGATCATCAGCGGAATCAGCTTTTCCGGAAACTGTCGCGGTCCGTAGTTGTTGGAGCAGTTGGTCGTCAGCACCGGCAGCCCGTAGGTGTGGTGCCACGCCCGGACGAGGTGGTCCGACGCCGCCTTCGACGCCGAGTACGGGCTGTTGGGTGCGTACGGTGTCGTCTCGGAAAACGGCGGATCGGCGGGGCCGAGCGAGCCGTAGACCTCGTCGGTCGACACGTGCACGAAGCGGAACGCCGCGCGCTCGGGTTCCGGCAGCGCTGCCCACCACTCGCGCACCGTCTCGAGCAGCGCGAATGTGCCGACGACGTTCGTCGCGATGAAGTCGGCCGGCCCGTGGATCGAGCGGTCGACGTGGCTTTCCGCGGCGAAGTTCACGATCGCCCGCGGCCGGTGCTCCCCGAGCAGCGCCGCGATCTGCGCCCGGTCGCCGATGTCGCCGCGAACAAAAGTGTGGCGCGCCTCGCTCGCGAGCGAGGCGAGATTGCCCAGGTTGCCGGCGTACGTGAGCTTGTCGAGGTTGACGACGGGCTCGCCAGCCGCAGCGAGCCAGTCGAGCACGAAGTTGGCGCCGATAAATCCGGCCCCGCCGGTGACGAGGATCATGAGAGGAGAAAGGCGGGGCGACGGAGGCGCGCCGCACGTTTGGACGCAGTGTCAAATTTTATCATTCGCGCGGGCTCACGACGGCGGAATGCCGTAGTACTCGCGGTACCACGCGACGAATCGCGCGAGCCCCGTGGCGAGCGGCGTCGACGGCGCGAATCCCGTCAGCGCGGCGAGCCGGTCGATCGCCGCGAAGGTCTCCGGCACGTCGCCCGGCTGCATCGGGGCGTACTCCCTGATTGCGGGGCGGCCGAGGAGGCCCTCGAGCGTCGCGATGAAGGTCTCGAGTGCGACGGACTCGTGGTTGCCGATGTTGTAGATCGCGTAGGGCGCGCCGTCGGCGTCGGCCGCGGGTGGGCGGTCGAGCACGCGCACGACGCCTTCGACGATGTCGTCGATGTAGGTAAAGTCGCGGCGCAGCTCCCCCCCGTTGAAAACGCGGATCGGCGTGCCCGCGAGGATGGCCTTCGCGAACAGCATCGGCGCCATGTCGGGTCGGCCCCACGGTCCGTAGACGGTGAAGAAGCGGAGCCCGGTCGTCGGCAGCCGGTAGAGGTGGCTGTACGCGTGCGCGATGAGCTCGTTCGCCTTCTTCGTCGCCGCGTACAGGCTGATCGGGTGGTCGACGTTCTGGTCTTCGGAGAACGGCAGCGTGCGGCTCGCGCCGTACACGGAGGACGAGGAGGCAAAGACGAGATGGGCGATGCCCGCATGTCGGCAGCCCTCGACCACGTGCCCGAACGCCACGAGGTTGTGCGTGAGGTAGGCCTCCGGATGCGAGAGCGAGTACCGGACGCCGGGCTGCGCCGCGAGGTGGATCACGTCGGTGAACGCACCGTCGCGGAAGAGCGCTGACGTGGCGGCCGCGTCGGAGAGGTCGACGCGCGCGAAGCGGAAGCGCGGATTACCGGAGAGGCGCGCGAGCCGAGCTTCCTTCAGCGCGACGTCGTAGTAGGGATCGAGGCTGTCGACACCCGTCACCGCGACTCCGTCGGCCAGCAGTCGCGCGGCGACGTGCATCCCGATGAAGCCGGCGGCGCCGGTGACCAGCACGTGCCGCTCCGCCTTCATCGCCGCGCCTCCGCCTCGAGCGCGCGGAGCTTCGCGTACTTGATGAAGCTGTTCTGGCAGCCGATCGCGATGTGGACGAGCCCCGCCACGCCATCGAGGAAGCCCAGCTTCACGACATAGAACCGGACGAAGCGGACAAGCGGCGACAGCACGAGCCGCGCGAGCCCCGCCCGCTCGCCGCGCGCGTGCATCGCCGCGGCCTGCAGCGTCGTATAGTGGTTTTGCTTCGCCAGATAGTCGTCGAGCGATTCGGCGGACGCATGGAGGAGGTCGCCCTCGAGCCGCGCCACGGGGCCGTCGCAGAGCACGTGCTCGTGGACGGGATCCTCGCTCCAGCGCGCGCGGCGCCGGTCGAACAGCCGCACGTTCCAGTCCGGATAGCCCTCGCCATGCGCGAGCCAGCGGCCGAGGAAGCGGTTGCGGCGCGCGAACGCGTACGCAGCCGCGCGCGGCGCAGAGAGCTCTTGCGCGATCGACGCGGCGAGCTCGGGCGTCACGCGCTCGTCCGCATCGAGACACAGCACCCAGTCGTAAGTGGCCGCGCCGACGGCGAACGCTTTCTGCGCGCCGAACCCCGGCCACTCGCGCTCGATCACCCGCGCGCCCCGGCGCCGCGCGATTTCCACGGTATCATCGCGGCTGCCCGAGTCGACGACGACGACCTCGCCGGCGAACGCCGCCGACGCGAGGCAGTCCGCGATCTCGGCGGCGGCATCGCGCGTGATCACACAGAGACTCAAGGGAAGCGGCCCGGACATGCGCCTCGCCGTTGCGGAAGCCGCGACGGCGTGCTCGTTCGAATGGCGCGCATTCTACGGGAAATCGGGGACAGATCACGTTTTCTGACGCCGTTGAACGCGCAAAAGCAGTCGAGGATTGCGAAAACGTGGTCTGTCCCCCAAGCGGCGCGCTCGTCGTCCGGCCTTCGTCGCTGGGCGATATCGTCCACGCGCTTGCGCTCGTCGCCGACATCCGTGCGCACCGGCCCGAGCTCGCCGTCGACTGGGTCGCCGAGGAAGCGTTCGCGCCGCTCGTCGCCCTCGACCGCGGCGTGCGGCGCGTGATCCCCGTCGCGCTGCGCCGCTGGCGGCGGCGACCCTTCTCGACCACGACGTGGCGCGAGATGGCGGGGTTTCGCCGCGACCTGCGACGCGACGAGTACGTCGCGGTGCTCGATCTGCAGGAGCAGGTCAAGGGCGCGCTCGTCGCGCGGCTCGCGCGCGGACCGCGGCACGGGCCGGACCGCGCGAGCATCCGGGAGCCGGTCGCAACACTCGCGCACGAGCATCATCACGCGATCGATCCCGATCAGCACCTGATCGATCGCTGCCGTGCGCTCGCCGCCGCTGCGCTGGGCTACCGCGCCGACGGCCCGCCGCGCTTCGGCATCGCCGCGCCGCCGCCCGCCGCCGAAACGCCAATCCCGGATCGGCCCTACCTCGTGTTCCTGCACGCGACGAGCCGCGCCGACAAGCTGTGGCCGGAGGCGCAGTGGCGCGCGCTGATCGCGGCGTTCGCCGGCGCGGGATTCGCAGTTTTGTTGCCGTGGGGCACGCCAGCCGAGCACGCGCGCAGCGAGCGGCTCGCCGCGGGCGAGGCGGCCGCGAGCATTCCGCCGAAGCAGGCGCTGCCCGCGCTTTCGACGCTCCTCGCGCGCGCGGAGCTCGTGGTCGGTGTCGACACCGGCCTCGTCCACCTCGCCGCCGCGCTCGGCGCGCCGACGGTCTCGCTGTTCGTCGCGACCGATCCGCGGCTCGCCGGGGTGGCACGCGCGAGCTCGCTTGCGCGCGATCTCGGCGGCGTCGGCATCGTTCCGTCGGTCGGCGACGTGCAGGACGCCGCGGGCGCGCTCATGCAGCGCGCGCCGCGCTGCTGAGGGCGCGATGTCGCATGCGGTCTACACGCTGCTCGTGCATCTCGCGCTGCCGTTCGTGCCCCTCAGGTTGTGGTGGCGCGGTCGCCGCGAGCCGCTCTATCGAACGCATATCGGCGAGCGCTATGGCCGCTACGCGGCGACGCTCGCCGTGCGCAAGCCGGTGCTCTGGATCCATGCGGTCTCGCTGGGCGAGACGCGCGCCGCGGCGCCGCTCGTGGAGCGCGCACTTTCGGCGTTCCCGTCGGCCACGGTGCTCCTGACCTGCATGACCGCGACCGGCCGCGCCGCCGGCCAAACGCTGTTCGGCGACCGTGTCGCGCAGGCCTGGCTGCCCTATGATGCGCCGTTCGCCGTGCGTGCGTTCCTCGCACACTGGCAGCCCGCGGCGGGACTGCTCCTCGAGACCGAGCTATGGCCGAACCTCGTCGCCGGGGCGCGCGCGGCCGGCATACCGCTCTATCTCGTCAACGCACGGCTGTCGGAACGCTCGGCGGCTCGTTACGCACGCGTCCCGGCGCTTGCGCGGTCCATGCTCGCCGCGCTGGCCGGCGTCGCCGCGCAGGCCGCGCCCGATGCGCAGCGGCTCACGGCGCTCGGCGCGCCGCAGCCCGTCGTCACCGGCAACCTCAAGTTCGATCTCGACGCACCGGCCAATGCGCAAGCACGCGCCGCGGAGCTCCGGACGAAGTTCGGCGTCGCACGTGCGGTCTTCGTCGCCGCGTCGACGCGCGACGGCGAGGAGGCGCTCATCGTCGACGCGCTCGCCGCGGGCGGGCTGCCGGCGGGCGCGCTGACGGTCATCGTGCCGCGCCATCCGCAGCGGTTCGACGCGGTGGCCGATCTCCTGCGCGCGCGCGGGGTCCGCTTCGTCCGACGCAGCGCCGATGCGCCCGTTCCATCGGAGGTCGACGTCGTGCTCGGCGACTCGATGGGTGAGCTCTTCGCCTACTATGCTGCGGCGGATGTCGCGTTCGTGGGCGGCAGCCTGCTGCCGCTGGGCGGCCAGAACCTGATCGAGGCGATCACTGCCGGCTGCCCGACGCTCGTCGGACCGCACATGTTCAATTTCGCCGAAGCCACGCGCAATGCGCTAGCGGCGGGCGCCGCGCTCGAGATCGCCGATGCGACCGCGTTGGTCGGCACCGTCGGCGAGCTGCTGGCCGATCGCGCGCGGCGCGAGCGGATGCGCGACGCCGCTCTCGCCTTCCGCGCCGAGCACCGCGGCGCCGCAGACCGGCTGTGGACGTGGCTCGAGCCGAAGCTCGCGGCGGCGCTCGCCGGGACCGTCAGCCGCGGAGCTGGCGGTTGACATCCTCGAGATCGGTGTCGCTCAGCGTGCCGATCGCCGCCTTGAGCCGCAGCCAGCCGATGATGTAGTTGAAGTACGCTTGCGCGAGGTCGCGCCGCGTCGAGTAGACGTTCTGCTGGACGTTCAGCACGTCAAGGAACGTGCGCACGCCGACCTCCTGCCCGAGCACGTTCGACTGGTAGGCCGATTCGGCCGACAGGACCGCCTGCTCGAACGCCTTCACGGAAGCGACCGAGCTCACGACGCCCGTGTAGCCCGTCTGCGCCAGTGTGAACGCGGTCCGCCGGGCGAATTCGAGGTCCTGCCGCGCCTTGTCCTGGAGCGCGATCGCCTGCCGCACCTGCGATTCGACGAATCCGCCCTGGTAGATCGGGACCGCAAGCTGCACGCCCACCGCGCCGGTCGTCGACCAGCTCGAGAAGCCGAGGTTGATCGAGCCGCCGCCGTAGTTCGCGTACGAGTAGCTCGCGATCAGGTCGAGTGTCGGGTAGTGGCCCGCACGCGCGCGATCGATCTGCAGCGTCGCGATGTCGAAGTTCTTTTCCGAGACCTTGACGTTCAGATTGTCCGTGCGCGAGCGGTCGACCCAGTACTGAAGGTTGTCCGGGTCGGGCGGGACAGGCTTGAGCCCGGCCCCAAGGCGCTTCAGCTCCTTCGGGAACCGACCGATGATCGCGCGGAGCACCGTGACCTTGTTGTCGTAGTCGTTGCGCGTCGCGATTTCTTGCGCGACGATCTGATCGTATTTGGCCTGCGCTTCGTTCGTGTCGGTGATCGTCGCGACGCCGACCTCGAAGTTGCGCTTCGCCTGCGCGAGCGACTCCGACACCGCCTTCTTCTGGCTTTCGGCGAGCTCGATGTTGAACTGGGCGAGCAGCACGTCGAAATAGGCGACGGCCACGCGGAGGATCAGGTCCTGCCGCGCGAGCTCGAGTACATCGTTCGACTGCGCGACCTGCTGCTTCGCCTGGTCGTAGGCGACGAGATTCTGGTAGCGGAACAGCGGCTGCGACGCGGACACGAGCGCGGTGCCCTGGAAATAGGTACGAGCGTCGGTGGTCGGCGGGTCCGTCTTGATCTTCGCGTCGTAGCGGTTCTCGGTCGCCGTCCCCGATGCCGAGGCTACTGGCAAGAGCCCGGCCTTCGCCTGGGGCACCGCTTCCTGCGTCGCCTGCCAGTTCGCCTGCGCCGAGGCGAGCGCCGGATCGTTCGTCACGGCTTCGCGGTAGATCTGCATCAGGTCCTCGCCGCGCGCGGGCAGCGCGGCGGCAAGGACAACGAGCGCCGCAGTCAGCGCGAGGGCGGGATTCGATCGGGTCATCATATCCGTTCCATGAGTCAGGGCGGCGAGTCCGCGCGTGCGGCGGCGCCTCAATATCGTTTCATTCCGGGCTCGACCTCGGCTGCCCATTCCTCGACGCCGCCACGCAGGTTGTGGACCTGCGCGAAGCCGGCACGCTTCAGCATCATCGCGGCGTGGAAGCTCCGGTGCCCGTGATGGCACACCATCACGAGCGGGTGGCCGGCCGGCACTTCGCCGATGCGCGTCGCGAGCTCGCCAAGCGGTATCGACAGCGAGCCGTCGATCCGGCAGTAGTCGAACTCCCACGGCTCGCGCACGTCGATCAGAACCGGCTGCGGCCGTGACGCGTCGGCCCGCCAGTGGATGAGCTCGGCGGGACCGAGATGCGGGATCAAAACCGGAACCGCGATGGCGTCGCGGCATTCTTGAGCGGATCGATCACAGTTTCGAAGAGATCCTGCGCCGTCACCGATCCCGGCGCCGTCCAGCGCACGATCCGTGCGCTCATCGCCGGCGCGTCGCCGACCACGGCGAAGATGCGCCCGCCGGGCTTGAGCTGACGCACGAAGCTGTCCGGCAGCACCGGCGTCGATCCAGTCAGCACGATCGCGTCGTACAGGCCCGTGCCGAAACCGCGCGCGCCGTCGCCCACGGCGAGCTCGACCGGCGGCACGCCGGCGCGCGCGAGCTTCGGGGCCGCCTCCGAGGACAGCCGCGGATCGATCTCGACGCTCGTTACCTGCGTGCCCATGCTCGCGAGCAGCGCCGTCAGGTAGCCGCTTCCCGTGCCGATCTCGAGCACGCTCTCGCCGGCCCTGAGCTTCAGCTCCTGCACCGCACGGGCTTCCATCTTCGGCGTCCACATCTTCTGGCCGCCGGGAAGCGGGATCTCGAGGTCCGCGAACGCGAGCGCGCGGTAGGCGGCCGGCACGAACTCCTCGCGCCGGACCGCGAACAACAGGTCGAGCACGTCCTGATCGAGCACGTCCCAGGTGCGGACCTGCTGCTCGATCATGTTGAAGCGCGCCTGCTCGATGTCCATGCGGGTTGGCCGAATCGCCGGGAGTTCGGGAGCTGTGATGATGGACCGCTGGCGTCGCGTCGTCAGTGACGGAAGTCACGGCGCCGTCCGCGCCAGCGGCGGCCGGAACCTTCGCGCCGCAAACCCGCAGGGCCACAACTGACCCGTAGTCAGTTATTATGCCGGGCGCCATTATCGCACGTCAAATGCCGCGGACCGGCGTCACTCGGCCGGTCCGTGCACCGGCTCGGCGGCGGCGCCGCTCGCCGCGCGGCGCGCGGCGCGCCTCGCCTTGTGCCACTCGACGAAACGGTCGAGGTAGGTGTAGAGCACCGGGACGACGACGAGCGTCAGGAGCGTCGACGTGATCACGCCGCCGATGATCGCCCGCCCCATCGGCGCCTGCGTCTCGCCGCTTTCGCCCAGGCCGAGAGCGAGCGGCAGCATGCCGAAGACCATCGCCGCCGTCGTCATCAGGATCGGCCGCAGCCGGACCTGCCCCGCCGACAGCAGCGATTCGCGCAGCGGCGCGCCGCCGCGCCGCGCGCGGTTGGCGAAATCCACCAGCAGGATCGCGTTCTTCGTGACGAGGCCCATCAGCATGACGAAGCCGATCATCGAGAGGATGTTGAGCGTCGTGCCGGTCAGTAGCAGCGCGAGCAGCACGCCGATAAGCGTGAAGGGCAAGGACATCATGATCGCGACCGGCTGCATGAAGCTCGCGAACTGCGAGGCGAGCACGAGGTAGATGAAGATGATCGCGAGCCCGAGGGCCGAGAGCAGCGCCGCGAACGACTCCTGCGTGTCCTCCTGCTGGCCGGCGACGACGAAGCGGTAGCCGGGCGGCAGCTTCGTCGCCTTCATGATCTTGTCGATGTCGTCGCTGACGTTGGCCGCCCCCCGCCCCTCGACGTTCGCGTAGAGCGCGACCCGCCGCTGCAGGTCCTGCCGCTTGATGATCTGCGGCGACGTCGATTCGACGATCTCGGCGACCTGGCGCAACGGAACCATCCGCAGTTCGCCGTTGGGCCCGCGTTTGTTGGTCGACAGGTACAGGTTGGCCATGTCGGAGGCGAGCCGGCGATCCTCGCGGGGCAGTTGGACGTTGACCTCGTAGTTCTGGCCATCGGGGCCGAGCCAGTAGCTGACCGTCTCGCCGGCGACGAGCGTGCGGATCGTCTGCCCGACCTGCTGCACCGACACGCCGAGATCGGCAGCGACGTCGTTGTTGAGCCGGATCGACAGCGCCGGGCTCGCCGCCTTCTCGGAAGTCTCCATGTCGGCGACGCCGGGAATCCTGCCGACCTCCTGCGCGAAGTCGTTAATCAGCGTCTTCAGCGTGTCGGGATCGGGGCCGAGCAGGTTGACCCAAATCGGACGGTCGTAGCCGAGCGCGAGCTCGATCCCCGGGATCGGCTGCAGCGCCTTACGGATCGCGCGCTCGACGTCCTTCTGCGAACGCTCGCGCTTGTCACGGTCGAGGAGCCGCAGGTCGACGCGTGCGTAATTGCGGCCGTCCTGCGTCCCGACGGTCGTCATCGTCAGCGCAATCTCAGGAAAAGCCTTCAGCAGCGCCTCGACCTCGCGCACCTTGCCGTCGGTGTACTCGAGGCTCGTGCCGACCGGAGTGTTAAGGCGCAACGAGATGAAGCTCTCGTCGACCTGCGGCTGGAACTCCTTCTCGATGAACGGCAGCAGGCCGAAGCTGCCGGCGAAGATGGCGGCGGCGGACGCCAGCACGATGCTGCGGTGGTCGAGCGCCCATTCGAGCATGCGGCCGTAGATCTCATGCAGCCATACGACGAAGCTCTCGATCCGATCCATCAGCCGCCCAAGCCAGGGCGCGCGGCGGAAACGCGAGCCCGGCGGATCGTGCCAGACCGAGGACAGCATCGGGTCCAGCGTGAAGGAGACGAACAGGCTCATCAGCACGGCAACGGCGACGGTCAGCCCGAACTGGAAGAAGAACTGCCCGATGATGCCCTTCATGAAGGCGATCGGCACGAACACTGCGACGATCGCCAGCGTCGTTGCCATCACCGCGAGGCCGATCTCGTCGGTGCCCTCGCGCGCCGCCGCCGGGTGCGTCTTGCCCATCCCGAGGTGCCGCACGATGTTCTCGCGCACGACGATCGCGTCGTCGATCAGCAGGCCGATGCAGAGCGACAGCGCCATCAGCGTCATCATGTTGAGCGTGAAGCCGAACGCGTAGAGCGCGATGAACGTTGCGATCACCGCGATCGGCAACGTGAGCCCGGTGATGATCGTGCTGCGCCAACTGTGCAGGAACAGGAAGACGATCAGCACGGTCAGCGCGGCGCCTTCGAGGATCGTGCTCTTCACGCGGTCGATGCTCTTCTCGACCTGATCGGCCTGCGAGTAGACGAGCCGCACCTCGACGTCGGGCGGGAGCCGCTGCTTCAGCGTGTCGAGCGCCGCGCGCACTGCGTGCCCCGTCTCGACGATGTTGGCGTCCTGCGCCTTGCGGATGTCGATCGTGATCGACGGCCGGCCGTTGATCCGCGAGATCGAGTCGGGCTCCTTCTCACCGTCGATGACGTCGGCAACCTGCGCGAGGTACACGGGGCCGCCCTGCTGCGCGACGATGATCCGCCCGAACTGCGCCGGGTCCTTGATCTTGCCCTCGACCCGGACGACGGCGTCGTTCTGGCCGCGGGTGATGCGGCCGGCCGGGACGTCCTGGTTGGCGTTCTGGATCGCGCTGATCACCTGGTCGACGCCGATGCCGAACGCGTTCAGCGCCGTCGGCTTGATCTGGATGAGGATCTGCCTCGAAATGCGGCCGTTGACGGTGACCTGGGCGACGCCGGGGATGTTCTCGAGGGCCTTGACGATCGTCTGGTCGGTGAGCGAGGTGAGCTCGCGCAGCTCGACCGTCGGCGAGATCACCGCGAGCGAGATCGTCGGCCGGTTGTCCTCGATCTCGACGCGTAGCACCTGCGGGTCCTTGACGTCGCGCGGGAACGTCGGGCGCACCGCGGCGATCTTGTCGCGCGCGTCCTGGATCGCCCGCGTGGTTTCGGTGCCGAGCCGGAACTCGATGAAGACCTGGCTCTGCGCCCTCACGCGAGTTGGAGAAGATCCGCTTGACGCCGGAAACGGTGTTGACCGCGTACTCGATCGGCTTCGTCACGTCGGATTCGACCACGTCCGGCGAGGCGCCCGGGTAGTTGGTCAGAATCTGCACGTACGGCAGCGTGACGTCGGGCATTTGCTCGATGCGCAGCCGCGCGTAGGAGAACAGGCCGAGCACGCACGATCCCGACCATCACCATCGTGGCGAAGACCGGGTTCTTGATCGAGACGCGGGTAATCCACATGGCGACGACTCCGGGAGATCAGCCGGCGACCTGCGTGGTGCCCGACGTCGGCGCGACAGCGGGCAGCGGTGCCGTCGACGGCGCCCGCACCACGGCAGGCAAGCCGTCCTTCAGGTTGTCGAAGCGCCCGGCGACGACCGGGACCGCCGGCAGCGTCGTGCGGATCTCGACGCGTCCGGCGGCGTTGTCGCGCGAGCCGATGGCGACATTGCGGTGGACGAGCTTGCCGTCCTCGAGCGTCCACACGAACGTCTGGCCGTTCTCGGTGCGTACGGCGGTCGCCGGCAGCGTCGGCACCTGCGCGCTCGCGGCGATGACGATGCGGCCGGTGGCGAACATCCCTCCGCGCAGAGACGCCGTCGGGATTCGGAATACCGACGTAGACGACGATCGCCCGCGTGCCCGGCTCGGTCGCCGGGTTGATCCGGTCGACGCGCCCCGTGAAGCGGCGCTCGCCGAAGCCGTCGATCGTGAGCTCGACCTGCTTGCCGATCGGCGAGCTCGGGCACGTCGACCGCCGGCACCATCGCTTGCAGCTCCATATCCTTGAGGTCGACGACGGTCACGAGCGGCGAGTCGAAGGCGACCTTCTCGCCCGGCTGGACATGCCGCTTGCCGACGAGCCCGGTGAGCGGCGAGACGGCGACGGCGTCGCGCAGCGCGTTCTTCGCGATCTGCACCTGCGCCTCCGCCGATTTCGCGGAGCCCTGCGCGACGTTGTAGCTCGACTCGGAGTTGTCGAACGCGTTCTGCGAGATGAAGTTCTGCTTGAGCAGCATCTGGTTCGACGTGCGTGTCTTCTCGGCCATCGCGAGCTGCGCCTTCGCCGATTCCAGCGCGCCGACGCGCTCGATGAGCTTCGCCTCGAGGTCCGCCGTGTCGATCCGCGCCAGGACCTGCCCGGCCTGCACGGTTTCGCCCTCGCGCACGGTGATCTGCTTCACGTCGCCCGAGACCTTCGCCTTGACGGTCGCCTGCCGGACCGGTTGCAGCGCGCCGGAGACAGGCAGCCAGCGCGCGAGCGCGCGCGCCTCGACGCTGGTCAGGTCGGCCGGCGCGAACTCCAGCGTGACCGGCGCGGCCTTGCCCTTGCCGTCATCCTTCTTCGCTAGGCGCATCGCCACGCTGCCGCCGATCGCTCCTGCGACCACCAGCAATACAACCCCGCCGATGAGCCAGCGGCGTCTCGACCCCTTAGCCATGCGTTACCCCCCAGGGTGACCGCCGGTGCGGCGGGTCCCGACTTTTGACGGGCCGGCCCGGGGTGTCCAGGGCGGCCGGATTAGTCCTATCCGTCCCGCTTGGATGCGCGGAAACGAGATTCCGGATTCGCGAAGGTCGCTAGTCTAGTGGGGAACAGCGACCCCGGCAAAGCGCGCTGCGACGGAATGCGTTCCGGCGCGACAGGCTGCGACGCGCCGGCGCCGGTCAAGGTTCGCGGGCGGACCCGGGATTCGGATGCCCATGCAGATTGACAGGGGATGGCGCAGAGCAAATAATTGTCTGTTGGCCAATCGGCAACCCCCTTTCCAGCGGAGGAACTAGATGAATTTGACGCACAAGGTCGGCCTCACGGTCGTCACCGCAGCGGTATTCGCCCTTTACGGCTGCGGCAAGGAAGAACCCAAGAAGGCCGAAGCCCCGAAGGCGGCGGCCCCGCCGGCCGAAGACGTCGTCGTCGTCAAGATCGGCCACGCGGGCCCGCTCACCGGCGGCATCGCCCACCTCGGCAAGGACGACGAGAACGGGGCCCGCCTCGCCGTGGAAGAGCACACGGCCCGCAACCTCAAGATCGGTGGCAAGAAGGTCAAGTTCGAGCTGATGAGCGAGGACGACCAGGCCGACCCGAAGATGGGTCCGACGATCGCGCAGAAGTTCGTCGACGCCAAGGTCGCCGGCGTGGCCGGCCACCTCAATTCGGGGGTGTCGATCCCCGCGTCGGCCGTCTACAACGCGGCTGGCGTCCCCATGATCTCGGGCTCGGCGACCAATCCGAAGCTGACCGAGCAGGGCTTCAAGACGATCTTCCGCGTGGTCGGCCGCGACGACCAGCAGGGCCCGGCGGTCGCGCAGTACCTGAACTCGCTCAAGATCAAGAAGGTCGCGATCGCCGACGACGCGACCGCGTACGGCGAGGGGCTCGCGAACGAGGTCGAGAAGACGCTCAAGGCGGCCGGCGTCCAGGTCGTGGCGCGCGAGAAGGCCACCGACAAGACGACCGACTTCAAGGCGATCCTGACCAAGATGAAGGGCAAGAGTCCCGACGCGATCTTCTACGGCGGCATGGACGCGACCGGCGGTCCGATGATCAAGCAGGCGCGCGAGCTCGGCATCAAGAGCGTGTTCAGCTTCGGCGACGGCGCGTGCACCGACGAAATGGCGAAGCTCGCGGGCACGGCGGCGGAGGGGTTGATCTGCTCGCAGGCCGGCCTGCCCGCGTCGGCAGCGTCGCAATCCTTCAACACCGCATTCAAGGCGAAATACGGCGACGTGAAGCAGTACGCGCCGTTCTTCTACGATGCCGTCGGCCTGATGATCGCCGCGATGCAGAAGGCCGATTCGACGGATCCGGCCAAGTACCTGCCCGAGCTGCAGAAGATCAGCTACAACGGGGCGACCGGCAAGATCGAGTTCGACGAGAAGGGTGACCGCAAGAACGCCGAAATCACGATCTTTACGTTGAAGAACGGCAAGGTTGAACCGATCGCGGTGGTGCAGGGCGGCAAGAGCTACGACTTCCAGGAGTTCCTGAAGGCCATGGCCGAGAAGGCGGCGGCGGCGAATCCCGCTCCGGCAGCGGCGCCGGCGATGGCCCCCGCGGAGGCCCCGAAGAAGTAAGCCCGCTCGCTCTGGCAAGACGGCGCCTCCCGAGGGCGCCGTTTTCTTTTCGGGGTGCGGATCGCGGCGCTCGGCACCGAGACCCGCGACCAGGGGATTGCGGCCACCGTCGCGACCCTCCACAATCGCCGGAGTCCGCGCGCGACGCGGCAACAACAGGCGAGTCGGCTCCGCGGGCGCGCGATGCGCGCCGGGAGGGGGACCCCCGGGTGGACATCTTCCTGCAGCAGGTGATCAACGGCATGACGCTCGGGAGCGTCTACGCGATCGTCGCGCTCGGCTACACGATGGTCTACGGGATCATCCAGCTCATCAATTTCGCCCACGGCGAGGTCGTGATGATCGGCGCGATGGTCGCCTACACGGTCATCGTCGCGCTCACCGCCAACACCGCGCTGCCGCCGCTGGCGATCGTCTTCGCAGGCACCGCAGTTGCCATTCCCGTCTGCATGGCCGTCGGCTACACGCTCGAGCGTACCGCCTATCGGCCGCTGCGCCGCGCGCCGCGTCTCGCCCCGCTCATTACCGCGATCGGCCTGTCGATCATCCTGCAGCACCTCGCGATGATCATCTGGAGCCGCAACCCGCTGTCCTACCCGCAGATCATCAAGACCGTCACGTACCACATTACCGATCATCCCGACGGCGCGACGATCACCAACGTGCAGATCGCGATCATCGCGGGCTCGGTCGGGCTGATGGCACTCCTGCTGCTGCTCGTCTACCGGACGAAGCTCGGCGTCGCGATGCGCGCAACTGCGCAGAACCCCGAAGTCGCGGGCCTCATGGGGATCGACATCAACCGGGTGATCGCGCTCACGTTCGTGATCGGAGCGGCGCTGGGCGCCGTCGCGGGCGTGATGGTCGGGAGCTACTACGGCATCGCCCACTATCAGATGGGCGCGCTGCTCGGACTCAAGGCGTTTTCGGCCGCCGTGCTGGGTGGGATCGGGAACCTGGGGGGCGCGATGCTGGGCGGCCTCCTGCTCGGCGTGATCGAGGCGCTCGGCGCGGGCTACGTCGGCGACCTCACGAACCTCTGCCACCTGGCGGAATGGTCCGAGGGACTCGCCGAACGCTGCGCCGACAACCCCAATCTCACGCTTTTCGGGTCGAACTACCAGGACGTGTTCGCCTTCCTGGTGCTGATCGCCGTGCTCGTGTTCCGACCGTCGGGCCTGCTGGGCGAGCGCGTGGCGGACCGCGCCTGACCGCTTCCATGCAGACGTTCTTCGACACGAAACGGCATCCGAAACTCGCGTGGCTGGGGCTCGCCGCCATCGCCGTCACGCTCGCCGTGCTGCCGTTCGTCCTGGCGACGCAGGGCCAATTCTGGGTCCGCATCACCAACATCGCGATCCTCTACTGCTTCCTCGCACTCGGCCTCAACATCGTCGTCGGGTTCGCCGGACTCCTCGACCTGGGCTATATCGCGTTCTATGCGGTCGGCGCATATGTCTACGCGCTGCTCGCCTCGCCCCACTTCAACCTGCACCTTCCGTTCTGGATGATCTTGCCGCTGGGCGCGGGACTCGCGTGCCTGTTCGGCGTGCTGCTCGGCGCGCCGACGCTGAAGCTTCGCGGCGACTACCTCGCGATCGTCACGCTGGGCTTCGGCGAGATCATTCGCGTGTTCCTCAACAACCTGTCGCAGCCGGTGAATATCACGAACGGCGCGCAGGGTGTCGCGCAGATCGATCCGTTCAGCCTGGGCGGGGTCAGCTTCGCCCAGACGCAGAGCGTCCTCGGTCTCGGCTTCACGGTCTCGGTCAAGTACTACTACCTGCTGCTCGCGGTGCTGCTCGTCGTGATCGTGATCAACATGCGGCTGCAGAACTCGCGGATCGGCCGTGCGTGGGAAGCAATCCGGGAGGACGAGATCGCCGCGCGGGCGATGGGCATCAACACGCGCAACATGAAGCTCCTCGCGTTCGCGATGGGCGCGTCGTTCGGCGGCATCGCCGGCGGCATGTTCAGCGCCATCCAGGGATTCATCAGCCCGGAGAGCTTCGTGCTGGTCGAGTCGATCATGGTGCTCTCGATGGTCGTGCTGGGCGGCATGGGCAACATCTTCGGCGTGATCCTGGGCGCGGTGCTGCTCTCATTCGTTCCCGAGCTTCTTCGCGTGACGGTCGCGCCGGTGCAGGAGGCGCTGTTCGGCCGGATGCTGATCGACCCCGAAGTGATCCGGATGCTGCTGTTCGGCTTCGCTCTGGTGCTCATGATGCTGTTCCGTCCCGCCGGAATCCTCCCGTCGGCGTTGCGCAAGCGCGAGCTCGAGACGCCCGAGACGCCGAAGGGCGCGGCATGAGCGCCACCCGGACCGACGGCCACCTGACGCTGCTCGCCGCGAAGGGCGTTTCCAAACGCTTCGGCGGCGTCCACGCGCTATCCGGCGTGACATTCTCGATCGGGCACGGCGAGATCTATGGTCTCATCGGGCCCAACGGGGCCGGCAAGACGAGCTTGTTCAACGTACTGACCGGCATCTACGCACAGGACGAAGGCGAATTCACCTTCGACGGCCAGCCGCTCACGGGGCTCAAGCCGAACGACGTCGCCGCGCGCGGCATCGCCCGGACGTTCCAGAACATCCGCCTCTTCGCCAACCTCTCCGCGCTCGAGAACGTGATGATCGGCCGCCACGTGCGCACGCACGCGAATGTGTTCGGCGCGATGTTCCGCGACGCGAGCACTCGGGCCGAGGAGAAGTCGATCGAGAAGCGCGCCTACGAGCTGCTCGAGTACGTCGGCGTCTCGAAACGCGCGAATTCGCTCGCCCGCCACCTCGCCTACGGCGACCAGCGGCGGCTCGAGATCGCGCGCGCGCTCGCGACGGAGCCGAAGCTCCTGGCATTGGACGAGCCGGCGGCCGGGATGAACGCCACGGAGACCGCGTCGCTCAAGGGGCTGCTGGAAAGCATCCGGCGCGACGGCACGACGATCCTCCTGATCGAGCACGACATGAAGCTCGTGATGAGCGTCTGCGACCGCGTGCTCGTGCTGGACTACGGCAAGAAGATCGCCGAGGGCACCGCGACGGAGGTGCAGACCGATCCGCAGGTGATCGCGGCGTACCTGGGTGGCGAGGTGACGTTGAACCTCCGGGGAGCGGCCTAGCTCATGAGCGATGCGGCCGCCCCCGCGCTACTCGAGCTCCGCAAGCTCGAGGTCGCCTACGGCGGCATCCACGCGGTCAAGGGCATCGACCTCCACGTCGGCGAGGGCGAGCTCGTCTGCCTCATCGGCGCGAACGGCGCGGGCAAGACGACGACGCTGAAAGGCATCTGCGGATTGCAGCCGGTGAAATCCGGGACGATCCGCTACGCGGGCGAGAGCATCGCGGGGCGGCCGGCCTTCGAGCTCGTGCGCAAAGGGCTCGCGATGGTGCCGGAGGGTCGCGGCGTGTTCGGCGCGCTGACGATCGAGGAGAACCTCTCGATGGGCGCCTACGTGCGTACCGACGCCGCCGGCATCCGCGCCGACGTCGAGCGGGTGTTCGGCCTGTTCCCGCGCCTCAAGGAACGCCGGCGGCAGACGGCCGGAACGCTGTCGGGTGGCGAGCAGCAGATGCTCGCGATGGGCCGTGCGCTCATGTCGAAGCCCCGACTCCTGCTGCTGGACGAACCATCGATGGGCCTCGCCCCGCTGATGGTGCAGAAGGTATTCGAGACGGTGCTCGCCGTCTCGAAGGAGGGCGTCACCATCCTCCTGATCGAGCAGAACGCGAAGCTCGCCCTCGAGGTGAGCCATCGCGGCTACGTGATGGAATCGGGCGACATCACGCTGTCCGGTGACGCGCGGACGCTGCTCGACAATCCCGCCGTGCGGGCCGCGTACCTCGGCGAATCCGCCGCATAACGCGGCGATGTCCGACCCTGCATTTCCGTCCGCGCCGCCGGCGGCGCACGTGCATCCGCGCGTCGTTCCGTGGCGCCACGCGTTTGCGTGGTACGAGGAGGCGATGCGGCTCTTCAAGCTCGCGCCGCTCTCCTTCGCGGGGCTCGCGGTATTGACGATCGCAGCGGAGCTCGCGCTGAAGACGGCGCCAGGCGCCGTCGCGCTCCTGTCCGAGATCCTGACGCCGCTCGTGGCGTGCGGGCTCGTCTACGCCGCCGCGGCCACGGACCGGCGCGAGGCTCCTTCGCTCCTCCTCGCGCTCGCAGCCTTTCGCGCGGGCGCGAACGCCATCGCCGCGATCGTCCTTTCGAGTGGCATCATGCTCGCGGCGCAGGTCTTCGCGGGCTGGTGGATCGCCGATGCCAACCTGCTCATGCCGGACACGGCGGCGCGGGAGCTCTCGGCGAGCGCCGTGCTCGGGGTCTACGCCATCGGGATCCTCGCATCGCTGCCGGTGACGTTCGTTCCGTTTCACGCGCTGCTCGAACGCGTGCCGCTGCGCGCCGCGTTCGCCGCGAGCGCGATGGCCTTCGCGCAGAACACGCTGCCGCTCGTTATCTACGGCGCCGCGTCACTCGTGCTCGTGGGTTTCGGCCTCCTCACCCTCGGCCTCGGACTCGTGGTCGCGCTGCCGCTGTCGGTCGCGGCATCGTACGCGGCCTGGAAGGACATTTTCGGCGTCCGCGACGCGCCGACGGGGTGACCGTGGCGCGCGACGCGCACCCGCTCGGCCTCCGCGCCGCCTCGGGCCATCGTCATGCCGAGTTGTCGGCCTCATGCGGCGACTCGCGCTTGCTCGCTCCCCCTTGCCTTCGGCCGGGGTCCCGGCTCGCTGCTCGCGCCGCTACGCCGTCGGCGCGTGCGAGAAAGCTAGGATCGCGGGATCCGGCGTCGCAGCGAACGATTCGACCGCGTCGACCCGTGCGGCGGGCGGCCCGCGCCGGCACCACGCGAACACCGCGTCGACCGCGGCGGCTTCGCCCTGCACGAACGCCTCGACGGTGCCGTCGCGCCGGTTGCGCACCCAGCCCGCGACGCCGTGCAGGGTCGCCGCGTCCTGCATCGCGTAGCGGAAACCGACGCCCTGCACGCGGCCGCGCACGACCAGCCGCAGCGCGATCATCGCCCGCGCCGCCGCGCGTAGAGCAGGAGCGCCGCGACGGTCTTGGCGTCGGTGATCGCGCCACGGTCGAGCGCCGCGAGCATCTCGTCCAGCGTCATCGTCACGATCTCGAGGAACTCGCCGTCGTCGAGCTTCGCACCGACGTGCGTGAGCCCCTCGGCGACGAACAAGTCGATCTTCTCGTTCGTGTAGGAGACGAGCGTGTGGATCGTGCCCAACGGCGTCCACGTCGCGGCTTCGTAGCCGGCTTCCTCGCGCAGCTCGCGCCGCGCGGTGTCGAGCTCGGTTTCGCCCGGATCGAGCTTGCCTGCCGGGAACTCGATGAACACGCGGTCGAGCGGGTAGCGGTACTGCCGCTCGACGACGAGCCGGCCATCCGGCAGGACCGGCACGATCAGCACAGCGCCGGGATGGACGATGTGCTCGCGCGTCGCGAGCTTGCCGTCCGGCAGGCGCACCGTGTCGCGCCGGACGTGCAAGAGCTTGCCGTCGAACACCGGCTCGGAAGAGACCTTCGTCTCGACGAGGTGGCCGTCGTGTGGGTCTTTCACTTCAACCAGTCACGAGCAATGAGGAAGTCGGTGTAAAGGCGCGCCTCAGGGGTGCCGGGCGCGGGCTTCCAGTCGTAGCGCCACTTGACCACCGGCGGCAGCGACATGAGGATCGCCTCGGTACGCCCGTTCGACTGGAGGCCGAACAGCGTGCCGCGGTCCCACACCAGGTTGAACTCCACGTAGCGGCCCCGCCGGTACGCCTGGAAGTCGCGCTCGCGCTCGCCGTAGGGCGTGTCCTTGCGCCGCTCGAGGAGTGGCGCGTACGCGGCGAGAAAATGGTCGCCGACGCTCCGCGTCAGCGCGAAACAGCGCTCGAACCCGCCCTCGTTCAGATCGTCATAGAAGATGCCGCCCACGCCGCGCGGCTCGCCGCGGTGCTTGAGGAAGAAATACTCGTCGCACCAGCGCTTGTACTTGGCGTGGACGTCCTCGCCGAACGGCGCGAGCGCGTCGCGGCACGCGCGGTGGAAATGCACGGCGTCCTCCTCGAAACCGTAGTAGGGCGTGAGATCCATGCCTCCCCCGAACCACCAGACATCTGCGGCCGATTCCGGGGCCATGGCTTTGTCAGCACCTTCGCCGACTCCTCGCCGTACCTGCTTGTACTGTCTCGTCGCCGCCTCGGTGCGTTCGCGCTCTGGCCCCGAACTCGGCCGCGTCTGATCGTCTGCCGCCGGTGCGTGCGCGACGAACATCCGCACGTTGAGGTGCGCGGTCGGCGCGTACGGATTGCGCGGATGGAGCACGAGCGAAACGCCCATCGCCTCCCACGCGCGTCCCGCCAGGGCCGGCCGCGCGGCGGTGGCCGACGGCGGAAGTTTGTCGCCCTTGACGTGCGAGAAATTGACGCCGCCGCGCTCGAGCACGCTGCCGTCCTCGATCACGCGCGCGATGCCGCCGCCACCTTCGGGCCGCGTCCACTCGTCGCGCCTGAACGGGTTGCCGTCGACCGCCTCGAGCCGCTCGACGATGCATGCCTGCAGGCCGACGAAGAAGTCCCGCGGCGCCGATACGTTCATCCTGCCATCACGCCTTGCGAGCGGCGAGCGCGCGATGTCCGATGTCGGTGCGGTATTGCATGCCGTCGAAACGGAGCTCGGCGATCGCCGCGTACGCGCTGCGCTGCGCCTGTCGCACCGAATCGCCGAGCGCGGTCACGCACAGCACTCGGCCGCCCGTGACGACGATCCGGCCGTCCTCGCCGCCGGTTCCGGCATGGAAGACCTTGCAATCGGGATGCGCGTCGGTCGTCACGCGGTCGAGCCCGATGATGACGTCGCCCTTGCGCGGGGCGTCGGGATAGCCGTGCGCGGCGAGCACGACGCCGAGCGCCGCGCGGCGGTCCCACTCGGCTTCCGCGCGATCGAGCGTGCCGTCGAGCGCGTGAAGGACGAGGTCGACCAGGTCCGACTTGAGCCGCACCATGATCGGCTGCGTCTCGGGGTCGCCCAGCCGGCAGTTGAACTCGAGCACCTTCGGATTGCCGGCGTCGTCGACCATCACGCCGGCGTACAGGAAGCCCGCGTACGGAATGCCGTCGGAGGCCATCCCGGCGACGGCCGGCAATATCACATCGCGCATGATGCGCGCGTGGAGCGCAGGCGTCACGATGGGCGCGGGTGAGTACGCGCCCATCCCTCCTGTGTTCGGTCCGGCGTCGCCGTTGCGGAGCCGCTTGTGGTCCTGGCTCGACGCGAGCGGCAGCACGTTACGGCCATCGACCATGACGATGAAGCTCGCTTCCTCGCCGGCGAGGCAATCCTCGATGACGACGCGGGCGCCCGCGGTGCCCAGGAGGCTGCCCGAGAGCATCGCGTCGATCGCCGCGTGCGCTTCGGCCACCGTCGGCGCGACGACCACGCCCTTCCCCGCGGCGAGGCCGTCGGCCTTGACGACGATCGGCGCCCCGCGCTCGGTGACGTACGCGCGCGCGAGGCCGGCGTCGGTGAACGTCCGGTACTGCGCGGTCGGAATGCCATGCCGCGCCATGAAGGCCTTCGCGAAGTCCTTCGAGCTCTCGAGCTGCGCCGCGGCCTGGACCGGACCGAAGATCGGGAGCCCCGCAGCGCGGAACGCGTCGACCACGCCCGCCGCGAGCGGTCCCTCCGGACCGACGATGGTGAGCGTGACTTTCTGCTCGCGCGCGAATGCCACCAGGTCCGGGAAGGCGGTGAGCGCGACATTCGCGAGCGCCGGCTCGAGCGCCGTGCCGGCGTTGCCAGGGGCGACGAAGACCTTGGCCACCCGCGGCGATTGCGCGAGCTTCCAAGCGAGCGCGTGCTCGCGGCCGCCGCCGCCGATCACAAGGACGTTCACGGCGGCGCTAGTCGAGAGTGATCTTGCCGAAGACGTACAGGATGCTGCCGTGGTTGATCCCGCCGTTCAGCGTCGGGATGTACGTCGAGAGCACCGTGAATCGGTCGTAGCGCAGCGCGAACAGCGGCAGGATCGCCGGAAACGGCGCGCCGCCCCAGATATCCTGGCGCGAGATGAGCATCAGCGTGTAGCCGAGGCCCGGCTGCAGCGAATCGCGCGGGCGCCACCACGTGGTCCACCCGTAGCCCAGATTGAACTCGGGCTCGTAATGCGAATCGCTGAACACGAGGAAATACACGGTGTCGGTGTCGCCGTTCTCCCGCTCCGTGCTGCGCGCCCAGCCGCCGCCCCACGCGTAGGCGTTCTCCTCGGCACGGCGCTCGGCCGTCCATGTCCAAGGCGTGTGCCACGAATAGCCGGACACGAGGATCTCGTTCTGGCCCTTGTCGTAGGTATCGACGACGCGGCGGCAGCCCTTGTTGAGCCATTCCCAGAGGTCCGCGCATTCGGGCGCGGCGCGTGCGGGCATGGGGAACGCGGCGGCGAGAGCCGCGAGCACGACGAGGATTCGCAGACGCTGCATGACGCCGGTCCTCCGGATTAGGGTCTGTTCCTAGTGGCGAAAATGACGGATGCCCGTGAACACCATCGCGATCCCGCGCTCGTCGGCGGCCGCGATCACTTCATCGTCGCGCACACTGCCGCCCGGCTGAATCACCGCGGCGGCGCCGTTGTCGGCCACGACATCGAGCCCGTCGCGGAAAGGGAAGAACGCGTCGGACGCCGCGACCGAGCCCGCGAGCGACAGGCCGGCGTGCTTCGCCTTCATCGCCGCGATCCGCGCCGAGTCGACGCGGCTCATCTGGCCGGCGCCGATGCCGAGCGTGCGCCCGCCCGCGCAGTAGACGATGGCGTTGGACTTGACGAACTTGGCGACGCGCCACGCGAACATGAGGTCGTCCTGCTGCTCGGGCGTCGGCGCCTTCCGCGTGACAACCCGGAGCTCGGACGGTAACACGTTGCGCGCGTCCGCGGTCTGCACGAGCAAGCCCCCGCCGACCCGCTTCCAGTCGAGCTGCGTCGGGACGGGCGCAGCGGGCAGCGGAACCTCGAGTACGCGGACGTTCTTCTTCTGCGCGATCGCCGCGAGCGCATCGGCCGTGTACGAAGGCGCGATCAGCACTTCGAGGAACTGCGCCGCGACGGCCTCGAGCGTCGCGCCGTCGACGGGCCGGTTGAACGCGATGATGCCGCCGAACGCAGACGCTGGATCCGTCGCGAAAGCGCTCCGGTACGCGTCCTGCGCCGTGGCGGCGGTGGCGACGCCGCACGGGTTCGCGTGCTTGACGATCACGCAGGCCGGCGCCGCGAACGTCCTCACGCATTCCCACGCCGCGTCGCTATCGGCGATATTGTTGTACGAGAGCTCTTTGCCCTGCAGCTGCCGGTACGTCGCGATGGTGCCCGCGGCCGGCGGGTCCTCGCGGTAGAACGCCGCCTCCTGGTGCGGATTCTCGCCGTAGCGCAGGTCCTGCACCTTTGCCACCTGCACGTTGAACCGGTCGGGGAACGCGACCGCCGCCCCGTCGGCGCCGCGCAGGGTAAGCCAGTTCGAGATCGCGCCGTCGTACGCCGCGGTATGCGAGAAGGCCTTGCGCGCGAGCGCGAAGCGCGTCGCGGCAGAGAGCGCACCGCCTCCGGTCTCGAGCTCGGCCAAGAGCGGCGCGTAGTCGGTCGGGTCGACGACGACGCCGACGTCGCGCCAGTTTTTCGCCGCCGACCGCACCATCGCGGGTCCGCCGATGTCGATGTTCTCGATCGCGTCCTCGAGCGTGCAGCCCGGCTTCGCGACGGTCGCGCGGAACGGGTAGAGGTTGACGACGACAAGATCGATCGTCGGGATCGCGTGCTTCTCCAGCGCCGCCGTGTGCGCCGGCACGTCGCGCCGCGCAAGGATGCCCCCGTGCACCTTCGGATGCAGCGTCTTCACGCGCCCGTCCAGCATCTCCGGGAAGCCCGTGTACTCGCCGATCTCGACCACGGGCAGCCCCGCATCCGCGATCGCCTTCGCCGTTCCACCGGTCGAGAGGAGCGTGACGCCGAGGCGCGCGAGCCCGCTCGCGAAGGCGGCGAGGCCGGTCTTGTCGGAGACGGAAAGCAGCGCGCGGGCGACTCGCTCGGGCATGCCCTAGGAGCCTGTCGGACTTGCTTTCGCGCATGCGACGGAGCCGATCCGGGCGCAGTTCAAGGCACGAGCCCGAAGTAATACCGGGCGTATGGCGAGGGCGAGTGACGCAGAACTGCGCCCGGATCGCACCGTTCCTTCGGGTTGCTGCCAAATAGCGCGTCTGCTTCGTTGCTCGGCTCGCCGATATTCCCGATATCGACTTCGCCTCGCGCCTCGCAGCGATCGCTTTTTGCCTCGGCAACGCATACGTGAAAGCAAGTCCGACAGGCTCCTGGGACGGCGGTCCCCGCGGCCGGGGCGAAAGGGCCCTGCGCTGCCGATACTCGCCGCGGGCGAGCTATCGTATTCCGTACTTCGAGAGCTTCGTGCGCAGCGTGTTGCGGTTCATGCCAAGCATGTCGGCGGCCTGCGTCTGGTTGCCGCCGGCGCGCTCCATGACCGACGAGATCAGCGCCCGCTCGACGTGCATGATCACCATGTCGTAGATACCGTGCGGGGGCTCGCCGTCGAGCCTGCGGAAATATTCGTCGAGCGACTTCTCGACCGAGCGGCCGAGCTCGTTGCCGCCGTTGATGCGCAGTGTCTTTCTCACGCGGCCAGGGCCTCCCCGCCCCGAAGCGACGTCTGTCCCACCCGTGCGAACGCGGCGCGCGCGTCGACCACGTCGGCGGACGCCGCGCGGTAGTCGAGGCGCTCGCCGATTCGGGCAAGTGTATCGAAAAAACGATCGACCGCGCAGAGCTGCTCCTGCGCCGTCTCCGCGGCGTTGATCTCGCGGCGAAATGCGTCGCCGCCGGCGAGGTCCCTCGTATACCAGCCGAGATGCTTGCGAGCGATGCGCACGCCGGCGGCCTCGCCGTAGAACGCGTGGTGGTCGGCGAGATGCGCGACGATCGCGGCATGCGCCTCCGCCACTGTCGGCGGCGGCGGCACGGCGCCGCGCTCGAGATAGTGGAGGATCTCGCGGAAGATCCACGGTCGCCCCTGCGCCGCGCGGCCGATCATGATCGCATCGGCCCCGGTCGCGGCGAGCACCCGCCTGGCCCGCTCCGGCGAGTCGATGTCGCCGTTGGCGATGACCGGGATCGCGACAGCCTTCTTCACGGCGCGGATCGTCGCGTATTCGACCGGGCCCGTGAACGCGCAGGCGCGCGTGCGGCCGTGCACGGCGAGTGCCTGGATCCCGGCGTCCTCGGCGATGCGCGCGATCGCGACCGCATTGCGGTGCCCGGGATCGCTGCCGGTTCGGATCTTGAGGGTCACGGGAACGTCGACGGCGCGCACGACGGACGCGAGAATCGCGGCGACGAGCGGCTCGTTCGCGAGCAGCGCCGAGCCGGCCGCGACGTTGCACACCTTCTTCGCCGGGCAGCCCATATTGACGTCGATGATCTGCGCGCCGCGCGCGACGTTATAGCGCGCAGCGTCGGCCATCCAAGTCGGATCGGCTCCGGCGATCTGCACGGCGACGGGCGCAGGCTCGCCTTCGTGGTCGGTGCGGCGCCGTGACTTCTCGGTTCCGCGCAGCCCGGGATTCGACGCGACCATCTCCGACACTGCGTAGCCCGCGCCAAAGCGCTTGCACAAGAGGCGAAACGGGCGATCGGTCACGCCCGCCATCGGCGCAACGGCGAGAATGTTCGAAAGTTCGTACGGTCCGATGCGCACGGTCGGGAAAAATCGTGGTCGAGCGGGAAGCGTGCCGCGGAGGGAAGTGAATTATAACCGTTCCCGCGCGCGTGCGAAGCACGATCGACGCGATCGAACGATGCGCCGGCTGCGCCCTCTTGCGATGGCACGATTCGTGATACGCGCGGCGCGGACAGCGACGCACGGGCGTTCGCTCCCTATGGAACCTTTGAAGGTTCGCTAACGCAGTCCAAACAGCATCGCGCGCGTGAACGCGCGCTTCGCGGGCGGCAACGCATCGAGCAGAGTGAGCGCCAACCCGCGGGGCCAGCGCAACAACACGTGGTCGTTGCCGAACAGGTTGACGAGGCCGTGCGTGAACGCGATCCCGGCCCAGCGGTCGGGCCACCGGCCGCGCGCATGGCGCTCCAGCATCCCCCGCTCGCCGATCACCTCGCGCGGCGCGTCCACGATCGCCTGGGCGAGCTCGAAGGCGTCGCGCAAGCCGACATTGAAACCCTGTCCCGCGACGGGATGCAAGGTCTGCGCGGCATTCCCGAGAACGACGGTGCGTGCGCCGACGGTCGCGTGCGCGAATTCGAGCACGAGCGGAAACGCACGGCGGTCTTGGACATGGTCGAGCCGGACGGACCGCGGTGCAAGATATCCGCAGAGGCGTTCGAGAAACGTCGCGTCGGGCAGCGCCAGCAAGTCGCGAGCCCGCTCGGGCGTCGCCGTCCACACGAGCCCGTAGCGATCGCCTTCCGGCAAGAGCGCCACCGGGCCATCCGGCGTGAACCGCTCGAACGCAAGTCCGTTGTGCGGCGCGGCGCAGCCGACCTGCGCGACGACGGCGACCTGGCCGTAATCGTGCCGATACCGGGCAAGACCGGCGATCGTCGCGCCCGTGCCGTCCGCGACCGCGGCCAGGCGCGCGAGAACCGGCTGTCCGTCGCCGCCCTCGCATTCGACCGCCGCGTAGGCGGGCGTGCCGCCGACCGACTTGGCGGCGACGCCGTGGCGAATCGCGACGCCGGTGCGCGCAAGCGCGGCGTCGAGCGCAGCCTGCAACGCGCGATAGCGAACGACGTAGCCCAGCGCCGGCAGGCCGTTCTCGGCCGCGGTGAGCCGCGCGAGGCCGAAGCCGCCGGCTTGTGAGATGTCGATCGCGGAGATCGGCGTCGCGGCGTCCTGCATTCGCGCGAATTCGTCCCACACGCCCAGGCGCTCGAGGATGAGCCGCGCGCCGTGCGACAGCGCGAGCGAGCGGTCTCCGCGCGGCGTTTCCCCTTTCGCGCGCGCATCGAGCACGACGACGTCGAGATCGGCGTCGGCGACGGCAAGCGCGAGTGTCGCCCCGACGGGGCCCGCGCCGACGATTGCGAGATCGTGCAGCATCGTCGGCGGAGATATCGCTAACGGCGGCAGGCGGCCTCGACGTCGGCGACGGACTTCGGCGCCGCGGCGGTCAGGTTCTCGATGCCGGTCGCCGTCACCATCACGTCGTCCTCGATCCGGACGCCGATGTCCCAGAAGCGGTCAGGGACGTTGTCGGCGGGACGGATGTACGTACCCGGCTCGACCGTCAGCACCATGCCGGGCGCAAGCTTCTGCGACGATCCCTTCACCTTGTAGAGGCCGGCGTCGTGCACGTCGAGCCCGAGCCAGTGCCCGGCGCGGTGCATGTAGAACTGCTTGAACGAGCCTTTCTCCAGCACCTCGTCGAGCGTTCCCTGGCAGAGCCCGAGATCGATGTAGCCCTGCGCCAGCACGCGCTCAGCGACTGCGTGGTAGTCGTGGAAGTCGACGCCGGGCCGGACCGCATCGAGGCAGGCCTGCTGCGCCGCGAGCACGAGCTCGTAGACGTCCCGCTGCGGGCCCGAGAACTTGCCGTTCGCCGGGAACGTCCGGGTGATGTCCGATGCGTAGCCGTGAAATTCGCAGCCCGCGTCGATCAGCAGCAGCTCGCCGTCCTGCAGCTGCCGGTTGTTGTCGCGATAGTGCAGCACGCACGCGTTCGGGCCGCCAGCGACGATCGACGGGTAGGCGACCGCCTGCGCGCCCGAACGCAGGAACTCGTGCGCGAGCTCGGCTTCGACCTGGTACTCGTACCAGCCCACGCGTGTGCGGTCCATCGCGCGGCGATGCGCGGCGACGGAGATCTCGGCGGCGCGCCGCAGGAGCTTCTGCTCGTGCTCGTCCTTGACCAGGCGCAGCGCGTCGAGCGCCGCGCGCACGTCGACGATTTCCTCGGGGGCGGCGACCCCCGCGCGTGCTCGCGCACGGACCTCGTTCAGCACGTCGGTCACCTTGCGATCCCACGTGGCGAAAAGGCCCAGTGGCGTGAACAGCGCGGGCTGGTCGGAGGCGAGGTCCGGAAGCGTGCGGTCGAGCTCCGCGATGGGGCGCGCCTCGTCGAAGCCGAAGATCTCGCGCGCGGCGTCCGGGCCATAACGGAAGCCGTCCCAGATCTCGCGCTCCTCGTTCTTCTCGCGGCAGAACAGGATGTGACGGTCGGCCTCGGCGCCGTCCTTGCCGGCGACGAGCGCGACGACCGCGTCGGGTTCCGGAAATCCCGTGACGTAGTGGAAATAGCTGTCGAACCGGTAGGGATAAAGCGAGTCGCGGTTGCGCGCGACCTCCGGTGCCGTCGGCACGAGCGCGAGGCCGCCGCCCGCGTGGGCGCGCATCTGCGCGAGGAGCGCGCGCCGGCGCTCGCGGTGGATCTGGTGAACGTTTTTCATGGCCGGGGCTTTCGAGCGAAGCCGTGATTATAGGACCAGCGCCTTCGGAACGCGGCCCCACGGAGCGCCTGCGTTAACATCGCCGGATGGCGAACGAACCCGCCCCCTCTGCTGCAGCGTTGCAGGGCACGGCGCTGCGCGAGGCGAAATTCGCGTTGCGGCGGCAAGCGCTCGCGGCGCGCGACGCGCTCGCGCCCGGCGTGCGCGCGACGGCCGCGGCGACGATCGCCGCGCGCATTGCCGCGCTGCCTTCGTTCGTTGCCGCGCACACCGTGTTGCTGACGCTGCCGTTTCGCGGCGAATGGGACACGCTCCCGCTCGTCCGCACCGCGCTCGCGGCAGGCAAGGTGGTTGCCGTCCCGCGGGTGAACGGAGAGGCGCGGATGCTCGAGCTCCACGCGATCGCCGACCCCGTTCGCGACGTCGCCCCCGGCCATCAAGGCATCCCCGAACCGCTGTCGCATTGCCCCGCGGTGGCGCCTGCAGCCGTGGACTGGGTGCTCGTGCCCGGCGTCACCTTCGACCGGACAGGGCGGCGGCTCGGGTACGGCGGCGGCTACTACGATCGCCTGCTGCCGCTCCTCCCCGCGCAAGCGCCGCGCATCGCCGGCGCGTTCCACGTGCAAATCGTCGAGCGTGTCCCCGCGGGACCGCATGACATGACGGTCGACGCGATCGTCACGGAGGCGGAAACCGTCCTCCCCCCGGGCGATGATGCGGCGAGCGGCGACCGCGGCGCTCGCGGTGACGCTCGCCCTCCAGATGTTCACGTCGCTCGCGGCGACGGCGACGGCGGTGCTCGCGCCGATGATCGCGGGCGACCTCGCGCTTTCGCCGGCGCTCGTCGGCGTCTTCGTCGGCATCATCTACGTGGGATCGATGGCCGGAAGCCTCGGCGCCGGCGGTTTCATCGCACGCTTCGGACCGATCCGCGTGTCGCAGGTTTGCGTCCTGCTTTGCGCCGTCGCGCTACTCGCCGTCGGCGCGAGCGCGGCGCCGCCGGCTGCAGCGAGCCTGCTGCTCATCCTCGCACCGGTCGTACTCGGGCTGGGCTATGGGCCCATCACGCCAGCGTCATCGCACGTACTCGTCCGCACGGCGCCGCCGTCCAGGCTGGCGCTCACGTTCTCGATCAAGCAGACGGGCGTGCCTGCGGGCGCCGCGCTTGCCGGAGCCGCGCTGCCCGCGCTCGCCGCGGTGCTCGGCTGGCGGATCGCGTTCGTCGCCGTGGCGCTCGTCGGGTTCGTCATCGCGGCCGCCGCCCAGCAATCACGGTCGGCGTTCGACGCCGACCGGCAGCCGGGGCCAGCACTCTCGCTCGCCGGCGTGCTTGCGCCGCTGCGGATCGTGTTCGGCACCTCGGCACTGGTCGAGCTCGCCGCGACCGGCTTTGTCTACGCCGCTACGCAGGTGTGCCTCGTGAGCTTCCTCGTCGTCTACCTGACCGAGACATTGCGTTTCCCTCTCGTCGCCGCGGGACTCGCGCTCACTGCCGCAAACCTCGGCGGGATCGTGGGGCGCATCGCATGGGGCCATACCGCCGACCGATGGGTGCGCCCGCGCACGCTCCTGGGTGCGCTCGGGATCGCCGCGGCCGCGTGCGCCTACGCGACGGCGAGTTTCGGCGACGGTTGGCCCGGCATCGTTCTGGTCGCGACATGCGCGGCCTTCGGCGCGACAGCGATCGGCTGGAACGGCGTTCAGCTGGCCGAGGTCGCGCGGCATGCGCCGCCGGGAGAGACGGGGACCGTCACCGGCGCGTCGGGCTTCGTCACCTTCGCCGGCGTTGTGCTCGGCCCGCCGGCGTTCGCGCTGCTTGCGACCTTGACCGACAGCTATCGCGTCGGCTTCGTCACGTTCGGGAGCGCGAGCCTCATCTGCGGTGCCACCCTTCTCCTCCGACGCCGCCGTTGATGCCGGTCGGCCCAAGGCTCGCGGCGCACCCCGCCGGCAAGCGTTCTTGGCGTCTTTGGAAATCATTTCCACGTGGTGGTAACATGCCGCCGCGGCTCGTACGACACGCGCCGGCGGGGGCGCGATGCAGCGCCCGCGCACGCCGCATACAATCGAACCCCCGCCCGCTGTCGCACGCCGCCCGCGCGAGAGGAGATCCGAATGAACCAGGACGCTGATCACGATCCGCAGGAAACGCGCGAATGGCTCGAGGCTCTCGACGGCGTGCTCGCGCAGGAAGGACCCGACCGCGCGCACTTCCTGATCGAGGCGCTGATCGACAAGGCGCGTCGCTCGGGCGCCTACCTGCCGTTCTCGGCGAACACCGCCTACATCAACACGATCCCGGTCGACAAGCAGGTGCGCCTGCCCGGCGACTTCAACATCGAGCAGAAGATCCGGCACGTCGTGCGCTGGAACGCGATGGCGATGGTCGTGCGCGCCAACAAGGACACCAACGTCGGCGGCCACATCGCGAGCTTCGCGTCGGCGGCGATGCTCTACGACATCGGCTTCAATCACTTCTGGCGCGCCCCGACCGAGGCGCACGGCGGCGACCTCGTGTTCGTGCAGGGCCATTCCGCGCCCGGCGTGTATGCGCGGGCATTCATGCTGGGCCGCTTCAGGCCCGAGCAGATGGACAACTTCCGGCAGGAGGTCGACGGCAAGGGCATCTCGTCGTACCCGCACCCCTGGCTCATGCCGGACTTCTGGCAGTTCCCGACGGTGTCGATGGGCTTGGGCCCGCTGATGGCGATCTATCAGGCGCGGTTCATGAAGTATCTGCAGGACCGGGGGCTCGCACAGACCGAGGGACGCAAGGTCTGGGCGTTCATGGGCGACGGCGAGATGGACGAGCCCGAGTCGATGGGCGCCATTTCGATGGCGGCGCGCGAGAACCTGGACAATCTGATCTTCGTCGTCAACTGCAACCTGCAGCGGCTCGACGGCCCCGTGCGCGGCAACGGCAAGATCATCCAGGAGCTCGAAAGCGATTTCCGCGGCGCCGGCTGGAACGTGATCAAGATCGTCTGGGGGCGCCATTGGGACCCGCTCCTCGCGCGCGACAAGAAGGGCATCCTGATGCGCCGGATGATGGAGGTCGTCGACGGCGAATACCAGACGTTCAAGAGCAAGGACGGCGCCTACGTTCGCGAGTATTTCTTCAACACCCCTGAGCTGAAGGAGCTCGTCGCCGACTATTCGGACGACGACATCTGGAAGCTGAATCGCGGCGGCCACGACCCGTTCAAGGTCTACAACGGGTTCCACGCCGCGGTGAACCACAAGGGGCAGCCCACCGTCATCCTCGCGAAGACGATCAAGGGCTACGGCATGGGCGAGTCGGGCGAGGCACAGAACATCACGCACCAGCAGAAGAAGCTCTCCGACGAGTCGATCCGCCGCTTCCGAGACCGATTCGCCATTCCCGTCGCAGACGACAAGCTGTCCGAAGTGCCCTACGTGACGTTTCCCGAGGGCTCGCCCGAGCTCGAGTACATGCGCGCGCGCCGGATGGACCTGGGCGGCTACCTGCCGGCGCGTCGCCAGAAAGCCGCCGCGCTCGTCACCCCCGAGCTCTCCGCGTTCGAGCGGTTCCTGAAGAGCACCGAGGACCGCGAGATCTCGACCACGATGACGTTCGTCCAGGTCCTGCAGATGCTGCTGCGCGACAAGAACATCGGCAAGCACATCGTGCCGATCGTCCCCGACGAATCACGCACGTTCGGCATGGAAGGCATGTTCCGGCAGCTCGGCATCTGGAATCAGCAGGGCCAGCTTTACACGCCGGAGGATTCCGCCCAGCTCATGTTCTACAAGGAATCGAAGAACGGCCAGATCCTGCAGGAAGGGATCAACGAAGCCGGCGGGATGTGCGACTGGATCGCGGCCGCGACGAGCTACTCGACACACGGCGTGCCGATGATCCCGTTCTACATCTTCTACTCGATGTTCGGTTTTCAACGGATCGGCGATCTCGCGTGGGCGGCGGGCGACATGCGCTCGCGCGGCTTCCTGCTGGGCGGCACTGCGGGCCGCACGACGCTGAACGGCGAGGGCCTGCAGCACGAGGACGGCCACTCGCACCTGATCTCGGCGACGGTTCCGAACTGTATCTCGTACGATCCAACGTTCGGCTACGAGGTCGCGGTGATCATCCAGGACGGCCTGAAGCGGATGTACGCCGAGCAGCGGGACTGCTACTACTACCTGACGGTGATGAACGAGAACTACGCGCAGCCGGCGATGCCCGAAGGCGCGGCGCCCGACATCATCAAGGGGATGTACCTGTTCCGGGCCGGCGAGAAGAAATCGAAGGCGCCGCGCGTGCAGCTGCTGGGCTCGGGTACGATCTTCCGCGAGGTGATCGCCGCCGCGGATCTGCTCAAGAGCGACTGGGGCGTCGAGTCCGATCTCTGGAGCTGTCCGAGCTTCACCGAGCTCGCGCGCGACTGCATGCGCGTCACGCGCGAGAACTTGATGAATCCGACGGCGAAACCGAAGCTCGCGCACGCGGAAGCCTGCCTCAAGGACACGGCCGGCCCGGTGATCGCGGCGACCGACTACATGCGCGCGTACGCGGACCAGATCCGCGCGTGCGTCGGGCGCCGCTATGTCGTGCTCGGAACCGACGGTTTCGGGCGGTCGGACACGCGCGAGAAGCTCCGCCGGTTCTTCGAGGTCGACCGCTATTACGTGACGGTTGCCGCGCTGAAGGCGCTGGCCGATGAAGGTGCGCTGCCGGCATCGAAGGCGGCCGACGCGATGAAGAAATACGGCCTCGATCCGGCGAAGCCGGCGCCGTGGACCGTGTGACGGTGGAGTGCGGACGATGAGCACGCTCGAGGTCAAGGTTCCCGACATCGGTGACTTCACCGACGTTCCCGTCATCGAGATCTTCGTCAAGGCGGGCGACGCGGTCGCCGCCGAGGATTCGCTCGTCACGCTCGAGTCCGACAAGGCGACGATGGACGTGCCCTCGCCATCCGCCGGGACCGTCAAGGAAGTGCGGGTCAAGCTGGGCGACAAAGTCAGTGAAGGCACCTTGATCGCAGTGCTGGATGCCGACGGCACAGCTGCCAAGCCCACTCCTGCCGCCGCTCCTGCTGTAGCGCCAACGAAGCCCGCCCCCGCGGCAGCCTCCGACGCGGCTGCACCGAAACCCTCGCCCGCCGCGCCGACTCCGGCTCCCGCGCCCGCCGCGGCACCCGCGGCCGCTCCGGTCGACGCCGAATCGTTCAAGGCCGCGCACGCGTCGCCGTCGGTGCGCAAGTTCGCGCGCGATCTGGGCGTCGACCTCTCGCGCGTCAAGGGCTCCGGACCGAAGGGGCGCATCCTGCAGGAGGACGTGCAGGGCTTCGTCAAGCAGGCGATGAGCGGCGGGGAGCCCGGCGTTGCCGGTGGTGGCGTCACGGGCGGCGGCGAACTCAATCTGCTGCCGTGGCCGAAGGTCGACTTCGCGAAGTTCGGCCCGTTCGAGACGCGACCGCTCTCGCGCATCAAGAAGATCTCCGGCGCGAACCTCGCCCGCAACTGGGTGATGATCCCGCACGTCACGCAGTTCGACGAGGCCGACATCACGGACCTCGAGGCGTTCCGCGTCGCGCTGAACAAGGAAAACGAGAAGGCCGGCATCAAGCTCACGATGCTCGCGTTCCTGATCAAGGCGAGCGTCGCCGCGCTGAAGAAGTTCCCGGACTTCAACGCCTCATTGGTCAGCACCGTCGACGGCGACAGCCTGGTGGTCAAGCAGTACTGGCACATCGGCTTCGCCGCCGACACGCCGAACGGGCTCGTCGTCCCCGTGCTCAAGAACGCCGACCAGAAGGGCGTGCTGCAGATCGCGAAGGAGATGGGCGAGCTTTCGGCGAAGGCGCGCGAGGGCAAGCTGGGTCCGGCCGACATGCAGGGCGGCTGCTTTTCGATCTCGAGCCTGGGCGGCATCGGCGGCACGGCGTTCACGCCGATCATCAACGCGCCGGAGGTCGCGATCCTCGGCGTGTCGAAATCGCAGACGAAGCCGGTTTGGGACGGCAAGGCGTTCGCGCCGCGGCTCATGCTGCCGCTGTCGCTCTCCTACGACCACCGCGTGATCGACGGCGCGTCCGCGGCGCGCTTTGCCGCGTACCTCGCCGGCTTGCTCGCCGACATGCGGCGGGTGGTTCTATGAGTGCCGTCGACGTCAAGGTCCCTGACATCGGGGACTTCAAGGATGTCCCGGTGATCGAGATCTTCGTCAAGCCGGGCGACGTCGTCGCGGCCGAGGATTCGCTCGTCACGCTCGAATCCGACAAGGCGACGATGGACGTGCCGGCCCCCGCCGCCGGAACCGTCAAGGAGGTGCACGTCAAGCTCGGCGACAAGGTGAGCGAAGGCACGCTGATCGTCGTGCTCGAAGCGGCGGAGGCGGCTGCCGCGAAACCCGCGCCGGCGGCGACGGCCGCAGCACCTGCGAAAGCGGCGCCTGCGCCCGCAGGGACGGTACCTGCCCCCGGCGCCGCGACCTACACGGGCAAAGCCGACGTCGAGTGCGAGATGCTCGTCCTCGGCGCGGGTCCGGGCGGCTACAGCGCCGCGTTTCGCGCCGCCGATCTCGGAATGAAGACGGTGATCGTCGAGCGCTACGCGTCGCTCGGCGGCGTCTGCCTCAACGTCGGCTGCATTCCGTCGAAGGCGCTGCTGCACGTCGCCGCGGTGATGGACGAGGCCGAGTCGCTCGCTGCACATGGCATCGCGTTCGGCGCGCCGCACATCGACCTGGCGAAGCTACGCGCGTGGAAGGACAAGGTCGTCGGCAAGCTGACTGGCGGCCTCATGGGCATGGCGAAGTCGCGCAAGGTGGAGGTCGTCCGCGGCGTGGGCCAGTTCCTCGACCCGCATCACGTCGAGGTCGAGCTGACGGAAGGTACGGGCCAGGCGAAGACCGGCGGCAAGAAGGTTGTGAAATTCGCGCAGGCGATCATCGCCGCGGGCTCACAGGTCGTGCGGCTGCCGTTCATTCCGGACGACCCGCGTGTGCTCGACTCGACGGGCGCCCTCGAGCTCGCGTCGATCCCGAAGCGGATGCTCGTCATCGGCGGCGGCATCATCGGACTCGAGATGGGCACGGTCTACTCGACGCTCGGCACGCGTCTCGACGTGGTCGAGATGCTCGACGGCCTGATGCCCGGCGCGGACCGCGATCTCGTCCGCGTCTGGGATAAGGTGAACAAGCCGCGCTTCGACCGGATCATGGTGTCGACGAAGACGACGGCGGTCGCCGCGAAGCCCGATGCGCTGTGGGTGACCTTCGAGGGCGCGAACGCGCCCAAGGAGCCGCAGCCCTACGACGCCGTGCTGATGAGCGTCGGCCGCGCGCCCAATGGGAAGAAGATCTCGGCGGAGAAGGCAGGTGTTGCCGTCACCGACCGGGGCTTCATTGAAGTTGATGTCCAGATGCGTACCAACGTGCCGCACATCTTCGCGATCGGCGACCTCGTCGGCCAGCCGATGCTCGCGCACAAGGCGACCCACGAAGGCCATGTCGCCGCGGAAGCCGCGGCTGGGCAGAAGAGTTTCTTCGACGCGCGCGTCATTCCGTCGGTCGCCTACACCGATCCCGAGATCGCGTGGGTCGGCCTGACCGAGGACGAAGCGAAGGCGAAGGGGGTCAAGGTCGAGAAGGGACTGTTCCCCTGGGCCGCGTCGGGCCGCGCGATCGCGAACGGCCGCGACGAGGGCCACACGAAGCTCCTGTTCGACGCCGAAACGCATCGCATCGTCGGCGGCGGCATCGTCGGTACGCACGCGGGCGATCTCATCAGCGAGATCGCGCTCGCGATCGAGATGGGCGCCGACGCCGTCGACATCGGCCGCACGATCCACCCGCACCCGACGCTCTCCGAATCGGTGGGCCTCTCCGCCGAGGCATTCGAGGGTGTGTGCACGGATCTGCCGCCGCCGCGGAAGAAGTGACGCCCGTTGCCTTGCGTCGCACCGGACGCTTCCGTGCTTGGCGGTCGCTCGCCGCCGCGCCAACCCGCCGGACGCCATGGCCCCTGCGAATCAAGCGAGCCGACGCCGAAAGGGTGATCTGCGTCAAACGAGATCGGAATCAAACGCCGGCACTCGATCGCCGGGCGTAGACTTTGTATTGAAAGGGATCCGCGGAGTGCGGATCCAATTGGAAGTGCGAAATGCTCGAATATCTGCCTGAACTGCAGCAGATGCTGTTCGCGCCCACCGACGACGACGCGAGCGCCTTCCTCGCCGAAGCCCTCGACCTCGAGGATCTCGAACGACGTGAGGCGTTGCTCGAAGAGGGGTTGCGGCGCAACTTGCAGTCGACACTGCACTGACCGGCGCCGCTCGCCGCAGTCGCCGACGACGCTGCGCGCTCCTGCGCAGCGCGGTGCTAGCATAGGCTTCTCCAGTACACGAGCGGCGCCCATGATCCAGGACGAGCTGAAGCAAGCCGTCGCCCGCGAGGCGATCAAGTACGTCGAGGACGACGCGATCATCGGGGTCGGCACCGGCTCGACGGCGAATTTCTTCATCGACGAGCTCGGGAAGATCAAGCATCGGATCAAGGGCGCCGTTGCGAGCTCGGTCAAGACGGCCGAGCGACTGAAGGCTCACGGCATCTTCGTCGAGGAGCTGAACAATGTCGCCGACCTGCCCGTCTACGTCGACGGCGCCGACGAGGTGACCGAGCACGGCGCGATGATCAAGGGCGGCGGCGGCGCGTTGACGCGCGAGAAGATCGTCGCCGCCGTGGCGCGTCGCTTCGTCTGCATCGCCGACGGCTCGAAGCTCGTCGACGTGTTGGGCAGATTTCCTCTGCCGATCGAAGTGATCCCGATGGCGCGGAGCTACGTCGCGCGGCAGCTCGTGCTGTTAGGCGGCCATCCCGAGTGGCGGATGGGCTTCACGACCGACAACGGCAACGTGATCCTAGATGTGCACGGCCTCAAGATCGCGGACCCGGTCGCGCTCGAAGCCAGGATCCGAGGCATCGTCGGTGTGGTCACCGTCGGCCTTTTCGCTGTGCGGGGCGCCGACGTCATCCTGCTCGGCACCGACACCGGGGTGCGAACGCTCAAGCCCGGCCGATAGCCGGACCGCGGCTTACTTCGCCGCGCCGAACTCGGCGAACGTCCGGCGGATCGCACGCGCATCCTCCGCCGAGCTAAGCCGGTCGCGGAACGTGCGCTCCGTCGCCATCTGCGCGATCGTCGCCAGCAACTGCAGGTGGGCCTCGGTGTCCCCATTCGTCGGTACGAGGATAGCCAGCAGGTGACGGACGGGCTTGCCGTCCGGCGCGGCGAAATCGATCGGCCATTTCGCCCGCAGGTACAGTGTCGTCGGCTGCGTGATGCCGTCGATGCGCGCATGCGGGATGGCGATGCCGCAGCCCAGCGCCGTCGAACCGACGAGTTCGCGCCGCCACAGCGCGCGGATGATCGGCTCCGGATCGAGGCCGTGCCTGCGACCGAATGCCGCGGCGGCGAATTCGAGCGCTTGCCGCCGGCCGCGCAACTCGACGTCGAGGACGACATCGCAGGGGTCGATCGATCGATCGACCGGGCGCGGAGCCGCGGCCCTCTCGCCGGAACGATGGTTCACTTCACCGCTCACGGGAGCGGCTGCTGAATGCGTGGTCATCGGTGCAGTCCTTTCGGATGCTTGAACGTGCTGCGCCACACGGCGCATCACACGACGGTGGAGCGTACCGCCGTCATCGTCAAAAGAGCGTCGAATTGCGAGGTGACAACGTAAAGCCCGAGTAAATGACGGCACACGCTTGCGGCGCATTTGCGGCCGACGCTGCGAAATTGACGCGATTTTTCCGGCACCTCCGCTACGCTGCGATGACCAACGAATAGCGGGAGCAACCGCGACCGATCGTGTGGTCAGACCGCGCTGGGCGCTACCGCGACGCCGGATCGGGCGTTTCCGATCCTGATCGCAATGGTTGATGGAATGACCCCACTCGATGTCTTCTTCTGGCGCACCCTGTTCCTGGGCGCGCTGCTCGCGGCGCTGGCGATTGGCGCTGGCCTCGGGTGCCTCATCGCACGAGTCCTGCATCGAGCGCGCTCGGTGCCCGGGGAAGATGCCCGCTCGCGGCCGAATGTCGCAGGAGCGGCGCATTCAACCGCACGGTTACTTGACGCGTGTCAACGCGGCGCCCGGACCCCGGTATAGCGTAGCCATAGGACAGCCTGCGGTCTTTATGGTTGGTTTACACCCGTCAACCGTGATTTGACGCTATCTTTCCGCGCGCCGTCCTATTCTCGATGGGCTTTGCCACCGCGCAGCCCAAACGATTCGGGAGCTCCCATGGACGTCGCCTTTCTGCTGCTGACCGCCGCCCTCGCCGCGGTCACCGATCGGTCTCATCTACGGTTTCGAGCATCTGCGGGGAAGCAAATGAGCACCCTCTACGTCGTCTGCACGCTGGTCACGGCCGGGCTGTTCGTCTACCTGGTCGCCGCGATGCTCAAGCCGGAGTGGTTCGAATGACCGCGAACGGATATCTGCAGCTCGTCTTCTACGTCGTCGTCCTGATCGCGCTGGCGAAGCCGCTCGGCGCGTACATGGCGCGCGTATATGAAGGCAAGCCGGCGGTCCTCAACACGCTGGGCGCACCCGTCGAGCGCGTGCTCTACAGGATCTGCGGCATCGATCCGCAACGGGAGATGCGCTGGACGGAGTACGCGGTCGCTGCAATGGCGTTCAACATTCTCGGGCTGCTCGTCGTGTACGCGCTGCAGCGGTTTCAGCATTGGATCCCGCTGCTCAACCCGCAGGACTTGGCCGCCGTCTCGCCCGACTCGGCGTTCAACACCGCAGTGAGCTTCGCGACCAATACCAACTGGCAGGGGTACGGCGGCGAGACCACGATGAGCTATCTCACGCAGATGCTCGGGCTCACTGTCCAGAACTTCGTATCCGCGGCCACCGGCATGGCGGTGCTCGTCGCGCTCATCCGCGGTTTCCAGCGCGCGTCGGCGTCGACGATCGGCAATTTCTGGACTGACCTCGTCCGCACCACGCTCTACATCCTGCTGCCGCTTTCGCTCATGCTCGCGGTCGCGCTGGTCTCGCAGGGCGTCGTCCAGACGTTCGAGCCATACAAGACCGTCGAGCTCGTCCAGCCGGTCGGCTACGACAACCCGAAGCTCGATGCCGCCGGCCAGGCGGTCAAGGACGACAAGGGGAATCCCGTCACCGAGCCGGCGACGGCGAAGGAGCAGACGATCGCCGTCGGACCCGCCGCCTCGCAGGTCGCGATCAAGCAGCTCGGCACCAACGGCGGCGGCTTCTTCAACGTCAACAGTGCCCATCCGTTCGAGAATCCGACGCCGGTGTCGAATTTTCTCGAGCTGCTCGCGATCCTCGTGATCTCGGCGGCGCTCTGCTACACCTTCGGCGCGATGGTGAAGGACACGCGCCAGGGCTGGGCGGTGCTGGCCGCGATGACGATCGTCTTCGTGTGCCTGCTCGCGCTCGCCGCGTGGGCCGAAAGCCGCGGCAATCCGGCGCTCTCGGGCCTCGGCGTCGACCAGGCCGCGAGCGCGGCGCAACCGGGTGGGAACATGGAAGGCAAGGAGGCCCGGTTCGGCATCGTCAACTCCGCGCTGTGGGCGACCGCCACGACGGCGGCCTCGAACGGCTCGGTGAACTCAATGCATGATTCATTCACGCCGCTGGGCGGGCTCGTGCCGATGTGGCTCATGCAGCTGGGCGAGGTGATCTACGGCGGCGTCGGCTCGGGACTGTATGGAATGCTCGTATTCGCGATCGTCGCGGTGTTCGTCGCCGGGCTGATGATCGGCCGGACGCCGGAGTATCTCGGCAAGAAGATCGAGGCGTTCGAGATGAAGATGGCGGCGATCGCCATCCTGATCCCCCCCTTCGTCGCGCTGACGGGCACGGCGATCGCGGTCGTGACGCCCGACGCGCTGTCGAGCCTCGCCAATCCGGGCGCGCACGGATTTTCCGAGGCTCTCTACGCCTTTTCGTCGGCGGGCAACAACAACGGCAGCGCGTTCGCCGGCCTTAGCGCCAACTCCCCCTTCTGGAACACGGCGCTCGGCCTCGCGATGTGGTTCTCGCGGTACTGGTTGATGATCCCAGTGCTCGCCATCGCGGGCTCGCTCGCGGCGAAGAAGTCGGTGCCGACCGGTTCCGGGACACTGCAGACGCACACGCCGCTCTTCATCGTCTTGCTCGTCTTCACCGTGCTGCTCGTCGGCGCGCTGACGTTCGTCCCGGCGCTCGCGCTGGGCCCAGTCGTCGAGCATCTGCAACTGTATGCCGCGCACTGAGGGCAGTCCGATGACCCGCAAGCACCTTCCGCTGTTCGATCCCGCGCTCATCGGCCCGGCGATCGGGGATGCGTTCAGCAAGCTGGACCCGCGCGTCCAGGCACGCAATCCGGTGATGTTCGTCGTCTTCATCGGCAGCCTGTTGACCACCTGGCTGTGGATCGACGCGCTCCGCGGCCAGGGCGAGGCCCCCGCGTGGTTCATCGGAACCGTCGCGCTGTGGCTGTGGTTCACCGTGCTCTTCGCCAATTTCGCCGAGGCGCTCGCCGAGGGCCGCAGCAAGGCGCAGGCGACAGCGCTGCGCGCCATGCGCCAGAAGGTGTGGGCGAAGCGGCTGCGCGAGCCGCGCCATGGCAGCGCCATCTATACCCAGCCCGCCGAAGAGCTGCGCAAGGGCAACGTGGTGCTGGTCGAGGCCGGCGATTTCGTTCCGTGCGACGGCGAGGTGATCGAGGGCGTGGCCTCGGTGGACGAGTCCGCCGTGACCGGTGAATCCGCGCCAGTGATCCGCGAATCGGGGGGCGACTTCTCCGCGGTCACCGGGGGCACGCGCGTGCTCTCCGACTGGATCGTCGTGCGCTGCACCGTCGATCCCGGCGAGACGTTCGTCGACCGGATGATCGCGATGGTCGAGAGCGCGAAACGGCGCAAGACGCCGAACGAGATCGCGCTCGAGATCTTCCTCGCGGCACTCACGCTCGTCTTCCTGCTCGCGACGGTGACGCTCCTGCCGTACTCCCTCTACAGTGTCGGCGCGGCCAAGGCCGGCGAGCCCATCACGATTACCGTTCTGATCGCGCTCCTCGTCTGCCTGATCCCGACGACGATCGGCGCGCTGCTCTCCGCGATCGGCGTCGCCGGGATGAGCCGGATGCTCGGCGCAAACGTACTAGCAACGTCCGGCCGCGCGGTCGAGGCCGCGGGCGACGTCGATGTGCTGCTGCTCGACAAGACGGGCACGATCACGCTCGGCAACCGACAGGCCAGCGAATTCCTGCCGGCGCCGGGTGTCGCCCCGCGCGATCTCGCCGACGCGGCCCAGCTCGCCTCGCTCGCCGACGAGACGCCCGAGGGGCGCAGCATCGTCGTGCTTGCGAAGCGGGCATTCGGCTTCCGCGAGCGCCAGATCGCCGAGCTCGGCGCGACATTCGTGCCGTTCTCGGCCAAGAACCGGATGAGCGGGGTCAACGTCGGCGAGCGCCAGATCCGGAAAGGCGCCCCCGATGCGATCACCCGCCTCGTCCTGGAGCGCGGCAGCAACGTGCCCCCCGCGGTCGATCGCCTGGTCGAGGACGTCGCCCGGCGCGGGAGCACGCCGCTCGTCGTCGCGGAGGGCGCGCGGGTCCTCGGTGTCATCGAGCTGAAGGACGTCGTCAAGGGCGGCATCAAGGAGCGCTTCGCCGAGCTGCGCCGCATGGGCATCAAGACGGTGATGATCACCGGCGACAACCGGCTGACCGCGGCCGCGATCGCCGCCGAGGCGGGCGTCGACGACTTCCTCGCCGAGGCGACGCCCGAGGCAAAGCTCGCGCTCATTCGCCGCCATCAGGACGAGGGCCGCATGGTCGCGATGACCGGCGACGGCACCAACGATGCGCCCGCGCTCGCGCAGGCCGACGTTGCCGTCGCGATGCACACCGGCACCCAGGCGGCGAAGGAAGCCGGCAACATGGTCGACCTCGACTCCAACCCGACCAAGCTGATCGAGGTCGTCGAGATCGGCAAGCAAATGCTGATGACGCGCGGTGCGCTCACCACGTTCTCGCTCGCGAACGACGTCGCCAAGTATTTCGCGATCATCCCTGCGGCGTTCGTCACCACCTATCCGCAGCTTGGCGTTCTCAATGTCATGGGCCTTGCAACGCCGGCCTCGGCGATCCTGTCGGCGGTGATCTTCAACGCCCTCATCATCGTCGCGCTGATCCCGCTGGCGCTCAAGGGCGTGCGCTACCGCCCGATCGGCGCGGGTCCGCTCCTGCGCAAGTTCCTGCTCGTCTACGGCGCGGGCGGCATCGTGCTGCCGTTCATCGGCATCAAGCTGGTCGACGTGATCCTGGCGGCCGTCGGCCTCGTGTGAGAGGAATCAGTCATGCTTCGCACTTTCCGTGACGCATTCGCGATGCTCGTTGCCCTCACGCTCGTGACCGGCGTCCTCTACCCGCTCGTCGTTACCGGCATCGCTCAGCTCGGGCTGCGCGGCCCGGCGAATGGCAGCATCGTCGAACGCGACGGCAAGCCCGTCGGCAGCGCGCTGATCGGCCAGCCGTTCAGCGATCCAAAATACTTCTGGAGCCGGCCGTCCGCGACGGCGCCGATGCCGTACAACGCCGGCGCCTCGACCGGGTCAAATCTCGGGCCAACGAATCCCGCGCTCGCAGACGCCGTAAAGGGGCGCGTCGAGGCGCTTCGGAGCGCCGATCCCGGCATTACAGCGCCGGTCCCCGTCGACCTCGTCACGACTTCGGGGAGCGGTCTCGATCCGCATATCAGCCCCGCCGCCGCCGACTACCAGGTCGCACGCGTTGCCCGAACACGCGGTCTCGATGCCGCGCGTGTGCGCGCCCTCGTCGCGGAGCACACGCAAGCCCGACAGCTCGGATTCCTGGGTGAACCCGTCGTCAATGTACTGCAGCTCAATCTCGCATTGGATAAACTGCGTGGATGATTGCCGGCCGCCCGGACGAGCGCCCCGACCCTGACGCGCTGCTCGCCCGGATCGAGGGGGAGCGCGCCCGCGCCGAACGCGGCCGGCTGAAGATCTTTTTCGGCGCTTCGCCAGGCGTGGGCAAGACCTACGCGATGCTGGCCGAAGCGCAGCTCCTGCGCGCGCAGGGACGCGACGTCGTCGTCGGCGTGGTCGAGACGCACGGCCGCAACGAGACCGCGCGGCTCCTGGCCGGCCTCGAGGTGCTGCCGCGCAAGCGCGTCGAGTACCGCGACCACGTACTCGAGGAGTTCGATCTCGACGCCGCGCTCGCGCGCAAGCCGGCGATCCTCCTCCTCGACGAGCTTGCGCACACCAACGCGCCCGGCTCACGCCACCCGAAGCGCTACCAGGACGTGCAGGAGCTGTTGGCGGCCGGCATCGACGTCTACACGACGGTCAACGTCCAGCACCTCGACAGCCTGAACGACATCGTCGGCGGCATCACCGGCATCAAGGTGCGCGAGACGCTGCCCGACCGCGTGTTCGACGACGCCGACGACGTCGTGCTGGTCGACCTGACGCCCGACGACCTGCTGCAGCGGTTGAAGGAAGGGAAGGTCTACTTCCCCGAACAGGCCGCACGCGCGATCCAGAACTTCTTCCGCAAGGGCAACCTGCTCGCATTGCGCGAGCTGTCGTTGCGGCGCACCGCGGACCGCGTCGACACGCAGATGCGGACCTACCGCGTCGAGCACGTCGCTCGCGCGCCCGTCTGGAAGACACGCGATTCGCTGCTGGTCGGCGTCGGCCCCGACCGCGGCGACGAATCGGTCGTGCGCGCGGCGGCCCGTCTCGCCGCCGCGCTCGATGCGAGCTGGCACGCGGTCTACGTGGAGACGCCGGGACTCGCCCGCGCATCGCCCTCGCGGCGTCGCGCGATCCTCGCGACGTTGAAGCTCGCGCAGGAGCTGGGCGCGCAGACGGCGACGATCGGTGCACCGGACCCGGCGTCTGCCCTGGTCGACTACGCGCGCACGCACAATCTCGGCCGGCTCGTGCTCGGCCGGGTGGCCACGCGGCGCAGTTTCCTCGCTCAGTGGCGCCATGGGCAGGCCTGGCGCGCGAGCGCGCTGGCGCCCGACCTCGACGTCGTGCTGATCGGCCGCGAGTCGTCACAGGAAGCGCCGTCGCCGGAGCCGGAGCCCGGCGAGCCCACGTTCGCGCTATGGCGCCGGTATGGCGGCGCGCTTGCCTTGTCGGCGGCGGCGACGCTCATCTCCTTCCCGCTGCAGCACTGGTTCGAGCGGTCGAACATCGTGATGCTGTTCCTGCTCGCGGTCGTCGGCGCCGCGCTGGCCTTCGGGCGCGGACCGGCCATCGTCGCGGCGGTCGTCAACGTGCTCGCGTTCGACTTCTTCCTCGTGCCACCGCAGTTCTCGTTCGCGGTGTCCGACGCGCAGTACGTGTTCACATTCATCGTGATGCTGATCGTCGGGCTCGTCGTCGGCCAGCTGACGGCGACGCTCGGCCACCAGGCGCACTTCGCCTCGCAGGGCGAGGAGCGCGCCCGGCGGCTCTTCGAGATGGCGCGCGAGCTCTCGGCCGCGCTCGCTCCGGAGCAGGTGGGCGAGATCGGGGAGCGCTACGTCGCCGCCGCGAGCCGCGGCAAGGCCGCGGTCCTCATGCTCGAGGAGGACGAAACGCTGCGACCCGCGGCAGTGGAAAGCGGAAAGATCGAAGTCGACATGGCGATTGCGCGCTGGTGCGTCGACCATGCGGAGCCCGCCGGCACCGGCACCGACACGCTGCCCGCGGCCGGGAAGCTCTACCTGCCGCTCAAGGCACCGGTGCGAACGCGCGGCGCGCTCGTCTTCGAGCCAGCCGACGCAGGTCAGCTCATGATCCCGGAGCAGCGGCGGCTGCTCGAAACCTGCGCCGCGCTGATCGCGATCGCGCTCGAGCGCGTGCACTTCGTCACCGTCGCGCAGCGGACACTCGTCGACATGGAGTCCGAGCGGTTGCGCAACTCGGTGCTGGCGGCGCTCTCGCACGACCTGCGCACCCCGCTGACCGCGCTCGTCGGCCTGTCGGAAACGCTCGCGCAGGAGCTCGCGCGCGAGCCGCGCCCACCCGGGAGCGATGCGAAGGCGCTCGCGATCCGCGACCAGGCGCGGCGGACGGCGCAGCTCGTCGACAATCTCCTCGAGATGGCACGCCTCGAGGCAGGCCGCACCGACGTGCGCAGGGACTGGCAGTCGCTCGAGGAACTCGTCGGCAGCTCGCTCGCGGCGCTCGAGCCCGCGCTTGCGGGTCGGCAGGTCGACGTGGCACTGCCGCCCGACCTGCCGCTCGTCAACTGTGACGGCGCGCTGATCGAGCGCGTGCTCGTCAATCTCCTGGAAAACGCGACGAAGTACACGCCGCCGGGCTCGCCGATCCGCGTCGCGGCACGCGCGACGGACGACACGATCGAGGTCGCGGTCGAGGACCGCGGCCCCGGCTTGCCGCCCGGCCGCGAACTTGCGATCTTCGAAAAATTCACGCGAGGCAATCAGGAATCGGTCGTGCCTGGCGTGGGCCTCGGGCTCGCGATCTGCCGCGCGATCGTCGAGGCGCATCGCGGCACGATCCGCGCTGAAAACCGCGATGGCGGCGGCGCGCGCTTCGTGTTCACGCTGCCCGCCGAAGAGCCGCCACCGCCACCGACCGAAGCCTGACGCGATGCCGGCCGACACCGCACCGCAGATCCTCGTCGTCGAGGACGATCGCGAGATCCGCCGCTTCGTCCGCGCGGCGCTGGAGGACGAGGGCTATCGCGTCTGCGAAGCCGAAACGGTCCAGCGCGGCGTCATCGAGGCGGGCACGCGCAAGCCCGACGTCGCGATTCTCGATCTCGGCCTGCCGGATCGCGATGGCGTGGAATTCATTCGCGAGGTGCGCGCCTTCTCGTCGCTGCCGATCCTCGTCTTGTCCGCACGCACCGAAGAATCGGCTAAGGTCGAAGCACTCGACGCCGGCGCGGACGACTATCTGACCAAGCCCTTCGGGGTCGCCGAGCTCACGGCGCGGCTGCGCGCGATGCTACGCCGTGGCGTGCGTGGCGCCGGGAGCGATGCGCCGGTCATCGAATTCGCCGACGTCACGGTCGATCTCGCGAACCGCAACGTCACGCGCAATGGAAGCGCCGTGCACCTGACGCCGGTCGAGTTCCGGCTGCTCGCACAGCTCGTCGCGCATCCGGGCAAGGTGCTCACACACCGGATGCTCCTCCGCGAAGTCTGGGGACCGTCGCACATCGAGCACAGCCACTACCTGCGCATCTACATGGCGCATCTGCGGGCGAAGCTCGAGGCCGATCCCGCGCGGCCGCGGCATCTCATCACCGAGACCGGCGTCGGCTACCGCTTCGTCGCTCGACCATAGCAGCGGCGCCCGACCCAATGGCGCTACAATGCGCGCATGGGACACGTCGTCATTCCCGGTCTCGGCACCTTCGCCGACCTGCAGGCGTACATGGACGGCGTCGGCGCTGCGGCACGCGCCGCGGCGCGCCACGTCGCGCGCGCGGACACGAAGACGAAGAACGGCGCGCTCGAGGCCATGGCCGCCGCGATCCGGCGAGATGCGGCCCGGCTCGCCGCCGCCAACGCTGCCGACGTCGCCGCGGCGAAGGCGACCGGGCACGACGCCGCGTTCGTCGATCGGCTGACGCTCACGCCGGCGACGATCGAGTCGATGGCGAAGGGACTCGAGGAGATCGCCGCGCTGCCCGATCCCGTCGGCGAAATCAGCGAGCTCAAGTTCCGGCCGTCCGGTATCCAGGTCGGCCACATGCGCGTGCCGCTCGGCGTCGTCGGCGTCGTCTACGAATCGCGGCCGAACGTCACCGCCGATGCCGCCGGGTTGTGCCTCAAGGCCGGCAACGCGACGATCCTGCGCGGCGGCTCCGAGGCGCTCGCGAGCAACCAGGCGATTGCCGCATGCGTCCACGAGGGGCTCGCCGCGACCGGCTTGCCCCAGCCCGCTGTGCAGGTGATCGCGACCACCGACCGCGACGCTGTCGGCATGCTCATCGCCGACGAGAAGCACGTAGACGTGATCGTGCCGCGCGGCGGCAAGAGCCTGACCGAGCGCATCTCGAAGGAGGCGAAGGTGCCGGTGATCCGGCATCTCGACGGCGTCTGTCACGTCTATGTCGACGCGGCGGCCGATCCCGCGATGGCGATTCGGATCGCCGACAACGCGAAGACGCAGCGTTACTCGCCGTGCAACACGATGGAGACGCTGCTCGTCCACGTGGGCATCGCACCGGGCGTCCTCCCGCCGCTTGCCGCGATCTACGCAGCCAAGGGCGTCGAGCTCCGCGGCTGCGAGCGCGCACGCGCGGTGGTCCCGGCGATGAAGACGGCGACGGAGAACGACTGGTACACCGAGTATCTGGGACCGATCCTCGCGGTGCGGATCGTCGACGACCTCGACACGGCGATCGCCCACATCGCTAAGTACGGCTCGCAACACACGGACGCGATCGTCACCAACGATCATGCGGCGGCGATGCGCTTCCTGCGCGAGGTCGACTCGAGCTCGGTGATGGTCAACGCGTCGACGCGCTTCGCCGACGGCTTCGAGTATGGGCTCGGCGCGGAGATCGGCATCTCGACCAATAAGCTGCACGCCCGCGGACCGGTCGGGCTCGAGGGCCTCACGAGCCGCAAGTGGATCGTGCTTGGCTCGGGCCAGATCCGCGAATAATGGGGACAGACCACGCTTTCCGGCGGGCACGGCGCCCGCACGCTGAGAACGTGGAAAACGTGGTCTGTCCCCGATTGGAGGTTTCGATGATCGTTCGTATCCGACTCGCCGTCGCGCTTCTCGTCGCCGCGGCCGCGCTCGCACTCGCGCTCCCCGCGCTCGCCGAGAAGATCGTCCTCCAGGTGAGCGACGGGAATCCGGTGACGTGGAACCAGGCGCTCAACGTTGTCGGCAACCTGCGCGAGGCGTACGGCGCGGGCACCGAGATCGAGCTCGTCGCCTTCGGGCAGGGCATCAACATGCTGAGGCTCGACGCGCCGGTCGCTTCAAGGCTCGTCGACGCGCAGAAGTCTCAGGGCGCGAAGATCTACGCGTGTGAGAACTCGATGGCGCGCCAGAAGCTCGCGCGCGACGACATGGCACCCGGCCTGCTCTACGTGCGCGCCGGCGTCGAGCACATCATCACGCGGCAGCGCGAGGGCTGGGTCAACCTCCGGCCGTAGGCGGGGGACGATGTCCGCCTCCGTCTCGCTGTCGATCGCGACCAACACCGCGATCGCGCTCTCGAAAGGCTTCGGGTGGTTCGTCACCGGCTCGCCGACCTTGTTCGCCGAGACGGTCCACTCGCTCGCGGACGTCGGCAACCAGGTGTTGCTCAAGGTCGGCGAGGTGCGCGGCCGTGCCGGCCCGGACCGTGTGCACCCGTTCGGCCGCGGCCAGGAGAAATTCTTCTGGGCGCTCGTCTCGGCGGTCAGCGTGTTCTTCGTCGGCTGCGGCATCAATCTCTACCACGGCATTCACGCGCTGCTCTCGCCGGTAGCGGTGGAACCGTTCACGCCGCTCGTGGTGGGGCTTCTGTTGTTCGCGCTGGCGCTCGAGGCGTGGACGTTCACGGTTGCGCTGCGGGAGATCGGCGGGCTCTCCGGGCTGCGCGCCAACCGGAACAATGTAACGGTGCTCGCCGTGCTGCTCGAGGACGCGGTCGCGCTCCTCGGCATCGCGCTGACGCTGCTCGTCGCGGGGGTCTCGATGCTTGCAGGACCGCGACCGGAGTTCGACGCCATCGTCGCGATCGTCGTTGGCGTGCTGCTCGGCGCGATGGCGCTCTTCCTCGCCGCACTCAACCGCCGACTGCTGATCGACGCGTCCGACCCGGTGGTCGACCGTGCGGCCGAGACGTGGCTCGAACGCCAGGGGATCGCGGCCGACGTTCGCTCGCTCCTGGTGGACGACCGCCGCGCGGTCGTCTTCGTGCACGCGCGCGACGAGGTGCCACGCTCGCACGCGCTCGGGCAGGCGCTCAAGGCGCATCTCGAGTCCGACCACGATCGGACCGTCGATGCCGTCTACTGGAAGTTCCGGAACAACCCAGCGGCACCGTAGCTTCGGGAGGTCCCATGGCGAAGGCGATCTGGAAGGACGCCGTGCTGGCGCAGAGCAACGCGACCATCGTGGTCGAAGGCAATCACTACTTTCCGCCGGATTCGATCGCTCGCGCGCACTTCCGCCCGAGCAACACGCACACGGTGTGCGGCTGGAAAGGCACCGCGAGCTATTACGACGTCGTCGTCGGCGATGCCGTGAACCCCGACGCTGCGTGGTACTACCCGACGACGAAGGACGCGGCCAAGGAAATCGAAGGCTACGTCGCCTTCTGGCACGGCGTCACTATCGAGCGCTGATGCATGGCATGATGACCGCCCCGCTCGCGCAGGACGAGGTCCTCGCGTTCTGGTTCGGCTCCGCGCCGCACGCTGCGCGCGCCGCCTGGTTCCGCAAGGATCCCGCGTTCGACGCCGAGATCCGTTCGCGCTTCGGCCCGGCGATCGAGGCGGCACTCGCAGGCGAACACCGTGACTGGACGGCGACACCACGCGGATCGCTCGCGCGCGTCCTCCTGCTCGACCAGTTCACACGCAATGCTTTCCGCGACACGCCGCGCGCGTTCGCGGGCGATACGCAGGCGCTCGCGACGGCGCAGGCCGCCGTCGACGCCGGCCAGGATCGCGCGCTCGACCGCCACGAGCGCACATTTCTGTACCTGCCGTTCGAGCACGCCGAAGATCGGATCGTGCAGGAGCGCTCGCTTTCGCTGTTCCGCGCACTGGCCGCCGAGATGGGCGAGCCCGGCAATCTCGAATGGGCGGAGAAGCACGCGGCAATCATCCGCCGCTTCGGCCGCTACCCGCACCGGAACGCGATCCTCGGCCGCGCGTCGACCCCCGAGGAGGTCGCGTTCCTGCGCGAGCCGGGCTCGTCGTTCTGACGGCGCCGCAGGGCGCGTCGCGCAAGTACAATCGCCGCTTGGAAACGATCGAACTCGCGCTCGCGCTGGTCCTCGCCGTCGCCGCGATCGGCGCGCTCGCGCGGTGGACGCCACTGCCGTTGCCGATGCTGCTCGTGGTCGGCGGCGCTGCGCTGTCGTTCCTGCCGGGCCTCTCCGACGTCGAGCTCGACCCCGACGTCTTCTTCCTGTTGTTCGTGCCGCTCCTGCTGTTCGGCGACGGGTGGCAGTTTCCCAAGCGCGAGTTCGTGAGCTACCTGCGGCCGATTCTCTTGCTCGCGCTCGGCCTCGTCGCGGCGACCGTCGTCGTCGTCGGCTACACGATGCATTGGCTGATCCCGTCGCTCCCGCTCGCCGCGGCCTTCGCGCTTGGCGCCATCGTCTCGCCGACGGATGCCGTCGCCACCGCCGCGGTCACGACGAGGCTTCCCCTGCCGTCGCGCGCGACGCACATCCTTAACGGCGAGAGCCTGATCAACGACGCATCGGGCCTGGTCGCGTTCAAGTTCGCCGTCGCCGCCGTCGCGACCGGCGCGTTCTCGTGGCTCGAGGCCGGCACCTCGCTCGTGCTCCTCGCCGGCGGCGGCACGCTGGCGGGCCTCGCCGTCGCCGCGCTGATCGGCGAAGTGCGCGTGCGCCTGATGCGCTTCTGCGTCGACGATCCCACGATCCAGACGATGTTGTCGCTCCTTACGCCATATGCCGCATATCTCGTGGCAGAGCGTCTTTCCGTATCGGGAATTCTCGCCGTCGTCGCTGCGGGCTTCTACGCCGGCATGCACGACACGAAGCACCTGTCGGTCGCCACGCGCCGCCACGCGTGGGAAGTGTGGGAGATGCTGCTCTACGTGTTCAACGGGCTCGCCTTCCTGCTGCTCGGTCTCCAGCTCAAGGGCGTCCTCGAACGGATGCACGGAGAATCGTGGTCAAGCCTCGCGGGCTACGCATTCGCGCTCTACGCGACTGTCACGGTCGTGCGCCTCCTGTGGGTCTATCCGGGAACGTACCTGCCGATTCTCCTGTCGCGGCGCATCCTCGAGCGCGAGGGCTGGCGCGACCCGCGTGCGGTGTTCCTCGTCGGCTGGGCCGGGATTCGCGGATCGGTGACGCTCGCGGCCGCGTTGTCGATCCCCTTCTCGACTTCGCCCGGCGTGCCGTTCCCCGGGCGCAGCCTGATCCTGTTCCTCGCGGGCACGACGATCGTGCTGACGCTCGCGATCAACGGACTCACGCTGCCCGCGTTCATCCGGATGCTGAACGTCCGCCGCGACGGCGGCGCGGACCGCGAGGAGCGCGCGGCGCGACTCGCCGTCGCGCAAGCGGCTGCCAACGCGATCCGCGTCGAGATCCCGCATCTCGCGCGTCCGGAGGAGATCGCGTTCGCCGAGCGGCTGATCGCCGACTACGAAGCCCGGCTCCACCGCCACTCCGCCAACGGGCCACGGCGCGACCACCTGGAAGCGGTCGCAGCGGTTGAACGCCGATTGAAGCTCGCGGCGCTCGCCGCCGAGCGCGCCGAGCTCCATTCGCTCCACGACACGCTCGTCATCAACGAGCAGACGCTGCGCGCCGTCGAGGCTGAGATCGATCACGCCGAGACGCTCGTCAACGGCGTCCCGCGCGGCAGCCATTGAGCGCGCGCGGGCGAAGGCGCCATGACCGCGACTCCTGCCCTGCCTCCGGCGGCGCTCGGTCTTCTCGGCGGCACATTCGATCCCGTGCACGTCGGGCATCTCGAGCTCGCGCGTGAGCTGCGCGCGGGGCTCGCGCTGTCCGCGGTGCGCCTCGTTCCCGCCGGCATGCCGCCCCATCGCTCGGCGCCGGTCGCCTCGGCCGCGGACCGTCTCGCGATGGTCGAGCTCGCCGCGGCCGGCGTTCCGGGTATCGAGGTCGACCGGCGCGAGATCGACCGGCCCGGTCCGAGCTACACCGTGCTCACGCTCCTGTCGCTGCGGGCCGAGGACGCCGCGCGCCCGCTTGCGCTCATCGTCGGCGCCGATGCGTTCCTCGGCCTGCCGCAGTGGCATCGCTGGCGGGAGCTCTTCGACCTCGCACACATTGTGGTCGTCGCGCGTCCGGGCGTGGGGCTCGACCTCGCGCGCGCGGGCGCGCTTGCTCCCGAGTGGGAACGACGCCATGCGATCGGACCGCAGGCGCTCGTCACCGCCCCCGCCGGTGCGATCGTCGTGCAGGCCGTCACCGCGCACGACGTGTCGGCAACCGCGATCCGGCGCGAGCTCGCGCGCGGGGCCGCCGGCATGGCCGCGGTGCGCGGTTTGCTTCCGCCGGCGGTTTTGGCCTATATTGAACGTAACCAACTCTATCGGCCTCCCCCGTGCCCATCAGGAAGCTCTCCAAGATCGCCGTAGCCGCCCTCGACGACATCAAGGCCCGCGACATCGCCGTCCTCGACGTCCGCAAGCTCACCAACCTGTACGACACGCTCGTCATCGCCACCGCCGAATCGAACCGGCAGGTGAAGGCCCTCGCGGGCCACGTCCGCGACAAGCTCGAAGCGGCCGGCGCGACGATCATCGGCGTCGAAGGCGAGGCGACCGCCGAATGGGTGCTGGTCGACGCGGGCGATGTCGTCGTCCACATCATGCAGCCGGCCGTGCGCGCGCACTACAACCTCGAGGAGCTCTGGGCACCGCGCAAGGCATCGCGCGGGCGGGCCGCTGCGGAGCGCGCGGCGGCGTAGGTCGGGGACAGACCACAATTATCATGAGGCACGCATGCGTGCAGGAGCCGAGATAATTGTGGTCTGTCCCCGATTTTCGTGAAGCTGCGCGTCGTTGCGATGGGCCACCGGATGCCGGCATGGATTGCCGCGGGTTGGAACGACTATGCGCGCCGGATGCCGCGCGAGTTCGCGCTGGAGTTGGTCGCGCTCAAGCCCGAGCCGCGCGACGGCAAGCCGGTGGAGCGACTGCTCGCCGCCGAAGCCGGGCGCATCGCCATCGCATGCAAGGGGGCGCCGTTCGTGGCGCTCGACGAGCGCGGCCACTCGTGGACCACGCGCGAGCTTGCCCGGCATCTCGCGCGCTGGCGCGAGAGCGCACGCGAGGTCGCGTTCGTGATCGGCAGTGCCGACGGCCTCGCAGCGGTGGTGAAGCGCGACGCCGCGGCCGTCGTCTCGCTCTCCGCGCTCACGCTGCCGCATGGGCTTTGCCGCGTGCTCCTCGCCGAACAGCTCTACCGCGCCGCGAGCCTCGTCGCCGGGCATCCCTACCATCGCGAGTGACGCTCGGGTCATGACCGCACCGGCGATCTATCTCGCATCGCAGAGCCCGCGCCGGCAGGAACTCCTGCGCCAACTCGGCGTCGACTTCGACGTGCTCTTGCTGCGTGAAGCGGCCGGGCGTCCGCGCGACGTCGACGAGATCGCGCGCGACGGCGAGCCCGCGCTTCACTACGTCGAACGGATCGCGCGCACGAAGGCTTCCGTCGGCGGCGCGCAGATGCTTCGCCGCGGCCTCTCGCCGCGGCCGGTCCTGGGCGCCGACACCGAGGTCGTCCTCGACGGCGAGATCTTCGGCAAGCCGCGCGACGCGGCCGATGCAGCGCGGATGCTCGAGCGCCTCTCGGGCCGCACGCACCAGGTGACCACCACCGTCGCGCTCTTCTGGAACGACGAGGAATCAGCGGAGATCGTCACGTCGGAGGTCACGTTCCGCCCGCTCGAGCGCGCCGAGATCAAGCGCTACGTCGCGACCGGCGAATCGGCCGACAAGGCGGGAGCCTACGCAATCCAGGGCCGCGCCGCCGCCTTCGTTGCCCGTCTCGAGGGCAGCTATTCCGGCGTGATGGGATTGCCGCTCTACGAGACGGCGGCGCTCCTCGCCCGGATCGGGTTCCCCGTGCTATAACGGCGGCAACCCATGCCGCTGGATCGTTCTGGCGGTCGCAGACGCTCGCCAAGCGAGCAGCTCGGCCGCTGGCAAGGCGCCGCAGAGCGCGCGACCGGAGCGTACTCGAACGTACGTGAGGATCGCGCGCGAGCAGCAACGCCGCCAGCGGCCGATATGCGAAGCTTGCCGACACATGTCGAATGAAATCCTTATCAACGTAACGCCGCAGGAAACGCGCGTCGCGATGCTGGAGCAAGGCGTCGTGCAGGAGCTCCACATCGAGCGCGCGAGCGCGCGCGGTCTGGTTGGGAACATCTACCTCGGCCGCGTCGCGCGCGTGCTGCCGGGGATGCAGAGTGCGTTCGTCGAGATCGGCCTCGAGCGCGCCGCGTTCCTGCACATCGCCGACATCTGGGAGCACCGGCAGAACGGCCACGGCGGCAGCGACTCGCGGCCGATCGAGAAGATCCTGCACGAGGGCCAGTCGCTGCTGGTCCAGGTGATCAAGGATCCGATCGGCACGAAGGGCGCGCGGCTCTCCACGCAGGTGAGCCTCGCGGGCCGCCTGCTCGTCTACCTGCCGCAGGACTCGCACATCGGCATCTCGCAGCGGATCGAGGACGAGGCCGAGCGGGAGATCCTGCGCGAAAAGCTCCAGCTGTTGCTGCCCGAGGGCCTCACCGGCGGCTTTATCATCCGCACGATGGCGGAGACCGCCACCGAGCGCGAGATGCAGAACGACATCGAGTACCTGACCAAGCTCTGGCGCGACCTGAACCAGAGCGCGCTCGCAGTGCCGGCGCCGGCGCTGCTCTACCAGGACCTCTCGCTCGCGCAGCGCGTGCTGCGCGACATGGCGACCGAGGAGACGGGACGCATCGTCGTCGACTCCCGCGAGACATTCGTGCGCATGCAGGAGTTCGCGCGCGAATACACACCGGCGCTCGTCACGCGCATCGAACACCACACCGGCGAGCGGCCGCTGTTCGATCTCGCGAGCGTCGAGGACGAGATCGAGAAGGCGCTCGGGCGTCGCGTCGACCTGAAATCCGGCGGCTACCTGATCGTCGACCAGACCGAGGCGATGACGACGATCGACGTCAACACCGGTGGCTTCGTCGGCGGGCGCAGCTTCGACGACACGATCTTCAAGACGAACCTCGAGGCGGCGCAGGTGATCGCGCGGCAGCTCCGCCTGCGGAACCTGGGCGGCATCATCATCATCGACTTCATCGACATGGAGAATACCGACCACAGGAACGCGGTGCTCTCCGAGCTCAACCGCGCGCTCGACCGAGACCGTACGCGCCTCACGGTGAACGGGTTCACGCAGCTGGGCCTGGTCGAGATGACGAGGAAGCGCACGCGCGAGTCGCTCGCGCACGTGCTGTGCGAGCCCTGCCCCACCTGCCGCGGCCGCGGCGAGCTCAAGACCGCGCAGACGATCTGCTACGAGATCCTGCGCGAGATCCTGCGCGAGGCAAAACAATTCAACGCGCGCGAGTTCCGGATCCTCGCCGCACAGCCGGTGATCGATCTATTCCTCGAGGAGGAGTCGCAGTCGCTCGCGCAACTGGGCGACTTCATCGGCAAGCCGATTTCGCTGCAGGTCGAGTCGATCTACACGCAAGAGCAATACGACATCGTGCTGATCTGAGCGGCGCGCGCGGCCCGCGCGGCCGGCCGTTCCCGAACTACGGGCCGAGTGAGACCATCATGCCGCATTCGCTTTGCCGCTCCGGGTTGGCCCGGTGCGGCCGTCCCCGCCGTCTTGTTCACCGCGTGAGATCCCGCCGCAGCGGCCGGCCAGCGCTCAAACGGGGGGATCGGTTACGGCGGCAGCGGCGTTGCGAGCTAGCAGGGCGACAACTCGATCTCGGGCAACACGACCGACGGCACGGCGCCCGCGGTTGTCGGCAGCAAGTGACCATCGCGGCAGTGACGTAGTCCCGGGTGATGGCGGACGCACCGAACCGCTGGTCGCGCATCAAGGCTGCTGTCGGCCGGCTCTTCCGTCGCGCGCCCGTGCCTGGGCGCTGGACTTCCGGCGCGAAGTTCTCATGGCGCGGCTCCCTCACGACGCTGCCGTGGCTGTGGCCGCGCCGCGAATATCGCCTCTACCTGCCAGCCGGCTGGTCGCGCTGGCGGCGCGCGCCGCTTATCGTGCTCTGCCATGGCTGCAAGCAGACGCCGGAGGAATTCGCGCAGGGGACGCGGATTGCCGCGCTCGCCGACCGCCAGGGCTGGCTCGTCCTCATGCCGCAACAGAAGGAATCCGCCAACGCCTGGCGCTGCTGGAACTGGTTCGACGGCGCGACCGCGAGCGGGCGAGGCGAAGCCGCGATCGTCGCCGCGATGGTCACGTCCGTCCGCCGTTGGCACCGCGCGGACCCGGCGCGGATCGTCGCCGTCGGCATGTCGGCGGGTGGCGCGCTCGCGGCCGTGCTCGGCCTGCGCGCCGCGGGACTCGTGCGTGCGGCCGCAGTGCACTCGGGCGTCGCCTGCGGCGCTGCGCTCTCCGGGTTCACCGCCATCGGCGTGATGCAGCGCGGGCCGGAGACCGACGTCGAGGCGATCGCGGTGGCCGCGCGCGGGCAGCATCCCGCGCGCGTGCCGCTGCTCGCGATCCACGGCGAGGCCGACAATGTGGTGGCGATCGCCAACGCGACGGCGCTGGTTCGCCAGTACCTGGGCTTCAACGGCCATCCTGCCGTTCCGACGCCTTCGCACGCGGCGACCATGCTTCCCGCCGCCGACGACGAGCAGCGCGTTCTGATCGACGGGCGGGCGGCGACGACGCGCGAGTGGCGACGCGATGGCCGGCTCGTCGTGCGCTACGTCTCGATCGCGGGGCTCGGGCATGCGTGGAGCGGCGGCGACGATTCCTTGCCGTTCAACGACGCACACGAGCCGGACGCGACGGCGCTCATCGCCGACTTCGTGCGCGATGCGCTGGCGTAAGATGGCGACTGAGCGAGGCGGGCGAGCGATGGCGAGCCAAGGCCCGAAGGGCGCGTCGCCGAGCGAGGGAGGTCGGCCGTTGGTCCGACCTTCGACTATCACGCACGATGGAAGAGGCCGACGGGCCACCTCGCACCGGAGACGCCCATGCCCGCGACTGCGATGAACCACTTCACGATCCTGACCGACGACGTCGACGCAACGATCGCGTTCTACGGCGAGCTGCTCGGGCTCGCCCCCGGCGCGCGCCCGCCGTTCACGTTTCCTGGCGCGTGGCTCTATGCCGACGACCACCCGATCCTCCATGTCATCGGCGGCCGCCCGCGCGACGAGCTCAAGGCCGGCGTCATCGACCACATGGCGTTTTCGGCGACAGGGCTCGCGGCGACGATCGCGAAGCTCGACGCGCGTGGCCTCGCCTACGATTGCCGCCGACTGCCGGACGCGGGCACGTGGCAGCTTTTCTTCCACGACCCGAACGGCGCCCGCGTCGAGCTTGATTTCGACCCGCACGAGTCCAGAGCCGAATGAGGCGCGCGCCGCCGCGCGCAGAGCTCGACCATCTCGTCGTCGCCGCGGCAACGCTCGCAGACGGCATCGATTACCTCACGACGATTACCGGCGTCGCGCCGACCGCCGGCGGCAAGCACGTCGCGATGGGCACGCACAACGCGCTCCTGTCGCTGGGCCCACGCGCATTTCTCGAGGTGATCGCGATCGATCCGGCGGGCGCGAAGCCCGCGCGACCGCGTTGGTTCGAACTGGACACCGCCGCGATGCAAGGCGAGATCGCCGAGCGGCCGCGCCTGATCCACTGGGTGGCGCGCACAAGCGACATCGAGCGAGCGCTCGCCGCGTGTCCCGCCGCGCTCGGGACGATCCACGCGCTGTCGCGCGGCGATTACCGCTGGCGCATCACCATCCCCGACGACGGCTCGCTGCCGGGCAAGGGCGCGCTGCCGACGGTTATCCAGTGGGACGTGGCCGAGCATCCGGCGGACAAGCTGCCGCCGTCGAACATCACGCTCGTGCAGCTCGCTGCCTCGCATCCGGGCCCAGCGACGGTGCGCAGCGCGCTAACAGCGCTTGGGCTCGCCGATGCGATCCACGTCACGTACGACCGCGAGGTGCGCCTGTGCGCGATGCTGCGCACGCCGCGCGGCGTGATCACGCTGTAGCCAGTTCGAAGCGGGACCACCCTAGTCCCCCGCAAACTTGACTATGGTCCCGATCTGATCCGTCCCGTTGAATATGAGCGAATTATTGCTGTAGGAGTAGATCAGCGCGCTATCGCTGACGTTCTCAACGCCGACAGCATTGTTGGAGATTTCTGTGCGGGACATCGTAACACCGACTGTAGCCAGCGTCCCCAACGCGACGATGCCGGTCGCCCCATTGCTTTCGATCAGGTTGCCGGCCGACCCGAACGTCACGAACGAAAACGTGCCGCCGCTCACCTGCAACAGGAAGCCGTGGCCCAGATTGCGAGACACCGTGGAGCGTGCAGCGTGGACACGAATCACGTTCCCGTCGCTTGCCTGCGCGTTTACCCCGTGCGAGCCGTTGTCGGCGATGACGGTCGAGTCGAGCGTCATTTGTGCGATTCCCGGATTGCTTGCGCTCACGTCCGCACGGATGCCGCCGCCGGCGTTCCCTGTCACGGAGCCGTGCTTGAACATGAGCCAGGCGTCGCGAGACATCCTGACTCCGAGATTGGCATTCTGTTGAACATGCACCGCATCGGCTTCCACGACGGCGCCGTTGGCTTGCAGGCCCTCGTCGTTGCGGCGGAGGGTCACGTCCCGCAAAAACAGTCTCGTGCCGATTTGTGCGTCGATGCCGAAGCCCGTCATGTTCTCGATGACGCAGCGCTCGACCTGCAAGGGCCCGCCCGCTGTGAAGAGAATCCCCGTCGTGCCACCCTGCCCGTTGATCGTCAGCCCGCGTAACGTAACTGCAGCCCCCGGGGTTGCGACCGTGATGCCGACCCCCGTGAACACCGAAATACCCGCGTAGACGCCCGGGGGTGCGGTAATCGTGACCGACCGATCGATCGTGACCGTCCCGTAACCGGCGGAATCGAGCACGATGATTTCGCCGTTCGCCGTCGTCTGCGTAAGCGCGCGAGCGAAGCCACGGCAAGGCGATGGCAGCGAGCACGGGTTGGCGTCACTTCCATTCGATGCGACGAACGTGCGCGGTGCGCCGGTCGCGGTACCGCAAGCAAGGGTCGCGAGCACGACCGTCGCGGCGAGCAGGAATTCACGAGTGGTCGGCAATGTCGATGCCATGGTGGTCTCCCTGATTGATCCGGCCAGCGGCGCTTTCCGGCTCCCGGCGATGCTGCGCACGCCGCGCAGCGTGGTCACGCTGTAACCACTTCGACGCGGGACAACGCTAGTCGTTGGTGATCTTAGATATGGTCCCGACCTGGTTCGTCCCGTTGAATATGATCGAATTGCTACCGTAGGAATAGAACAAGGCGTCATCGCTGACGTTCTCGACGCCGACAGCGTTGTTGGAGATTTCAGTGCGGGACAACGTAATCGCGACTGCCACAGACGGTCCCACTGCGACGACGCCAGTCGCCGCATTGCTCTCGATCAGATTGCCGGTCGACGTGAAAGTCACTTCGCCGAGAACGCCGCTCGCCTGCAACAGGACCCCGTGGCCCAGATTGCGAGAGACGGTGGATCGCGTGGCGTGGACACGGATCAGGTTGCCGCCCGTTTCGTCCACCACCAAGCCGTGCGAGCCGTTATCGGCAATGACGGTGGAGTCGAGCGTCACCTGTGCAATTCCCGGATTGCTTGCGCTGACGGCGGCATGGATAACGCCGCCGGAGTTGGCTTTCACGGAACCCTGCTTGAACATGAGCCAGGCAGCGCCGGACATCTTCACTCCGAGATTGGCGTTCTGCTCGACGTGCACCGCGTCGGCTTCCACGACGGCGCCGTCGGCTCGCACGCCTTCGTCGTTGCGGCGGATGGTCACGTCCCGAAGCACGAGCCGTGTGCCGAAGCGTGCGTCGATACCGGTACCCACCATGTTCTCGATGACGGAGCGCTCGAGCTGCAACGGTCCGCCCGCCGAGAGGAGAATTCGGTCGTGCCGCCCTGCCCGTTGATCGTCAGCCCGCGCAACGTCACGGCAGCACCTGGCGTGGCGACCGTGATGCCGGCCCCTGTGAACACCGAAATACCCGCGTAGACGCCTGCCGGTGCAGTGATCGTGACCGATCGATCGATTGTGACCGCCCCATAGCCGGCGGAATCGAGCACGATGATTTCGCCGTTCGCCGACGTCTGCGTGATCGCGCGGGCAAAGCCGCGGCAGGGCGCTGCCAGCGAGCAGGCGTTGGCGTCGTTTCCGTTCGACGCGACGAACGTGCGCTGCGCCAGCGCGTACGCCGCGCGTGGGGCGACGGCGAGCTCGCTGCAGGCGACCAAGACCGCAAGGAACCCTCTGGCGAGCCGATGGGTTTCCATTCGCCCCTCCCTTTGGACGCCCGCCGCGGCAGCGGGGCAATCATTCTCGGCATGCCGCGGCGCCAAGGCAAGGCGGCGGGACCGGACGGGCGCGCGGGCTACGCGAGCGCGCCCCGCGCCGCTACCGGCCAGAGACACTCGACGCGCGTACCGCGAACGCCGACGATCCAGTCGTAGAGATTGACCGTCGGATCGCAGTGCCCGGGGATCAGCCAGACGCGGTCGCCCGGCAGCGGCGGATCGCGGTCGGCGGCAACGGCGAGGACGCCGTGCTCGTCGGAGGCCTTAACGTAGTCGAGACCGCGCGCGCCGTAGACCTGCGGCGGGCCGGAGTCGAACGCAAACGCCTTGAGGCCGGCGTCGACCACCGCTCGCTCGCGCACCGGCGCACTCATCACCGTCGCCACGACGTAAAGACTCTGCTCGAAGTGGTGCTCGTCGGGCGCGAGCGCATTCCGGTGGTAGTCCGCGTCCATGAAGATGTACGAGCCCGGCTGGATCTCGGTGTAGACGCCGCTGTCGCGTTCGTGCTGCCACGTGCCCGTGCCGGCGCCGGTCACGACCGGACACGCGATGCCGGCGGCCTCGATCGCCGCCTTCGTCTGGGCGGCGAGTGCCGCGGCGGAGGCGACCGCGGCGCGGCGCTCCTCGGGCGCGCGCAAATGCTGCGCGCCTCCGTGATACGCATGCAGCCCCCGAAAGCGCAACGCCGGTGTCCGCGCGATCCGCTGCGCAAGCGCCGCCGCCGCCGCGCCTGGCGCCGCGCCACAGCGGTGCGCGCCAACGTCGATCTCGACCAGCACGTCGAGCGTGACACCAGCCGCCTTCGCCGCGGCGCCGAGATGGCCGATCGCCGCGGCATCGTCGACGAGCACGCCGATCGTCGCCTCCTGCGCGAGCGCCGCGAGGCGCGTGAGCTTGGCGGCGCCGACGATCTCGTTGGTGACGAGCACGTCGCGGATGCCCGCGGCGACGAACGCCTCCGCCTCGCCGACTTTCTGGCAGCAGATGCCGGCGGCCCCGCGCTCGATCTGCAGCTCGGCAATCGCGGGGCACTTGTGCGACTTCGCGTGCGGGCGCAGCGCGATGCCCGCGCCGTGCGTCGCGTGCGCCATCAGGTCGAGGTTGCGCTCGAAGGCGTCGAGGTCGACGACGAGCGCGGGCGTGTCGACGTCGTCGACGGCATCGCCGACGCGGGCGGGGACTCGCTGCATGACCGCCATCGTACCGCGCAACGGCGGCGCGCGCGGTGTGCGCCGCTCGCGCCGCGGCCTCCGCACCGCCAACGTGAATCGTTGCGCCGAGTTGTCAGCCCCGCTACTCGCGTTAGTCGATCCCTACGCGCTGCGCGCCGTGGGGGAACGCGCGAGCGGCGGAGAGGGGCCCCGAGCGCGCAGCGCGCAGGGGATCGGAGCGATCGCGAGCGCGTTCGGAGGCCGACGGCTGGAAATCACGAGCTCCAATGCCGGCGCGGAGGCCGAACCGGCTCGCCGCTCGCGTGCGGCCTCCGCACCACCAAACGTGAATCGTTGCGCTGAGTTGTCGGCCGCTGCGGCGACTCGCGATTGCTCGCTCCCCCACGGCGCTTCGCGCCATGGGGCCCCGGCTCGCCGCTCGCGCCGCTACTTCGGTTGAGCCGCCTCGAGCGCGGCGAGCTGGCCGTAGACGACTTGTGCGACGGTGAGAAGCTGCGCGCGGTCGAGCCCGCCGGAGATGGCGTAGCCGCAGTCGTCGTCGATCCAGTAGAAGACGCCGACGCCGTTCTCGATGGCGTAGCGGAAGGCCGTCTCGCGCTCGCCGCCCGACTTCCCCGTGGCCGGCGACTGCCGGCGCACCTGCAGCGAGAGCCGTTGCTTGTCGGCGTTCTCGTACATGAAGAACGCCGTCGGGTTCTCGTTGCCGGCGACGAGCCGGCCGCCGACGAGCGCGTAGCCCAGGCCGTTCAGGTCCGGCGCATGCACCTTGAACCCGAGCCGCTTCGTGAGCCAGTTGACGAGGCTCTTCTCCTCGCTCGCCCAGACCTCGACGGGGCGCCGCACGTCCGCCGCATAGAGCGCGTGCGCGAACGCCGCCTGTCGCGCGAACGTCGTCGGCGTGCCCGAGCGCTCGATCAGCGCATCGCGGCCGAGCCAGCCCAGCCCGAAGCCGAGGACGAGCGTGGCGGCCGCCGCGAACGCCGGCGCGATCCATCGCCGCACGACACCCGCGGCGGTCGACGCCGGCGGGAAGGCCGCCGCGACCAGCCGGTCCGACAGCGGCTCGACGAGCAATGGATCGAGCGCGTCGCGCAGCGCCGTGTTCTGCGCGCGAATGTTCGCGACCCGCGCGGCGAGCTCCGGATCGCCGGCGACCATCGCCTCGACCTGCGCGAGACGATCCGGCGCGAGCTGCCCGTCCGCGTACGCGTGGAGGTCGGCGTCGGTCATGGGACTGGAGGCGGCGGCGCTCATGGCAGTCGTCAGGCGGTCACTTGATCACGCGGAGCGCAGAGGTGGGATCGGCGACGAGCCGGCGCAGCTTCTCGCGCGCGCGCGAGAGGCGCGACATCACGGTTCCGATCGGCACGGCCAACACGGTCGCGATCTCCTCGTAACGCATCTCCTCGACCGCCGCCAGCAACAGGACCTCGCGCTGGTCCGGCGGCAGCCGACCCATCTGCGTCACGACCTCGACCAGCTCGACGCGATCGAGCTGGTTGCCGCGCACCGGCAGCTGCCACGCGGCCCCGGTGGTATCGGCGTCGAGCGAGACGTTGCCTGCCTCGCGCCGCGCGAGGGCGAGCTGATTCACGTACACGTTGTGCATGACAGTAAACAGCCACGCGCGCAGGTCCGTTCCCGCCTGCCACAGCCGCCGCTTTTCCCACGCTCGCGCGAGCGTGTCCTGCACTAGGTCGTCGGCACGGGTCGCATCGCCCGTCAGCACGCGGGCGTAGCGGCGCAGGCGCGGAATCGCGGCAACGAGCTCCGGGTGCGGAAGCGCGGGGTCGGCAGGTGGCATCGGCGGCGTGCGGAAAGCGCGGCCCAACCCGGGGGATTCGGGCCGGGCCGCCAGGCGCTATGTTACCCCGCGCGCCGAACCTGCTGCGAACATGTTCTCTCCCTCGCGTGTTGTCGGTCTCGCTCCGGCCAACAGCGGGCCGCGGGCCGCTATTCCGGCGCGGGCCGCTCGCGCCGCGCCCTCCGCACGATCGATCTGAATCGTTGCGCCGTGTGGTCGGCCGCAGCGTCGACTCGCGATTGCTCGCTCCCCCTCGGCGCTTCGCGCCCGGGGCCCCGGCGAGCCGCTCGCGCCGCTACCGCGGAAGCAGGAACAGCGTGGCGAGCCCGAGGAAGATGAAGAACCCGCCGGAATCGGTGACCGCCGTGATCATCACCGACGAGCCGATCGCCGGATCCCGATTGAACTTGAGCATCGTCATCGGAATCAGCACGCCCATCAGCGCCGCGAGGATCAGGTTCAGCGTCATCGCGAGCACCATCACGAGGCCGAGCGAGATGTCGCGATAGAGCAGCATTGCGACCAGTCCCATCACGCCGCCCCAGACGACGCCGTTGACGAGGCTGACCGTGATTTCCTTGCGGATCAGCTGCCGCGCGTGCTCGCGGGAGACCTGGCCCAGCGCGATCGCGCGCACGATCATCGTGATCGTCTGGTTGCCGGAGTTGCCGCCGATTCCGGCGACGATCGGCATCAGCGCGGCCAGCGCGACCAACTTCTCGATCGAGCCCTCGAACACACCGATCACACGCGAGGCGATGAATGCGGTGACGAGGTTCACCGCAAGCCACGTCCATCGGTTGCGGAACGACGCCCACACCGACGCAAAAACGTCTTCCTCCTCCTTGAGGCCGGCCTGCGCGAGCAGGTCCTCCTCGCCCTGTTTGCGGACGAAATCGAGGACCTCGTCGACGGTCACGCGCCCGACCAGCTTGTCGTTGGTGTCGACGACCGGCGCGGAAACGAGGTCGTAGCGTTCGAACGCGCTCGCCGCGGCGTCGGCCTTCTCGTGCTGCAGGAGTTTGACCGCCGGCGGCTGCATCACGGCATCGACCGTCGTCTCGGGATCGGTGACGATCAGCTTGTTGATCGGAAGCACGCCAAGAAGCTTCTCCGCGCGGTCGACGACGAAGAGCTGGTCGGTCTGACTCGGCAGCTCGTCCCTCCGGCGCAGGTAGCGCAGCACGACTTCGAGCGTGACGTCGGGCCGCACCGAGACGTCCTCGAAATCCATCAGCGCGCCCACCATATCGTCCTCGAAGGACATCGCGGCGCGCAGCTGCTCGCGCTCCTCGACTGGCAGGCTCTGGAACACATCGTCCATCACCTCCTGCGGGAGGTCGGGGGCGAGCTCCGCGATCTCGTCGGCCTCGAGCGTCTCGGTCGCGGCCACGAGCTCCTCGGTGTCCATCGAGGAGATGAGCGACTCGCGCACGGCGTCGGAGACCTCGAGCAGAATTTCGCCGTCGCGCGCAGCGCGGACGAGGTCCCAGATGTAGAGCCGTTCGTCGAGCGGCAACGCCTCGAGGATGTAGGCGATGTCCGCCGGATGCAGTCGGTCGAGCTTCCTCTGCAGCGCCGCCTTGCTCTTCTTGTAGACGGCGCTTTCCACGAGCTCGGAGGCCTCGGCGCGACCTTCGCTCGCTTCCTGGTCGAAGATCAGCCCCTCGACCAGCCGGTGCTTGCGCAGGAGCGACGTGACGTCGGCGAGCGCCCTGCGCACGCTCGTGCGCGGCTCGGTCCGCTCGGCGGACTTCTCTTCGACGGTGTCGGCCATGGTCGCTCGCGAACAGACGGGGTGGCGGCGGCGGTGCGCGCCGCCCGGATTCTACGGGATGCGCACGCGCGGGTGCAGCCTCCGAGGTGCGCGCGACCGGAACGACGAGCGCTAGGGTACTGCCGCCGCCGGCATCCGCGCGAGGATCGTCGCGATTCGGCCGGCGAGATAGACGGAATCCGGATTGCGCTCGAACAGGCGCGGCGCCGGCGCCATCGCCGCGAGCCGCGCCGCCTGCTCGGCCGAGAGCCGCGCCGCGGGAATGCCGAAGTAGCGCTGCGCGGCGGCCTCGGCGCCGAACACGCCGTTGCCCCACTCGATCACGTTGAGGTAGAGCTCGAGGATCCGCCGCTTCGGCAGCATCCCTTCGAGCAATACGGTGACGACCGCCTCTTCCGCCTTGCGCACGTAGCTCTTTGCGGGCGACAGGAACAGGTTTTTGGCGAGCTGCTGCGTGATCGTCGATCCACCGGCGACGACTCGACCCCTGCGCTCGTTCTTCTCGAGCGCGGCCCGGATGCCGTCCCAATCGAAGCCCGAATGCTCGGAGAACTTCGCGTCCTCGGCGGCAATCATCGCGCGCTTCAGCTGCGGCGAGATGCGCTCCCACGATACCCACACGTAGCGCAGCTGCACCTTCGGGTTCTTCGCGCGCGCCTCGTCCATGCGCTGCGCCATGAACGCCGTCTCGCGCGGCGGGTAGTAGCGGTACCAGCCGATGCTCGCGGCGATGTACGCGAGCCATGCGAGCGGGATCGCGGCGAGCACGGCGACGATCCACAACGTCCAGCGCGCGGCGGGGCTGCGTTTCATGCGGTGCCAGACCGGGGTCAGACCCGGGTCAGACCCCGGTCTGGCACCGCGTCAGTCGCTGCGGAGCTGGTCGCCCTTGGTGAACGACCACGTCCGGGTGATGTGCAGGATGTCGGTGTCGCGCTTGACGTCGGGCGGGAACGGCGCGAACGG
>CAWHNE010000017.1:0-162238 GCA_963830485.1 uncultured beta proteobacterium
GGCGGCCTCGGTGTCGATGCCGGGTGAGGTGAGGAGCCGCGTGACGCCGGACCCGTCGGCGTTGATCAGGAAGAGCTGCGAGCCACCGTCCTTCGACAGCGTGACCACGAGGCGGCGGCCGTCGGGCGACCACGAGGGTGCGCTGTTGCTGCCGCGGAAGCTCGCGAGCACCTGTCGCCCGCCCGTCGAGAGTGACTGCACGTAGACGACGGGCTTCTTGTTCTCGAGCGACACGTACGCGAGTCGCGAGCCGTCGGGAGACCACGCCGGCGAGAGCAGCGGCTCGTTCGACGCGACCACCGGCTGCGGGTTGCCGCCGTCGGCGTCGGCGACGATCAGCTCGTAGCGCGGACCCTGCTTCGTGATGTAGGCGATGCGCGTCGAGAACACGCCGGCATCGCCCGTCAGCTTCTCGTAGATGATGTCGGCGATCTTGTGCGCGGTCGCGCGGAACTGCGCCGACGTCACCGTGTAGTTCATACCGGCGAGCTGAACGCTGCGCACGGTGTCGACAAGCGCGAAGCGGACGTCCGCACGCCCGTCCGGGAGGGGCCGCATCGAGCCCACGACGACGGCATCGGCGCCGCGCGCGCGGAAGTCGGCGCTGCGCACGTCCTCGGCACGAAACGGTCGCGGCGAGATGCCGGCGTCGTCGACCAGCCGGAAGAGGCCGCTTCGGGTCAGGTCGGCGCCGACGATGCCGGTGATGCCGAGCGGCCACGAGGACTCGCTCTCGAAGGGCACGACCGAAATCGGGATCGCCGTGCCGGAGCCGCCGACGATCTCGATGGTGAGCTGCGCGCGCGCGGGCGTGACGGCGAGGAACGCGAACGCGATGAGAGAAAAGAGAAGCCGGCCGATGCTAGGCAAATGGACCCTCGGGGATTGTCGGTGGCTCGTCGCGGCGCGCAGCCGGCGGCGCCCGACGGGAGAACTATTCAATTCGTTGTCTGCAATTATAACGAACGGGTCGCGCTGCCGGGGTCGGCGCGGGGTGTGTACTTATTTCAATGGACGGCGATCGTGGTTGGTAGCCCGAGCGCGTCGCGGAGCCGGTCCGCCGCGCGCCGCGCCTCCTCGCGCGCCGCGTACGGGCCCACGAACACGCGGAAGAGCCCGCCCACCTGCCGGATCTTCGCTTCGACTCCAAGCGGCCCGAGTTGGTTCGCGAGGTGCGCGACGAAATTCTGCGCGTTCGCGTAATTGGAGAAGGCGCCGAGCTGCACCGCGAAGCCGCCGTCGGACGGCGCGACGGGGACCGGCGTGCCAGCCTCGGCGGGAGGCTGTCCCGCCGGTGGCGCCGCGGCAGGCGCCGACTCGACCGGAGGCAACGGCGCGGAGGCGACCAGCACGGTCTCGCCGGGGATGATCGCCTCGACCTCGACCTCGCCGCTGCCCTTCTGCGCGATCCCGATCCGCCACGCGGCGGCATAGGAGAGGTCGATCACGCGCCCGTGCAGGAACGGACCCCGGTCATTCACCCGCAGGACTACGCTCTTTCCGGTCGCGACGTTCGTCACCCGCGCATACGACGGCAGCGGGAGCGTCGGGTGCGCGGCCGTCATCGCGTACATGTCGTAGATCTCGCCGTTCGACGTCTTTTCGCCGTGGAACTTGCGGCCATACCAGGACGCGATGCCGCGCTCCTTGTACGGTCGCAGCGACGTCGCCGGGACGTACTCGCGGCCGAACACCGTGTACGGCCGGTTCGCGAAGCGGTGGAGTGCCTCCGCCCTGGGCTGTGCGTCCGGAATCGAATCGAGGTTGGCGGGAGGCGTTTCGCCCGGTCCGTCGTCCTTGTAGTAGCCGGGCTTCGGCGCCGCCGGCGCCGGTGCACCCGCCGGCGGCTTGCTGGGGGTGGTGCCGCACGCGGCGAGGAAGGACACCGTGGCGAGCAGGGCAAGGTGGGCCAAATATCGCATGGAGCGCGCGCAGAATCGGGCGACCGGGTATTATCGTCTGAACCGGGGGGCGGGCCGGCCGCGTCGGACGCGGGCCGCTTCGCCCCGATCCATTCACCCCGTCGAGGAGCGTCGCGTTGCCAAAACCGAACTACGAATACCAGAAGCGGCAAAAGGAGCTCGAGAAGAAGCGCAAGAAGGAAGAGAAGCTCAAGCGCAAACAGGAGCGGGCTGCCACGCCCGGCGAGGGCGATGCGCCCGCCACGCCCGCCCCCGACGGCGCCGACGCAGCATAGCTCCCAAGCACCCGCCCAGCCGCACGCGGGCCGCGCGGGCGCCCGGCGTTACGCCGCTGCGGATGGATGCCGCCTCCCAGTCGGCGTAGCCTCGAGCCCGTCGAGTGGGCTCACGACCCCCCGCCCGCCGCGGTTCAGCACGTGCGTGTAGACCATCGTCGTCTGGACGTCCGCGTGGCCGAGCAGCTCCTGCACAGTGCGGATGTCGTAACCCGATTCGAGCAAGTGCGTCGCGAACGAGTGCCGCAGCGTGTGTGGCGTCGCGAGCTTGACGACGCCGGCATCGCGGACCGCCTGCCGCATCGCGCGCTGGAACGCCTGGTCGCTCAGATGATGCCGGCGGGCGATGCCCGTGCGCGGGTCGCTTGACCGGCGGTCGGCCGGGAACACGTACTGCCACGCCCACTCGCGGTCGGCCGCCGGAAACTTGCGCGCAAGCGCGTACGGTAGCCAGACCTCGCCGAAGCCGTCCGCGAGATCGAGCTCGTGCTGCCGCTGCACCGATGCGAGGTGCGCGCGCAGCGGCCGGACCACGCTGCGCGGCAGAACGGTGACGCGATCCTTGAACCCCTTGCCGTCGCGGATCAGGATCTCGCGTCGCGCGAAGTCGACGTCCTTCACGCGGAGCCGCACGCCCTCCATGATCCGCATCCCCGTGCCGTAGAGGAGCCGGCCGAGCAACCGGTGCACGCCGCGCAGCCGACCGAGCACCGCTGCCACCTCTTCGCGCGCGAGCACCACCGGCATTCGCGTCGGCGTCTGCGCACGCTCGACGTTCCGGAGCCACGGCAAGTCGCGCTCGAGCACGTCGCGGTAGAGGAAGAGAATCGAGCTCTTTGCGAGATTCTGCGTCGCTGCTGCGACCTGGCGCTCAACAGCGAGGTGCGTCAGGAATGCCTCGACCTCCGCGGCCCCAAGCGTCTCCGGATGCCGCTTGCCGTGGAATAGGATGAAGCGTTTAATCCAGTCCACGTACGCTTGCTCGGTCCGGATGCTGTAGTGCCGCAGCCGGATCTTGTCGCGCACGCGATCGAGCAGGCGCGGAGGCTCGGGGACGCCGCCCACGCCGCTATCCATTAGGCCCCCTTTTTCTCGCTCACCCCGATGATTCTTGGGCCTTTCTCCGTCGCCGCAAATCATCCATACGCCCGATTGACGCCTTTCTTCCCGTCAGTTTGGCGTTCTAGTTTCAGTTGGCCGTCACCGAGGAGGAACTATGCGACTCACGCACGTGGTAGCTATTAGCGTCCTCGTTGCCGGATGTCAGTCCATGCAGTCGCAGGATGCGGTGAGGTCCGAAATTCTCGCCGCTACTCGCGCTTGGGCGGACGCCGTGAACGCATGCGACCCCGCTCGCATCTCAGCGCTCTACTCTCCTGAAGCTGTCCTATGGGCGACTACCTCTCCGAATATCACGTCGACGCCTGAAGGAGTTCGAAAATACTTCGACGGCGTGTGTGCATCGCCCACTCCTCCAAAGGTAGTTTTCGACGAGCAACTGATTCGCGTTCACGGAGATACGACGATTGACTCGGGCTCATACACCTTCACCGTCACCCGGGAGGGAAAGCAAATGGCCGTCCCAGCACGCTTCACAATCGCGTATCGGAAGCTCGGTGAGAAATGGCTCATCGTCGATCACCATTCCTCTGAGAGGCCAGCTCCTCCGAAACCGTGACGGCCAACCCTGCGTTCAACCGGACCGTGTCCGGCGGCGTCCTTCGGCGCCGCCGGCACGGCCGGTTAACTTGGTCTCGTTAGGCGGCACTCGCTCATTCGCCATGTCGATGCGCGCAATTACATCAGTCGTCGCCGGTCTTGTCGCAGCGCTGCTCTGGACCGTACTCGAATCGAGCCTTATTTCTCTGTTCCCGGTTGCCTCGTCACGGCTGATGTGGCGTGCGACGCAATTCTTTGTGGGGCTCATGTCGGCGGTGATTCTGGTCTTGCCTATTGTGTTTGTACTTCGACCAGTCTCGTATCGCCACGGCTTACTCTTTGTCGCCGGGTTCCTCGCCTCGGAAATTCCGTTGCATCTGACCTTTGGTGGCACAACCACCTCTCTCGTTGAAATGTTCCAACTCCCGGACACTTGGGCGTTTCTCGGCACCTCGGTATGCTTATTCTGGCTAGCTTCTTCGTTCAAGGTGGGGCCACATGCCGCCTAACCTGGCGCTCAAGGGGACTCCCCGGGTGCGTGGCTTCGCCACCGCACCGGGTAGCCCCTTAGCTTGTAGTCGTTAGGGCGCATGTTTCAGTTGAATCAACGCGACCCAAAACGCTCACGGCCGCTCGGCGCGAAATCTCTGTGGAATCCTTTTGACACTTCCGGCTCACCACTTCGATACGTTTTTGTTGCTTGGCCTGTCGCGACCCTTCCGCCCCTAGTTCTCGGCGCGATCATCGATTTGGTCGCACCGGAATTTGGCACTCACCCTCCGCGCGAGGCTCTTTCCCTCACACTAACGGCCTGGGTGATTGGCGTCGTCCCTGCGCTAGAAACAGGGCTAATGGTTATTGTCTCTTACCTTCTCCGGCTCGCGTTGTCACGATACGAAAAGGTGCAGATTCTTCTCCTTGCACTAGCTGCGGCATTAGCGCACTCCGTCAACGATTCATGGTTGCGAGCGGTTTTGGTCATTTGGCCATTTTTGATCTACTCGGCGGCGCTGATTTCGTGGCGCAAATGCTCCAGTAGTACGGCCTTCTTTATCGCAGCCTCGATCCACTCACTGCATAATGCAACTGTCGTGGCGGTGGGCGCACTATTGCTCGTAAGGTCTCATGCGCCCTAACCTCTCGGTCAACACGGACGCCCCGCGCGCGGCGCTTCGCGCTCGCGCCGGGTCGCCGGTTACCTTCGTTCGTTAGGCGGCACGCGCAGCTCGCGTGCGACTCCACCAATGACAATACTTCAGCGCCTCGTGTATTCCCTTGCTCTTGCGGGAGTCGGCGGCGCCATCATCATGCTCTTCATCGCGCTGGCCTCTGCCGATGTGGTTGGGCTGCTACCTACAAGTGCCTTTGATTTCATATTCAGCCCGTACTACCTGCTCGCTACATTCGTCATCGCCTTCTTGGCGGCCCCCTGGGTCATGCGCTGGCTGCCGATCGCGAGGAACCGCTCGTGAATATGTACGCTCGAGGCGGAAGCGCCGAAAGTCGGAGCCCGCCGCCTAACCTCTCGGTCAACACGGACGCCCCGCGTGCGCGGCTTCGCCCGCGCCGCGGGCCGCCGGTTACCTTCGTTCGTTAGGCACCAACATGTCGCCGCATTCTCGACTCTTGCGTCTGGTTGCCATCCTTGCAGCGGTCCATCTGGCGTTGGCACTTGGCAGCCTTGCGACGTCATACACGCTCGGAATGTCGCGCTTCGACGTAGGGGAGTTCCGCAAGCCGTCGGCGATTGAACGTGTTGCCACTGGGGCTTCGAACGTCTTGTTTCAGCCGGTCATGTTCATCCTTGGTGTGCTTGGGCCCGGTTCGCATTCATCGCTGGTTCAATGGTTCGCGCTCGGGTGCAACAGCCTGCTGTGGGGGCTTGCGGTGGCCCTCGTGTTCTGGCGCCTAACCCGGCGTTCAACACGGCCCCTACCGGCGGGCCTTCGGCCCCGCCGTCGGGGCCGGTTAACTTGGTTCGTTAGGCCTCACAGCCAACACCGGAATCACACCCGGAGGACCAATCGATGACGAAGTATCTGATCTCCTTCCCCGGACCGGCTATGGACATCCCCGACGAGGACTGGGCCGCCGTCGGCGAAGCGTCGCACGCGGTCATACGCGAGGCGAAGGACGCTGGCGTCTACGTGTTCGGTGGTGGGATCAACGAGGACGTCGCGCCGCTGATGGTCGCCGCCGACGGCACCGTCACGAACGAGACCTACCCGCAGACTAAGGAGTTCGACGGCGGCTTCTGCGTCCTGGAACTCCCGTCGCGCGAAGCCGCCGTCAAGTGGGCCGCGAAAATCGCCAAATCCTGCCGTTGCTCGCAGGAACTCCGCGAGTTCCAGTACGACCCCGAGAGCTGATCGGCGAGGTCAGTCAGATGCGACCGACGAGATCCTCCTGCATCTACGTTCTTCATCGCCATGAACTTCGGTGTGCAGACAACACGCCCAAGCGCCTCGCTGCATCCGTGAGGCCTAACCCCTCGCTCAAGGGGACTCCCCGTGTGCGTGGCTTCGCCACCGCACCGGGCAGCCCCTTAGCTTGTGTCCGTTAGAGGCGTTGGCCATGCCCGGTACCGTTGAGCTAGTGGCTGGAGCGATCGCGATTGTGGCCATTCTTCTCGGACTCGTCGCGTGGCGGCGAAGGACTGGTAGCTCCTCGACCACGAAGACGACGGCCTTTCGTGGGCCAACCAACATGTATTTCACCTGTGCAGGGTGTTCGGGTCAGTTCGCCCACACCAAGCGCACTGTCGGGGCATGGGAGAAGGGCAGTCGTCGCGTCTTCTGCGACGCCTGCCACAAGAAATGGCGGAACGCGCGACCACCGCAAACCCCATCGTCCGATGCTGCGGCACCGTCTCGCGCAAGCGTTGGGCGGGGCAAATCTGAGGGCATATCCGGGCTTGCCTACTCGTCGAAGGCAAAAGCGCCCGGAGGCTGTCTTGGTGTTGTATTGCTCATGCTGCTCATTCCCGTCATTGTCTTGGCATTGGTGGCCAATGCCTAACCTCTCGGTCAACACGGACCGCCACCGGCGGGCCTTCGGCCGCGCCGGGCGGCCGGTTACCTTCGTTCGTTAGGCCTCACATTTCGATTCTCATGCTCCGCCTACACCATGAATACATCAGTTCTGCCGCGAGTTACTACGCCAGACGCTGACTTCTTCCGCGCACTGGAGGTCAAACGGACTCAAGCCCTCGTCGCTCGCGACATGCCAACGATAGAAGGCCTTCACGCGCCTGATTACGAGCTCATCAGTCCACCAGGTCGTGTCATGACCCGTGAACGGTACTTGTCACTCATAGCGGCTGAGCCGTTCTATGCCAAGTGGGAACACGGCGACATGAGAGTTCGCCTATCTGAGGGCATGGCCGCCATAAGGTATCAGGCAAAGATCACATTTCCATCTGGCAAGGTCGTTGATTGCTGGCACACGGATATCTATGCACTGCTGACTGGCTCATGGAAGGCGGTCTGGTCTCAGGCAACGCAGTTGCCGCCAAACTCGGTATCCCCAAACGGCGCGCAGTGAGGCCTAACCTCTCGCTCAACGCGGACGCCTCGCCGGCAGCGCTTCGCGCTGTCCGCTCGGCGCCGGTTAGCTTGGTCCGTTAGGCGTCACTCTACTTATCATGGAACGGAGGTGATGTCCTTCAAATGAAGACACTTCTGCGCAAGAGTTATGGCGGCACACTCGAAGGTCAACCCAATGGAGTTCTTATGAAGATGTTAGGGAGCGGAAATCGGTTGGTTCTCGTGGCGTCTATTGGTGCGCTGATGATGATTAGCCAAGCTCAAGCCGCGGTGTCGTGTCACAAGATCAATGCCCATGGTGTTGGACAAGATCTTGGCGGTGGCGTAACACACGCCACCATCAAGGGGGGCGGACTGTTGCATGGAACCACCGTAGGGAATTTCACTATCACCGGCATCTCTCCGCCGGTCGCCTCGTTTGCGGGCACGGTGGAGTTTACGGACCAATCGCGCAACGCTGACCGTGACAGTCGCAGGACTGCTGGACGTGGTAACGGGCGAATTCAGTGCCTCCGGTCCAGTCACCGACGCGACAGGCAAGCTTGCTGGCGCGACAGGCACTCTACAATTAGACGGTGTCGAGGACTTGTCTACCGGCGGCTTCGTGGAGGAGGTTACTGGATTAGTGTGTGTGGATCTTGCGCCGTAGGCTCGATTGCGCAAGGTGGTGCCGCCTAACCTTTCGGTCAACGCGGACGCCCCGTCGGCAGCGCTTCGCGCCCGCCGCGGGTCGCCGGTTACCTTAGTTCGTTAGGCGGCACAACCGCGGAGCTCAGATGAAGTTCCTAGTTCTCATTGCTGCTCTGAGCGCAACAATTGCACCCGCCGTTGCCGCAGACGCACAAGCAAGTGCGAAAAAGGCGCAAATCTGTAACGTGTGCCACAAACTAGCCCAGTCCTACAGCTTTCCATTGCTTGAGGCTCAGCCGAAGGAATATCTATACATTCAGATGAAGGCGTACAAGGACAAACGAAGGGAGTGGGCCGGAAGGCCGCACAACGACACCTCACTGCCCGAGAAGGATCTGCGTGACATCGCAGAATACTTTTCGGCGCAGAAGATGCCAGGAGTCCCTTTCCGCATTGATCCTTCAATGGTTGCCTCGGGCAAGGAGAAGGCCGAGGAACTGAAATGTGCGAATTGCCACATGCCGGACTTTTCGGGGAAAGATGATATTCCGCGCCTGGCGGGACAGGTTCCAGAATATCTCGTCGCGCAAATGGAGGCGTTTCGTTCGGGCACCCGCTCGCATGGCCGTGCGCCGACAGTTGATCCGGCGCGAAACGCCAACGCACAGGACAGCGAGATTCTTGGGCATTTTTTTGCCTCGATGCAATGATGCCGCCTAACCCGTCGCTCAACGCGGACGTCCCGCATGCGTGGGCTGCGCCCCCGCGGCGAGCCGCCGGTTAGCTTGTTCCGTTAGGCCTCGCGCAGGCCCACACACTTCAGGAGAACGCATGTTTGACCACGTCGTATTCGGAGTCAGCGACTATGCAGCGAGCAAAGCGTTCTTCCTCAAGGCACTCGAACCGCTCGGCGTAGCTGTTGTCCTGGAGGGCCAGTACGGTATCGAGCTTAGCCCAGACGGTAAGGCTTCATTGTGCATGTTCCAAACCGAGGAGAAGCCGGCGCATCTTCACTTGGCGTTCACGGCCGAGAATCGCCAGCAAGTCGAAGCTTTCTATCGCGCGGCTCTGGAGGCGGGTGGCAAAGACAATGGTGCGCCTGGTCTGCGCCCGCACTACCACGCGAACTACTATGCAGCTTTCGTCATTGGTCCGGACGGGCACAACATCGAAGTGGTTTGCCACGAACCCGAGGCCTAACCCTTCCATCGAGGGGACGTCCACAAGCGGGCTTCGCCCACTTGCGGTCGCCCCTCATGTCAAACGTTGGGCGTCAGAAATGGGAAACGCACACTATCGATCCAAGGCGCCATTCCGAATTACTTGACACCAGACATTCGAGAAGAATTTGAGGCGACTCGGAGACGGCATGGATTCGCGCACGCTGAGAAGGCACTTCGTTGCCGGGCTGTTCACTGGATTGCGCGTCGTGTGGCCAATCCTGTCGGTGCTGCTCGGGCTGATCATCGCGCTCGGCTTGGTTGTCGGCCTGGTCGAAGGCTGGTCGGTACACGAGTCGATCTATTTTGCCTTCGTATCCGGCCTGACGATCGGCTACGGTGATCTTGCACCCAAGTTATTGCTCACTCGTGTGCTGGCGATTCTCATCGGCGTGTGCGGCGTACTGGTGACCGCGCTGGTGGCTGCGATCGCCGTGAAGGCGTTAACCGCGACAACTGGTGGCGACGACGAATGATCACTGAACACGTGAACCCACGCTCGGGGATATTGACGCCCAACCCAGCGCTCAACCGGACGGGCCGGCACGCGGCTCGTTTCTCGCGAACTTCGGCGCGGCCCGCCGGTTAGCTTGGTTCGTTAGGCCTCTCCCAATGGACCGAAAAGAGCTAGAGAGGATGTGGGCCGTTACGGCTAAGCACTTGAACGCGGCCCGAGCCCAGTTGCCAGAAGTACCCGCTCCAGGTCTTGATGGCGCAACAGTCAGCGGCTTCGATGAGTGTTTGCGGCACAACGAAATGGAGTTGGCGCTCGATGAGCTTGAAGACTTGGGGCTTACGAATGCACCGCCAGCGGACTTTTGGCGGCACCTCATCTTCGCGGCCGAGAGCATGGAGCTTTCGGAACGTGCCACAGATTTCAAGCGGAGAATCGGAAACGCATGAGGCCTAACCTCGTGGTCAACACGGACGCCCCGCTGGCAGCGCTTCGCGCCGGCCGGAGGGCGCCGGTTACCTTGGTTCGTTAGGCCGCATCGGTCGGACGGCCTTGACATGCCATATGTAGCATATGCATAATATGGTATGTGGCGAATCGAAGAGCATCGGCGCCTGGACAAACAGTGCTCCGCGGCGCCGCAGGAGGTCCTAAAACGGTACGAGAAGTGGAAGGACATCGCGACGATCTCTGGCCCTCCCGGATTGCGGCAAATTTCTGGGTTTCACGATGAGGCGCTGGCTGGAGAGTGGAAGGGTCACCGCTCATCTCGGTTAGGACTTCAGTTCCGAGTCATCTATTGCGTCGTGGCCGCGGAGATGCTCTTCCAAGTCGCTTCTCTTACTGCTCACGATTATCGGAGGCCGTGATGTCGCAGTTTCGTCCCGCCAAGAAGCGTGCCGAAGTTTCTGTTGGCGAATCGGTTCGCATCATTCGTGAACTTCAGGGTCTGAGCCAAAACGAACTGGCGCGTCGGAGTGGGATCCCCCAAGCAACGCTTTCCGCCATCGAGAACGATCGCGTTAGCTTGGGAGTCGAGCGCGCAAAGGTGTTGGCTCGCGCGTTGCGCTGCCATCCGGCGGTCTTAGTGTTTCCAAGTTGGGAGCTCCCCGTTGAGAGTGCGGCCTAACCCAGCGGTCAACACGGACGCCCCGAGGGCAGCGCTTCGCGCCGGCCGCGGGTCGCCGGTTACCTTAATCCGTTGGGCCACATGGCCGAGTTCTACCTTGAGCCGATTGACATGCGCGGCCGTCGCATTCGAAAAGGTGATCTTGTTCGCATGGTCGGCGTCCCCGATCTCGCCACTATGCCCAAGCACACTCGCGCGGAGAGCGAGCCCGTATTCCTGCATCTTCGTGGCACATGCAAGCGGACTCGTCAGTTCAACCGCTACGGATTGGTGGAGCTTTCGTTCAAAATCCGCGCCGGTCCGTTGGCTGGTTGGCGTGGTGTCGCTATAGAACCAAATCAGTTGTTGCGTCAAGATGCACGACATGTGGCCTAACCGGCGGTCAACACGGACGCTTGACTTTAGAGGAGACGCAGCATGGACCGTTTCACGGGCGGTTGCCTTTGCGGCAACGTCCGAATTGTGGCGTCGGGACTCCCATACCGGGTTGGCCTTTGTCACTGTCTCGACTGCCGCAAGCATCATGGGGCCCTTTTTCACGCTTCCGCGGTGTTCCCTCAGGAGGCGGTGACGATCGATGGGGAAACACGCGACTACGCCGGGCGGTTTTTCTGTCCCCGCTGCGGCTCATCCATTTTCGCACGCACCGCAGACGAAATCGAAGTGAACCTGGGATCCCTGGATGCCCCTGACCAACTGATGCCAACCTACGAAAGCTGGATCATCCGTCGCGAGTCCTGGTTGCCGCCGTTTCCGCTCACGAGACGATACGAGCGCGATCGTGACGCCACGGGTCGCTTTGAGGAGTAGGTGGCACGAACGGTGCGAAGGCGCCGTTACGAGGTGACCGAGATGTATGCCTTGATCGAGATCTCGAACCAGATGCTCGAGGTGGCCGAACGTGGCCCATGGCCCGACGTGATCGATTTCGCATTTGTGTGCACTGCCTGGGATCAACGCTTCGGTCTCACTGTCGAGACCTATCATGGCGCCGGAGGCGAATGGCGCCTACTAACATCCCCGCATCACCATGCGGCCTAACCTCTCGGTCAACACGGACGCCCCGCCGGCAGCGGTTCGCGCGAGCCGCGGGTCGCCGGTTACCTTGGTCCCCTAGGCCGCACCCATTTGCTTCTGGTGGGCCGCGGAGTCTGGTGTCTGCTCCACGATCGCGCGCCGCGGCTCTTGCGCTTGCGTAGCCCTGCGGGTTCGTTCACCACGGCGCGGTCGCGCTCCGCGGCTGCGGCGAGCGTCCGTCATCGGAGGCTTCACTATCCACCGCGTCCCCATGCCTGGGTTGGTGCCACTGCCGCTCAGCGCGCTCCGGTCGCCGTGTTGCACAGGCGCAATCTTCGGTGCAGCATTTGTGCATGAACATCGTGCGGCCTAACCTGTCGGTCAACACGGACCGCCACCGGCGGGCCTTCGGCCTCGCCGGGCGGCCGGTTACCTTCGTTCGTTAGCCCTAGACGCTCATGCGACGGCTCAGCGTTCTGGTTGCCCTCATCGCTATCGGCGCGGCAGCGTATGGGCAGACGCTTCCGGAATCTCGGACGCTCAAGCTCAACGACAGGGTGTTTGTGTTCCTGGGTCCTGTCCAACACGCGAATCGTTTCAACCAAGGCTACATGATCAATTCGACGGTCATCGTGGGCGACAAAGGAGTGATTCTCGTCGACACGGGAGGCTCCGACGAGGTGGGCCGACACATCGCGACAAGCGTGCGCAGAATCACGGACAAGCCAATCACGCACGTCGTGAATACGCACCACCACGGCGACCATTACCTGGGGAATGTGGCGTTCGAGGGGGCCACCTTCATCAGCTCCGAGAAGTGCCGGAGAATGGTTCTCGAGACCGGAGGCGAGTGGCTGGAGATCATGGAGCACGATATCGGACACAACCTTCCCGGAACCAAACCGCTGGCCGCCGAGGTCACCTACCGCGAGGGCACGAAGACCGAGACATTCGTCCACGGCGTGCGGGTTGTATTCTGGGTTCCTAAAGGATCGCACACAGTCGGTGATCTGCTGATCTACCTGCCCGACGACAAGGTGCTGGTTGCGGGCGACGTGCTCGTCAGTCAGGTCGTCCCAACCCTGCAGGATGGATTCGTGAAGAACTGGATCAAGACACTCGACGAGATTCGGGCCCTCGACGCCGTGCATTTCGTGCCGGGACATGGGGATATCATGACTCTGCACGACGTCACTGTCCTGCGCGATGCCTTGCTTCGCTTCTATTCGCAGGTCAAGGAGGGTTTCCGAATCGGCCAGAACGAGAGCGAGATCCGCAAGTCGCTCGATCTCTCGACCTGGGAGAAACTGGAACGCTCGTATGTCATCGGAAGAAACATCAACCGCGCATACCTCGAGATCGAGGCCGATAGTTTCAACGAATGACTACAGGTGGGCTGACCATGTCGGTACTGAGCGACGACTCAACCATATCTAGGGCTAACCCAGCGGTCAACACGGACGCCTCGCGCGCGCGGCTTCGCCGGCGCAGCGGGTCGCCGGTACCTTCGTTCGTTAGGCCGCACTTGGGATGGCTTTGCGCGCACTCGGAATTGTCTTTCATTCGATAAGTTAAGCGGGGGACCCACATGCCTATCGCTGCATTCAACAACGCAACCGACGGACTCGATCCGAGTCGTAGAAACCGTGGGCACTTTATCGTCAACACCGACGTAGATGATGACGGGCCGTGGGTTCCGTATGCGGATGGCGTCTGGTTCCAGCCTTGCTGCTTTAACGTCACGACAGGAGGGTTTAGCGTTGTACTGAAAGGGCTGCCCGGCGCCAAGCTTGGCGTTCACTACCATGTGGGCACGGTTCGTGGGTACACGATGCGTGGTCACTGGCGGTACTTGGAGCATGACTGGATCGCAAAGCCCGGTACCTTTGTCTACGAACCGGCTGGTGAAGCTCACACGCTGGTCATCACCGATGATTCACCAGAACCAGCGCTGATCCTCTTCATGGTTGAGGGCGGCCTCGTCTATCTGGATAAGGGGGTCAACGGCGCCTTTGCTGCTTACGAGGACGGATTCAGCGCGCTTGAGCTGACGCGGAAGTACTATCGCGAGGCCGGTCTCGATGTCGCCCAGTTGGACCTGCTGATTCGCTAGCTAACGCATGCGGCCTAACCTCTCGGTCAACACGGACGCCCTGCGTGCGCGGCTTCGCCCGTGCCGCGGGTCGCCGGTTACCTTCGTTCGTTAGGCCGCACTCCAGTTCATCGCTACAGCGGAGTTTCAAGGCAAGTATCTTCGGAGACCAATTGTGAAATGGCCCGGCACCGGCGACATAGCTTCGCTTCATAGGCTCCCCGAGGGATACCGGTTTGAGCAGCTCAGCAGGTCCGAGATTCCGTCGCTGATCAACGCGATCGCCACTTGGCATCCGGACATCTCCATCGGCATTGGTAGTTGCTATCTGCGCGAGAACTTCTACATCGAGAAGGTGTTCTTGCGCGATGAGGTCGAGAAGGACTTCTTCGTTGTTCTCATCATGCACGGCGAGGAACTGGCCGGAATGGGTTCCTGGGAGCGTGAACCGGATGCCTTGACGCTGTACGCCAGACTGGGAATCATTGCCCCGAAGCACCGCGGTTTGAAGATCTCGGTCCGGGCCGTAGAGTTCTCGGAGAATCTTGCCCGAGCGATGGGCGCCGGATTTGTCTACGGATTGGCAACCCTGAAGGTCCCCAGCATGCAGCTCGCACTCGAGCGTGCTGGTTATCAGTTGCTGGGCTTTGTTCCCGGATACGACCGAGAAGTGGTGGCTCCGGGACTCGTGAAACGCGTTTACGAGGCCGTTTATGCAAAGGTGCTGGTTCCCGATGAGGAGCTACTACGCCCTGACCCGAAGAACCTGTCGCCGAAGGCCAGGGCAATGTTCGCGGTGCTCTTCCCTGAGCAATGAATGGGCCACATCGATCCGTGCCCGGGCGGCCTAACCCGGCGGTCAACCGGACCCGCCGGCCGGCGACATCTCTTCGGTGAGCGTCTCGTCGGCGCGGCGGTTACCTTGCGCCGTTAGGGGCAGCATGAACAGCCGTGCACGAGTATCGAATGAGGCCTAGCCTGGCGCTCAAGGGAACCCCCCAGGTGCGCGGCTTCGCCGCCGCACCGGGTTGCCCCTTAGCTTGTATTCGTTAGGCCGCATGCACAGAAACGCGCCACCACCAATGTCTCAGCGAAGACGGGACGCCATCGGCAAGATTCGGCAATCGCTGCATTGCTCCGGCAAATGCACACCTTTGCTGCTGCCATGTGCATTTACAAACGAAGGGAAATCTCCATGCGCGCGATACCCATTGGGGCGCAAGGTTGCTTCGCCATCGTTGTATCACCTGAGCACTTGGCCAACCAGTTTAAGGACGCGACACTCCCTGCAGTGCTCGCGACTCCAGTCATGATCATGGCCATGGAGAACGCAGCCCTGAATGCGATCAAGCCCTACTTCGAAGCTGGCGAAAGCGCAGTGGGCACACGCGTCGACGTCAGCCATGTTGCGGCAACTCCCGTGGGCCGTCGGGTCGTCGCGTTTGCCGAAGTGACTAACGTCGCCGGTCGTCATATCGAATTTCGTGTGCACGCGGTGGATGGATCGGAGGAAATTGGCCGCGGCACACACGGACGCGTCGTCATCGATCTGGCTAAGTTCTCCGAGCACCTGGCATCCAAGTTCGCAAACAAGACGAGCTGAAGTGCGCACCAGTCGAGACACACTGCAAGAGTTTGTTCCTGGCGTCGATGCGAACAATCCCCGTAACGTACGACGTTGTGTCAGGCATGCGGCCTAAGCACGCGCTCAACCAGACCGGTTAGCTTAGTTCGTTAGGCGCCATTGGCCCTCGTCGCAATCGCCATCGCGGCAGCTGTAGGGTTCGTACTTGCCTGGCGGTTTGGGCATCCGTTTCTTGCGTGGCTCGTGTCGTGTGCGGTCGTTCCAGTGTTTGTGCTTTTCGCCGAGTTCGTGTTGCCATACCAAGGTGGCGGCGCATCCATGTGGCCAGTTGCACTATTTTTCGGCAGCATCTACGGAGCCGTCGCCGGCGGCGTAGGAGCCGGGTTGGGTTGGGGTCTAGGTCCCAATAGCGATCGTGGCGCCTAACCTAGCGCTCAACCGGACCCGCCTCCGGTTAACTCAGTCCGTTAGGCGGCACGAGTGCCACTGAAGCAAGGCGTGGACCGAAGGATCGTCGGGATAAGGCGGCAGTGCGTCTGATGCACCGCGCGCCAGAAGCGAGGAACCGATGGCAACATTGATGGTGTCACCTGGCCGCGGCTCGGGGGAGCGCCGCTTCTTCACGGGGATGGCGCTCGCTATCCTGGCAGCCGTCATCGTTGGCTTCGCACGCAGCTTCTTCCTGCGGCCGCTATTCCCGGAATGGCCTTCGCCCTCGGAGACGATCTTCTACGTGCATGGCGTAGTGTTTACCGCGTGGATCGTGCTTCTGGTCGCTCAGGCATCGCTTGTCGCAGGAGGGCGCACCGAGCTGCATCGAAAGATCGGCCCCTTCAGTGCCGTGTTGGCTGTCGCAATGGTCGTGCTGGGCACGCTCGGGGCGCTGACCGCTGCCCGTCGCCCTATGGGTTTCGTGCAGGTTCCAGTTCCGCCGCTACAGTTTCTGGCGATCCCGATATTCGACATGATCTTGTTCGCGACATTCGTGTGGCTGGCAATCGCTCAACGGCGCAACCCGCAGACCCACAAGCGCTGGATGTTGCTCGCCACCGTTAACCTGGTTACCGCCGCTATCGCGCGCTGGCCGGGAGTATTTGCCCTCGGCCCGCTCGCGTTCTTCGGTCTGACGGACTTGTTCATCATCGCGTTGGCGATCTGGGACTTCCGCTCGCGCGGCCGACTCCATCCAGTCACCCTATGGGGGGGTCTGCTTATCATCGTTTCGCAGCCGTTGCGGCTCGTCGTGTCGAGTACTCAGGAGTGGCTCGCTTTCGCGCAGTGGGCGACCCGGCTGCTGAGTTAGCCGCTCAGCGAACCTCGTGCATGTCTTCTCGAGCCGATTTTCGACCCGGTGCCGCCTACCCACTCGCTCAATCGGACCGCTCGTCGGCGGCGCTTACGCGCCGTCCGCTCGTCGACGAACAGCAAGTAGCGTATGTTTGCAAGTTGCCGCCAAGGTGCGATCAAGAAATTCGTGCAACCACCCACGACCTTTGCACCTCCCAGCGCAGATCATGACCGTCGAGCGAATCTTCACGCGCCCGCCGTCGGCTGTGTCGCAGCTCGAACACGATCGAGTCAATGTCGTGGCCGGCGCCGGCATCGAAGGCGATCGGTACTTCGATCATCACGACGAACCAGGCCAGAACATCACGCTGATCGAAGCGGAAGAGATTGAGTCGTTCTTGGCGGAACGGGGGCGCCGCTATGACCTCTCTATAACCGGCAGGAATTTGGTCACAAGAGGTATTCGCCTGAACGAGTTGGTGGGAAAAGAATTCTTCGTAGGCACCGTCCGGTTTCGTGGCGTCGAACTGTGCGAGCCGTGCCTCGGCCTGGGTACATCACTCCAATCAGCAGAGTTGGCCGCAGCTCAAGCGGTCCGGCGTTGGGTTCACCGCGCAGGCATTCGCGCCGACGCGCTGTCTAGCGGCGAGATTGCCGTCGGAGCAAGGGTACGCCTCAGTGATGCCTAACGCTTTGTTCAACACGGACCGTGGCCGGCGGGCGCCTCACGGCCGTCGGTTACCTCGCGGCGTTAGGCCGCATCAATTCGCGGATCGCGACCATGACGGTTATTGCCAAGTGCTTTCTCGCATTTGTAGTCGGCCTCCTTGCGGTCGTTGTCTCGAACCTAGTCGTTGACGTCATAGTTCACGCCTTCGCCCCGACATGGGACGATCTTGTCGAGAACGACCGAAGGGCGCTACTCGCACGCTCCCAAGCGATTTGGTTTGGCTCGCTTGTCGGCTTGTCCGTGGCGTCGGTATTCGGGGCAGTCGTGGGTTCGTGGCTCGCCGCGCGTCTGGGGCTACGATCACACGTCGCCCACGGAATTGTGGTTGGGTCAATACTGCTTGTTGTGGCCATTCAGGCCATCTTGATTGCCGGGCATCCGCTCTTGGTATTGGGCGGCGCGGTGGCCATGTTGCCGCTTTGTACGTACGCAGGCCGTCGGCTAGCTGCAAGGGGGCGCAATGGGCGCCTCCCCAACGCTTGAAGTCTTCGGCAAACCTATGCTCCTTGAGCGAATTCAAGGTACTTGGCAAACGTACCTTCTTGGAGCCGATGGGAAGCGATCACCCACGGGCTGCTATACGGGTGGCAGGCGGCCGGTCACCTTGGTTCGTTAGGCGTATCGCACACGCAATCCACCGTCACGAGCCGCTTCGTGGCAAGAAGCCACGCCGGCAATCCGACCAAACCGTCTCGAGGTAGCGAGCCATGGCCTTAGCCGCAAATCAATCCACCGCGTGGGTCTTTCTGGTTGTCGCCGGCCTGCTCGAGATCGTCTGGGCTATTGGAATGAAGTATTCCGAAGGTTTTACCAAGCTCTGGCCGTCGATTGTCACTATTGTGGCTGCCTGGTTTAGCTTTTGGCTCTTGGCCCTTGCGGTCAAAGTCCTTCCCATCGGTACCGCTTACGCTGTATGGACGGGGATCGGAGCTGTTGGTGCAGCGCTCCTTGGTGTGATTCTATTCAATGAACCGGCGACCGCTGCACGCATGATCTGCATCGTCCTCATCATTGCAGGAATCGCTGGCCTCAAGATTCTTGGAGCTGATGCGAACGCCTAACATTTCGTTCAAGAGGGACGCCCTGTCGACGGCCTTCGGCCGTGCTCCGGGCGCCCCTTAGCTCGGTCGTTAGGTGCCTTAGAAGTAACTCGGTCCAAAGGGAAAGAATGGTGAGTACCTCGAAGGCTGATGCTCGAAAGCCTGTCGTCTTGGCTCCTGGTCAAGGCCGTGCGTATCCGATGAGTCGCATCAGTGCGGATTCAAGGCTGATGGGCCGGAAACAGGGTCGCGCTACCTCTCGCTCAACCCGGATGCCTCGCCGGCGGCGCTGGCGCGCCGTCCGCTCGGCGCCGGTTAGCTTGGTCCGTCAGGCGTCACAACGAAGCCACTTCAGCGCATATCCGCGGTGAGAGTCCGGTAGCGCAAGTTCTGCAATTCGAATGGAGAGTTGATCATGCCCACAGGTACAGTCCGGCTTCATCGAGTGCTCCGCGCGAAGCCAGAGAAGATCTACCGAGCATTCTTGGACGCTGGCGCAATGGCAAAGTGGATACCGCCGTATGGCTTCACGTGCATCGTGCACCACTTGGACCCGCGGGTTGCGGGCACCTTCAAGATGTCATTCAATAATTTCTCGACCGGCAACGGGCACTCTTTCGGCGGGGAGTACAGGGAACTGATTCCGGGAAAACTCATTAGGTATACAGACAAGTTCGACGATCCAAACTTGCCCGGTGAGATGGAGGTCTCCGTCACCTTGAAGCAGGTCTCGTGTGGGACGGAAATAGCGATTACTCAGGAAGGAATACCTGAAGCAATCCCGGTGGAGATGTGCTACCTCGGCTGGCAAGAGTCGCTGGCACAGTTGGCCAATCTTGTGGAGCCCGAAATTCCGGGCTAGCGCCAGTGACGCTTGACCCGTCATTCGCTCAACGCGGAGGTCCCGCATGCGTGGGCGCGCCTACGGGCGGCCCGCCGGTTAGCCAATATCGTTGGGCGTCGTAGCTGCGTGCTGCCGGACATCGAGGAAGTGAAGTGAGTGCGCACGAAGGAAAAGGGCGAACTTCGCTGTTGCCCGCCCGCTGATGCGCAGCGTTAGGCCGCAAGGGGCCATCCCCGACACAGCGAAGCCCAGCTTGTGAACGCCATGCAACCTCTTCCAGATTGAGGAGACAAGTCCGAAATGCTCCAAGGATCCTGTCACTGCGGCGCAGTTCGATGGACGTTTGAGGGCCAGCCCGACGGAGCAACAGCCTGCAACTGCACCGTCTGTCGACGCTACGGCGTACTCTGGGCCTACGACTACGAGGGTGAAGGCATCAAGGTCTCAGGCAAGACTCAGGCCTACGTTCGGGGAAAGGCGATCGAATTCCACTTCTGCGGTGTGTGCGGCTGCGTAGCCTTCTGGCGCGCGCAGCAGAAGGATCAAGAGGGGCGCCGCCGCATTGCCGTTAACCTACGTCTCGCTGAACCCGAGGCCGTGGCAGAGATACCTATCGACCACTTCGACGGGCTGAACACATTCGAAGACTTGCCGCGAGACGGTCGATGTGTCGTTGACTACTGGTTCTAGTGCGGCGGTGCGGCCTAACCCAACGGTCAACACGGACGCCCATCGGCGGGGCTTCGCCCGCGGCGCGGTCGCCGGTTACCTTACTCGTCATGCTGCGTCGTTCTGAAGCCTCGCATGACTATACTTCACTGTCTTGCAAATGAAATATGTCCGGAACTTCTAGGATGAGAACATGAAAAAGTCGGGCGCGAGCCAAGGCCAGCCGGCATCGGAGCTCATCTCGAAAAGAATCGCCGAACTTGGGGACTGGCGCGGGGAAACCCTCAGCAGAATGCGCAAGCTCATCAAGGAAGCAGACCCGGACGTCGTCGAGGAGTGGAAGTGGATGGGCACTCCGATTTGGTCGCACGACGGCATCATCTGCACCGGCGAATCCTACAAGAGTGTCGTGAAGCTTACCTTCTCCAAAGGCGCGTCTCTGAAGGATCCGGCCCGTCTCTTCAACTCGAGTCTCGACGGAAACGTACGCCGCGCGATCGACATCCACGAAGGAGAAGAAGTTGACGAGTCCGCCTTCAAGGCGCTCGTTCGCCAAGCGGTCGCCTTCAACAGTTCTGGCAAGTCGAAACCTTCGAAGAAAGTGAAGTCGTAAGGGATTCCCGAGGCGGCCATGCTCGTTCAAGCTCAGTCCGTCTTGCCAGTGCGCTGGTTGCGTTCCAAAGTCCGGCCGCATAACAAGTCGTTCAAGGGGACGACCCTCCGCCTGTGGCTCCGGCGTTAGGGCGCTAGCGGCGTGAGTCTAGGTTCTGCATTTGACAAGGCCATAGAGTGATCTTGTTTACTCTGAGGAGGACGCGCGATGAAAGTGTTGGCCCTGGTGTATCCAGGCATGACCCTGCTGGATTTGGTCGGTCCTCTTCAGGCGTGGAGTTTCTTGCCTGGCTACGAAGTTCAGTATGTTTGGCATCGTCCCGGCGCAGTGCCCACGGACTGCGGCCTCAGCGTACAGGCGACGAACAGCTTTGAGGATGCTTGGACTGATCCAGACGTCCTCTTTGTCGGCGGCGGTGCGAAGCCCACATTGGACCTGCTGGGCGATTCTGACGCAATCGCCTTTCTAGCTGATCGTGGGTCACGCGCCCGCTGGGTGTGCAGTGTCTGCACAGGTTCTCTGCTGCTAGGGGCCGCTGGACTGCTGCGAGGCTACCGTGCTGCGGTGCACTGGGGTGCTCGCGAAGCCCTGAGCCAATTCGGCGCTGAGCCCAGCGGCGAACGCGTCTGTGTCGACCGCAATCGCCTCACCGGTGGTGGCATCACAGCGGGTATCGATTTCGGCATCACAGTGGCGGGACAATGGGCTGGGGACGGTATGGGGCGAGTCATCGAACTGATCATGGAGTACGCGCCGCAGCCGCCGTATGGGTCTGGCCGTCCCGAACTGGCAGACGCGCAGACCCTCGCAGCTGCGCGCGCGGCGATGCATCAGGCGATGACGGGTGTATCGGCATCCTAAGCCGATGTCGGTTTGCTCTATGCGCCCTGACCCCACGCTCAAGGGGACGCCCCACCTGCGGCGGGTCGCCCCTCAGCTTCGTCCGTTAGGGCGCAACATAACGGCCGGACGTCATGATTCCTTCTAACGTCGATGGAGCAAGAGCTGAAGGGGGGCACATGTTTGACGTACGCAGGCGGAATCTGGTCAAACTTTTCGGTGGCGTGGCATCACTGTGGCCCCTCGCGGTTCTGGCGCAACGGTCTAAGGTGGCCCGGATAGGTGCGATCTACCTAGGGGTCGCAGACGCCGAGTCGTTCACGAAGGAACTCCGCGAAGGACTGCGTCAGCTTGGTTACGTGGAAGGAGAGAACCTTGCATTCGAGTTTCGCTCCGCCGAAGGGCGGCCGGAACGTCTTCCTGAACTCGCGGCGGAACTAGTTAGACTCAAAGTCGACGTGATCGTCGCGCTCTACGTCCCTTGTGCGTTGGCAGCGAAGCAGGCGACACGCGATATTCCCATTGTGATCTTGGCCGGTGACCCGGTCGAAACCGGGATAGTCCCGAGTCTAGCCAGACCTGGTGGAAACATCACCGGACTGTCTTTGATGGCTGCCGCATCAAATGGAAAAAGTGTCGAGCTGTTCCGAGACATGCTGCCGTCTGTGCAACGCATAGGCGTATTAGGCCACGCCACAAATCCGGTATACGCGAAGGCCATGCTTGACGAGGTCTTGCTCGCTGGTGATCGGACGGGAGTAGGAATTCAGCCGGTCGTGATGGTGCGCGGACCCGAGGACCTCGAAACTGCATTTGCAACCTTGGCGCGAGAGAAGGCGCGTGCACTCGTCGTCCAAGGCAGCTTGTCGATCAAGCCTGTGGTCGATCTGGCAATCAAGTACCGGCTGCCGGCGGCTTCGACACCGCGCGCCTTTGCGGATATCGGAGGCCTGATGTCATTCGGTGCAGACGGGCCGACCTCGGTTCGCCATGCCGCCAAGTTCGTACACGCAATTATGCAAGGCAAATTGCCGAAAGACATGCCCATTGAACAGCCAACGAAGTACGAACTGGCCCTTAATCTTAAGACTGCGAAGGCCATAGGCCTCACGATTCCGAAGGCCTTTGCGCTGCGCGCCGACGCAGTGATCGAATAGAGCCAGTTCGACCTTTCTCATTCGCCAACCCACGCGAAAGTTGCCTAATGCGCCCTAACCTGTCGCTCAACGCGCACGCCCCGCATGCAGGGCTGCGCCTCCGCAGCGGGCCGCCGGTTAGCTTGATACGTTAGACCTGATGAAATCGCGACCCGAATACGATGCCGCTGTCGCAATCGTCCGCGAAGTAATCGCGGGCTGGGATCCATTTGCGCTGATCGTAGGTGACGCGCGGCCCGACGAATTCGATCACGAGGTTGCACGCATCGTTGCCCGAATACCCCATATTCATTCCCACGACGGGGCGGCGACGGAAATTTCCGCCATTTTCTCGAAGGCCTTTGATGCGGCGCATTTTTCCGTCACGGATTGCCGTGCTGTTGGAGCAACGCTTTATGACCGCCTCGCCGCTGCGGGTCTGGTTCAGGCCTAATCCGGCCGCGATCACGAACGCCCCGCGTGCGCGGCTGCGCCCGCGCAGCAGGTCGCCGGTTACCTTGGTTCGTTAGGCGGCATCTCCATGGCCAACTCGGTCGGCGAGATCTACAACTATCGCGAAGCAGCGCCCGATGTCGCGACGTCAGGACAGCCTCGCGAGGATCAGCTCGCTGCGATCGCGGAGGCGGGTTACGACGTCGTAATCAACCTGGCGTTACACGATGACCCACGCTACTCGTTGAAAGACGAGGCATCTTCCGTTCAGAGGCTCGGGCTCGAGTACATTCACATTCCGGTGCAATTCGCCGCCCCGACGGAGAGTGACTTGCTCAAGTTCTTCGATGCCATGGACCGCCATAAGCACCATCGCGTGTGGGTGCATTGCGCCGCGAACATGCGGGTCACGGCGTTTCTCGGGCTCTATCGCCGCTTGCGCGAGGGCTGGCCCGAAGAACGCGCATTTGCTCTCCTTCGCGAGATTTGGCAGCCTGATGAGGTGTGGTCTCAATTCATTGCTTCCCAACTGGCCAAATCAAATGCCGCTTAACCTCTCGGTCAACGCGGACCGCCACCGGCGGGCCTTGGGCCCCGTCGGGCGGCCGGTTACTTTCGTTCGTTAGGGCGCGCATTTAACGCGCGTCAGGGATTGACAGCTCCCCACTGAATAGGGAAGGAACAAAAATGATGAACTTCGGATACAGCAGCGTCTTGGGCCTCCTCATACTGGTCGGAGACATCTGGGCAATTATCAATATTTTCCAAAGCTCTGCTTCGAACGAGAAGAAGCTGATTTGGATAGTCGCAGTGGTGCTGCTGCCGGTGCTGGGCTTGATCCTCTGGTTCTTCCTTGGACCGCGAGATCGCAAGGCGTAGCGTGACAAGCTGCACTCGGCTGCAAGCCGTCCTGGCGGGAACCGCGAGTGAGTCTGTACCAGAGAACGGGCATGCCATCGCGCGCCCTAACCTGGCGTTCAACCGGAATCCCCCCGCAAGCGGGTCGCCGGTTAACTTGGTCCGTCAGGCACCATGAGACATGTGGATCTCGCTCGCCATGCCGCCGCTCTTGTAGCCGGAAATATCGCGCCGTGGTTGAACTTGTCCACTCCGTTAGGCAGCAGAAGCCAACGACCCTGACGATTATCGGAGGCCGTGATGTCGCAGTTTCGTCCCGCCAAGAAGCGTGCCGAGGTTTCCGTTGACGAATCGGTTTGCATCATTCGTGAACTTCAAGGTCTGAGCCAAAGCGAACTATCGCGTCGATGCGGCACCCCCAGGCAACTCTCTCCGCCATTGAGAACGATCGCGTTTGCTTGGGGGTCGAGCGTGCAAAGGTTTGGCGCGCGCGTTGCGCTGTCATCCGGCAGTCTTAGTGTTTCCAAACTGGGAGCTTCCGGTTGAGACTGCGGCCTAACCCGGCGGTCAGCTCGGACGCCCCGTGGGCGCGGCTTCGCCCGCGCCGCCGGTCGCCGGTGACCTTGGTTCATTAGGCAGCATGCCGATAGTTACGGTGGAGCTCGTCGCTGACGCGGATCGCGCGCCCGAGCAAGGTCTTGCACAGTCGCTCGCGGACGCCATCGGTCGCGCGCTCAACTCGCCGTCTGGCCAAACCTGGGTTCGCCTCCGATCGCTCGGGCGTGGTGAGTACGCCGAAAACGGATCACTCGCCGTCGCCGATGAACTGCCCGTTTTCGTTTCAGTGCTCAAACGCCAAGTGCCTCTTGGCGCAGAAATGCAAGCCGAGGTCACAGCACTTACTCAGGCCATTGCACAGGTTATTGGCCGTCCCGCAGCGTGTGTGCACGTTGAGTACGCGCCATCGGCGGCTGGTCGGGTTTCTTTTGGTGGCAAGCTCGTTGAATGAACGTGCTGCCTAACCAGTCGTTCAACACGGACGCCCCGCAGGCAGCGCTTCGCGCTGTCCCGCCGGTCGTCGGTTACCTTGGTTCGTTAGGTGTCGAGGTCGCCCCGCGCCTCGTTCGTCCATGGAGCATGGAAATGCCTCTGCTCGGAAAAGCCGCCTTGCTTTTATCGTTCGATGTCGTCGAGGATGCTATTCCCGAGCACGACGATTGGCACACGCACGAGCATCTTCCGGAGAGACTTTCCATTCCGGGATTCGTCCGCGGAACCCGGTGGGTGTCGTTGGACGGAAGGCCCAGGTACTTTGTGATGTACGAAGTTGACCAACTCGCAACCCTGCAGTCTGAAGCCTACCTTGAGCGGCTCAACAATCCGAGCCCGTGGACTTCCAAGATGATGCCAAACTACCGAGGCATGACCAGGGGCTTGTGCTCGGTGTCGGCCAGTTTGGGCGTGGGTATGGGTCAGATCGGTCTGTTGATTCGCTTCAAGCCACAAACTGGCATGGAGTCGTCACTTCGCGCATGGCTGATCAACGACACCCTACCTCACCTTCCTTCACGGCGGGGGCTCGGCAGCGCTCATCTGTTCGAAGCGGCGCTAGCGCCCCAAACGACAAAGGAACAGCAAATTCGAGGTGCCGATGCAGGCGTGGACTGGGCGTTGTTTGTCACGGGGTACAGCGAAGATGCCCTGGCAAGGCTCATGCATGGCGAACTCGGCCGCACAGAAATTGAGGAGCACGGCAGCACAGCAGTATCCGATGCGATGTATCGAATGCAATACATGCTGACCGATCGAGATGTCTACGCCTAACCGGGCGCTTAACCGGCCGGGCCGGCACGCGGCTTCTATTTGGCGAAAATCGGCGCAGCCCGCCGGTTGGCTTGTATCGTTAGGCACTTTGTGGAAGGTGAAATGAAGAACCACCCGATAGCGGTGCTCATCGAAAAGGCAGACAAGGCGATCAATCAGGAGGACTTCGACACGGTGGTCGATCTCTATACAGAGGACGCGGTTCTGGTGATTAAGCCGGGTAAGCATGCCGTAGGCAAGGTCCAAATCCGGAGCGCAATGGAAGCCATTGCTGCTCACTTCGATCGGAGCTTGGACGTGCGGCAAGCTGGAATGGTGATTCTCGAAACTGGGGACACGGCGCTCGTGTTGGCGAAGACGCTGGTGTCCGCAAAGAACTTTCCGGTGATAGAACGCAAGGCTACTTATGTGTTCAAGAAGGACTCAGGAGATCGCTGGCTTTGCGCCATCGACAACTCTTACGGGCACGAGGTCCTCGACGCAAGTGCCCAACCACTCGTTCAACACGGAACCGCCGCCGGCGAGGCTTGAGCATCTTGGCTTGCGCGGGTGGCGGCGCTTGGCTGGTTAACTGGTTGCGTCGCGCCCTGATGAGCATCCGGGATCGAGGAGCGAAAGGTGAGGAAGGTTGCGGTTTTCGGCAACACTGGTGGCGGCAAATCTACCGTATGCCGGCAGTTGGCGGAGTTGACGAGTCTTCCTCTTTACCCTTTGGACATGATCCAGTACCGACCGGGTGGTGGCGAGGTCCCGCCTGAGGGCTGGCCCGGCGCCCAACCAGCGCATGAACACGGATCCTTCGCAAGCCGTCTTTGTCCGCTTGCTTCGGGCCGGTTATGCGCGACGTTGGGCGTCAAATGCACTTGCGACGTAGCATTCGTCGCCAGTAGGAGATCCTTATGACATCGAAGGTAAGGTCAAAGAATGTGGTCTCGGCAACCGCTATCATTGGTCGCACTGCGGATTCGAACCTCCAAATCACGGCGTATAGAAATGGCTACCTTATCAAAGGCGATATCGCCGTCGGCAACGCCGGATTGAAAGACTTCGCCACGTGGAATGAGCGATTGGGTGCTTGGTACATCTCCAAGAGAAGGGCTTACGAATACGATCATCACTACGGCCTGCGACTGTTTTCTCGGTAGAGTTGACGGGATTCGTCAACGAACGCAGCATCAGTTGTGCGGCTCGCAGTTACCGACCTAGGGACCAAACCATGACGCCCAACCACGCGTTCAAGCGGACCGTGCCGGTCAGCTTGGTCTCGTTAGGCGGTACTCGAGCATCGTCCGAAATCGGCCCGACAAACCTAGGCCGACGCGGATAGAGGACCGACGATGAGAGATCACACAGGTCGAGATTGGACTGCGATCTTCGCGGTTACTGCGTCCGTTTTTTGCGGCGAGCCGCCGGTCGACGATGTGGCAGCAATGTAGAGCGGTACTCGACTTCGTCGGGAAACACTGAAGCTGCACATATCCGTGTCCCGCAGAGCCCCGGAAGAAATGTCGCATTCCGGTCGAGGCCTAACCCGGCGGCCACCATTGACAAGGGACGCTTGCCCAAGGGCTAGATGAAGAACGTCACTTGCATCGAGGACCTGCGGGAACTCGCCCAACGCAGGGTGCCCCGCGTCTTCTTCGAATACGCTGATGCCGGTTCCTATTCCCAGGAGACGCTGCGCGCGAACCGAACGGACCTCGAACAGATCAAGCTCCGCCAGCGAGTGATGGTGGATGTCTCGTCGCGAGACACATCTACGACCATAATTGGCGAGAAGGTCTCCCTTCCGCTGGCGCTCGCGCCCGTGGGGCTCAGTGGCCTCCTGTACGGCGACGGCGAAATCCTGGCTTGTCGCGCGGCGCAGGCCGCGGGAATTCCTTTCACGATGGACACCCCCTCGATCTGCTCGATCGAGGCCGTGGCCGCCGCCATCGACAAGCCGTGCGTCGACCTGCCGATGATGGGACAGCGCCACGTCGAAGAATGGACTGCGCTTCCGCGTTAGTGGTGTCCAATCATGGCGGCCGCCAGTTGGACGGTGCCGTGTCGTCAATCCGAAAAGGTCGTCGACGCGGTGGGTTCAGAGATCGAAGTATTGTTCGACGGCGGGATTCGTTCTGGGCAGGATGTTCTTCGGGCGCTGGCTCTTGGTGCGCGAGGTTGCCTGATCGGTCGTGCCCATGTCTATGGGCTGGGCGCTGGCGGCGAATCAGGAGTCACCAAGGCGATCGACATCATCCGAAGGGAGCTCGAATTCAGCATGGCGCTCACCGGGGTTACGCGTGTCAACGAAATCGGGCGTCACATACTGGCGCAATAGGATCGCCATGCCGTCTCTCGCGGTTGACATGGACGATAAGGCCGCGGGTGCCGGCGTTGGTTAGGGCCCGTATGTCTGCTTGGGGCCACTGCTTCCACCGGACCAACGGCTTCATCCCCATACCACCGGACCCTTCGCTCAACTGGACGGGCCGGCACGCGGCTCGTCGTTGGCGGACGTCGGTGCCGCCCCCTGCCGGTTAGCTTGATTCGTTAGGCGTCAGAGAACTGCTTTGGCGATATGGTGATATTGGAGACTCCCCGGCTCATTCTTCGGCACTTCGAGCCGCAAGACCTGGACGCATTGTTCCTGTTATATCGCGACCCTGAGGTTCGCCAATATTTCCCAGATGGAACCCGCACCCTAGAAGAAACGAGACAAGAACTCGAGTGGTTCCTCCACGGTCATCCCAAGTTTCCGGAACTTGGCCTCTGGGCAACCCTGGAGCGCAGCACAGGCGCGTTCCTTGGACGATGCGGCCTTCTACCATGGGATATCGGGGCAAGACATGAAGTCGAACTCGCCTTTCTAATCGACAAAGCGCGCTGGGGTCAGGGTCTTGCCACCGAGGCCGCGTCGGCAATCGCGAGCTATGCACGGACGGTCCTGGCACTTCACCGGCTGATTTGCCTCATAACCCCAGGGAACTCGGCGTCTGTGCGGGTCGCAGAGAAGGTGGGAATGTCCTACGAACGCGAACTCAGGGACGAACTCGGCCTTTGCCACATTTACTCGTGCTCGCTGAACCCCACGCAGTGACGCGTAACCCTTCGTAGGGCGGCGAGGCGGTCGAGCCCGGTCGAGCCGCGCTACGGGGGTGAGAACCGGCGGGCCAGTCCAGCCCGGGCCGCGTGCCATCAGCAACTCCGCGCCAGAAAGCCGGAGGTCGCCGCTTCAGCGCACGATCCAGACATCGATTGCATCGGGCTGATAGGCGCGTTCCGTGTATCGTTGCTTCCAGAGATCGTTGTAGGGCAGATCCCGCAACGGGATGTAACCGCGAACCAACCGCGGCGTTCTTTGCGTGAGCCGGTGGATGTCGATGAACGCGCCCTTCTCACCCATGTGCGAGATGAAGAGGAACGGTTTGCCGTTCAGTTCGGTCGCGCGCCGCGCAAGTTCGGCGTCGTTTACAGCAAGAAAGCGAATCCGTCGGCTGACGGCGTGACCGTCCATGTATCGGAAAATCGATTCGACGTTCATGCTGTTGTCCGATGCCAATACGGTTTCGATACCTTCGGTCTCGCAGATGGCCGCGGCATCGTCTGCGATCTGTCCGTACGGGATGACACTATTGAGTCTGTAGGTCGGGATCAGCGCCTGATACAGGTTTACCAGCACCAGCACGACGGCAGCGGCGCTCGCGGCAGTGCGCAGCGTTTTCTCCGGTGAGCGCGCGGCCCGGACCAGGACGACGACCATGAAGAACTGGCTGGGCAGAAAGAGCCGCGTGAACGTGAAGCTGGTGGGAACAAGGAGGATCCAGAACAGCGCCAGCAGCGGAATCAGCGGTTCCGCGGATGACCTTCCGCGCTCGCCGACCGCCTGTCGGAACGCGCCGAATAGAATGACCGCGAAGAGCGCGGGAGGCAGAACCAGCGCGATCGGTTTCGGGAGCGGCGCGGCGTAGACGAGATCGAGACCGGGCCGGAAGTTCAGGTACGTCAATCTGAGAATGTCATAGGCGTCCGCAGCAAGGGCTGCGTGACTTTCCGCCGGGTTCCAGCGCAGGAGATCCCCGATGAGCGACCTGTTCACGAGGAAGAATCCAGGAAAGGGCAGCAGAGGCAGGACCAGTATCGGCAGGAGCCTCCACCGTCGTGCCCGCAGCCAGTGCAGGCCGAGGTATGCGGCGCCGATCCCGAAATAGAGCAGTCCGGGAAAATCGATCGCCACCAGCGCCGCCCCGCTGATGACGTACCAGGCGAGCCTTTTCGAGGAAGGCATTTCATCCCCCTCGGCAAGGCGGCTGACCGCGTCCAGATTGGCCATCGTCGCCAGGAAGATGAACGAATACATGCGCAGGTTCGTCGCGTAGAAATGAAATTCCGGCAAGAGGACCGCGACACCGAGCGAAACCAGAGCGATTCGCGCGCTTCCCGTCACACGCTGCACCGCCATTGCGCCAAACAACAGGCCAAGCGCGAACGCAAGAGCGTGCAGCATCCGGAGCGCTAGTTCGTTCGTGCCCGGAACGATCGACGTCAGCAGCTTCAGCAGCGCGTAATACGTGGGCAGGTGACTTGGATCGGCGCCCAAATTACGGCCCTCGACGAAATCGAGGGAGTACGCTTCGTCACCCCAGAGGTTGAGACCGGAAGCGTAATGCCAGCAAAGAATGAGGAAGACGGTCGCCAGCAATCCCCGGAGCGCCGGCGCGTACGGCCGGTAGCGTGCCGGCAGAACGAGCGAGGTTTCGATCACCTGGGTCCCTCCTCCGCGGATCGCGAGTGATTCGATGCGGGAAGATCCGCTTGCAATCACGGCATCAAGATACGAAGCCGGACCGGAATTCAGCGGTAATGCCGATCGGCGTGCGACCGTTGCGCTCCCGTCCGGCCGCCTCACTTGTGCGTGCCGGCCCCTGAAGATGCCGGCCGATATGCCGCCCTGCATGGTAGCCGCGACACGACAGGGAGTCACGACTTCCGACCACAGGCGGGATGCCGTAAGCGAAGATTATTCTACGAGCATCATGATCCGGGTGACCTGATGTCCACGATTGTGCACGCGACAGAGATACCACCTCCCCGGGGGAAACCGCGCGTTGAAACGCACGGCATGGCTCCCGCGTTCGTAGATGCGGGCGAGCCGACCATTCGATTGAGTACTATGCCACCTACCCGTCGGTCAACACCGACCGCCACCGGCGGGCCTTCGGCCGCGCGTGGCGGCCGGTTACCTTTATTCGTTAGGCGGCATAGACTCGCACCACACGCTTGCGGGAAGCTACCGTGATTGCAGAAACGATCGGCCAACGCGACATCACCCTAGTCAGGCGGTTGGTCCTGGAACCAGGCATGGCCACGCCCTGGCACGTCGATCCATTTCATCGGGTAACCGTGGTTGTGCGAGGTGATGCCCTGGCGATCGAGTACCGAGATGGACGCAAGACAGATCGGGTGGAAGTCTTTGCCGGAGCGACCGACTGGGATGAACCGACAAATCAGGTGCACCGTGCTGTGAACATAGGTCGATCGACCTACGAGGAGGTGGCGATCTTCTTTCTCGATCGGCCCGACGCCCTACCACAGCCAATTGCCGAATGAAGCGCGTTGCCCGATTGAGAATGCCGCCTAACCTGTCGGTCAACACGGACGCCCCGCGGACGCGGCTTCGCGCGCGCAGCGGGCCGCCGGTTACCCTGGTTCGTTAGGCGCGCTGGATAGCCAGACCGAAGCGAGAGCTTGCCAACGTCCGTGGAAGCCCGGGCATCCGTGAAGATTTCGATCGTCATTCCACTATGCGACCGACGCAACGTCGGTTGGAGGGCGCTGGAATCTGCCGTCAGCCAGGACTTCCCCAGGGACAAGTATGAGGTCGTGGCGGTCACGGGAGTGGGGAGCGCCGCCGCAAGGGATGCCGAAGACGTGAGTGCCTTGACGGCTCGCTGCAATCTCGTCGTCCACACAGATCTGGAGATCGATGATGTAGCGAGCGAGATACGCCTCTATCAGGCGGGGTATCAACGCTCCACGGGAGATGTACTTTTCTTCGTCGAAGGACATACCGTGCTGGAAAAGCGGTGCTGTACGGTCATCGACGCGTATTTCCGCCTGCACCCCGAGTCGGCGATTGCCTGGGCACCGAGGCTCAACTATGGCGAATCGCCGCTGGGTTCCCTGATTTCCAGACACAACATGCAGCATGAACTACGGGCGATCGAGAATGGCGTATTCTCGTTTGGGGCGACCAATGTCATCAAGAGAAGCCTGCTCGAACGCTTGGGGGGGTTCGACGCGCGGTTCCTGCGTTTCAGCGAGACGGCAGTGTTCCACCGCCTCCTGCAGGAGGAGATCGAGATCGGAAGAATTCCGGAGCCCCTTGCCACGCACTACAACGACATGTCGGTCAGCCAGTGGCGCAAGCTTGTAATGAGCACGGGGGAAGCGAAATGCAATTACTACAACGCGCTGCTTGCCCGTGGCGAGGACGTCCGCGCACAAGTGAGGCATGGAATCTATCTGCAAGCAAACCGCGCATGGAGTGCGCGACTCCTCTATCCCGCGTTCCGAACGGCCGGTGCCTTGTTCCTCGGCCTTGCCCTCGGCACTTGGCGAATCTGTCATACGCTTGCATACCGCTTTTACGTGCTCGGGCTGGGTTGCACGGACCTGTCCGGCTTTTGCCGCGCGCGCATCCGGGCGGCGAAAACTAGTGGACTGTAACAACTGAAGTCGAACTGATTCGGCGTGATGGATCGAAGTATTTCCACTTCACCGGCTGTTGGTTGCTCGTTGTACTTGCGGATATAGCGCATGAGCTTTCGTTTGAGGTCGGGCACGGAGCTGAACACACCGCGGGCGATCACGTCGCGCTCGATCTTGGCCGAACCACAGTTCGACCTGGTTGAGCCACGACGCAGTGACGTTGGGGTGAAGTGCAGATGAACGTTGCGATGCGCTGCCAGAAACGCATCGACTCGCTTGGTCTTGTGCGCGGAGAGCGTTGTCGGCGATCACATGGATTTCCTTTGCCACGCGGTTGCATTGACCACGATGTCGGTGAGAAACGCCAGCGAGACTCCGCCGAGGTGTGCCGTTCCGCGGTCTGTGCCCGAACACTTCGCCGGTCTATGGTATTGAAGGCTGCGTACAACGACAGCGTGCCATGCCGGTAGTACTCGAAGCCGTGGCGTTCGGCCCGTCCGGGCGACAGCGGCAGCACCGGATCCAGTCGATCCAGGGCTTGAATGGCCGTCTTCTCGTCGACCGAGAACACCGCCGCGTGCGCCGGAGGATTCAAATACAACCCGATCACGTCCGCCGCCTTCGCCTCAAACTCCGGATCGTTCGAGGTCAGATAGCGTTCCAGGCGATGCGGCTGCAATCCGTGCTTGGCCCATACCCGCGATACCATCATGTGCGAGATACCCAGCGCCTGGCCGAGCTTGCGCGTACTCCACTGGGTCGAACCATCGGTCGGTTTCCGTTTCAACGTCCACTCCAGAATGCGCGCTTCCAGACGTGGCGTGAGCACGCTCGCCGCTTGGCCGCGATGACGGCTATACAGCCCGGCCACGCGCTCGGCTGCGAAGCGCTTGCTCCAACTGTCGATGAAGCCGCGACTGCAGGGCAAGCGCTCGCAAATGTCATCCCACGTATGACCCTCGGCCAACAGCAACACCAGTCGTGCACGCCGGGCATCTTCTGCGCGCCCGCTGCGCGTGGCCGCTTGCTTGGTGAGTTCCATGCGTTCCGATTTGGTAAGCGTGATGGTGTTCGGCATGAACACCATTATAGTCTATAATTGGCTGTTACACTCCACTAGTGCCCGAATTGCCTAACCTCTCGCTCAGGCCGGACGGCCGCCGGCGGCGAGGCCGTCTAGCTTGGTCTCGCTAGGCGTCATGAGAAATCATTCGACGAGTTCCGATGCCACCTACGGCGCTCAGAGACGCTGGTTGGGCTTCAGGTCCTTCGGTATCGGGGACACGGCCTTCACATCTTCGAGTGCCTTGGTACAGATGCTTGCCCAAAGACTGAAGAGCAGGCGGAAATCGTAGAGGTTCGCTGTGGTGGTCGCTATCTGCCGGCCCATGTTTTGGGTCTCGCGCCTGTCCGCGACACGGCCGAGCAAGGCGTTGGTGGCTGAATCACGGACTTCCACGATCAGCGCAGCCTGGCCAGCGCTGATGATCCACGATGTTTGCCCTTCGCTCGCGCCAAGCGGCGCATTGACCACGAGGTCCAGGATGCCCGAGTTAACCCGCAGCACATCCGCCCCGGGGGCGGTGACCACTTCGTACCCGGCCTTGCGAAACGCATCGCGAAAGATATCGTCGAAATTGGTCTGAGCGGCCGCCATGATCTTGTCGGCCTGCTCCTCCGTCACCCAAGCTCCCACCGAGGCATTGAGGTTGTAGTCCTTCCGCCAGTCGGGTCGGAAGGCGACCTGGGTTCGGTCGACGATCACCTTGGTGTAGGGGCGAAAATCGGCGCCCGGTCGCAACCACGCGAGCTCCATCCGACGCGGAGTGATCTTGACCAAGCCATCGGGCGATTCCGGCGCCTGGCCGGAGGCAAAGCTGGCAAGGCCGAACGCCAGCAACGCGACGATGCAGGACCAACGACTAACGGTCATGATTGAGGTTCCTTTTCGAGCCGGGAACACGCGCCCGGCACAGCCGTCTAGAATCGACCGGTTGGAGCCATGATTCTACCTCGGTGCTTGTCTGGAAAGACGTCCCGAACTCTACGGCTGATCACAGGACCAGCTGTTGCTCATCGAGCATTGGCGGCGGTCGCAATCCTTGCGAAGTGGAAGTTCCTTTGACTGCGGGCGAACTCTGAATGGGAACGAACCGGATGGAGGCGTTCAGTGATGGCGTCATCGCCGTCATCATTACTATCATGGTGCTGGAGATGAAGGTGCCCCACGGCGAGGGCATGGAGACTCTGGTACCCGTGATCCCGGTATTCCTGAGCTACATTCTGAGCTTCGTCTACCTGGGCATCTACTGGAACAACCACCACCACATGCTGCATGCGTGTCAAAAAGTCACGGGATCGATACTCTGGGCGAATCTGCACCTCTTGTTCTGGCTGTCCCTCATACCATTCGCGACGGGCTGGATGGGCGAGAACCACTTCGCCGCCGTACCGTCAGCGTTATACGGTGTTGTTCTCCTGATGGCTGCCGTCGCCTATTGGATACTGCAACAACTGATCATTGCGTCGCAGGGTCCCGACTCGATTCTCAAGAAGGCCGTCGGCGGCGATTGGAAAGGCAAGCTGTCGCCGATTCTGTACGCCGTTGCCATTCCTGTGGCCTTCTGGTGGCAATGGGTTTCCTTGAGTCTGTATGTATTCGTTGCGCTCCTATGGCTCATACCGGATCGACGAATCGAGAACATGCTAAGAAATGGATAACCGGCCTTTGCCCATCGGCGGCTTGTACCGACTGGGCGGCAGCCACGAAGACGCTCACCGGGCGGCGGCGGGAGCGCTATAGGCGCGATGGGGCCGGGTCGCGCCCCGCACGCGCGCCTTCGCCCTGCGCGGAGGTCGCCGGTTACTTGCATCGTTAGGTGTCAAGAAATGGACGATCGCCCCCACCCTCTCCTGCGCACTTGGCTCTTCGGCCCGGGCGCGGACAATGCCGTGCATGAAGCCATGGCGGCAAGTCGCGCCGATGTCCTGATCCAGGATCTCGAAGACTTCACTCCACCACCGCGTCGTGATGAAGCGCGTGCTCTGACTGCCGGTCTGTTCGCCGGCTGGCGCAGAGTCGGTGCTCACGTATGCGCGCGCATCAATTCATTGCACGGGGACGGGCCGCTGGATCTCTCGCACGTGGCCCCCGCAAAGCCCGACTTCATCGCTTACCCGAAGGCCGAGACGGCTCACGAAATGCGCGAGCTGGATCGAGCCGTCACGTCGGCCGAAGAGCGGACCGGCTTGGCGTCAGGCAGCATCGGTATTCTCCCCGTGTGCGAGACAGCCCTGGGTGTTGTCAACGTACGCGAGATCGCCGCCGCGTCACCGCGCATCCGCTATGCGCTTCTGGGTGCAGAAGACTTGGCTGCGGACCTGATGGCCGAGCGTAGCCGCGAGGCTGTGGAACTCGACCATTCGCGACGCCGCTTCGTGCTGGAGTGCCGGGCTTCGGGAATTGAACCCATCGATGCGCCATATACCTTCACCGATGTGGAAGGCGCAGCGCAGGAGGCGCGCTACGCGCGCAGATTGGGCTACCGCGCCAAAAGCCTCGTGCGTCCGGACCATACGGCGGCGATTCTCGCGGCGCTGATGCCCAGCGAAGCCGAGATGGCGCAAGCGCAGCGGATGGTGGAAGCTTTCGAGGCAGCCCGCGCGCGCGGCGAGGAGCGTGCACTGGTCGATGGCCTCTGGGTTGAGGTGCCGACCTATCTGAATGCCAAGCGGCTGCTCGCGCAGCCGCAAAGGGCGGTCGAATGACGTTGGAGGTGATCCGCTGATACGGGAGAGGCACCATTCATGGTGATCAAAGTCTGTCTTGCGGGCGCAACCGGCTGGGCGGGCTCTGAGCTCGCGCGGTCGATTGCGTAGCATCGCTGACGCGCGGACGAGTTGATCCAGTGATCCCCCTTCCTCGCTATGCCTAGGTTCTTCGAAACACCAGCGAAGTTTCGTGCCTGGCTGCGAAAACACGGCGCAAGCGAGAAGGAGTTGATCGTAGGCTTCTACAAGCGGGGCACGGGCTTACCGAGCATGACTTGGCAGGAATCGGTGGACGAGGCGCTGTGCATGGGTTGGATCGACGGGATTCGAACGCGCATCGACGATCAGTCGTACAAGATTCGCTTCTCCCCACGCAGACCCACCTCCATGTGGAGCGCCATCAACATCGAGCGGGTCCGGGTTCTGCAGGGCGAAGGCCGCATGACGCGCGCGGGCCTTGATGTCTTCGCACGGCGAAGCGAAGAGAAGTCCCGGACGTACGCCTTCGAGCAGGCCAAGCGGGCGGAGTTCGAGCCCGCACAGGAATCAGAGTTCCGGAAGCATAAGAAGGCCTGGAAATTCTTCCAGGCGCAAGCACCGAGCTATCGTCACATGGCAGCGTGGTACGTCACAAGCGCGAAGCGGCCGGAGACTCGCCAAACCCGCCTAGCCAAAGTCATCGCGCTATCTCAGAATGGTGTTCGCCTGTGAAGCAACGTGCGGCCTAACCTCTCGCCAACCCCGATCGTTGGCCCCAGTATCAGCGCATGACGCGCCGAAGCCCGGCCTCGATAGGCGCGCGAGACTCAATCAGCCAAGCGACATCACGTGAGATTCGCAGCTCGTGTTCGCGGCGTGGAGAATAGCCAACCATGAATTGGCGCGCGCTCGCCGTCGTGACATTCGGCATCCGAGCCGCCGGTTACGTCGGTCGCATACTCAAGGGGGCGAAACCGGCGGATCTCCCGATTGAGCAACCCACGAAATACGTGCTGGCGGTCAACTTGAGGACCGCCAAAGGACTGCGGATCACGATCCCACAGACCCTTCTGCTACTGGCTGATCATGTGGTCGAGTGACAGCGACCGCCGAAGGGTACCCGGGGCCGTGAAACACGAATTGCGCCGCCTGCTCCGAAGGCTGGGCTTGCTTTCGGCCATCACGATCGTCCCGATCGCTGCGCCGGCCATCGCGCAAGACACCTATCCGAATCGGCCGGTGAAGATCATCGCGCCGCAGGCGCCTGGCGGCGGCGTGGACCTCGTCGCGCGCATCATCGCCGACAAGTTGCGCCTGGCGATGGGCCAGCCCTTCGTGGTCGAGAACCAGGCCGGCGCGGGCGGCGCGATCGCGACGCAGATGGCCGCGCGCGCGCAGCCGGACGGCTACACGCTGATGATCGGCTACGTGGCAACGCACGCCACGAATCCTGCCGTGAAACGCAACCCCGGCTACGACGCCGTCAAGGACTTCACCCCCATCGCAATGCTCGGCGGCACTCCCAACGTATTGGTCGTGGCGCGCGCGGTGCCGGTGAACACGCTGCAGGAATTCGTCGCCTACGCCAAGGCCAATCCGCGCAAGGTCGACTACGGCACGTCGGGTGTTGGCACCCTGAACCACCTGGTGATGGAACAGTTCAAGCATGCATCGGGCGTGCCCAGCATGGCCGTGCCCTATCGGAGCATCGGCCATGCCTTTACCGACGCCATGGGCGGACAGATCCAGGTGATCTTTCCCGGCCTCGCAGCCGCAATGCCTCACTTGCGTTCGGGCGCGTTCAAGGCGCTCGCCGTCACCGGCGACAGCCGCCAGCCGCTCCTTCCGGACGTGCCGACCTTCAAGGAGCTCGGCTACGAAGGCTTCAACGGCCTGACCTGGTACGGCATCGTCGGGCCGGCCAACCTGCCCGAGGCCATCACGAGGAAGCTGAACGAAGAAATCAACAAGCTGCTCGCATCGCGCGACGTGCGGGAGACGTTCAAGGGCGAGGCGCTCACCGTCATGCCCATGACGCCACAGCAATTCGGCAAGCACATCGCCGACGAGATCGCGCACTGGTCTGCGGTGGCGCGCGCTAGCAAGATCGAAGCGGAGTAAGGCTCGCACGGGAGCGACGTTGGTTCTGCCCAATCCCTCGGTCTCGCAACACCTTGCGTCGGCGTTTTCCGGTATGCCGGCAACCCTTCCCGCCGCGGTCACGAGAATTTGCGACGCCATCCTCATCGACGTCGCCGGGCTGTGCGTAGCGGCGCGTCACAGCGACTACGTGCAGGCAGTGCTGCGTGCAACGTCCGAACCCGGAGCGTGCACGTTGATCGGCCATCCCGGCGGCCACAGCGTCGCCACCGCGGCGCTGGTCAACGGTACGGCCGCGCACGGCGAGGATTACGACGACACCTTCGAGGGTGGTCCGGTGCACGCGGGAGCAGTGATCATTCCGGCCCTGCTTGCCGCCGCGGAGAACGGCGGACTAGCGGGCGGCGACTTCGCGCGTGGTGCCGCGGTGGGCTGCGAGGTTATGTGCCGCCTGTGCCTGGTCGCACCGAAGCGCGTGCACGAGGCGGGATTTCATCCCACGGCAGTGTTCGGCGCGCTGGGCGCCGCGGCCGGAGTGAGCTCGGCCCTGCGTCTCGACGACGCGCAATGGTGCAACGCGCTCGGCATCGCCGGAAGCATGGCCTCGGGCATCATCGAATATCTCGCCGAAGGCGCCTGGACCAAGCGCATGCATCCGGGCTGGGCGGCGCAGGCGGGCTATCGCGCCGCACGCATGGCGCAGGCTGGCTTCACCGGCCCGCGAACGTTGTTCGAGGGCGAGCACGGCTTCTTTCACGCCTTCGCCAACAGTGACAACTGCGATTTCGGCCCGATGCTCGACGGTGCGGGCAAGGCATGGCTCGCCGCCGATATCGCGTTCAAGCCGTATGCCTGCGGGACGATGGCCCACCCGTACATCGACTGCGCGCGCAAGCTCGTTGCCGACGGCGTCTTGCCAAGCGACGTGGTCTCGATCGAGTGCAAGACCGCCGAGGGCATCGTGCACCGCCTGTGGGAGCCGCTCTCGGCCAAGCAGAGCCCACCCAATGGCTACGCTGCGAAATTCAGCATACCCTACGCCATCGCGGTCGGCATGTTGCGCGGCGACGCGGGCCTCGACGAATACGAGGATGCCGTTGTCCACGATCGCGCCGTAGGTGCGCTTGCAGGCAAGGTGCGTTACGTCGTCGATCCGGCCAATCCCTATCCGCGCCAGTTCACGGGTCACGTGCGCGTCACCCTCAAGTCCGGCGAAGTGCGTGAGGCGGTACAGGGACATTTTCGCGGCGGGCGCGAAGAGCCGATGTCGACCAGCGCCCTCGAGTCGAAGTTCTTGGCCAACTGCGTACACGGCGGGTGGAGCGAGGCCCGCGCACGGAGCGCGCTTCTCGCGCTGCGCGAGCTACGCGCTGCACCCAAGGTGAATCTCGTCGAGCTGCGAGGGTAGGCGTCCCCATGGACAACACGGCACTCGAGGGCAAGGCCGCCCTGGTCACCGGTGCGGGGCGCAACATCGGCCGCGCCATCGCGCTCGCGCTTGCCGACGTCGGCGCGAAGGTGGCCGTGAACGTGCGGACGAGCCGCGACGAGGGCCAGGCGGTCGTGGACGCAATCGCGGAGCGCGGTGGCGATGCGATGCTGGTCGCGGCCGACGTCACGCAACGCGCCGAAGTCGACGCGATGATCGCCGCGATCGCGAAACGCTTCGGGCGGCTCGACATCCTGGTCAACAACGCCGCGGTTCGTTTCGAGGCTGCCTTCGCCGACCTGACCTACGCCGACTGGCGCCAAGCACAGGCCGTGTGCGTCGACGGCGCCTTCCACTGCACCCAGGCGGCGTTGCCGTCGCTGCGCGCCAGCGGGGCGGGCACCGTGATCAATATTGGCGGCATGACGGCGTACACCGGTGCTTCGATGCGCGCCCACGTCGTGACCGCCAAGGCGGCCATTGCCGGCCTCACCCGCGCACTGGCGCATGAGCTCGCAGCGTTCGGGATTACCGTCAACTGTGTCTCGCCCGGTCTGGTCGATACCGTCCGCAAGCAAGGCAGTGCATCGATCGATCCTGCGCATCACGCCGATCACAAGCTGTTGCTGGGACGGCGCGGCAGCGTCGAGGAAATCGCCAGCGCTGTCGTGTGGTTGGCGGGTCCGGGCGCGCGTTACATCACAGGCCAGACGCTGCACGTCAACGGCGGAGCGTACATGGGCGGTTGACGTCGGATCATCATCAGCGAAGATCGGCTAGTCGGTCGGCATGGCGTCGCCGTCGCCATGGTCACTGCCGCGGCCAAGCACAGTCTACAACGACAGACTCTTCCACTAGTGCCAATCGATTCTTCAGGAGGATCCGGATGAAAACAGCTCTCGTTGCAAGCGCAGTTCTCACATTGGTTGCGCCCGTCGCATTTGCGCAGGATGCAAATTGCAAGGTGGATCGGAAGGAGTTTGTGCCTGGAGGGACTTCGTCGGCCACGATGGTCATGACGAGCGGAAGTACTTGTCAATTTCGGTTCCGGTTTGGCGGTCAAAACGCGCCGGACACTTGGGAGTTGGTGGCGCCGCCGACATCGGGGAAGGTCGAGTTCAAGGAAGACATTGCCGAGTACCGCCCGAATCCCGACTTCGTAGGAAGCGATGCTTTTGCGGTCAACATCTTCGGCAAATCGCCGACGGCGCGTCGAGACACTCGCAACGGCAAGTATGAAATTTCGGTAACCGTGAGTCCAAAGCCATGAAAGCAGTTCAGTGGTGCTGATTGATGATGAGCGCCGGCCCAAGGGCCAATCGGTGCGGTCATGGACGTTGCGCGACTGAAAAGATTCTGTGGCGGATTTCCCGGCGCTACCGAAACTCTGTATGACGAGCCCTACAATTTTCTTGTCTACGCTGTCGGTGGGAAGAAATACGCCTATTTCAAGACCAGCCATCCTGAACGGTGGCGTTTCAGCATCCGGGTTGCGCCCGATCGCTTTATTGAGCTGACCGATGTTCCGGGGGTGAAGCCTGCCAGATATAGAGGGCGTTTTTGCTGGATCACCATCGTCAAGGTATCCAGCTTTCCTACCGACTACCTAACTGAACTGGTGGCGTGGTCGTACCAAAGGGCGTTTGCCTCGTTGAGCAAGGCCCGACAGAGTGCAATTCGCAGTGGGGCCAATGCAACGGTGCCTATCCCCGGCGTTCAACCAGGGGGGGTCGCGAGCGGGCCACCCAAGCCATGAGCCACAATAACGAAAGTGTCGCCCCGCCGGGCGCATACATACTGGGCCGTCCCGATCGCGAGGTTGAGCGACTCAAGGCACAAGCGCAACTCATCGATCCAATAACACAACGCTTCCATCGAGAGGCCGGCCTTGCGCCCGGGAGCGCTCGAAAGCCAAGTCGCTGACGAACGTAACCTTTGTCCAAGGCGATCCCGCCACAATGGCCTTCGAGCGACCATTTGACGCGGTGGTTGGTCGATACGTGCTGCAGTTTCAGTCCGATCCCGCGATCCCTCGGGACGCCAACGCTGCTGACAGACGCGTATCATTCGTTGATGCGGTCCTGGCGACTGCCATTTCAATACAACAGGGGGGGCAAATGATTCGTTCAAAGGATGCGTCGTGGGTTGCTGTCGGATTCGTCGCGTTGATAGGGTCAATGGTGGGCTTTGCGCACGCCGCCTCACCGGCGAGTGCGGATGAGACCGCCATCCGTGCACAAACCGCAAGCTGGGAGAAGGCGTATAACGGCGGCGACGCGAAAGGGGTGGCTGTGCAATACGCCGAAGACGCACTGCTGCTTCCACCGGGCGCGCCTGGGGTGAGCGGCCGGGCGGCGATTCTGGAATTCTTCACCAAGGACATCGCTGGCTCGAAGGCGGCCGGAGCGGTCTTTGTCATTGATCCCAAGACTGATGTCGGCGTCTCGGGCAACATGGCTTGGGAATCAGGCAAGTACAAGGTGACGGTGAAAGGCGCCGTCGTCGAGACCGGCAAGTTTCTCTCGGTCTCGCGCAAGCAAGATGGAAAGTGGCTCTACATCCGCGATACCTGGAATGCGGACGCGCCACCTGCGCCGCCCGCTTCTTCTGCGGCGCCGCCGGCAGCGAAGAAGTAGGCTGCGTTTTCTGCGGACCAGTGGTCCGCGCGTCGCGTCGAGCGGGAGTTCGGCCGCTACCTCAATACCATGCCGTAGGCTTAGGGCACCGGAGCCAAGACGTCGCACACCATGCCTCCTCGATTCATCTCTCGGGACCGACTGGCAAACTCGTCTGACATCTTCACGGCGCGCACTGCCGGCGAAGTCGTTGCCGCCCTCGTTGGTGCTGGATTTGAGCAAGTACGCATGGAGCGCCCCGACTCGACCACGCGATGGATGCTCATCGCGGCCGCGCGCTGAGGGAGCATGCAGGAGCTAGAGCGCCCGCCATGCAGCGCACTCTTATCCGCTGGGCTGTGTTTGTCGGGCTCGTCGCTTTCTTGCCATCGCTTTACTACTTGGCAGTGGTCGGTCAAATCCATTGGACGAACGCCTATGCGCTCTACGCCTCAGAAAGCGCTAGCCATGGCTCCTTCCAACCCGTTGCGCAACGCCTACCGCCGCGGGCGGGACTGTTCGGTTCCGGCCGGTGACCGGTTAGCTTGGCCGCTAGACGCCATAGCCAGGCTCATCCAGCAGGCGTGATCAGGGGAGACCGCAGCCCATGGCAAGAAGTAAGACGATAAAGATCGTCGCCGGCATCGCCGTCTCGTTTGCCGGTCTCGCTGGCACCATAATCTTGCTGGCGGAAATGCAAGTCATAAGCTTCGAGATGGCGAAACTAATGGTTGTTGCGTTGTTGGCGATGTATGTCGGATTCGGATTTCTAATTGCCGTCTATCGCTTCATTGGTAGGCTGAAATGAGCGGAATACTGGCACCAGGCGATCGAGTTGTGCAGCCTGCGATGACCGGCGGTGCGCAACGGGGAGAAGACGTAACTAGGCTCGAACATGGTTCTCGCGTCGCGCATGTTCCTTGCTTGGCTCTTCTGGTATTCGCGGCCTTAGCCAGCCCGGCAGTCGCACAGAAGGCGGATCGGCCCATTGTAAGAGCCGGCGATCGGTGGCAGTTCGTCGAGTACTACGGGATCGCGTCGACCGTACCCAATCACGAGTGGGTAGTCACCTCAGTCACAACCTCGCAGATCGAAGGCACGGAGAATGGAGAGCCGCTGATACTGACCTCAGAGTTGAACGTCCTCGAGTCGCCGCGGAACAGGAATTCAAACCAGCAAGCGCTGAGCTTTCCGCTGGGAATCGGCAAGCAGTGGCGCTTCACCAGTGAATGGGTGTTCAAGGTCACCGGGTCCAAGGGAAACTCCGTCGTCGACGTGGAGGTAGTCAGCTACGAGAAGGTCAACGTCCCCGCGGGTGACTCCGAGGCGCTCAAGCTCATGTCGAAGGGAAACATTCGCGGCCTATCGGCCAAGAACAGCCTGATCGAAAGCGAGGTCACCTCGACATACTGGTACGCACCTGCGGCGCGCGCCATCGTGAAGTCCATATCGGCGTGTCCACCGTGGAGCTCGTCAAATTTCAACCTCAACCGTGAGCGCCAATGGCCTGCGCGTTGCTCCGCGTTAGAGATGTGTACATGCTCGTGACACTAAGATGGCTTGTCGTCTGAAGCCGCTATTGCTGCTGTTAGCTTGCGCGCTCTACTTGCCAGCTGCGTATGGTACGGAACGTGCTCGAGATGCCACCTATTTGTACGAACTTGAACAATACGGAAACGCCGTCACCGCTCTCGAGACAGAGTTTCTTTCGTTGATCGAGTTCGCGTCCAGCGAGGAGCGCTTCTACCTGTACTGGACGTACAATCATTTGACGGGCTCCTGGTTGCAGGTTGAATACTTGCAAACGCAGCTGGAGCTTGCGGTCGAGGCGCAGTCGTACTCGGATGAAGAATCCGTCAGGACAACGCTCAGAGACCAAGCTCAATTCGTGCGTTGGGAGCTCGGCCACGCCATCAATGATCTCGAGCAGGCTATGCCTGGCGTCAGACCACTGAACCACCTGCGGATCAACGCGGACCTCCGTTCGTTGCTCTCCGAAGTCCGAACGACCGTTGATCGTTTGTGGATCGATCAGTGTGCTTCCATGCCATGCGCCGACGGCCCCTAGCCCGTTGCTCAACTGGACGGGCTGGTAAAGCGACCGCATTCCTTTCCAGATCTCCCAGGCACGCCAGTATGCTACTCACATGGCAAGCGGCGGTGTCGGCATCCGGACAGTATGTGACGTCAGGCGCCTCGCACACCGCTAGCACCAAAACCGGAGCGTAATCGACATGCGTACCGTTCTGTTCCTGTCGGCCGGCCTCCTGCTCATGGGCGGATTCCTGCTCCTGGGGAAACTCTTCACAGGGCAGTATTCGGAATCTGCGCGCGTTGCAACGATTGCATTCATTGTTGTTTGGTTTGTGGTTGCAGGTGCAAACATGTGGCTTGGCGTCGCGAAGGCTGGCTATTCCGTTGCCGAGGAGTTGCCAATCTTCCTGCTCATTTTCGGGACACCCGCGGTTCTGGCGGGATTGATCAAATGGCAGTTTCTGTAGTTCGCTGCGCGGTCCCGGCGCCTTACCCTCCGTCAACACGGACCGCCACCGGCGGCCCTTGGTCCGCGCCGGGCAGCCCGTTACTTTCGGTCATGACAACGCCGTTGCCGCGCATCCATGGGGATGCGTAATGTCGCATTCCTCTTCCTGCGGAGGTGCCCATGTCTGATCCAGTAGACGCATTGGTGATAGATCTTCTGGAATGGATCGGACCGCGGACCAGGCCATACGCAGAAGTCATCGATGCCTGGCGCACTTCCTGTCCTCGTCTGCCTGTGTGGGAGGAGGCCAATGCTCGCGGCTACATCCATCATGAGCACTTGGAGGGGATCGGCACCCTGATATCCGTGTCCGCAACGGGCCTGGCCGTTCTCGACCAGCATCGGGCCTCGTCGGGCGCGCGCTTCGTGAACTCAGCACATTCTGCGGCGGCGCCCGGCCGTGATTGACATGCGGCCGAACCCGTCGCCCGACACGGAGTTCTCAAGGGTGCCAAACCCGCCGACATTCCGATCGAGCGGCCGACGAAGTTCCAGTTCGTGATCAACATGAAGACGGCCAGGGCGCTTGGTCTTACCCTTTCGACGGCGATTCGACTGCGCGCAGACCGGGAAATCGAATGAGAAGTATCGGTGCGGCTAGTTGGTTAGCTTGATGCATTTAGACCGCACATGGGCGACTCGATTCGTATTCGTACCGCTACTGAGGCTGATGCCGTCGTGCTCCTCAGCATCTACCGTCCCTTCGTCGAGGCGAGCGCGGTATCGTTCGAAACGGTCGTGCCGACGGTCGAGGAATTCTCCGCACGCATCCGAAAAGCCTTGGCGGGATGGCAGTGGCTGGTCGCCGAGATCGACGGCCAATGCGTCGGCTACGCGTACGGGTCTTCGCACCGCGACCGTGCAGCCTACCGTTGGTCGGTTGAAGTCTCGGCCTATGTCCAGCCGAACCACCATCGTCAAGGTATCGGTCGTTCGCTGTACTCGACCCTGTTCGACGATTTGAGTGAAAAGGGCTATTGCAACGCGTACGCGGGCGTTACGCTGCCCAATGAAGCAAGCGTCGCCCTGCATCGCGGTGTGGGTTTCGACTTCATCGGCACCTTTCAAGCCGTTGGCCGCAAGTTCGGAAAGTGGCACGACGTAGCGTGGTTCCAGCGACGACTCCGAAATTCACCGCCCTCCGAGTAACGTTCTTCCTCATGAATCACAGCCGTAACATTGGCGCCGCGCTTCTCGGCGCCGTCCCAGCGTCAACCGTTGCAAGCGCCGGAATTTGGTTTGGGTAACCATTTGAGATCCGGACGCTATCAAACTTTCTAAAGCGGGCCCTCAATGAAGACTTTGAGAATCGTCGCGTTCATGCTGGTCGTCCTTGGCTCCGTACCGTCTCAAGCTTCGACAATCACATTCGACGTCACGGGCGTTCCCGGCATTTCGGGATTTGTCCAGTACGACGGAAGCGCTTTCCACGGATTCCTCGAGATCGTTCCAAATAATGCCATCGTCGGCTTGTCGATCAATGTGTTCGGATACGAGTTCGACTTGAGTGATCTGTTCTACTTTCCCGGGTTTTCCGCTGCCATCATCGACACTTCCGTACCGAGGATCCTGAATGGATTTGGGCTATTCGCCTACGACGGATCTGCCGGGATCGCTTTCTATCCCGATGGTGCCGACGGGACTCCCACGGATGGTGACGCGTCACTCTCGTTTCAGAGGTTCGGCGCGTCGACGACGTATCCGGTCAAGTGGGTCGTAGCGACGGTCCCCGAATCAACGACTTTCTTCCTTCTGGTCATGGGCGCGGCGGTACTCGAATTCAGCCGTCGCAAGCGGCGCAGCGCGCGGCATTAGTCTTCGAGTTGGCCTGCATCGGCGCGGACCACGTGGGAATGGACTCGTCAGTCGACCATGGATACGGGGATGATTGACGCATACTGGTTCCTGTTCACCGTTGCATCGTTGGCGCTTATCGCCCTGCCTGGCCAGGACATGATTCTCGTCATGTCGCGCTCGATTGCCCAGGGCGCCAAAGCTGGTGTCGTTACCGCGGCCGGCGTGAGTATCGGCCTCGTCGGTCACACGGTTCTGGCTACGCTCGGACTGGGTGTGATATTGCGAACGTCCGAGTGGCTATTTCTGGCGCTCAAACTGGTCGGCGCCGCGTACCTGCTGTATCTCGGTGTCGGACTGCTGCGTACAAAACGTGGCGGTCTTGCGATGCAGGCGGCCGCACCACGTCCTCTGGGCAAGCTCTTCCTCGATGGCGCATTCTCCAACCTGTCGAATCCCAAGATCGCGGTGTTCTACTTCGCCTTCCTGCCTCAGTTCGTGTCGCCGTCGACACAGCACCCGACGCTCACCGTGTTTGTTCTCGGGCTTGCCTTTGCCGGACTGACGTTCCTGGTCAAAGCCCCAGTTGCAATATTTTCCGGCGCGCTGTCGGCCTGGCTGCGCTCCCGTCCAGGCGTCCTCGTTTGGGTTTATCGCTCCTCCGGGGCAATTCTGGTTGGCCTCAGTGTGAGGCTCGCACTCGAGCGGCGATGATGTCGGCCTGCTTTGAGTTCGACCGGACAGCCCGACCTCGTCGTCGATCTGGGAACCATCGGCCGGCCAGCTAGTATCGAAAGCCATGGCGCGACGCTTCCACATTGTCGATGTCTTCGCGGAACGGCCCTACACAGGGAACCCGCTCGCGGTTGTGATCGACGCAGACGGTCTATCCGACGAGGCGATGCAGCAGCTCGCAGCGGAAATGAACCACTCGGAAACGACGTTCGTGGCGTCGGCGTGCGAGCCTGACCATGGATACCGCGTGCGAGTCTTTACGCCAGCGCGGGAGATTGCTTTTGCCGGACACCCAATACTCGGTACGGCGTGGGTGGTGCGTCATCACGTTGCGCCGGAGCTGTCCCGGCCGGTGCGCCTCAATCTCGCCTTCGGGCAAGTGCCCGTCACGTTCGAGACTTCCACCGAGGGAGATGAGACGGCATGGTTTCTCGCACCACCGGTGTTGTCCGGGACTACGTGTGCGCGGGAGCGAATCGCGGCAGCAGTGGGCGTATCGCCCGACGACATCGACATTCAGACTCCGGTCCAGCAGTACGCCGCCGGCAGCACGTCCGCCATCATCGTCCCATTGCGCAGTCTCGACGCGCTTCAGCGGAGTCGGCTTGACCTCCAAGCGTTTACTCCGCTGGCCAATGAAGGGTACCCACCGCTCACCTATCTCTTCTGTCGCCAGACCCACCATTCCCGGAACGACCTCTGCGCGAGGTTCTTCTTCGAAGCCCATGGAGTTCGCGAAGACCCGGCGACGGGAAATGGAGCGGCTTTCCTCGGTGCATACCTCCTGGAGCATCGAATCTTTTCGGATTCCAATCTCGACCTACGGATCGAGCAAGGATACGAAATGCGTCGGCCCTCCCTGGTGATGCTGCGCGCTCGAAGGGTCGGCTCCTCCCGCGAGGTGGGCGTGGGTGGTCACATCGTTCCGACGGTGCAGGGAGAACTGCTTTGATGCAGGGCAACCAGCCCGCGCAGCCCTTCGCTCAACCGACGGGGCGGCACGCGGCTTCAGCTTGGCAGGCGTCGGCGCAGCCGCGGGCCAGCTTGAAACGCTAGGGGTCCCAAGGAGCTCACCCCATGCTCGCCGCCACTTGCCACTGCGGAGCTGTTCGAGTTGAAGTTCCGCGCAGACCACGCAGGCTGACCGACTGCAACTGCTCGATCTGCCGGCGCTATGGCACTCTATGGGCGTATTACAAGGCATCCGAAGTGCGAGTCATCGGGGCGCCTCGCGCAACCAGCGAATATTCCTGGGGTGACAAGTCGTTGAGGTTCGTCAGGTGCCGCACGTGCGGCTGCATCATGCACTGGGAGCCCATCCGTCCGGGGAAAGACAGCAAGATGGGCGTCAATGCTCGCAACTTCGAGCCCGGCACGATCAAGTCGGTCCGTGTCCGTCGGCTCGACGGGGCGTCCACCTGGAAATTCCTTGACTGAATGCAACCGAAGCCCGGCCCGGCGGTCGACGCGGACGCCCTGCACGCGCGGACTCGACCCTGCGGCAGGCGGCGGTTAACTTGATTCGTCAGGCGTCGGTACGCTACGCTCGTTTTCTGCCACGCTCCGGAGACGCAGATGAAAAGAGTCACGGGTATCGGTGGGATCTTTTTCAAGGCCAAGGATTCTGTGGCACTTAGGGCCTGGTACAAGACGCACCTGGGTATCGACGTACAGGAATGGGGCGGTGCCGCGTTTCGCTGGAGCGACGAGGCAGGAAATCCGACAACAGGCACGACCATCTGGTCCATCAGTGGCGCTGATGGCGACTACTTCGCACCGAGCAAGTCGTCCTTCATGATCAATTATCGCGTCGCTGACCTGCACGGCGTCCTGCGAGCGTTGCGTAGCGAGGGCTGCAACGTGCTCGAGAAGACAGACGACTCCGAGTACGGAAAGTTCGGTTGGGTCATTGACCCGGAGGGCAACAAAGTCGAGCTCTGGCAGCCTCCCGAGGGACAATGAGTCTCATCAGGGCTCATCGAACACAGAGCCGAAGCCCAACCCGGCGATAGGGCGCACAGTAGCTTTCGTGGCACTTATGGAAAGACGGGCATCCGAACACTTGTGTCGCTAGCGCGAAACAGGCGGAGGTTCATCCGATGACGTTGCGACAACTCTTGGGCGTCGGGCTGCCGATCATTCAGGCGCCCATGGCCGGAGTGCAGGGAAGCGCACTGGCAATTGCGGTATCCAATGCTGGCGGATTGGGTTCACTGCCCTGCGCCATGCTCGGTCTTGATACGATGCGCAACGAGCTGGCTGCGATCACGGCACAATGCAACAAACCGTTCAACGTGAATTTCTTCTGCCACGTTCCACCCCTGCCTAATGTCGAGCGCGAAGGAGCGTGGCGAGGCGTGCTTGCGCCCTATTACAAAGAGTTTGGAATCGATGTGGACACGATTCCGAGCGGACCGGGGCGAATCCCTTTTGGCTCCGAAGCTGCCGACGTGCTCAGCGAATTCAAGCCCGCCGTGGTGAGCTTCCATTTTGGCTTGCCATCGCCCGTATTGGTTGAGCGCGTAAAGGGGTGGGGCACAAAGGTTCTCTCTTCGGCAACCACCGTTGAAGAGGCCCTTTGGCTGGAAGCGCATGGGGTTGATGCCATCATTGCGCAAGGTCTCGAGGCAGGCGGGCATCGTGGAATGTTCCTGTCCGAGGACTTGAGCACGCAAGTTGGTACCTTTGCGCTCGTGCCACAGATTGTCCGGGAGGTGAGGCTCCCTGTCATCGCTGCTGGTGGAATCGCAGATGCGAAAGGTGTTGCCTCCGCCATTGCACTCGGCGCGGTCGGTGTCCAGCTCGGAACCGCGTATCTGCTCTGTCCCGAGGCCACCACCAGTGCGGTGCATCGCGCCGCGCTGAAAAGTGGCGCTGCCCGTCATACGGCGCTTACGAACGTTTTCACGGGTCGACCGGCCCGTGGAATCGTCAACCGCATCATGCGAGAGCTTGGCCCCGTGAGCCCAACTGCACCCGCGTTTCCGTTAGCGACATCGGCCATCGCACCCCTGCGTGCCAAGGCCGAAGGGAGAGGTTCCGGTGATTTCTCTCCACTGTGGTCCGGTCAGAATGCCAGCGGATGCAAAGAGATGCCCGCCGCGCAACTTACTAGGGAACTGGCGGCCTATCTCTAGCGACTGGACCGCCTTGGGCATCTCGTGACATGTCGGCTATGCAGATGCGCTCTGACCCGTCCCTGAACGCGGACGTCCGGCGCGCGTGGCTTCGTCTGCGCAGTGGGTCGCCGGTAAGCGTAGTCCGATAGCCGTCATCCGCGCGCCGCGCAACGTGAACGCTCCGCCTCGTCGCCGTACGCTCATCGTCCGCGCCGTCTCGATGCTGGCGCTTGCCGCCACTCCTCGCCTGACGCGCAGCCAGGAAGTCGCCCGAGGCGCCCCGTCTCCGAACAGGATCTGGCTCGAGGCCGCCGTGAGGATGCAGCGGCTTGCGGAATCATGGGGGGACCAGCCGTACGGAGCAGTACTCGTCCTGAACGATCAGCTGATCGGTGAGGGTCCGAGCCGCGTCGTCCAGCGCGGCGATTCAACTGCCCATGCAGAGCGCGAAGCGATTCACGATGCCCAGCGCCGCCTGAAACTCACCCATCTTCCTGGAAGCATTCTTTACTCCACGTCCAGGCCTTGTCGGGCGTGCGAAGCGGCCGCCGCCGCGGCGGGCGTCAGCCGCATGTACTTCGGTGACGACCTCCGCGATGCCGGCATCCCAAGACAGTAATGCATTGCGATGTGACTGTTCATAGGGGTCCGCGTCGAGTGACCCCACTTGCGCAGACGCCACTCATGCGTCGGATCGCCGCACTGCTTTCACTCGTTGGTTTAGCGCTCCTCGCGGCTTGCGCGTCAACGACTTCGTCCTACGAAGGGTCCGTGTTGCAGGCGGATGATCGAGGACAGATGCTCGCTGCCCTGAAGGCTTCGGCCGACGCCTGGAACCGGAGCGACCTGCCAGGCCACCTGGCCATCTACGACGAGACAGTCACCACCATGACCAAGAATGGTCCACGGCCAACGATCGCGGCCATCGAGTCATCCTTCAGATCGACCTACTTTAGTGGCGACCGGCCCAAGCAGAACCTTCGCATGGAGCAGGTCGTGATCCGTTCACTTTCCAGTGACAGCGCCCTGATGACCGGTCGGTTTGTACTGTCTGGTGGCGCGGAAGCGGAGCAATCGGGTTGGTTCACCCTGATTTGGGTGCGTACTGCCAACGGATGGAGGGTGGTTCATGACCACACGAGCTAGGGCGCCTGTGGCACGCGGAATCGGGTATGGCGGGGCCTAACCCAATGCGCGTCGCCGCCTTGTACCGCTATCCGGTGAAAGGCTTCACCGGCGAGGCATGTGAAACGCTATCCGTCCTCGATGGAGGGCGAATCGCCGGGGACCGGGTCCTTGGCGTTCGGTTTGCCAATTCGGCGACAGCCGATGATGCCTGGAGCACCAAACACGAGTTCGTCGCGCTCATGAACACACCGGGATTGGCACGCCTTCAGCTCCGGTTCAATCGCGAGACGCTCAGGCTACGCATCGAGGCACAAGGCGAAGCTCTGATTGACGCCGCGCTGGACGACTTCGGGCGCAAGCGCATCGCCGCAGCCATCGAGGAATACGTCCTCAAGCTTGACGAGAATCCACTCGCTTCGCGCCCGGACCGGCTTCCGTTGCGAATAGTCGGTGACGGCGTTACGCCTCGTTTCCAGGATCAGGAGTCAGGTTTGGTGACGCTGCACGGGCGGCCCAGCCTCACCGCTGTCGCCGCCGCTGCCGGTGCACCGGATCTGAGCGAGAACCGGTTTCGCTCCAACATTGCCATAGACGGCCTCGACGCGTGGGAAGAGCAGGATTGGATAGGCCGAAGCATCCGCATCGGTGAGGTCAAGTTCGAAGCCGTGAGCGCAAAGGGCAGATGCCTTGCCACGCATGCGAATCCGGTAACGGGGCAGCGAGACCTGGCCATCATGCAAACGCTGCTCAAAGTCTTCCCCCGCGAAAAGCCGACCTTTGCGATCGCGATGACAGCCGATTGCGGAGGCATCGTTCACGTTGGCGACAAGGTGGTGGTCGGTGGTTGAGAGAGGCCTCCGAACCGCCAGGTTGGAGTCGGCGAGTGAGCCGCGAATGGCCCAGTCCGCCGCCGCTTGGCAGCTCTGAATCTCCACGATGTCGTCTAGAGCGTCCGCAGGAAAGCGATCAGGTCATCCTTTTCGTCGGCTGTGAGGCCGATGTCGAATCGCTCGTTGTAGAAATCGACAGCCGCATCCAGATCCTTTGCCGAGCCGTTATGGAAATACGGCGCCCGCGTGGCCAGCGCGCGGAGGATCGGTCCCTTGAATCGCCCGATGTCCTTCCACTTGCCCGTGATCAACGCGCGACCGGGGTCGGTGGTCTGGATCGTCTCGAAGGGAGGCTGATTGCGTCGCAGCGTGTACAACGGCAAGTCCGGGGTACGGCGCGACGCGTCGGCGAGACCGATGTCGAGGGGAGCCGGGATCGAGTGATTGCCGGCGTGGGGCGTGTCGTGGCACGACGTGCACGTTCCCTGCAATACGGGTACGTTCAAGTCATCGTTGAGGCCCTTGACTCCCGTGATCCGGATCGGCTTGGAGTTGAAGAGCGTCTCACCGCGAGCGACGGCGCGACGTGCCTCGGTGCGGCTGCCGTCGGCGCCTCCACGATCGATGGTGTTCCACGCGTCGTACAGCTTGAATACGGTCGGATTGAACAATGCGCCGGTGCGGTAGTCGCCCGACACGACGTCATTGATGCCGAAGTAGAACTCCTGCCGACTCAGGTGCTTCGGGCCGCCCCGCGCGTGACGCGCGGTCAGCTCACCGGCCTCGTCGTCGAAGATCTGCGCGGTGAAGAGCGTCATCTCGAAGGTGACGATCGCCGCGCGCTGCACCGCGCTAAGCGGCTCTGCGGCCTCGGCGTGTCCGGTAGTCGCGCTGTTGGACTGATCGGCCAAGTCGAAGTGCAGCGACGCGAAGCAGTTCGTTGTACCGAGAATGCAATCCTGCGACGCCGGATCCTTGAACGTCTCGCGGCCGTCCCACATCACCGTGCTCAGGAACTTGAGGTTGGTCGTCGGTAACGGGCGCCGGAACAGCGATAGCTCGCGGGCACTGGCGTAACCATATGGATCATCGACCGCCACCAGATCGAATTCGGCGTTCTCCGGGATTCCGATTCCGACGCGGATGAGTCCCTTGCGGAGCAGCATGCTATACGCCGCACGGCGGGCCATTGGCGTGGAAACGTCGGCGTTGGGGGAGTTCGAACCGTCATTGGTCCGAAAGATCGGATCGGTCCCGCGCGTGGCCTCGAATCGAGCCCGCACGTCGGCCGGCGTGATCGTCCAGCCGAAGCGCGGCTGGTGGCAGCTCACGCAGGCGCGACCGTTGGTCCCGAGGCTTTGGAAGAAAAGGCCCGTGAGATCGATCTTGCCCGCCGTGTTGAAGGTCGCGGCAACTCCTGTCGGATTGGCGACCGGCAGCATGCCGGGCAGGAACGAATGCTCCCCGGCAGTGCCGGAGGCGCTGACGAAGAACAGGGCGGCAAGCGCGACCGGGAGATGGCGGCGCTGGAATCGGCGACTCATGGTTGACCTCTCTGTAGGAATCGGCGTTGTGCACGTTGCCCTGGTTGCATTCGTGCGGGATCGACTCACCCCGGCCCGCAGCCCGACGAACCGCCGTGGCGAATTCGGCGTGCGCCATGGGGCGGCGCTGTAGTCGAACGATGCAGGTACTCGATTCTCGCCACGAGTTGCGCGGAGAGCGGTAGCGCGGATTCAAGGACCATCCGACGCCGGGCATACCATGTAGCGGGCGTGCCACAGTGGAAGCGGAACCAGGTGACGGCGTCGACAAGCTCGCCGTGACCGTCGATGAAATCCGCCACCCAGAGCGCATCGTTACGCAGATAGATGGCGACTTCACGCCGCTCGCTGAGTCGGAGGAGCTGGCCCTGAATGGCAGCATCGGGGAGCCTTGCAAAGGCGAGATTGCGGCTTCGATATCGGTCCGCCGTATACATTGCGCGAAGTTCAGCGAGACGCCTGCGCGGTAGGGCGGCGCTCGTCGCCGCAAGCAGCGCTCGCGAATGCTCGACGATCAGCACATTGAGGCCGCGCACTACCGCGAGGATCGCCGCCTTTGCACGGGCGGCAAGCCGCATCGTCCGGTCGGGCAATTCAAGCGTTTGGGACATGATCGCCTTCTCGCACCATGGTTTCCTGGTTCGTATCGGGTCGCGGTATTCGGGTGCCAGATGCTCGTGCTCCACGAACCGTCGAAATTGCTTTGAATACGGGGCGAATCCTCAATCGCATCGTCCGCGGAGTCTTGAAAAACTCCTTAATAAACTGTAAAAATTCACTTGATCGGGCCTCGCGCATGGCCCAGCCGGATGATGCTGGCGGCAGTGATCTTCGCGGCAATAGTTCGCTCGGTTGCTTCGTCGGGACCGCTCTTGGCGTGATCAGGATCTATGACATCGGGCCGTTCCGGCTCGACGCCGAAGCCGGTGTGCTGACCAAGGCGGGTGAGCCTGTGGCCCTGGGCTCTCGCGCGGTGGCGGTCCTCGCCACTCTCGTCAATCGCCCCAACGAATACGTCCCGAAGGCCAGCATCATGGATACGGCCTGGCCGGGAATCGTCGTAGAAGAGAGCAATCTCGCGGTGCAGGTCTCGGCGATCCGACGGGTGCTCTCGGAGGCCCCCGGAGGGAAGCGCTGGATCGAGACGCTGGCACGGCGCGGGTATCGCTTCGTCGGACCTGTCACCGCGCTCGCGGACGACCGCCAGGATGCTCGGGGCAGCCGCAAGCGCTCGAACCTGCTCGAGCCGCTGACGTCGTTCGTCGGCCGCGAGCGCGAGCTGGTGGAGATCAAGCGGCTGTTGCCGGGCAAACGTCTGTTGACGCTGGTCGGCGTCGGGGGCATCGGCAAGACGCGACTCGCGTTGCAAGCAGCGGCGGAGGTGATGGATGCCTATCGCGACGGGGTGTGGCTCATCGAGCTTGGATCGATCAGTAATCCCTCGCTGGTGCCGACGTCGGCGGCGCAGGTGCTCGGGGTGCCGGAGCGAGCGGGCACGCCTTTGATCGATACGCTGTGCGCGCATCTCAAGACGCGCCAGTTGCTGCTGATCCTGGACAATTGCGAGCACCTGCTCGATGCGTGCGCGAGGCTGGCCGACGTGGTACTGCGCAGCGCCGCGGACACGACGATCATCGCGACCAGCCGCGAGCCGCTGCACGTCGCGGGCGAGCAGACCTACCCGCTGCAGACGCTATCGCTGCCCGAGCCCTCGGCGAGTGCCGAGGCCGTGGCGCGCGCCGAGGCCGTGCAACTCTTCGTCGAACGAGCCCGACGGCAGTTGCCCGACTTCGCATTGACCACGGCCCGCGCTCCCACGGTCGCGCAGCTGTGCATCCACCTCGACGGCATTCCGCTGGCGCTGGAATTGGCGGCGGCCCGCATTCGCTCGCTATCGATCGAGCAAGTCAATGCCCGCCTGCACGATCGGTTCAAGCTGCTCACCGGCGGCAACCGCACCGCGCTGCCGCGCCAGCACACGCTGCGCGCCACGGTCGACTGGAGCTATGACCTGCTGACCGGTGAGGAGAGACTGTTGTTGGAGCGGTTGTCCGTATTTGCCGGAGGGTGGACGTTGGAAGCGGCTGAACAGGTCTGTGCCGGCGAGGGCATGGAGGAGACCGATGTCCTCGAGCTGCTCATTTCGCTCTCCGACAAGAGCCTAGTGATGGCGGAGCAGAAAGACGATCGCGCTCGCTATCGGCTGCTCGAGACGATGCGTCAATATGCCCAGGAGAAGCTGGTGGAAAGCGGGGGCAGCGAGGCAGTTCGGAGACGCCATCGGGATTACTTCCTCGCGTTGGCGGAGGAGGCGGAACCGAAACTGATGGGTACGGAGCAGGCCGCTTGGCTGCAGCGTCTGGAAGAGGAGCACGAGAATCTGCGGGCGAGTCTCGACTGGTGTCTCGAGGAGGCGGGATCTGGCGCCGGTCTTCGGCTTTGCGGAGCGCTGCAGCGGTTCTGGATTACGCGGGGCTATCTATCCGAAGGCCGTGAGTGGTGTATGCAGATCCTGGGGAGGTCGGGAGGCGACGAGCAGACGGAGGTGCGCGCGAAAGCGGTCAATACGGCGGGCATACTGGCCTACTATCAAAGCGACTATCCGGGCGCGCGGGTGCTGCACGAAGAGAGCCTGGCAATCCGGCGGCAATTGGATCACCGACGGGGCATCGCCACTTCCCTCAACAACCTGGGAAACGTCCTCTATGAAGTAGGCGATTACGCCTCTGCGTGGGCCGTGCACCAGGAGAGCCTGGCGATCAAGCGGGAGTTGGGAGACCGGAGGGGCATGGCCGCCTCGCTCAACAACTTGGGCAATGTAGCGCTGGATCGGTGCGACTTTGCCTCGGCCCGGGCGCTCTACGAGCAGTGCCTCGCGATCATGCGTGAACTGGGTGATCGTGGGGACATGGCCACGACGATGAACAACCTGGGCAACGTGCTCTTTGAAGAAGGTGATTATGCCGCCGCGCGGACGTTGGGCGAGGAAAGCTTGGCGATCATGCGGGAACTGGGCGACCGTGCGGGCATCGCCAACTCGCTGAACAATCTCGGAAACCTGGCCTGCGAGCAGGGTGAATTCGGCTCTGCCCGGACGTTGCATGAAGAGGGACTGGCGATTGACCGGGAGTTGGGCGACAGGTGGGGGATCGCGTTTGCGTTGGAAGGGCTGGCGGCAGTCGTCGCTGCTCTCGGCAGTTCGATGCGCGCCGTCCGCATCTGGGGCGCAGCGGAGCAACTACGGGAGGAGATCGGAGCGCCGCTGCCGCCCAATGAACGGCCCCGCTACGACCGGCGCGTAGCCGTGGTCCGCGCGGCTCTGCGCGATGACGTCACTTTCGACCGCGCCTGGCAGGAAGGCCGCGCTTTGACGATCGAGCAAGCAATCGCGCTCGCATTGTCGGAGACAGTCGAGCAACCATGACCTGCCTATTCTCGAACCTGATCCGGACATAGACCCACGCAACTGCTTGTGGAATCGATGGTGTTTGGGGAAATAATCAGCCAGCGCAACAACACCTTGATCAGGCGGTTGGTCCTGGAGCCGGGGATGGCCACACCCTGGCACATCGACCCGTTTCATCGGATAACGGTGGTTGTACGCGGTGAGGCGCTGGCGATCGAGTACCGGGACGGGCGAAAGACCGATCGAGTGGAGGTCGTTGCCGGACAGACCGACTGGGATGAACCGACGGATCTGGTGCACCGCGCCGTGAATGCAGGTCGATCGACCTATGAGGAGGTGACGATCTTCTTTCTCGATCGACCCGATGCATCTCCGCAACCCATCGTCGAGTGAAGCGGCCCAATCGTGGCCATGAATATTCGCTCGCTCCGACCTGCGAGCACCAACGCCTCGACATGTGGCGAGCTCCAACAGCCCATGCGCGACCTGTCGATCGACGGACGACTTCGAAGAAGGATCGAGCCATGCGCGTGGCATTGGGATTGAAGGCAAGAACGGGCCGGGCAGCGCTCGTGGCGGTGGCCGGCGACGTGCGCGAGCCCCAATTCGTCGAGCGCTCGCAGCTCCGACTGCTGCCTGAAGGCGATTGGGCGCCTTATCACGCGGCGCAAGGGCTCGACCCGGCTGACGCGCGGTCCTTCGTGAAGCGCAGCATCGCGTCCGCGCATCGTCTCGCCGCGAGCGGCATCCGGGAAGCGGCGCGACGCTGTGTAGAAGCCGGCCACGAGCTCTCCGGCTGTGCGGTGCTCGTCGGCACCGGCATGCCGAATTGGACAACCGCCGAGATCCTCGCCGTCCACGTCCGCATGCACAAGGCCGAAGGCGAGCTGTTTCGCGACGCGCTTGTCGCCGGCGCGCGCGCCTGCGGTCTCGAGCCGACGACGCTCCCAGAGAAGTCGGCCCTCGACGACGCTGCGAGGATGCTCGGCCTCAGCCGCGAGCGTCTCGACGCGCACCTCGCCACGCTCGGAAGGTCCGCCGGACCGCCGTGGGGCAAGGACCAGAAGGAAGCGGCCGCCGCCGCGCTCGTTGCGCTCCGCGGGTCGACATGACGCATCGCGCGATGCAGTCGATCCGCAAATACCGGGAGTCGGACTGGCCGATGATCTGGCCATTGCTGCACTCCACCTTCGCCGCGGGAGACACTTACACCTTTTCCCCCGACAGCACGGAAGCGGAGATTCACAGGGTCTGGATCGAGGCGCCCTCGGCGACCTTCGTGGCGTCCGATCCCGAAGGGAAGGTTCTCGGAACCTATTACATCAAGCCCAATCAGCCCGGCCTCGGCGCTCACGTGTGCAATTGCGGCTATGTCGTGGCGCCGCAGGCACAGGGCCAGGGCGTCGCCTCCGCGATGTGCGAGCACTCGCAAGCCGAGGCAATCGTCATGGGTTTCAGAGCGATGCAGTTCAACATTGTGGTTGCCACCAACGAGCGCGCGGTGCGCCTCTGGCAACGCCTCGGATTCGCGGTCGTCGGACGGCTCCCGGGCGCGTTCCACCACCAGCGTCTGGGATACGTCGACGCATTGGTCATGTTCAAGCAGCTGACAATGTGAACCCCGGCCACCAGATACGGCGGAGCTACAATGCAAGTCGCCGACGACGATGCATCGACCCGGATGCCTTCGACCCCCGACCGCGAGCCTCTGTGGAAGCGGTGCCTGGACTTCGATCGCCAGGACGCCGGGCATTACAACGACTACGTCCAGGAGCCGCTCTTCCAGTTGATCGACGGCGAGCCCAAGCGCGTGCTCGATCTCGGATGTGCGGCCGGAGCATTCGGTGCTGCGCTCCGGCAACGGTTTCCCGGGGCATCGGTCGTGGGCATCGAGGCGGGTCACGCGGCAGCCGCGAAGGCGCAAAGTCGGCTCGATCGGGTCATTCGCGCGCGGCTCGAGGACGTTTCCTTCGCGGATGAAGGCATGGTTTCGTCGATCCTGCAGGACGGCCGGTTCGACTACGACGAACGAGGGCTGCTCGACATCACGCACCTGCGATTCTTCACGCTGGGCGGCATAGGACGCTTGTTCGAGGAAACCGGATATGTCCTGGAGCGCGACATGGCGATCATCCTGCCTTCGCTGGAGAGCGTCTACCGCAACTACAGGGGCGCGGACCGGCGCTCATCAAGCTCGGCCGAATGACCCTCTCGGACATCACGCAACAAGAGTTGGTCGAGCTGTGCGCGGCGCAGTTCCTGACGCGATCCCGGGCGCCCTAGCGCGTTCGCGCGGCTCGCATGGCCGCGACGCCTCGTCAGGCCCTTACGGCTGGAGTACGATCGCGGCTCGCTTCGACGCATCGAGCATCGTCCGGCACGGTCGCCGGCCGGACTCAACCAGGAGACCTGAAATGGCCACGGGCAGCACCTACGACGGTTCGTGCTTCTGCGGAGCAGTCAAGTTCACCGTGACCGGCGAGCCGGTCGCCATGGGCTACTGCCATTGCGAGTCGTGCCGGCACTGGTCCGCCGGACCCGTCAACGCGTTTACCCTGTGGAAGCCCGATGCCGTGCGCATCACGCAAGGCCAGGACAACATCGGAACGTACAACAAGTCACCGCGCAGCTATCGCAAGTGGTGCAAGACCTGCGGCGGCCACATCTTTACCGAGCATCCGGGGATGGGGCTCACCGACGTCTACGCGGCCGTCATTCCGGCGCTGCCGTTCAAGTCCGGCGTGCACGTGCACTATCAGGAAACCGTGCTGCCGATCAAGGATGGCGTGACCAAGCTCAAGGATCTGCCCAAGGAGATGGGCGGCTCCGGCACCAGCCTGTCCGAATGACGTGAAGGGGCGCCCGTGGTTGCGGCGGCCGCGAACGACAGCGGGGACAGCGCGACGACCGAAGTCAGCGAAGGCGGTTGCCTGTGCGGCGCCGTTCGCTATCGCGTCACCGGCGCTCCATTGGCAAGGAGCATCTGTCATTGCCGCTCCTGTCGCCTCGCGAGCGGTGCCGCGTCGGTCGCGTGGACGGTGTTCCGGAGCGCCGATTTCGTCTTCGCTTCCGGCGCGCCCACCCGCTTCGCGTCGTCGCCGCCCGTCGTGCGCTCCTTCTGCCCGGCCTGCGGCACGCCGTTGACATATCAACACGCCGACAGCACGGGCACGATCGACGTGACGACCGCGACGCTCGACCATGCGGAGCGATTCGCCCCGACACGGGAAGTCTGGACCGAGCAGAAGCTGTCCTGGGTTCCATTGAACGAGGGGCTCGAGCATTTTCGCCGGGGCAGCGCGGAAGAACGGGATGATCCGAACTGAGTGCGCTTATGCCCGCCGCCGAGACGCTTGAGCGATTCATCGCCCTGGTCGAGCGAAACGCTCACGTCGAGGCCGTCGAGGCGTTCTACACCGCGAATGCCTCGATGCAGGAGAACCAGTCCGCGCCACGCGTCGGCCGGGATTCGCATGTCGCCAATGAACGCCGCGTGCTGGCGAAGGCGAAGGCGCTCACGTCGAAATGCATCCGGCCCGTGTTCGTCAACGGCGACAACGTCGTGATCCGATGGGTATTCCGCTTCGAATGGCTCGACGGAACCGTGACCCGCATGGAGGAGCTCACCTGGCAGCGCTGGGAAGGCGAACGCATCGCCGAAGAGACGTTCTTCTACGACCCGGCGCAGCTCGTGCCGGCGAAGTCGCCGCAGGCCTAGATCGTGCTGCGCGTCGCCCGGCCGATGCGGCGGTTCGCCGGTTGCCCGAGATCGCCGCGCCGACGTAACATCGCAAGCCGGAGGAGGCTCGGACATGAAATCGAAGGGCAAGGTCAGGACGATCGACGACTACCTCGCGGTGCTGAGCGACGACAAGCGAGCAGCGCTCGAGAGGTTGCGAAGGACGATCCGCGCGGCCGCGCCGGGCGCCGAGGAGTGCATCAGCTATCAGCTTCCGGCCTTTCGTCTCGACGGAAGATTCCTGCTCGCGTTCGGCGCCGCCGCCAAGCACTGCGCTTTCTATCCGGGCACTGTCGTGGAAGGTTTCAAGGACGATCTCGCGGACTACGACACCAGCAAAGGCACGATTCGCTTTCAGCCGAATCGGCCGCTGCCGGCCGCGCTCGTGCGCAAACTGGTGAAGGCCCGTATCGCGAAGAGTGCCGCACGACAACCACGGCGTGCGACGGAAGATGCTGGACGCCACAGCCAATAACCGGACCGCGCCGGAAGGACCGTCATGACTACTCAGCCTCTTCTCGTCACCCTGACCGCCGTCAATCTCGCGCTGCTCGCGCTCTCCGTCGGTCAGTCGGGCGCAACGGCGGCACCGGACGCAGCGCCGGTGCTTCGGGGCCGTGCGCTGGAAATCGTCGACAGCAGCGGTCACGTTCGGGCTAGCATTGCGATCGTGCCGGCAGATCCGAACGTCAAGATGCCGGACGGCACGCAGGGCTATCCGGAGACGGTGCTGCTCCGGCTCATCAATTCCAAGGGGCGCCCCAACGTCAAGCTTGCCGCCACCGAGCGGGGAGCGGGTCAGGTGCTCGGCGGCGAATCCGACCCGACGTATGTTCAGATACTCGCAGAGGGCCCGAGCACCTCGTTGCGGTTGAGCAACAAGGATGGACAGGTGCAGGTGCTGAAGCCGTAGCTCCGATCCCGCATTTGGCAATCTCGCCGTCGGTCTTTCCCTCGCACACGCACTGCGATTGACGGAGGCTCCGATGCCCGCTTCTACCGCAAAGTCCGTCGCCGAGCTGGTCGTCGAATTCCTGGTCGGCCACGGCGTCGATCGCGTCTTCGGGCTGCAGGGCGGCCACATCCAGCCGATCTGGGATTTTCTCGCGCAGCGGGGCGTGCGCATCGTCGACGTCCGCGACGAGGGCGCGGCCGTGCACATGGCACACGCGCACGCGGTGCTGTCCGGCGGCTTCGGCGTCGCGCTGGTGACGGCGGGCCCGGGTGTCACCAACTGCGTGACGGCGATGGCCAACGCGCAACTCGAGCGGGTGCCGGTGCTCCTGATCGGCGGCTGCGCGCCGGTCGCACAGGATGACCTGGGGCCGCTGCAGGGCATCGCGCACGTCGACATCATGCGCCCCGTCACGCGCCTCGCGCGCACGCTGCGCGTCGCGGACAACGTGCTGCGCGACCTGGACAAGGCGCTCGCCACCGCGCAAGGCGACGGTACGGTCCCGGGGCCCGCGTACGTCGAGATCCCGACCGACGTGCTGCGGCAGACGGTGCCCGCCGCCATCGTGCTCGCCGAGTACCTCTCGGCCCGGCCGCGAAGGCGCCTGCCGCCCGATCCCGCCGAGGTCGAGCGCGCAGCGCGCCTGCTCGACGAGGCGACGCGGCCGCTGGTCATGACCGGCCGCGGCGCGCTTGGCGCCGGCCGCGAGCTCGTCGCGCTCCTCGAGCGCACCGGCGCCGTCTATCTCGACACGCAGGAGAGCCGCGGACTCGTCCCGGCGGAGCATGCGGCGATGGTCGGCGCGATGCGCGCCCGCGCGATGCAGGAAGCCGACCTCGTCGTCGTCGTCGGACGCAAGCTCGACTACCAGATGGGCTACGGCTCGCCGGCCGTGTTCGGCAAGGCGCGCTTCTTGCGTATCGGCGACAACTGGGAGGAGCTGCGCGAGAACCGCCGCGGCGAGGTCGAGCTGATGGCCGATCCCGCGCTGGCGCTCGCGGCGCTCGCGCAGGCGGTGACGCACAAGCCGCCGCGGCTCGACGTGCACTGGATGTCGACACTGCGCAGCGAGCACGCGCGCCGCTCGTCGCGCCACGCCGAGTCGCTCGCGAGCGTTGCCGCCGGCAAGGACGGCCACATGCATCCGAACCGCATCTTCGCCGCGCTCGCGAAGGTATTGAAGCCCGACGCGATCACCATCGCCGACGGCGGCGACATTCTGAGCTTCGCGCGCATGGGACTCCCACCGCGCACCTACCTCGACTCCGGGACATTCGGCTGCCTGGGCGTCGGCATTCCCTACGGCGTCTCTGCCGCGCTGCTCCATCCCGAGCGGCAGGTCGTGGTCGTCACCGGCGACGGCGCCTTCGGCATCAACGCGATGGAGATCGACTCCGCCAAGCGCCACGGTGCGAAAGCCGTGTTCATCGTCGCGAACAACGCCGCATGGAACATCGAGCGGCTCGACCAGGAGATGAACTACGGCGGCCGCGTCGTCGGCACGACACTGCAGTGGTCCGACTACGCGGCGATGGCGCGCGCGTTCGGCCTGCACGGCGAGCGCGTCACCGATCCCGCGCGGCTCGACGGCGCGCTGGCGGACGCCTTCGCCCATGCGCCCGCGCTGCTCGACGTCGTCGTCACCCGCGATGCGCTGTCCTCCGACGCGGGCAAGGGACTCGGCTGGGTGCCCGTCTACCAGGCGCTCACCGCGTGGGACGACGCCGAGCGCGCGCGCCGCACGTCCTGACGCGACGGGAATGGGCGCGCTCCTCACGGTGGCAGAGGTCGTCGCGGCGCAGGCACGCCTGCAGCCGGAGAAGATCGGCGCGAGCGACTCGCGCCGCACGCTCACCTTCGCGCAGTGGCACGAGCGCGCCAACCGCCTCGCGAACGCGCTCGCCGGCCTCGGGCTCGCCAAGGGCGACCGCGTCGCGATCCTCGCCCACAACTGCGTCGAGTGGATGGAGATCTACGTCGGGCTCGCGGCCGCGGGTCTCGTCGCCGTGCCGATCAACTTCCGCCTCGTGTCGGCCGAGATCGCCTATATCGCGACGCACTGCGAGGCGCGGGCGTTCATCGCGCAGGACGATCTGGTCGACCGCATCGAGCCGATCCGCGCCGAACTCGACCTCGTTGCCGGAGGGATTCATCCACTTCGGCACGGAGCGCGCGCCGGCCGGATGGCAGGCGTACGAGGCGCTGCTGGGCCGAGCCTCACCGTCTCCTCCCGACGCGCGCGTCGCGCCCGAGGACACGTGGGCGCTGATGTACACGTCGGGCACCACGGGGCGGCCGAAGGGAGCCATCCGCAATCACGCGGGCAGCGCGCTGATTTCGCTGATCTCGGCGCTCGACATGGGCCTCACGCGCGACGACACCGGCCTTTTCGTGATGCCGATGTGCCATGCGAACTCGCTGTACTTCTCGTTCACGTTCACCTACCTCGGCGCCGCCTGCGTCATCGACGACCGCAAGAGCTTCGATCCCGAGCGCTTGCTCGGCACCCTCGCCGACGCGCGGATCACCTTCACGTCGCTCGTGCCGACGCACTACATCATGCTGCAGGAGGTGTCCGAAGCGGTCAAGCGCCGGCACGACGTCGGCCGCGTGAGCAAGCTCATGATCTCCTCCGCGCCGGCGCGGCGCGAGACGAAGCTCGCGATCATGGAGCAGTTCCGGAACTCCCAGCTCTTCGAGCTCTACGGCTCGACCGAGGCGGGATGGGTCACGCTCCTGCGCCCGCACGAGCAGCTGACGAAGCTCGGCTCCGTCGGGCGCGAATGGACGGGCTCGGGGCCGGTCAAGCTCATCGGCGGCGACGGCCGCGAAGTAGCGGACGGCGAGACCGGCGAACTCTTCTCGCGCACACCCTACGTCTTCGACGGCTACTGGAAGAATCCCGAGAAGACGGCCGAGGCGTTCCGCGGCGCCTGGTGCTCGGTCGGCGACATGGCCCGTCGCGACGAGGACGGCTACTATCACCTCGTCGATCGCAAGAGCAACATGATCATCAGCGGCGGCGAGAACGTGTATCCGTCCGAGGTCGAGCGCCTGCTCGGTGCACACCCGGCGGTGCAGGACGTTGCCGTCATCGGCGTTCCGCACGACAAGTGGGGCGAGGCCGTGCACGCGGTCGTCGTGCTTCGCGCCGGGCAGCGCGCGACCGAGGCCGAGCTCCTCGACTGGTGCAGGGATCGGATTGCGGGATACAAGCGCCCGCGCTCGGTCACGTTCATCGAAGAGGCGCAGATGCCGCGTACGGCGACGGGCAAGATTCTCCACCGGACGCTGCGCGAGCAGATCGCGGCGCTACCGCGCCGCGGCTGAGGAAGTGCCATGTCGAGCTACACGGCAGCGATTTCGTGGCTCCGCGGTGAGCAACCGTTCGTCGACGGCAAGTACAGCCGCCGTCACGCGTGGCGGTTCGACGGCGGCGTCGAGGTTCCGGCCTCGTCGTCGCCACACGCGGTGCGGGCGCCTTATTCCGATCCGCGCGCGGTAGATCCGGAGGAAGCCTTCGTAGCGTCGCTCTCCTCCTGCCACATGCTGTGGTTCCTGTCGATCGCGGCGGGGCGCGGGTTCCGGATCGACAGCTACGTCGACGACGCCGTCGGCACGATGGCGAAGAACGCGGCCGGCAAGCACGCGATGACGCGCGTCGTGTTGCGGCCTCGGGTGATCTTTTCGGGAGATCGCCTGCCGGATCGGGCCGAGATCGACGCGATGCATCACGAGGCGCACGCCGAATGCTTCATCGCCAATTCCGTCCTCACCGAGGTCGTGTGCGAGCCCGTCGATGCAGCGTGACCACGCGTCTTCGTCGCCCGTCATGACGTCGGTGCTGAGCTGTCCGCATTGCGGATCGGCGTCGACCGAGCAGATGCCACTCGACGCGTGCGTGCATTTCCACGAATGCGCCGCCTGCGGTGCGCTGCTTCGCCCCAAGCCCGGCGATTGCTGTGTGTTCTGCTCGTACGGGTCGGTCAGGTGTCCCCCGGTTCAGCTCGCGCGCGGCTGCGGCTGTGACGGGAGCGCATAACGTGCAGACGGCCGCCGATCCGGCGCCGGTCGAGGTCGTCGCGTACTCCGCGGAATGGCCCAGGCTATTCGCCGCCGAGCGTGACGCCCTGGCACGCACATTCCCGCCGGGGACGTTCACGATCGAGCACATCGGCAGTACGGCCGTGCCCGGCCTTGGCGCCAAGCCCATCGTCGACATCCTGATCGGCGCGCCGGCGCTCCCGGACATCGAAGCGCGGATCGACGCCATGGAGGCGCACGGCTATCAATACATGCCCGAGCACGAGGCGGTGCTGCCGCATCGCCGGTTCTTCGCGAAGCCCGCGCGCCGGCCGCGGCAGTTTCACGTGCACGCGGTGCGGACGGACAGCCGGTTTCGCGCGGAGCACCTCGCGTTTCGCGACGCGCTGCGCGCCGACGCCACGCTCGCGGCCGACTACCTGGCGTTGAAGCGCGAGCTGGCCGCGCGCTACGGCAGCGACCGCGAGGGCTACACCGACGCGAAGGGCGCGTTCATCCGGGCGGTCGTGCAGCGCGCATGCGCGTGATCGAGACCGCGACGCTCGTGCTCGAGCCGCAGCTTGCGTCGCATGCGGACGAGATGTTCGCCGTGTTGAGCGATCCCGCGATCTACGAGCACGAGAACGCGCCGCCGCTGTCGGTCGAATGGCTGCGCGAGCGATACCGCAGGCTCGAAACGAGGCGCTCCGCCGACGGCTGCGAGCAGTGGCTCAACTGGGTCATCCGCCTGCCGACTGGCGAGCTCATCGGTTATGTCCAGGCCACCGTGCATCACGACGGGCGAGCGGCGATCGCGTACGAGCTCGCGAGCCGCTACTGGGGCCGCAGTCTCGCGCGCGCCGCGGTCGAAGCGATGATCAGCGAGCTGGTCGCGCGGTACGGCGTTCGCACGCTGTCGGCGGTGCTCAAGCGGAGCAACGACCGCTCGCTTCGCCTGCTCCAGCGACTGGCCTTCGCGCTCGCGACGCCCGAGCTGCACGCGCTGCGCAAGGTCGAGCCCGACGAGATCCTCATGCAGCGAGACGCGCGATGCGCCTGACGTTCCAGCACGTGAAGCTCGTCCACACGGCGATCTTCGTGGTGCTGAGCGCGTGCGTCCTCTACGTCCTCTATTCCGGCGCGACGGCGCGCGTCACGCCGTGGACGTGGATCGCCGTGGCGGCGATCGTCGTCGAGGGATTCGCTCTGGCCATCACGGGCGGCCGATGTCCCCTCACGCGGCTCGCAGAGCGCCTCGGGGCGGCCGACGGACAGGTGGCCGATCTCTTCCTGCCGAAGTGGTTCGCCGATCGGATTTTCCCGATCTGCGGAAGCGTGTTCCTGATCGGGTGCGCGCTCCTCGCGGTGCGGCTTCTCGGGGCGTGACCGGCCCTATAGACTGTCGCACCATGCCGACGCTCGAGAGCGCTGCCCCGGTCCATTTCTGGCCATGCACGGAACGGCACATCGCCGAGAACACGAGCTGCCGCGTCTACGTCTCCGGCGTGGATCGGCTCTACGCTGAGCTCGACGCGCAGGGGGTCGTCCATCCGAGCGCGCCGCTCGAGGACAAGCCGTGGGGATCGCGCGAGTTCGGGGTTCTCGATCCCGACGGCAACCTCGTCACCTTCGCCGAGCGCCGGCATGGCTGAGCGGCTCGAATTCGACGTCTTCGGCAAGCGAATGATGGTCGAGCGCGCGGCCGACGGCTGGCGGCTGTGGAGGCCGGGGCCCGACGGGAAGCGGTCCCCGGTGGAGATCGAGATTCCCGCGTTCGTCGCCGAGGACGAGCTCCTGCAGTACCTCGACGACGTCTACCACGAGCTCGCCACGCCCGCGAATCCGTGCGTCAGGCGCGTTCCCGACTGAGCCCGGAGATCGCGATGGCGGCGGAAAGGACCGCATCCCCGAAAGCGTCCGGCGCCGCGACGGTCGACGACTTCATGCGCGCACTCGATCACCCACTCAAGGCCGAGATCGACGCTGTGCGCAAGATCATCGTCGCCGCGAGCCCGCGCATCGAGGAAGGCGTCAAGTGGAACGCGCCCAGCTTCCGCGCCGGCGAGTGGTTCGCCACGATCAACCTGCGCTCGAAGGGCTTCGTGCATGTCATCCTGCACCTGGGCGCCAAGGTCGGGCACGACGCGACCACTCGCATGCGCGCGGCGGATCCCGCGGGGCTGCTCGAGTGGCTGGCGAAGGACCGGGCCGCGATCAGAGCTCCGCGATCGCGACGACATCGCTGCCAGGCGTGAGTCTCTGATCCGAATCGTGCAGCAGTGGATCGAGCCGCGATGATGTCGCAGATTGTCCACATTGTCCTCTTCTGGATCGTCGTGATCGCGGCGATCCGCGTCGCCGTCTGGTTTCCCGACAGCGTGCCCGCGCGCATTCTCTTCGCCCGACAGGGGCCCGAGCGCGGCCGCGGCGAGTCCGACGCCGACTTCCTGTTGCGTTGCGCGCGCTTCCACGGCGGCTGGTTCGCGCAGGCGGCGCTCCTGTTCGCGGCTGGCGCGGCCGCGCGGGCGTGGAGCCCCGCGCTCGCGGAATCGCTCCCGTTCGTCGTGCTGTGGGCCGTGGTGATCCCGGCGCTCGGCACCTTCGCCTTCGCCGCCGCCGCGATCGACCTCGGCCGATCATTGGTCGAGCGACGGCGCGGGCGGGCGCGTGCCGATATGCAGGAGGCGGAAGCTTGAGCGCAGCCGCCGGCTACTCGGGCACGCCGCTCGCCGCGAAGCTCGGCATCAAGGGCGGCAGCACCGTCTACATCGCCGACGCGCCGCCGGGCTTCGAGCATGCGCTCGAGCCGCTTCCGCCCGACGTACGGTTCGTTCGTCGTCTGACCGCGGACGTCGACCTCGCCCATCTCTTCGGCACGCGCAAGACGGAGCTCCGCGCCGCGCTGGCCTCGTGTCGCCGCATGCTCGCGCCGACTGCAACTGTCTGGGTGTCGTGGCCGAAGAAGTCGTCGGGCGTTCCGTCCGAGATCACCGAGGACACGGTGCGCGAGGTGGCGCTGCCGTTGGGATTCGTCGACGTCAAGGTTTGCGCCGTCGATGCGATCTGGTCGGGGCTGAAGCTCGTCGTGCGCAAGGAGCTTCGGCCGGCAGGCCGCGGAGCTGTCCGTCGCGATTGACGCGACGGCGCGACTGCGCGAGCATCTGCGCTCCTCGGCACGTTCCGCGCGGGCACGCATGGCGAAGCGAAACACGGAGGCTTTGGCATGAGATCGGTCGCGGCCGTGATCGGCGGGCTCGTCGCGTGGATCGTCCTCGCCACGATCGGCAATTTCGTGCTGCGTGCGCTCCTGCCGGGTTACGCGGATGTCGAGCAGGCGATGACATTCACGGCCGGCATGCAGGCGGGGAGGCTCCTCGTCGGCGCCGCCGCGTCCTTCGGCGCGGGGTGGGCAGCGGCGCGTATCGCGCGCGGCGCCGGGCGCGTCGCGTGGGCGCTGACGATCGTCCTCGTCGTCCTGTTCGTCCCCGTGCACTACGGGCTCTGGGATCGCTTCCCTCTCTGGTATCACCTCGCGTTCTTCGCGTCGCTCGTCGTCGCGACGCCGGCCGGCGCGGCGGTCGTCCCCAGCCGCGCATGAGCCCACCGGGCCGCTCCACGGGTGAAGCGCGGAGCGCGAAGGCGCTCCAATGAGCGGCTGGCGGCGCCCCGAGGCCCGTGGCGGAGGCGCGACGATCACCGGCCGCTGCCAGTGCGGGGCCGTCCTTTGGCGGCTCGACGGTGACATCGCGTTCATCAACCACTGTCACTGCTCGATCTGCCGCCGGATCCACGGCACGGCGTTCGGCACGTTCGCGCACGGCGCCGCGGCTGCGTTCCACTGGGTTCGCGGCGATAGCGCGATCGCGCGCTACGAGTCTTCGCCGGGCGTCTTTCGCTGCTTCTGCCGCGTCTGCGGATCGCAGGTGCCGGTGATCGAGGACGACGAAGTCTGCATCCCCGCGGGCGGTATCGACGGTGACCCCGGCACGCGGCCGTCCCTCCACATCTTCGTCGGCTCGAAGGCGGCGTGGCACGAGATCACCGATCCGCTGCCGCAATTCGCGGCGTTCCCGCCCGACGACGAAGCGTAGACGGCGCTCGCACGGTCCGCAGGAGGCAAGCCCATGACGATCACGCGTATCGGCGTCGTGCCGGGAGACGGCGGCCTCCTGGTCGAGGTCATGGTGACCGCGGCGCGGTGAGGGGCGATGGAGCGTTCGCTCGCGGCCGAGGGCATCGTCGTGCGGCCGCATGCGCCCGCGGACGTCGCGCCGATGTGCGCGGCCGTGCAGGAATCGATCGCGACCGTCGGCCGCTGGATGTCGTGGTGCCATCCCGACTACTCGATCAAGGACGCGGAAACATGGCATGCGCGCTGCGCCGCCGCTTGGGCGGCCGACGGCGATCGCGAGTTCGGAATCTTCGACGCCGCCACCGATGACGTGCTGGGCTGCATCGGCGTCAACCAGATCAACCACGTGAATCGCTTCGGCAACCTGGGCTATTGGGTGCGGAGGAGCCGCGAGAGGCACGGCATCGCGACGGCCGCGGCCCGGCTCGTCGCGCAGTATGCGTTCGCGGAGCTCGCGCTCGCGCGTCTCGAGGTCGTCGTGCTCCCCGACAATGCGGCCAGCCGCCGCGTCGCCGAGAAAATCGGTGCGCGTTTCGAGTGCGTCGCACGGCACCGGCTCCAGTGGAAGGGGTCGCCGCGCGACGCGGCCGTCTATTCGCTGCTTCCCGGCGACCTCGCTCCCTGAACTCGTGCCCCGCGTCGTCGTCGCCTTCGTATGCCTCGCGCTCGCGCACGTCGTGTTCGCGGTCGTGATGCGCCGCGATTTCGGCGCCGCCGGCGCCCTTGCCGTCGCGGCGGCCGGCATAGGCGGGCTCATCGTGCTCGGCGTCCCCGCATTCCTCCTGTTCCGGCGGCGCGGGTGGCTCGCGTGGTGGCAGTTCGGCGCGGGCGGAGGCGCGCTCGGCCTTATCGTCGCGATTCCGTTCGGCGTCGGCGGAGGGCCGACGCTCGCCGCGGCGCTCGCGCCGGCGTTCGCCGCGCTCGGGATGCTGCACGCCGTCCTCTTCTGGCTCATCGCCGTCTGGCGCAACAAGGCCCTAAGGGCAGCGTCGGCTTAGCCTTTGCCACCGCGCGGCGGCGAGAGTAGGCTATTCAAACCACCCCCCGAAAGCCGCCAACGCTGGAGGAACGTGGAGCCGCTCGCCGTTCTCGTCGTCCTGCCGATCATCATCGGCATCGTCTCGGAGCTCCTCTTCCGGGACACGACGCACGCGTCATTGGCGGCGGCCATCGCCACGACGCTTTTCCTCTTCGTGTGCCTGCGGCTGCTCGCACCGGCCGGATTGTGGAACTGGCTCGCGGTGCTGCTCGTTTCGCCGCTCGCGATCGCCTCGGCGCTCGCTGCGGTGCTGATCCTCTACGGCCACAAGCAATCCCGCCGCCGCAGAAGGCGACACGACGCCTGACCCGCGGCTTCCGGCGCGGGCGCCGTCGAACCAATCGCCGCCGCGCGGTGTCTTCCGGATGGGACCCGCGCCAAGTGGCGGCGGGGCGGCGAAATGATACACCGCGCTGCCGGAGCGTCCAATTTTTGTATCATATTGGTGCCGGGGACGCATTCGGAGAATCGACATGATCGGAAATTCGGCGACCGCCTGGGGCGCTGTGTCGCGCTTCCTGCACTGGGTCGCGGCCGTCGTCATCGTCGTCCTCGTCGCGCACGGATGGTGGATGACCGAGTTCGCGCCGCGCGACGCGCGCATCGCGCACTACGCGTGGCACGCCTCGGTCGGCTACGCGTTGCTCGCGCTCATGTTCGCGCGGCTATTCTGGCGTCTCGGCAACGTGGTACCCGGGCTCCCCGCAATGTATGCGTGGGAGCGCGCCGCCAGCGCCACCGGGCATTGGCTGCTCTACGCGCTGATCTTCGCCGCGGCGTTCACGGGCTGGGCGCTCTCCGGGACGCTCCGCCAGCCGCTCGATTCGGTGTTCGGCCTCTTCCGCATCCCGCCGATCGTCACGAGCCAGGACCGAGCACTGCACGGCACCCTCGAATCCTGGCACGCGGTCGTCGCGTGGACACTCGCTGTACTCGTCGTGGCGCACGTCGTCGCCGCCGTCTGGCACCTCGTCGTGCGCAAGGACGGCGTGATGCAGCGGATGCTGCGGTCGGCGCCGCAGCCATGACGCTCACCGAGTTCATGACCCGCTACCTCCGCGCGTGGGAGGCGAGCGACGAGAACGCGCTCGTGTCGCTGTTCGCTCCGGAGGGTGTCTATCACAACACGCCGTTCGCCGAGCAGCGCGGGCATGCCGCGATCGCCGCGTACTGGCAGCGGACGAAACTGCAGCGCGACATCCGCGCCACCTACGAGATTCTCGCCGAGGAGCCGCGGCGCGGCATCGCCCATTGGCACGTGACCTACCAGGTTGCCTCGGAGGAGCTTTTCCGGATCTGGGCGGCGTCCGCCGGCACCAACCTCATCGCGCGCAAGCCCGGCGATCCGCTGCCGCGGCTCGCGCTCGACGGCATCGCCGTCGTCGAGTGGAACGAGGCGGGACTGTGCGAGCACTTCCGGCTGTGGTGGCACAGCGTCGTCGCGACGTAATGGGTGCCGCGCAATGACCACCGGCGACAAGCAACCTGACAACGCGCGGCTCGACCGCGTCGTCGCCGAGGCACGGCGCGGGCGCGAGATGCGCGAGCAGGGCTATCGCGAGCGGGCGCTGAAGATCTACCCGTGGATCTGCGGGCGCTGCGCGCGCGAGTTCGATCACACGACGGTGAGTCAGCTCACGGTCCACCATCGCGACCACAACCACGACAACAACCCACCCGACGGCAGCAACTGGGAGCTCCTCTGCGTCTACTGCCACGACAACGAGCATCAGAGGCAGGCCGAGCGGGCGCAGGGCATCGACTCGGACCCGGCGCGCGGTTCGGCTGCGCCGGCGACGCACCGGCCGTTCGCAGGCCTGGACGAGCTTCTGAAGCGCAAGGGATGAGCGCCGGCGCGGTTGCCGACAGCCTCGTCGCGCTGCATGCGCTGTTCGTGCTCTTCGTCGTCGCCGGCGGCGCGCTCGTCGTCTGGCGGCCCTGGGTCGCGCTCGCGCACCTGCCGGCGGCCGCATGGGGCGCCTGGATCGAGCTCACCGGCAACCTCTGCCCGCTGACACCGCTGGAAAACCGGTGGCGTCGCGCGGCCGGCGAGTCCGGCTACGACGGCGGCTTCATCGAGCACTACGTTATCCCGGTCCTCTATCCCGAGGGGCTCACGCCGCGGATGCAGCTCGGATTCGGGGTCGGCGTGATCGCGATCAACGCGCTCTTCTACGGGCTCGCCTGGCAGCGCGCTCGGCGCCGCGCCGGACGCTGACGGCGGGCGACTCCAGCCGGCGCCCGGCCCCGCGCGATTTGCGAGACAATGGCGACTGGCCACGGGGACCGTGGCCGACGCGAACGCCGCGTCGGCTCCGCCGGACGGCCGCGGCGCAATCCGCGCCAGGAGGAGACTGCCATGACGCTCTGCCCCATCGCGATCGCCGTCGGCTGCAAGAAGTGCCCGGCGTTTCCCATCTGCCCGGTGAAAGGCGTGATCGGCGATTACATGAAGGAAGACGACGCCAAGGCCGGCGGCAAGGCCAAGCCCCGCGCGAAGAGCGCCAAGAAGTAACGGCGCGCCTGCCCGCGACCGCGGAACAACGAAGCCGGAAAACGGCTCGATCCCCAGGAGGCCGGGGCGAATAGCTCCGGACGATCGCGATGACCCACGCTGCCATCACCGGCTGGGGCAAGTGCATGCCCCCGTCCGTGCTCTCGAACGCCGATCTCGCGACGTTCCTCGACACCGACGACGAATGGATCACCACGCGCACAGGGATCCACGAGCGGCGCGTCTCGCACGTCTCCGGCATCGAGATGGCGCGCGTCGCCTCCGCGCGCGCGCTCGCGTGCGCGGCGCTTGACGCGGCTGACGTCGATCTCGTCATCTACGGCAGCTGCTCGAACGACGAGGCGGTGCCTAATTCCGCGTCCGGCCTCTCCTTCAAGCTGGGCGCGACGAACGCGGCCGCGATGGACCTCAACACCGCGTGCACGAGCTTCCTCTATGCGCTATCGACTGCCACGGCAATGATCCGCACGGGCGTGGTCAGGAATGCGGTCGTCGTCGGCGTCGAGCTCATCTCGCCATTCATGGACTGGGCAAATCGCGGCGTCGCAGTGCTCTTCGGCGACGGCGCGGCGGCGGTCGTGCTGCAGGCGACCGAGCGGGAGGAAGGCGTGCTCGCCGAGAAGCTCGGCTGCTATGCCGACGCGCGGCAGATCCTGCGCGTGCGCGGGATGGGGACGACGTACGCGAACCGCGGCGTCTCGCTCGGCGACACCATCTGGGATTTCGACGGGCAGGAGATCTTCAAGCGCGCGGTGCACGGGATGACGAGCGCGTCGCTGGACGTGCTCGCGAAGTCGGGGCACCGTGCCGACGAGATCGACCTCGTCGTCCCGCACCAGGCGAACCTGCGGATCATCGAGGCCGTGGCGAAGCGCGTCGGCGCGCCGATGGAGCGCGTGTTCCTGACCGTGCAGCGCTACGGCAACATGTCGGCGGCGACCGTGCCCGTCGCGCTCGTCGAGGCACTCGAAGAAGGACGCGTGACGCCGGGTGCACTGATCCTGACGCCCGCGTTCGGCGGCGGCCTCACGTGGTGCTCGCACCTTATCCGCTGGGGCGAGCGGACGACGCCGCTCGACACGACCGACGCCGACCTGCCGCCGCCGACGCAAAGCGCGCTCGAGCGCATCCGCGAGCTGATGGCGTTGAAGGAGCCGCACGGCCGCTCCGAGGCCGGGCTCATGGGCGCGCAGCTCGCCGAGGTGCCGCAAGCGGCGCCGGCTCCGGACACTGGCGCTAAGTATTCACCAGCTTCCGGTGCGCTTGCACGCTCATCAGCAGGCCAAGCCCGATGAAGAGCGAGATGAGCGCGGTGCCGCCGTAGGACACGAAGGGCAGCGGCACGCCGACGATCGGTAGCACGCCGCTCACCATGCCCATGTTGACGAACGCGCAGGTGAAGAACATGAGCGTCACCGCGCCGGCGACGAGCCGCGCGAACATCGTCGACGCATTCGCGGTGATCATCATTCCGCGGCCGATCAAGAGCAGGTAGAGGATGAGCAGCACCGCGTTGCCGACGAGCCCGAACTCCTCGCCGAACACGGCGAAGATGAAGTCGGTGTGGCGCTCCGGCAGGAAATCGAGGTGCGTCTGCGTGCCGTTCAGCCACCCCTTGCCGACGACGCCGCCCGAGCCCAGCGCGATCGACGCCTGCGACGAGTGGTAGCCCGCGCCGAGCGGATCGCGCGTCGGATCCATGAACGTGAGGATCCGGTCGCGCTGGTAATCGTGGAGGTGCTGCCAGACGAGCGGCGCGCCGGCCGCGCCGAGCGCGGTCAGCCCCACGATGATCTTCCACGAGAGGCCGGCCAGGTAGAGCACGTAGAAGCCGGAGGCCGCGATCAGCAGCGCGGTGCCGAGGTCCGGCTGGCGCTTGATCAGCCACACGGGCACGGCAATCAGCGCCGCGGTCAGCGCGAAGTCCTTCCAGCCGATGCGGCCCTCGAATTTCTGGAAGTACCACGCGAGCATCAGCGGCAACGCGATCTTCATGAGCTCGGAGGGCTGAAAGCGTGCGACGCCGAGGTTCAACCAGCGCCTCGAGCCGTTGACCGTCGTGCCGGCGAGCGCGACCGCGACCAGCAGCACGACCGCGAGCATGTAGAGCGGCAGCGCGGCGCGGGCGATCGTCTGTGGCGCGATGTTGGCGACGATCCACATCAGCACGAGCCCCACCGCGAGGCTCGTCGCCTGGCTCGTGATCCGCGAGAGGCTCTGGTCGGATGCGGAGAACAGTGTGACGAGGCCGACCCCCGCGATCGCGAGTGCGATGCCGAAGAGGAAGCTGTCGACCCGCTCCGACAGCGCTTCCCACAGCCGCGCGACAAAGCTTCCCATCAGTCGCTCTCGTCGTCCGCGGCAGCGGGCACCGGCCCGGTGGGCGCCGGACCCTTCTTCGTCTCGCCGGTCAGGTAGTAGTCGAACACCTGCCGCGCGATCGGCGCCGCCGCCTGCGCGCCGAAGCCGCCGTTCTCGACAAGCACCGCAATCGCGATCCTCGGCTTGTCCGCCGGTGCGTAAGCGATGTACCACGCGTGGTCGCGCAGCCGTTCGTCGATCTTCGCCGAGTACTTCTCGCCCTTGAGCGAGAACACCTGCGCGGTGCCGGTCTTCCCCGCGCTCACGTAAGGCGTCTTCAGGAACGCCGCCGCGCTCGTCCCCTCCTTCGGCACGCCGACCAGCGCGTTCTTGACGAATGCGAGATGCTCGGGCTTCACCGGCACCGTGTACGCGGGCTCCGGCGCGACCTCGCGCAGGGTGCCGCTGCGCACGTCGCGAACGCTCTTCACGAGGTGTGGGCGGAAGGCGACGCCGTCGTTCGCGATCGTCGCGATCGCGTGCGCCTGCTGGATCGGCGTGAACGCGTTGTAGCCCTGCCCGATCCCTGCGGAGATGCTGTCGCCGAGGTACCACTTGCGATGCTCCTCGCGGTAGTCCTTGCCCACGAAGCGCGCGCGCTTCCACTCGCGCGACGGCAGCACGCCGGGCAGCTCGCCGTCGATGTCGATGCCCGTCTTCTGCCCGAATCCGAGCCGGCTCATGAAGCGCGCCGTCTCGTCGATGTCGGTCTCGCTCGCGAGGATGTAGTAGTACGTGTCGCACGACGCGACGATCGACTTGTACATGTCGACCGTGCCGTGGCCGCCAGGCTTGTCGTCGCGGAAGCGGTGCGCCTGGCCGGCGATCTGGAAGAAGCCCGGGTCGAAGATCGTCTGCGTCGGCGTGCGCTTGCCGGAGTTGAGCGCCGAAAGCGCGAGGAACGGCTTGATCGTCGACCCCGGCGGGTAGGCGCCGCGCAGCGGCCGGTTCAGGAGCGGCTTGTCGGGCGAGTCGTTCAACATCTCCCAGTTCGCGGGATCGATGCCCTCGACAAAAAGGTTCGGGTCGAACCCCGGCTTCGAGACGAACGCGAGTACATCACCCGTCGCGGGCTCGATCGCGACCAGCGCGCCGCGGCGCTCGCCGAACGCGTTCTCGGCGATCTCCTGCAGCTTGATGTCGAGCGACAGGCGCAGGTCGTTGCCCGACGTCGGCGGCGTCCGCGACAACGTGCGCACCGCGCGGCCGCCGGCGTCGATCTCGACCTCCTCGAAGCCGGTCCGACCGTGCAGCTCGCGCTCGTAGGAGAGCTCGACGCCGATCTTGCCGATGTAGTCCGAGCCCTTGTAATTCGCCGTCTCCTCCCATTCGTCGATGCGCGTGACGTCGCGCTCGTTGATGCGGCCGATGTAGCCGATCACGTGCGAGGCGTGCTCGCCGTACGGGTACTGGCGGAAGAGCCGCGCCTTGATCTCGACGCCGGGGAAGCGGAAGCGGTTGACCGCGAAGCGCGCGACCTCCTCGTCGCTCAACCGCGTGCGCAACGGCAGGCTCTCGAAGTTCTTGGACTCGTCCAGAAGCTTCCGGAAACGTTTGCGGTCGCGCGGCTGCACGTCGACGATCGCCGCGAGCGCGTCGATCGTCTCGTCGAGGTTCTTCACACGCGACGGCTGGATCTCGAGGGTGTACGCGGAATAGCTCTGCGCGAGCACGACGCCGTTGCGGTCGGTGATCACGCCGCGGTTGGGCACGATCGGCACGATCGCGATGCGGTTCGTCTCGGCGAGCGTCTGGTAGTGCTTGTGCAGCGCGACCTGCAGGTAGAAGAAGCGTGCGAACAACGCGCCGAACGCGATGAACACGAGGACGCCGGCGAGGCCGAGCCGGCGCCGGAACAGGAAGAGGTCGCGCTCCGGGTTGCGGAGCTCCGGTGAGCCGAACCCGGCGACGGCATCCCCGGTGCGCCAGCGCGAGGTGAAGAGCAGTCGTCTCGCCATCGTCGTCGGGGCCGTCAGCGGTCGGCCGGCGAGCGCGCCGGGCGCTGCGGCCACTGCAGCACGACCGAAACGAGCGGCCACAGGAGCGCGCCGACGAGCGGCGGCGCCGCGTAGGTCCAGCGCGGCAGGCTCGCGCCACCGACGACGCGGATCAGCAAAACCAGCGCCGAGCACAGGAGCAGGAGTACGGCGACTTGCGCCGCCTGCTGCCACGGCGGGAAGCGGAGCACGCGGCGGCGGAAGTACTCGGCCGCATAGGCGAGGAACGCGTAGGCGAGCGCGTGCTGGCCGAACACCGTGCCGTCGCCGACGTCCATGACGAGCCCGACGAGCCAAGCGGTGCCGACGCCGACGAAGCGGGGCTCCTGGATGCACCAGTAGAGCAGCACGAGCGCGAGGAAGTCGGGGCGCAACGCGAGCACGAGGCCCGACGCCGGCAGCAGGTTCGCGAAGAGCGCGAGCATGAGGGTGAGCACGATGAACCACGGCTTCACCGGCCGCAGGATCTCCTCCGGCTGCGCCGGCATGAGCGGCATGAGACCGGGCAGCGCCATCATCCTCCTCGACGCCTCTTGCCGGACTTCTTCGCCGTGTCGGCGTCGGCGGGCTCGTCGGGCCGCGCCGGCTTCGCTGCTGCGCGCGCGAGCACGAGCAGGTACTCGTTGCGATCGACGCCCGCGAGCGGCTGCGTCGTGATGCGCGCGAACATCTGCCCCGTCTCGCGCTCGAGCGTCGCGACGCGCGCGACCGCGAGCCCCGGCGGGTACGTGCCGTCGATCCCGGAGGTGACGAGCACGTCGTTCGGCTCGATGTCCGCGTTGGGCGACATGAAGCGGAGTTCCGGCGCGCGGCCCGCGCCCGCGCCATAGAGCACGCTGCGCACGCCGCTGCGCGCGACCTTCACCGGCACCGCATGGTCCTTGTCGGTGACGAGCGTCACCTCGGCCATGTACGGCAACACGCGCGTTACCTGCCCGACCACGCCCTGCGCATCGATGACCGCCTCGCCCGCCGCGATCCCGGCGTCCGCGCCCTTGTCGACGAAGAGCTTCTGCGTGAACGGATCGCGGCCCGTGTAGAGGACCTCGACGACGGTCGCACGGTCGCCGTAGCGCGCGCGCATGTCGACCACCGCCTTGAGCCGCGCGTTATCCGCGCTGGCGCTCTCGAAGCCCTGCGCGGCCGCCCCCTGCTCGAGCAGCCGGCGCTTGAGCGCGGCATTTTCCTCGACCAGTGCCCGCTGCGCGACGAAGTAGCTGCCGACGTAGGTGACGGCCTCGCTCGGCACCTGCGCCACACGCTGCAACGGATACAGCGCGACCGCGACCGCCTGCCGGATGTTCTCGAGGTAGCGGTAGCGCGTGTCAAGGAAGAGCAGCGACAGCGACACGAGTCCGAAGAAGGCGAGCCGCGCGCGCGGCGACGGCCCGCGACGGAAGAATGCGGGCGGCTCGACGGGGAGGTGACGCATGGGCGTCTCGCGTCGAGCGTCTCGTGACGGGTGACGTTCGACCTAGTCCGACGTGAAGATGGTCGAGAGCTTTTCCATGTTCTCGAGCGCCTTCCCGCACCCGCGCACCACGCACGTCAGCGGATCGTCGGCGACGACCACGGGCAGTCCCGTCTCTTCCATCAGCAGCCGGTCGACGTCGCGCAAGAGCGCGCCGCCCCCGGTCAGCACCATCCCGCGCTCCGCGATGTCGGCGCCGAGCTCCGGCGGCGTGCGCTCGAGAGCGCTCTTCACCGCGGACACGATGCCGTTCAGCGGATCGGTGAGCGCCTCGAGGATCTCGTTGGACGACACGGTGAAGCTGCGCGGAATGCCCTCGGCGAGGTTCCGGCCCTTCACTTCCATCTCCTTCACTTCCGACCCCGGAAACGCACTGCCGATCGTCATCTTGATATGCTCGGCCGTTGTCTCGCCGATCAACATGCCGTAGTTGCGGCGGATGTAGTTGACGATGGCCTCGTCGAACTTGTCGCCCCCGACGCGCACGCTGCCCGAATACACCATGCCGCCCAACGAGATCACGCCGACTTCCGTCGTGCCGCCGCCGATGTCGAGGACCATCGAGCCGATCGCATCCGAGATCGGCAGGTCGGCGCCGATCGCCGCGGCCATCGGCTCCTCGATCAGGTACACCTTCGACGCGCCGGCGCCGAGCGCCGATTCGCGGATGGCGCGGCGTTCGACCTGGGTCGACCCGCAGGGCACGCAAATGATGATGCGCGGCGACGGCGAGAACAGACGGGAGTCGAGCACCTTCCTGATGAACTGCTTCAGCATCTGCTCCGTCACCGTAAAGTCGGCGATGACGCCGTCCTTCATCGGCCGGATCGCCGTGATGTTGCCCGGCGTGCGGCCCAGCATCTGCTTCGCGGCGAGGCCGACTTCCTGGATCACCCGCTTGCCGTTCGGACCGCCTTCCTGGCGGATCGCGACGACCGAGGGCTCGTTCAGCACGATGCCCTTGCCGCGTACGTAGATCAGCGTGTTCGCGGTGCCGAGGTCGATCGCGAGATCGCTTGAAAAGTAGCCTTTGAAGAACTGGAACATGAAAGCGGTTACCTGCGGCAAGAAATGGCGGCGCAGCGTGCGCGCAGCCGGGGTTCGGCGGACAGCCGAGGCTGCCCGAAATATGACAATATGATACCCTAACAAACTTAGCCACAGCACTGATTCAGCGCAGAAAATCGACGCCCCGAGTGGCCGCGGGCCGGCCGGGGCCCGGGCCGGCGTCAGGGACCGGCACCGCGCCACCGGCCGCTCCCCGATCCCGCCCCACCGCCGCGCACGCTGCCATGCCCCTCACTGTCGCCGACGTCCACCGCATCGCCCACCTCGCGCGCATCGAGATCGACGAAGCGCAGGCGGAGGAGGTCCGCCGCAAGCTCGACGCGATCCTCGCGATGATCAGCGAGCTCCAGGCGGTGGAAACGACCGGCGTCGTGCCGATGGCGCACGCGCAGGATGTCATGCTGCCGCTGCGCGAGGACCAGGTCACCGAAGTCGACGCGCACGCGCTCTACCAGAGCGTCGCGCCTGCCGTCGAGGATGGGCTGTATCTGGTACCCAAGGTGATCGAGTAGATCCCTCCGGACACTGGACCGTGCTTGCCTCATCCATCGCCGAGCTCTCGCAGGCGCTCCATGCGAAGCGCCTTTCGGCCGTCGAGCTGACGCGCGGCGCGCTCGAAGCGATCGCGCGACACAATCCGGCGCTCAATGCTTTCGTCACGGTCGACGCCGACGGCGCGCTCGCCGCGGCGCGCGCGGCCGACGCCGCGCTCGCGAAGGGCGGCGCGGGCCCACTCACCGGCATTCCCATCGCGCACAAGGACGTGCTGATGACCGCGGGAATGCGGACGACCTGCGGCTCGCGGATGCTCGAGCGCTTCGTCGCGCCCTACGACGCGTTCGTGGTCGACGGCCTGAAGCGCGCGGGCACCGTGCTGGTCGGCAAGACGAACATGGACGAGTTCGCGATGGGCTCGTCGAGCGAGACGTCGTATTTCGGGACCGTGAAGAACCCGTGGAACGTCGACTACGTCCCGGGTGGGAGCTCGGGCGGATCGGCGGCCGCGGTCGCCGCGCGGCTGGTTCCGGGCGCAACCGGCACGGACACCGGCGGCTCGATCCGGCAGCCGGCGTCGCTGTCCGGAATCTGCGGGCTCAAGCCGACCTACGGCGTCTGCTCGCGCTACGGGCTCATCGCTTTCGCGTCGAGCCTCGACACGCCCGGCGCGTTCGCTCGCACCGCCGAGGACTGCGCACTCTTGCTGAACGCGATGGCCGGCCACGACGTGCGCGACTCCACGTCGCTGCCGCGCTCGGCCGAGGATTACACGCGGCGACTCCGCGAAGCCGCGGACCGGGGAAAGCCGCTCGCCGGGCTGCGGGTTGGGCTGCCGAAGGAGTACTTCGGCGACGGCGTCGACGCCGACGTCGCGGCCTCGGTTCAGGTCGCGGTCGCCGTGTTGCGCGATCTCGGCGCGACGACGGTCGAGATCACGCTGCCCAGCGTCGGTCTGTCGGTGCCCGTCTACTACGTGATCGCGCCCGCGGAAGCATCGTCGAACCTGTCGCGCTTCGACGGTGTCCGCTACGGCCACCGTGCCGCGAAATACACGGACCTCGCCGACATGTACCGGAAAACGCGGACGGAAGGATTCGGTGCCGAGGTGAAGCGGCGGATCCTCGTCGGCACTTACGTGCTGTCGCACGGCTACTACGACGCGTATTACCTCAAGGCGCAGCAGGTGCGCCGGCTCATCGCCGACGGCTTCCGGCATGCGTTCGAGCGCTGCGACGTGATCGTCGGGCCGACCGCGCCCTCGCCGGCCTTCAAGTTCGGCGCGAAGACCGACGATCCCGTGGAGATGTACCTGAACGACATCTTCACCGTCGCGGCGAATCTGACCGGCGCACCAGCGATCTCGATCCCGTGCGGCTTCGATCGCCGCGGCCTGCCGATCGGTCTGCAGATCCAGGGCAGGTATTTCGACGAGGCGCGGATCCTCGAGGTCGCGCACCGCTTCCAGCAGGCGACGGACTGGCATCAAAGGGCCCCCACGCTCGCCGGAACGGCGTGCTCGCTGCCCCCCGAGGAGGCGGAGTGAGCGCCTTGGGGCGGCCCTGCGGCGCTCACGCGCGCGCTCCGGCCGGAGTGGCCCCATGAGCTGGGAAGTCGTCATCGGCCTCGAGACGCACGCGCAGCTCTCCACGGCGGCGAAGATCTTCTCGGGCGCGTCCACCGCGTTCGGCGCGGCGCCGAACACGCAGGCGTGTGCCGTCGACATCGCGCTGCCGGGCGTGCTGCCGGTGCTCAACAAGGGCGCGGTCGAGCGCGCGATCCGCTTTGGCCTCGCGGTCGGCGGAACCATCAACACCCGCAGCGTGTTCGCCCGCAAGAACTACTTCTACCCGGACCTGCCGAAGGGTTACCAGATCTCGCAGTACGAGATTCCCGTCGTGCAAGGCGGCATCATCACGATCGCGACGAAAGCCGGCGACAAGACCGTGCGGCTCACGCGCGCGCACCTCGAGGAGGACGCAGGGAAAAGCCTGCACGAGGACTTCCACGGGATGACCGGGATCGACCTCAATCGCGCGGGAACGCCGCTGCTCGAGATCGTGTCCGAACCGGACATGGCGAGCTCCGACGAGGCGGTCGCCTACGCGAAGGCACTGCACGCGCTCGTGCGCTGGATCGGCATCTGCGACGGCAACATGCAGGAGGGAAGCTTCCGCTGCGACGCGAATGTGTCGGTGCGGCGCTCCGGCGAGACGAAGCTCGGTACGCGGACCGAAACCAAGAACCTCAACAGCTTCCGCTTCCTCCAGCACGCGATCGACTACGAGGTGCGCCGCCAGGTCCACCTGATTGAGGACGGCGGCACCGTCGTGCAGGAGACGCGGCTCTTCGATCCGGAACGCGGGGAAACCCGATCGATGCGGAGCAAGGAGGACGCGCACGATTACCGGTACTTCCCGGACCCGGACCTGCCGCCGCTCGTCATCGACGCGAAGTGGATCGACGACGTGCGTGCCACGCTTCCCGAATTGCCAGGAGCGATGAAGGCGCGGTTCGAGGCCGCGTACGCGCTGACCGCGTACGATGCGACGATGCTCACGCAGTCGCGCGAGACTGGCGCCTATTTCGAGGCGGCGGTCCGCGCTCTCGGCGGCGAGCCGAAGACGGTCGCGAACTGGATCCTGGGCGAAGTCTCCGCGGGCCTCAACAAGGCCGAGATCGACATCGCTGCCGCGCCCGTCGGCCCGGCGGCGCTGGCCGGCCTTTTGAAGCGCATCGCGGATGGAACGATCTCCGGCAAGATCGCGAAGGACGTGTTCGACGCGATGTGGGCCGGCGAGGCCCTCGGGGAAGATGCGGCCGACGCGATCATCGAGAAGAAGGGACTGAAGCAGATTTCCGACACCGGCGCCCTCGAGAGGATCGTCGACGACGTGCTCGCCGCGAATCCGGCGATCGTCGCCGAGTTCCGCGCGGGCAAGGAGAAGGCGTTCAACTCGCTCGTCGGCAAGGCGATGGCAGCCTCGAAGGGCAAGGCCAATCCGGCGCAGGTCAACGCGATCTTGAAGCGCAAGCTCGATGCCTGAGTATTTAGCGGCCGAGTTCTGGGCTTGGCCGACCAATGGGGATGAGTCTGGTAGCCGAAGAAGCGCGGTTAGCAAAAATGCGAACGGCCGTTGAGCCTGTTCGAGGCTCGGAATCGGCCCTAATCGGGCGCAGGATCGTCCGAATGGCGGATAGCCGGGTCCGCTCGTGGGAGTTGGCATTTTTGCAAACCAGACTCGCAACCTCTACAGTGGACGAGCGCTCTCCAACCTTGGCGAGGAACCTCGCGTTCCTGACGAAACGCGAGCGGCAGAACGGACGGTCGCGGCCGCTCGCAGCGGATCGCACATTGCAAGCGCTCGTCGGCGATCTCGTAGCGGCACGCACAGCTGCCGGCATGATGCAGGAGGAAGTCGCCGCGAGAATGTGGACCACGAAAAGCGTCGTCTCGCGTCTCGAAAGCGGAGCGCGCACGCGGCCGACGTTGAGCACCATCGAGAAGTATGCGCTCGCAGTGGGGGCCCTGGTCGAGATCCGCGTGCGGCCGAAGCGATAGCCTTCGCGTTCCACACCAGACAGCAAGTCGTATCTCGGCAGCTGGTTGGCACTCACCAAAGGCAACGCGCGGCCAGTTGCTGACCTTCGGTCTCGCCAGACGGTTTTCCCGGTAGCGGCCGTCCGCACTCGACGCAATCGGTGGCATCGATGCGTACCGACGCATCTACCAAAAAGGCACCACCATGCTCCTATTGCGACATCGTCCGTGCGTCATCGCACGGCGCGGCGGCGCACCAAGACGCGCATGGCGCAAGGCGCACGCGCCAATGTACAACAAGACGCGTGCGGAACAGCCTGTTTGCCACGCTTGACCTGCCCGACCGACTCTCCCACACTCGCGCTCGCGTGCTTGAAATCGGCTACCCGTCACGGCCCTCCCGGCTATCATCCAGGAGACCTGCCTCCAGCAAGTTAGTTGCTGCCAAAGGTATCGGTAACTGAATACTGGACCAAGTGCCTTGGGAATAATTGTCTCTGAGTGCTACGACGTTTTCGTCAGTTATGCACATGACGACAACGTCTTGCATGACGATGCGGTGTCGATATTTCAGAGTTACCTCAAGCCTCGCCTGGAGGCTGAGTTTCGATTGAGATTCCGAACACCACGCGAAGTCGAAATATTCATGGATCGCGACGGTCTACCTGCCAATGGCGATCTCAACGAAGAACTAAGCGGCGCGATAGGGAAATCAACGTTCCTCATCATCTTCATTGGACGGGCCTACCCCAACTCGGCTTGGTGCGGTAAGGAACTAAGCCTATTTTCTGAGCGATTTGCCGGGAAACGTAAGGAAGCGCTGGAGCGCACCTTCTTGATCGTGCTTGATCGAGCGGCGGAACAGGCAGGCTGGGGCGTGTACTTGGAGAATCCCGAACGCCCTATCTTTGAGCGCTTTTACGACGAGGCAACTGGCCATCTAATTCCGTTGCTTTTGGAGGATAGAGACGGTCAAGCGGTGCCAAGCCCGCGTTTCTTGCGCCGTCTGAGGCACATTGTTGAGACGATGGCGGACCGGGCTAATGCAATGCGGGAGAATCAAGGCGGGTCGAAGTCACCATGATCGCAGCCGTCGTTTACTTCTTGCCGCCGAAATACCGATCGCTTGCGTGCCATAATGCCTTGGTGTTCGAATGAGTGACATATTCATTAGCTATGCACGCTCGGAGATGGCGCGTGCAAAACAATTGGCGAGTGTCCTCTCGGAGCAAGGCTGGACCGTTTGGTGGGATCGCCAATTGCAGGCCGGCGAGTCCTGGGCCACTCAAATAGAGCAAGCATTAGATAGCGCCCGCTGTGTCGTCGTGCTGTGGTCGGCAAATTCGGTCGACAGCGCGTGGGTGATCGACGAAGCGGCCTATGCCCGCGATTTGGGCAAGCTAATTCCCGTCCAATTAGATAAGGTCAGGATACCTTATGGCTTTGGTGAGATACGGACGATTGCGCTGACCGATTGGGACGGTCAGTCAAAGCACCCAGGAATACAAGACCTGCTGAGGACAATATCAGCAGTCTTGGCAGATCACCGGCCCGTGCTCGGTGAGGACCAATGAACACACGGGAGTACCGCGGGTAGTGCCAAACTGAACAGTGCGCCGAAGGTCGGCCGCGAGTTGAGCGTTAAGTGATTCGCTCGCGCGACGGTTCATGAGTTGCTCGGTTGCTCGGAGGCTTTGCAGACATCTAGCCATCTAGCGGCGCTTGGCGCGCCTATTTAGGGCCGATTGCCTTTGCCCGCTGAACGGCCGCTTCGGTCACTCTTCGCGACGGACCACTCCTCGCCCGAATCTCCGGAACGTGTCGACAAGCGCCCTTGATCCACGATCAACATATGGCTCCTCTCCTACTACCAAGGAGCCATTCATGTATGCCGTTACCAACACCACCCCCAAGGCTGAAGGGCGTGTAGTACCGTGGAACAAAGGGAAGCTGATCGGCCAGAAGCCACCGCTGAGGCTGAAGGAGATCTGGGCCATCCGGATTCGACTGCAACTGGATCATCGAGCCCGGGAACTCGCATTGTTCAATCTCGCCATCGACAGCAAGTTGCGCGGGTGCGACCTGGTGGGGATTCACGTTCGCGATGTGTTCCAGGGCAGTCATGTCGCCCCGCGCGCGATGGTCATGTAGAAGAAGACCCAACGGCCGGTGCAATTTGAGATCACCGAACAAACGCTGGACGCGGTCGGTGCCTGGATCACGGCCGCCCGCCTGAAGCCGGAGCAGTTCCTCTTTCCGAGCCGCCTGTCGGCGTCGCCTCACCTTTCGACTCGGCAGTATTCCCGGATCGTCCGGACATGGGCGGAATCGATCGGCCTTGATCCAGCGGCTTACGGCACTCATTCAATGCGGCGAACCAAGCCGACTTTGATCTATCGCCGCACCCGGAATCTCCGGGCCGTTCAACTCCTGCTCGGCCATACAAAACTTGAAAGCACCGTGAGATACCTCGGAATCGAGGTCGACGACGCGCTGGAAATCGCCGAACAGACTGAGGTGTAGTCCCGCTAGGCCGATCGGCGATCGCCGGACTTTGACGGTCGCCGACTGAATGCAGCCATTCGGCCGACGCAGGGGAGCGGCGGCCACCGACCCTTCTCGGTCACACGCTCGACGAAGTCGACCGTCCGCATCGCCGCGATACCAGCCGTTCAGCTACGAATCGTCGACGGTCGCAGATCGACCCGTTGCTGACGCTCGGGTCAGCAAGAACCGGTCATTGGAACAACGCCGCTAAGCCGCCTCTCAAACTGCGTCTGTGTCGAGCGACAACCATGCCGGCCGCTATTTCGGCATGAACATGAGAATCCTGCACTCTGTGGTGCCAATGTTCTTCAACGCAACAGATTCTCGAAGCGGGATGCTATAGGCCAGCCCTGAGGGCCGCATTGGAAAATCCAACCCCACGCCGTTCTTAGTATAGATTCCTCTATGCGTGCAGTCCGTCAGGTAATAGAACAACGCGGGGGGCAATGAGAAAAACTCGGTCTGTTGACCGGGCTTCAGGACGGCTTTGACGAGGACAGAGCTATCGTTCTGTGCAATAACACTGCAAATGTCAGGTAAAGCCACGAAGCAGCGAGGCGCCTCCTGAGGATATTGAGTCGCCGCTACGCTTGCTGAAGGCGCCTTCGGCTCGAAGCTAATTATCCTGCAGCTGGACTTGCCGATGTTCTCTAGCGAGATCGCCTCAATGGCGGCCGAACTCCCTGCGGTGCCCGCTGCCATTTTCCAGTGCGCGGTCTTCCCGCTTCGTTCGATCGTGCGGTACTCGCAATCGGTGAGAAAGTAGTTCAACCGCGCTGGAGCAGATACGAGTGCGGTGCGCTTCCGCGGCTTCAGGATCCCAAGGACAAGGACGGATTGGTCGTTTTCCGTCATCACGCTATAAGCATCGGTTGCGGCGATGTACTCGCGCTGGGCGGGCTGTGCTGATGCGACGCCAACTCCACCCAGGGTCAATGTCGCAACCGCCATACCGACAGCAAATTCGAGAAGGATCGTTCGCTTGTTGAACATCGCGTTCTCCTCTCTCTAACGCCCGCTGCGGCTAGTTTTCGGGGATGCCTGCCATGCGCAGGCCCTGGAGGTTGTGGACCTCTCGCTGCTGCGAATAAATCGGATTGTTCGACTGCCGCAACCGATTAAGACGCGCGATTGTCATGTTCGGCTGCTGTTTCAGCAGCTCCGCCTTGTCCTCCACCGCTTTCGCCATCTCGCCTTTCTGCGCGTAAGCGGGCAGCAGGTCTCGCTACCGAATCAGGGAGAGATGCGCCTTCCGGTGGGGCGGAGTCGGTCATCTCGGTGCCAACCCTCGTCTAATGCGGGTTTGGGCCGTGCTCTCCTGGAGGCGCTTACCATCGACACTCGAGGAGTTACGTCAAATGATCCTGCGCTCGAGCGGGAGCATGCGAATTGATTGGTGTCAACCCAAGCGCCGAAAGGACGGCACCGGACCATACTCGGGCTTCTGTTGAGTGTCCGCTATGCGGAAAATACTCGACCGTCTCTTCTTGGCCGAACTCGGCCTGTCAATCGCGTACGTGAGTTCGGGACGTTTCTGCACGATGGCGGACGCTTGGTCCACGACGTGAACCGCGCTGTCCTGTGCGGCCACCACACTCGCCATCGGCGTCGATCCCAGCATCGCGGATATCTCGGCCAGAGAGGTGCCCGGCTCGAGGATCAGAACGACGCGAACGCCGTTGCGCACGACCTCGAAGGCTCCCGACACATAGAGCCGGTCCGTGCTGACGGCCTCTTCGATCAGGTTGTCGCCCTTGGCAAGGCCCATCTCGGGCAGATTGCCGCACATCGCTAGCACGTCGTTCATGGAGTCAAACCTCGCGGGCGTCGTGTCGGGCTCGTGGCCACTGCGTCTCGCGCCGCAGCGCTGCCTGCGGTAGGGGCAAGCGCCTCTCTTGCAACATCGTTCGGGCAAGCTCGCAAACCGTTCGCGGGAAGTCTTGACCGGTGCCGTGCGTCGGATCACGATGGCTCCCGCTGGTCCGATAAGAATGACGAGGGGGAGCCGCCATGCGCAACACGATCGATCGCCGCCGTTTCCTGCTGGGCCTCGGCGCCGCCGCCGCGACGCAATCGCTGCCGTCGGCCGTCTATGCGGCGATGGGGCCCAACGACAAATTCGATCTCCTGATCAAAGGCGGCGACGTCCTCGACCCGAGCCAGAAACTTCGCGGCGTTCGTGACATCGGGATTCGCAACGGGGTGATTGAGGTTGTGCAGGCGGATATTCCCGCCGAGCGGGCGCTGCGGGTGATCAACGCTGGTGGCCGGCTGGTCACGCCCGGCCTCATCGATCTGCACGCGCACACGTACCCCTATGGCTCCGGCATCGGCATTCCCGCCGATGAACTGGTGCCATTCCAGGGAACCACGACCGCGGTGTCCGCGGGCGACGCGGGTGCAAACAACTTCGCAGGCTATCGGCGCTTCATCGTGGCATCCACTCGCACGCGGCTCTATGCGTTCGTGCACATCGCCAACATGGGCCTCGCCGGTTTCCCGGTCGGCGAACTCTTCCTCATCGATTTCGCGCAGATCGAGCCCGCGGCGCGGACGGTCGCGGAGAACGCCGACATCGCGCTCGGGATCAAGGTGCGCATGTCGGAAAACGTGATCGCACAGCACGGCCTCGAGCCGCTCAAGCGCGCGATCAAGGCCTGCGAAACATCGGGCACCGACGCCAAGATCATGTGCCATATCGGCGGCGTCGAGACGCCGCAATTGATGTCGCAGATCCTGGACCTATTGCGTCCGCGGGACATTCTCACGCATTGCTACTCCGGCGCGCCCAACGTCGCCGGCAAGTTCACCAACATTGTCCAGGACGGCAAGTTGCTGCCGGCTGCGCTGGAGGCGAAGAAGCGAGGTGTCCATTTCGACGTCGGCCACGGCGGCGGCAGCTTCGACTACACGGTGGCCGAGGCGGCAATCGCGCAGGGCGCGCTGCCCGATTCAATTTCCTCCGACATGCACGTCTTCTCCGGCAATTCGCCGGGCATGCCCTTCCTCACCTGGGTGATGAGCAAGTTCCTCAACATGGGCTTCAGCCTCGACGACGTGGTGGCGATGGCCACCGCCAATCCGGCGCGGGCGATCAACCGTCTGCCGAAGCTCGGCACGCTGCAGGTCGGCGCACCCGGTGACGTGACGATCCTCGAGGTCGTCGAAGGGCCCGTCGATTTCGTCGATACCCGCAACAACAAGCGCACCGGTAAGGTTTACATCAAGCCGGTCCAGACCGTCGCGGGCGGCATCGCGTTCGGCCGTCCGTTTTCGGCGCCGTTCAGCGTTCGCTGAGGGAAATCACGCGCCGGCGCTCCATCTGCCGTGGCCCGGAAGAAGCCCGCCCACCGATCCTAACTTTGGACGGTGACCGTTCGACGCTTCGCGCCACACAATCAGGGCTCGTTTCTGCAGGCGTCGTTCACGCCACAGGTTCAGTAGGGATTAGGGATAGTAATTTCAACCTAAGCGGACGGACAGGTTACTAAGCAGCGGTCGTTGAAACGACGTGCACAGCCGTTAAAGAGGGCAATACGGCGTCGCAACTTACTAACGCCTATCGCCGCACGTTCTGACGGCGCGTGTTGGGGTGCGCCGCTATGTCTTCGTTATGTATGTTGACGCACAGACAGATGTCTTTCCAGCGACCTAAATGAACCGTCCGTCGTGGTCCGATCAGCGGTTCGCGCGTATGGTCGCCGAGCCAGTGTCGGAATGCAGTCCCGTCCGCGAATCAGTTCACCGTTCTATGTCCACCAGGAGCTGCGATGAAGCATGCCGTCCGCTACTTTGCGCTTGCCGTCTACGTTCTTTGCACTGGCGGCGCATTCGCCGTTGCCCCGCAACGGACCTTCGTCGCCTCGACGGGCAACGATGCAAACCCTTGTTCGCTGACTGCACCCTGTCGCAGTTTTCAGGCGGCGATCGATGGCGTTGCCGGCGGCGGCGAAGTCGTCGTCATCGACACCGCGGGATACGGCGCGATGGAAATCCACAAATCAGTCTCGGTGATCGTGCCGCCGGGCATCAACGCCGGCCTGTCGCCGCTGGTGGGGATCCCGCTGCCTGGCTTTCCGGGCCAATCGACGGTCGTGCTAATCGACATCCAATCCACCGATATCGTGGTTCTGCGCGGGTTGAACGTCAGTCACCAAGGCGCGGTGACCGGCGGCATCGACTGGCTCAGCGCGAATGGCGGCACCGTGCACGTCGAAAATGTGATCGTCAACGGCTTTCCGCAGGAGGGCCTGTTCATGAAGGCACCGGGCGGACACCTGTTCGTCAGGGACTCGATCTTCCGCGACAACGGCTACGGAATATACATTCGCGGCGCAACGGTATTATCGTTGGTATACGACTTCCTCGACGCGGACCGCGTGCGGGTCGTGAATTCGACGTGGGGCATCACGATTGAGGGTCAGGGGATCGCCACGATTCGTGACAGCGTGATCAACGTCAATAACATCGGGATCCACCGGACCAGTCCCACAGCCCAAGGAACTACCTTGACTGTCGACCGTTGCACGATTTCGGACAACGTGACCGGAATCAAAGTGGTCGCCAAGCCGGGTTACCCCAACGCACTCCTGGTTGCCGCCTCGATCATTAACCGCAATTCGACAACGTTCGACATAACCGGCACCAATTATTTGACTTCACTCGGTAACAATTCGTCGGACGTGGAGGGGTTGTTCGGTTTCACCCGTCCGCTGCAGTGAAGGTCCCGCCAGCTCGCGAGCATCGTCGGCGGATCACCGACTGGGATCGTCGTAAGCCGTGATGAAGATGATCGGAGGCGCTGTGCCCGCGGCCGCGAGTTGCCTCTGCAATTCGAGTCCAGAAATCCCGGCTAATTTGCGCGTTGCCCTGCGTCGATATCGCTCGCCTTTTGAGCGCCTGCTATCGCTTTAGGGGCGTTGTTGAGTGGAAACAATAGCGCGCAGATCTGGGATGGCATAGCCGAAGGACCGCTTTTAGGCAAATTGGGCGGCATCGCTGACCGACTGCTTCTGGCCGGCAGCTCCATTTCGGCGTGTGGCGGCGACCGGCTCCTTGCGGTTGGTCAAGAGACAACCGCCGACCGGCCAGCGGCCGCCGAGTCCGGCGGTCGTTCCGGGCGTGGCAAGACTACACCTCGGTCTGCTCCGCCATCTCCAATGCGTCGTCCACCTCGATCCCGAGGTAACGCACCGTGCTCTCCAATTTCGTGTGCCCGAGCAAGAGCTGAACAGCCCGGAGGTTCTTGGTGCGGCGGTAGATCAACGTCGGCTTGGTCCTACGCATCGAATGCGTGCCGTAGGCCGTCGAATCCAGCCCGATCTCCTCGACCCAATCATCGACGATCCGAGCGTACTGGCGCGTGCCGAGGTGGGGCGATGCATGGACCCGACTGGGGAACAGGTAGCTGTCTGACTTCAGGCCAGCCTGCTTGATCCACGCACCCAGAACTTCTCGGGTCGGCGGCGTGATCTCGAACTGGACCGGACGCTGCGTCTTTTGCTGCAGCACAATCGCTCGCCCAGAAACCCGATCTCCATGGCACACGTCGCGAACGCGCAGGCTCACGAGATCGCAAGCGCGCAGCTTGCTGTCGATGCCGAGATCAAACAGGGCGAGTTCCCGCAATCGGCCCTGCATCTCCAGGCGAACCCGAATTGCCCAAATCTCCTTCAGCTTGAACGGTGCCTTCTGTCCGACCAGCTTGCCCTTGTTCCATGCGTCGTGATGACGAACCTGGGTCGATTCCATCGTGATCTCCTTTCGGTTGAAGGAGATTTCACTTTGCGCCGCCCACCGCGGGGGACGTTCATCCTGATCAAGGTCGCCGAGCTGTACGACCGGTACTGAGCAACGCTCTCCGGAGGCGAATCCCGACCCAAAGCGGTCAGGGGCGCCAGATGAGAGCAGCCATTCGCGATCTGCCCGACCCGCCTCAGTCGCACTCACCCGGCATGGCGAGAACCAGCTTCGCGTGGCGAAGCTCGCGACCCAAAGAAGACGCGCGTTACTCGATCACGCTGTCCGCGAGCACACGGATCGATTGCTGGATCTGCATCTCGGCGCCCCGGCTCGGTGACGCGAGATCGCGGCCGATAAAGGACATGTGACTCTGATCCTAGTTATCCCCCCGGTTGCCCTGTGCCTGTCGTGCACGCACAATGCCGTGTTGAACCATTTTCGAGTGAGTTGATATGGCATCTCGGCCAAACGTCGTGATCATCGGAGGCGGCATCGGCGGCTTGTTCGCCGCCAATGCGCTGATCGGACAGGGGCTGCGCGTTTCAGTTTATGAACAGGCGTCCGCACTGGGCGAGGTCGGCGCTGGTGTGTTTGTGACACCGAATGCGGTGCGCCACTTGGAGCGTGTGGGTCTCGGGCCCGCCGTCGAGAAATGGGGCGCGCGAGTCGGTCCGGGCTCCTACTACTTTCGCCACGACGGTACGCCGATCGCCCCGGTGCAGGTGTCGGACGTCTCCGGCTGGAACGCGACCTTTGGCATGCACCGCGCCGACTTCGTCGATTTCCTCGCTGCCAACCTGCCCGCCGGGATCGTCCATACCGGCCACCGTGCTATCGGCTTCGAGCAGAACGGCGACGTAGCCCGCGTCAAATTCGCCAACGGCGCCACCGCCGAGGCCGAAGTTGTGGTTGCCGCCGACGGAATACACTCCGAACTGCGCTCCTACGTCTTTCCGCCCTCGAAGCCCGTCTTTCACGGCACCATTTCTTATCGAGGTCTGATCTCGCGCGAGCGCCTGCCGAACTGGCCGATGGACCGCTGGCAAATGTGGGCCGGTCCGTCCAAGCATTTCCTGGTCTTCCCTGTTCGTCACGGCACGATGGTCAACTACGTCGGTTTCGTGCCGACCGATGAGGAAATGAAGGAATCGTGGTCCGCGCCCGGGGATCCAGCGGTGCTGCGCCGCGAGTTCGAAGGTTGGGACCCGCGCATCGGGAATGTACTGCAGCAAGTCGACAAGACATTTCGCTGGGCGCTCTACGACCGTGAGCCGTTACCGATCTGGACCAAAGGCCGGTTGACGCTGCTCGGCGACGCGGCACATCCGATGCTGCCGCATCTAGGTCAGGGGGCCAACCAGTCGATCGAGGACGGCATGGCGCTCGCGACGATCCTGGCCCAGGTGGACACATCGGCAGTCCCGGCGTCGCTGCTTGCCTACGAGCGATTGCGTCGCGAGCGTGTGGCGGAGGTTCAGCTTGGCGCCCGGCAGAATGGACTGCGTCTCGATTCCGCCTACGCCGATCTCAGTGTCCGCGACGCAGAGCTCGCCGCGCACGCCGAATTCCGCAAGCACCTTTATGCCTACGACGTGGTGCCGGATGCGCGCGCCGCCGCGGCAGCCCTGCTGCAGTAGATCTCTTTCGGCGCCTGCATGACCGGCTTCATTTAACCAAACCGGTCTTCCTGGCCATCTCGCCCACCCGCTTGAACTCCGCGCGGATCTCGGCCGCGGTCTGCTCGGGTGTGGCGTAGCTCTGCAAGATGCCGAGCGACGCCAGTCTTGCCGTGATAGCGGGTGCTTTGACCGCCTGTTCGATCGCGCCGACGAGGGCCTTCCTCGCGTCTTCGGGGATCCCTGCAGGCGCGAGAAAGCTGAACCAGATGCCGAACAGTTCCTCTTGATAGCCGAGCTCGCGCATCGTGGGTATGTCGACAAACTCGGGAAACCGGCTCGAAGCGACGAGGCCCCGGAACGCCCCTGACTTGATGTGAGCGCTCAGCGCACCGAGCGACAGCACGACGCCTTCGATGTGTTCTCCGCGCAATGCGACGATGGCGGGGGCAGCGCCGGCATAGGGAACCGGCACGAGTTCCGCACCCGTGAGCGCGTTGATCAATTGCACGCAGAAATCACCGACTGAGCCGGAGCCAGGGTGACCAATGCGCACCTGGCCCGGTTTCTTCTTCGAGTATTCGATCAACTCCGCGAAATTCCTGTACGGTGCGTCGCTGCGCACGACGAGTATGATCGGCGTGCGTGAGGCGATGCCGAGTGGCACCAGATCCCGGAGCGCATCGTAGGTGACCGATTGTGGGTCGAGAACGGCACGAAAGGTAAGCGCGCTATTTTGCGCAAACAGAATCGTGTGACCGTCTTTTCTGGCCTGGACGACGCCGTTGGTGCCGACCGCGCCCCCGGCGCCGGGACGATTGATCGAGAGCACCGGCGTCTTCAGCAGCCTCGAGATCTCTTCGCCCATGGCGCGCGCGGCAATGTCCGCAGCGTCACCCGGGGCAAGCGGAACCACGAGACTTATCGGGCCGGTGGGGAACGGCTGGGCCTGGGCGGTGGCCGGCAGCCAGATGAGCGCGCAGGCGAGAAAAATGCGCTGTGCGAACCGTTTCATGACCAAGATCTCCCTATGGAAACTCTGAGTTTCCTGCCGATTTCGTCATCGTAACTGCGAACGAGAACGTTGATACGGTATGTCGAGGCGGAGATGCGCTGCTGATTGGCCGGTGACGGCCGCTTTGTGAGATTCCCCTTGAGTGGCCATGTACCCGTTCACTGACCGCTTTAGGGCAGTTGGCCCAACTACCGCTTCTGGCCGAACGCGCCCATTACGGAGTCGCGACCCAACGACCGCAATCGCGGGCGGATTCAACCGGTGGACGCAACAGCTTGATGAAATCGTTGAGCTGGTGTTTCGTAGTCCAGGGTCTTTCGGGGTCGTTCGTTGAGGCGCCGGGCAATCGCGTTGAGCTTGGATTGCGAATATCCTGAGAGATCGATCCCTTTGGGTAGATATTGCCTCAACAACCCGTTTGCATTCTCATTCGAGCCGCGCTGCCAAGGGCTTCGGGGATCACAGAAGTAGACCTTGATGTCGGTGGCCAGCGTAAAGCGTCGGTGGTCGGCCATCTCCTTTCCGCGGTCCCAGGTCAGCGATCGGTACAGCTCGTGGGGTAGTTTCTGTGCGTGCTTAATAAGGGCGTTAACAACCGTCTCAGTATCTTTCTTTCCGACCTTCGCGAGCATGACGTAGCGTGATTGGCGTTCAACGAGGGTCGCGATTTGACTATTCTTGCTGCCGAACAACAGGTCACCTTCCCAGTGGCCAGGAAGGGCGCGATCTTCGACTGCAGGGGGACGCTCGCTGATTGATACGGCGTCAGTGATTTGCCCGTGGATGCTGGTCTTTTGCGTATGGTGTCGCGAACGACGCATGCCTCGGATACGCCGCAAATGCGCCATCAGCTCTTTCTTCAGAGCACCGCGTGCCTGGATGAACAGGCTGCGATAGATCGTCTCGTGGGACACCTGAAAGGCTTCGTCATCAGGGTAGGTACGTTTCAACCAGCCGGCCACTTGCTCAGGCGACCACTCGAGGCGGAGCCTATGTGCCACGAGGTGGGCCAGCGCTCGGTTCTGCACCAGTTTACAGACCTTCGGGCGACAGCCTCGATCCCACGCCGCCTGGTCGGCCTGGCTGGCCCGATAGCCTTGTGGGCCATCGTTTCGCCGAATCTCGCGACTAATCGTAGAGCACGCGCGGCCGAGTGCCGTCGCGATAGCGCGTGTCGACCGACCTTCCACTATGCCGCGCGAGATCTCCTCACGTTCAATCAAAGTCAACGAAGACCTTGACCGGTGCCGCTCGGCTGGGCGTATCCCGCCGGACTCCGCCAGAATGCGGTGTACCGACGAGTGATACCGATCAAACAGGCGGGCAATCTGATGGAGCGTCTCACCCTTCCGCCAATGCTCCCACATGAGTGCCCGTTGGTTGGCCGAGTAGTAAATGCGCGGTCTTCTCTCCATCTGCAACACTCCTTCCGCCGCAATGGCGTCTAGTGTGTTGCATCGACCGGTTGAATCCGCCCGGTATTGCAGTCATCCAGACCGCTGGGCCGAGTGACGGCTGAGGGGTCGTAAGCGGACCAAGGTACCGCATCCCGACGCCGCCCGAGATGGCCAACAAGCTCGGTGAGATGGTATGGGGCGCAGCCCCGTCTATAGGCCGGTCAGTGCATGAGCGGCTTGTACCGCGGCCGGTGCGGCCGCGCGCCCTCCTCGCCCAGCCGCTTCTTCTTGTCGTCCTCGTACTCATGGTAGTTGCCGGGGAAGAACACCCACTTCGAGTCGTCCTCGGCGGCGAGGATGTGCGTCGCGATCCGGTCCAGGAACCAGCGGTCGTGCGAGATCACCATCACGCTGCCGGCGAACTCGAGCAGTGCTTCCTCCAGCGCGCGGAGCGTCTCGACGTCGAGGTCGTTCGACGGCTCGTCCAGCAGGAGCACGTTGCCGCCTTGTAGCAGCGTCGATGCGAGGTGCAGCCGGCCGCGCTCGCCGCCGGAGAGCTGGCCCACGTTCTTCTGCTGGTCCGGCCCCTTGAAATTGAAGCGGCCCAGGTAGGCGCGCGAGGGCATCTCGAAGCGGCCGACGGTCAGGATGTCCTGGCCGTTGCTGATCGCCTCCCATGCGGTCTTGTCGTTCGGCAGCGCTTCGCGCGTCTGGTCGACAACCGCGAGCTGCGCGGTGTGGCCGACGACGACCTCGCCCGAGTCGGGCTTCTCCTTGCCGGTGATCAGCTTGAAGAGCGTCGTCTTGCCCGCGCCGTTCGGCCCGATCACGCCGACGATCGCGCCCGGCGGCACCTTGAACGAGAGGTCGTCGATCAGCAGGCGATCGCCGTAGCCCTTCGATACTCCCTTGAACTCGATCACCTCGTTGCCGAGCCGCTCGGCGACGGGAATGAAGATCTCGGAGGTCTCGTTGCGCTTCTGGTGCTCGTAGGACGCGAGCTCGTTGAAGCGGGCGATGCGCGCCTTGCTCTTCGCCTGCCGGCCTTTCGCGTTCTGCCGGACCCACTCGAGCTCCTGTTTCATCGCCTTGATGCGCGCGGCCTCCTGCTTGCCCTCGACCTCGAGCCGCTGTTCCTTCTGCTCGAGCCACGAGCTGTAGTTGCCCTTCCACGGAATGCCATAGCCGCGGTCGAGCTCGAGGATCCACTCGGCTGCGTTGTCGAGGAAGTAGCGGTCGTGCGTCACGGCGACGACGGTGCCCGGGAATTTCTGCAGGAACTGCTCGAGCCAGTCGACGCTCTCCGCGTCGAGGTGGTTCGTCGGCTCGTCGAGCAGCAGCATGTCGGGCTTCGACAACAGGAGCCGGCATAGCGCGACGCGGCGTTTCTCGCCGCCCGACAACGTCGCGATCTTCGCATCCCATGGCGGCAGCCGCAGCGCATCGGCAGCGATCTCCATCTGCACACCGGAGTCCGCGCCCGACGCCGCGATGATCGATTCGAGCTTCGCCTGCTCCGCCGCGAGCGCGTCGAAATCGGCGCCTTCCTCGGCGTAGGCCGCGTAGACCTCGTCCAGGCGCTTCTGCGCGCCGAGCACGTCGCTCATCCCCTCCTCGACCGCGTGCCGTACCGTCTGGTTCGGATCGAGCTGCGGCTCCTGGGGCAGGAACCCGATGTTGAGGCCGGGCATCGGCACCGCCTCGCCTTCGATCTCGCGGTCGACGCCTGCCATGATCCGCAGGAGCGTCGACTTGCCGGCGCCGTTGAGGCCCAGCACGCCGATCTTGGCGCCGGGGAAAAACGACAGCGAGATGTCCTTCAGGATCTGCCGCTTGGGCGGGATCAGCTTGCCCACGCGGTTCATCGTGTACACGTACTGCGCCATGTCGTGCGCCTGCGAAGGGAAAAGGCGCGATTATCGCAGGTGCACAGGTACCGCGCTCGTGCTGCCTTACCCATGAAAAAGGGCGGAGGTATGCTCCGCCCTCGTCCCGGTCGATGGATCAGCCGGCTAGGGTTTCTTCTTCGCTGCCGTCTTCGGCGCGGGGGGTTCGGGCGGCGGGGGGAGCACGTTGATGTCGGCGAGCGCGGCCGCTTCACCGCCCTTCGCAGCGATCAGCTCGCGCCAGCGCGTCTTATCGCCATCGTACTTCGCGTTGACGGCGACGACTTCCTTCTGCTTGAGCGCGAGCAGGTCGTCCTGCTTCGCAAGCTCCACGTTGATCGTCTCGAGCTCGCGTTCCATCGCCGCTGGCATCGGCTTCTCCGCGAATTCCGTCTTGCGCTTCGCCTCGATGTCCGCCTTGCGCCGCACGAGCTGCTCGCGGTAGGCCTTCGACGATGCCACGACGCTCTCGATCGTTCGCAGCGATCGGTTCCGCGCGAGGTCGATCTCCGTCTCGCTGGTGTACGACGAGAGCAGCGCGCGGTCGCGGCGCGCGGCCTCCGCCTGCTGCTTCGCCAACGCCTTCTGTCGCGCGTCCTCCTCTTCCTTCGCGCGCCGCTGCTCGGGCGTGGGCGCCGGTTCGGTTTTCTTGACCGTCACACCCTGCTTGTTGAGCTCGGTGGTGCCTTTGTTGACGACCTCGGGCGGCATGTGGTCCGTATAGTGGACCACACCCTTCTCGTCGACCCACTTGTACGTCGCCCCGCGCGCCGCGCCAGGCGCGGCTAAGAGGCCGAGCACGGCGATCGCCGCCGCTGCGAGCAGGATCGTCGCGAGCCTGTCGATGCCGGATTTCGTGCTCGCCACTCGCGTCGCTCGATCCACTGCCGTCTCCATCGTCCTGTCCGGATTCGCGGTCGCGCTTTCGTCCGCGGTCAGCGCGTGCCGTACTGTTCGCGATAGGCGGCGACCGCCCCCGCGTGCCGGGCCAACTCAGGCTCCCCGGCGATGAACCGCATCAGGTCATCCAGCGTCGCGATCGCCACGACGGGAATCCCGAATTCGTCGCGCAGCTCCTGCACCGCCGACTTGTCCCCACGACCCCGCTCCAGCCGATCGAACGCGATCAGGACGCCGGCGGGGTTCGCGCCGTGGGCCCGCAAGAGCTCGATCGCCTCGCGCTTGGCGCCGCCGTCGGTGATGACGTCGTCGACGATCAGCACCCGGCCCTCGAGCGGCGCGCCGACGATCGTTCCGCCTTCGCCGTGGTCCTTTGCCTCCTTCCGGTTGAAGCTGAACGGCAGATTGTGACCTTTTTCGGCAAGGGCGATCGCCGTCGCCGCCGCCAGGGTGATGCCCTTGTACGCCGGTCCGAACAGCTGGTCGCAGGCCAGGCCGGAGGCGAGCCAGGCCTCCGCGTAGTACCGCCCGAGCCGCCGCAGGCTTTCGCCGTCGGCAAACAGCCCGGCATTGAAGAAGTACGGGCTCCTCCGCCCCGCCTTGGTCGTGAATTCCCCGAAGCGAAGCACTCCACGTGCCAGCGCGAAAGCGAGAAATTCCTGCCGGAAATCAGACATCGCGAGGTCGGTTTTGTTTCGCCCGAGTATACAACCGCGCCCCGCGCCGTCCCGCGCGCAGACACCGCCGCCGCGCGTGTGCCGCTTGTGTAAACTGCGCCGGCGGCGCTCGCACTCTTTCTTGCGATTGCGCCGGCCGATCTTCCGATGCGTATCATCACGCTCAACGTCAACGGCATCCGCGCCGCCGAGCGCCGCGGCCTCGCGCACTGGCTCGCCCGGGGCGAGCCATGGGACGTCGTCTGCCTGCAGGAGATCCGGGCGTCGCACGCAGACATCCCGCGCCCGCTGCTCGCGCCGCGCAAGGCGCACGCCGCGTTCCACCCGGCCGAGCGCAGCGGCTACGCGGGGGTCGCGTTGTATGCGCGGACGGCGCCACGCATCGAGACGGGGTTCGGCAGCCGCGAGTTCGACACCGAAGGCCGCTACCTCGAGGCCCACTTCAAAACGCTGACGGTGATCAGCATCTACCTGCCGTCCGGATCGAGCGGACCGCACCGGCAGGCATCGAAGTTCCGCTTCCTCGAGGAGTTCCTTCCCCACCTCGGACGGCTGCGCCGCCGCGGTCGCGAGATCGTCCTGTGCGGCGACTGGAACATCGCGCACCAGCCGATCGACCTTCGTAACTGGCGCAGCAACCAAAAGAACTCGGGCTTCCTGCCGGAGGAGCGCGAGTGGCTCTCGCGCGTGTTCGACGAGCTGGGGTTCGTCGACGTCTTCCGCCGCGTCGATCCGCGCCCCGACCAGTACACGTGGTGGTCGAACCGCGGCGAATCGTGGGCGAAGAACGTGGGCTGGCGCATCGACTACCAGATCGCGACGCCCGGGATCGCGGCCAAGGCGCACGCCGTGGCGATCTACAAGAAGCGACGGTTCTCGGATCACGCGCCGTTAATCGTTGACTACGATTTTTCGTTGACCGCATAACGCGGCGGCGCGACGCCTTCCGCTCGTCGGCGATAAGCCTTGATCCGCATCACAGACCTCACGCTCGCCCGCGGCGCGAAGCGGCTGCTCGAAGGCGCGAGCCTCACTGTGCACGCCGGGCACAAGGTCGGGCTCGTCGGACCGAACGGCTGCGGCAAGTCGAGCCTGTTCGCGCTCTTGCGCGGCGAGCTGCACGCGGACGCGGGCGAAGTGGAGCTGCCCGCGGCGTGGACGATCGCGCACGTCGCGCAGGAAACGCCGGCGGTGCCCGCGCCCGCGCTCGAGTTCGTGCTGGACGGCGACCGCGAGCTGCGCAACGTCGAGCTCGCGCTCAAGGCGGCGGAGGCAGCCGCTGCCGTCGATCCCGAGCAAGCCGGCGAGACGCTCGCCGAGCTTCATCACCGCTTCGACGAGATCGGCGGCTATGCGGCACGCGCCCGCGCGGCGACCCTCCTCGCGGGCTTGGGCGTTCCGGCCGCGCGCCACGGCGAGCCGGTCGCGAGCTTCTCGGGCGGCCTCAGGATGCGGCTCAACCTCGCGCAGGCGTTGATGTGCCGGTCGGATCTGCTCCTCCTGGACGAGCCGACCAACCATCTCGACCTCGACGCCGTGCTGTGGCTCGAGGACTGGCTCGCGCGCTTCCCGGGCACGCTCCTCCTCATCACGCACGATCGCGATTTCCTCGATGGGGTCGCGGGCACGATCGTCCACTTCGACGCCCGCAAGCTCAAGACTTACACCGGCAACTACACGCAGTTCGAACGCGAGCGCGCGCAACAGCTCGCGCTGCAGCAGGCGGCCTACGCGAAGCAGCAGCGGCAGATCGCGCACCTGCAGGTGTTCGTCGACCGCTTCCGGGCGAAGGCGACGAAGGCGAAGCAGGCGCAGAGCCGGATCAAGGCGCTCGAGCGGATGGAGCGGATCGCCGCGGCGCACGTCGACAGTCCGTTCGAGTTCTCGTTTCCGCCGGTCGACGCGACCGCGCGGCAACTCGTTCGGCTCGAGCACGTCGCGCTCGGCTACGGGGACGCGCCTCCGGTCATCGCTAACCTCGACTGGGCCGTGCTGGCCGGCGAGCGCATCGGGCTGCTCGGCCCCAACGGCGCCGGGAAATCGACGCTGCTCAAAGCGCTCGCCGGGACGCTCGCGCCGCGCGCGGGCCAGCGGCTCACGACGCAGGGGCTCTCGATCGGGTACTTCGCACAGCATCAGGTCGATCAGCTCGACGCCGGCGCGTCGCCGCTCGCGCATCTCGCGCGCATCGATCCCGCGGCGCGCGAGCAGGAGCTGCGCGACTACCTGGGCGGCTTCGACTTCCGCGGCGACATGGCGCAAGCCGACGTCGCACGCTTCTCCGGCGGCGAGAAGGCGCGCCTCACGCTCGCGCTGATCGTGCGCGCGCGCCCGAACCTGCTGCTGCTGGACGAGCCGACCAACCATCTCGACATCGAGATGCGCGAGGCGCTCGCCGAGGCGCTGCAGGACTACGCAGGCGCGCTCGTCGTCGTCGCGCACGACCGGCACCTCTTGCGCGCGACCGCGGACGCGCTGTGGCTCGTGGCCGACGGGCACGTCGAGCCCTTCGACGGCGACCTCGACGACTACCGCGACTGGGTCCTCTCGCGCGGACGCGCCGTCGCCGAGGACGATGCCGGGTCCCCCGCAAGCGATCGCCGCGCGCAAAAGCGCGCCGAGGCGGTGGCGCGCCAGGAGAGCTACGCGCGCCGGAAGCCTCTCACGGACCGCCTCGCGCGGCTCGACCGGGAGATCGCGGCCCTCGACGGCGAGCGGAAGACGCTCGAGGACTGGCTCGCTTCGCCCGCGGCCTACGCGGACGAAGAGCGCGACACGCTGCGCGAACGGCTCGCGCGGCAGGGCGAGCTCATGTGGCAGCTGGCAAGGCTCGAAGCGGAGTGGCTCGAAGTGAGCGAAACGCTGGAGAAGATGGGCGCCGGCTGAAACGCCGCGCTCAGCCGACGCGCGTGCTCGGACGGTAGAAGAGATACGCGGCGAAGCCCAGCGTGTCGCGGCCCCAGCGCAGGTATGCGTCGCGCCAGCGCCGAATCCGCTCGATCATCGCGGGGACGTCCGGGTCGTCGGGCATCTCGCGCGCGTAGCGCTCGATCGAGCGGCAATATTTCCATTCGTACTCGTCCCACTCGTCGGTCGACGCGGTCGTCGCGTGCATCGGGATCAGGCCCGCGTCGGCGCCGGCCTGCACGTTGCCGCGGTGGTCGAGGTATTGCGTGTCGGGCCCGCCCAGGAGCGCGAGGTAGTCCGGATGCGGCTTCTGGCGCCAGTAGCCCTCACCCACCAGCACGTAGCCACCGCCCTTCGTCCAGCCCTTCAGCGTGTTGCAGATGCCGGCCATGCCGCCGGCGAGGCCCCCCGCGCCCATCATCACCGTGAGGTGGAACGTCTCGGGGTCGGCCCTGAACTCGCGGATGTCGATGTCGTCGAGGTGAAGCTTGTGCAGCGCGCCCGTCCACTCGGCTCGTTCGCGCGCCGCGTCGAGCATCAACGACGAGTTGTCGACGGCAACGACCGGCGAGCCGAACCGCTCGATGATCCGCAGCGCGAGCTCGGCGCGACCGCAGCCCAGGTCGAGCGCCCGCGACGTCTCGTCGAGTGGCAACAGGTCCAGCAGCCGCTCGACCTTGGCGGCGGAGATCGGGTTGCAGTAGTCGTGGTCGCGGTGTGCGATGGCACTGAATTTGTGGTGGTTCATGACCGTGGCTCTCCCCCGATGCCCCCATTCCAGGGGGCCACACGCAAGAGTAGTGCCATCCCCGGCAGCGCCAGGACCGCGCAGAGCAGAAAGAACGGGAACCAGCCGGTCGCGTCGACGATCCATCCGGTCGTCGCGTTGACGGCCGTGCGCGGCAGCGCGGCGAGGCTCGTGAACAGCGCGAACTGGGTCGCCGTATAGCGCGGGTCGGTCGCCCGGGCGATGTAGGCGACGAACGCGGCGGTGCCGAGCCCCACGCCCAGCGCCTCGAATGCGATCACGCTGCCCAACAAGAGTCGGTCCGGGCGGTTCTCCCAGGCGAGCCAGGCGAAGCCCAGGATCGACACCCACTGGACCACGCCGAAGAGCCAGAGTCCGCGATTGATGCCGATCTTCACCATCCAGAGGCCGCCGAGCATTCCGCCGGCGACGCTTGCCCACAGGCCCGCGTTCTTCGCGATCACGCCGATCTCGGTCTTCGTGAAGCCGAGATCGAGGTAGAACGGCGTCGCGAGTGCCGTCGCCATGCTGTCACCGAGCTTGTAGAGGAAGATGAACAGCAGCACGAGCAGCGCCTCCCTCCAGCCCGCGCGCGTGATGAATTCGTGGAACGGCTCGACCACCGCCTCGCGCAATGTCTTCGGTGCCGCTCGCGAGACGGCGGGCTCGTCGACGAGCAGCGTCATGAGCATGCCGGGGACCATGAACAGCGCCGTCAGCGCGAACACCGAGCTCCATGGCAGGAGATCGGCCAGAATCAACGACAGCGCGCCGGGCACCAGGCTCGAGATCCGGTAAGCGTTGACGTGCACGGCATTGCCGAGGCCGAGCTCGGGATCGGGGAGGATCTCGCGGCGATAGGCGTCGAGCACGATGTCCTGGCTCGCCGAGAAGAAGGCCACGGCGATCGAGACCCAGGCGATCGCCCACAGATCGCGCGCCGGATGAAACAGGCCGAAGACCGGGATCGACAGGAGCAGGAGCACCTGCGTGACCAGCATCCAGCCGCGACGGCGCCCGAGGAGCGGCAACGCGTAGCGGTCCATGAGCGGCGACCACGTGAACTTCCACGTGTACGGAAGCTGCATCAGCGCGAAGAGCCCGATCGACTTCAAGTCGACCTGCTCCGAGCGCAACCACGCCGGCAGGAGATTGAGCAGCAGGTAGAGCGGCAAACCCGACGAGAAACCGGTCGCGACGCAGATCAGCATCCGCCGGTTGAGGAGCGCCTCGCGCCATGTCTCCCGCGCGGGCGTGACGCGCGATGCCGGATCGATCATCGCCGGATTCTAACGTGCGCCGCGCGGCGGAAAGTTGCGCGCGAGATTACGTCCTGCGAAAGCGGTAGATCGCGAGCTCTCCGCGCAAGTTCGGCAGAACGGACACCGGCCGGCCAGCGGCGAGGACCACGCGGTTCTCGACGACGCACGCGCGCTCGGCCAGGAACGCGTCGAAGTCGGCCACGGTGCAGAGGTGGATGTTCGGCGTGTCGTACCATTGATAGGGCAACGACGGCGACACCGGCATCCGGCCCCGCAGGATCTGCCAGCGGTGCGACCAGTGGCCGAAGTTCGGGAACGTGACGATCGCGTCGCGCCCCACGCGCAGCATCTCGACGACAAGGTCTTCGGTGTGGCGCATCGCCTGCAGCGTCTGCGACAGGATCACGCAGTCGAACGAGTGGTCGTCGAAGCCCGCGAGGCCGGACTCGAGGTCGCTCTGCAGCACGTTGATCCCGCTCGCGATGCTCGCGTGGACGCCCGCGGGGTCGATCTCGATGCCGTAGCCCTTCACGCCGCGCTCGCGCGCAAGGTAGGCGAGCAGGCTGCCGTCGCCGCAGCCCAGATCCAGAACGCGCGCGCCGCGCGCGATCCACGAGGCGATCGTCGCGAAGTCCGTACGCCCGGCGGCCGCGGCCGCGGAGGGAACATAAGTCGGGGTCAGACCCGGGTCAGACCCCAATCTCGGGGTCTGACCCGGGTCTGACCCCACACGCTCGAAGTACGCGCGCACCACCGCCATGTACTGCGGGTCGTCCAGCAGGAACGCGTCGTGCCCATGCGGCGCGGCGATCTCCACGTACGACACGTCGCGGTGGTTGTCGACCAGCGCTTTCACGATCTCGCGCGAGCGCGACGGCGCGAAGCGCCAGTCGGTCGTGAACGCGATGACGAGGAACCGGCACGAAGCCGGCGCGAGCGCCTGCGCGAGGCTGCCGCCGGCGGTCTGCGCCGGATCGAAATAGTCGAGTGCCTTGGTGATCCGCAGGTACGTGTTCGCGTCGAAGTATTCGGCGAACTTCTCGCCCTGGTGGCGCAGGTACGACTCGATCTGGAATTCGGGCGCGAACGAGAACTTCTTGCCCTCGCGGAGCCCGCGGCCGAATCTCTCCTCCATCTGCTCGTCGGAGAGGTACGTGATGTGGCCGACCATCCGCGCGACGCGCAGGCCCCGGCGCGGCTTCGTCCCGTGCGCGTCGAAGTGGCCGCCGTGGAAGTCGGGATCGGTGAGGATCGCCTGCCGCGCGACTTCGTTGAATGCGATGTTCTGCGCGGACAGGTTCGGCGCGGCGGCGATGACGAGCGCGTGGCGGATGCGCTCTGGATAGCGGATGCCCCAGTCGAGCGCCTGCATGCCGCCCAGGCTCCCGCCCATCACCGCGGCCCACTGCCGGATGCCGAGGTGATCGGCGAGCCGCGCCTGCGCATCGACCCAGTCCTCGACCGTGACGAGCGGAAAGTCCGCGCCCCAAGGCTCGCCCGTCGCCGGATTCGGCGTGAGCGGTCCCGAGGAGCCGAAGCAGCTGCCGAGGTTGTTGACGCCGACGACGAAGAAGCGATCGGTGTCGAGCGGCTTGCCCGGACCGATCATGTTGTCCCACCAGCCGACGTTGTCCGGCTCCCCTTCGTAGCAGCCGGCGACGTGATGCGATGCGTTCAACGCGTGGCAGATCAGCACCGCGTTCGAGCGCTCGGCGTTCAATGCGCCGTAGGTCTCGTAGGCGAGCTCGAATCCCGGCAGCGACGCCCCACACGCAAGCGGCAGCGGCGTGTCGAATCGGGCGCGCTTCGCGACGACGACCCCGACCGATGCGCCAGTGGCAGGGGACGCGCCGGAGCCTCCGGTGGTGGCGGCGAACGAGGGCATCGGGAAGGCGGCGTCGTGGCGCGATCAACAAAAAACCCGACCAGCTTCGCTAATCGGGTTGGGTGCGGAAGTTCCGCGTGCCGCTCCGCTTTAGCCGTATTTGTCGCGTACATCCCGTACACCGGGATCCGCTCGCGCCCGCAAGCTGGCTCAAATCGGCGCTGACGCGAAGTCTAGACCGTCCGGGCGCGTTTGCCTACGGCAGCGGCTTGGGGAGCCGGAGGTCGCGCTTCCCGAGCCTGCCCAATGGCTTGCCGTCTCCATGACAATGGAATAACCTATGACGTCGGAATAGTGCCGCCTGTCATGGGCGAAGCGGTGGCTCTTCGCTCGATGGAGATCCGGATGGGACGAATTGTCGCGGGAATCGTCTTCGCGCTGGCGTTGGCCGCCGTCGGCGCGTGGTCGCCGGAGGCATCGGCGGAGCAGGCATGCACGACGCCGGTCGCCAATCCCGCCAATCTCGGGTGCGGCGACGCCTACCGGGGGATGGTGCTCTACGGTCAGGTGCCCGCCCCCGGGATTCCGTACACCTGGTCGTGCAACCAGTGTCACAGCGCGAATCCCCTCACGGACACGCTCGACAAGCCTGCGCCCCCGCCGTCGCTGATCCGCGCCGCGCCGCGCGATCCCGGCTACATCCAGTTCATGATGTACAAGCAGCCCGAGGCCGCACCGATCATGTTCGCGATGGAGGCCTGCTGCATCGCCGACCGGCTACCCAACAACGTCATGGGGGACCTCGGCGATATTGCCGAGTTCCTCTACACGTGCAAGATCGGAATTGCGCCGTGCGTGACCGGCGGTGGCGGTGGAGGCGGCGGGCTCGCAGGGCGAGCTGCAGGGCTCCGGGACGATGAATTTCGGCAGCCAGCCGGTCGGCTCGACGAGCGCTCCACTCACACTGACCCTGTCGAACATCGGCGCGGGCACCGTCAACGTCGCGTCGGTCACGAGCGACAACGCGGCGGAATTCGCGATCACGGCCAACACGTGCACGTCGCTCACGCAGGCGACGTCGTGCACCGTGAAGGTGACGTTCCATCCGTCGGCGACGGGCGCACGCAGCGGCGGGATCATCGTGACGAGCAACGGACTCTACAGCCCGCAGAAGTTCACGTTCACGGGCACCGGCACCGCTGCGAATCACACGGGCATCTGGTGGAACGCGAGCGAATCCGGATGGGGCGTCAACTTCCAGCACGACGGCAACAAGATCTTCGCGACGTGGTTCATCTACGACGGCGCTGGCAAGCCGTGGTGGATCGTGATGACGGCGGACCCGGACGGAAACGACACGTTCACCGGCACCCTCTGGAAGACGACGGGCTCGGGCTACGGCGCGGCCAGCTTCACCGCGGGCACCGCGATCCCGGCCGGAACCGGGACGATCACGTTCGCCGATGCGAACAATGCGACGCTCACGTACAACGTGACCGGAATGGGCGCGGTGACGAAGTCGATCACGCCGCAGCCGTTCGGAACGCAGCCTACGTGCACGTACAGCGCCGCGGCGAACCTTGCGGGCGCCACGAACTACCAGGGTCTCTGGTGGAATGCCGACGAGTCCGGCTGGGGCATCAACTTCGCCCACCACGACAACACGATCTTCGCCACCTGGTTCACGTTCGACGTCGACACCTCGCCGCGTGGCTCGTCTCGATCATGAACAAGGGCACCGGCGAGACCTTCACCGGCAAGCTCTTGCGCGATGACGGCCACGCCGTTCGGCGCCGTACCGTTTGTCGCCAACCCGGCGGTCGAGGCGGGCAACGCCACGCTGACATTCGCCAACGGCAACAGCGCCGACGTTCTCCTACACGCATCGGCGCGGTCTCGAAGACGAAGCAGCTCACGCGCCAGCCGCTCGGCGCGCCGACCGCCGGCACGGTCTGCAACTAATCGATTGTCGTCCCCGCGCACGCGGGGACCCGGTGTCGTTGCGAACAAGAGTCACTGGATCCCCGCCTCCGCGCGGATGAAGGCATCAGATGCGCGGGGTAGCCGCCGGCCCGCGCAGCGTGCCGTCCGGCGCGACGGCGATGTACGAGTAGCCCTGCGCGGCGAGGAACGCCTCGCCTTCCGCTTCGAGCAGCATCGCGATCGTCGCGCAGCTCCCCGCGACGACCGCGAGCGGCGCGACCACGCTCACCGACTGCCAGTGCGCGACCGGCATCCCGGTGCGCGGATTCAGGATGTGGCAGTAGCGGCGGCCGTCGAGCTCGAAGTAGCGCTCGTAGTCGCCGCTCGTCGCGACCGCGCCGTCGGCGAGATCGACGTAGGCGATCGCCTTCCCGTCCACGCGCGGATGACGGATGCCGACGCGCCACGGCGTGCCGTCGGGCTGCGCGCCGATCGCGCGCACGTCGCCGCCGAGGTTCACCAGGCCGTGCGCGACCCCGTGCTCGACGCAGATCGTCGCGATGCGGTCGGCCGCGTATTCCTTGCCGATGCCGCCGAAGTCGATCTCCATGCCGGCGCGCGGCAGCCGGATCGTGCGCTCGTCCCACTCGACTTCGCCCCAGCCGACCAGCGCCATCGCCGCCGCGAGCGTCGCCGCATCGGGGAGCGCGGGCGGACGCCGGCGGAAATCCCAGGCGCGGCGCAGGACGCCGGACGTGATGTCGAAGCGGCCGCCGCTCTGTGCGTGGCAGCGGTCTGCGTAGGCAGCGAGCGCCGCGGTCTCGGCATCGATCTCCACCGCGCAGCCGCCGGCGGCGCGGTTGATGCGCGTGACGACGCTGTCGTCGCGGTAGCGCGAGTACTTGGCCTCGATGCGCAGGACGTCGGCGACCGCCGCGTCGGCAGCACGGCGCGCGCGCGCCGGATCGGCAGCGTCGAGCTGAAGCTCGTTGTCCGACGCCATCGCGCGAAACGGAATGCGCACGAGCGCCATCGCCGCAGGATACGCCGACCGCAGCCCGCGACCCGTCAGAACGTCTTCGTCAGGCCGAAGATGATCCAGCGGGCCGAGAACGGCAGCAGGCCCGGGCTGCCGCCGCCGATACGCCAGTTCGCCTGCTGCCGGTAGAAGTCGACGCGGAGATCGGCGCTCCAGCCGTCCGCGAGCACCTTGCCGACGTCGAAGCCGAGCGTGAACGCGCCGAACGCGGAGAGCCGCGTGTCCATCGTGTAGGGCTGCCCGAACTGGAAGCCCGATCCCGCCGGCGGATCGTGGTAGAACGACGCCGCACTCTGCGTGTAGTAGCGCAGCGCGGGCGTTACGCGTCCACTCGCGCGGCAGCGCCTGCACCCACGCGGCGGTGATCGTGTTCGAATTGCCGCCGAACGAATCGTGCAGGTAGCGGTACGACAGCCTGAGCGCGCCGTCCTGCTCGGCGAAGTACTGGTTGTAGCGCGTGAGCCACGCGAGGATGCGCCGCTCGGACGGCCGCGTGTCGAGCAGCTTGTACGGGTCGTTGTAGTAGCCGTGGCCGTACGAGTACGTCAGGTTCGACTGGACGATCTGCGTGGGCGAGAGCGCCTGCGTGATCCCGACCAGGTATTCGAGGGTGTTGCGCGGCGCGTTGCGACACGGCACCGTTGGTCGGATTGATGCGGTCGTTCGCGCCGGCGATCGACGACCGCGTACGTGCGGTTGCGGTCGGCCGAGTAGAAGCGGAAGTCGACCGACCCGCCGCGCGAGAGGTAGTCGCGCTCGGACGACACGACGCCGGCCGACGCCGACCGCCCAGTCGCCGAAGTACTTCGTCACCTTCGCGTCGCCGGCGGTCCGGTAGTCGGTGACGCCCAGGCCCGACGCGCCCGACAGCGTGTTGAAGTACAGCGGCGAGGCGCCCGACATCGCGTCGTAGACGAGCGAGCCTTCGAACTCCGTCGTGTCGTTGACGGGGATGAGCGTGTAGAGCGACGGGCTGCGCACCGTCATCCGGCTCGCGCCGGGCTGCCAGTCGCGGTAGTCGAGGTACTTGAGCTCGAGCACGCCGTGATCGGCGACCGCCTGCGCCGCCGCGCCCGACAGGCAGCATGCCGGGCAGCGCGAGCGCCGCGGCGACGAGCGCCGCGAGCCGCGGACCCCGGCGATCCCGCGCCGTCAGTTGCAGCCACACCCGCCCCCGCCGACGCCGTAGCCGCCGGTCGCCGCCTCCTTGCTCGCGTAGATGTGCTCCTGGATCTTCAGTCTCCAGCTTGTCGGGGTCGATCTGCATCGAGGACTTCGCGAGATCGCCGCGCTCCCAGGGCTTCGGCGGTTCCATCGTCGCGCAGCCGACGGCGGCGAGCGGCCGCGAGCAGGACGAGAAGTCGTGACAACGAGCGCATCGGAACCTCCGGGAGCAACTGTCGAAATCGATCAGCGCGGTGCGACGAGCGCGCGGATGCGCGCCTCGAGCTCGGCCTTCTGCTCGTCGCGGAAGCCGTTTTCGACCGCGACGACCTTGCCGCTGGCGTCGACCAGGTACGAGCTCGGCATGCCCTTGACCGCATAGGCCTCGGGCGTCCTGCCGGCAGCGTCGTAGACGATGGTGAACGTCGCCGGCGTCTGCTGCAGGAAGCGTCTCCGCGTCGGGACGCCGCTTGTCGACGTTGACGCCGATGACGGTGAACCCGGCGGCGCCGTACTTCTGCTGCATTTCGTTCATCCAGGGAAACGAGCGCCGGCACGGGCCGCACCACGACGCCCAGAAATCGACGTAGACGACGCGGCCCTTGAGCTTCTCCAGCGCGACGGACTCGCCCGTCGCGGTCGGCAGCGCGAACCCGGGTGCCTGCTCACCCACGCCGAGGGCCGCCGCAACGACGGCAAAGCCGGCTGCGGCGAGCGCGACCGTGGCACGCGCGACGACGCATCCGGCGCCGCGCATCCGCGTCCGCTTCATCCCGTCGTGCGTCGATCCGAGATCCATTGCGGTCTGCCGTCTGCCTGACCCAAGGGTAAACCGGCGCCGATGGCGGAAATTCCCCGGCCTCGCGCGGCGCCGCGATTATGCCATTGTCATCACAGGCGGGAAAGCGGCGGCGCGGTAGCGCAGGCGTTCCGCTCAGGCGTTGAGCCGGTCGAGCATCGCGACGAGGCGCACCGGGTCGTCGGTGCGGCGTATCCGCTCGACGTGCGCTCGCGCCTGCGCGACGTCGGTAGTCAGCACGCGCTGCTTGACGGCGAGCAGGTGCGCCGGGTGCATCGACAGGTTGGTGAGCCCCAGGCCGAGCAGGAGCCGCGTCGACTGCACCTCGCCCGCCATCTCGCCGCAGACCGCGATCGGCACGTTCGCCTTGTTGGCCGCGGCGATCGCCATCGCCGATCAGCTTCAGCACCGCCGGATGCATCGGGTCGTAGAGGTGCGACACCGTGTCGTCGGCGCGGTCGACCGCGAGCGTGTACTGGATCAGGTCGTTGGTGCCGATCGACAGGAAGTCGAGCCGCTTCAGGAACGCCGAGATCGCGAGCACCGCGGCCGGGATCTCGATCATCCCGCCGATCGGCACGCCGGAGTCGAACGGCACGCCCTGCTCGCGCAGCGTCTCCTTCGCCTGCGCGATCATCGCGAGCGTCTGGTCGATCTCGCCCACCGAGGCGAGCATCGGGATCAGGATCTTCACCGTTGCCGTAGTGCGACGCGCGCAGGATCGCGCGGAGCTGCGTGAGGAAGAGCCGCGGCTCGGCCAGGCAGAAGCGGACCGCGCGCAGGCCGAGCGCGGGATTCGGGGCGACGCGCGCGAGCCCGTCGAGCCCGGCCGCCTGCTTGTCCGCGCCCAGGTCGAACGTGCGGATCGTCACCGGCTTGCCGCGCATGCCCTCGGCGACGCTGCGGTACGCCTCGAACTGCTCGTCCTCGGACGGCAGGCCCTCGCGATTGAGGAACAGGAACTCGGAGCGGAAGAGGCCGACGCCGGTCGCGCCGTTCTCGAGCGTCTGCGGCAGGTCGCCCGGCAGCTCGATGTTCGCCTGGAGCTCGACCTCGACGCCGTCGATCGTCGTCGCGGGCTTCGTGACGAGCCGCTTCAACCGCGCCCGCTCGAGCGAGAGCTCGCCCTGCTTCAGCCGGTACTCGGCCAGCACCGACTTGTCCGGGTTGACGATGACGACGTTGTTCGTGCCGTCGACGATCAGGAGCTCGTTCTCGCGGATCAGCTGCCGCGCGTTGTGCGTCGCGACGACCGCGGGCACCGCGAGGCTCCGCGCGACGATCGCCGTGTGCGACGTCGCGCCGCCGACGTCGGTGAGAAACGCCGCGAACCGGTGCTGCTTGAACTGGATCACGTCGGCCGGCGAGAGGTCGTGCGCGACCAGGATCGTGTGCTGCTCGGCGCCCGCCGGCGCGACGGCCCCCGGCTTGCCCAGCAGGCGCTTCAGGATCCGCTCGACGACCTGCACGACGTCGGCCTTGCGCTCGCGCAGATACGGGTCGTCGATCGCTGTCGAACTGCTCGACCAGCACGTTCATCTGCTGCACGAGCGCCCACTCGGCGTTGCACCGCTGCTCGGCGATGATCCGTCGCGGCGTCTCCGACAAGCGTCGGATCCGTGAGGATCATCCAGTGGACGTCGAGGAACGCGCCGAACTCGGCCGGCGCGTCGCCGCTCGTCATCGCGCCGTGCAGGCCTTCGAGCTCGCGCTGCACCTCGCGCACCGCGTTGTCCGAAGCGCGCGATCTCCGCGTCGACATCGCCCGCGGCGATCGCGTAGTGGGCGACCTCGAGCGTCGCGTGCGAGACGAGCTGCGCGCGGCCGATCGCGATGCCGCCCGAGACGCCGACGCCGTGCAGCGCGAAGCTCGTCATCGCGCGGCGTTCCCGGTGGCCGGACGCCGGCCTACCCGCGAACGAGCTCCGCCACGGCGGTGATCGCCTCCACCTCGTCCGGCCCCTCGACCTCGAGCCGCACCGATGTGCCGACCGCGGCCGCGAGCATCAGCACCGCGACGATGCTGCGCGCGCTCGCCCGCCGTCCCCGGCACACGAGCGCGATGTTGCAGCGAAAGCCCGAGGCGAGTCTGACGATGCGCGCCGCCACGCGCGCGTGCAGCCCGAACGGGTGGCGCACTTGCACTTCGCAGGTCTGCATGGGAGTCCCCCGTGTCGTTTTCGATTGCGGCCGGCGCGACCTTTGCGACCGGCCCTTCGACATGGAGCGCTCTCCTCACGCGTTGGTTCCCCGATTGTCCGCATCCGGCGTCCTCTGCGCGGCAGCGCCGGGGCGAGGGCGAGCGCTTACTGTCCTTCGCCGAAGTAGTCGCCGATCAACGCCACCAGCGCGTCCATCGCCTCGGCCTCGTCCGGGCCGTCGGTCTCGAGCGTCACCTTCGCCCCCTTGCCCGCGGCGAGCATCATCACGCCCATGATGCTCTTCGCGTTGACCTTGCGGTTGTTGCGGGCCATCAGGACTTCGCATTGGTATTTGGCAGCGAGCTGCGTGAGCTTGGCGGAGGCCCGCGCATGCAGCCCGAGCTTGTTGACGATCTCAACCTCGCGTTGCTGCATAGGCGGGATCGACCTCGAGATGCAGCACCCCGTCGCACGCGCCGGAGATCGCCTTCTTGATCGTCGTCTCCATGCCGCGGTTGCGGTAGGTGAACGCGCGCACGAGCATCGGCAGGTTGACGCCGGCGACGACCTCGACTCGGCCCGGCTTCATGAGCTTCGCGGCGAGATTGCACGGCGTCGCGCCGAAGAGGTCGGAGAACACCAGCACGCCCTTGCCGGTGTCGAGCCGCGCGACCAGCTCGCGCGCCGCGGGCAGGAGGTCGGCCGGGTCGTCCGTCGCGGCGACCGAGAGCACCTCGAGCTGCGGCGGCCGCGTGCCGAGCACGTGCGTCACGGCGCGCACGAGGCTCTCGCCCAGCGTGTCGTGTGCCACGATCAGGATGCCGATCATCGTCGATCCGCGGTCGTCCCGGCGGCGAGGGGACGGGTCGGGAATTATGGTAGCACGTGCGTCGAGCACGGCCCGAGGCCGCGCGGCGGCCAAGAAGACTAGCAGGCGCGGAGCAGCGCCTCGGCGAACATGCCGCCCACGTCGAAGCCGGACTGCTCGGAGATCTCGACGAAGCACGTGGGGCTCGTCACGTTGACCTCGGTCAGGTAGTCGCCGATCACGTCGAGCCCGACGACGAGCAGTCCCTCGGCCCAGAGCTTCGGCCCGAGCGCCGTCGCGATCTCGCGGTCGCGCGCGGTCAGCGGCCGCGCGACGCCGCGGCCGCCGGCGGCAAGGTTGCCGCGCGTCTCGCCGGGCTTCGGGATCCGCGCGAGCGCATACGGAACGGCCTCGCCGGCGATCAGCAGCACGCGCTTGTCGCCGTCGGCGATCGCGGGCAGGAAGCGCTGCGCCATCACGGTCCGCGCGCCGTCGTGGCTCACGGTCTCGACGATCACGTTGCGGTTCGGATCGTCGGCGCGGACCCGGAACACCGAGGTGCCGCCCATGCCGTCCAGCGGCTTCACGATGACGTCGCCGTGCGCGTCGATGAACGCGGCGATCCGCTCCGCGTCGCGCGTGACGAGCGTCGGCGCGACGAACTCGGCGAACTTCGCGATCGCCATCTTCTCGTTGTTGTCGCGGATCGCCCGCGGCCGGTTGAACACGCGCGCGCCTTCGCGCTCGGCCGCCTCGAGCAGGTACGTCGCGTACACGTACTCCATGTCGAACGGCGGGTCCTTGCGCATCACGACCGCGGAGAAGTCGGCGAGCGCCCGTTCTTCCGGCGCGCCGGCCGCGTACCAGTCGCACGTTGGTCGTGCGTACCTCGAGCGGGACGGCGCGCGCCCGGGTCGCGCCGGCGCTCCAGTAGACGTCGGCCGGCTCGAGCGCGAACACGCGATGCCCGCGCGCGACGAGCGCGCGCATCATCGCCACGCTCGAGTCCTTGTAGGCCTTGAGCAGCGGCAGCGGATCGAGAATGAAGGCGAAATCCATGGGCGCAGCGCGAAAGCCGGGCCGCCATGCTACCGCATCCGGATCACCGCGGATCGCGCCCGCGGGCTAGCCGCCGCTCAGAGGCCGAGCCAGGCGATGACCGATGTATCGACGTCGTGGTTGGGCATGACGAAGCCCCGGTACCCCATCGCGGAGAGCACCTGCTTGCCCTGGTCGGACTGTGCGAGCGTCACGAGCGCGCGCTGGATGCGCTCCTGCTCGTCGGCGGGGACCTTTGTCGAGACGATGAAATACTTGATCGGCACCGAGCGCGACTTGATGAACACCTTGCCGCCCTTGTCGGTCCATTCCTTGACCACGGCGTTCGCCGCCGTCGCGCCGACGTCCGCGAAGCCGTACTCGAGATAGAACGGCACCGCGTCCTGGTAGCGTGTCGTCCGGATCTTGAGATCGTCCGCCTTGATGCTTGCCGTGCGCAGCATCGCGCGGACCATCCACGCCGTGATCGAGTCGGGGTCAGGCGTGACGAGCGTCCTGCCCTTGATGTCGGGCAGCGTCTTGGCTGCGTCATTCGGCTTGACCATCAGCGACACCGTGTACTCGGTGAAGCCGGTGGTCCAGGCAATCGTCTTGTACCGGCCCGCCTTGATTTCGGCCAGCGCCACGTGGGCCGGATGGATGAATGCGAGGTCGTACTCCTGCTTCGCGAGTCCGGCGCGTACGTCGTCGTACTTCGGCACCAGCACGACTCTCACGTTGCGCTTGAGCGCGCTGCCGAGCGCGAGCGCGAGCGGCTCGAACTTGTCGCGGATCTCCTTCGGCGTCGCCTGGTAGGTGACGCCCTCGGTCACCGAGAAAACGAGGTCGGACGCGGCGGCGTTGTACGAGAAGACGGCGATCGCCGCAACGGCGAGCCACGACAGCGGACGAGACGGCATCGAGTACGTTCCTCCCGGCATCGGCAACCGCCTCGGCACAGGCCGATCCCCTGGCGTCGCCGGCGCGATTGTACAGGACAGCTCCAATCTACCGACGCAGCGCGCGCCAGACCCGCTCGGACGTGAGCGGCATCTGCAGCGCGAGGGCGCGATCGCCTGCACCCGCCCGCGCGAGCGCGTCGACCACGGCGTTGACCACAGCCGGTGATGCACCAATCGTGCCAAGCTCGCCCACGCCTTTCACGCCCATCACATTGTTGCGGCAGGGCGTCGACTCGTCGGTCGCCGTCCTAAAGTGACGAAACATCGTCGCGCGGGGGACCGCGTAGTCGAGGAAGCTTGCAGTCAACGCCTGGCCCGTCTCGGCGTCGTAGACGAACCGTTCGCACAACGCCTGCCCGATGCCCTGCGCGGCGCCGCCCTCGATCTGGCCTTCGACGATCAGCGGATTGATTACGCGCCCGACGTCGTTGACCGACCAGTAGCCGGCGACCTCGACCGCGCCGGTGTCGGGATCGATCTCGACCTCGCAGATGTGGCAGCCATTCGGCCACGTCGCGTCGGCGACCTTGCTCGTCGACGCCACGACGATGCGCCGGGCGCGCTGCCGCCGCGCGAGCTCGAAGAGGCCGATGCGCCGGTCGGTGCCGGCGACGACGTAGTCGCCGTCGCTGTATTCGAGGTCGCCGGCCGCGGTCTCGAGCGCCGCCGCCGCGAGCTCGCGCGCCGCGGCGACCGTCCGCTCGGCCCCGACGCGCACCGCGGAGCCGCCGACGAAGAGCGAGCGCGAGCCGGCGCTGCCGAAGCCCTGCGCACGGTCGGTGTCGCCCTGCACAATCCGGATCTTGTCGATCGGCACACCGAACACGTCGACCGCGAGCTGCGCGTAGGTGGTCGCGAGCCCCTGTCCCATCGCCTGCGTCGCGGACACGATCTCGATGCCGCCGTCGCCTTCGACGGTGACGGTGACCGTCTCCTCGAACACGTCGGCGCCGGTCCACTCGAGGAACGCCGCCATCCCGCGTCCGCGTAGCTGGCCGCGGCGCGCCGACTCCTCGCATCGCGCGTCGAACCCGTCCCATCCGGCGAGCGAGCGCGCCGCGTCCATTACCTGCGCGAAGCTTCCGCTGTCGTAGGTCTTGTCGAGCGGATTGCGATACGGCATCTGCGCGGGCCGGATCATGTTGCGGCGGCGGAGCTCGACCTGGTCGATCCCGGTTGCGCGTGCCGCCGCGTCCATCAGTCGCTCGATCATGTAGATCGCCTCGGGCCGGCCCGCCCCGCGATACGCGCCGGTCGGCGCGGTGTGCGTGAGCACTGCCCGGATGCGAAGGTCGATCGTGCCGATGTCGTAGATCGACGTCGCAACCCAGGGCCCGATCAGGAGCTGGATCACGACGCCACCGCCCGTGGCATACGCGCCGACGTTCGCGCGCGAATCGACGCGGAGCGCGAGCACGCGGCCGTCGCCGTCGAGCGCCAGCTCCGCCGTGCTCGTCACGTCGCGCCCGTGCGAGGCGGCGAGGAACTCGTCCATCCGCTCGGCGCACCACTTGACCGGGCGTCCGAACTTCCGCGCGCAGTACGCGGTGACGACGTCCTCCGGGTAGAGGCTCGTCTTCATCCCGAACCCGCCGCCGACATCACCCACGAGCACGCGCACGCCTTCGCTTCCGAGGCCGAGGACCTCCGCGAGCTCGTCGCGCAGCCCCGTCGGCGTCTGGCAACTCACGGTCAGCGTGAGCCGCCCGGTCGCTGCGTCGACCGTCGCCAGCACCGCGCGCGGCTCGATCGGGCACGGCGCAACGCGCTGGTTTTCGAGCTCGAGCGTCACCACATGCGCCGCCCGGGCGAAACGCCGCGGCCGTCGCCTTCGCGTCGCCGTGGCGCATCTCGCACGCGATGTTGTCCGGGGCTTCGGGCCACACCGGCGGGGCATGCGGCGCGAGCGCCTTCGCTGCATCCGCGACCATCGGCAACGGCTCGTAGCGGACATCGATCGCCTCGACCGCGTCGCGTGCCTCGCGAAGGCTCGTCGCGACGACCGCCGCCACTGCTTCGCCCACGTAGCGGACCGCGCCGACTGCGAGCGCGTGGCGGGGCGGCGTTGCGGTGGGCGAGCCGTCCGCGCGGCGGAAGTCCGACGAGAGCGGGAGCGGCTTCACGCCGGCGCGCACGAGATCCTCGCCGGTGACCACGGCGATGACGCCCGGCATCGCGGCCGCCGCAGCCACGTCGATCGCGAGCACGCGCGCGTGCGGATGCGGCGAGCGCAGGAACACGACGTGACTCTGGCCCGGTGCGTCGACGTCGTCGGCGAAGCGCCCCGCTCCTTTCAGCAGCGCTTCGTCCTCGACCCGCAGCACGGCCTGGCCGCTGCCGAAGCGCGCGTAGCGCGGAGACGAGTTCGCCATCGATCTCGTGTACTGAGTCAGAAATTCGCTCGACGGTTCGCGGCGAAATCGCGCCATGCGTCGTTGCTCGGCCTCACCGTACCACAGGGTACGCCGTCGCCCTCGTGCCTCGCCTGACGCCCGATTTCATCCGCTCCTTTGTCTTCGGAACTTCTGACTCAGTACACCGGTTGCGCGCCAAGGACGCGCCGCGGCACGTTCGCCGCGGCACGACAGAATCATAAACCGCGAACGTGCCGCGCCGATCGCGTCAGTGCCCGCCGCGGGACGCAACGGGAAACGCGAAGGCGAGACGCCCGAAGCTGCGACCGTAGCGGTTCGCCGCGTCGATGACGCTGTCCGCGAAGCTCGCCTCGATGCTCGCGATCGATACGACCGCGTCGCGCAGCACGCCTTGCGGCACCGCTTGTGCGCCCGCGGTCGAGAGCTCGTGTGCCTGCGCGCGCGCGAGTTCGCCCAGCAGGTGCGCGAACGTGATCTGCCCGGCAATGGCCTGGTTGGCCGCATAGGCGACCACCGCCAAGGCCGCGTCGGTCGTCACGAACGGGAGATCGCGCGAAAAGCGGAGCGCGGTGTGGCCGGGCGGAGATTCCGCCGGGACGGCTGGGCTGGCAGGGGCGCCGATCGCGCCCGCGCCCTTGTGGGACAGGGGATCCATCGGTGTCTCCAGAGGCATTTGTGCGATGCACAATACACTAGATTGCTATTATTTTCAATGGTTCAATACTCAGGCTGGAAGTATATTCGGAAACAAATGACGCAATGCACCATAATGGTGGCTCGGTTGCGAGGAGCCGGAAGCAATGCCACTCGGGCGCTGTTGGCGATCACGCGAGCGGGCGGAGGTGTGCTCCGCCCTCCACTATCGGGAAAGCGCACTCAACGGAGGACCAGATGAGAATTCCGATCGCGGCCGTCATACTCCTCGCGAGCGTCTCGGCGAGCGCTGCCGACCAGGAGGCGGGGCGCGCGAAGGCTGCCGCCGTTTGCGCTGCTTGTCACGGCGTGCTGGGCGTCAGCGTCACCGATGCCATTCCGAACCTCGCCGGGCAGAAGGCGCGCTACCTCGAGACGCAGTTGAACGCGCTCAAGGACGGCAGCCGCAAGAACGCGATCATGAATGCGATCGCCGCCCAGCTAACCGCCGATGACATCGCCAACGTCGCCGCCCACTTCGCCGCGCAACAGGGCGCTGCCGCCGGCACGGCGAAGTCGGACTTCCTGCCCAATGTCGCGAAGACCGGCGTGACGTTTCCGGAGAATTACCAGTCGACGTTCACGAAGTATCACACGATCAACTTCCCCGACACGAAGCAGGTGCGCTACTACTACGCGAACCGCGCGGCGCTGCAGGCCGCGAAAGCCGGAAAATCGCTGCCTGACGGCTCGGTGTTGTTCGCCGAGGTCTATTCGGCGAAGCTCGATGCGGACAAGAAGCCGATGATGGGTGCCGACGGCTTCTTCGTCGCGGATCAGCTGGTCGCGTACACCGCAATGGCGCGCGAGGCCGGTTGGGGCAAGGACATCCCTGAAATGCTGCGCAACGAGGACTGGAACTACGCGGTCTACACTGCGGCCAAGGTTCCGCGCCCGGGCATCAACCAGGCAGAGTGCCTCGCGTGCCACAAGCCGCTCGACAAGGCGAGCTATACGTTCACGCTGAAGCAGCTGACCGACGTCGCGAAGGCGAACTAGCGGCGCGAGCGGCTCGCCGGTTCGGCCTCCGTGCTGCCAGTGCATTTCGTCGCGCCTAGGGGGTCGGCCTCCGAACGCGCTCCCGATCGCTCGCATCCCCAAGCGAGCTTGGGGCCCCTGCTCGCCGTTCGCGCGTTCCCCCGGGCGCGAAGCGCCGAGGGGGAGCGAGCAATCGCGAGTCGCCGCAAGCGGCCGACAGCTCGAAGCAGCGATCAGTCGAGGCGGTCCGGAGGCCGCGGCGCGAGCGGCTCGCCAGTTCGGCCTCCGTGCTGCCAGTGCATTTCGCGGGTCGCGCGGCACGCCGCGTCAGGCGACGCGCGCCGCGACGTCCACGACCGCGAGCGCCGTCAGGTTGACGAGCCGCCGCACGGTGGCCGACGGCGTCGCGATCAGCACCGGCTTGCGCGCGCCGAGCAGGATCGGCCCGATCGTCACGCCTTCGCCGCCGGTGATCTTCAGCAGATTGAACGAGATGTTGGCCGCATCGAGATTTGGCATCACGAGCAGGTTCGCTTCGCCCTTCAACGTCGAATCCGGATGCACGCGGCTTCGGATCGCTTCGGACAGCGCCGCGTCGCCGTGCATCTCGCCGTCCATCTCGAGCCCCGGTGCGCGCTCGGCGAGGAGCCGCCGCGCCTCGCGCATCTTGCGCGCCGATTTCGAGTCGTCGCTGCCGAAGTTCGAGTGCGAGACGAGCGCCACGCGCGGCACGAGGCCAAAGCGGCGCACGCCGTCGGCCGCGAGCAACGCGATCTCGACGAGGCGCGCCGCCGACGGATTGCGGTTCACGTACGTATCGCAGATGAAGAGCGTCCGGTTCGGCAGGAGCAACCCGTTCATTGCGGCAAAGACCGGCGCGTCCGGCCGCTGGCCGATGACGTCAGTTACGTGGCGGAGGTGCGCCTGGTACTTGCCCACCGTCCCGCACAAGAGCGCGTCGCACTCGCCCATGTGCAAGAGCAGCGCGCCGATCAGCGATGGCTTGCGCAGCACCGCCTCCTTCGCGTCCTCGGGCGAGATCCCGTTTCGTCCCATCAACTGGTAGTAGAGCTGCCAGGTCGCCTTGTAGCGCGGATCCTTGTTGATGTTGACGAGATCGAAGTCGCGGCCGGCGGAAAGGCGCAGCCCGAACTTCTCGACCCGCGCTGCGATCACTTCCGGGCGGCCGATAAGCATCGGCCGCGCGAGGCCTTCGTCGACGACGACCTGCACGGCGCGCAGCACGCGCTCCTCCTCGCCCTCGGCGTAGACGACCTTGCGCGGCGCGCGCTTCGCGTTGTCGAAGACCGGCTTCATGATGAGGCCGGAGTGCCAGATGAACTGCGAGAGCCGATCGCGGTAGGCGTCGAGGTCCGCGATCGGACGCGTGGCGACGCCGGACTCCATCGCTGCCTTCGCCACCGCGAGCGGCACCATCACCATGAGCCGGGTGTCGAACGGCTTGGGGATCAGGTACTCGGGCCCGAACGACAGCGCCTCGCCCGCGTAGGCCTGCGCGACGACGTCGGAGAGCTCCGCGTGAGCGAGCTCGGCGATCGCGCGCATGCACGCGAGCTTCATCCCTTCGGTGATCGACGTCGCGCCGACGTCGAGCGCGCCGCGGAAGATGAACGGGAAGCAGAGCACGTTGTTGACCTGGTTCGGATAGTCGGACCGTCCCGTTGCGATGATCGCGTCGGGGCGCACTTCCTTCGCGAGCTCGGGGCGGATCTCCGGTTCCGGGTTCGCGAGCGCCAGGATCAGCGGGTCCTTCGCCATGGCCTTCACCATGTCCTGCGTAAGCACGCCAGGGCCCGAAAGGCCCAGGAAGATGTCGGCGCCGCGGATCGCGTCGGCGAGTGTCCGGTCCTTCGTCGCGCGCGCGTAGCGCGCCTTGTTCTCCTCCATCGGCGTGTCGCGGCCCTCGAAGATCACGCCCTTGCTGTCGCAGACGATCACGTTCTCGCGCCTGAGGCCCACGCCGACCATGAGATCGAGGCACGCGATCGCCGCCGCGCCGGCGCCCGAGCAGACGAGCTTCACCTTCGCGACGTCCTTGCCGACGACCTTGAGCCCGTTGACGATCGACGCGCCGGCAACGATCGCGGTGCCGTGCTGGTCGTCGTGGAACACGGGAATCTTCATGCGCTCGCGGAGCTTGCGCTCGATGTAGAAGCAGTCGGGCGCCTTGATGTCCTCGAGGTTGATCCCGCCGAACGTCGGCTCGAGCCGCGCGATCGTCTTCACCATCTCGTCCGGGTCGGTCTCGGCGAGCTCGATGTCGAAGACGTCGATGCCGGCGAACTTCTTGAAGAGACACGCCTTCCCCTCCATCACCGGCTTGCCCGCGAGCGGACCGATGTTGCCCAGGCCGAGCACGGCGGTGCCGTTGGTGACGACGGCGACCAGGTTGCCGCGCGAGGTGAGCGTGCGCGCCTCGGCCGGTTCCGCGACGATCGCGTCGCACGCGGCGGCCACGCCGGGCGAGTACGCGAGCGCGAGATCGTGCTGGTTGATGAGGACCTTTGTCGGGGTCACGGAGATCTTGCCGGGGGTCGGCGTCCGGTGGTACTCGAGCGCGGCGATCCGCAACTGCTCGTCCATGTTGCCTCCTACGGGACCCGCATTCGGGCGCGGGTCCCTTATCAAAGCACGGCCGGCCGGTTTGCGGAAGCGGCGCGAGCGGCGAGCCGGAGGCCGACAGCACGGCACCACGAATTGCCGCGTCGGTGCGGAGGCCGAACCGGCGCGAAGCGCCCAGGGGGAGCGAGCGATCGCGAGTAGCGACGCGAGCCGAGGAGCAGGGGCCCCGCGCGGTCTCATCGCGCGGGGATGCGACTTGGGCGAGCCGGCGCAGCGAGGCCGACTCCGCGGCCCACGCATTGAACGGCAGCGCGGAGGCCGAGGCCGCAGGCGGCCGACAACTCAGGCGAATGATCAACGGCGGCGGCGCGGAGGCCGCTGCCCACGGTCGCCGCGGACGGGCCGACGCGCTACATCACGCCCGGCGCGCCGAGATACGCGCGCCGCAGCCTGGGATCGGCCAGCAGCGTGTCGCGGTCGCCCTCGGCTACGATGCGTCCTTCCTCCAGCACGCAGGCGCGGGTCGCGACGTCGAGCGCCCGCGCGACGTTCTGCTCGACGAGCAGGATCGATACGCCGTCGGCGTGGATCGCGCGCACGATCTCGAACATCTCGACGACGATGAGCGGCGAGAGGCCGAGCGACGGCTCGTCGAGCAAGAGGAGCCGCGGCCGCGCCATCAGCGCGCGCGCGATCGCGAGCATCTGCTGCTGGCCGCCGGAAAGCGCACCGGCCGGCGCGTCGAGACGCTGCGCAAGCGCGGGAAAGAGCTCGCACATCCGCGCGAGCGAGCGCGACCGCTCGCGGCGCGCCGCAGGAACGAGACTTCCCATCTCGAGGTTCTCGCGGACCGTCATCCGCGTGAACAGGCGCCGGCCCTCGGGCACCACGGCTATCCCCGAGGCGATGAAGCGATGCGGCGGCAGCACGGAGAGATCGATGCCGTCGAACGTCAGCGTTCCCGCTCGAATCGGCAGGAGGCCGGCGACCGCGTTGACGAGCGTACTCTTGCCGGCCCCGTTCGCACCAACGACGCACACGAGCTCGCCTTGCGCCACGGATAGCGAGACGCCGGCGAGTGCGCGCGCCTGGCCGTAGCCGACATCGATGCCGCGCGCCTCAAGCATGCACCGGTCCGCCCAGGTAGGCGGTGACGACCGCCGGCTCCTGCATCACCTGCGCCGCGTCGCCTGCGGCGATGACGTCGCCGTGGTTCAGGACGACGATCCGGTCGGCAAGCGCAAGCACGGCACGCATCACGTGCTCGACCAGCACGATCGTCGTGCCCTGCCGCCGGATGTCGAGTACGAGGTCGACCGCGCTGTCGATCTCGGCGGGATTCAGGCCCGACAGCACCTCGTCCAGGAGCACGAGCTCGGGTCGGAACGCGAGCGCCCGCGCGAGCTCGAGGAACTTCCGTTGGTGCAGGTTGAGCTCGTCGGGCCGCGCCTGCGCCTTCGCGGCGAGGCCCGTGAACTCGAGCCAGCGCGCGGCCTCGCGCTCGGCCGCTGTGCGAGTGAGTGTCGCGCCGCCGAACATCGCCGCGACCAGAACATTGTCGCCGACAGTGAGCTCGCCCCATGGCCGCGGAATCTGGTAGGTGCGTGCGATGCCCGCGCGCGCGATTCGGTGCGCGGGCCATCCGCCGATCTCGCGGCCGCGAAACGCGATGCGACCCGCGTCGGGACGGTAATGGCCGCTGACGACGTTGATCAGCGTCGACTTGCCCGAGCCGTTCGGCCCGAGGAGACCCAGTACCTCGCCCTCGCGCACGTCGAGCGTGACACGGCGCAGCGCCTGCACGCCCTGGAACGCCTTCGCGACGTCCACGACCTCGAGCAGGATGGAAGCGTGCGTCCGCGCAGGAACGCCCGGCTCCGCCGCCGCGACGGCCCCGGGCCGCGCGGTCGCGTGCCGGAGTGCCGGGGGCTGTGCGTCGACGCGCCGCCACCGTCCGAGCAGCCCCTGCGGCATGAACAGGATCACGAGGATCAGGACGAGGCCGACGACCGCCTTGCCGGCGATCGCGTAATCGCCGGCGGTGAACGCGTACATGAGCGCCGTGATCGCCGCTGCGCCGAGTGCCGGACCCGCCCAGTGCCGCGTGCCGCCGAGCACGCTCATCAGCACGACGGTGAGCGGCACCGTGATCGAGAACGTCTCGCCGACCGTCACGTACGAGACGAAGAGCGCATAGATGCCGCCCGCGACCGCGGCGAGCGCGCTCGACAGCGCGAAGGCGACGAGCTTGAACCGGAACGTCGGCACGCCCATCACCTCGGCGACGTCCTCGTCGTCGTGGATCGCGAAAAGGCCCCGGCCGAGCCGCGAGCGCCGGACGAGATACGCGATCGCGAGCGTCGCGTACGCGAGCGCGAGGGCGAGCAGGTAGAACGTCGAAGACGCCGTCGGCCCAAGCGTCGGCAGTGACACTGCGCTCAGGTAGACGCCGGGGCCGCCGTCGATCGGCGTGTTGAGGATGACCGTCGCCAGCACGAACGTGACCGCGAGGGTGAGCAGCGCAAAGAGCTCGCCGCGCACGCGCCGCACCCGGAAGACGACCGCACCGATCGCGAGCGCGAGGAGCGCGGCCACCGCCGCAGCCGCGGGCAGCGTCCACAGGAACGGCACGTCATAGTGCGCCGCGAGCGTGGCCGTCGTGTAGACGCCGGCGCCGAAGAATGCGCCGTGCCCGAACGACAGATAGCCCGAGTAGCCCGACAGGATGTTCCACGAGGTGGCGAGCACCATCCAGTGGAACACGAGATAGAGAAACGTCTCGTAGAACGGTGGCAGACCGAGCAGCGGCACCAGGGCAAGCGCCGCGGCGAGCGCCGTGAGCAACCCCACCACCCGCACCGCACTCACGCCTTATCCGGCCTCAGGATCAGGAGCAGGATCAGGAGCGAGAACGAAACGACGGGCGCCCAAGAAGGCGCGGTCACCGCCATCGTCACGGCTTCGCTCACTCCGATCACGATGCCCGCCACCAGCGGCCCGAGCGCCCGTCCCGGCCCGCCCATCATCACGACCGCGAAGATGACGCCGATCCACGCGTAGATCTGCGCCGGCGCGAGCGTCTGTGACAGCGCGAGGCACAGCCCCGCCGCGCCGGCGAGCGCCGCGGCCGCACCCGAGACCAGGTACGAGAGCCGCCGCTCGTCGACGCCGAACGCGCGCGCAACGGGTGGATCCTCCGCCACCGCGCGCATCGCGCGCCCCACGTCGGTATAACGCAGCACCGCCCAGGCGAGGAGCGACAGCGCGATCGCGATGACGAGCGTGAGGAGCTCGGGCAGCGGCACGAACAGCGTACCGATCCGGAAGCGAACATCGGCGTAACCCGATTCGAGCCGGCGGAAGTCCGCGGTCCAGATCGACTGGATCACGGTCTCGACGATGACGGTGAAGCCGAACGTGACGAGCAGCGAGTTGAGCGGGCTCACACGGAAGCGCGCGAACAACCACTGCATCGCCGCGCCGAGTACGAAGAACGACGGGGCGATCAAGGCGAGCGTGAGCAGCGGGTCCATCCCGCCGACGGTCGCAAGGTGGTAAGTGAGATACGCGCCGAGGAACGCGAGCGCGAAATGCGCGAGGTTGATCTGTCCGAGCAGCCCCCACGCGAGACTCAAGCCCAGCCCGAGGAGTCCGTAGAGCGCGCCGATGAACACACCCGAAAGGACGGCCTGCCCAAGGAGCGTGGGCCCGGGCAGATTCATTGCGTAGGCTGCGCTCGAGTGTCAGGGCACGATCAGCTTCGCGCCGGGCGCGGCGACCTCTTTTGGCCACACGACGACCCAGCGACCGTTCTGCACCTGCTTCACGCGCATCAGGTCGTCGCCGTAGTTGTTGGGGCCGTTGAAGCGCAGCACACCCTGGATCGTGCCGACCTGGTTCTTCTTGAGCCACGCGGCGAGCACCTTGTCGTCGAGGCTCTTCGTCGCGATGATCGCCGCTTCGAGGACCTGCCACGCCGAATACGACGCGGCCGCCTGCGTGTCGACCGCAGTGTCGGGGAGCCCCGCTTTCGCGGCGCGCTCGTTGAACACCTTGATGAACGCCTCGGCCTGCGGGTTGCTCGTGAACGGCGGATGCTCTTCGAAGATCGTTCCCGCGAGCGCGTAATTCGCGTCGGGTGACTTGACCATCGGGCCCGGCGCCGGATACAGGTAGAACTGTTCCTTCGGCATGTAGTCGATCTTCTTCATCGCCTCGATCAGCTGGTTGCCTTCGAGGCCGAGTGCGCCGACCCACAGGAAATCCGGGTTCGCTTCCTTGATCCGCGCGGCGATCGGGCCGTACTCGCGGTTGCCGAACTCCCATTCGAGGAACAGCACCTCCTTCACGCCGCGCTTCTTCGCGACCTCGCGCGCGCCGAGCGACATGAAGTGCACGCTCGGGAACTTGCTCGTGACCACGGCGATCGTCTTCGGCGGCTTCGGCGATGCGGCGAGCGCGTCCAGCACCGTGTTGGGAAACGTGTTCTGCGGCTCGGGGCCGAGCGACCACGTCGGGAAATGCCGCTCGTACTTCGCCATGTTCGGGATCCCGAACGTGTGGTGGATCAGGAGCTTGTCGTAGCGCTGCGCGACGCCCATCGCCGAGAGGATCGCGCCGGTCGCGTACGGGCCCAGGATCAGGTCGACCTTGTCGACGGTGATCAACTGCTCGTAGAGCGTGCGCGCGAGATCGGGCTTCGACTGGTCGTCGCGGACGATCCACTCGACGGGACGGCCGAGGAGCCCGTTCTTCGCGTTCAGTTGGTCGACGTAGATCTCGCCGACGATCTTATGGACCTGGCCCGTCGCGGCGAGGGGGCCGGTCAGCGCGAGCGTACTGCCGATGCGGATCGGCTTGCCCGAAGGCGCGGCGAGCGCAGCGGCGCCGAAGGCGGCGAGCGCGAGGGCTGTGACGACGGCGGCAACGCTGCGCGTGAACACGTTCATGGTCTTCCTCCCTGCGTTGGTTCGAAGCGACGGCCGTCCGGCAGCGGCGCCGATCCGTGCGGCCGATTCGGCTACGCCGCCCGTCGCGCTGCCGTCTCGTGGTTCTGGATGAAGTAGTCGGGGGGCGCGGGGCCCCACAGGTAGAAGGAGTCCTCGGGCGGATGGTCCTGCGCGCGCCAGTCGAGGTCGGCCGGAATGAAGTCGATGTCGTGCGAGTACTCGGCGAAGCTGCCCCACGGGTCGCGCGCGTAGTAGAAGTAGTTCGAGCCGAGCACGTGCCGGCCCACGCCCCATCCGTACGTATGGCCCTTGCCGACCATCTGCTCCATGCCACACCCGACCTCGTCGATCGACGCGACGTCCCAGCTCGAATGGTGGAGCCCCGGCCCGTCGGACTTCGCGAAGGCGAGCATGTGATGGTCGCTCGCGTGCGCACCGTACATGAACGCGATGCCGTCGCCGGAATGGTCGGCGAGCCGCAGGCCCAGCGTGTCGGCGTAGAACTTCCGCGACCGCGCCACGTCGGAGGTGAACAGCAGCACGTGCGAGAGCCGCCGCGGACGTACCTTCGGCGCCTTCGAGCGCGCCGGCGCCGCACCCGCGCCGCGCGGCACGACCGGCGCCGCTGCGGCAACGGATTTCGAGGCCGGAGACACCTTCGGCGCGGCGAGCACGTGGACGAGCACGCCTTCCGGGTCGTGGAACCACAGGCCCGACGTCTCCGCCTGCGGATGCGCGTCGGCCATCTTCACCCCGAGCTGCACCAGGCGCTTTTCCAGCGCCCCCATGTCCTCCGCGAAGGCGCCGAAGGCGAGGTACTGAAGTCGTTTCGCCGCGCCGCCGCGCAACACCGTGCCCCAGCGGTGCGAATGGCCGACCGTGTGCAGGTGCAGCCGGTCGTCGCGGCGCTGCACCTCGAGGCCGAAGTCGTCGTAAAAGCGAGCCGCCGTGTCGAGATCGGGGACCGCAAAGACGAAGTGATCGAGCGAATGCACCGCGGTGACGCCGGCGCGCCGCGCGGTCGCGGATTCTGTTGCCATGCCTCCTCCTCACCGCACTTCTTGTGCAGCGATCATAGCACCGGACGCGGGAGTACCATAGCGGCGCCCGCCCCATTTCTGCAATCCGGCACCACCCCTTCGATGACGCACGTCCTCCACCGCCAGCTGCGCACGACGCCGCCGGTGGCCGTCGGCGGCCGCGGCGTGTGGCTCGTCGACGCAGCCGGCAAGCAGTATCTCGACGCGTCCGGCGGCGCCGCCGTGTCGTGCCTCGGCCACGGCCATGCCGACGTGCTCTCGGCGATGCACGCGCAGATCGACCGGCTCGCGTACGCGCACACGAGCTTCTTCACCTCGGAGCCCGCCGAAGCGCTCGCCGATCAGCTCGTCCGTACCGCGCCCGCCGGCACGAGCCATGCGTACTTCGTGAGCGGCGGCTCGGAGGCGGTCGAGGCGGCGCTCAAGATGGCGCGCCAGTATTTCGTCGAGATCGGGCAACCCGAGCGCAGCGTCTTCGTCGGGCGGCGGCAGAGCTATCACGGCAATACGCTCGGCGCGCTCGCGGTCGGCGGCAACGCCTGGCGACGGCAGCAGTTCGCGCCGCTGCTGATCGACGTGAAGCACGTCGCACCGTGCTACGCGTACCGCGATCGGCGCGACGACGAGAGCGACGCGGCCTACGGCGCAAGGCTCGCCGCCGAGCTCGACGCAACGATCCGCGAGTGCGGCGACACGGCGCGTGATCGCGTTCGTCGCCGAGACCGTCGGCGGCGCGACGTCGGGCGCCCTCCTGCCCGTCCCCGGGTATTTCAAGGCGGTGCGCGAGGTGTGCGACCGGCACGGCGTCCTGCTGATCCTGGACGAGGTGATGTGCGGGATGGGCCGCACGGGATCGCTGCACGCGTGCGAGCAGGAAGGCGTGGTGCCCGACCTCATGACGGTCGCGAAGGGGCTCGGCGGCGGCTACCAGCCGATCGGCGCCGTGCTCGCGCAGAAGAAGATCGTCGACGCGATGTCCGCCGGCACCGGCTTCTTCCAGCACGGGCACACTTACCTGGGTCATCCCGGTCGGCGTGTGCCGCGGCGCTCGCCGTGCAGAAGGTGATCGAGCGCGACGGGCTGCTCGCGCAGGTCCGCGCGCGCGGCGCCGCGCTCGGCGCACGACTCGCCGAGCGCTTCGGCGATCATCCGCACGTCGGCGACATCCGCGGCCGCGGGCTCTTCTTCGGCGTCGAGCTCGTTCGCGACCGCGCGACGAAGGCGCCGTTCGACCCGGCGCTCAAGCTGCATGCCCGCGTCAAGCGCGAAGGCATGGCCCGCGGACTGATGGTCTACCCGATGGGCGGCACGATCGACGGGCGCCTGGGCGACCACGTGCTGCTCGCGCCGCCGTTCATCGTCGCCGAGGACGAGCTCGACGTCATCGTCGAGCGGTTGCACGACGCCATCGACGCGGCCGTCGCAACGCTTTAACCTTTCGGCTCGAGCCGAGTCACCAGAGGAGGAGACGCATGAAGACCCACCGCATCGCCGGCGCCGTCGTCGCCGTCACGCTGCTCGCCGCCGCCGCGTTCGCGGCGCCGGCCGCCGCGCAGCAGAAGTTCGTCACCATCGGCACGGGCGGCGTCACGGGCGTCTACTACGCCGCCGGCGGCGCGATCTGCCGGCTCGTCAACAAGGACCGTGCGAAGCACAACATCCGCTGCTCGGTGGAGTCGACCGGCGGCTCGGTGTTCAACGTCAACACGATCAAGGCCGGTGAGCTCGACTTCGGCTTCGCCCAGTCCGACGTGCAATACAACGCCGCCAAGGGACTCGCCGGATTCAAGGATGCGGGCCCGTACGGGGACCTGCGCGCAGTCTTCTCGGTGCACCCGGAGCCGTTCACCGTCGTCGCGCGCAAGGAAGCGGGGGTCAAGACGTTCACCGATTTCAAGGGCAAGCGCTTCAACGTGGGCAACCCGGGCTCCGGCACGCGGGCGTCGATGGAGGAGCTCCTCGCGGCGATGGGCTGGAAGATGAGCGATTTCGCACTCGCCTCCGAGCTCAAGGCCGACGAGCACGGCGCCGCGTTGTGCGACGGCAAGATCGACGGGTTCTTCTACGGCGTCGGGCATCCATCCGCCAACATCCAGGATCCGACGACGTCCTGCGGAGCGAAGCTGGTCTCGCTGACCAGCCCCGCCGTCGACAAGCTGATCGCCGACAAGCCGTACTACGCCAAGGCGGTGATTCCGGCCGGCCTCTATCCGAACAACCCGGACGCGACGACGACCTACGGCGTGCTGGCGACCGTCGTCACGTCGTCGAAGACCTCGCCGGAAGTCGTCTACCAGATCGTCAAGGCCGTGTTCGACAATTTCGACGAGTTCAAGAAGCTGCACCCGGCGCTCGCGAACCTCGACCCCAAGAACATGGTCGTCGACGGCAATTCGGCGCCGCTGCACGAAGGCGCCGCTCGCTACTACCGCGAGAAGGGCTGGATCAAGTAGCACCGGTGGTCCCCGCGAACGCGGGGACCCAGCGTCTTTCGTCGAACGACACTGGGCTCCCGCTCAGTTACCAAAATGAGCGGGAGCGACGGCGCGACGCGGGCATCCCGTGACGACCGACATCGAGAAGGCCCCGGGCGACCTGCAGCAGCTCGTCGCCGAGGTCGACACCGGCGGACGCAAGCCGGTGGGCGTCACGGCGAAGGTGATCTTCGGCGTCGCGCTTGCGTGGGCGCTGTTCCAGACGTGGTACGCGTCGCCGCTGCCGTTCGCGCTGCGCTTCGGCGTCCTGAACGACACCGAGGCGCGCGCGTTGCATCTCGCGTTCGCGCTGTTCCTGGCCTTCCTCGCGTGGCCAGCGGGCAAGCGCTCGCCGCGCGACCGCGTCCCGTGGCAGGACTGGGTGTTCGCCGCCGCCGGCGCGTTCGCCTCCGCGTACCTGATGCTGTTCTACAACACCCTTGCGTTGCGGCCGGGGCAGCCGACGGCGCTCGACCTCGCCGTGTCGGTCACCGGGCTCGTGCTGCTGCTCGAGGCGACGCGGCGCGCGGTCGGCGCGCCGATGGCGGTACTCGCCGTGCTGTTCATCGCGTACGCGCTGTTCGGCCCCTACCTTCCCGAACTCGTCTCGCACAAGGGCGCGTCGTTCTCGCGGCTCATGTCGCACATGTGGCTCACGACCGAGGGCGTGTTCGGAATCGCGCTGGGGGTGTCGACCGGCACGATCTTCGTCTACGTCCTGTTCGGCGCGCTGCTCGACCGCGGCGGCGGCGGCAACTACATGATGCAAGTCAGCTTCGCCGCGCTCGGCCACCTGCGCGGCGGCCCGGCGAAGGTTTCGGTCGTGTCCTCGGCGCTGAACGGAATGATCTCGGGCTCGTCGGTATCGAATGTGGTCTCCGGCGGCATCTTCACGATCCCGCTGATGAAGAAAGCGGGGTACGGCGGCGTCAAGGCCGGCGCAATCGAGACGATGTCCTCGGTCGACGGCCAGATCATGCCTCCGGTGATGGGCGCCGCCGCGTTCCTGATGGTCGAGTACGTCGGCATCCCGTATTCGGAGGTCGTCAAGCACGCATTCCTGCCCGCGATCCTCTCTTACCTCGGCCTCTTCTACATCGTGCACCTCGAGGCGCTGAAGCTCGGCATGCGGCCGATCATCCGGCGCGAGCCGAGGCCATGGCGGGAGCGGATGCTGCGCTTCGGGCTCGGCATCTCGGGCAGCGTCGTCGTCTGCGCGCTCATTTACTGGATGCTGGCCGGCATCAACCGGTTTCTCGGCTCGGCCGCGCCCTGGGCAACGAGTGCTGTCGTCGGCGCGCTCTACCTGTTCGCCGTGAAGCAGGCGGCGGCGAGCCCCGACCTGCCACAGGACATCGACATCGACGACCCTCGCCCGCTCGAGACATGGCCCGCGGTCCGCGCCGGCCTGCACTTCATGCTGCCGGTCGGTATGCTGATCTGGTGCCTGATGGTCGAGGAGATGTCGCCGTCGCTCTCGGCCTTCTGGGCGATCACGATGCTTGTCGTTCTGATGATGACGCAGCGGCCGCTCATCGACTTCTTCCGCGGCGTACGCACACCGGGCGTCTGGGCCACCAGCTGGCACGAGCTCATCGAGGGCTTCAACGACGGCGCGCGCAACATGATCGGCATCGGCGTCGCGACGGCGACGGCCGGCATCATCGTCGGCGCGATCACCCTCACCGGCCTCGCGCTCAGGATGACGGAGTTCGTCGAGTTCGTCTCGCACGGCAACGTGATGCTGATGCTGCTCTTCATCATGCTCGCGTGCCTCGTGCTCGGGCTCGGCGTGCCCACCACCGCAAACTACGTGCTGGTCGCGACGCTGATGGCGCCGGTCGTCGTCGAGCTCGGCGCGCAGTCGGGACTCGTGATCCCGTTGATCGCCGTCCACCTGTTCGTCTTCTACTACGGGATCATGGGCGATATCACGCCGCCCGTCGGGCTTGCGACGTTCGCCGCCGTCGCGATCTCGGGCGAGGACATGATCGAGACCGGCATTCAGGGGTCGCTCTATGCCTTGCGTACGGTGATCCTTCCGTTCATCTGGATCTTCAACCCTCAGCTGCTGCTCATCGACGTGCGCGGCCCGTGGGAGCTGACGCAGGTGGTCGTCGCGTCGATCCTCGCCATGATGCTGTTCGCGGCGGTCACGATGAACTGGTTCCGCGTGAAGAGCCGTTGGTGGGAGAATCTCGTGCTCCTGGCGGCGGTCGCGCTGCTGTTCCGCCCGGATTTCTTCATGGACCTGATCGCACCCGAATACGTCGTGGCGCCGCCTGCGCGGATCTACGACGTCGCGCGCGACACTCCGGCAGGCGGCCGCCTCGTGCTCGTCATCAAGGGCAGCACGATCGAGGGCGACGAGGTGCAGAAGACGGTCGCCATCGAACTGGGCGAGGCCGGCGCCGACGGACGCAAGCGCCTTGCCGACGCGGGCCTCACGCTTTCCGTCGCCGGCGAGCAGGTGCAGATCGCTGGCGTCAAGTTCGGCTCGCGCGCGCGCAAGTCCCGTGTCGAGCAAGGCTGGGAGGTCGCGCGCATCGAAGTCCCGTCGGGACGGCCGACCGAGCACTGGTTCTACCTGCCGGCGCTCGCGCTCACTGCACTCGTGTGGTGGTCGCAGGGGCGCCGAATGCCGGCAAAAGGTGCGCCGCAATGGCCGGAACCAAGCCCCGCATCGCGCTGATCCACGCGCTGGCCCACTCGATCGCGCCCGTCAACGCGGAGCTCGACCGCGCGTGGCCCGGCTGCGTGCGGATGAACCTGCTCGACGACAGCTTGTCCTCGGATCTCGCGGCCAGCGTCGACGGGTTGAACGACGCGATGACGGCGCGCTTCATGGCACTCGCTGAGTATGCCGTTGGTACGGGCGTGCACGGCATCCTGTTCACGTGCTCGGCGTTCGGGCCGTGCATCGAAGCGGTCGCGCGGCAGTGGCCCGACGTGCCCGTGCTGAAGCCCAACGAGGCGATGATCGCCGACGCCACTCGTCTCGGACGACACATCGGCCTCGTCGCGTCGTTTGCGCCGACGCTCTCGTCGATGCCGACCGAGTTTCCGGCCGGCGTCGCGGTGCTGCCGGTCCTCGCGGCAGGGGCGCTCGACGCACTGACGCTCGGTGACCACGCGCTGCACGACCGCCTCGTCGTGCAGGCCGCGCAACGCGCCGAGGCGCAAGGCTGTGATGTCGTCGCGCTCGCGCAATTCAGTCTCGCGCGCGCGGCCGGCGCGGTCGAGCACGCGTTGCACGTGCCCGTGTTGACGACGGTCGGCAGCGCCGTGCGCCTGCTGCGGGAACGGGTGGATCAGCGGCCGCAGCGGTGACCGGAAGATGTGACCCGGCGCCATGGACCGAAGTGCCCATGGGATTCTCGCTCCGCTGGCGTGGCCGACCGCGGGCCCGCCAGTCGTTTGGGACAACGCGCCTCGGGCATTGCCCAGGGCCGGCGCGCTGTCGCCGCGTCACGCGCTCGTCAACGGCCTCTTACGGTAATGTGGTACGTCACGTCCAACGCGAATCCGGCGGCGGCAATCCCGCCAGCGAAACGTATGGTGTGGTTCCCGTTGGACAGGGGCGGCAGCAGCGCCCAATAGCCGTCGGCCACGCATTCATGAGGCACGGGAGCAAAGGGTATCCCGAAGATATTGTCGTCCGGGAGCGTACACAGGCCGACCTCGCTGGCTACCCGAAGGCGTTCGACATTCGGGACCGAGTGCCCGTCGATTTCCAGGAGCAGGTTCTGGGCCGTGTCGATATTCGCCGCCAGGAAGGCCCGCACCGCCGCTTCTTGGGCAGGTGACCAATCCGGATCGCCGTACTCGGGCGTGTTGACCCAGAAATAGTTCACGATCGGGAAGAACAGGGCCTTACCCGCCGGCACCGTGGCCGCGCGCGTCGTCGACCCACCCGTTGTTCCGACAAGGAACCAGACCTTCCCGGACTGTCCCACGGCGGCATAGGCTCCATCCGGGTCAAACAGCGGATTGGTTGGCGCCGGAATCGCCATGAGCCACTCCAACCAGTCCGCGCCCAATTCGGCGTAGCCCTTGCCGTACGCGTGGGAGTTCGGCGGAAGCGGGCCTGGGCCCGCTTGGACCAGGCCGCTCGTCACCATGAGCAGCAGTGCAAAAGCCCCGGACAAGACGATGCGCGAGTATCGGCTTCTCATCTCAAAGTCTCCCAATTGTCCCGTTGTTGGAACACACGATAGGCGCTTGCGCGCAAACCGTACCCACAGGGTGCGGGTATGGGTCGACGCGATCGTCGCCACAAGCGCGCCCTGAGCGCTGCACGGGAAGAGCAGTTCCCGTGGCTGGCTGCGTTACGCGCCGAGTCCGGCAGGGCCCTGGCGCGGATCGTTCAGCGTATACGCCACCATTTCAGCCATGGCAAACCATGCGAATGAGACCCATTTGCACGAATGCCGCGGGTGCCATCGCGGTGCTGCAAGCAGGGGTGACTTTGCGCGGGCAGGCGGCGCCGCATTCGACTCTTGGCGGATATCGGACCTTGGAAGCCCGCATAGACCGACGTTCACCGCGATGCCGAGGTGCCCGCCTCGCCGTCTTTCGTGCGTGGTGCCTTTCGCGGCCCGCCGTTTCGCCCGAGCGCGGCGTCGACGCCTACGCCGGCTCCGCCAACGACGGCAACCCGGCGAGCGCCATCGCGAGCTCGCCCTCGTCGTAGTTGAGGTCCTGCAGCTTCCCGGCGAAGTAGTCGATGTACGCCTGCATGTCGAAGTGCCCGTGCCCGCAGAGATTGAACAGGATCGCGCGCGCGACGCCTTCCTCGCGACAGCGGAGCGCCTCGTCGATCGCGCCCTTGACCGCGTGGTTCGCCTCGGGCGCGGGCAGGATGCCTTCGGCGCGCGCGAACTGCACGCCGGCGTCGAACACCTTCGACTGATGGTGGGCGACCGACGTGATGAGACCGAGCTCCTGGAGGTGCGACACGAGGGGCGCCATACCGTGATAGCGCAAGCCGCCGGCGTGGAAACCGGGCGGCGTGAAGGCCGAACCCAGCGTGTGCATCTTGGTGAGCGGTGTGAGATGCGCGGTGTCGCCGAAGTCGTACGCGTAGCGGCCGCGCGTGAGGCTCGGGCACGCCGCGGGTTCGACCGCGATTACCTTGACCGCGTGCCCGCCCCGAAGCTGCGCGCCGAGGAACGGGAACACAATGCCCGCGAAGTTCGACCCGCCGCCGGTGCAGCCGACGATGACGTCCGGATAGTCGTCGGCCATCTCCATCTGCGCCATCGCCTCCTGCCCGATCACGGTCTGGTGCAACAGCACGTGATTGAGGACGCTGCCGAGCGCGTACTTCGTGTCATCGCGCTGCGCGGCAACCTCGACCGCTTCGGAGATCGCGATGCCGAGGCTGCCCGGATGATCGGCGCGCTTCGCGAGAATCGCCCGACCCGCCTGCGTTTCCTTCGACGGCGAGGCAACGCAGCGCGCCCCGTAGGTCTCCATCAGCGCGCGGCGATACGGCTTCTGGTCGTAGGAGACGCGCACCATGAACACGTCGACGTGGATACCGAAGAGCGCGCCGGCGAAAGCGAGCGAGCTGCCCCACTGGCCCGCGCCGGTCTCGGTGACGAGCTTCGTGACGCCGGCCTCGCGGTTGTAGAACGCCTGTGCGACTGCGGTGTTCGGCTTGTGGCTACCGGCCGGCGACACACCTTCGTACTTGTAGTAGATCCGCGCCGGTGTCTGCAACACGCGCTCGAGTCGCCGCGCGCGGTAGAGCGGCGTCGGCCGCCACTGCCGGTAGACGTCGCGCACCGGTCCGGGAATCTCGATCTCGCGCTCGGTGGAGACTTCCTGCAGAATCAGCGCCATCGGAAACAGCGGCGCCAGATCGTCAGGCCCGACCGGCCTGTGCGTGCCGGGATGGAGTACCGGCGGCGGCGGCGTCGGCAGGTCCGCCTGAATGTTGTACCAGGCCTTCGGGATCCGGGATTCGTCGAGGACGTACTTGACCGTTTCGTGCATGGGAGCCTCTGCGGTTCGCGGCGCGGCGGTGCGGCGGGAGGACTGCAAGTCTAGCTCGCGCCCGCGTTGGGTCGGGGCGAGGCCGTGCGTGTCCCGTTTGATCCACCTCAAGCTTGCCCGCCTTCGCGGCCCCCGCCGGCCGATCCGCGCAACAGGCGCCGCTGGACTCCCATCGCGTCCTGCGGCAGAGTTGCGAAGGGATCGGCATGTCGCCCCGGGCCCCGCGCCGACACGGGGCTCCGTCGTCCAACCGAACCGCCCAGGGAGGTTGTCATGAAGAGATGGCTCGCAATTGCATCGGGGCTCGCCGTGCTTCTCGCCGCGTGTGCGGGCAAGCCCACCTTTTATAGCGAAGCGCAACCGCGTACCAAGGGATATTCGCTCGCCTTGGTCTCGGCGCCGAACCCGACCGCCCCCAATGTCTTCGTCGTCGGGGAGTACATCGTCGTCGACCAGGAGCCGATTCACCCGCCGGGAGATCGGGAAGGCGATCCGATCACGATCTACTTCGCGCTCGAGCAGGACGGCAACTACAAATTCCGGGAGCACGGAATTGAGATAGCCCACCACCCGAGCTTCTGCAACACTGTCACGGACTACGTCGTCAAGTGCGCCTATTCGCGGCCGGTGCCGGGCACCATCTACAAGTACGCGATCCGCGTGCGAAACGCCGTTACCGGTACCAATCTCAGGGATCTGGATCCGACGATCTGGAACTAGGACTCGCTAGTGCAATCGGGGAGGAGCAGCATGAAGTCGAAAGTCATGGCATTCGTCATCATCGGAGCGTTCGCACTCGGCGCCTACGGGCAGCAGGAATCCAAGCCCGGGGCAGGAAAGCTTCCCTGCAACGCCGGCGTCTGCAAGGCTCTGGTGACGGTCGCGAACAACGATTGCTCGAATGCGGCCAACATCAAGGTCGATCCCGACCCGCTGCCGGTGCCGAAGGGCGGCTCTCACAACATCGAGTGGACGGTCCAGAACGGCTTCACGTGGGTGGCCCCGCCCGGTGGCATCACGTCGCTCCCGCCCAGCATCTTCACCAGACCGCAGCTCACGGGCAACGGAAAGAAGTACAGCCTGAAGGACGCCAACCCCGAACAGACGCCGACCTCCCACAAGTACGACGTTCACCTGCTGAAGAGCGGGACGCCCTGCGCGGTCAAGGATCCGACCATTCGCAACGGATCGTAACGAAGGTCACGCGGCTCCGGCGAGCCAGCGCCGAACCTCCGCGAGCGCGTCCGCATAGGAAAGCCGCCGCCCTTCATCGGCCGCCGCGGTGAACGCGGCCGCTCCGAGGGCCGCCTGCGCGTCGGCGACGCGCGGCGCGAGGAAGGCCTCGTCCGCGGGGTCGCGATGCATGCCGGTGAGCGCGCTCTGGGATTCGGCCGCACCGAAGAACCACGCTGCGCGGGTCCAATCCTTGCCGAACGAAGCGAGTCCCGCGCAAACCTCGATCAGGCTTTGTCCCACCGGCTTCGAGCCGATCTCGCCTGCGATCGCGTCGACCTCGACCAGCGCCGTGCGCGCGCTCGCGCCCTGCCCGCGTCCGATGTAGACCATCGCCAGGTTGAGGAGTGCGAGCGCCGTGCTTTCGCGGTCGCCGATTTCGCGCAGGATCGCCACCACCTGCTCGTAGAGCGGCTCCGCGAGATCGAGCGCCCCTTCGATGCGATGAAATTGCGCCAGCGCGTTGAGCGCCGCGGCGACGTCGCGCCGGCCGGCGTGCTTCCGCGCGAGGTCGAGCGCCTCCTCGTAGGCCGCGCGTGCGCCCTGCCGGTCGCCGAGCCCCAGCAGCGCAAGGCCGAGAGGCTGCAGGATGTCGGCGACACTGCGCACGTCCTTGTTCTCCCGAGCGATCGCGAGGCCTTCTTCCAGCATCGGTCGCGCCTCTTCGTAGCGGCCCATGAAACAGCAGGTCTGGCCGGCATCGAAAAGCGCGCGGCTGCGCGCGCTGTTCCGGGTTTGCGCACCAGGGCGCGCCAGCGCTTCCCGCATCATCCGGAGCTCGAGCTCGGGCATGCCTCGGGTCAGCAGGTAGGACTTGATTGCGTGCACGAGCCGCAATCCCGGCGCGGCGCCCCCGGCGGAGGCGCCGCACCATTCGTGCACCAGCAGCAGGTTCTCCCGCTCGAGATCGAACCGCGCGAACCAGGCGGCCTGCCGTGGGCCGAGGAGCGCCGGCTGACCGCGTTCCGCGAATTCGAGGTAGTGCGCGGCGTGCCGCGCGCGAACCGCGTCCGCCTCGCCCGAGGCCGCGAGCCGTTCCTGCGCGTACTGACGTACCGTCTCCAGCATCCGGTATCGCCCGCTCTCGCGATCGAGCACGACCAGCGACTTCTCGACAAGCTGGGTCAGGAAATCGAGCAACGCGGCCCGCTGCTCCTCGCTCGCGCAACCGACGGCTTCCGCGGCTTCGACCGTGAATCCTCCTGCAAAGACCGCGAGACGGTGGAAGAGCATGCGCTCCTCGTCGTCCAGCAAGTCGTAGCTCCAGTCGATCAGTGCGCGCAACGTCTGCTGGCGAGGCAGCGCGGTGCGATCGCCGCCAGTCAGCAGCCGGAACCGATCGGTGAGGCGCGTCGCGATCTGTTCCACCGACAGCGCCCTGACGCGCGCAGCCGCGAGCTCGAGCGCGAGCGGAATGCCGTCGAGACGCTGGCAGATGCCGGCGATCGTCGTCGCGTTGTCGTCAGTCACCGCGAAAGCCGGTTGCACCGCCACCGCGCGCTCGACGAACAGCCGCGCCGCCCCAAATTGCTTTACCGTATCGCGCATGAAGGTCTGGAACGGATCGGGCACGGGCAGCGGCGGCACCGGGAAGGTCGCCTCGCCGCGGATATGCAACGGTTCCCGGCTCGACGCGAGGACCTGCGCCTGCGCCCCCGCCTTCAGGAGCAGGCCCGCAAGCTCCGCGCACGCCTGAAGCAGGTGCTCGCAGTTGTCGAGAACGAGCAGCAGGCGCCGCTCCTTCACGAATCTGGCCAGCGCCTCGGTGAGCGGGCGTCCCGCTTCCTCCTTCACGCCGAGCACGGAAGCCACGGCCTCCGGCACCAGCCGCGCATCGGCGAGTGACGCGAGCTCGACCAGCCACACGCCGTCCGGGAAATCGTCGAGCAGGCCGGCAGCGACCTGCAGGGACAGCCGCGTCTTGCCGATGCCACCGACGCCGGTGAGCGTCACCAGCCGGTTCTTCGCGAGGAACTGCGCGACCTCCTCGACCTCGCGCTCGCGGCCGACGAACGACGTCAGCTGGTGCGGCAGGTTGGTCGGCGTCGCCGTGAGCGCGCGCAGTGCCGGGAACTCCGCGCGCAGCGCGGGATGGACGACCTGGTATACGCGCTCGGCGCTCGCGAGATCGCGCAGCCGCACTTCGCCCAGGTCACGCAGGACGACACCCGCAGGGAGGCGCGGGGCAACGAGCGCCGCGACGGCCTGCGACGCGATGATCTGCCCGCCGTGGGCGACCCTCATGATGCGCGCCGCGCGATTCACGGCCCGCCCGAAGTAGTCGTCGTCTCGCTCCTGCTCGACGCCGGCATGCAGGCCCGAGCGCACGGCGAGCGCGATGCCGCCGGTCGCCGCGGCGTCGGCAAGCGCCCGCTGGAGGGCAATGACCGCTGCGACGGCGTCGAGCGGGTCGTCGAAAGCGGCGTGCACGCCGTCGCCCAGCATCTTCACCACCCGGCCCCGGTGTTCGGCGACCGCCGCGCGCACGATCGCGTCGTGGCGCTCCATCGTCTCGCGCATGCGCGCCGGCTCCTGCTCCCACAGGCGGGAGCTGCCCTCGATGTCGGTGAAGAGGAAAGTGACGACGCCCGGCGCGGCCTGCATGGGATGCACCCCTCGCGCGGGGCGCTTTGTTCTGGGGATCGTGAGAACGCCAGATTACCATTACGCTACCGCAGGCTCACGTCCGACCGGCGCGACGGGTTGCCTCGTCGCGGACGCGTTGGCATGATGCGCGCTCGGCCGGCGGCGCGCCGCGGCCGTACGGCTCCAGATTCCCGGAGGACTCCATGTCCAAGCTCGTGCTGTCGTTGGTCGCCCTCGAACCGCTCGCCTCGCCGGCCCCCTGACGCTCGGCCAGCGATGTTCGAGCGGAGGCTCGTCGCCGGCTGGGGCGACATGGACTTCAACGCCCACATGCGCAACACCGCCTATCTCGACAAGGCGGTCGACGTGCGGATGATGTTCTTCGCCGAGCACGGCTTTCCGGTGACCGAGTTCGTTCGGCTGCGCGTCGGGCCGGTCGTCATGAAGGACGAGATCGAGTACTACCGCGAAACGCAGCTCCTGGACGAGCTCCGGGTGACGCTCGCGATCGCCGGCCTTGCCGACGACGGCAGCCGCTTTCGCCTCCGTAACGAGTTCTTCCGCACCGACGGCAAGCCGGTGGCGAAGCTCACGAGTACCGGCGGTTGGCTCGATCTCGCGGCGAGAAAGCTCGTGCCGGCGCCGCCGGCGATGCTGGCAACGCTGGAGTCGCTCACGCGGACCGACGACTTCGAGACCATGCCGTCGAGCGTCCGCTAGCGAGCGAGACGTCATGCCCGTTCGCATCGTCCGCCTCGGGACACCCAGGCAGCCGCAGGAAGGCCTTCGGATCGGCACCGTGCGCCGGCCGCCGCGCGGCGTTCCCAAGGAACAGTTCGCGAGCCGCGATTTCTACGACGTCTGGCTGCCCAATCTCGCGCCGAGTGAGGCCCTGCTCAAGGCGGGCCAGAGCGCGGACGACGCGCGTGCTTGGACCGCGTTCAAGCGCGCGTTCACCGCGGAGATGAAGGCGGCCGACGCGAGGCGTGTCCTCGACCTCTTGGCCGCGCTGTCGCACACGACGAACCTGTCCGTCGGCTGCTATTGCGCCGACGAGGCGCGCTGCCACCGGTCCGTCCTGCGCGAGCTGCTCGTCGCGCGCGGCGCGGATGTCGCCTGACGGTCGCGCTCATTCGTTTCGCCACGGCCCCGGCGGGTGACCCCGCCGGGTTGCCGCGACTCCAGACCGCGGCGAGCGTCGACGACGCACCGCGGCGGCGATCCCGCAATATCGGTTAGGCGCGCCGCGCACGGCACGCGAAATCGCCGTCCTGCCGCCGCTCGCGCGGCGTCCTGCACTGCGCCAACTTGCGCTACACGAACCAGCTCGCGACGTGTGCCACGAGCACGGCGCGCCTTCCCCACACGGCTACGCGCCAGAGCCAACGGACTTCGGGGCGTTCGCACCATTGCATCACGTGACGCCAGAGCGCCCGAGCGCGACTTCCCACTCCGTCTGGGGCGTATCGCGCCACGGCGCCTCGCGGATCCGTGGCCGCCCGCCTTCGGCTGCGGCGAGCCGCACCACCATGCCGTCGACGCTGCGCCAATGCGCCCCATCGGGTCCTGCCCGCACGAACTCGAAGTCCCGGAGTACGTACGGTCTCGCGAAATTTTCCTTGACTCGTTTCATGTTCCGTCCCTCGCGTTGTCTCATCGCGGCACCGGAAATGAAAAAGCCCGGCGCCAGGTTGTTTCGGCTGCCGGGCTTTTCGCTCGGGAAGAGTCGATTCGCCTACGAATCGCCTTCCGTCAGGAATGCCCGGCCCCTGAAACCGATGCCGACACGGCCGGCGGCGCACAGCGCAAGAGTGCGCGACGCCAGACGACCCGTGCGGGCCCTCGGAATCCGCATCGGACGCATCGAATCGCTGCGCGGCGGCGCAGCGCGACACGGCGCGATGCCCTGTCTCGACTCGATCGTGTTCGTCATGCTCGCGCACCTCCTTTCGTCACGCTGCCGCGCGCAGCACGCGCGCGACCAACGGCGATAACCTCGTTGCCGAGGCGGAAGCTGCCGGAATGGAAGAGAAGCTGGAGCGACCTTCCGACAGTTCCGCCGACTCACCCGGCGGAATGTCTTCCGGTCGGATGAGGCTACTGCGTCGCGGCGACGCCGGCTTGCGCCGACGTCGTCAGCACGAATTCCGTCATGCCCCTGCCACACGACGAACCGCTTCCCTGGGCGGCAAAGCCCATGGCGGGAATCGGTCGAATGTGCAGCGTACGGTTCATGCGGTTCGGAGCGACGTTGTGCTCGAAGTAACGAGTGATGTGATCTTACCGTTGACACGCGCGGTGGCGCAAGCACAAAGCGCCGCCACGTGAAAATTCACGTAGCGAAATTGCAACATGGCGACGGCGCCGCTGCGGCGGACTATGGTCGCCCTCCTCACCCCGAGTCGAGCGTTGACCGCCGTACGGGAATCGTGGCGCGAGCGGACTGCACCGAGTGACGCGGCACCCGCGACGGCGCCGAATTCACGGTCGAATGCGTCGGCCGACTCGCGCTCGCGAAGAACTATAGCGAGTCTCGCAGCTATGGGCTGGATCGGTGTTGAGCATGGCGCCTATGCTCTAGGCGCTCGCCCAGAGTCATGCTAGGCTCAATCGAGTCCGCTTGGCGAATCGCTATGAAGCGCCGGCAATTTCTTGGTAGTGCGCTCGTTGGTGTCGGGGGCCTGCTGTCCAGTTGCGGCGGCGGAAGCGGCGACGACAGTATCGGCGGCTGGCCCGTACCGGACGGCGCGCTGACCGAGGGACAGCCTCTGCACACGCTGGACGTTCTTCCCAACGAGAGTGCGGACCCCGAACTGTTCAGCGCGACGCTGACCGCTGCCCCCGCACCCGTGCCGCTGGTCGCCGGCCGGCGGACCCCCATGCTGCGCTACAACGGGATGAGCCCGGGGCCGCTGATCGAGCTCCGCGAACGCCAGCGCATACGCATTCGCCTCGACAACCTGCTCGCCGAGGACACGACGATCCATTGGCACGGACTGCCGGTCCCTCCCGATCAGGACGGCAACCCGATGGACCCGGTCGCGGCCGGAACAAGCCGGTATTACGAGTACGACCTGCCCGCGGGATCGGCAGGCACCTACTGGTATCACCCGCACCCGCATTACGTCACGGCCGCGCAGGTCCTCCATGGCCTCGCGGCGCCGCTGATCGTTCGCGCGGACGGCGATCCGCTGGCGCACGTACCCGAGACGACGTTGTTCATCACCGGGCTGCGGCTCGATCCCGATGCCACGATTTCCGCCGACGACACCGTCGACTGGAACGTCGGCCGGCAGCGCGAGATGCTGCTCGTCAACGGCGGACGGGTTCCGGTGCACACGCGTCGTGCCCGGGTCGACCCAGCGCTGGCGCGTCGTCAATGCGACGGCGTCGCGCCACTTCCGGCTCGCGCTCGACGGACACACGCTGACCCTTGTCGGAACCGATGGCGGTCTGCTCGGATCGCCGATCTCCGGTTTGCCGGAGATCCTCATCGGACCGGCGCAACGGATCGAGGTACTGGTCGACGTCAAGGCCGCGCCCGACGCACGGTACTCGCTGCGCGCGCTGCGCTACCAGACGGACTCGCTCGGACTCGGCACCTACGCCGACGAGGTCCTGCTGACGCTTGCGACGAATTCCAGCCCGCCTTCGGCTCCGGTTTTCATTCCGTCGTCACTGCGCCCGATTGCCGACCTCGGCCCGTCCGGCATGCAGCAGAGAGTGCAGCTCGACGCGTTCGACGGCATGTGCACCCGAACCGGCGCCACGATCGCATTCCTGATCAACGGCGCGAGCTTCGATCCCAACCGCGTCGACCTCGTCACGACGGTCGGGCAAGTCGAGCTGTGGGACGTCGTCAACCGGACGGGGATGGCCCATCCCTTCCATATCCACGGGACGCAGTTTCAACTGGTCTCGCGCAGGGCGGGAGGCGTCGTGACGCCGGCCCCGTATCTGGCCTGGATCGACACGGTCGTCGTGCCGGCCAGGGAGACTGCGACGATCAAGGTGCGACAGACCCTGCCCGGCAAGCGGATGTTCCACTGCCACATCCTCGAGCACGAGGACGCGTGCATGATGGCGATCCTCGACGTTCGCCCGGCGTAGAACCTGTTGCTGCCACTCTCGACTCACGCTCGACGGACTACCGTCGAGGTGCCGCGAAATCGCGCGGAAGCTGTGCCCGAGCGCCTAACCCAGGCTGATTTCTTCCCGCTCCAACGCACTCAGTTGACTCTACCGCCAGCCCATGCCAACACCCCCGTCGGCAACGACTCGAGTGTTGCACTTGTTGCTTGAGACCAAGGGCTCACAATCTATAGCCCCGTCAACCGGAGCCCGGTAGTCTCTGACGTCTGGTTCAATTCAGAACACGCAACCGCGTGGCACTGGGCCGATTCGAGTCAACGCTATGGTTCCGGACATGCCGCTGCTGCTTCCCCCGGTGAAGGTGTAACTGAACGTCCCGGTCGAGCAGCTTTGGAAGGCGAGTGTTCCGGTCCCTACCTTCACACTGTGTGGGGCAGGAACGGACGGTGCGTCGAACACGCCCCCCGTGGTTTCGTAGATATCCAACGGGATCGAGCGGGAACCGGGCGTAACTGCGCCTGGCGCCGACGCCGTGTACCAGCGTTGTCCGGCCGCCCCGGCGCTGGCGCCGGCGGGCGCGTACGTGTACCAGGGGACGAAGACCGAGCCGCCGTTTTTCGGGTTGACCTCGACGACGAATCCCTGACCTGATGTGGCAGCGTTGTACCAATTGCCGGAAAAGGCGAAGTCCGCATCGGTCGGACGCGCGCTGGTCGTGGAGCACGTCACGTTCTGCGTAATTCGCGTCAACGGTATGCTTCCCGTGCGGCCCGAACCTTCGGTGAACGTGTACGACAACTGACCACTGGTGCACGTGGAGAAGCTCAGCGTCGCCGTCCCGACCACAACACCGTCCGTAGTCGGCGGTGCATTGAAATTGCCGCCGGTATTCTGATAGATCTTCAGCGATGCATTGGGCTGTCCGCTCACCATGTTGCCGCTGAGTGTGTACCAGCGCTGGCGATTCGCTCCACCGGCGACGGTGTCGAAGGTGAACCAGCTCAACTGAACGGAACCCGTTCCGGGCGCCACCAGATCGGGAAAGACTTCGACTTCGAACCCCTGTCCATCGGTCGCCGGCTCGTACCAGGAACCGGTGAGTCCGTGCTGATTGAGATCGGGTGTCGTGGGGGGCGGCGGCGGCTGGAAAGCCATTCCCCCTACCAAATTGGTGCCCGTATCGCCGACCAGCGTCGCATTGCCGGTCGTCGGGTCGATCGTGAAGATCTGGTGATCCTCACCGTTACCCGCAAAGATCGCGCTATCCGTCGGCCGAACCGCTAGTGCACCGTAGAAACCGGCCGGCACCGAAACTATCGTCGTGGCATTGGCGGGATTGATCGTCATCAACGAGGTCGACGTGCCCGACATATTGCTCCAGGACATGTACAACGTGCCGTTCGGCGCAAAGGCGATGCTGCCGAAGAAGGCTCCCGTGGGTCCGATCAACGTTGCGACCCCCGTAGTCGTATTGATCGTGTACAGCCTGCCTCCCCCGAGGCCCGAGGAATCGGAGCGCCGCATTCCGAACAGGATGCCCGTCCCCGGCTGAACCGCGAGGTCCGAAATGTTGATGGCACCGAGCGCCGGGTCGCTGATCGTCACGCTCGAAAGGAGCGCTCCGGTGTTGGGATCGATCCGGATCAGATTGCTGGGTTCTGAAGGCGGGGGCGGCCCGCTCGAACCTCCCTGCGTGGCGCCGTAGAGGACGCCGTCCAGTCCGAACGCGAGACCGGAGATCCGGGCGACGCCCGTTGGGTGCCCGATGACAGTGGTGCTGCCGTTGGTCTGGCTGACGATGACGAGCGCGCCGTCGTTAGTCGATCCGCCCGCGGTTCCCCGACCTCCGAGGCCCCCGTAGAGGACGGGTTGGGCCAACGCTCCGGATGCTAGGGCCAGCACCAGGAGACACCCCGCGCGCACCGGCGCTCGGAGGCTCACGTCACGACCCCCATACGAGTCTCATTCAACGGTCACAGACTTGGCGAGGTTGCGCGGCTTGTCGACGTCGGTGCCGCGAATCACCGCGGCGTGGTAGGCGAGGAGCTGCAGCGGGATCGTGTGCACGACCGGCGAAAGCAGCCCCGCATGCTCGGGCAGCCGGATCACGTGGACGCCCTCGCTCGGCGCGAGGCGACTGTCGAGATCGGCGACAACGTAGAGCTCGCCGCCGCGCGCGCGAACTTCCTGGAGGTTGCTCTTGAGCTTCTCGAGGAGCGCATCGTTCGGCGCGATCGCGACCACGGGCATCTCGGCGTCGACCAGCGCGAGCGGGCCGTGCTTGAGCTCGCCCGCGGGATACGCCTCGGCGTGGATGTACGAGATTTCCTTCAGCTTGAGCGCGCCCTCCAGCGCGATCGGGTAGTGGAGGCCGCGACCCAGGAAGAGTGCGTGCTGCTTCTTCGCGAAGCGTTCCGCCCACGCGATCACCTGCGGCTCGAGGGCGAGCGCCGCCTGCAGAGCGGCAGGCAGGTGCCGCAGCCCGCGCAGCCAGTGAGCCTCTTCCTCTGTGGTGAGGCGGTCGCGCAATCGGGCGAGCGTGAGAGCGAGGAGGAACAGGGCCACCAGCTGCGTCGTGAACGCCTTCGTCGACGCGACGCCGATCTCCGCGCCGGCGCGCGTGAGATAGGTTAGCGCCGTCTGGCGCACCATCGACGACGTCGCGACGTTGCAGATCGCGAGCGTGCGCGCGTGTCCCAGGGCCTTCGCGTGCTTCAATGCGGCGAGCGTATCCGCGGTCTCGCCCGACTGCGAGACGACCACCACGAGTGCGGCCGGATGCGGGACGCTGTCGCGGTAGCGGTACTCGCTCGCGATCTCGACGGCGCACGGCAGGCGGGTGAGCGTCTCGATCCACTGCTTCGCGACGAGTGCCGAGTAATAGCTGGTGCCACACGCGAGCAGCAGCACCGCATCGACCTCGCGCAGCATGGTCGCCGCGTCACGCCCGAATAGCCGCGGATCGACGCCATCGACGCTTTCGAGCGTGTCCGCGACCGCGCGTGGCTGCTCGAAGATCTCCTTCTGCATGAAATGCCGGTACGGACCGAGCTCGACGGCCGCGCCGGAGGCTTCGATGGTCACGACCGGCCGGTCGCAGCGCTCGCCGCGCGCATCGTAGACTGCCCACGACTCGCGGCGCACGTCGGCGACGTCGCCGTCCTCGAGGTAGGCGATGCGCCGGGTGACCGACAGGAGCGCCGCCGCATCGGAGGCGAGGAAGTGGTCGTCGGCGCCAATCCCGACCACGAGCGGGCTCCCCGCGCGCGCGCCGACGATGCGCCCCGGTTCACGCGTCGACATCACGGCGATCGCGTAGGCGCCATGAAACTCCGCGACGGCCGCCTGCACCGCGCGCAAGAGGTCGCCCCCGCCGGCGCCGTGCCAGTGCGCGTGGACGAGGTGCGCGATCACCTCGGAGTCGGTCTGCGTGACGAACGTGTAGCCCTGCGCGACGAGCCGCTCGCGAAGCAGTTCGAAGTTCTCGATGATGCCGTTGTGGACCACGGCGATCTCGCTATGAGACGTGTGCGGATGCGCGTTGGCCGGCGTGGGCGCGCCGTGAGTCGCCCAGCGCGTGTGCGAAATGCCGGACCGGCCCTCGATTCGCGTCGACTCGGCCTGCAAGGCGAGATCGGCAACGCGCGCCGTGGAGACGAGCCGCGAAAGCCGCGGGGCGCCCTCGACGCCGTCGATCACCGCGAGGCCCGTCGAGTCGTAGCCGCGGTACTCGAGCCGGCGGATGCCGTCGATCAGGATCGGGACTACGTTGCGCGCCGATGACGCGCCGACTATGCCGCACATCTGTCGATCACCCTTCCTTGCGCCGTTCCCGGATCATCACTTCGATTCCCCAGGCTTCTTCACCGGGCGCTTCCACCCGGCAACGTTCACCTGCCGCGCCCGTGCCACGGTGAGCTCTCCGGCCGGTGCATCGTTGGTGATGGTGCTCCCGGCGGCGATCGTGGCGCCGGCGCCGACGGTAATCGGGGCCACCAACACACAGTTCGATCCGATGAAGGCACCGTCGCCGATCACGGTCCGATGCTTGTTCGCACCATCGTAGTTTGCAACGATCGCGCCGGCGCCGACGTTCGCGCGCGCACCGACGGTGGTGTCGCCGATATAGGCCAGATGGTTGGCCTTGGCGCCGGGGCCGACGCGGCTCGCCTTGATCTCGACGAAGTTGCCGATGTGCACGTCATCGTCGAGTGCCGCGCCCGGTCGCATCCGCGCGAACGGACCGACGCGGCAGCCCGCCCCGATCGTCACGCCGTCGAAATGACAGAACGGGAACAGCGACGTGCGCGGCCCGATGCTCACGTCCTTCAGCACGCAATACGCGCCGATCGTCACGTCATCGGCGAGCGTCACTTCGCCCTCGAACACGCAGCCTACGTCGATCGTCACGTCGCGACCGCAGCGGAGCGTGCCCCGGACGTCGATGCGCGCCGGATCGGCGAGCGTCGTTCCGGCCGTCATCAGCGCGTCGGCGATCCGCGCCTGCATGATGCGCTCGATCTTCGCGAGCTGCGCGCGGTCGTTGACGCCGAGCGCGGCGACCGCATCGTCTGCGACGTGCGCTTCGACCGCGACGCCGGCGGCGACCGCGTGCGCGACAACGTCCGTCAGATAGTACTCGCGTTGCGCGTTGTCGTTGGTGAGCGCGTCGGCGAGGCGTCGCAGCAACGGCGTCGGTGCCGCCAGCGTGCCGGTGTAGATCTCGGTGATCGCGCGCTCCGCAGGCGACGCATCGCGCTCCTCGACGATCGCACGCACTGCACCACCCGCGTCGCGCACGACGCGGCCGAGCCCGGACGGGTCGGCCGCGCGAGCGGTCAGCACCGCGACCTTCCCGGACGCCGCAATCTCGGTCAATGCTGCAAACGTCGCGGCCGGGATCAGCGGACAGTCCCCGTTGGCGACGAGCGTCACGCCGTCGGCGGGAAGTTCGGCCAGCGCGAGGCGCACCGCGTCGCCCGTGCCGCGCGGTGGATCCTGCTTCACGAATGCGAGGTCGGGTGCCGCGAGCGCAGCGCGGACCGCCTCGCCGCCGTGGCCGACCACGAGCACGAGCGCGCGCGGCGAGAGCATCCGTGCAGTATCGAGCACGTGCGCCACCAGCGGCCGCCCGGCGAGCGGGTGGAGCGGCTTCGGGCGTGCCGTGCGCATGCGCTTGCCTTGGCCAGCAGCCATGACGACGATCTGGAGCGGGAGCGAAGCCACGCGAATAACGGAATTCGGTTGAGCGAAATGCGGCTGCGGCTCGCGTGCCGCGAATTCTCAATGATACGGCAACCGTGCCAGACTGGGGTCTGACCGGGCTCTCACCCCGGCGCGGCACCGTATAATCGCGCGCATGCACGCGTGTCCCGCCGCATGACGGTCATCGCGGTGTTCAACCAGAAGGGCGGCGTCGGCAAGACGACCACCGCCCTCAACCTGCTCGCGGCGATCGCGCGGCGCGGGCAGCGGCCGCTCGGCGTGGACCTCGATCCGCAGGCGCACCTGTCGCATGTGTTCGGTGCGCATCCGAAACTCGCCGACGATTCGGTCTACAGCTTCTTCATCCGCCAGCGGCCGCTCGCCGACATCGCTCGGATCACGCGGAGCGGCGTCGCGCTGTGCCCCGCGCACCTCGACCTCTCGAAGCTCGACTCGATGCTGGGCAAGGGCGTCAACGTCGTGACGCGGCTGCGCTACGCGCTCCGGCAGCCGGAGCTCGCGACGGGCCCCGTCATCATCGACTGCAGCCCGCTTCTCAACGTGCTGTCGCTCAACGCCGTCTTCGCGTGCGACCTGCTGCTGGTCCCCGTGTCCTGCGACTATCTTTCGCTGCGCGGCGCCTGCGAAGTGGAGCGCGCGCTGAACGCGCTCGAGCCGGTGTTCAAGCGCCGGCTGCCGCGGCGCTACGTGCTGACGCGCTACGACCTGCGGCGAAAGATGAGCGGTGACGTGGTCGGACGGATGGGAGGGTTGCTGCGGGCCGAGGAAATCTGCGTGACGCGCATCCGCGAGAGCGTGAAGCTCGCGGAGAGTCCGGCGGTCGAGCTCGATGTGTTCCGGCACGCGCCGGAGAGCCGCGGCGCGCACGACTACCAGGCGCTCACCGACGAGCTAGTGGGTGCCGGTTTTCTGGCGTAGGCGGAAGATGGCGAGCGGCGCGTCGTTCGCCGCGGCCGCGGTCGCCGCGGGCTCGCTGCTGCTGATGAGCCCGATCACCCCTTCGACATCGAGCGTGTCAACGCGCCGAGGGACCGACTGGGCATTGCACTCGAGGATTTCGCAGTGGTGGTACATCTGGCGAAGCCGGCGCTCGGCATCGCGCTGCGAGCCGGCCATGATCGAGATGTTCTCCACGCGCTGACCGGTGCGTGTCTTGATGTTGAACCCATAGCGGATCATGGTCCCACCTCCCTGCCTGTCCTTGATCGGGCGGCGTTGCCTCGATTCAGCCGGCTCAAGGCCTTAGCTGTGGCATTTGCCATCCTGGGACAGCATTTCTATGCAAATATCATACCCTGCAAGGGTTTTCGGGCAATGACCCCGTCGTCGTCGACCGATGCGCCGGGTAGGCGTACCGGCTCGGACCAAATGCTACGCGATGCACTACGCCGCATGGCGATAGTGGGCGCTGACCAACAATTCCGACTCACACCGTTGGAGGGCGGGGTCTCCTCGGACATTTATCGAGCGGATTTGCCCTCGCGCGTCATCTGCGTCAAGCGCGCGCTGTCGCGGCTCAAGGTCGCGGCCGACTGGCGGGCGCCGGTCGAGCGCAGCCGCTACGAGGTCGAATGGATGCGTGTTGCGGGCGCGATCGCGCCTTCGGCGGTCCCCGAGATCCTAGGGGCCGACTCGGAGTCGGGCGCCTTCGCGATGGCGTACCTCGACCCAGCGGACCATCCGACGTGGAAGTCGCAGCTCCGCGACGGCGACATCGACCTGACCGTGGCCAAGGCAGTCGGCGACGTCCTGGGTCGTATCCACGCGGCGACCGCGGACCGGCCGGACCTGGCGGCGCGCTTTCCGACCGACGAGATCTTCTACGCGATCCGGCTCGAGCCGTATCTCGTGGCGACGGCGCGGGCGCACCCCGACCTGGCGGCGCGGCTGCTTGCGCTCGTCGCGACGACGCAGTCGACGAAGCGCGCGCTGGTGCACGGCGACTTCAGCCCGAAGAACCTGCTCGTCGGCCCGCGCGGGCCAGTGATCCTCGATGCCGAGTGCGCCTGGTACGGCGACCCGGCTTTCGACGCTGCGTTCGTGCTGAATCACCTGCTCCTCAAGGGCGCGTGGCGGCCGCAGTGGCGTGCGCGTTACGCCGCCGCGTTCGACACCCTCGCCGACGCGTACCTCGCGCACGCACGATGGGAGCCCGCCGCCGCGCTCGCGGCACGGACAGCGGCGCTCCTGCCTGCGTTGATGCTCGCGCGCATCGACGGCAAGTCGCCCGTCGAATATCTGACCGACGCCGCGGGTAAGGGAAGACGTGCGCGCGTTCGCGCGCGCGCTGATCGTGGCGCCGGAGCCGGATCCCCGAGCGATCGCGGCGCGCTGGGTCGCGCGGAAGCCGACATGAGCGCCGCAGGGCCGCCCCAAGGCGCGAATTGCTCCCCCTCGGGGGGCAGCGCAGCGGCGGTAGCCGCAAGCGTGGGGGCCCATTCATGACGGCCATCGTTCGCATCGCCGGCAGGCGTGTCTACGACTCGCGCGGCCGGCCGACCGTCGAGGCCGAGGTTGCGCTCGCGTGTGGGGCGCGCGGCCGGGCGATCGCGCCCGCGGGAGCGTCGCGCGGATCGGGCGAGGCGGTCGATCTGCGCGACGGGGGCGACGCGCACGGCGGGCTCGACGTCGCGCGCGCGGTCGCAAACGTCGCTGGACCCATCGCCGCGGCGCTGGCCGGTCGCGACGCCGCGGACCAAGCGGCCGTCGACGCGGCGCTCGTCGCTCTCGATGGCACGCCGAGCAAGGCGCGGCTTGGCGGCAATGCGACGGTCGCGGTCTCGCTCGCCGTCGCGCATGCCGCGGCCGCGGCGCGCGGCATCCCGCTCTGGCGCCATCTGGCAGGCGACGGCGCGGTCGACGCTGCCGCTGCCCGAGATCCAGATCTTCGGCGGCGGCGCGCACGCGGGCCGGCGCATCGACCTGCAGGACCTGATGGTCATGCCGCTCGCGGCGACGTCGTTCGAGGAGGCGCTGCGCGTCGTCGCCGACGTCTATCGCGCGGCCGGGCGCTTGCTCGAAGCCTCGGGTAAGCTCGCCGGCGTTGCCGACGAGGGCGGATTCTGGCCCGCGTTCGCGACGAACGACGAGGCACTGGATACGCTCGTGCGCTCCATCGAGAATGCGGGGTATTCGGCTGGGACCGACGTCGCGATCTCGCTCGATGTCGCCGCCTCCGAGTTCGGGCGCGCCGGCCGCTACACGCTCGCCCGCGACGCGCGGGAATTCGATCGGGGCGGGATGATCGAGCTCCTGCTGCGCTGGCTCGAGCGCTACCCGATCGCGTCGATCGAAGATCCACTCGCCGAGGATGACCGCGACGGCTGGATCGCGTTCGCGCAAGCGGCGGGCGGGCGCGTGCAGATCGTCGGCGACGACTATTTGACGACGAGCGCCGCGTGCGTGGCCGCCGCCGCAGCCGATCGGGCGTGCAACGCTGCGCTGATCAAGCCGAACCAGGCGGGAACGTTGTCGGAAGCGCGCGCCGCGCTCGACGCTGCCGCCCGCGCGGGCATGGCGACGATCGTCTCCGCGCGCTCCGGCGAAACCGAGGACATCTCGATCGCGCACCTCGCGGTCGGCTGGAACGCCGGTCAGCTCAAGGTGGGCTCGATTGCGCGCGGCGAGCGCACGGCGAAGTGGAACGAGGTCCTGCGGATCGAGGAAGCGCTCGGCGTGAACGCGCGTTATGCCGGACGCGCCGCGCTGGCGCATTCGCCCTGACGTCCACGCGCGGTTGCTTGCCGAATGCCGGCGACCCGGTTTGCTCGGGCTAGTTGGCCGGCCGCAGCGCATTCGCCGCTGCCAATGCGCCAATCTTTTTTCCCATCGCGGTTCCTACTTCCGCAGAGTTGCGGTAATGCACGCCCTCGTAGATGCGGCCGTTGGCGACTTCCAGCACGAAATCATCGATGCTCGTCCAACTGTGGACGACTCCCGGCGCCGTCGGGCTGGTGGTTCTCAGTGTCGGCGTCGGTCCGGCGCCGATCTCCGCCATCAGCACGCCGGCGACCGCTCCCGAGACGATGCAATGGGCGCACGGATATTCCGGGTGCATTGGCGCGTCGACGAACGGCAGCCAACCCGCGTCCCGTTCGGTCGCATCGTTGCCATCGATGTCCCCATTGCGAATCGCCGTGATGGGTCGCCAGAAGTTGTATTGGTACTTGGCATCGAAGACCGCGATCAGCGCGTCGTCCATCGCCTCGGCGGTCAGCGCGAGCAGCCGCGCGTTCTGCGTCACATCCCTGCCGGGCATATTGGCGACTGAACGCACGACCGGATAGTAGATCACCGGTCCATTGGCTTCCCAGAAGCGGGCAGTCTCAGTCTGTGCCGGGGTTCTCGTCGTACTGTTCTTGGCGCCAACCGCCTTGATCTCGTTGTAGTCACGCGCCCATAGCTCACTCACTAGTGCGGGGGGTGGCCCGGGGCGAAATTGATCACACGAGGTCATGACCCATGGCTTGCGCTGCGGCCACTGCGGAACGGCGGGAATTGGTGTGGGGACGTATACGCCGGCGGTCGTGGCTGGCCGATACCGCTCGGGCGCACCCGCGTTGTCGTCGGCGCGCCACGCGAGAACAGCCGCGGCGGCCTGTTCGCCAACGGCAATCCCTGCCGTCTTCGCCGGGCCGTCGGCGATCGCCGCGAGCGCGGCCCCGTAGGATTTGTCTATCGCAGCCTGCTGCGAGGGCACCAGGCGTGACAGCATCGCACGGTTCGCTGCCGCGACTGCGGCAGCAACCGACGCATCGGGCACGGCGTTCGGCGTAACACGATCGGCGGGATACCGTTTGGTGATGGCGTTGACGGCCTCGTATACGGCGGTCTGCACCATTGCGAGCGTCCGGTTGGCTGGCGGTGGCGGCAGGCCGGCGGCGACCGTGATGTCGTTGGCAGTGACGTTCCAGTCCGTGACCACGTCGGCCATCGCTGTTGGCACCCCAAGCAACGACGCCAACGCGATTGGCAGCACCACCCAACGATACTTCCGAGCGTCATTCATGACTTGGTCCTCAGTTCGTTGAGCTTTGATGGCGAGATAGCGGTATAGGCCCATTGTCCCGCCACCGCAATGAGAATTATTCCGGGCTGGGCTCAGCTGCGCAACAACAGCAGCCATGCGACTGATGCCTATACTTTCGCCTCCACCTTCGGTAGGCGAAGGCCGATGGCTCGTCGCCGGCGAGCGGCCGCGATCGAGGTCGAGGCTCTGCGACCGGTGGTGCGATGGCGGACGTGTCCGCCCGAGCGGACCGCAGCCCCCCGAGCCCCGCGCACGATGCGATGCGGGCGGGTGCGCCGCGGTCGCGGCCGTCGTCGGATCAGCCATGAGCAGAAAGCCCACAAGCTCGGCGACCGCGCGCGGGGCGCGCCGCGCTGGCGCATCCGCGCTGACCTCCACAAGCTCCCGGCAGGACGCCACGCAGAGTCCCGGTCCCGGCACGACCGGAGGGTTCAGATAAGCGCTGTTGGGCCGATAGGGGGCACGTCCGCCGAGCGGATCGCATCGCTACGACCCACCCTCCGACTTGGCACACAGGCGCCGCGAGCGCGGCCGGCGCCGAATCACGCTTCGAGCAGAAAGCCCGCGAGCTCGGCGAAGCCGGCGCCGGATTCGTGCTGCGTTACGTAAGCCGGCAGCGTCGCGATGCGGTCTGCAAATTCCCGCACGTTGGCGACGCCAACCGCGTTCGGGAAATACGCGAACATCGGCGCGTCGTTCGGCGAATCGCCCACGAAGACGTAGTGATCGCGATCGTGATCGAGGTCCACGCCGAACGCGTCCGCGAACAGTGCGCGCGTCATCGTGAGCTTGTCCCACGCGCCGAACCAGCCGTTGACGTGGATCGAGCTTACCTTGGCGGTCATCCCTTCGGCCTGCATCAGCGCGACGATCCGCTCAACCGCATCGCGCGGCAGCGGTGGCACATCTTCGCGGAAGTCGATCGCGAGGTCCGCCTCGCGGTAGAGCTGGTCGGAGGCGAGTGCGGCGCCGGGCACCGCGCGCAGTATCCTCTCGCCGATCGACGCGAGGCGAGCGCGGTTCGCGCGACGCGTCGCCTCGTCGGCAACGAATCGCTTCTCGAGCTTGCGCGCGCCGCGGTCGTAACGCATCCAGAACGCGCCGTTCTCGCCGACGACGGCCGCGACCGGCCACATCCGCGCAAAGTGGTCGCACCATCCTGCGGGCCGGCCGGTGATCGGGACGACGAGCTTTCCTGCCGTGGACAGCCGCTCGAGCGCGGCGTAAGCGTCGGCCGTGAGCCGCCCGCGCGTCGTGAGCGTCTCGTCGATATCGACCAGCACGCCGCGGATTGCCGCACGCACGTCGCGCGGCATCGTGGCCAGGGAACGCATCGCGCCGGCTGCCGGCTCGGTCACGCCGCGACGGTCATTGCCTGCGCGACGCACGAAGCGACACGCTCGCGCGCGGCCGCCGGCAACGCGAGCCCGCACTTGCTGCGCCGCCACAGCACGTCGTCCGCCGTCTGCGCCCACTCGATGCGGACCATGTAGTCGACTTCACGCTCGGTGAGCCCGTTGCCGAAGTTCTCGCCGAGATCTGACATCGTCTTCGCCTCGCCCAGAACCGCCGACGCGAGCGAGCCGTGCCGGCGGGCGACCCCGCGCACCAGTTCCGCAGGCAGGCCCGAGTAACGCCGCTGCATCTCGGTGACCCACGCATCGATGCCGCCTGCGGGCAGGTCGCCGCCGGGCAGCACGGTCGAGAGCGTCCATGCGGGCTTCATCGAGGGCAGGAAGGGCTTCAACTCGTCCAGCACGTGCTCGGCGAGCTTCCGGTACGTCGTGATCTTGCCGCCGTAGACCGACAGGAGCGGCGCGCCGCCGTCGTCGAGCTTGAGCACGTAGTCGCGCGTGATCGCCGACGGATCGGACTGGCCGTCGTCGTAGAGCGGCCGGATCCCGGAGAACGTCCACACGACGTCCTTCTTGGCGAGCGGGGTATCGAGGTACGTGTTCGCGAGTTCGAGCAGGTAGCGGACCTCGTCGTTCGAGATCTCGGGGTGCTCGAACTCCGTGACCGGAACATCGGTCGTGCCGATCAGCGAGTAGCGGTCCTCGAACGGAATCACGAAGACGATCCGGTTGTCCTTGTTCTGCAGGATGTAGGCGTGGTTCTCCTTGTGCACGCGCGGCACGACGATGTGGCTGCCCTTGACATGCCGCACGTTCTCCTTCGAAGGCGAAGCCCCGAGCGTGTCGCGGATCACCTTGACCCATGGCCCGCCGACGTTGGCGATCGCCCGCCCGGTCACCTCGCTGCGTCCGCCAACGGGACCCATGAGCGTCGCGCGCCAGAGGCCGTCCACGCGTTTCGCTCCGACGAGCTTCGTGCGCACGCGGATCTCGGCGCCGTGCTCGCGCGCCGACATCTCGTTTGCGAGGACGAGCCTGGCGTCGTCGACGTGCGCGTCCGCGTAGACGAAGCCCTTGCGAAAATCGCGCTTCAGGCCCGCCCCCCACTTCGACGCCTGCAGATCGACGCTGAACGAGCCCGGCAGCGTGACACGCGGCGAGAGGTGGTCGTACATGAAGAGCCCGGCGCGGATCATCCAAGCCGGCCGCAGATGCGGCTCGTGCGGCAACACGAACTGCAGGGGCTGCACGAGGTGCGGTGCCTGGCGCAGGACGACTTCGCGCTCCGAGAGCGACTCGCGGACCAGCCGGAACTCGTAGTACTCGAGGTAGCGGAGGCCGCCGTGGATCAGCTTGGTGCTCCATTGCGATGTTGCTGCCGCGATGTCGTCCTGCTCGACCACCAGCACGGAGAGCCCGCGGCCGGCGGCGTCGCGCGCGATGCCCGCGCCGTTGATCCCCGCGCCGACGACGATCAAATCGTAGGCGTTGCCACGCTTGCTCGACATGGGAGGAAACCGGATGATGACGTCCGTAGCATTCTAGCGCAGGGCGTTCGGCCCGGGCGTCGCGCGCCGCGCCGAGGTCAGACCTGGATCAAGGAGCGGTCGAAAATCGCGACTGCCGCACGACGGCTTGGAGAGAGGACTCATGAAGATCGCCCCTGAAGTCGCCACCCTCGTCCAGGAGATGAAGACGTGGCGCCATCACATCCACGCCCATCCCGAGACCGCCTTCGAGGAGACCGCCACTGCGGCGTTCGTCGCCGACAAGCTGCGTGGCTTCGGGCTCGAGGTCCACACCGGGCTCGCGAAGACCGGCGTTGTCGGCGTGCTTCGCTGCGGCAGCGGCGACCATTCGGAGCCGCGAGCGATCGGACTGCGCGCCGACATGGATGCGTTGCACATCGAAGAGAAATCCGGCGCGACGCACGCGTCGAAAGTGCCCGGCAAAATGCACGCCTGCGGGCACGACGGACACACCGCGATGCTGCTGGGCGCGGCGGCGGCGCTCGCGCGGCGGAAGAGCTTCGACGGCACTGCGTACTTCATCTTCCAGCCGGCCGAGGAGAACGAGGGCGGCGGCCGCGTGATGGTCGAGGAAGGCTTGTTCGAGCGTTTTCCGATGCGCGCCGTGTACGGCATGCACAACTGGCCGCAGAAGCCGTTCGGCACCATCGCGCTCCGCGCGGGGCCGTTCATGGGCGCGTTCGACATCTTCGAGATCGTCGCGACGGGCAAGGGTGCGCACGCAGCGATGGCGTACACGGGAAAGGACCCGATGCTTTTCGTCGCGCACGCGATCTCCGCGCTGCAGACGATCGTGTCACGCAACCTGCATCCGCTCGACGCGGGTGTGGTCAGCGTCACCCAGGTGCACGGCGGCGACACGTGGAACGTGATCCCGCACGAGGTCGTGCTGCGCGGCACCGTGCGCACGTTCCGACCTGAAGTGCAGGACACGATCGAGCAGCGGATGCGCGGCATCGTTGCCGGCATCGCCGCGACCTTCGAGATGACGGCCTCCGTCCGCTACGAGCGGCGGTATCCGGCCACCGTCAACGACGAGGTGGAGACCAAGCACGCGATCGCTGCCGCAGCGGCGGTCGTGGGCGCCGCGAACGTCGAGACGGATCCCGTCCCGAACATGGGCAGCGAGGATTTCGCATTCATGCTGCAGGCGAAGCCTGGCTGTTACATCTGGCTCGGCGCCGGTCGGGGTGCAGACACGCCGAACGTCCACAACCCGCATTACGACTTCAACGACGACGCGCTCGCGATCGGCGCGAGCTACTGGGTCGCGCTCGCGGAGCAGCAGCTCGCGGCGACGGCCACCCGCAGGTCGGCGTAGGCCTCGCGCCGGCCAGGCGGCAGCGGGGCGCCGCTACGCCTTCGGCATCATCTGCCGCCGGCGATGGTGGGCGACGAGCTTCAGCACCGCCGTCGACGCGAGCCGCGCCCGCACGTTGTCGGCGCGCGAGGTGAGCACGATGGGCACTCGCGTGCCACAGACGATGCCCGCCGAGTCGGCGCCGGCGAGATACTGGAGCTGCTTCACCATCATGTTGCCCGCTTCGAGGTCGGGCACGAGCAGGATGTCGGCGAGTCCGGCGACCGGCGAATCGATCTTCTTGGTCCGCGCCGCCTCGATCGAGATCGCGTTGTCGAACGCAAGCGGCCCATCGAGCACGCCGCCCGTGATCTGGCCGCGATCGGCCATCTTGCACAGCGAGGCCGCGTCGAGCGTGCCGGGAATCTTGGGGTTGATCGTCTCCACTGCGGAGAGAATCGCGACCTTCGGCTTCGCGATGCCCAGGATCTGCGCGAGATCGATGGCGTTCTGGCAGATGTCGACCTTGTCCTCGAGCGTCGGGAAGAGATTGATCGCGGCGTCGGTGACGAGCAGCAGCCGCGGGTACGCGGGCACGTCCAGCACGAACACGTGCGAGATTCGGCGCGCGGTGCGCAGCCCGGTCGTCGACGGCACGACCGCCGCCATCAGCTCGTCGGTGTGGAGGCTTCCCTTCATCAGCGCGTCGACATGGCCGGCGCGCGCAAGCTCGACGGCCTTCTCGGCGGCCGCGTGGCTGTGTTCGACCGAAACAATCTGGAACGGCGAGATGTCGAGGCCCTCCGCGCGAGCGACCGCGCGGATCTTCGACTCGGGGCCGACCAGTACCGGGACGATGAGATTGCGCTTCGCGGCCTCGATCGGTCCCGCGAGCGAGTCGCGATCGCACGGGTGCACCACCGCGCACGTCACCGGCGGCAGCGGCTCGCAGCGCTTCAGGAGCTTCGCGAAGGCGTCGTTGCGCCGCAGGATCAGCTCGGGCGTCGCGACGTCGGAGTACGCGATCCGCTTTGTCGGCGCCTGTACAGTCGCAATGCCCTCGACCAGCACTTCACCGTTCTGGTTCGTGCAGCGGCACTCGAAGTCGATCCGGTGCTCTTTCGGATGCCGCGCTTTGGCCGTGACGGTCGCGGTCAGCGTGTCTCCGATGCGGCACGTGCCGCCGTAGCGGAATTGGGTGCCGACGATCGCGCTGCCGGGCCCTGGCAGCCGCCGGTTCAGCAGTCCGGCGACCATCGCGATCGCCGCCGCGCCCTGCGCGCTCAGGCGGTCGCCAGTGTCGCCGCCCTCGACGTGGAAGCCGTCGACGTCGCCCGCGGCGAGCGCCAGCGCCTCGACCTCGGTGGCGGTGAGTGTCCGCGACACCGTCTCGGTGGTCCCGACGTCGATCTCGTCGAAGGTGCGGTTCGTGAAGTCGCGCATGTATAGAACTCCCGAGGATCGCAGCACCATGCGCGCGGCGCCGCGCCGCCGAGTGGGGGTCTGCGTCCAGCCGCTCGTTTGCTGCACCGCAACATTCTAGCGCAATCGGCCGTC
>CAWHNE010000018.1:0-130216 GCA_963830485.1 uncultured beta proteobacterium
TACGCTACGGCAACCGAAGCAGAGCTTGCGCAGGCGCAAAAAAATGGCGGCACGCGGCCGCCTCTTTCGGCAGGTAAGGGCTCGCCGGTCAGGCGCGGTGGCGCATCTTGCGAATCGCCTCGATCTGGGCCATCGCGATCGCAAGCTCCGCTTCGGCTGTGGCGATCTCCTCTTTCGAGGTCTTGTTCTGCATCGCCTCGAGCGCCGCCTTCTTCGCTTCGTTCGCCTTCACCTCGTCCAGGTCCTTCGCGCGGATCGCGGTGTCGGCGAGCACGGTGACGAGATGCGGCTGCACCTCGAGAAAGCCGCCGTGGACGAACACGAGCTCTTCCTCCGCCTGGCCCGGAATCTTGATGCGGACCGCGCCGGGCTTGATCTGCGTGAGGAGCGGCGCATGGCGCGGATAGATGCCGAGCTCCCCCAGAACGCCGGGGAGCACGACGAACTCGGCGTCGCCCGAGAAGATCTGCTCCTCGGCGCTGACGACGTCGACGCGGATGGTGTTGGCCATGACAATTCAGCGCGCTATTGAAGGGTCTTCGCTTTTTCGATGGCCTCTTCGATGGGCCCGACCATGTAGAAGGCTTGCTCGGGCAGCGCATCGCACTCGCCGTTGACGATCATGTTGAACCCCTTGATCGTGTCCTTGAGCGAGACGTACTTGCCCGGCGAGCCGGTGAACACTTCCGCGACGCTGAACGGCTGCGACAGGAAGCGCTGGATCTTACGCGCGCGGGCGACGGCGAGCTTGTCCTCGGGCGAGAGCTCGTCCATCCCCAGGATCGCGATGATGTCGCGCAATTCCTTGTACCGCTGCAGCGTCTGCTGGACGTTGCGCGTGCAGTTGTAGTGCTCCTCGCCGACGACGTTCGGGTCCACCTGGCGCGACGTCGAGTCGAGCGGGTCGACCGCCGGGTAGATGCCGAGCGACGCGATATCGCGCGAGAGCACGACGGTCGCGTCGAGGTGACCGAAGGTCGTCGCCGGCGAGGGGTCAGTCAGGTCGTCGGCCGGCACGTAGACAGCCTGGATCGACGTGATGGACCCGGTCTTGGTCGACGTGATCCGCTCCTGCAATCGGCCCATCTCCTCGGCCAGCGTCGGCTGGTAGCCCACGGCCGACGGCATCCGCCCGAGCAGCGCCGAGCACTCGGTCCCCGCGAGCGTGAAGCGGTAGATGTTGTCGATGAAGAGCAGCACGTCGCGGCCCTCGTCGCGGAAGCTCTCGGCGATCGTGAGGCCGGTCAGTGCGACGCGCAGCCGGTTGCCCGGCGGCTCGTTCATCTGGCCGTACACCATCGACACCTTCGACTTGCCGAGGTCGTCGCGGTTGACCACGCCGGAGTCCATCATCTCGTGATAGAAATCGTTGCCCTCGCGCGTGCGCTCGCCGACGCCCGCGAACACGGACAGTCCCGAGTGCGCCGTGGCGATGTTGTTGATGAGCTCCATCATCGTGACGGTCTTGCCGACCCCGGCGCCGCCGAAGAGGCCGATCTTGCCGCCCTTCGCGAAGGGGCAGATCAGGTCGATCACCTTGATGCCGGTCTCGAGCAGCTCCTGCGACGGCGACAGCTCCTCGAACGACGGCGCGCTGCGGTGGATCGACATCGAGCGCTCGGCGTCGACCGGGCCGCGCTCGTCGATCGGACGGCCCAGCACGTCCATGATCCGGCCGAGCGTCTTCGCTCCGACCGGCACTGTAATCGGCTCGCCGGTGTTGACGACCTTCATCCCGCGGCGCAGGCCGTCCGAGCTGCCGAGCGCGATCGTGCGCACGACGCCGTCGCCCAACTGCTGCTGCACCTCGAGCGTGAGGCCGATGTCGTCCATCTTGAGGGCGTCGTAGATCTGCGGCATCTCGGTGCGCGAGAACTCCACGTCGACGACCGCGCCGATGCACTGAACAATGGTTCCCTGGTTCATGTCTTCCTCAACGTTAATCGGGGACACACCACGTTTTCCGCTGCCGCTTGGCAAGTGTCGCCGCCCGGCGCAACGGAAGGAAAGCGTCTGTCCCCTTACACCGCCGCCGCGCCGCCGACAATCTCGGCGAGTTCCTTGGTGATGCCGGCCTGGCGCGTCTTGTTGTAGATGAGCTGCAGCTCGTCGATGATCGTCGCCGCGTTGTCCGAGGCGGCGCGCATCGCGACCATCCGCGCCGACTGCTCGGAGGCCATGTTCTCGTTCACCATCTGGTAGATGAGCGCCTCGACGTAGCGGAGCAGCACGCTGTTCAGCAGCGACTTGGCGTCCGGCTCGTAGAGGTAGTCCCACGACCCCTCGGCGACTTCCGACTTGCGGACCTCGCTGCCCGCCCCGGGCGTGCGGAACTCCTCGGGGATCGGCAGCATGCGGCCGTGGCGCGCTTCCTGGCGCATCGTGTTGACGAACGTCGTGAAGTAGACGTGCACCTCGTCGAGCTCGCCGCCGATGTACTTGTCGAGCAGAAGCTTCACCGGGCCGACCAGCCGGTCCAGATGGGGGCGGTCACCGAGCTGCACCGCATGCGACACGACGTTGGCGCCGAGCCGGCCCAGGAACGCGAAGCCCTTGGCGCCGATCGCGTGTAGTCGACATCGATGCCCTTCGCCCGCCACTCCTTGTGCTGGTTCAGCACGAGGCGAAGGATGTTCGTGTTGAGGCCGCCGCACAGACCCTTGTCGGTCGTCACGACGATCGCGCCGACGCGCCGCACGGACTCACGCTTCGCGAGGAACGGGTGCTTGTACTCGGTGTTCGCCTTCGCGACGTGCATCGCGATCTGCAGCGCACGCACGACGTAGGGGCGCGACGCGCGCATCCGGTCCTGGGCCTTCTTCATCTTCGAGGCCGCGACCATCTCCATCGCCTTCGTGATCTTGCGCGTGCTCTGCACGCTCTTGATCTTGTTCCGGATTTCCTTGGAGCCTGCCATCGATCGGTTCCTTGCCGCCGTCCGTTCAGTACGCGCCGTTCTTCTTGAAGTCCTCGATCGCCGCCGTCAGCGCCTTCTCGTCGTCGGCCGAGAGGTCCTTCTGCCGCTCGAGGCTGTCCATCAGCGGCGCGTATTTGCTCTTGAGGTATGCGCGCAGCGCGGACTCGAACGCGAGCGCCTTCTCGACCGGGACGTCGTCGCAGTAGCCCTTGCTGACCGCGAACAGCGTCACCGCCATCTCGTTCACCTGCAGCGGCTGGTACTGCGGCTGCTTCATGAGCTCGGTGACGAGCCGGCCGCGGTCGAGCTGCTTGCGCGTCGCCTCGTCGAGGTCGGAGGCGAACTGCGCGAACGCCGCGAGCTCGCGGTACTGCGCGAGCGCGAGCCGCACGCCGCCGCCCAGCTTCTTGATGATCTTCGTCTGCGCGTTGCCGCCCACCCGCGACACCGAGATGCCGGCGTTGATCGCGGGCCGGATGCCGGCGTTGAAGAGATCGCGTCTCGAGGAAGATCTGGCCGTCGGTGATCGAGATCACGTTGGTCGGCACGAACGCGGTCACGTCGCCCGCCTGCGTCTCGATGATCGGCAGCGCCGTGAGCGAGCCGGTCTTGCCCTTGACCTTGCCCTGCGTGAACTTCTCGACGTACTCCTCGCTGCAGCGCGCCGCGCGCTCGAGCAGCCGCGAGTGCAGGTAGAAGACGTCGCCCGGGTACGCCTCGCGGCCCGGCGGGCGGCGCAGGAGCAGCGACACCTGGCGGTAGGCCCACGCCTGCTTGGTCAGGTCGTCGTAGATGATGAGCGCGTCCTGCCCGCGGTCGCGGAAGTACTCGCCCATCGTGCAGCCGGAATAGGGCGCGATGTACTGCATCGCCGCGGACTCCGACGCCGTCGCCGCGACGACGATCGTGTACGCCATCGCGCCGTGCTCCTCGAGCTTGCGGATCACGTTCTTGATCGAGGAGGCCTTCTGCCCGATCGCCACGTAGATGCAGATCAGGTCCTTGCCCTTCTGGTTGATGATCGTGTCGATCGCCACCGCGGTCTTGCCGGTCTGGCGGTCGCCGATGATGAGCTCGCGCTGGCCGCGGCCGATCGGCACCATCGAGTCGATCGCCTTCAAGCCGGTCTGCACCGGCTGCGACACCGACTTGCGCCAGACGACGCCCGGCGCGACCTTCTCGATGACGTCGGACTCCTTCGCGTTGACCGGGCCCTTGCCGTCGATCGGCTGCCCGAGCGAGTTGACGACGCGGCCGATCAGCTCGGGGCCGATCGGCACCGACAGGATCTTGCCGGTGCACTTGACGGTGTCGCCCTCGGAGATGTGCTCGTAGGCGCCCAGGATCACCGCGCCGACGCTGTCGCGCTCGAGGTTGAGCGCGAGGCCGAACGTGTTCTCCGGGAACTCGAGCATCTCGCCGGCCATCACGTCCGAGAGCCCGTGGATCCGGCAGATGCCGTCGGAGACCGAGACGACCGTCCCTTCGGTGCGCACGGTCGCGCCGGTGTCGAGGCCCTGGATCTTGCTCTTGATCAGTTCGCTGATTTCGGAAGGATTCAACTGCATGGTGTCCTCGCGTCGGCCGGTCGCGTCGCGCCCGTCCTGCTCGTGTGAATTTAGGACCGCAACTGGTTCGCCATCGCCTGCAACTGCGCCCGCACGGACGCGTCGATCACCGTGTCGCCGACCGTGATCCGCGCCCCGCCCAGGAGCTCGGGATCGACGTTGACCGTCGGCTCGATCTTCTTGCCGAAGCGCTTCTCGAGCGCCCCCTTGAGCTCCGCGAGCTGCGCGTCCGTCAGCGGGAACGCGCTGTCGATGCGGGCCGTGGCGACGCCTTCCGCCTCGTTCTTCCGTGCTTCGAACTGCGCGGCGATGTACGGCAGCAGCGCGATCCGCTCCGCTTCGACCAGCACCCGCACGAAGCGCCGCCCCGTGGCGTCCAGCTTGTCGCCACAGACGGAGAGGAAGAGCGACTCCTTGTCGCCCGCCGTGAGCTTCGGGTTGTCGAGGGCCTTCGCCATCGCGGGATCGGCGACGACGGCGCTCGCATAGCGCAGCATCGTCGACCAGACCGGCAGCGCATTGTCCGTGCGGGCGAGCTCGAACGCGGCTTCAGCGTACGGCCGGGCGATCGTCGTGGGTTCGGCCATGTCGCTTCCGCCTAGAGCTCGCGCCGGATCGACGCGAGCAGTTCGGCGTGTGCCTTGGCGTCGACTTCGCGCTTCAGGATCTTCGCCGCGCCCGCGACTGCGAGATCGGCGACCTGGTCGCGCAACGATTCCCTCGCCCGCGCGAGTTCCTGCTGGATCTCCGCCTTGGCAGCGACGAGGATTCGCTCGGCCGCGACCTTCGCCTCGGCCTTCGCCGCGTCGACCGTCTCGCTCTTGAGCTTCTCGCCCTGCGCGATGATCTCGGAGCTTCGGCTCTTTGCCTCGACCATCATGTCGGCGATGCGCTTCTCGGTGTTCGCGAGGCTCTGGCGGCCTTCCTCGCCGGCAGCGATGCCGTCGGCGATCGCCTTCTGGCGCGCGTCGACCGCACGCATCAGCGGCGGCCAGACGAACTTCGCCGTGAACCAGATGAACGCCGCGAATGCGACGGCCTGCATGAACAGGGTGAAATTGATGTTCATGGTTGCCTTTCGGCGGTGCGTATGACGGCGACCGCCCTATTTGAGCTGGCCGAGGAGCGGGTTCGCGACGGCGAACCAAAGCGCGAGGCCGACGCCGATGATGAACGACGCGTCGATCAGGCCGAGCAGCAGGAACACCTTCGCCTGCAGCTGCGGCATGAGCTCGGGCTGGCGCGCGGCGCCTTCGAGGAAGCGCGAGCACATGATGCCGACGCCGACGCAGGCGCCGAGCGCGCCGAGGCCGATGATGAGGCCGATGCCGACGCCCGTGTAGCTCAGGATCATCGCGACGAGTTGCATCTTGGGGTCCATGGTTCTTTCCTTTCTTGAGCGGAGGAGGACGGTACGCGAAGCGGTCAGTGGTGCTCGTGCGCCATCGAGATGTAGACGATGGTCAGCATCATGAAGATGTAGGCCTGCAGCACGACGATCAGGATGTGGAAGATCGACCAGCCGAGGCTCAGTACCGCGCCGAGGACGATGCCAGCGACGCCCGTCGCAGCCCACATGCCGAGCAGGATGAAGATGATTTCGCCCGCATACATGTTGCCGTAGAGCCGCAGGCTGTGCGACAGCGGCTTCGACACGTACTCGACGACCTGGAACAGCAGGTTGAAGACAACGAGCAGCGGCGCGAGCCAGATCGGCTTCAGGCCGAACGGCGCCGAGACGAGCTCGTAGAGCCAGCCGCCGAGGCCCTTGATCTTGATGCTGTAGAAAATCATCATCGCGAACACCGACAGCGCGAGCGCGAACGTCGTGTTGACATCGGCGGTCGGCACGCCGCGGAAGTCGTGCTGGTGGAACACGTTCTCGTAGATCCACGACATGATGTCGACGGGCAGGAAGTCCATCGCATTCATGAACAGCACGAGCACGAAGGTCGTGAGCGCGATCGGCGCGACCATCTTGCTCTCGCCGTGGTAGATGCCCTTCACCTGATCGTTGACGAAGCCCACGGCGAGCTCGACGAACGCCTGCCGCTTCGACGGTACGCCCGTGGTCGCCTTGCGCGTGACGAGCCAGAGGAACCCGAACACCGCGATTCCGAGCACGAGCGTCATGACGATCGTGTCCCAGTGCACCGTCCAGAAGCCGCCGCCCTCGCGCACCGGCTTCGCGAGGAACGTCAGGTGGTGCTCGATGTACGCGGTCGGCGTGAGCGCGGTGCCTTCAGCCATCGACTTGCCTCCCAGGTTTCCGATCGCCCACCATGATCGCCATCCCGAACACGATCACCGCCACGGAAAACGCGGCGAAGAACGCCGCATGGACGATGCCGCCGTAGGTCCTGAGCACGAGCACGAGCCCCGCGACGATCACGACCAGCTTCCCCGCCTCGGCCTTCATCATGGCCAGCATCGGCTTGGCAATGCCCGCCGGCCGGCCGTCGCCGAGCGAGAGCCCGAGGATCACCGCGAAGGCCACCCCCGCCGCGACGCTCACCGCGCCGCCCAGCAGCGCCGACCACGCGCCCTGCCAGCCGGACCACGCGCCCGCGAGAATCGCGATCGCGAACGTGGCGATCGCCTGCCACAGGAACACGATGCGCAACGGTCGGGAAATGAGCGGAGAGTTCACGGGAATCGCGGGGTTCGCGGCCCGCCGGAGAAACCTTGCGATTATAGCGATTTATCGCACCGCTCCGCAATGAAATGCTGCGTCGCAGTGCCTCTCCCCCGCGCTTTGCCCGCGGGCGGCGAATCAGCCGCCGGAGAGCGCGCCGACGATCATCAGCTCGGCCTCGGGCCGCGTAACGGTCCCGAGGTCGCGCGCGAGCACGCCGTCGACGAAAATCTTGATGTGCGGTCGGATCGCGCCCTGCTCGTCGATGATGCGAAAGCGGAAGCCCGCAAACCGGGCGTCGAGCTCGGCCAGCGCGTCGAACAGCGTCGCGGCGGGTCCGCGCAGCTCGAGCGCGACGGTCTCGGCGCCGTTCGTGTACGAGCGCAGCAAGCCGGGAATCCGGACTTGCATCAGTCCCCGCCCGTTCAGCAGGCCTCGACCGCGTAGATGTGCGGCAGGTTGCGCGCCAGGCACTTCCACGTCCGGCCCTCGTCGCGGCTGCCCCACACTTCGCCGCTCGTCGTGCCGAAGTAAACGCCCACGCTCGCGTGCCGCGTCCGCCGTCATCGCCTGCCGCTTGACGGTCCACCACGCCTGCGCCTTGGGCAGGCCCGCGGCCTGCCGCTGCCAGGTCCTGCCGCCGTTGACCGAGCGATAGGCCGCGGGCTTGCCGCCCGGCGAAACGCGCGGCCAGACACTCGTGCCGTCCATCGGGAACACCCAGATCGTGTCCGGGTCGCGCGGGTGCAGCACCATCGGGAAGCCGATCGAGCCGACCGACTTCGGCATCGATGCGCCGATGTCGGTCCATCGGTCCGCGGGCCGATCGAGTCGGTAGATCCCGGTGTGGTTCTGGTGGTAGAGCCGATCGGGCATCAGTGGATGCAAACGCAGGCAATGCGGATCGTGCCCGAACTCCGCATTCGGATCGGGAAGAAAATCCGCGCGCACGCCGTGGTTCAGCGGCCGCCAATCGGCGCCGCCGTCGTTCGACTCGAAGATTCCGCCGCTCGACATGCCGATGTACATGTGCTTCGGATTGCGCGGATCGATGTTGATCGAATGGAGCTTCGGTCCGTCGGGTGTCCCATCCTGGTCGCCGCCGCACCACGCCTTGCGGTCCGGATGCGCGTTGAAGCCCGCGACGCCGGACCAGCTGACGCCGCCGTCGGTCGAGCGGAACAGTCCCTGCGGCGATGTGCCCGCGTACCACGCGCCCGGCTCGGTCGGATGGCCGGGCGCGAGCCAGAACGTGTGATCGACGGTGCGCCCGCTTCCCGGCTCGAACGCCGGCGGCGGCGCGGCCTCTTTCCACGTGCGCCCGCGGTCGGTCGAGCGGAAGATCGTCGGGCCGAGGTGTCCGGTGCGCGCCGCGGCGAGCAGCGTCTTCCCGTCGCGCGGATCGAGCACCGCGTGATGGACGATGTTGCCGAGGAACTGCGGTCCCGCGATCTTCCAGTTCCGGCGAGCGGCATCGCCCACGAGTGTCCACAGCCCCTTGCGCGTCGCGATCAGCAGCGTCGTGTTGCGCGGCGGCCGTGCAGCGGCCGCGCCCTTGCTCTTCGTCCTTGCCATGGAAGTCCTCCCGATCGCGCGAGCCGGCTACGCTACCGCGATGCCGACGCTGCCGCAAGCGCCGCCAGCCACTCAGCGATACCCGGCTCCGATGCGGGGTTGAAATCAGGATCGAACACTGCGATTCTTCCATGTTGATCCCCAACGCAAGGAGCGCGCATGACGATCAAGGTCGGCGACCGGCTGCCCGAGGGCACGCTGTCGGAATACATCGAGGTCGAGGGCAACGGTTGCACGATCGGCCCGAACCAGTTCAAGGTCGGCGACCTTGTGAAAGGTCGCAAGGTCGTGGTGTTCGGGCTGCCGGGCGCATTCACGCCGACGTGCTCCGCGAAGCACGTACCGAGCTACGTGCAACACCGCGACGCGCTCAAGGCGAAGGGCGTCGACGAGGTCATCTGCATGTCGGTCAACGACGCGTTCGTCATGGGCGCGTGGGCACGCGATCAGAAGAGCGCAGGCAAGGTCCGCATGATGGGCGACGGCAGCGCCGAGTACACGAAGGCGCTCGGGCTCGAGCTCGATTTGAACGCGCGCGGCATGGGCACGCGCTGCCAGCGCTTCTCGATGCTGATCGACAACGGGGTCGTCAAGACGCTCAACATCGAGGCGCCCGGCAAGTACGAGGTGTCCGGCGCCGAGACGATGCTGCAGCAGGTCGGCTGAGCGCGAGCGCTCGAGCCCAGGCGACGGCGGCCCGCGGGCCGCCGATTGCTTTCTGCGTTACTGCCGAACCGGGCCGCGGATCCGCGCGAGGAGGCCGTCGAGCTGCTCGAGGCTCGAGTAGCCGATCACGAGCCGCCCGCTCCCGCCGCGTCCGGTCTCGATCGTCACCTTCGCGCCCAGCGATTCGGCGAGCTCTTCCGCGAGCCGCGCGACGTCGGGATCCGTGGGGCGGGCGCCCCGCCTCGCCCGGGGCTTCCCCGGATGCGCGAGATGGTGCGCGAGCCGCTCGGTGTCGCGCACCGAGAGCCCTTGCGCGACCACGCGCGCGGCGGCAGCCGTCTGCGCGCCAGCAGCAAGACCGAGGAGCGCGCGCGCATGCCCCATGTCGAGCTTGCCCGCCATCAGGTATTCCTGGACCGGCTTCGCGAGCTCGCGCAGGCGCAAGAGGTTCGTCACCGCGCTGCGCGAGCGGCCGACCGCCTTCGCCACCGCGTCGTGCGTCAAGCCGAACTCGTCGATCAGCCGCTGCAGACCGTTCGCCTGCTCGAGCGGGTTCAGGTCCTCACGCTGGATGTTCTCGATCAGTGCGAGTGCAAGCGCTGACTGGTCCGGCACCGCCTTGATGAGCGCGGGCACCTCGTTGAGTCCCGCGCGCTGCGCCGCGCGCCAGCGACGCTCGCCGGCGATGATCTCGAAGCGCCCGCCCTCGACCGGCCGCACGAGCACGGGCTGCATGATTCCGTGCTCGCGGATCGACTGCGCGAGCTCGTCCAGCGAGGCCTCGTCCATTCGCGTGCGCGGCTGGTACTTGCCCGGGCGCAGCCGGTCGATGGCGAGCGTCTGCAGCGACTCCGAGGCGCTCGCGTCGTCGGCGCCCGCGAGCAGCGCGTCGAGCCCGCGGCCCAGGCCCTTCGGTCGGATCATCGTCGTCCCCTCGTTTCCGGCCGGCGCGTCAGGCGGCGCCCGTCGTCGCGACGCCCGTGTCGCTCTCCATCCGCCGCAGGATCTCGCCCGCGAGCGCGAGGTACGCCTGCGCGCCCTTCGAGGTCCGGTCGAGATGCAGCGCGGGAATGCCGTGCGACGGCGCTTCGGCGAGCCGCACGTTGCGCGGCACGATCGTCCGGTAGAGCTTCGCGCCGAAATGACGCTCGAGCTCGGCGGCGACGTTCTGCGCAAGCGTGTTGCGCGGGTCGTACATCGTGCGCAGGAGCCCTTCGATCTCGAGCGTGGGATTCAGGTGCGCGCGCACCTTCTTGATCGTCTGCACGAGATCGGACAGTCCTTCGAGCGCGTAGTACTCGCACTGCATCGGAATCAGCACCGAGTCCGCCGCGCACAGACCGTTCAGCGTGAGCAGCGACAGCGACGGCGGGCAGTCGAGCAGGATGAAGTCGTAGTCGGGCGCGACCTCGGTGATCGCCGTGCGCATCTGCGAGAGCGCTTCGGCGAGCGCGTCCTTGAGCCGCATCTCGCGCTCGGGCAGGTCGACGAGCTCGACTTCGGCGCCCGCGAGATCGCGATTCGACGGGACGAGATCGAAGCCTCCGCTCGGGCGAGGCAATGCGCACGTCGGCGATCTTGCGCTCGCCGAGCAGCACTTGATAGACGGTTGCGGACAACGAACGCTTGTCGACGCCCGCGCCGGTCGTCGCATTGCCCTGCGGATCGAGGTCGACCAGGAGCACGCGGCGCTTCATCGCAGAGAGGCTCGCCGCGAGGTTGACGGCCGTCGTCGTCTTGCCGACGCCGCCCTTCTGGTTCGCGACGGCGATGATGCGCGTCACACGGGCTCCAGCACGATCAGGTGTCGCGCGGCGTCGAGCCCCGGCACCGCGAGCGCGGGTGCGGCAACGAGACGCACGTGCGGCGGGGAGTTGCGCGATTTCGTCATTCGGATACGCACCCTTCATCGCGAAGAGCCGTCCACGCGGAGCGAGCAGCCGGGCGCCCGCGCGCGCGAACGTCGCAAGGTCGGAAAACGCGCGCGCGATGACGACGTCGAACGATGCGCTCGGCGCGAAGTCCTCGACGCGCACGGTGACCACCTGCACGTTCGCGAGTCCGAGCTCGATCGCCGCCTGCCGCAGGAATGCGCCTTTCTTCTGGCTTGCGTCGAGCAGCACGACGCGCCACGACGGACGCGCAATCGCGAGCGGGATCCCCGGCACCCCGCCGCCGCTGCCGACGTCGAGCACGTGCAGCGAATCTCCTGGCGGCAGATGCGGCAGCACCGTGAGCGAATCGAGCATGTGATGCGTGACCATCTGCTCGGGCTCGCGGATCGCCGTCAGGTTGTACGTGCGGTTCCACTTCGCGAGCAACGCGAGGAATGCAGCGAGCTTGTCGGGCGCTTGCGGAGGCAGCGCGATGCCGGCTGCGGCGAGCGCGGCAATCCCCTCGTCGAGATCGATCGTCGCGATCACGCGCTCTGCCGCGCGGGTGGCGCTGTCGCCGAAGCGTTCGCGGCCGGCGGCGCGAAGCCGCGCTTCAGATGCACGAGCAGGAGCGAGATCGCGGCCGGCGTGATGCCCGAGATGCGCGCGGCCTGGCCGAGCGTTTCGGGTTTGTGCAGGTTGAGCTTCTGCTGCACTTCGGTCGAGAAGCCACGGACTGTGCGGTAGTCGAGATCGGCGGGCAGCCGCAGATCCTCGAGCGCGCGTTGGCGGTCGATCTCGTCCTTCTGCTTATCGATGTACCCCGAGTACTTGGCGGCGATCTCGATTTGCTCGGCGACGACCGGGTCGGCGACGGACGCACCGGCGCCGGGCAAGCGTCATCAGCGCCGCGTACGTCACGCCGGGCCGGCGCAAGAGATCGCCGAGCGTTTGGTCACGCTCGAGCGGCGCGCCGAGCACACGCGTGGCATCGTGCGCGGCGACGACGTTCGGGTTCATCATTGTCGACTTGAGACGCTCCTGCTCGCGCGCGATCGCGTCGCGCTTCCGCGCGAATGCGTTCCAGCGCGCGTCGTCGACTACACCGAGGCCGCGGCCAATTTCCGTTAGGCGCAGATCCGCGTTGTCTTCGCGCAGCTGCAGCCGGTATTCGGCGCGCGAGGTGAACATCCGGTAGGGCTCGGTGACGCCGCGCGTGATGAGATCGTCGACAAGCACGCCGAGGTAGGCCTCGTCACGGCGCGGGCACCAGCCCTCCTCGCCGCGGACGAAGCGGCCGGCGTTGATGCCCGCGAGGAGTCCTTGCGCCGCGGCTTCCTCGTAGCCGGTCGTGCCGTTGATCTGACCGGCGAAGAAGAGACCGCGGATCGCCTTCGTCTCGAGCGTCGAGCGAAGCGCGCGCGGATCGAAGTAGTCGTACTCGATCGAATAGCCGGGACGCAGCAGGTGCGCGTTCTCGCAGCCGGCGATCGAGCGCACGAGTGCCCACTGCACGTCGAACGGCAGTGACGTCGAGATGCCGTTCGGATAGATCTCGCGCGTGGAGAGGCCCTCGGGCTCGAGGAAGATCTGGTGGCTCGTCCGGTCGGCGAAGCGCACGACCTTGTCCTCGATCGACGGGCAGTAGCGCGGCCCGACGCCCTTGATCACGCCGGTGAACAGCGGCGAGCGATCGAGGCCCGCCGCGGATGATCTCGTGCGTGCGCTCGTTCGTGTGCGTGATCCAGCAGGGCAGCTGCCGCGGATGCATTGCCCGGTCGCCGACGAAGCTCATCACCGGCGCGGGTTCGTCGCCCGGTTGCACGGCAAGCGCCGTGAAGTCGATCGTGCGGCCGTCGAGCCGCGGCGGCGTGCCGGTCTTCAAGCGCCCCGCCGGAAGTGCGAGCTCGCGCAGGCGCGCGCCCAGCGTCTTCGCGGGCGGATCGCCGGCGCGTCCGGCTTCATAGTGGTCGAGGCCGACGTGGATGAGCCCCGACAGGAACGTGCCGGTCGTCAGCACGACCGCATCGGCCTCGAAGCGGACGCCGAGCTGCGTGATCGACGCCCGTCACACGCGCGTCCGCGCCATCGCCATCGAGCGTGAGGTCGTCGACCGCCTGCTGGAAGAGCGTGAGGTGCGGCGCGTTCTCGAGCCGCGACCGGATCGCCTGACGGTAGAGCACACGATCGGCCTGCGCGCGCGTCGCGCGCACGGCCGGGCCCTTGCTCGAGTTCAGGATGCGGAACTGGATGCCCGCTTCGTCGGTTGCGAGCGCCATCGCACCGCCGAGCGCGTCGAGTTCCTTGACCAGGTGCCCCTTGCCGATCCCTCCGATCGACGGGTTGCACGACATCTGCCCCAGCGTCTCGAGGTTGTGCGTGAGGAGGAGCGTCGCGCGACCCATCCGCGCGCAGGCGAGCGCGGCCTCGGTACCCGCATGGCCTCCTCCTACCACAATCACATCGAAGCGCTTCTCGAAAATCATGATTTTATTGCGATTTATTATCAAACTGTGAAAACTTCGGCGCCTGAAAACGGAGGTCGAATGATACGCCAGGCGCGCCTTCGCCGAAAGTGCATGGGCGTGCACCGCGGACGGTCCCGAGCGTCGTCGGCTCATGGTTTCACGTGAAACCGTGCAGCCCTTGGCCTTCGGTGGCGACGCGGCCTGAGTGGCCCGGCGAAGGTTTCACGTGAAACCGAGGTCGTGGCAGCCCCTGCGTTTACAATCCGCGGCGATGCCGCCTGCCCGCGCGCTCGCCTCTTCCCGCCGTGACCCGAATCCTCTGCCTTGGCATGTCCGCGCTCGACGCGATCTATCGCGTTCCCGCCATCCCGACCGCCGCTACCAAGGTCCTGGCGACCGGGTTCGTCGAATCGGGCGGCGGCATGGCCGCGAATGCGAGTGTCGCGATCGCCCGTCTCGGCGGGCGAGCGCAGTATTGGGGAAGGCTGGGCGACGATGCTCTCGGAACCCGAATCCTCGGCCAGCTCGCCGCCGAAGGCGTCGACGTTGGCGGCGTGCGCCGAGTCTCAGGCTGCGCATCCCCCTCGGCGGCCATACTCGTCGCGCCGGACGGCGAGCGGCTCGTCTGCGCTTACAACGATCCTGCGCTCGACCGCGATGCTTCGTGGCTTCCGCTTGCGCAGGTCGCGGCGTTTGCCGCGATCCTGGCGGATGTGCGATGGCCGGAAGGCGCGGCCGCAGTGCTGGACACCGCCCGCGGCGCCGGCCGGCCGGCCGTGCTGGACGCAGACGTGGGGCCGCCGGAGGCGCTTATCGACCTGGCCGCGCGGGCGACGCACCCTGTGTTCTCCGAGCCCGGTCTCGCGTGCGCCGCCGGCCCCGGAGGCGCAGGCGCCTGCCTCGAGCGGATTGCGGCGGGTCATCCCGGGGTCGTCGGCGTCACGCTCGGGCCGGACGGATTCCTATGGCGTCGCGGCGGCCGCGAATACCGCGTGCCAAGCTACCCGATACACGCTGTCGACACGCTCGCGGCCGGCGACGTCTGGCACGGCGCGTTCACGCTGATGCTGGGTCAGGGAACGGATATCGAGGATGCTGCGCGCTTTGCGAACGCCGCGGCGGCGATCAAATGCACCCGGAGCGGAGGTCGCAACGGGGCGCCGACCCGCGCTGAGGTCGAAGCCTTCGTTGCGAAAACCTCATCTCGGTAATCACATGTTAAATGAGGTAAATCAGCCACTTACGTAATCAACGGTCACGGCTTCGGTGCGCGCGGCTACGCCGAAGCGCGGCCCCTAGCGGCTGAGGCGGCCACCGAGCCGATCGCGCTCGGCGGCGAGCGCCGGCGGGCGCTTCGCACCGAGCTTTGCGAAGAGTTGGTCGTGCTCGGCCAATTCGCGCGACCACATCGCGCGGTCGACGCGCATGACCTGCGCGAAGCGCTCAGACGGGAATTCGAGGCCCGTCCAGTTGAGATCGCCGTAGGCGGGTTCGAGCCCGAGTGCAGTCTCGACCGCGTGGCCGCGCCCGCGGCAGCGCTCGACGATCCACTGAAGCACCCGCATGTTCTGGCCGAAACCGGGCCAGGCGAAGCGCCCTGCCTCGTCGGTGCGAAACCAGTTCACGTTGAAGATGTGGGGCGGCTTCGCCACGGCCGTACCCATTCGGAGCCAGTGCGCGAAGTAGTCGCCGACGTGGTAACCGCAGAACGGCAGCATCGCGAACGGGTCGCGCCGCACTTCACCCACCTTGCCCGCCGCGGCCGCGGTCGTTTCCGAGCCCATCGTCGCCGCCTTGTAGACGCCCTCCTCCCACGAGGCCGCCTCGACGACGAGCGGGATGGTGTCCGATCGCCGCGCACCGAAGATGAACGCGTCGATCGGCACGCCGTCGGGGCTGTCCCAGTGCGGGTCCAGCGACGGGCACTGGATCGACGACACCGTGAATCGCGCATTCGGGTGGGCCGCCTTGCGCCCGCAATCGGGCGTCCAGTCGTTGCCTTGCCAGTCGATCAGGTGCTGAGGCGGCGTCTTCGTCATCCCCTCCCACCAGACATCGCCGTCATCGGTCAAGGCAACGTTGGTGAAGATGACGTTCTCGCGCAGCATCGTCATCGCGTTCGGGTTCGACTCCTGCGAAGTGCCGGGCGCGACGCCGAAGTACCCGGCCTCCGGATTGATCGCGTAGAACCTGCCGTCGGCGTGCGGCTTGATCCACGCGATGTCGTCGCCGATCGTCGTCACCTTCCAGCCGGCGAATCCCTGTGGCGGAATCAGCATCGCGAAGTTCGTCTTGCCGCACGCGCTCGGGAACGCGGCGGTCACGTACGTCTTCTCGCCCGCGGGCGAGGTCACACCGAGGATCAGCATGTGCTCGGCGAGCCAGCCCTGATCGCGTCCCATCACCGAGGCGATCCGCAGCGCGAAGCACTTCTTGCCGAGGAGCGCGTTTCCGCCGTAGCCCGATCCGTAGCTCCAGATCTCGCGCGCTTCCGGAAAATGGACGATGTACTTGCGGTCCCGATTGCACGGCCACGGCACGTCGCGCTCGCCGGGCGCGAGCGGCGCGCCCACCGAGTGCACGCACGGCACGAACGCACCGTCCTCGCCCAGCACCGAGAACACCGCGCGCCCCATCCGCGTCATGATCCGCATGCTGACGACGACGTAGGGGCTGTCGGTGATCTCGACGCCGATGTGCGAGATGTGGCTGCCGATCGGCCCCATCGAGAACGGCACGACGTAGAGCGTGCGGCCGCGCATGCGCGCCGTCGAACAGCCCCGCGAGCGTCCTGCGCATCTCCGCCGGCGCGACCCAGTTGTTGGTCGGGCCCGCGTCGTCCTCGCGCTCGCTGCAGATGAACGTCCGGTCCTCGACGCGCGCGACGTCGGACGGGTCCGACCAGCGCGAGATAGCTGTTCGGCCGCTTCGCGGGATCGAGCCGCCGCAGCGTCCCCGCCTCGACCATCTCCGCGCAGAGGCCGTCGTACTCGTCTTCGCTGCCGTCGCACCAGACGATGCGCGAAGGCTTGGTCAGCAGTGCGACTTCCGCGACCCACGCGAGGAGGCGCAGATGCCGGACGTAGTCGGGGGCCGAGACGGCCTCGTTGAGCGTGGCGTGCGAATCGGGAAGTTTCATGCGGGACCTGCGGTTCGGAAGGTGAGGTGCATCGCGCGCGTTCGCCCGCGCCACGTTAACCGATGAGTTTACACCGCGACCCTTGCGCGCCCGACGGGTCCCACCACGCCGGAACGCGGCCCGGTGGCCTTACCGCTTCGCGCGTGTCGCCACGACGAACAGGCGCCGAAATGGAAATAGCACGCGCCCGTCCGGCCGCAGCGGATACGCCCGGCCGATCCGATCGGCGTAGTCGGTGACGAACGCGCGTTGCTCGTCCGGCGCGAGCATGGCGAGGAACGGCGTGAGCGCCGTGCCCTTCGTCCACGCCACGACGGGGTGCTCGCCCCCCTCCCCGCGCGGCAGCACGTGCAGGTATTCGGTCGTCCATGCATCGATAGCTTCCGCCTGCGGCGCGAGCCACTCGACGTACTGCGCCATCTCGGCAACCGGATCGGCACGCACGCACGCGCCGACCCGCGAGCGCCAGTGCGCGCTCGTTGCCACGGCGTGCATTTCGACATGTGACGGCGCGCCGAAGTTCGACGGCATCTGCACGGCCAGCGCGCCGCCCGCCGCGACCGCGGCGAAGAGCCGTGGAAACAATGACGCGTGATCATCGAGCCAATGCAGCGCCGCATTGCTGAAGACGACGTCGGACGCCGTCGGGGCAGGCGCCGCGGCCCATGCCGCCAGCTCGCCCTCGCGCCACTCGATCGGCGCATCCTCCGGCACCGACGCGCGGGCCTTCGCGAGCATCGCGGCCGAGTTGTCGAGGCCCAGCACGTGCGCCCCCGGCCAGCGCTCGGCGAGGATGCGCGTGACGTTACCCGCGCCGCAGCCCAGGTCGACGACGGTGCGCGGCGCGGCGACATCAATGCGCGCGATGAGGTCGAGCGCGGGTCGCAGGCGTTCGCTCGAGTACTTGAGGTACTGCGCGGGATCCCACGTCATGGGTCGTTTCCCCTTTGGCGGCGGCGGCGGAACGCGCGCGCCTGCGCAAACAGCGGCGCCGTGAGCAGCAGGAGCGCGACCACGCGCGTCACGTGAAACGCGGTGACGAGCGGGACGCCGAGCTGCAGCACCTTCGCGGTGATGCACATCTCGGCGATGCCGCCCGGTGCCATCCCGAGCACGACCGTAGCCGGATGCAGCCCGGTCAGCATGGCGAGCAGCAGCGCGGCGCCCGCCGACAGCGCAATCGCCGCGAGCACGCTCGCCGTCACCGCCGCGACGAAGCGATGCGCGCCCGCGAGGAAATCCGGCTCGAAGCGCGCGCCGAGCGCGCAACCCAGCAGGCACTGCCCCGCGTTCGACGCGACGGTCGGCGTTGCGGACAGGTCGATCGACAGCGCGGTGAGCGGAATCGCGACGGCGAGCGAGCCCAGCACGAACGCATTGGGGACATCCAGGCGCTGCGCGATAAAGCTGCCGGCAAGCGTTGCTGCCATCAGCACGGTGTAGCCGGCGAGGTCGAAGCGCGTCGCGCCGGGCACGTACGCGTCGGCGCCATGCAGGCCCAGCCCCGCGTACGCGAACGGAACGATCAATACGACAATCAGAATCCGCAAGCTCTGCGCGGCGGCGACGCGGTCGACGCGCGCGCCGAAGCGCTCGCCCAAGACGCTCATCTCGGCGGCGCCGCCCGGCACGCTCGCGAAGACGCCGGTCGTGCGGTCGACACCCGCGAGCCGTGCGAGCAGCACGCCGCCGCCGTAACCGAGTCCGATCGCGAAGACCGCGCCGACGGCGAGCAGCCACCACCAGCCGGCGACCTCGCGCACGACGTGCGGCGTGAAGTACAAGCCGAGCGAAGTGCCGATGATCCACTGGCCGATCTGGCGACCGCCGGGTGGCGCGCCGACCTGCACGCCGGCCACGCGCAGAAACGCGATTGTCACGAGCGGCCCCAGCATCCACGGGATCGGCGTGCGCAGATAGCTGAAGACCGCGCCGGCGGCTGCGCCCGCCGCGAGCCCCGCGCCGCCCTGCAGCCACTGCGCGCGCACAGTCGCGATCACTTGCCGATGCAGAAGCGCGAGAAGATCGCGCCCAGGAGATCGTCTGCGGTGAACTCGCCGGTGATCGTGGCGAGCGCGCCCTGCGCGCCTCGCAGTTCTTCGGCGAAGAGCTCGAGCGGCGGCGGCGAGGCGACCAGATGACGGGAGGCCGACGCAAGCCTCCCCTCCGCCTCGGCGAGCGCGACGAGGTGGCGCTCGCGGGCAAGGAACGTGCCCTCCATGTCTTCGTGCGCGCCGGCCTGCGCGAGGATCTCGTGCTGCAGGAGATCGATGCCGGCGCCGGTCTTCGCGGACAGGAACACGTGGCGGCGTTCCGCTGCGCCCGCGTCTGCACGCGCCCGGACCGCGGGCGCGACGCCCGCGAGGTCGATCTTGTTGTGGACGACGATGCGGGGCAGCGCGGCAGGCAACGCCGCGAGGATCGGCTCGTCCGCAGGGTCTGCGCGCGCCTCGCTCCGCGCATCGACGATGACGAGCGCGAGATCGGCCTGGCCGACCGCGGCCCACGTCCGTTCGATGCCGAGCGTCTCGATCGGATCGTCGGTGGGGCGCAGGCCCGCCGTGTCGATCACCGTGAGTGGAATGCCCCGTATCTCGATCGCGCGCTCGACCGTGTCCCTCGTCGTGCCCGGGATCGGCGTGACGATCGCGACCTCGCCGCCGGCGAGGCGGTTCAGCAGGCTCGACTTGCCGACGTTGGGCGCGCCGACGAGGACGACCGTGAGGCCGTCGCGCAGGAGCGCGCCCTGCCGCGCGCGCGCGGTCACCTGTGCGAGCTGCCCGCGGATCGCGACGAGCTTCCCCTGTGCGCCGGCGGCATGGAGGAGGTCGATGTCCTCCTCGGGAAAATCGAGCGTCGCCTCGGTGAACATTCGCAGCTCGATCAGCGCGTCGGTGAGCGAGCGAACCTCCCGCGAGAATTCGCCGGTGAGGCTTCGCGCCGCAGCGCGTGCCGCGGTCGCCGTCGCCGCATCGATCAGGTCGGCGACGCTTTCCGCCTGCGCGAGATCGAGCTTCCCGTTGAGGAATGCGCGCCGGGTGAACTCCCCCGGTTCGGCGAGCCGCGCGCCGAGCGACAGGCAGCGTGCGAGGAGAACCCGCAGCACGGCCGGCCCGCCGTGACCATGCAACTCGAGCATCGCCTCGCCGGTGTACGAATGGGGCGCGGGAAAGTACAGCGCGAGACCGGTGTCGAGCGGTTCGCCCGCCTCGCTACGGAACACGGCGAGCGTGGCGCGGCGCGGCGCGAGCGCGCGCCCGATCACGCCGTCGATCACGGCCGGCACCGACGGGCCGGCGACGCGGACCACACCGATGCCGCCACGCCCCGCCGGGGTCGCGACGGCCGCGATCGTGTCGGCGGCCGGTTTCATCCCGCGAGCTTACCGCGCGGCGCTTCGCGCCGGTTCGCCTCCGCACTGGCGCCACGAGTCGTGATGTGGAGCGGTCGGCCTCTGGCTCCCCCCTAGCGTCGCTTCGCCGCCGCGACCGCCGCTTCCTTCTCCAGGAGGTAATTCATGTGCCACTGCTGGAAGATCTGGATGCAGTTGTTGACGAGCCAGTAGAGCACGAGGCCCGACGGGAAGAAGACGAACATGACCGAAAATGCGATCGGCATGATCTGCATCACCTTCGCCTGCACCGGATCCGAGATCGGCGTGGGCGACAGCTTGACCTGCAGGTATGCGGTGATCGCGTAAACAACCGGCAGCACGAAGTAGGGGTCCGGCGCCGAGAGATCGTGGATCCAACCGATCCACGGCGCGTGGCGAAGCTCGACCGCAGAGAGCAGCACCCAGTAGAGCGCGATGAAGACCGGGATCTGCACCAAGATCGGCAGGCACCCGCCGAGGGGGTTGATCTTCTCCTGCTTGTACATCTCCATCATCTTGACTTGCAGCTGCTGCTTGTCGTCGGCGTACTGAGCTTGCAACGCCTTCAGCTTCGGCGCGATCACCTTCATCTTCGCCATCGAGCGCGCGCTCGCGTGGTTCAGCGGGTAGAACGCGCTCTTGATGATGATCGTCATTGCGATGATCGCCCAGCCCCAGTTGCCGATGATCCCGTAGAGCCACTTGAGCAGCCAGAAGAGCGGCGCAGCGATCACCGTGAAGATGCCGTAGTCGACGGTGAGGTCGAGGCCTTTCGCGAGCTTCGCGAGCGCTTCCTGGTCCTGCGGTCCGACATAGAGCGGCACGTCGAGCCGGCCCGTCGCGCCGGGCGCGATGGTGCCGACCGGCACCACGACGCCCGCGGCATAGGTCCCGGCATCGAGCTTGCGCGCGTAAAACTCGCGCGGGAGCTTCTTCTCGTCCGACGGGAGCCACGCGGAGACGAAGTAGTGCTCGACCATGCCGACCCAGCCGTTGTCGCCGTTCTTCGTATACGGAGGCTTGCGTGTGGGGTCGGCCGCGAGCTTGTCGAGATCGCCGAACTCGACCTTCTTGAACTTGTCGGCCTCGTTGTAGATCACGGGCCCCGCGTACGAGACGGGCGCCATCGAGTTATGCGAGCCTTGAGTCTTCGTGTCGCGCACGAGTTGGAAGTACGCGTACGGCGAGATCGGCGCAGCGCCGGCGTTGGTGACCTCGTAGGCAACATCGATCACATAGCTGCCTCGGTGGAACGTCAGCAGCTGGCGAACCTTGTCGCCGTTCTGCGCGGTCGCCTCGAGCGTCAGCGTCAGCGCGTCGGCGCCGGGGGCGAGCTCGCGCGGGCCCGGCAGCGCCTCGTAGACGGTGCGATGGTTCGGCATTCCCTCGCCGAGGAGCCCGGACTGCGCGACGTTCGTGCGCTCCGGCGTGCGGAGGAGCGCGAGGTAGGGCTTCGCCTCGTCGCCCGGATCGCGGTGCATGAGCAACGCGACCTCCCTGATCACGCCGCCGGCCGTATCGATCTCGGCGCGAAGGAGGTCCGTCGTCACCGTCACGGTCTTGCCCGAGGGCGCCGCGGCGCCAGGCGATGCACCGGGCGTCGCGGGTGGCACTACCGGCGCCTTCGTGGGCTGCGGCGGAACGTCGGTTGCGGCCTGCGGCGGCGCTGCGGATGGGGTCGCGGGCGCGGCCACCGGCGGGGGGCGATGCTCGGCCTGCCACTTCTCGAACAGGAAGAACCCCGAGAGCAGGAAGATCACGACGAGGATCATGCGTTGCGTATCCATGCAAATCTCGGAGAGCGTGCTAGCCGGCGGAGGTCTTCCGGGAGGCGGGAGGAGCGGGCACCGGATCGTGGCCGCCCGGATGATACGGGTGGCAGCGCGCGATGCGCTTCACCGCGAGCCAGCCACCGCGGAAGACGCCGTGCGTGGAAACCGCCTCGTGCGCGTACTCCGAGCAGCTCGGCGCAAAGCGGCAGTGCACGCCGAGAAGCGGCCGCAGCAGAAATTGATACGCGCGAATGAGCGCGAGGAAGAGCGTCTTCATCGCTCGCCGCCGAGCGACGCGAAAAGACGCGCCGCGTCCGCCGCGATCGCGCGGGATTCGAGTCGCGCGAAGCCGCGCTTCAGGCGCAGGATCACATCGTGCTCGAGGACCCTGGGCCGCGCGGCGACATGCGCGGCGCGCAGGATCCTGCGCACGCGGTTGCGGTCCACCGCCAACGGAAGCACTTTCTTGGGAATCACGAGACCGACGCGCCCCGGCCGCTGCTGCGCGGGCGCGGCCACGAGCTCCAGGTAGTCGCCGTCGAGCCGGCGTCCGCCCCTAAACAGCGCGTCGAAGGTGCCCGTCCCGGTGAGGCGGAACGGGCGCAGGCCGCGCGGCGGGGCGGAAGCGGTCCGGGCCGCAGTCAGGGTGCCAAGCGCGCGCGGCCCTTGGCGCGGCGCGCCGAGAGCACCTTGCGGCCGCCGATGGACTTCATGCGGGCGCGAAAGCCGTGCGTCCGCTTGCGCTTGACGACCGAAGGTTGATACGTGCGTTTCATGTCGGGCAGCCCTGGGATTAAAAAGCCTTATATTTAAACGCGTTAAGCACCATCTTGTCAACGGGCGGCGGCGGGCGATCCGCCGCCGTCGTGTCACCTCGCGTCTCAGAAGAGCGCGCTCCGCCTGTGGATAACTCGGCCCCGCCGTGATAAAGTCCCGCTGACGGCAACGTTGCGCGACCCCAGCCAGGCCGCCAGCCCCTCGTGGCGGCGGACGAGAAGCCCAGGAGGGCGCAACCCCGCCGGATCGACCCCGCGCGCCGAGCCGGGTCGCCCAGATCTCTCCCGAATTTCCGCCGCTCGAAGCGGCCCGCGAACGGAACCGCGCATGAGCCCGTCCCCCATCTTCTGGCAGCGCTGCATCGCGGCGTTCCGGGAGGAGTTGACCCCGCAGCAGTTCAACACGTGGATCCGCCCGCTCGCGATCGAAGGCGTGGATGAAGGCTACCGTCTGCTCGCGCCCAACCGCTTCGTCCTGCAGTGGGTGAAGGAGCGTTTTTCGGACCGCATCGCCGAGCTTGCCGCCGCCGCCGAAGGCCATGCGGTGCCGATCACGCTCGCCGTGCGCGACGCGCCCGCCGAGACAGCGGTCGCCACCGAGCTCGCACCGGCGCCAATGCCATTGCCCGTCGTCGCGCCCGCGCCGGCCCGCCGCCATGAGCAAACAAGCCTCAATCCCGCATTCACGTTCGCCTCGTTCGTGGCGGGCAAGGCCAACCAGCTCGCGCGCGCCGCCGGCATGCAGGTCGCCGAGCATCCGACCTCGTACAACCCACTCTTCGTCTACGGGGGCGTGGGTCTCGGCAAGACACACCTGGTCCAGGCGATCGGCAACGACATCCTTGCGCGCAATCCCGCCGCGAAGATCCGCTACGCGCACGCCGAGACCTACGTGTCCGACGTCGTCCGCGCCTACCAGCACAAGGCGTTCGACGACTTCAAGCGCTACTATCGCTCGCTCGACCTGCTTCTGATCGACGACATCCAGTTCTTCGGCGGCAAGAGCCGAACACAGGAGGAGTTCTTCTACCTGTTCAACACGCTGATCGAGGCGCACAAGCAGGTCGTCATCACCTGCGACACGTATCCGAAGGAGATCTCGGGACTCGAGGAGCGGCTCATCTCGCGCTTCGGCTGGGGGCTGACCGTCGCGCTCGAGCCGCCGGAGCTCGAGATGCGAGTGGCGATCCTGCTCTCGAAAGCCGCAGCCAGCGGGCTCCGGATCGACGAGCAGGTCGCCTTCTTCATCGCGAAGCACATCCGCTCGAACGTGCGTGAGCTCGAAGGGGCATTGAAGCGCGTCGCCGCGTACTCGAGCTTCCACGGGCAGGACATCACGCTCGCCGTGGCGAAGGAAGCGCTGCGCGACTTGCTCGCCGTTCAGAATCGGCAGATTTCGATCGAGAACATCCAGAAAACGGTCGCCGACTACTACAAGATCCGGATCTCGGACATGCATTCGAAGAAGCGCTCGCGTGCCGTCGCGCGACCGCGGCAGGTCGCCATGGCGCTCGCGAAGGAGTTGACGCAGCTCTCGCTCCCCGAGATCGGCAGCAACTTCGGCGGGCGCGACCACACGACGGTCCTCCACGCCTGCCGCCAGATCACCAAGCTCCGTGATTCGGTGCCCGAACTCAACCACGACGTCAATTTCCTGCTGCAGGTACTGCGCAACTAGCAGCGCGAGCGGCGAGCGGGGGAGCACGCGAACGGCGAGCCGGGGCCCCAAGTTTGCTTGGGGATGCGACCCATCGGGAGCGCGTTCGGAGGCGACATCACGAGTTCCGTGCGGAGGCCGAACCCGGCGCGCAAACGCCATGAGGGAGCGAGCGATCGCGAGTCGCCACAGGCGGCCGACAACACGCCATCTCGGTGAATCTGGCAACGCGGAAGGCCGCGGCCCCGCTGGCGACCATTTTGGTGGTTCCCAAATCCCTCCGTCAGCGGCGGTTCCCCGGGCTGGAAAATCCTCCGTTTCCAGTCTATAATTTGTTGATTAGTCGGCGCGGGCCAAAACTTGGCAAAAAGCCCACAATCGTTCCACCGCGCCCACCGCAGTTATCCACAAGGATTTGAGCCCGTCAACCCATTGGACAACAAGGGGTTTATCGATCCATACCCGGATCGTGCCCGCCCCTATTAGCTGTAGAACGGTTTAATCAATGCAACTCAAGCAAACTGCACGCGATGCGCTGCTCAAACCTTTGCAGGCGGTCTCGGGCATCGTCGAACGTCGGCACACGCTGCCGATCCTTGCGAATGTGCTGCTCGAACAGAAGGACGGCCGGCTCTACGTAACCGCGACCGATCTCGAGATGCAGATCACCGCGCACTCGGAGCTGCCGGGGCGTGAGGCGCAGGCAGTGACCGTCGCCGCCCGCAAGCTGCAGGACCTCCTGCGCGCGCTGCCGGACGACGCGACCCTCAACATCGAAACCTCGGGCACCCGGATGACGGTCCGCGCCGGGCGCTCGCGGTTCAACCTGCAGACGCTGCCCGCGGCCGACTACCCGCGGATCGGGCAGGGGCAGGACCAGGTGCAGGCGCTCGCGCTACCGCAGAAGGACCTGCGCGGCCTCCTGAAGTCGGTCGAGTTCGCGATGGCGCAGCAGGACATCCGCTACTACCTGAACGGGATGCTGCTCGTGATCGACAAGGGTACGCTGCAGGCGGTCGCGACGGACGGCCACCGGCTCTCCTGGGCGAGCCTCGCGATCGATGGGAGCTACGAGCGACAGGAGGTGATCCTCCCGCGCAAGACGGTCCTCGAGCTGGGCAAGCTCCTGGCCGACGTCGACGACGCGGTGACGCTCGACATTCTCGCGAACCAGGTGCGCTTCCGTTTCGCCAACGTCGAGCTCACGAGCAAGGTCGTCGACGGCAAGTTCCCCGATTTCAATCGAGTGATTCCGACCGGCCACCCGAAGCACATCGAGTTGCCCAGGGTCGAACTGCTGGCCGCGCTGCAGCGCGCGGCCATCCTGTCGAACGAGAAGTTCCGCGGCGTCCGGCTCGTGCTCGCGCCGGACCAGCTCAAGATCATCTGCACGAACAGCGAGCAGGAGGAAGCCGAGGAGGAGCTCGAGATTGCCTACCGGGGCGACGCGCTCGACATCGGCTTCAACATCAATTACCTCCTCGACGTGCTGCAGAACATGGCGGTGGAGAAGGTCGCCCTCGCGTTCGGCGACGCCAACTCGAGCGCCCTTGTCACGGTGCCGGATCGCGACGACTACAAGTACGTCGTGATGCCGATGCGAATCTGACGCGGCGCCCGACAATCGCGCGCCTCGGCTGCGCCGGCCCCTGGCCGGCGTCGTCGTCGCTTTTTGAGTAGCACCTGCACCACCGCAATTCACCGAAAGTCACGATGACCCCAGCAGATCACAAGCCCGGCGGTCGGAACGGCAATGGCGACGACTACACGTCCGACAGCATCAAAGTGCTGAAGGGACTGGACGCGGTGCGCAAGCGGCCGGGCATGTACATCGGCGACACGTCCGACGGCACCGGGCTTCACCACATGGTGTTCGAGGTGCTGGACAACGCGATCGACGAGGCGCTCGCCGGCTTCTGCGACGACATCAAGGTCGTCATCCATGCCGACAACTCGGTGTCCGTCGTCGACAACGGCCGTGGCATCCCGACCGACGTCAAGGACGACGACGAGGCGAAGCGCTCGGCAGCCGAGATCGTGATGACCGAATTGCACGCCGGTGGCAAGTTCGACCAGAACAGCTACAAGGTTGCGGGCGGGCTTCACGGCGTGGGCGTGTCGGTCGTCAATGCGCTCTCCGACTGGCTGAAGCTCCGGATCTGGCGTAACGGCCGCGCGTACCAGATGGAGTTTCGGCGCGGCGTGGCCGTCGCGCCGCTCGCCACCACGGGCGCGACCGACCGCCGCGGCACCGAGGTGCATTTCATGGCCGCGCTGGAGACCTTCGGGCGGATCGAGTTCCACTACGACATCCTCGCACGGCGGATTCGCGAGCTTTCCTTCCTGAACAACGGCGTGAAGATCGAGCTCGTCGACCAGCGCGACGGCAAGAGCGAGAACTTCGCGTACTCGGGCGGGATCAAAGGCTTCGTCGAGTACATGAATCGCAGCAAGGCGGTGCTGCACCCGAAGGTATTCCACTCGATCGGCGAGAAGGACGGCGTCACCGTCGAAATCGCGATGCAGTGGAACGACAGCTACGCCGAGAACGTCCAGTGCTTCACCAACAACATCCCGCAGCGCGACGGCGGCACGCACCTGACCGGGCTACGGCAGGCGATGACGCGGACGCTCAACAACTACATCGAGAAGGAAGAGATCGCGAAGAAAGCGAAGGTCGAGACGACCGGCGACGACATGCGCGAGGGCCTCACCTGCGTGCTCTCGGTGAAGGTGCCCGAGCCCAAGTTCAGCTCGCAGACGAAGGACAAACTTGTCTCCTCCGAGGTGATGCCGATCGTCCAGGAAGTGGTCGGCGCGAAGCTCGCCGATTTCCTGCTCGAGCATCCGGCCGACGCGAAGATCATCTGCACGAAGATTGTCGAGGCTGCGCGCGCGCGCGAGGCCGCGCGCAAGGCGCGCGAGCTCACGCGACGCAAGGGCGTGCTCGACTCGATGGGACTTCCCGGAAAGCTCGCCGACTGCCAGGAGCGCGACCCGGCGCTCTGCGAGCTCTATCTCGTCGAAGGCGATTCCGCCGGAGGGTCGGCGAAGCAGGGCCGCGACCGCAAGTTCCAGGCGATCCTGCCGTTGCGCGGCAAGATCCTGAACGTCGAGCGCGCGCGTTTCGACAAGCTCGTGTCGTCGCAGGAGATCGTCACGCTGATCACCGCGCTCGGGACGGGCTTCGGTCGCTCGACCGGCGACAAGGAGGAGAAGGACGAGTACAACGCCGACAAGCTCCGCTATCACCGGATCATCATCATGACCGACGCGGACGTCGACGGCTCGCACATCCGGACGCTCCTGCTCACGTTTTTCTACCGGCAGATGCCGGAGCTGGTCGAGCGCGGCCACATCTATATCGCGCAGCCGCCGCTCTACAAGGTGAAGCAGGGTCGCGAGGAAACGTATCTCAAGGACGACCACGAACTGAAGCAGCACCTGCTGCGCGTTGCGTTGAAGGGCGCGGAGCTCGTGCCGGGCGCAGGGAAGGGCGCGCTCGCCAGCGAGGCGCTCGATCACGTCGCGCGCGAATACCTGCTCGCCGAAGCCGTGATCGAGCGGCTCGCGCGGCTCACCGACCCGGCGGCGCTCTATGCGCTCCTGTCCGGCGTGCGAATCGATCTCGCGACCGAGGCCGCCGCGGATGCGAGTGCCGCGGCGCTGCAGGCGGCGATCGCGGATCCCGACCTTCGCGTCGAGGCACGCTACGACATGACGACGGAAACCCGCCGGCTCGTGATCGTGCGCACGCGCCACGGCACGCCGCACGCGAGCATCATCGACGCCGATCTCCTGGCGTCGGGCGACTTCGCGCAGATCGAAAGCGCGGCCCAGGTCCTGCACGGGCTCATCCTGCCGGGCGCGACCGTGCGCCGCGGCGAGCGCCAGATCGCGGTCCGCTCGTTCAAGGAGGCGCTCGACTGGCTGCTCGGCGAAGCGCGCGGGGCCGTCTCGCTGCAGCGCTACAAAGGGCTGGGCGAGATGAATCCGGCGCAGCTTTGGGAGACCACGATGGACCCGCGCGTGCGCCGGCTGCTCAAGGTGCAGATCGAGGATGCGATCACGTCGGAGGAGATCTTCTCGACGCTGATGGGCGAGCAGGTCGAGCCACGGCGCGCGTTCATCGAGACCAACGCACTGGGCGTCCGCAACCTCGACGTCTAGCTTCCGCAGGACGCGTCGCATGGGGGTCCCGTCATGATTGCGCGCGCACTGTCGCGCGGGGCGTTCGTGTGCGCTCTGGCGTTCGTCGCGCTCGCGGCGGCGGGCGAAGCCGCCGCCGAGCCGACCGTATCGCGGCTGATCGTCAAGTTGCGCGATGCGGGGGCGCGAGAGCCGCAAGGGCTTGCGGCGGCGCGGCTCGATCGATTCGCCGCCGATGCCGCGCGTGCCGGGGTGACGCTCACGCACGCACGCTCGATGGCGCTCGGCGCCCACGTGATGGCGCTCGACCACCGCCTGTCGCGAGCCGGCGCGGAGGCTCTGGCCGCGCGGCTCGCGCAGAACCCCGACGTCGAGTACGTGCAGCCGGATTACCGACGGCGCGCATTCCGTACGCCGAACGATTCACAATTCGGGTCGCAGTGGTACTTCGCGAACACGGCGTTCGCGATCCACGCGGTCGACGCCTGGGACGTGACCACCGGTTCGGCGGCCGTGGTGGTCGCCGTGGTCGACACGGGTTACCGCCCGCACGCGGACCTCGCAGGGCGAATCCTGCCCGGCTACGATTTCGTTTCGGATCCGAAGATCGCGAACGACGGCAACGGGCGCGATGCCGACGCGACCGACCCGGGCGACTGGGTCGACGCAAACGATCTCAGCGATCCGGAATTCAGCGATGATGACTGCGTCGTCGAGGAGAGCTCGTGGCACGGTACGTCGGTGACGGGCCTCGTCGCCGCAAATTCAAACAACGGCCAGTGGGTGGCGGGGATCGACTGGGCGGCGAAGATCCTGCCGGTGCGCGTGCTGGGCAAGTGCGGCGGCCACGATTCCGACATCATCGACGGCATCGCATGGGCCGCCGGGCTCGCGGTACCGGGCGCGCCGGCAAACCCGCATCCCGCCCAGGTCATCAATCTGAGCTTGGGCGGCACGAACCCCTGTAACCCCGCGTACCACAGCGTCTTCGGGTCGGCGTTCTCGCACGGCGTCACGCGGGCGATCGTCGCGGCCGCGGGGAACGATGGCGCGGACGTGTCGACCACGGAGCCCGCCAACTGCAGCGAGGTCATCGCGGTCGCGGCTACGACGGTGGTGGGCTCGCTCGCGAGCTACAGCAATTTCGGCAGTGGCATCGCGGTTGCGGCGCCCGGAGGCAGCGGTCCCGATCTCGCCAACCGCGGGATCGCGATCCTGACCAACGACGGCACCACGGGGCCGGGCGGCGACGCGTGGACGAAGAGTGCGGGTACGAGCTTCGCGGCGCCCATGGTCTCGGGCGTCGCATCGCTTGTCCTCGGACTCGCGCCAAGCCTCACCGCCGCACAGCTGCGCGCACTCCTCACCTCCGCCGTGTCGCCGTTTTCGACGCTCTCGGACTGCGTCCCCGCGGAGTGCGGCGCGGGGATCATCAACGCCCAGGCTGCCGTGCTCGCCGCGCAATCGACGTCCGCTGACCCCCAACTACCAGGGTCTATGGTGGAAGGCGCCGGCGGGGTCCGAAGACGGGCTGGGGCATCAATTTCGCGCACCAGGGCGAAACGATCTTCGGCACCTGGTTCACCTACGACACCACCGGCAAAGGCTGGTGGCTGACGTTCATCGTCGACGACAAGGTCACGCCCGGGACCTACCAAGGCGATATCTTCGCGACGACGGGGCCGCCGTTCAACTCGGTCCCGTTCGTCAAGCCGTCAAGTGAAAAGGCAAACGATGCCGGCGACGCGACGCTCACCTTCACCGACGCCAACAGCGGATCGTTCCATTATGTCGTGAACCTGCCGGGGGGGCCCGTGAACCAGACCAAGGCCCTCACGCGCCAGTCTCTCGCCGCCGCGCCGTTCGCGAGCTGCAGCTTCGGCACGCAGCCGAACCTCGCTGCGGCGACCAACTACCAGGATATCTGGTGGGCCGGCACCAGCGCCAACCCCGGGACGGAGCAGGGATGGGGGATCAACTTCGCGCACCAGGGCGACATCATCTTCGCGACGCTGGTTCACCTACGACCTCGACGGCGCTCGCCGCTGTGGCTGGTGGCCACGGCCGATGCACAGACGACGCGAACCCGGCCGTGTACTTCACGGGCGACGCTCTACCGGCCGTCCGGCCCGCGCTTCGATGCCTACGATCCGGCGCAAGTGCGTTCAAGCGCGCCCGTCGGCAGCCATGACGCTGACCTTCGCCGACGGCAACCACGCGACGTTCGACTACACCGTGCAGCGTGCGCGGCGGCGACTGGGCCCGGCCCGCAGCGCCAGACGAAGATGCGATCACCGCGCGAAGATGTTTGCGGCGCTCGGCACGAGCCGTGCGGAGGCGCGCGCCAGTCGCCATCGCAATTGCCGCGCGGAAGCGCGAAGATGCCCGCCATGACGCATGCCATCTCACGCGATCCCGCCGAGGTGCTCGCGCGCCTCGGCGTCGCCGCAGAAAGCGCGGGCGCGTGCCTCGGGCCCGGTGAATGGCGGGGCAGCGGCCCCGTGCTCGTCTCGGAGAATCCGGCCACCGGACAGCCGCTTGCCCGCGTGCGCCAGGCCGATTCGGCGGATGTCGACGCAGTCATCGCCGCGGCGGTCGCGGCCGCGCGCCGGTGGCGCGACGTTCCCGCGCCGAAGCGCGGCGACGCCGTGCGCGCGTTCGGGGCGCTCCTGCGCGAGCACAAGGACGCACTCGGCACGCTCGTCGCGCTCGAGAACGGCAAGATCAAGGCGGAGGGCGACGGCGAAGTCCAGGAGATGATCGACATCGCCGACTTCGCGGTCGGCCAGTCGCGGATGCTCTACGGCCGCACGATCGCGTCGGAGCGGCCGCAGCACCGAATGATGGAGCAGTGGCATCCGCTGGGCGTCGTCGGCGTGATCACCGCGTTCAATTTCCCGGTGGCCGTCTGGGCGTGGAACGCGATGCTCGCTGCCGTCTGCGGGAATGCGACGGTTTGGAAACCCTCGCCCAAGACGCCTCTTGCGGCGCTCGCGGTCATGCATCTCGCGAATCGCGTCGTGACGGACTTCGCGCTCCCGCCGATCTTTCAGCTCGCGATCTGCGGCAACGCGGAAACCCGTGCGCTGGCCGCGGACCCGCGCGTCGCGCTCGTCTCGTTCACCGGGTCGTCCAGCGGTCGGGCGCGAGATCGCCACGACGGTGGCCGCGCGCTTCGGCAAGTGTCTGCTCGAGTGCGCGGGCAACAACGCGGTCGTCGTTGCGGAGGACGCCGATCTCGATCTCGTCGTCCCGTCGGTGCTGTTCGGCGCCGTCGGCACGGCGGGCCAGCGCTGCACCAGCACCCGCCGCCTGCTCGTCCACCGCACGCGCGCAGCCGAGGTGGCTGCGCGGCTCGCTTATGCGTATGCGCAGGTTGCGATCGGCGATCCGCTGGACCCCGGGACGCTGATGGGGCCGCTGATCGACGCGGCGGCGGTCGAGGGCTACCGCCGCGCGCTTGCCGAAGTGGTGGCGGCCGGCGGCCGCATCGTCTGCGGCGGCGTCGTGCGCGAGGGGCCCGGCCACTTCGTCGAGCCGACGATCGTCGCCGATGCGCGCAACGAATGGCCCGTCGTCCAGCGCGAGACGTTTGCGCCGATCCTTTACGTGATTGCCTACGACACGCTCGGCGAGGCGATCGCGCAGAACAATGGCGTACCGCAGGGGCTCTCGTCGGCGATCTTCACGCAGGACCTCCGCGCGGCCGAGGCATTCGTCGCGGCGACCGGCAGCGATTGTGGGATCGCGAACGTGAACCTGGGCACGTCGGGTGCGGAGATCGGCGGCGCGTTCGGCGGCGAGAAGGAGACGGGCGGCGGCCGCGAGGCGGGCAGCGACGCGTGGAAGGCGTACATGCGGCGCCAGACGAACACCGTCAATGCGAGCCGCGAGCTTCCGCTCGCGCAGGGCATCCGTTTCGGGATCTCGTCCGCGCGCGGCGAGCGCTGAACGCGCGCGGGGGACTACCGCTTTCGTGCGGTCTTGGCGCGGCCTTTCGCCGCGGCGGCGGTACGCCCGGCCGGCTTCGCCCGGGTCTTGGCCGTCGCTTTCGATGACGACCTCGGCACTTGACCTGCGGGCGCCTTGGGCTTCGCCGCAGCGAGCTTCGAGCGACCCGTTCTGACAACTGGCGTGTAGCCCCGTTTCGGCTCCGCGACCTTCGGGGCGGCCGGCTTGCGCGGCGTGCGCTTGGTGGGTCTCGCGCGCGCCGGCGCTTCGCGCCCTGACTTCTCGGCCAGGAGCGCCAGCGCGTCGTCGAGCGTGAGCGCGTCGACCTGGTCGCGGTCGCGCACGGTCGCGTTGACCTCGCCGTGCTTCACGTAAGGTCCGTAGCGCCCGGCGAAGAGCTCGACCGGTCGCCCGTCCTTCGGGTGCTTGCCGAGCACGCGGAGTGCCGCCGGCGCGCCGCGCGCGCCGCGGCGCGCGCCGGGCTTCGCGGGATCCCGCGCCTCGAACTCGAAGCCGATCTTCCCGTCGGGCTGGCGGACGAGATACGCCGAGAACGGGCGGCGCGTGCGCGCCGAGACGAATTGCAGGAGATCGGTCTTACCGGTCGCAAGCAGCTTCTGCATCTGCGTGCGCTCGACGGGCCGCTGCAGGATCACGCGGCCCGAGCGGAAGTCGCACGCCTTCTGCGCACCGACGGCCTGCTCGCACACGTAGGCCTGCGGCAGCTCGAAGACGCGCTTGCCACATTTCGGGCAGGGGCCGAGCGCCTCCTGCCCGCTGAAGTCCGGAGTGGCCGCGTCGTCGTCACCGGCGCCGTCACCGAAATCGAAGACTACGTCGTTCTCGTCGGTGAGCTTCAGCGCGGCCGCGAATGGGCGTCCGAGGCGGCTGCGAAAGCCCTCGAGCGGGCCGACGCGGCGCTCGCGCAGCAGCGCGTCCGCCTCGGCGAGCTCGAGCTGGCGGCCGGCCATGATCTTCCAGAACCCGAAGTCGCAACGCTGGCACTGGAATTTCTTGTATTTCTCGTGGACCTCGCCGCCGCACTTCGGGCAGTGCGCGGTCAGCGTGCCGAAGTCGACGTCGATCGTGTCGTTCTCGTGCGCCTTGGCCTGCGCGACGATGTGCTTCGTCATCGCGACGATCTCGCGCATGAACGCCGCGCGCGCGAGCGCGCCGTGCTCCATCTGGGCGAGCTTGTGCTCCCATTCCGCGGTCAGCTCCGGCGAGAAGAGCTCCTTTACGTCGAGGCCATGCAGGAGCGTCATGAGCTGGAACGCCTTCGCCGTGGGAACGAGCTCCTTGCCTTCGCGCAGGATGTACTTCTCGGCGATGAGCCCCTCGATGGTCTGCGCGCGCGTCGCCGGCGTCCCGAGCCCCTTCTCGCGCATCGCCTCGCGCAGCTCCTCGTCGTCGATCAGCTTGCCCGCGCCCTCCATCGCCGAGAGCAGCGTCGCCTCGTTCAACCGCGGCGGCGCGCGCGTCGTGCCGGGCACGACCTCGATCTTCTCGGTCGCCACCTTCTCGCCCGGCTTGACCGGCGCGAGGGTTCCCTCTTCGCCCTGCGCCTCCTTGCCGTACACGGCGAGCCAGCCGGGGTTCACGAGCACCTTGCCTTCCGACTTGAACGGCTCGCTCGCGACGCGCGTGATGCGGGTCGTGACGAGGAACTCCGCGGGCGGGAAGAACGCGGCGAGGAAGCGCTTGACGACGAAGTCGTAGAGCTTCGCCTCGAGCTCGTTCAGGTGCTTCGGGCGTTGCAGGGTCGGGATGATCGCGAAGTGGTCGGAGACTTTCGCGTTGTCGAAGATCCGCTTGTTGGGCTGTACCCACTTCTGCTTCAGGACTTGCGCGGCGAAGCCGCCATACGCAGGTGCGTCGGTGAGCGCTTCCATCGTCGCCTTGACGGTGCCGAGATAGTCTTCGGGGAGCGCGCGCGAGTCGGTGCGGGGGTAGGTAAGCGCCTTGTGCTTCTCGTAGAGCGACTGCGCGAGCGACAGCGTCGTGCGCGCCGAGAAGCCGAAGCGGCCGTTCGCCTCGCGCTGGAGGCTCGTCAGGTCGTAGAGGAGGGGCGCGCCCTGCGTCGACGGCTTCGACTCCTCGGTGACGATGCCGGGCTGTCCCGCGCACTTCGCGGCCAGCGCGTTCGCGCGCGCCTCCTCCCACAGCCGCTCGGCGCGCGCGTCGGGATCGTCATCCTTCTTCTTCCACTTTTCTTCGAACCAGCGGCCCGAATACTCGCCGCCGCTGGCCCGGAACGTGCCGATGACTTCCCAGTACTTGCGCGGGACGAACGCGCGGATCTTCTCCTCGCGCTCGACGAGGATCGCGAGCGTCGGCGTCTGCACACGGCCGACGGTGGTGAGATGGAAGCCGCCGGACTTCGAGTTGAACGCGGTCATCGCGCGCGTGCCGTTGATGCCGACGAGCCAGTCCGACTCCGAGCGGCAGACGGCGGCATCAGCGAGCGGGCGCATCGCGGCGTCGGTACGCAGGGTCCCGAAGGCGTCGCGGATCGCCGCGGGCGTCATCGACTGCAGCCAGAGCCGCTCCACCGGCTTCGCGGTTTTCGCGTACTGGACGATATTGCGGAAGATGAGCTCGCCCTCGCGGCCCGCGTCGCAGGCGTTGACGAGACGTGTCACGTCCTTGCGCCGGATGAGCTTCAGGAGCACGTTCAGGCGGCTCGCGTTCTTCTCGATCGGATTGAGCGCGAACTTGGATGGAATCGCCGGAAGGTGCGCGAAGGTCCACTTGCCGCGCTTCACTTCCTCCTCCTCCGGCATCCCGATCTCGAGCAGGTGGCCGACCGCGGAGGAGAGCACGTGACGGTTGCTCTCGAAATAGTCGCCGTGACGCGCGAAGCCACCCAACGCGCGCGCGATGTCGGCGGCGACGGACGGTTTCTCGGCGATGATCAGCGATTTCGACATGGGTCCGGGAAGCGAAGAGCGGCAGATAGTACCGAAGTCGAAGCGGCGAGAGCAAGAAATCGTTCGGCCGAGGCGAAGTTCCCCAACGCGCACGCGTGTGCGCGCTCGCCTGCGCGCGCGACGCGCGCGTGAAGCGAACTGGCTACGTTCGCGGTTGCCAGAAGCCGCCTGGCAGCGGTGCCGCGCGTCCCGCGAGCTCGAGCGCCAGAAGCGCCGCCGAGACCGCTTCCGGCGCGAGACCGCTGCGCGCAACGAGCGCGTCGACGCCCGCGGGCGCGTGTCCCATGGCGGCGATGACGGCGCGCTCGTCGGCGGTAAGCTCGTCGTGCTGTGCGGCGGGCGCGGCCTGTGCGCTCGCTCCTGCGCGCGCGGGAATCTTGAGCTCGACCAGGACGTCCTGCGCGGTCTCGACGAGCTTCGCGCCTTCGCGCAGGAGTTGGTGGCAACCTTTCGAGAACGGCGAGTGGATCGACCCGGGCAGCGCGAAGACCTCGCGGCCCTGCTCGCCCGCGAAACGCGCGGTGATGAGCGAGCCGGACGAAAGCGTCGCCTCGATCACGAGCACGCCGCGCGCGAGGCCGCTCACGACGCGATTGCGGCGCGGAAAGTTGTGCGGCAAGGGCGGCGTCCCTGGCGCAAACTCGGAGACGAGGAGACCGCGCGCGGCGAGATCGTGCGCGAGCGCGCGGTTCTGCGCAGGATAGACGCGGTCGAGGCCGGTGCCGGTGACGGCGATGCTGCTTCCTTCGCTTTCGAGCGCGCCGCGGTGCGCGGCCGCATCGATCCCAAGCGCGAGCCCGCTCACGATCGTCAGCCCCGCGCCCGAAAGCGCTTGCGCGAACGCGCGGGCGTCGGCCACCCCTTGCGGCGTCGCGTTCCGACTGCCGACAATCGCGAGTGCGGGGCGCCCCAGGAGCTCGCGGCGTCCCATGCAGTAGAGCACGGGCGGCGGATCGCCGATCTCGAGGAGGCAGCCGGGATAGTCGGCGTCGTCGAGCGCGAGGATGCCGTGGTCGTCGGGCTCGAGCCACGCGAGCGCCGCGTCGAGCCGCCCGGCCTCGGGTGAGGCATCAAGCGCCTGGGCGGCCGCCCCGACCACCTTGCGGCGCTGCGCTGGCGTCGCGTCGACGACTGCCTCCGGGCTGCCGAAGGCGCGCAGCAGCTCGGCGGCCGGGCGCGGGCCGACGCCGCTCACCTGGAGCCTGACCCAGGCGAGGGCGCGCGCGTCCACCTTCATGGGAAGGCGCCCCGCCGTAGGGTGGCGGGACGGGCGCTACGGCTTGCGGACGTAGTCGCCGGCTTCGACCGGGTCCGTCGTGTTGAGCACGAGCGCGTACGAGACGCGGTCGAACACGCGGAACACGAACGCGAGCCCGATCCGCTCGTCCGGCACGTAGACGAACCGGTCCGGCTGGTAGAACAGCGTCGGCTCGAACCACCGCCAGATGAGGTCGGGCTCCTTCGACGGCCGCGGGTCGGGAATCGGATCGACGACTTGGTAGATCGCGAGCACGGTGCCGACGTCGACGCCATCGGCCTTGCCCTTGTCGATCGTGACGACCCAGCCGCGGCCGGCCTCGGCCGCGTCGCGGTTCAGGCGCAGGATCTGCCCGTCGACCGGCCGGTCCGGCGCATGCGGCGCATAGTTGACGACCTGCTCGGGCGGGGCCGGCAAGAGCCGGTCACCGACGATGGATCTCCTCGCGTGCCATGATGATCCGCAGCGTGGAGACGGTGTCGAAGCGCTCGACGCGCGCCGTGCCGAGGAACTGCTGCTCGTAGCCCAGGACCTCCCCGGTCGAAGGCGACGTGTAGGTCGGGCCGGGCCGGTAGAGCCGCCAGATCGTTCCGCCCTTCGGGTCGATGTCCGTGGCATAGATCACGTCGCCGTCGCCGCGGACCACGCGCTGGTCGCGACCGGCGATGATCTCCGCGGAATTGGCGAGGCCCTCGGGACCCGTGACGAGCGGAAACGTGAGGTACGGCTCGATGTCGCCCGGCGGCACCGACGGAATCGCCTCGGTATCGATCGGCGTGACGCGCACGGTCGGCGACACGCGCGTCGACTGCGCGACCGACAAGCCGCCACTGCCCGTCCGCCTTGTCGAGTACGACGACGTCGCCCGGGTAGATCCGATGCGGATTGCGGATCTGGTCCTTGTTGAGCCGCCAGATCTCCGGCCAGCGCCAGGGATCCTTGAGGAACCGGCCGGCGATGCCCCACAGCGTGTCGCCTTTCTGCACCGTGTAGCGGTCGGTGACCTGGTCCTTGATCACGAGCTCCTCGGCGGCGCGGGCGGCCGGCGCGGCGAGAACGATCATCGCGGCGAGCGCCGCGAGCGTGGATTGCGGTGTGCTAAACTTCTGACGCATAAAGCCTCTTCCGGGTGGGGCGGGGCTTGCTATCGTCCTAAAGCGCCGCAAAATAAGGGCTTAGGGCGGATTCTGCATCCCGAGTCTGCATTTTGCAAGTCGGCCCGATGGCCGACCCCGTCGGGCGGGTGGCTTGTTGCAACAATGGCTCGCTCCGGCGGTCTGACCGCTCCCGCCCCAACGCGCCCATGGCCCTCTTGCCGATCCTCGAGTTCCCCGATCCGCGCCTGCGCAAGGTCGCGGCGCCGGTGGCCGCCGTCACTCCGGAGATCCGGAAGCTCGTCCGCGACATGGCCGAGACGATGTACGCCGCGCCCGGCATCGGCCTGGCCGCGACCCAGGTCGACGTCCACAAGCGGGTGATCGTGATGGACGTCTCGGAGGCCCGGGACCAGCTCCGCGTCTTCATCAACCCCGAGATCCTCTCGGCCGACGGCGAGGCCGAGCATGAGGAGGGGTGCCTCTCGGTCCCGGGCTACTACGACAAGGTGACGCGCGCGGCGACTATCCGCGTACGGGCACTGAACGAGGAGGGCGAGCGCTTCGAGCTCGCCGCCGACGGGATGCTGGCCGTGTGCATCCAGCACGAGATGGACCACCTCGTCGGCAAGGTCTTCGTCGACCACCTCTCGCCGCTCAAGCGCGCGCGGCTCACCGCCCGGGCCCGCAAGAAGCAGCGCCTCGCCGGCTAGCGTCCGGGCGGGGGCGCCGATGCGCGTCGGTTTTGCGGGGACGCCCGCGTTCGCGGCTGCCGCGCTCGATGCGATCCTGGGCGCCGGGTTCGACGTGCCCGCTCGTCCTCACGCGACCCGACCGCCCGCAGGGCCGTGGGCTGCGCGTGCAGCCCTCCCCGGTGAAGGCGCTCGCGTCCGCGCGCGGCATCCAGATCCTGCAGCCGCCGATGCTCAAGACCGCCGAATCGCGCGCGGCGGCTATCGCGATCCCGCTCGACGTGCTCGTCGTCGCGGCGTATGGCCTGATCCTGCCCCCCGCCATCCTCGGTTGGCCGCGGCACGGCTGCGTCAACATCCACGCGTCGCTCCTCCCGCGCTGGCGCGGCGCCGCGCCGATCGAGCGCGCGATCCTCGAGGGCGACCACGAGACCGGAATCTCGCTCATGCAGATGGACGTGGGACTCGACACCGGGCCCGTGATCGACCAGGTCAAGGTCAAGATCGCGGACGACGATACGGGTGGGACGCTCACGACGCGGCTTGCCGCGGTCGGCGCCGCCGCGATCGTCGTGGCCCTAGGACGGTTGCGCGACGAGGGTGCGCTCCGCGCGGCGCAGCAGCCGGAAGCGGGCGTGACGTACGCGCCAAAGATCGCGAAGAACGAAGCGGCGATTGACTGGACCGCGACCGCGGAGGCGATCGCGCGTCGCATCCGCGCGTTCGATCCCGCGCCGGGCGCGACGGCGATGCTCGGGGCACGCGCGCTCAGGCTTCGCCGCGCGGACGCCGTCGCGGCGCCGCCGATGGAGGCGGCGCCGGGAACGGTGCTCGCTGCCGGCGCGCCCGGCATCATCGTCGCGTGCGGGCAGGGCGCGCTTCGCATCGCGGAGCTGCAGCCCGCGGGCGGACGGACGATGAGCGCTGCGGCGTTCGTCGCGGGGCGCGGAATCGCCGCGGGCGACGCGTTCGTGGCCGCGGCGCGGCGCTGATCCGGAGCGAGCCGTGCGCGAGGCCCAGAAGCAGGCGGCGCAGGTCGTGCGCGCGGTGCTCGACGGACGCTCGCTCGGTGCCGCGCTCGCGGCGGCGCCCTCCGCCCTCGACACTACGGGTCGGCGCGTGGCGCTCGTCCACGAGCTCGCGTACGGGACGCTGCGGCACTGGGGGTTCCTCGACGCGCTCGTGCGCCGTCTCGTGAACCGGCCGCTCACCGATCCGCTGCTGCCCTGTCTGATCGCCGTTGCGCTCTACCAGATCGGCCACACGCGCGCGCCGCCGTTCGCCGTCGTCGATCACGCGGTCGAAGCGGCAGCCACGCTCGCGCGGCCTGCCGCGAAGGCGCTCGTCAACGCGCTCCTGCGCCGCTATCTGCGCGAGCGCGAAGCGCAGGACGCCCTCGCGCGCGAGGATCCCGTCGCGCGCTGGTCGCATCCGCTCTGGTGGATCGAGCGCGTCCGGCGCGATCGTCCCGACGACTGGGAGACAGTCCTCGCGGCGGGCAACGAGCGTCCGCCGCTCGCGCTCCGCGTGAACGCGCGTGTCGCCACGCGGGATGCGCTCGCTGCGCGGTTCGCGGAGGCGGGCGTTGGGGTAGTGCCAGCGGGCGCGGCGGGCATCGTCGTCGCGCCGCCGCGCCCCGTGCCGCAGCTCCCGGGCTACGCCGAAGGCGCGTTCTCGGTGCAGGACCTGGGCGCGCAGCTTGCCGCGCCGCTCCTTCGTCCCGCGCGCGGCATGCGCGTGCTCGATGCCTGCGCCGCGCCCGGCGGCAAGACAACGCATCTCGCCGAACTGGCGGACGTGGACATCGTCGCGCTCGACAGCGACGGCGCGCGGCTCGCGCGCGTGCGAGAGAACCTCGCGCGGCTGCCGCATGGCGCCGCGCGCGTGTCCGTCGTCGAGGGCGACGCCGGCACGCCGTCCGCGTGGTGGGACGGGCGCCCCTTCGATCTCATCCTGGCGGATGTTCCTTGCACCGCGTCGGGCGTCGTGCGCCGGCATCCCGACGTCAAGTGGCTGCGCCGCGAAACGGACGTCGCCGCCTTCGCGAGGCAGCAGGCGCGGCTGCTCGCGGCCCTTTGGCCGTGCCTCCGGTCCGGCGGGCGCATGCTCTACGCGACGTGCTCGGTGTTCGCCGACGAAAACGAAGCACAGATCGCGGCATTCACGTCCGCGCACGCGGACTCGTTGCGTGAAACCCTCACCTTCGCGCCCGAAGTCGCTGTCCGCGACGGTCAACTCTTGCCTTCGCTCCCGGGCGCGGGCCACAATCAGGACGCCTTCTTCTACGCATTGCTCGGCAAGGCCTGACCCGGCGCCCGGCGGCAGGGGCTAAGGAGTCTGTCGGACTTGCTTTCGCGCATGCGACGGAGGCGATCCGGGCGCAGTTCAAGGCGCGAGCCCGAAGCCATACCGGGCGTATGGCGAGGGTGAGTAACGCAGAAATGCGCTTGGAGCGCCCCGTCCCTTCGGGTTGCTGCCGAAAAGCGCGTCTACGTCGTTGCTCGGCTCGCCGATATTCCCGATATCGGCTTCGCCTCGCGCCTAGCATCCGTCGCTTTTTGGCCCGGCAACGCATACGTGAAAGTAAGTCCGACAGGCTCCCAGGGCATTGCATCCGGATCTGCGCCGATGTCCGTCCCGCCGCCCGCAATCCCCGTCGTTCCCGGCCCCGCGCTTACGTCGCGGGGGCGTCGCGTACTGCGCGCGGGGCTCTGCGCCATCGTCCTCTCCGTTTCGGCGCTCGTTGCGCTGACCGCGTCGGCTGACACGATCGTCGTCAAGTCAGCCGAGCTGCATGCCGAGGAGGACGGGTACTACCTCAACGCCGAGTTCGAGTTCTCGCTCAATCCGACGCTCGACGAGGCGCTGCAGAAAGGCGTGCCGCTCTACTTCCTGATCGAGTTCGAGCTCACGCGCCCGCGCTGGTACTGGATCGACGAGAAGGTGCTCACGGCGACGACCCAGTACCGCGTGTCGTACAACGCGCTCACGCGCCAGTACCGGATCGCGAGCGGTCTCCTCGGGCAGACCTTCGAGTCGCTGGACGAAGTCGAGCGCTTCCTGTCGCGCGTCAACGCGCGCGAGGTGGCGCGCCTCGACCAGCTCGCGAAGGGGACGCGCTATGAGGCCGCGCTGCGGCTGCGGCTCGACGTCAACCAGCTGCCGAAGCCGTTCCAGGTGAGCGCGCTCGCCTCGCGCGAGTGGACGCTGCAGTCGGACTGGCACCGCTGGACATTCACGCCATGAACGCCGGCGCGAGCAGGGCGAGGCCAAGGCGGGGGCCACAATGAGCGGCCTCATACCCTCGCGTGGCATCCGCTGGCTCCTGCTCGTCTTCGCGTGCCTCGGGGCGATCTCGCTGTTCCTGCTCGCGACCGCGTCGGCGAACACCGAGCTCTTCGCGCGCCGCTACGACCTCCTGCTCGTGCTCAATGGCGCGCTCGTCGTGCTCCTGATGCTGCTCGTAGGCGTGCAGCTTTTCCGGCTGCGGCGGAACCTGAAGGCCGGGGTGTTCGGCTCGCGGCTCGCGCTGCGCCTGGTGCTCCTCTTCGCGCTCGTCGCGGTGCTGCCCGGCGCGCTCGTCTATGCGGTGTCCGTCCAGTTCCTGGGCAAGAGCATCGAGAGCTGGTTCGACGTTCGCGTCGACCGCGCGCTCGAGGGCGGGTTGAACCTCGGCCGTGGTGCGCTCGACTTCCTTCTCCGCGAGACGACGAACAAGGCGGGCCAGATCGCACTCGCGCTCGCCGAGCCGGGGACCGGCAGCATGCCGGCGCGCCTGATCCGCGCGGCCGAGCAGGCGGGAGCGCACGAGGCGGCGCTGTTCACGTCGGCAGGCGGCGTGCTCGCGGTCGGCGGCGTCGGCGGGACGACGGCGCCCCCCGACCCGCCCGGGGCGCAGGCGCTGCGGCGCGCGCGCCTGCAGCAGACGACGTCGGGTATCGAGCAGGCGAGCGACGGCCGCCTGCTCCTTCGCGTGGTGACGCCTGTCAACAGCGAGGACCGTCTCGAGCCGCTCAGGGTGTTGCAGGTAGTCGAGCCGGTGCCGAGGACGCTGGCCCAGGACGTCGAAAAGGTACAGGCGGGCTCCCGCGACTATCAGGAGATCGCGTTCACGCGCGGCTCGCTCAAGCGTCTTTATGCCGTCACGCTGACGCTCACGCTGCTCCTCGCGCTGACGTCCGCGCTCGGGCTCGCCGTCGTCCTCTCCGAGCGCTTCGCGGCGCCGCTCGGGCTTCTGGCCGAAGGCACGCGCGCCGTCGCGCAGGGAGACTTCACGCGCAGGCAGCCGGTGACCTCACGCGACGAGCTCGGGGTGCTCACCGAGTCGTTCAACACGATGACCGCCCAGCTCGCCGACGCGCAGGAGAAGACCGAGGAGTCGCAGCGCGCGACGGAGACGACGCGCGCCTATCTCGAGAGCATCCTCGGCAATCTTTCGGCAGGCGTGCTCGCGTTCGACGACGGTCACCGGCTGCGCACGGCGAACGCGAGCGCCGCGGTGATCCTCCAGCAGCCGCTCGCGGACCTCTACGGTCTTGCGCTCGCCGAGTGGGGTGGACGCCTCCCCGCGCTCGCGCCGTTCGCGGCGCTCGTCGCCGAGGGCTTCCGCGGGAGCCGCGAGGGGCAGTGGCAGCGGCAGGCGGAGCTGACCGTCGCGAGCCTGACCCGCGTCCTGCTGATGCGCGGTTCGCGGCTCCCAGTGACCCCGGTCGCGGGCTACGTCGTGGTGTTCGACGACGTGACCGACCTCGTGCAGGCGCAGCGCGATGCGGCATGGGGCGAGGTCGCGCGCCGCCTAGCGCACGAGGTCAAGAATCCGCTCACGCCGATCCAGCTCTCGGCCGAGCGGCTTGCCGTCAAGCTCGCGCCGAAGCTCGAGGGGCCGGACCTGGAGACGCTCAAGCGGGGCGCGCAGACGATCATCGCGCAGGTTGCGGCGATGAAGCACATGGTCGACGACTTCGCGATCTACGCGCGGCAGCCGCGCCCGGGGTCGATGCAGCCCGTGGACGCGGGCGCGCTCTTGCAGGACGTGCTTGCGTTGTACGACAATCTGCGCCCGCGCGTCTCGCTCTCCCTGCCGCCCGATCCCGTCGTCATCCAGGGCGAACCGACCCGCCTGCGCCAGGTGCTGCACAACCTCATCCAGAATGCGATCGACGCGCAGGCCGACGTCGACGATCCGCGCTACGAGATCACGCTCGAGCGGCGCGGCGACGAGGTCGCGCTCGTATTCGCCGACATCGGCCCCGGTTTCTCCGACGAGGTCCTGCACCGCGCGTTCGAGCCCTACGTGACCACGAAGTCCAAGGGCACCGGGCTCGGCCTCGCGATCGTGCGCAAGATCGTCGACGAGCATGGCGGCCGTGTCGAGCTCGCGAATCGGGAGCCGCACGGCGCCCGGGTGACGATCGCTTTCCCGCGCGGCGCCGGCGAGAGCGTAGGATAGGCGTCCGATGGTCCCCGCGAACGAGATCCTGATCGTCGACGACGAAGTCGGCATCCGCGAGCTGCTCTCCGAGATCCTGCAGGACGAGGGGTACCGCGTGTCGGTGGCCGAGAACGCGACCGAGGCGCGCAGCTACCGCTCGAAGCAGCAGCCGGCGCTCGTCCTGCTCGACATCTGGATGCCCGACACCGACGGCGTCACGCTGTTGCGCGAATGGGCGGCCTCGGGCCAGCTCACGATGCCGGTCGTGATGATGTCCGGGCACGGAACGATCGAGACGGCGGTCGAGGCGACCAAGATCGGCGCGTTCGATTTCCTCGAGAAGCCGGTCGGGCTGCAGAAGCTGCTGGGCACCGTCGCGCGTGCGCTCAAGACCACGCTTGCGAAGGAGCCGCGGCGCGTCTCCCTCGCGGCGCTCGGCGCGAGCGCCGCGGTGCGCGACGCCGAACGCGCGATCGAACAGCTGATCGCGGCGAAGAAGCCGGTGCTGCTCCTGGGCGAGCCCGGCACCGGCCACGAGTCCGCAGCGCGCGCGCTGCAGCAGACCGACGCGCCGTGGCTCGCGCTCCCCTCGGGCGCGCGCCTGTCCGCCAATCCGTTGGCCGTGCTCGACGAGGCGCGCGAAGGCACGCTCTACTGCGCCGAGATCGGCCAGTATGCGAAGGCGGAGCAGAAGGGACTCGCGTTCCTGCTGCCCAAGCTCGAGCGTGCGAGCGTGACGCTCGTGTGCACGAGCGCGGAGCCGCTCGGAAATCTCGCGGCCGAGGGCCGCTTCGATCCGGCGCTGCTCGCCGCCCTGTCGATCGGCGCCGTGCTTCTGCCGCCGCTTCGCTCGCGGCGGGAGGACATCCCCGCGCTTGTCGAGCGCTTCTGGCGCGACATCACTGCCGCGCAGAAGGACGCCGAGCGCGGTCCGGCCCGTGCGGCCGCGCTGCCGGTCGCCGCGGTGACGGCGCTCGCCAACGCGTACTGGCCGGGCAATGTCGATCACCTGCAGAACGTCGTCGCGAACCTCGCGCTCAATGCCGGTACCGGCGAGATCACGCCGGACCACGTGAAGCGCCTGCTGGGCGAGGCCGCCGCGGCCAATCAGGCCGTCGCTCCCGAAATCACCGCGCGCTTCTTCGAGCTGCCTTTGCGCGAGGCGCGCGAGGCGTTCGAGCGCATCTACTTCGAGCAGCTCCTGGGCCGCGAGCAGAGCAACATGAGCCGCGTCGCCGACAAGGCGGGTCTCGAGCGCACGCACCTCTACCGCAAACTCAAGCAACTCAACATCCGCTTCGCCCGCCGCGGCGACGACCCCGGCGGCAACGGCGCCTGACACGCGCCGCCCCCGGCCGCACCCCGACGATGAGCGCCGCCGGGCCGCCCCAAGGCGCGAATTGCGCGGCCTCCGCGATGTCGTTGCTGACGCGTTGCATCGAGGGGTCGGCCGCCACCCGCGCTCGCAGACGCGCCCTTCGGTGCGGCCTCCGCGCCGCCGGGCATTCTCGTTACGACGCTTGGGTCGGCCGCCACCCGCGCTCGCAGACGCGCCCTTCGGGCCTTGGCTTCGCCCTGCTCGCCCAGGTGTCCTTGGCTTCGCCCTGCTCGCGCAGGCGTCCCTCGGGGGGCAGCGCAGCGGCGATAGCCGCAAGCGTGGGGGCACACCGATGAGCGCCGTCGGGCCGCCCCAAGGCGCGAATTGCGCGGCCTCCGCGATGTCGTTGCTGACGCGTTGCATCGAGGGGTCGGCCGCCACCCGCGCTCGCAGACGCGCCCTTCGGTGCGGCCTCCGCGCCGCCGTGCATTCTCGTTACGACGCTTGGGTCGGCCGCCACCCGCGCTCGCAGACGCGCCCTTCGGGCCTTGGCTTCGCCCTGCTCGCGCAGGCGTCCTTGGCTTCGCCCTGCTCGCGCAGGCGTCCCTCGGGGGGCAGCGCAGCGGCGATAGCCGCAAGCGTGGGGGCACACCAGTGAGCGTCGCCGCCGGTACGCGCAAGCGCATGGCGCCGCTCGTCATCGGTGCGATCGGCGTCGTCTACGGCGACATCGGCACCTCGCCGCTCTACACGCTGCGGCAGTGCTTCACGGGCACGCACCAGCTCTCGCTCTCGCCCGAGAACGTGCTCGGCATCCTGTCGATCATCTTCTGGGCGCTCGTGATCGTCGTGACGCTCAAGTACGTGACGCTGATCATGCGCGCCGACAACCGCGGCGAGGGTGGGATCCTCGCGCTCACCGCGCTCGTCTCGAGCGGGCTCGAGCGCCAGACGCGCCGCCGCTGGTGGCTCGTCGGCTTCGGCATTTTCGGCGCCGCGATGTTCTACGGCGATGGGATGATCACGCCCGCGATCTCGGTGCTGGGCGCGGTCGAGGGGCTCGAGATCATCGCGCCGGCGCTGCACCCGTTTATCGTCCCGGTCACGCTCGTGATCATCGTGGCGCTGTTCGCGATCCAGAAACGGGGCACGGCGAGCGTGGGCATCCTGTTCGGGCCGGTGATGTGCACGTGGTTCGTCGCGCTGGCGGCGCTCGGACTGTTCGAGATTGCAGCCAATCCCAGCGTGCTGCGGGCGGTGAACCCGATCCACGCGATCGCCTTCGTCGAAGCGACACCCCGGATCGCCTTCCTCGCGCTTGGCGCCGTCGTGCTCGCGGTGACCGGCACCGAGGCGCTCTACGCCGACATGGGCCATTTCGGCGCGGCGCCGATCCGGCGAGCGTGGATTGCATTCGTGATGCCGGCGCTCGTCGCCAACTACTTCGGCCAGGGCGCGCTCCTGTTGGCCGATCCCACCGCGATCAAGAATCCGTTCTACCTGCTCGCCCCGCAATGGGCGTTGATCCCGCTGGTGATCCTCGCGACGTGCGCCGCGGTGATCGCGTCGCAGGCGGTGATCTCGGGCGCGTTCTCGCTCACGCGCGCGGCGATCCAGATGGGCTACTCCCCGCGGCTCAAGCTCCTTCACACTTCGGAACGCGAGATCGGCCAGATCTACGTGCCGTTCGTCAACTGGACGTTGCTGATCGCAGTGTCGCTGCTCGTGCTCGGGTTCCGGAGCTCGGACAACCTGGGCGGTGCGTACGGGATCGCGGTGACGCTCGCGATGCTGATCGACTCGGTGCTGATCTTCGTCGTCATGCGCAGGCTCTGGGGCTGGTCGCTACCCGTCGCGCTCGCGATCGCGCTGCCGCTCCTCGCGATCGACGTTGCGTTCTTGTCCTCGAATTCGCTCAAGATCCCCGACGGCGGCTGGTTCACGCTCCTCGTTGGTGCCGCCGTGTTCACGCTGCTCACCACGTGGAAGCGCGGCCGCGCGCTGCTGATGGACCGGCTCAACGAGGATTCGATGCCGCTCCCCGTGTTCATCGAGAGCATCGTAGCGAGCCCGCCGCCGCGCGTGCCGGGCACCGCGGTGTTCCTGACGTCGACCGGCGACCGCGTGCCGCACGCGCTCCTGCACAACCTCAAGCACAACAAGGTGTTGCACGACCGCGTCGTGTTCCTCACCGTGCACACGCGGGAGATTCCGCGCGTGCCCGACGTCGAACGCATCGAGATCCGAGACTTGGGCTGCGCGTTCTTTGCGCTCGACGCGTGGTACGGCTTCACCGAGGAGCCGGACGTCCCGCTGCTCCTCGACATGTGTGCGCGCCACGGGCTCGAGTTCGACATGATGGACACGTCGTTCTTCGTCTCGCGCGAGACGCTGATTCCGGTGGTCGGGCCGGGGATGGCGCTGTGGCGCGAGCGGCTCTTCGTGGCGATGTCGAAGATGGCGGTCAAGGCGACCGACTTCTTCCACGTGCCGACCAACCGCGTCGTCGAGCTCGGCACTCAAGTCGAGCTGTAGCGTCCGCAACGGGCACCGAACCGCAAAGAAAAACGCCGGCGTCCTCACGGAGCGCCGGCGTTTGCGTTTTTTGTCGCGGCCGCGTTCAGTCCGCGGCGATCTGCCCCTTCATCGACTTGAGCGCCTTGCTCTCGATCTGGCGGATCCGCTCGGCGGACACGCCGTACTCCGTGGCTAGGTCCTGCAGCGTCGCCGGGTCGTCCTCGCGCAGCCAGCGCGCTTCGATGATCCGGCGACTGCGGGCGTCGAGCTTCGCGAGCGCACGCGAAAGTCCGACCGACCGATTTCTCGCGGTCTCGGCTCGCTCGAAGATCTGTGCCGGCTCGTCCTCGTGGTCGGAGAGCCAGCTGATCGGCGAGACCGCCGCGCCGTCCTCGTCCGGCTGCGGGTCGAGCGCGATGTCGCGGCCGGAGAGCCGCGTCTCCATCTCGACCACTTCCTCCGGCTTGACGCCCAGCTCGCTCGCGATCGCCTTGGCCTCCGAAGGCGACAGGGCCGCGCTCGTCTTCTTCATGCCGCGCAAATTGAAGAACAGCTTGCGCTGCGCCTTCGTTGTCGCAACCTTCACGAGCCGCCAGTTGCGCAGGATGTACTCGTGGATCTCGGCGCGGATCCAATGCAGCGCGAACGAAACCAGCCGGACGCCTCGTTCCGGATCGAAGCGGCGCACGGCCTTCATGAGGCCCACGTTGCCTTCCTGAATCAGGTCGGCTTGCGGAAGCCCGTAGCCCAGGTACTGGCGGCTCACGGCCACGACGAGGCGCAGGTGCGAGAGCACGAGCTCGCGTGCCGCCTCGAGGTCGTCGTCCCGACGGAGCCGGCGCCCGAGCGCGACTTCCTGCTCGGCCGTCAGCAGCGGAAAGCGGTTGACGGCCTGGATATAGTGATCCAGGCTCCCCAGGGATGCCGGGGTGGGGAACGTCAGCGCGGTTCCGGTCATTGCTCTTTGCTCCTTGGTTGCGGCCGAGCGGTTCATCCGCCCACGGCCAATCTTAGCACTCGGGGCGTATGAGTGCTAAGGGATGCCGAAAGTTCCCGACTGAAATGCTCAGGTATCGCCGTAATTCCGCCATGGCTACTGAATGGGGCGTCCACGGCCAAGCCCCGAAGCGAGGCAAGGCTTGTCCCATGCCCCAGGTCGTTGTGCGATAGTGACCGCCCACACCAGCGTGCCATGACGGGCGCACGGCCCGCCGTGAGCCAGGAGGATCGCGGTGCGGGCCGTCAGCCTACCAACGCGTCGACGAACTCCGCAGCGACGAAGGGCTTCATATCGTCGACCCCTTCGCCGACCCCGATGAACCGCACCGGGACCGGGTGCTCCCGGGCGATGGCCGCCACGATTCCGCCCTTCGCGGTTCCGTCGAGCTTGGTCAGGACGAGGCCCGTGAGGCCGAGCGCCGCGTCGAAGGCGCGCACCTGGGCGAGTGCGTTCTGGCCGGTGTTGGCGTCGAGCACGAGCAGCGTCTCGTGCGGCGCCGACGGGTCGGTCTTGCGGATCACGCGCTGCACCTTGCGGATCTCCTCCATCAGATGGAGCTGCGTGGGCAGCCGGCCGGCGGTGTCGGCCAGCACGACGTCGATCCCGCGCGCCTTCGCGGCGCCGATCGCGTCGAACATGACGGCGGCCGAGTCGCCGCCCTGCTGCGCGATCACGGCGACGCCGTTGCGCTCGCCCCAGACCGCGAGCTGCTCGCGGGCGGCGGCCCGAAACGTGTCGCCGGCGGCGAGGAGCACCGAGTGGCCCTGGGCCTGCAGGAACTTCGCGAGCTTGCCGATCGACGTCGTCTTGCCCGCGCCGTTGACGCCGGCGAGCATGATCACGAACGGCCGCGCGGCGCCGACGACGAGCGGCTGCTCGAGCGGCGCGAGCAGCTCGAGGAGCACGGCCTTGAGCGCCGTCTTCGGGTCGCCTTCGCCCCCCGAGCGCTTCCAGCGCGCGCGGAGCTCGTCGATCACCGTGGCCGTCGCCGCGACGCCGAGGTCGGACGTGATGAGCGCGGTCTCGATCGCCTCGAGCGTCTCGTCGTCGAGCGTGTGCCCGTGCAACGCCACGGCGATCGCGCCACCGAGCTTCTCGCGGGAGCGCGCGAGGCCGGCCTTGAGACGTTCGCCCCAAGACTTGCGCGGAGCGTCGTCGTCGCGTTTGAAGAGGTCGAACATCGCGGGGGTTCGGGCGCGGAAGCGAGTGCGCGGGCCTGGCACCAAGAGCGAAGAGGGCGCGGCACCGTCGCTATAATTTTACCGGCTTAGCGCGGCGCGGCCTCCGCTCCGCGGCCGCGCCCGTCCGACACACCCGAGCGCCCCCATTGCCCAACTCCCGCGCGAACCGTGTCCGCATCATCGGCGGCGCCTTTCGCGGCCGCCTCGTGCGTTTTCCCGCAGTCCCGGGCCTGCGCCCGACGCCCGACCGCGTCCGCGAGACGCTGTTCAATTGGCTGGGGCAGGACTTGACGGGGCGGCGCTGCCTCGACCTGTACGCGGGCTCGGGCGCGCTCTCGCTCGAGGCGGCTTCGCGCGGCGCGGCGCTCGCCGTCGCCGTGGACCAGAGCCGCGCGCTGATCGACTCGCTCGCGGCGACCGGCATTGCATGGAGCGCGGACGCGCTCGAGACACACGTCGCGGACGCCCGCGCCTTCCTGTCGGCCGAGCGGCGCGATTTCGACGTGATCTTCGCCGACCCGCCGTTTCGCGACGACCCGTGGCCGTGGCTTCTCCCCGCGTGCGCCGCGCGCCTCGCGCCGGGCGGCTTCGTCTATGCGGAAGCGGGCGTGTCGCTCACGCCGCCGCCGGGACTCGTGGCGTTTCGCGGCGACAAGGCGGGGCAGGTGCATTATCATCTTTTCGCTCGTCCGGCCTGATGCAGCGGCGGCCGGCCCGGCTCCCGCTTCCTCTCCGCGCGCGCTCCCCGCGATCCATGCTGAAGGTCGTCTACCCCGGCACGTTCGACCCGTTGACCCGCGGGCACGAGGACATCGTGCGCCGCGCCGCGCGGCTCTTCGACCGCGTGGTCGTCGGCGTCGCGGTCAGCGAGTCGAAGCGGCCGTTCTTCACGGCGGAGGAGCGAGTCGCGATGGCGCGCGAGGTCCTCTCGCCGTATCCCAACGTCGAGGTGGCCTCGTTCTCCACGCTGCTCATGGATTTCGTCCACGCGCAGGGTTCGCGCGCGATTCTGCGCGGCCTGCGCGCCGCGTCGGACTTCGAGTACGAGTTCCAGATGGCGGGCATGAACCGGAACCTCTATCCCGAGGTCGAAACCCTGTTCCTCACGCCTTCGGAGCAGTACATGTTCGTCTCGGCGACGATCGTGCGGGAGATCGCCAAATTCGGCGGCGACGTCTCGTCGTTCGTGCACCCGCTCGTGCTCGCGCGGCTCGCGGCGAAGGTCGCGCAGGAGGGCGGGTCATAGCGCACGCGGGGCCCGTGTCTTTCATGGCGCTGATCATCACCGACGAGTGCATCAACTGCGACGTCTGCGAGCCCGAGTGCCCGAACGGGGCGATCTCGCAGGGGATCGAGATCTACGTCATCGATCCCGCGAAATGCACGGAGTGCGTCGGGCACTTCGACACGCCGCAGTGCGTCGAGGTATGCCCGGTCGACTGCATCCCGCTCGATCCGGCGCACGTCGAGTCGAAGGAAATGTTGCTGCGCAAGTACGAAACGCTGATGGCGGCGAAGGCTGCCGACCCGGCAGTCTGAGGGTGCCCGGCACGCGCGGCCTCCGCACGGCGAGCGCTGACCGTGTCGCCGCGCTGTCGGCCGCCTGCGTCGACTCGCGCTTGCTCGCATCCCCAAGCGCGCTTGGGGCCCCTGCTCGCCGCTCGCGCCGCTAGGCGTTCGCCGCGAGCGGCAGTCCGTCAGGATTCCGGATGATCGCGTCGATCGCGCCGGTCTCGCGCGCGAGCGCACGGACCTGCCCGGCGAGCGCCTCTTCCTGCGCGACGAGCTCGGCTACACGGTCCTCGAGCTCGCCGCTCGCGCGGTGGATCCGCTTGATGCTCTCGAGCCGGCGGCGGAGCTGCAGGTGGTGCTCCTTGACCTGCGTCTCGAGCGGCGACATGACGGCGCGAAGCCAGCTGTCGAGGTCACGGTTCGCGATGTCGTAGACGTGCTTCGCGCGCGAGGCGATCGTCTCGAAGAAGCGCTTCATCAGTGCGAACTTGGCCTTGCTGACCATGTTCCACAGCGTGTTGAAGTGCTGGTTGTACGCGCGCTCGAGGCGGTCGACTTCCTTCTGGTACTTGAGCATCGAGAACGGCGGGGGCGTGTAGCGCTCGAGCCCCTGCTCCTTCGCGAAGCGCGCGTACATCGCCTGCATCATGTCGTGGATCTCGGAGCTCCGACGGCCGGCCTCGTCGAATTCCTGCCGGATCGTCGCGAAGAACTCGCTCATCGCGCCGCGCACGCCCTTGGTGAAGGGGCTGCCCTTCGATGTGGCGGCGGGTGCGGCTCGCATTCGCGCGGAGCGCGTCGAGGCCGATCACGTCGAAGAGCTGGTTCGTCTGCTGCGAGAACACGGTGCGCAGCGCGGTGAACCGCTGCAGGCCGCGCTCGAACAGCTCCTTTTCCTGGCGCACGCGCTCCATCATGTGCTCGACGACGTCCTGGTTCTTGCCGCGCAGTGCGCGGAGCTCGGTCAGCTGCTCGGCGATGCCGTTCTGCCGGGCGTCGAGGAGTGCGCGGACGCCCGCGGCGAGCGACTTCACCTCGGACTGCGTCGCCGCGCCGACGATGTCGCGCTTGGCCGGAATGAGCTTGCGCGACAGCGCGTCCTCGAGGACCGGCAGCCGGCTCTTCGTGAGGAGCGCGTCGTCGCCGTTGACCTTCGCGAGCAGCGCCTTCTGCGCGGAGACCGCGAAGACCTGCGCGGCCGGGATGTCGAGGAGCTGCGCGGAGGAGCCGACCTGCCGCGCGATCTCCGCGTCGACGTCGGTTTCCGCCCGGAGCTCGTCCCAGAGTCCGTCGATCTTGTTCAGGATGACGATGCGCCCGGCCCGCGTCGCGGCGTCTTCGCCGGCCAGATGCTTGGTCCACACCTCGAGGTCGGTCTTCGTCACGCCGGCGTCGGCGGCGAGGATGAAGAGCACCGCGTGCGCGTTCGGAAGCAGGTTGAGCGTGAGCTCGGGCTCGGTGCCGATCGCGTTCAGCCCCGGCGTGTCGAGGATGACGAGGCCCTGCTGCAGAAGCGGATGCGGGAAGTTGATCACCGCGTGCCGCCAGCACGGGATGTCGACCGCGCCCTCGCCCTCGGACTCGAGCGCCGAGAGGAAGTCCTCGTCCTCGTAGAGGCCGTACTTGCGCGCGAGCGCGACCGGGACGCGCTTGACCTGCGAGACGCGCGAGAGCGCCTCGCTCATCCGGTCCGCGGAGGACAGGTCGAGCGGGATCGTCACCCACTCGTCGGCGTAGTTCTTGAATTCGGCGACCGTCGCGTCCTTGAGCCGCGTCTCGATCGGCAGGAGACGGATCGACGGCGCGCGCGACGCGTCGTAGAGGAGCTCGGTCGGGCACATCGTCGTGCGGCCCGCCGACGACGGCAGGAGCCGCTGCCCGAAATCGGCGAAGAAGATCGCGTTGATGAGCTCGGACTTGCCGCGCGAGAACTCGGCGACGAACGCGACGACGAGCTTGTCCTGATGCAGGCGCTCGAGCAGATGCTGCACCTTGAGGTCGATCTGCGCGTCGGCCAGGTCCTGTTGCGCGAGCCAGTCGTGCAGCGCGGAAATCCCGGCGGACAGCCGTCGCCGCCAATCGCTGTAGGCCTCGAAGCGAGCGGCGAGTTCGCGGGCGGGCACGGCGGAAGCGGTGACGCTGTCGGGACGGGCCTGCGGCATAGTCGGGCGACCGTGGAGTCGGGGCGGAAATCTAGCACAGGGATGAAAGCATTTCCCGTGCCGAATGGGGGTCGAAGCTTCTGGAAGGGACCCGGACGTCGAGTCTATCGCTGACAACGCGGGCAATAGCTGGTCGCACGGCCTCCCTGCCGGACCGATTTTATTGCAGTGCCGCAAATCCGGCACGGCAGACCTTCGCGACCATAGACGCGGTAGTCGAGCTGGAAGTACCCGGGCTCGCCGCGGCTGTCGACGTAATCGCGCAGCGTCGAGCCGCCCTTGGCGATCGCGTCCTCGAGCGTCGAGCGGACCGCGTCCAGGAGCCGCGCATAGCGCGGGAGCGACACGCGGTTCGCGCGGATCGTCGGCCGGATGCCGGCGCGGAACAGCGCCTCGTTCGCGTAGATGTTGCCGACGCCCACGATGAGCCGGTTGTCCATCAGCGCGAGCTTGATCGCCGCGGTCCGCCGCCGCGTGGCCTCCCACAGGTAGCGCGCGTCGCAGCGGGGATCGAACGGCTCGGGACCGAGCGAGGCGAGCAGCGGATGCGCGTGCCGCCGGCGGCGGCAGCCAGAGGAGCGCGCCGAAGCGCCGCGGGTCGCGATAGCGGAGCGTGATCCCGGAATCGAGCACGAGGTCGAAGTGATCGTGCGCCGTGCGCGGCGGCACGCGCGTGAACGCGCGCAGGCTGCCCGTCATGCCGAGGTGGAGCAGCAGCGTGTGACGGCCGACGCGGAAGAGCAGGTACTTGCTTCGCCGCTCGAGCCCGTCGATCGTGCGACCGGCGAGCGTCCGCGCGAGGGTCTGCGGGAACCGGCCAGCGGAGGCGCCGGTCGTAGATCTTTAGGGCCGTCACGCGATGCCCGACCACGAGCGGAGCGATGCCGCGTCGCGTCGTCTCGACTTCGGGCAGTTCGGGCATCGCTAGGGCGGAAAGGGCGAATCGGACAGGCGGGCGAACGCGTTTGTTGCGGCGCCGAATATACCCTAGACTGATCGGCTTTCCGGGGCGACTTCCGGCTCCGAGGCCGCCCGACCGGGGCCACAGCACAAACGCGGGATGGCAATGTTGGCTCAAATTCGTCGCATTGGACTCGCCGCCGCGATGGCGCTGCGCCACGGCCTGCGCGCCCGCTTCTTGCGGGGGCCCAGGGGCAGGTCCCCGAGGCGCCGCCCGCCGCGAAGGGCCGACCGACCGCGGGCGAGAGCGCGCTTACCGCCGAGCTCATGTACCGGCTGCTCCTGGGCGACGTCGCGCTGCAGCGCGGCGAGCCGGCGCTCGCGGCCCGCGCGTATCTCGAGGCTGCCCGCGAGACCCGAGATCCGGTGCTCGCGCGGCGCGCGACCGAGATCGCCGTCGGCGCGCGGGCGCGGTCGCTCTCCGTCGAATCGGCGCGGCTGTGGAGCGAGATCGATCCGTCGGCCCAGCGTCCGAAGCAGCTGCTCGCGGCGCTCGCGAGCGGCGCGGGCGGCAAAGGGTTCGACAGCCCCGGTATCGGCAACGACATCAAGTCCGAGATCGAGCGCGTGCTCGCCGACGCATCCGCGTCGCCGGCGGCCCTGTCCGAGACCTTCCTCCAGTTGAACCGGCTGCTCGCGCAGGACCCCGACCGGCAGGCGACGTTCCGCCTCGTCGAATCGGTGGCGCAACCCTATCCCGATCTCGCCGAAGCGCGCTTCGCCGTCGCGTTAGCCGCGTACAACACCGGACTGTCCGACCTTTCGACGTCGGCGACAGCGCTGCGCGAGGTCGACCGCGCGCTGATCCTGAAGCCGGGCTGGGAACGCGCGGCGATGCTGAAGGCCGAGATCCTCGGCCAAACGCTCGCCCAGCGAGGCGATCGACTATCTCGTCGAGTATCTCGCGGCGCACCCCGATTCGAAGGCGGCGGCGGGATCGCTCGCGCAGCTCTACGTCGAGCAGAAGCGCTACGCCGAGGCGCGCGCGATCTTCGAGCGCTTCTGGGCCGCGGACCACGCGAACCGCGACTACGAGTTCGCGATCGCGGCGCTCGCCGTGCAGATGAAGGACTGGGACACCGCGGAGAAGCTGTTCGAGGACCTCCGCCAGGCGAACTACGACGAGAACGGCGGCGTCGAGTTCTACCTCGCGCAGATCGCCGAGGAGACGGCGCGCTACGACCTCGCGTTCGAGCGCTACCGTGCCGTCCCGGACGGCGAGCGCGCTTGGATCGCGAAGCTGCGCGCCGCGGCGATGCTGGGGAAGCAGAACAAGGTCGCCGAAGCGAGGCGCTATCTCGCGGACCTCCCGGCCGTCACGATCGAGCAGCGGGTGCAGGTGCGGCAGACCGAGGCGCAGCTCCTGCGCGACGGCGGCGACAACGCCGCGGCGTACGCGGTGCTGGCGCAGGCGCTCACCGAGCATCCGGACCATCCGGACCTGCTCTACGACATCGCGATGGTCGCCGAAAAGCTCGACAAGATCGACGTCGCTCGAGGCGCGTCTGGCGCGGCTGATCGAGCTCGAGCCCGACAATGCGCAGGCGCTGAACGCACTGGGCTACACGCTCGTCGACCGGACGCCGCGCACGGCCGAAGGCACCGCGCTGATCGAGCGCGCGCTCAAGCTCACGCCGGGCGATCCGTTCATCCTCGACAGCATGGGCTGGGCCCAGTTTCGGATGGGGCATCTCGACCAGGCCGAAGACTACCTTCGACGCGCGCTCGCCGAGCGGCCGGACCCGGAGATCGCGGCGCACCTGGGCGAAGTGCTGTGGGCGAGGGGCGAGCGCAGTCGCGCACGTGAAGTCTGGCAGTCGCAGCTCAAGTCGAACCCCGACAATCCGGTGCTGCTCGAGACGATGCGCCGGCTCGCGCCGTAGCGGGCCGACAGGCGCCCAATGCGCGGCGCGAGCACCGTCGTCGCGGCGTGGCTCGTCGCGGGCTGCGCGACGGCCCCCACGCTCGCGCCACCGGTGACGCCAGCTGCGATCGACGCGGCCTTCACGATCGAGCGGACGGCTTTCCGCGCGCCGCGGCAGCGAAGGCGCGACCGCGAACTTCACGTGGCACCACGCGCCGCCGCGCGACGATCTCGTCGTCACGACGCCGCTCGGCCAGGCACTTGCCGAAATCTCGGGCGACCGCGCGACCGCGCGCTACGAGCTCCGGATGGCCGACGGCCGCCGCGACGACGCGCCCGACTGGGCGGCGCTCACGGATCGCGCGCTCGGCGCGCCGGTGCCGGTCGAAGGACTTTCTGCGTGGATCGTCGGCGCGCCGCGACCGGGCGCGCCCTATTGCGGTCGAGTCCGACGCGGCCGGGCGCGCGGGCGTGCTCCGACAGGACGGCTGGGACATCGTGTATGCGTACGCGGATGGCGAGGCTCGCCTGCCCGCGCGGCTGCAGCTTACGCAGGCGGATCTCGAAATCCGGATCGTCGTACTTGCAGCGGCGCTGACGTGGCGCGCGCGCCGCCGTCCGGAGACAATTCGCGCATGCCGTCGCTGATCGTCCCGGCGCCCGCCAAGCTCAATCTGTTCCTGCACGTGACGGGTCGCCGCGCCGACGGCCGGCATCGGCTCGAGACGCTGTTCGTCGCGCTCGACGTCGGCGACACGATCGAGCTGGCCGTCCGCGCGCGACGGCGCGATCCGCCGTGCCGGCGGTTGGGACGACGTCCCGGAGGCCGACGATCTCGCGCTGCGCGCGGCGCAGGCGCTCAAGGCGGCGACCGGCTGTCCGCTCGGCGTCGACATCGCGGTGACAAAGCGCATTCCCGTCGGCGGCGGTCTCGGCGGCGGGAGCTCCGACGCGGCCTCGGTGCTTCTCGCGCTCAACCGCGTGTGGGCACTCGGGCTTTCGCGCGCGACGCTGATCGAGATCGGCGCTCGCGCTCGGCGCGGACGTTCCGTTCTTTCTGTTCGGCGCGCCGGCGTTCGCGACCGGCGTCGGCGAAGTCCTCCGCGCTGTCACGCTGCCGACGATGTGGATCGCCGTGATCGCACCGCCGGTGGGGGTTTCGACGGCGGCGATTTTCGCGGCGCCGGAATTGACACGCGACACGCCGTCGGCGAAAATAGATGTCTTTTCCGAGGGTTATGGCCGGAACGATCTCGAAGCCGCGGCGTGCGCGCGCCACCCCGAGATCGGCGCGGCCCTGACCGAATTGCGCAGGCGCTCGCCGCATGCGCGGATGACGGGATCGGGGAGTTCGGTGTTCGCGTCGTTTGCATCGGGCGAGCATGCGGAAAGCGCCGTCCTGGCGCGCCCGCCGGGCATGCGCGGGTTCGTCGCGCGAACGCTCGATCGTCACCCGCTCGCGGCTTTCGCGTGATCCTCGGAGGACGTTCCACGCGGGACGATCCGCGCCTTGCGCGATGCGGGTGCGCCGGTTTCTTCCGCTGGGGAGTCGCCAAGTTGGTTAAGGCACCGGATTTTGATTCCGGCATTCGAGGGTTCGAATCCTTCCTCCCCAGCCCTTCTTTCACCCCCGCGCCGGGCGACGTCCGGCCGGGCTGCTAGCGCCGGTGCCGCGATGGCCTTCGAGCGCATGAGGGTGTTCACCGGCAACGCAAATCCGAAGCTCGCGGAGGCGGTGTGCCGGCATCTCAACATCAGTCTCGGGCGCTGTGTCGTCGGCAAGTTCTCCGACGGCGAAGTGATGGTCGAGCTGCTCGAGAACGTCCGCGGCCGCGACGCGTTCATGCTGCAGTCGACGTGCGCGCCGACGAACGACAGCCTGATGGAGATCATGGTGATGGCCGATGCGTTGAAGCGCGCGTCGGCCGGCCGCATCACCGCGTGCATCCCGTACTTCGGCTACGCGCGGCAGGACCGGCGACCGCGGTCCGCGCGCGTGCCGATCACGGCGAAGGTCATCGCCGACATGCTGACGACGGTCGGCGTCCATCGCGTGATGGTGATGGACCTGCACGCCGACCAGATCCAGGGCTTCTTCAACATACCGGTCGACAACATCTACGCGACGCCGATCCTGCTGGGCGACCTCTGGAAGCAGAACTACGAGGATCTCCTCGTCGTCTCACCCGACGTGGGTGGCGTCGTCCGCGCCCGCGCGATCGCGAAGCGGCTCGACTCCGAGCTCGCGATCATCGACAAGCGGCGGCCGCGCGCGAACGTCGCCGAGGTGATGAACATCATCGGCGACGTCGCCGGACGCACCTGCGTGATCATGGACGACATCGTCGACACCGCGAACACGCTGTGCAAGGCCGCGACGGCGTTGAAGGAGCACGGCGCGAAGAAGGTCGTCGCCTACTGCACGCATCCCGTGCTCTCGGGCGGCGCGGTCCCGCGGATCGCGGCCTCCGAGCTGGACGAGATCGTCGTCACCGACACGATCCCGCTCACCGAGGAAGCGCGCGCCTGTTCGCGCATTCGCCAGCTCTCGTGCGCGCAGCTCCTGGCCGAGACGATGACGCGCGTGTCGAACGAGGAGTCGGTGTCCTCGCTGTTCACCGAGTAGCGGCGCGAGCGGCGAGCCGGGGCCCCACGGCGCGGTGTGCCGTGGGGGAGCGAGCCATCGCGAGTCGCCGCAGGCGGCCGACGACTTGGCGTTGCGCTCAAACGAGGCTGTGCGGAGGCCGCGGGCGCGAGCGGCGAGCCGGGGCCCCACGGCGCGGTGTGCCGTGGGGGAGCGAGCCATCGCGAGTCGCCGCAGGCGGCCGACGACTTGGCGTTGCGCTCAAACGAGGCTGTGCGGAGGCCGCCGCGGCGCGCGCAGGCGGTCGAGCGAGCATGCGCCGTTGGCGTGCGTCAAACGAGGCTGTGCGCGGAGACAGTTGGCAGCCGCTCAGCGTTTCCGGTTATAATTCAAAGCTTTCCCGGGCCGCGGACGAGAGGTTGCGCCGCCCGGATGTCGCCAACCGCGGACGACCGTCAACCCGGGAGCGATGCTCGGAGATACCCGGAAGGCCGCAGACATCGGGAGTCGCACCATGCAATTCGAATTCACCGCATACCCGCGCACGCAGGAAGGTCGCGGCGCGAGCCGCCGGATGCGCCGCGCCGGCAAGGCGCCGGGCATCGTCTACGGCGGCACCGGCGCGCCGGAGCCGATCGAGCTCGACCACAACGCGCTCTTCCACGCGCTGCGCAACGAGGCGTTCCACGCGTCGATCCTGACGATGAAGCTCGGCGGCGGCGCGACGAAGGTGCTCCTGCGCGACGTGCAGATGCACCCGTTCAAGAACGAGATCCTGCACGTCGACTTCCAGCGCGTCGACGAGAATCGCCGGATCCACATGAAGGTGCCGCTGCACTTCATCAACGGCGAGATCTCGCCAGCGGTCAAGGAATCGGGCGCGATCGTGAGCCACGTGACGAACGAGCTCGACGTCTCGTGCCTGCCGAAGGACCTGCCTGAATTCATCGAGGTCGACCTGGCGACGCTCGACGTCGGCCATTCGATCCACGTGTCGGCGCTGAAGCTGCCCGCCGGCGTGTCGGTCGTCGTGCGCGGCAAGGTCGATCCGGTCGTTGCGGCCGCCGTCGTGCCGAAGGCGCACGTCGAGGAAGAAGTCGCCGCCGCCGAAGCCGCCGCGGCCGCGGAAGGGGCGGTCCCGGGCGCCGCCGTTGCTCCCGGCGCGCCGGGCGCCGCACCGGTCGCCGAAGCGAAGCCGGACGAGAAGGGCGGCGAGAAGAAAGAGAAAGACTCCGGCAAGGACGACAAGAAGAAGAAGTAAGCCTTCGCGTCGCTTCGGCACGAAGGCCCGCCGCGGGCATCCCGGCGGGCCTTTTTGCTGCGCTGGCGAAATCCGCGGGCAGGGACGCGCACGACGATCATCGACATGGACGCCACGATCCGCCTCGTCGTCGGCCTGGGAAATCCGGGCCGCGAGCACGACGCCACGCGCCACAACGCGGGGTTCTGGTTCGTCGACGCGCTCGCCGCGCGTCTGGGCTGTGCGCTCGTCGCCGAGGGACGGTTCCACGGTCGCGTCGCGCGTGCGGGGCCGGATTTGCGGCTCCTCGAGCCCGGCACGTACATGAATCTGTCGGGGCGCGCCGTGTCGGCGCTCTCGCGGTACTTCGCGATCGCGCCCGCCGAGATCCTCGTCGCGCACGACGAGCTCGATCTTCCGCCTGGCGAGGCGAAGATGAAATTCGGTGGAGGCACAGCGGGCCACAACGGGCTGCGGGACGTCGACGCGCAGCTCGGCACGGCTGAATTCTGGCGGCTGCGGCTCGGAATCGGACATCCGCGCGACTCCGCGATCCCGCAGCAGGAGGTCGTCGACTACGTCCTGCGGCCGCCGTCCACCGCCGAGCGCGCGCTCATTGTCGCGGCGATCGAGCGGAGCCTCGACGCGTGGCCGGCGATCGCCGCGGGCGACGTCGGGCGCGCGATGCAGCTCTTGCACACGAAGGGTACGTCATGAGCGAGCGGGGCGAACCCAAGGCCCGAAGGGCGCGTCCGCGAGCGATTGCGGGAGGCCGACCACACGGACATTCGAATGCCAAGACCGGTGCGGAGGCCGAGAAATGAGCATGAAGTGCGGCATCGTCGGAATGCCCAACGTCGGCAAGTCGACGCTCTTCAACGCGCTCACGCGCGCGGGAATCGCCGCCGAGAACTATCCGTTCTGCACGATCGACCCGAACGTCGGCATCGTCGAGGTGCCCGACCCGCGGCTTGTCGCGCTCGCGGGCATCACGCACCCCGAGAAGGTGATTCCGGCAACGGTCGAGTTCGTGGACATCGCCGGGCTCGTCGCCGGCGCGTCGAAGGGCGAGGGCCTGGGCAACCAGTTCCTCGCGACCATCCGCGAGACTGATGCAATCACACACGTCGTCCGCTGCTTCGAGGACGACAACGTGGTCCACGTCGCCGGCAAGGTGGATCCGGTCTCCGACATCGAGACGATCAACACGGAGTTGGCACTCGCCGACTTGGCCTCCGTCGAGAAGCAGCTCCAGAAGTACGAGCGCGCAGCGAAGGCGGGTGGCGACAAGGAGGCGCAGCGGATCGTTGCAGTACTGAGAAAGGTCGAGGCGGTGCTGGACCGCGGGCAGCCGGCGCGCGCTGCCGAGCTCTACCACGAAGAGCAGGAGACGCTGCGCCCGTTCTTCCTCTTGACGATGAAACCCACGATGTACGTCGCGAACGTCGCGGAGCATGGCTTCCGCGACAATCCGCTGCTTCGCGCGGTCGAGACCCATGCCGCGAAGGAGGGCGCGCCGGTCGTGCCTGTGTGCGCCGCGCTCGAGGCGGAGATCGCCGACCTCGAGGGCGAGGACAAGCTCGCGTTTCTCGCGGACCTGGGCTTGACCGAGCCTGGGCTCGACCGCGTCATCCATGCGGGCTACAAGCTGCTCGGGCTCGAGACGTACTTCACCGCGGGACCGAAGGAAGTGCGCGCCTGGACGATCCACGCCGGCGCGACGGCGCCGCAGGCAGCAGGCGTTATCCACACGGACTTCGAGCGCGGCTTCATTCGCGCCGAGGTGATCGCCTTCGCCGACTTCGTCGCATGCAAGGGCGAGCACGGAGCGAAGGAGCACGGCAAGATGCGGCTCGAGGGCCGCGAGTATGTCGTCAAGGACGGCGACGTGATCCACTTCCGCTTCAACGTCTGACGCACGGACGTCATGTCGAAGCTCCGGTTCACGAAGATGCAGGGCCTCGGCAACGATTTCGTCGTGATCGACGGGGTCAACCAGCGGGTCGACCTCGCGCCCGCGGAGATCAAGCGACTGGCCGACCGTCGCTACGGCGTCGGCTGCGACCAGGTTCTCGTCGTCGAGAAGCCGACGCGGCCGGACGTCGACTTTCGCTACCGAATCTGGAATGCCGACGGTGGCGAGGTAGAGCAGTGCGGCAACGGCGCACGCTGTTTCGTCAAGTTCGTCCGCGAACGCGGTCTCACCGTCAAGCGCCGGATCCTGGTCGAGACGGCGGGGGGGTTGATCGCACCTGAGCTCATCGGCGGCGGCGAGGTCGCGGTCGACATGGGCGTGCCGCGCTTCGCGGCTGCGGAGATCCCGTTCGCCGGTGACGGCGACGCGGTCGTCCGGCCACTCGACGTCGACGGCGAGACGGTCGACGTGACGCTCGTCTCGATGGGGAACCCGCATGCCGTGCAGGTCGTCGCCGACGTCGACCGCGCGCCGGTGACCACGCAGGGCCCGAAGCTCGAGCGTGACCACCGGTTCCCGCAGCGGGTCAACGCGGGCTACATGCAGGTCGTGGATCGCGCTACCATTCGGCTGCGCGTCTGGGAGCGCGGCGCAGGCGAGACGCCGGCGTGCGGCACGGGCGCGTGCGCGGCGGTCGTTGCCGGCATCTGGCGCGGTCTGCTCGACGGCAACGTGCGCGTCGAGACGCGCGGCGGCCGGCTCGAGGTCGCGTGGCCCGGCGCGGGGAAGCCGGTGACGATGACGGGTCCCGCGGCGACGGTGTTCGAGGGCGAATGGGAGGTGACCGCCGGGTGAGGTGCCCGCGCGGCATGACAATGGAACACGCGAACAAGACAGGGCCCGTGATGGATTCCGACGCCGTCGCGCGGTACCTCAAGGAAAATCCCGGCTTCTTCGAGAACTACGCGGACCTGATCGCGGAGATCTTCGTTCCGCACCCGCACGGCGGCCACGCGATCCCGATCGCCGAGCGGCAGATCGTCACGCTGCGCGAGAAGAACACCGAGCTCGAGAGCCGGCTGCGCGAGCTGATCAGCTTCGGCGGCGAGAACGACCAGATCGGCGAGAAGCTCCACCGCTCGACGCTCGCGCTGTTCGCGGCGCCCGACCTCGAAACCTCGCTCGCGGTCCTCTACCACAGTCTCAAGGAGGACTTCGGCGTGCCGCACGCCGCGTGCCGGCTGTGGGGACGCGTGCCCGAGCAGTCGTACCTTCCTGAGCTCGCGGCGACGACGCTCGAGCTCCGCGAGTACGCGGACCAGATCGGCGCGCCGTATTGCGGTCCGCTGCCGCCGTTCGAGTCGCGCGACTGGTTCGAGCACGGCGACGCGTGCCGGTCGTTCGCGTTCCTGCCGCTGCGAACCGCGCACACGTTCGGGCTTCTGGGCCTCGCGAGCGAGGATCCCGGAGCGCTTCACGCGGGCATGGGCACCGTCTACCTGACGCGGCTCGCCGAGCTCGCGAGCGTCGCGACCGCGCGCTACCTTCCGCCTGTGTAGTCTCGCACGCGTTCGGGGCGCGATGCCGATAGCCACGCCTCCCGCGGCCACCACACGACCCGTGCCAAGGGCCAGCGCGGCGCTCGTCGAAGCCTTCGCCGAATCGCTCGCCGGCCGTCCCGCGCACACGCGGGCCGCGTACGTGCGCGACGCGGCGGCGCTCGCGGCCGCGGCCGGCGACATGCCGCTCGCGAAGCTCTCGCCGCGCGATCTGCGGCGGCTTGCTCGCGACGCTGCACGGCCGCGGGCTTTCAGGCCGGAGCCTCGCGCGGATGCTGTCGTCGTGGCGCGCGTTCTACCGCTTCCTGCTCGAGCGCGACCCCTCGCTCGCGGAGAATCCCTGCACCGGCCTGCGGCCGCCGCGCTCGCCGCGCCGGCTTCCGAAGGCGCTCTCGCCCGACGAGGCGGTCCGGCTCGTCGAGATCGACGGGACCGATCCGCTGTCGCTGCGCGACCGCGCGCTCTTCGAGCTCGCCTATTCGTCGGGACTGCGGCTCGTCCGAGCTCGCGGGCGTCGACCTCGATCGCGTCGACCTCGATCACGGCGAGGTGCGCGTCTGGGGCAAGGGCGCGAAGGAGCGGATCGTGCCCGTCGGCGCCGCGGCGCGCGCGGCGATTCGCGCGTGGCTGCCGGCGCGCGCGACGCTCGCCCGCGCGGACGCGAAGGCGCTTTTCGTCGGCCGCGGCGGCGCGCGGATCACGCCGCGCGCGATCGAACGCCGGCTCGCGGCGTGGGCGGCGCGACAGGGGCTCGCGCAGCACGTGCACCCGCACATGCTGCGGCACTCGTTCGCCTCGCACGTGCTGCAGTCGTCCGGGCGACCTGCGCGCGGTCCAGGAGATGCTCGGTCACGCGAGCATCGCGTCGACTCAGGTCTACACGCACCTCGATTTCCAGGCGCTCGCGCAGGCCTACGATCGCGCGCACCCGCGCGCGAAGCGGAAGCGGCGGTAGCGCGACCCTTCGCAGCCGGAGCGCCTCGGACGAGGCGCGATCGCGACCTGGGACTCGGCCGCGCCGTTGTCGTCGACAGCCCCGCTCGATCACCCGTCCTGATCGTCGCGAAGGCGCTGTCGGCGGGCGCGCCACCGCGACGATCTTCGCACGTCTGACTCGGTCGCCTTCCTCGCCCGGTGCGCTGCGGCTTGCGCCTCGGCCGTCTCTGTAGGTGACAGCGCGTCGCGTTCCGCCAAGCGCATTTCATAGCATCGCTCTGCGCGAGGCGACCGCTCGTCGGCTGACCCCCGCAACGGGGGTGACCGGGGGCTTGCAATTTATGCAAACGTCATGCAACCTATCTATGCAATTGTCATATGCGGGGTTCCTCCACCGCATCGCCCCGGGAGTGCGGCACGGTGGCCGGATTGACGTCATTCCCCGCTTGCGCCGGAGCGCTGCCCCGCCCTGTCGGGGCTGCGCTACCACCGGGAGGGAGGCTTCCGGGCCGGCGCGGCGGATCATCGAGACGAGGTCGTCCATGCTGCAAGAGTTCTTCGGCGCGCGGCGCCGCGCGGTGTCCCCCCTGTTGATCCACGCCCTCGGGGCGTTCCTGCTCGTCGATCGGGTTCGTCGCCGCGGTGCCGCAGGCGCACGGGCAGGCGATGCAGGCGGCACTCGGCGTCTATCGCCCGACGCGTGAGCAAGTTCTTCCTCGACGGCAACTTCGACCACATCGCCGACTTGAAGCTCGCCTTCGGCGCGCCCGGGCTCGACGTCGGCCTGCTCGGCGACCTCGCGGGTGCCGGGGACGCGCTATCCGGTCCTGTTCCGCAGCGGCATCTGGTACGTCGACACCAACAAGGACGCGGCGATCGACCAGACGATCTACTTCGGCGGCGCGCCGGCGACATTCCGCTGATCGCCGACATCGACGGCGACGGCACCGAGGACCCGGTGCTGTTCCGCGGACGGCATCTGGTACGTGAGCGCGACGCCACGACGGCGCCGTGACGCACGACGTATTACTTCGGCGGCGCGCCCGGCGACGTCCCGCTGATCGGCGACGTCGACGGCACCGGCGCCGCCAGCGGCCTCTTCGTCTACCGCGGACGGCAGTCTGGTACGGCTCGACCGACGCGCAACGGCGTCGTCGACAAGATCTACTTCTTCGGCGGCGCGCCCGGCGACATCCCGATGCTGTTCGACTACGACGGCGACGGCAAGGACGATCTCGGCGATCTTCCGCGACGGCACCTGGTACGTCTCGACCAACCGCGACGGCAATGCCAACGTCGCGTTCATCTACGGCACGACCGGCGACAAGCCGCTCTACGCGGGCACGGGCGCGGCGAGCACGCAGTTCCTCGACGCCGCGCGGTTCCTGACGCACGCGTCGTTCGGCCCCGTGTCGACCGAGCTCACGAAGGCCGTCACGATGGGCTTCTCCGCCTACATCGACGACCAGTTCGCGAAGCCGGCGACGACGCTGCCGGCGATGGCCTGGCAGCCGCAGAGCCAGCCGGCGCAACTGCACGAGCCCGCTCACGGCCGGCGGTCCCGCCGACGCGGTCAACTTCGGGACCAACTGCCCGCGCGACCTCTACACGCAGTTCGTGTCGCAGCGCTACTTCTTCCAGAACGCGCTGACCGCGCCCGACCAGCTGCGCCAGCGCGTCACCTGGGCGCTGTCGCAGATCATCGTGACCTCGGCGCCGCGGCAACGATCCGATCGGCTACGCGATCCGCAACTACCAGCAGCTGCTGCAGGACTACGCGTTCGACAACTTCTGGAACATCCTGTTCCGCGTCAGCGTCGACCCGCTAATGGGCAACTACCTCGACATGGTCAACAACGCGAAGGCGGACCCGGTCGCGAAGACGCAGCCGAACGAGAACTACGCCCGCGAGATCATGCAGCTCTTCTCGATCGGGCTGTGGGAGCTGAACCAGGACGGCACGCTCGTGCTCGACGCGCGGCGGCAATCCGATCCCGACGTACTCGCAGACCGACATCACCGAGATGGCGAACGTGATGACCGGCTGGACGTACTGGCCGCTGTCCGGGCCGATCAAGTGGAAGTCGCCGATCAACTATCCTCTTCAACATGACGCCGTGCGAAGGTCCGACGCCGCCGCCCGGAGGCGTGGTCTGCGGGACGCACGAACTGGCACGACATCAACGCGAAGAACGTGGCGTTCGCTGCCGGCGTACTACGGCCCGGTGGGCTTCGCGGCCGGCCAGACCGCGGACAACGACCTCCGCGCCGCGGTGAACGCGCTGTTCTACCACCCGAACACCGGGCGCGTTCATCGGCAAGCAGCTGATCCAGCACCTCGTGACGAGCAATCCGTCGCCGGCCTACGTGCAGCGCGTCACGCAGAAGTTCAACGACAACGGCGCGGGCGTGCGCGGCGACATGAAGGCGGTGATCAAGGCGATCCTGCTCGACCCCGAGGCGCTCGCGCCGCGCAACCCGATCACCTCGTCGTTCGGCAAGCTGAAGGAGCCCGTGCTGCTGGTGACGAACCTGCTGCGGGCGATGAACGCGACGAGCGACGGCGTGTATCTGCATCGGCGCAGACGCGCGAACATGGACCAGGAGGTCTACACGTCGCCGACGGTGTTCAACTACTACCCGGCCGACTACGTGATCCCGGGCACGAGCCTCGCGGGCCCGCAGTTCGGCATCTTCAACGCGACGACGTACTTCCCGCGCGCGAACTTCATGTACAACCTGTCGCTCGGCGCGTCGTGCCCGGCGGCGCCGCCGCAACATCTGCGGCCCGAACCCCGACACCACGGTCAAGAACTCGGTCGGGACGAAGATCGACTACGGCCTGCTGGCGCGCGTTCGCCGACAACACGACCAACCTGATCCAGCAGGTCAACAACATGCTGCTCTTCGGCACGATGCCGCCGGGGATGAAGCTCGCGATCAAGAACGCGATCGACATTCCGGCGCTCGGCGGCCCGGCCGGCCCCTACAGCGACACAGCAGCTGCGCGACCGGGCCCGGACCGCGGTGTACCTCGTCACCGTTTCGCCCAAGTACCAACTGGAGTTCTGACATGAGCGGACCCTTCATCTTCTCGCGTCGCCGGTTCCTGCAGTACGACCGGCGGATTCTCCGCGCTGTCGCTCGCCGCCAGCATGGACAAGCTCGGGCTCGCCAGCGCCGCGGCGCAGCCCGGGGCTACAAGGCGCTCGTGTGCGTGTTCATGTTCGGCGGCAACGACGCGTCCAACATGGTGATGCCGCTCACCAACTACGCGCAGTACCTTGCGTCGCGTCCGGTGTCGACCGGCATCAACATCCCGCAGGCGTCGCTCCTGCCGATCACGCCCGCCAACACCGGCGGGCGCGCAGTACGGGCTGCACCCGGCGATGCCGGAGCTGCAGAACCTGTTCGAGCGTCGGCAAGTGCGCGATCCTGTGCAACGTCGGCACGCTGTCCGAGCCGATCACGCGGGCGCAGTACATCTCGTCCAAGCACGGCGGCAAGCAGGTTCCGGACAACCTCTTCTCGCACAGCGACCAGCAGCAGCAGTTCATGTCGACGATCAGCAACGCGACGCTCGCGAAGATCACCGGCTGGGGCGGCCGCCTCGCCGACAAGGTCGTCGGGCTCAACTCGCCGACGGCGACGCCGATGTCGATGTCGTTCTCCGGCTCGCAGACGTTCGGCAACGGCGTCACCGTCCGCTCGCTGTCGCTGCCCACCGGCGGCAACTTCGGCTTCTCCGGCGACGGCGGGAGCGCGACGCAGGTCGCGCGCGGCGGCCGCGCGGTCGTCGCTGCTCACGCTGCCCGACTCGAACCAGATCGTCGGGGCGGCCCAGCAGACGATGCAGACGCGCGCTCAACTCGAGCGTGCTCCTGAACCCGATCCTGCAGGGCGCGGGCTCGTCGGCGATCACGACGGCGTTCACCGGCGTCACCTCGGGTCTCGCGAACCAGCTGAAGGCCGTGGCGAAGGTGATCGAGCAGCACGCGACGCTCGGGCACCAGCGCGAGATCTTCTTCGTCTCGATCGGCGGGTTCGACACGCACACGGGCGAGATCGCCGGGCCACAACAACCTGTTCCCGCAGGTGTCGAAGGCGATCAACGCGTTCTACCTGGCGACGGCCGGCCTGGGTCTCGCGAACCAGGTGACGACGTTCACGCTGTCGGACTTCGGGCGCACGATGAAGCCGAACAGCGCCGGCACCGACCACGGGTGGGGCGCGCACCACTTCATCGTCGGCGGCGACGGCTCGGCGTCGGGCAGCGTCGCCGGCAGCAACTTGTTCGGCTTCTACCCGAACCTCACGCTCGGCGGGCCCGGACGATTCCGGCGGGCAGGGACGCTGGATTCCGACGACCTCGATGGACCAGTACGGCGCGACGCTCGCCAAGTGGTTCGGCGCGAGCCCGACCGACGTCGCGCAGATCTTCCCGAACCTCGCCAAGTTCGCTCGGCGGACCTCGGGTTCATGCGGTAGACCGATCCCCTCCGCCGCGCTGGCAGGCAAAGCGGAAGCCCCCGGGACTCTCCTCCCCGGGGGCTTTTTTCATCCGGGCGGCGTCGTCGACGATGCGGACGACGCCGGGCAGCCACGGCAGGTCGGTGACGCCCGGATCGCGGCCCGCCTGCTTGATGAGCGTCGTGAGCTGGCCGCGGTGGTGCGTGCCGTGGTTGAAGAGGTGCACCGCGGCGACGGCGCGCGGCAGCTCGCGCGTGCTGCCGTCGACACGGCTCGTGTAGACGAGCGTCCCGGCGAGCCACTCGGGCGTCACGTTGCCCGCCCAGTCGAGCATCTTCCGGTCGGTGAGCTCGCGCTCGCGCGGCGAGCTCGTCGAAGTCCGCGAACATCGCGGCGCCGAACGCGGGCACCGTGCACGGCTCGTCGATGAAGCGTCCGAGCCACATCCGGTCGCCCCACAGCAGGTGGTTGAGCGTGCCGTGGATCGAGCCGAAGAACGCGCCGCGGTCGCGCTTGCGCTCGTCGTCGTCGAGCCCGGCGCAAAGCGCGTAGAGCCGCTCGTTCATCCAGCGGTTGTACCGCGCCATCAGCTGGCAGTACGCGGGCGCGATCATCGCGGTCACGGCGTATCACGCCGGAACGGCTTCGGCGCGCCGCGAGCTCCTCGACCTCGATCGCCGCCGCGAGCTGCGCGAGCCGCGCGACGACGCCGTACGCGTAGAAGCGGTTCGGCGCGCAGCCGGCGGGCCCCGCGAGATCGGGGATGCACGGCGCCTCGAACGCGAGCGGGACGAACTTGCGCGCCCGGCGCGTTCAGGTTCTCGTCCTTGCCGCGCTCGGTGTGCACACGATAGAACCCGCCGACGACGAAGCGGTCGATCATGTAGACGACTGGCTCGGCGATCGCGTCGTGGATCGACTCGAACGTCGGCACGCCCTCCTGGATGATCACGGAGCTCACCGCGAGCCCCTCCTTGCCGACCGCCATCTTGTTGCGCTGCTTGCGGTTGAGCCCGACGACCTCGGACGCGTCGCGGACGGTCATGATGCCCATGCCGTAGGTGCCGGCGTCCGCCTTCACGATCGCGAAGGGCTTCTCCTCGATGCCGTACTCGGCGTACTTGGCACCGATCCGGTCGAGCAGCGTCGCGACGTTCGACGCGAGGCACTCCTCACCGGCGCGGTCCTGGAAGTCGATCATCCCGCAGACGCCGAAGTACGGATCGATCAGCCACGGGTCGATGTCGAGCATCGCGCCGAAGTCCTTGGCGAGCGCGTGAAAGACGCGGAAGTGATGCGACTTCTTCCGGTTGTACCAGCCGGCCTCGAGCGGCGGGGCGACCGGCTGATCGATGTCCTGCAGCACTGCGGGCGGACCCGCGGAGAGATCGTTGTTGAGCAGGACCATGCACGGGTCGAAGTCGGCGAGGCCGACGCGGCGTCCCGTGCGGACGATCGGCTCCAGCGTAAGGGTGCTTCCACCCGGCAGCTCGAGCCTCGTCGGCGATTCCAGCCCGGGAATCAGCGAGCCCACCCGCACTCGCATCCCGGCTTGGGCGAGGATGTGGGAGAGCGCTTCGACGTTCTGGAGGTAGAACGTATTGCGTGTGTGGTTCTCGGGCACGAGCAGCACGCCGCGCGCGTCCGGACACACGCGCTCGACCGCCGCCTGGATCGCCTGGACGCAGAGCGGCAGGAACGCCGGGTTCAGGTTGTTGAAGCCGCCGGGGAAGAGATTCGTGTCGACGGGCGCGAGCTTGAAGCCCGCGTTGCGCAGGTCGACGGACGCGTAGAACGGCACCGCGTGCTCCTGCCACCGGGTGCGCAGCCAACGCTCGATGTCCGGCATCCGGTCGAGGAATCGCTGCTCCAGCGTCTGGAGCGGCCCGGCGAGTGCGGTGGTGAGATGAGGAACCATGAGAGCGGCCGATCGAGGAGGAAGGCGTCGATTGTAGCGCTGCGCCGGACCCACCGAAAAAACGGGGCGCCGGTTGGGGCGCCCCGAATAGCCACTGAGGAGAGACTGCTACCACTTCGCGGGAGGAGGATCCCGCACTTGCACGCGGCCCGCGCTGCCGTGCGGGCCGCAGGCAACCTTACATGCGATAGGCGGACTCGCCGTGCGCGCTGATGTCGAGTCCCTCGCGCTCTTCTTCCTCGGTCACGCGCAGACCCACCACCAAGTCGACGATCTTGTACGAGACGAATGCGACGACGCCGGACCAGACGATCGTGATGCCGACCGCCTTCGCCTGGATCCAGAGCTGCGCCATATAGCCGGGGTATTCCGTCTTGCCCGTCACCCAGTCGGCGACGACGCTCGGACCGCCCAGGTCCGGCGAGACGAAGATGCCGGTGAGGAGCGCCCCGAGGATACCGCCGATCGCGTGCACGCCGAACACGTCGAGCGAGTCGTCGACGCCGATCATCCGCTTGAGGCCATTGACGCCCCAGAGGCAGACGAGCCCTGCCGCGGTGCCGATCACGAACGCGCCGGGGATGCCGACATTACCGGCGGCCGGTGTGATCGCGACGAGGCCGGCGACCGCGCCCGAGGCCGCGCCCAGCATCGACGGCTTGCCCTTGAAGAGCCACTCGCCAAACGTCCACGACAGCACGGCGCACGCGGTCGCGAGGAACGTGTTCATGAACGCGAGCGCGGCGGAGTTGTTCGCCTCGAGCGCTGAGCCCGCGTTGAAGCCGAACCAGCCGGCCCACAGCAGCGACGCGCCGATCATCGTCATCGGCAGGTTGTGCGGCGCCATCGACTCCTTGCCGAAGCCGATCCGCTTGCCGATCACGATCGCGCCGACGATGCCGGCGATGCCCGCGTTGATGTGGACGACGGTGCCGCCCGCGAAGTCGAGCGCGCCCATCTGCCAGATCCAGCCGGCCTTCGCATTCGTGGCGTCGACGACGTTGGCCGCGGTATACGCGTCCGGACCGGGCCAGAACCAGACCATGTGCGCGATCGGCGCGTAGGCGAACGTGAACCACAACGCGGCGAAGAGCAGCACCGCGGAGAACTTCATGCGCTCGGCGAACGCGCCCAGGATCAGGCAGACCGTGATCGCAGCGAACGTCGCCTGGAATGCGACGAAGACGAGTTCCGGCAGTGGTGTGTTCTTCGAGAACGTCGCCGCCATCGCGAACTCGCCCTTCGACGAGTCGAACGTTCCCTTGAGGAACAGCCGGTCGGTGAGGCTGCCGAAGAAAGCATTGCCCTCGGTGAACGCGAGGCTGTAGCCGTAGATGCACCACAGCACGGTGATGAGCGAGAACACGACGAACACCTGCATCAGCACCGACAGCATGTTCTTCGAGCGCACCATCCCGCCGTAGAACAGCGCCAGCGCGGGGATGCTCATCATCAGCACGAGCGCGGTGGACACGAGCATCCACGCGACGTCGCCCTTGTTCGGCGTCGGCGCGGGTGCCGCGGTCGCGGCCGGCGCGGCGGCGGGCGCCGCCTCCGACTTCGCGGGCTCCGCCGCCTTGGCTTCCGGCGGGGCGGCAGGAGCGGGCGCGGCCGCCGGTGCGGGGGGCGGCGGCGCCTGGGCGATCATCAGCGGCGACGTGGCGCCGGGCTGGATCACCTGCGCGAAGTCGTTGCCGAATGCCGGCGTGACGGCGGGGAGCGCGAGTGATACGGCGAGCGCGAACAGCGGAAGCAATCGTTTCATGGCGGTTCCCCTTACAGCGCCTGCGCGCCGGTTTCTCCCGTGCGGATGCGCACGACCTGCTCGAGATCGAAGACGAAGATCTTCCCGTCGCCGATCTTCCCGGTGTTGGCGGCCTTCTCGACCGCTTCGATCACGCGCTCGACGAGATCGTCGGTGACCGCGGCCTCGATCTTCACCTTCGGCAGGAAATCGACGACGTATTCGGCGCCGCGATAGAGCTCGGTGTGGCCCTTCTGGCGGCCGAAGCCCTTGACCTCCGTCACGGTGATGCCCTGCACACCGATTCCCGAAAGGGCCTCGCGGACCTCGTCGAGCTTGAACGGCTTGATGATGGCGGTAACCAGCTTCATGTTGTCCCTCGTGGTGGTCGCTCGAAAGGCGTCGCCGCCGGGTCAGAACGTCTTCTTGATGTAGACGATGCCGGCGTCCTTGGCGGTGTTGTAGCCCGTGAGGTCGGTATAGAACCCCTCGTTCGCCGTATTGCCGGTGTAATACGCGCCGATTTCGACGCTCTTGAACAACCCTTCGGGCACTACGTAAGAAAGGCCGATCCTCCAGTCGTCGTAGGCGACCTTCGTATTGCCGCTGCCATCGTGCGGAACGCTGAGAATCCCGTAGTGGGTGAGCAGCGTGAAGCCGGAATCGCCGAACGGATAGTTGGCGGTGAAGTCGATGTACCAGGTGCCGTCGGTCTTCTGTCCGGTCGGCTCGGCGCCGAAATAGTTGGTGAAGCTGTAGCTCGCCTTGGCGCTTATCCATTTCCAGGCAATGGCGCCGTAGCCCTCGAAGGTATCGGCGTTGACGACGCCGGGATTCTTGCGACCGGGGTACAGGTAGTAGTAGAGGCCAACGTCGTAACTCCAGTCTTCGCTGCCCGGAAACGTGTGCTTGAAGCCGCCGTAGAAGTCCCATTCGAGGCTCGACCGGTTGTAGAGCCCGAAGTCCTCCAGCCAGCTGATGTTCGATGCCCACGTCCCAAGGTAGAAGCCACTCGAGTGCGCGTAGTCGAGACCGCCCTGGAGCGCGGGTTGCCCGCCCGTTTGGGCGATGCTACGAAAACCGTATTGGCTGAAGAGCCCAATGTTCGCGGTGAAGGTGTGGTCGGGAGTCGGCGCGGCCGCGGGGGCCGGCGTCTGCGCGAGCGCGGCGCCGGACGTGAGGGCCGCGGCAGCGAGCAAGGACGCAAGGCGGAGGGGTCGTAGGTCGGAAGCCATGGTGAGTCCCTTGTTGGTGTGAAAAAAAAGACGGGTTGAACGTACCTTCCGCCTCGGACTCAGCACATCGTGTGCCACTGCAGCAAAATGTTAAAAAACAATATGTTAAATAGTAAATTTCACGGTGGACGAGGTACGGTACCTCATCGATTGCACCGGATCGGTGCGCGCTTGCAGGCCCGCGCACGACGATGGGGCGCGGACTGACGTTTGAGCGGACCGCGTCCCGTCAAGGGCGCGCACGCGGCCACTTTGCTAGACTCCCTGGCATCGATATCGCGCGGGATTCCCCGGGCACCGGAGCCCCATCATGTTGAACAGCAAGGCCTTCGACGACCTCGCCGCCCGGATCGGTCAGGCGATCGAGAACAGTCCGGCAAAGGACATCGAGAAGAACGTGCGCGCGATGCTCTCTGCCGGACTCGCGCGGCTCGACCTCGTGCCCCGCGCCGAATTCGACGTCCAGGCGCAGGTGCTCCTCAAGACCCGGGAGAAACTCGAAGCGCTCGAAAAGCGCCTCGCCGAGCTCGAGGCGCGCGTTCCCGCAGACGACGCGAAATAGCCGCAGCAGCGGCGCCCAGGTCCATCGGCAGTTCGCGGACCCCGGCGGGCCCGCGAAGATCTCGCGCAATCTTCTGGAGCACACCATGATTCCGGATCTGAAAGACAAGGTTGTCTTGATCACCGGCGCGTCGACCGGCATCGGCGCGGCTGCCGCGCTCGCATTCGCGAGAAACGGAAGCAAGCTCGTGGTCCACTACAACGCGAGCCGCGACGCGGCCGCGAAGGTCGCCGCCGAGATCGAGCGTCTCGGCGCGCAGGTCGTGCTTGCCGGTGGCGACGTGATGGAGGGGTCCGGTGTCAAGCGCATCGTCGCCCAAACGCTCGCTGCGTACGGTCGAATCGACGTGCTGATCAACAACGCCGGCGGGATGCTCGGACGGGTGAAGATCGAGGACTACACGGAGGAGCACATCGGGCGTGTCCTCGCGCTCAACGTGACGCAGGTGGCGATGTTCATGCACGAAGTGATCCCCGTGATGCGCCGGCAGAAATCCGGCAACGTGATCAACGTGACTTCGATCGCCGCGCGCAATGGCGGCGGCGGCGGCGCTGTCCTGTACGCCGGGGCGAAGGGATTCGTGTCGACGGTGACGCGCGGGTGGGCCAAGGAGGTCGTCGGCGACGGGATTCGCGTCAACGCCGTCTCGCCGGGCGTGATCACGACGCCGTTCCACGACCGCTACTCGACCGCCGAGCAGTTGAAGGCGATGCAGGCGACGATCCCGATGAACCGCTTGGGCTCGCCCGACGACTGCGCGGGAACGTTCCTCTACCTTGCGTCGGACGACCTGAGTGGCTACGTGACCGGCCAGGTGATCGAGGTCAACGGCGGTCAGTACATGCCCTGAGGGCCGCGCCTGCCCTACCGCGCATCAGCGCGTCGGTATTGCCGCGACGTCGACCCATGCGCCCCGGGCCTGCGAGGCTACGCACGCTTCGATGAACGCCATCGTGTGCGCACCGTCCTCGGCGGTTGGATAGCGCGGTTCGGGAATCGGCTCGCCCAGGGTGCGCGCGATCCGCTCCTGCGCGACCTCCGCGTAGAGGTTGGCGAACGCTTCGCGCAATCCCTCCGGGTGGCCGCGCGGCGTGCGTCCGGCGGCGACGATCTCCGGCGGCAGGAACGCATCGCCGCGGCCGATCGTGCGCGAGGGCTCGCCCTGCAGCGCAAGCCGGAGATAGCTCGGCTGGCGGTGCGACCAGTCGAGCATGCCCTTCTCGCCATAGACGCGCAGCCGGATGTCGTTCTCGCCGCCCGCGGCCGCCTGGGTCACGGTGAAGGTGCCGCGCGCGCCGCCGTCGAACTCGAGCAGCGCAGAAACGTAGTCCACGACCGTGCGGCCGGGCATGAGCGCGCGGACGTCGGCGGCAACGCGCGCCACCCGCAGCCCGGACACGAAGCCCGCGAGATGCTGCGCGTGGCAGCCGATCGCGCTCATCACGAGCGCAATCCCGCTCCGCGCGGGGTCGAGGATCCAGCGCAGGCGATTGTTCTGCGGCCCGTCCTCGACGCGTGCGGCGAGGCCGCTCTGGATGTACTCGACCTGCACCAGCCGGACCGCGCCGAGCGCCCCCGCGCGCACGAGCTCTCGCGCGTAGCGGGTCATCGGGTACGCGGAGTAGGCGTGTGCGATCGCGAAGACGCGACCGTGCGCGCGCGTGCGCGCGTCGAGATCGCACGCTTGCGCAAAGTCGTGGGCAACGGGTTTTTCGCAGACGACATCGAGGCCGGCGTCGAGCGCGGCCGCCGCGTAGGGGTAGTGCGTGTCGTTAGGCGACATGATCGCGACCGCGTCGATGCGGTCGGGGCGGCCGCGCTCTTTCGCCAGCAATTCGGCGACGTCGGCATAGCTTCGTGCGGGATCGAAGCCCAGCGCGGCTCCCGCCGCGCGCGAGCGCGCCGGATCGGCCGAAAACACGCCCGCTGTCGCCTGGAACCACCCGTCCATCTCGGCGGCGTTGCGATGCATCCGGCCGATCCAGCTGTCGGGTCCGCCGCCGACGATGGCCAACCGCAGCGAACGCCCGAATCGCTCCCGCAATCCCATCGCGCATCTCCTTCCAAGGGGCGTTCCGTGGGGGTTGGGCATGTTAACCCGCGGCCGGGCCTCGCGCCGCCGCCGTCGGTGAACGGGCTCCCGCCTTTCGAGCGACGGGCTTGATCAGTCGCATGGCCAGGTGCGGCGCCGGCGACAGCCGCGTTACGCTGGGCCGCACCCGGAATCCGCCGCACCTCGCGGCCAACCTGCGCTTCCAAGCCCCGTGTCGCTCGCCGTCGTCCAATCGCGCGCTCTCGCGGGGCTCGATGCGCCGCAGGTCGCCGTGGAGGTCCATTTGGCGGGAGGCCTGCCCGCGTTCAACCTCGTCGGATTGCCCGACACGGAGGTGAGGGAGTCGCGCGAGCGTGTGCGCGCGGCGCTGCAGAATGCGCAGTTCGAGTTTCCGGCACGCAAGATCACGGTCAACCTTGCGCCGGCCGACCTGCCGAAGGAGTCGGGCCGCTTCGACCTGCCGATCGCGATCGGCATCCTGGCCGCGACCGGACAGCTGCCGGCCGGTGCGCTCGCGGCCTACGAGTTCGCGGGCGAGCTCGCGCTCGGCGGCGCGCTGCGCCCGATTCGCGGCGCGTTGCCGATGGTCCTGGGCGCCCGCCGCGACGGCCGCGCGTTCGTCCTGCCCGCGGCCAATGCCCACGAAGCCGCGCTCGTGCGCGACGCCGTCGTTCATCCCGCGGCGACACTGCTCGCCGTGTGCGCGCACGTCGCCGGTCGCGATCTGCTGCCGACGCTCACGGGCGCGGCACCGGCGGACATCCCGCCGAGCGCTCCGGATCTCGCCGACGTGCGCGGGCAGGCTCAGGCGAAGCGGGCGCTCACCATCGCTGCCGCCGGCGGCCACAGCCTGCTGATGATCGGTCCGCCGGGCACCGGCAAGTCGATGCTCGCGCAGCGCCTGCCGGGACTGCTGCCCCGCCTTACCGAGGACGAGGCACTCGCCGCCGCCGCGATCGCATCGCTCGCCGGCCGCTTCTCGCCCGCGGCCTGGGGCGTGCGGCCGTATCGCGCGCCGCATCACACGTCGAGCGCGGTCGCCCTGACCGGCGGGGGCAGCGACCCGCGTCCCGGGGAGATCTCGCTCGCCCACCACGGCGTGCTTTTCCTCGACGAGCTGCCCGAATGGGACCGGCGAGTGCTCGAGGCGCTGCGCGAGCCGCTCGAGTCGGGCGTGATCCACATCTCGCGCGCCGCCCGCCAGAGCACGTTTCCCGCGGCGTTCCAGTTCGTGGCGGCGATGAACCCGTGTCCGTGCGGCTGGCTCGGGCATGCGAGCGGACGCTGCCACTGCTCGCCGGAGCGCATTGCGCGCTATCGCGCCCGCGTGTCGGGACCGCTGCTCGACCGGATCGACCTCGGCATCGACGTGCCCGCGGTGCCGCCCGAGGCGATGGCCGCGCACGGTACGCCCGCGGACGGTCCGGACGCCAGCGCCGCGTTGCGCGCGCACGCGGCTCGCGCCCGCGAGCGCCAGGTCGCGCGACAAGGAACGCCAAATGCGCGTCTCGCGCCGCGGGACATCGAGGCTCACTGCACGCCCGATGCCGCGGGGGCGGCGCTCCTCGCACGGGCGATGGCGCGGCTGTCGCTGTCCGCGCGCGCCTACCACCGGATCCTGAAGGTCGCACGGACAATCGCCGATCTGGCGGACAGCGTCACGATCGGTGCGGTGCACGTCGCCGAGGCCGTCGGCTACCGCCGCTTCGACCGGTTGTGAGCGCCGGCATGCCTCCCCTGGGGGCGGCCCGCTATGATGCGGGTCTCGCGCGCCCGCGGCGCGCGCTCGAGACCAAACGACGGAATGGACGCGCGTTTCCAGTCGCACCTGAGAGAAACCCTCGAAACGATCCGCGCCGACGGCTTCGAGAAGAAGGAGCGCGTCATCGCGAGCCCGCAGGCCCCGGAGATCGAGCTCGAAGGCGGGGCGCGTGTTCTGAATTTTTGCGCGAACAACTACCTCGGTCTCGCGAACGACCCGCGTCTCGTCGCGGCGGCCCGCGACGGGCTCGCGCGCTGGGGGTTCGGTCTTTCGTCGGTGCGCTTCATCTGCGGCACGCAGAGCGTGCACACGACGCTCGAAGCCGCGCTCGCCGCGTTCCTCGGCACCGACGCGACAATCCTCTATTCGAGCTGCTTCGACGCGAACGGCGGATTGTTCGAGACGCTACTCGGCGACGAGGACGCGGTGATCAGCGATGAGCTCAACCACGCGAGCATCGTCGACGGGATCCGGCTCTGCAAGGCGAAGCGGTACCGCTATCGCAACAACGACATGACTGACCTCGAGGCCAGGCTCCGCGAGGCCAGCACCGCCGGCGCGCGCTTCAAGCTGATCGCGACCGACGGCGTCTTTTCGATGGACGGCATCGTCGCCGACCTCCGCGCGATCTGCGATCTCGCGGAGCGCTCATGACGCGCTCGTGATGGTCGACGACTCGCACGCGGTCGGGTTCGTCGGCGAGGGCGGCCGCGGCACGCCGGAGCTCTGCGGTGTCGCGGACCGCGTCGACATCCTGACCGGGACGCTCGGCAAGGCGATGGGCGGCGCCTCGGGCGGCTACGTCGCCGGCCGGCGCGAGATCGTCGATCTCCTGCGCCAGCGCTCGCGGCCGTATCTGTTCTCGAACACGCTCGCGCCGGCGATCGCCGCGGCCACGCTCGAGGTGATCGAGCTCCTGCGCAGCAGCGAGGGCGCGGCGCTGCGACAGTCGGGTCCGCGCGAACGGCGAGCGGTTCCGGCAGCGGCATGGCAGCACTCGGGTTCACGCTGGTGCCGGGGCAGCATCCGATCATCCCGGTCATGCTGGGTGACGCGCAGCTCGCGACGAAGATGGCCGACGCGCTGCTCGGGGAGGGCATCTACGTGATCGGGTTCTCGTATCCCGTCGTGCCGAAGGGCAAGGCGCGCATCCGCACGCAGATGAGCGCAGCGCACACGGCCGCGGAGATCGACCGCGCGGTCGCTGCGTTCGGCCGCGTCGGCCGCGCGCTGGGCGTCGTGCGATGACGGCGGCGGCGCGAGAACCGCGATGAAGGCGCTCGCCAAGCTCGAGCCCGCGCCCGGCCTCACGCTCACGCGCGTGAAGAAGCCGGAGGTCGGCCACAACGACGTGATGATCCGGATCACGGAAGACGGCGATTTGCGGCACCGATATCCACATCTGGAAATGGGACGAGTGGGCACAGAAGACGATCCCGGTGCCGATGCACGTCGGTCACGAGTACGTGGGGGAGATCGTCGAGCTGGGCCAGGAGGTGCGCGGGTTCGCGATCGGCGACCGCGTCTCGGGCGAGGGCCACATCACGTGCGGCTTCTGCCGCAACTGCCGCGCCGGCCGACGGCACCTCTGCCGCAACACGGTGGGCGTCGGCGTCAACCGCGAGGGCGCGTTCGCCGAGTTCCTCGTGATCCCGGCGTTCAACGCGTTCCGCATCCCCGACGAGATCCCCGACGAGATCGCCGCGATCTTCGACCCGTTCGGCAACGCGACGCACACGGCGCTGTCGTTCAACCTCGTCGGCGAGGACGTGCTCATCACCGGCGCCGGGCCGATCGGCTGCATGGCGGCGGCGATCGCGCGGCACGTCGGCGCGCGCCACGTCGTCGTCACCGACGTCAACGATTATCGGCTGGATCTCGCGCGGCGGATGGGCGCGACGCGCGCAGTGAACGTCACGAGGACGAAGCTCCGCGACGTGATGGCGGAGCTTCGCATGACTGAGGGCTTCGACGTCGGGCTCGAGATGTCCGGCGTGCCGTCGGCATTCTCCGACATGCTCGCGTGCATGAACCACGGCGGCAAGATCGCGCTCCTCGGCATCCCGCCGTCGAACATGGCGATCGACTGGAACCAGGTGATCTTCAAGGGCCTCGAGATCAAGGGGATCTACGGGCGCGAGATGTTCGAGACCTGGTACAAGATGGTGGCGATGCTACAGAGCGGCCTCGACCTCTCGCCGATGATCACGCACCGGTTCCCCGTCGACGACTACGAGCAGGCCTTCGCGACAATGCTCTCCGGGCAGAGCGGCAAGGTCGTGCTCGACTGGACGGCGTAGGAGCGGTCAGAATCCGCCGCCGGCGGCGCCCCGGCACCGGTGATGGCACATAGAAGTAGGCCTGGCGACGCTCCCAAGCCGTCCGGTGGCGATGTTGCGGTGCGGTAAACTGGACGGTTCCATGGACGCCGCCGTCGACTGCCTGCCCGACGCGGACGTGCACACCGGGACGCCCCGGCTGCGCGAGATCCCGTACAACTACACGTCGTTCTCCGATCGCGAGATCGTGATCCGCCTGCTCGGGGCGGAGATGTGGGCGATCCTCGAGGGCTTGCGCGGCGAGCGGCGCACCGGCCGCTCGGCGCGGATGCTGTTCGAGGTGCTGGGCGACATCTGGGTCGTCGAGCGCAATCCGTACCTCCAGGACGACCTTCTCGACACCCCGAGACGGCGGCGGCTCCTGGTCGAGGCGATGCGCCATCGCCTGGCCGAGATCGACAAGCGCCGCGCGGCGCAGCCAAGCGCGGGTTCCGACCGCGATGCCCGGGTCGTCACGCTCGTCGCGTCGGCACGCGCCGCGGTCGACCGCTTCGCCGCGTCGTTCGACGAGACGGCAGCGTTGCGACGCAAGGCGCTGCGCGCCTTCGTCCGGCACACGCGCAGGGACAATGTCGGATTCGACGGCTTCGCCCGCGTATCGCACGTGACCGACGCGACCGACTGGCGCGTCGAGTACCCGTTCGTCGTGCTTTGCCCGGACAGCGAGGACGAGGTGCGCGGTCTCGTCGAAGCGTGCATCGAGCTCGGCCTCACGATCATTCCGCGCGGCGGCGGCACCGGCTACACGGGCGGCGCGATCCCGCTCACGCGACGTTCTGCGGTCATCAATACCGAGAAGCTCGAGCGGCTCTCGCCCATCGCGCGCGTCGCGATTCAGGGACACGCGGAGCCTGTCGCGACGATCGATTGCGGCGCCGGCGTCGTCACCCGGCGCGTGATGGAGGCGGCCGACGCGGCGGGACTCGTCTTCGCCGTCGACCCGACGTCCGCCGACGCCTCGTGCATCGGCGGCAACGTCGCGATGAACGCGGGCGGCAAGAAGGCGGTGCTCTGGGGCACGGCACTCGACAACCTCCTCTCGTGGCGGATGGTGACGCCCGACGCGCGCTGGCTCGAGGTGACGCGCGTCGACCCCAACCTTGGCAAGATCCACGACGCGTCCGTTGCGACCTTCGAACTCGTTTGGTACGCGGCCGACGGCACGACGGTTGAACGCAAGGACACGCTCGTCATCCCGGGCAGCGCGTTCCGCAAGGCCGGCCTCGGCAAGGACGTCACGGACAAGTATCTCGGCGGGTTGCCGGGCGTCCAGAAAGAAGGCTGCGACGGGCTCATCACGAGCGCGCGCTTCGTCCTCCACCGGATGCCCCGCGCGACGCGGACCGTGTGTCTCGAATTCTTCGGCGCCGTGCACGAGGCTACGCCGGCGATCGTCGAGATCAAACACTTCCTCGACGCGCGCCCTCGCGGCGCGACGCTGGCCGGGCTCGAGCACCTGGACGAGCGTTACGTGAAGGCGGTGGGCTACGCGACCAAGGCGACGCGCCACGGCAGGCCGAAGATGGTGCTGCTCGCGGACATCGTCGGCGAATCCGACGACGGCGTCGCGCGCGCCGCCTCGGAGATCGTGCGCATCGCGAACGCGCGCGGGGCGGAGGGCTTCGTCGCCGTCTCGGCCGAAGCACGCAAGAAGTTCTGGCTCGACCGCGCACGCACGGCCGCGATCGCGCGGCACACCAACGCGTTCAAGATCAACGAGGACGTCGTGATTCCGCTCGAGCGCCTGCGCCGACTACACCGACGGCATCGAACGGATCAACATCGAGCTCTCGCTCGCGAACAAGCTCGCGCTCTGCGCAGCGCTCGCCGAGCTGTTCGCCGGCCCCACGCTCGGCCCGCTGTGGGGCCCCGATGACGACGCGCGTCCGGCGCCCGACCTGCTCGCCGCAAAGATCGACGAGGCGCGCACGCTGGTGGAAGCGACCCGCGCGCGCTGGCAGGCGCTGCGAGACCGCATCGACGAAGCGTTTCCGGCGCTGCAGGCCCGCACGACCGTCGCGTCGTGGAAGGCCGAGCTCCGGGATCCGCTCTCCGAGATCTTCGCCGGGCTCGCCTTCGCGCCGGTGCGCGCGCGCGCGGCGGCGATCCACCGCGACGTGCTGCGCAGCCGCGTGTTCGTCGCGCTGCACATGCACGCGGGCGACGGCAACGTGCACACCAATATTCCGGTCAACTCCGACGACTACGCGATGCTGGCCGCGGCGAACGCGGCGGTCGCGCGGATCATGGCGCTCGCGCGCGCGCTGGGGGGCGTCGTGTCGGGCGAGCACGGCATCGGGATCACGAAGCTCGAGTACCTGACCGAGGACGAGATCGCACCGTTCGCCGCCTACAAGCGCAGGATCGATCCGGATGGCCGGTTCAACGCCGGCAAGCTGCTCCCCGGCGCCGGCCTCGCGAATGCGTACACGCCGAGCTTCTCGCTGATCGGCCACGAGAGCCTGATCCTCGAGGCGTCCGCGATCGGCGGCATCGCGGACATGTTCAAGGACTGCCTGCGCTGCGGCAAGTGCAAGCCGGTGTGCGCGACGCACGTGCCGCGCGCGAACCTGCTCTACTCGCCGCGCAACAAGATCCTCGCGACTTCACTCCTGATCGAGGCGTTCCTCTACGAGGAGCAGACGCGGCGTGGCGTGTCGCTGCGGCACTGGGACGAGTTCGGCGACGTCGCCGACCACTGCACGGTCTGCCACAAGTGCGCGAATCCCTGCCCGGTCGACATCGATTTCGGCGACGTCTCGATCGCGATGCGCAACCTGCTCGCGCGCGAGGGAAAGAAGACGTGGCGCCCCGGCGCCGCCGCGACGATGTTCTTCTTGAACGCGACGGACCCCGCGACGATCAAGCTCGCGCGGCGTGTGCTGATCGACTGGGGCACGCGGGCGCAGCGGGCCGCGCACGCAATCGCGCGGCGCGCGGGCCTCGCACAGGCGCAGACCGCGCGGCCGCCCGCGACCGTCGGCCGGTCCCCGCTCCGCGCTCAGGTCATCCATTTCGTGAACAAGCCGATGCCGGGCGGCCTGCCGAAGCGGACCTCGCGCGCACTGCTCGACATCGAGGACGACTCGATCGTCCCCATCATCCGCGATCCGGCGAAGGTCGGCGACGACTCGGACGCGGTGTTCTATTTCCCCGGCTGCGGCTCCGAGCGCCTCTTCTCGCAGGTCGGGCTCGCGACGCAGGCGCTGCTCTTCCACCTGGGCACGCAGACCGTGCTGCCACCGGGCTACCTCTGCTGCGGCTATCCGCAGACGGCCTCGGGCGACGAGACGCGCGGGCGGCAGATCACGACCGCGAACCGCGTCTTGTTCCATCGCGTCGCGAACACGCTCAATTACCTCGACATCCGGACGGTGATCGTGTCCTGCGGCACCTGCATGGACCAGCTCGCGAAATACGAGTTCGGGAAGATCTTTCCCGGCTGCCGGCTGCTCGACATTCACGAGTACCTGCTCGAGAAGGGCGTGCGCGTGGAGGGCGCCACCGGCGTGCGGTACATGTACCACGACCCGTGCCATACGCCGATGAAGACCTACGCACCGCTTGCGGTCGTCAACGAATTGATGGGGGCGTCGGTCACCGCGAACGAGCGCTGCTGCGGCGAGTCGGGATCGCTCGCGACGACACGCCCCGATGTCTCGACGCAGATCCGATTCCGCAAGGAGGAGGAGATGCGAAAGGGCGCGCAGGCGCTTCGGGCCGATGGTTTCGCGGGTGCGGTCAAGGTGCTGACGTCGTGCCCGTCGTGCCTGCAGGGGCTCGCGCGGTTCGACGGCGACGCGGGAACCACGGCCGATTACATCGTCGTGGAGATGGCGAAGCACCTCCTGGGTCCGGACTGGCTTCCCCGCTACGTCGCGCGCGCGAACGACGGCGGGATCGAGCGCGTCCTCCTCTAGGGTGAGGCCGGCGGTCGCCGGCAGAAAAAACCCCCACGGCGACGGCGGGCGGGGGCCGCCGACCGCGCCGGAGGGGGTGGAGGGAATCGTCCCGCGGCCGCCCGGAGCCGCGCTGTTGGCACGGTACGGCTAGCGCCGCCCGTGGCGTGAGAGAACTTTCGTCGCGCCGAATGTCGGAAATTCACGTCCGTCCGACGGATGACGGCCCCGGGCGTCGCGCGGTCCGCCTGGCCGCGGGGCGGTTGTGCTATAAGCGATCGATCGAATCCGGCGCGATTCCGGGGCCCTTTCCGGAGTCGGCCACCGGAACTTCGCCGCCGATGAACGATTCGACCTCCCCCGTCATGGCCGGCGCGCCGGCGCCGGCCGGTGCGGCCCGCGCCGCACCCCTCGCAGACGCCCCGTCGCTCGCGTTCTCGGACACCGACAGCGCGAAGCGCTGGGCGAATGCCCTTCCCGCTTACCAACGTCACGCAGCTCTACGAGGCGGTGTTGGGCCAGCTGCGCGCGCTGTCGGCTGCGAGTTTCGCGCCGCGGGAGCGCGCGACCATCGCGGAAGTGCTGCGCGACCAGGTCGCCTACCTGCACACCGAGCTCGCGCGCCGCTATGCCGGCAAGCCGCAACCCGCTGTGGACCGCGAGCTCGAGGCCGCCGAGCAGGCGATCGCCCTCTGGCATGCGCTCTGGGAGCAGTACTCGGCGTGCTTGAAGCCGCTGCTCGAAGGCGACCCCGACCTGGCCGGCGTCAAGTCGAAGCTTCTGCAGCGCGGCCTTTACGTCGGCAAGCAGCTCGTGCTGGTCTACGGGCTCGCGCGCCGGTTGCCGCCGTCGGCGCTGTGGCAGGAGCTGCATGCGTACTTCCGGTTGGCCGAGCTCCTCGAGTGTGCGGTGACGGCCGTCTCCGACGATCTCATGGCGAACGCCGTCGGAATCTCGTGCTACTCGACGTACACGCACGCGCTCCTGCTCGGCCTCGCCGATCCGTGCGCAATGAGCGTGAAACAGATCGAGCTCACCGATCGCTGGCTCGGCATGTGGTCGCGCAAGCTCTTCCCGTACGCGCAGCAGCGCGAAACCGAGGGGCCCGTCGTCGTCGTCGACCTGGACAGCCCGGCGGGCGCTAACCTGGTCCTGTCGGCGCCGCGGCATCCGCCGCAGTCGATGCGCTTCGGCTATCCGGGCAAGCTCGCGACCAGCGTGCGCGGCCGCCTGAAGCGGCTGCAGACGGGCGCGAACCCGGCCGAGCTGCAACTCGGGCACGATTGCAGCGTCGAGCAATGCACGACGCTCCTTGGCCACCTCGACGCGCGCTGGTATCAGGGTCCGCGGCGTGGCGCCGAGCCCGGGCGCACGACGCTCGAGCTCTGCGCGGGCGGACTGGGCGCCGCCTTCTTCCGCATCGGCGGCCGCACGTTCGAGCGCAAGGATCCACTCGGAGGCCGCCTGTCGTTCCAGGGGGCGCAGCATCTGCAGTCGCTGGGCGCGCTCACCGACTACGACCGCGGGCGCGAGGATGCCGAGCGCACGTGGGTGTGGGAGCAGTGGGCCGGCACCTACGAATGGCGCGAGGCATCCGTCGCGCGGTCGGCGGGAACGCGGCACCGCTGGGTGCTGGACCAGGTCGTGATCGTCCGGGACGAGGAGCGCGATGCGTGCGGGGTGGGTCACGCGCGTCGCGCAGAACGTCCACGGCGAGCTCTCGCTCTCGCTCAGGTTCTGGCCAGGAAACCCGAAGGCGATTTCCGTGCGCCCGCTCTCGACCGCGGTGTCCGAGGATCCGCCGTTGCCGGCTGTCCTGCTCGCCGAGTCGCCCGACGACAAGGCGAGCCTGATCCTGCCGCCGCGCAGCTTCAATCCGAGCCGCGTGCTGCGCTCGCTCGATTCCGGCCCGGAGCGGCGTTTCCGGCTCACGCGTCTCGTCCAGCGCGGCGCTGACTTCGAGCGCGTCGCGTTCGACGAATCGGGCTGACGCCCGCGGCCGCGGCGCCGCATGCCGAACCGCCTCGCGGGCGAGACGAGCCCGTACCTGCTCCAGCACGCTGGCAACCCGGTCGACTGGCATCCGTGGGGCGAAGAGGCGCTCGCGCTCGCGCGTCGCGACGGGAAGCCAATCCTGCTGTCGATCGGCTACTCGGCGTGCCACTGGTGCCACGTGATGGCGCACGAGTCGTTCGAGGACGCCGCCGTCGCGGCGGCGATGAATGCCGAGTTCGTCAACATCAAGGTCGATCGCGAGGAGCGGCCCGATCTCGACCAGATCTACCAGACGGCGCACGCACTGCTCACGCGGCGCTCCGGCGGCTGGCCGCTCACGATGTTCCTGACGCCGGACGGCACGCCGTTCTTCGGCGGGACGTACTTTCCGCGCGAGGGACGCTACGGGCTGCCCGGGATTCCTCGATCTCCTGCCGCGCGTCGCCGCCGCGTTTCGCGAGCGGGGTACGGCGATCGCCGAGCACGGTGCCCATCTCAAGGACGCGCTCGCGAGCCTCGAGCCGGGAGCGCCGGCAGACGGCGCGCTGCCGTCGAGGGCGACGGCGCTGGCCCTCGAGGCGCTCAAGGCGAGCTTCGACCCCGTGCACGGCGGCTTCGGATCGGCCCCGAAGTTTCCGCACCCGACCGACCTCGAGCTCTGCCTGCGCGCGGCGGTTCGCGGCCACGACGCCGCTGCACTCGAGGTCGTGCGCGTCACGCTCGCGCGCATGGCCGACGGCGGAATCCATGACCAGTTGGGCGGTGGGTTCTGCCGCTACAGCGTCGACGCCGAGTGGTCGATCCCGCACTTCGAGAAGATGCTCTACGACAACGGCCCGCTCGTTGGGCTCTACGCCGACCTCGCGCGCGTCACGCGGGAGGAGCGATTCGCGGAGGTCGCGCGTGAGGCGGTCGCATGGATGACGCACGAGATGCGCGCCCCCGACGGCGCGTTCTGGTCCAGCCTCGACGCCGACAGCGAGGGCGAGGAGGGGCGGTTCTACGTCTGGTCTCGCGATGACGTGCGCGCGCTCCTGGCGGTCGACGACTACGCGGTCGCCGCGCCGCACTGGGGGCTCGACGGCCCGCCCAACTTCGAGGACCACGCATGGCACCTGCGCGTCGCGGTTCCGCTCGAAGTTGTCGCGAGCCGGCTGGGCGTCTCGCTCCCCGAGGCCCGCGCGCGTCTCGGGCGGGCGAAGGCGAAGCTCCTCGCGACACGGGCGAAGCGCGTGCGCCCCGGCCTCGACGACAAGATCCTGACGTCGTGGAACGCGCTCGCGATCGCCGGGCTCGCGCGCGCGGCCCGCGCGCTCGACGAACCGGCGTTCGCGGATCTCGCGGTCGCGGCCACTCGACGCGCTGCGCGCGCACGGTCTGGCGCGACGGTCGCCTCCTCGCGACGCGCAAGGGCGAGCGCGCGCACTTGAACGCGTACCTCGACGACCACGCGTTCCTGCTCGTCGGCGCTGCTCGAGCTCATGCAGACGCGCTTCCGGAGCGCCGACTTCGCGTGGGCGCGCGAGATCGCCGACCTCCTGCTCGCGCAGTTCGAGGACCGCGCGAACGGCGGCTTCTTCTTCACGAGCCACGACCACGAAGCGTCTCTACCACCGGACGAAGCCGGGCCCCGACAATGCGACGCCGTCGGGCAACGGCGTGGCCGCCTCGGCGCTGATCGCGCTCGGGCATCTCGCGTCCGAGCCGCGCTACGTCATGGCGGGCGAGCGCGCCGTGCGCGCGTTCGCGGCGATGCTGGCCGACTCGCCCCGCGGCGCTGCGACGCTCGTCGCGGCGCTCGAGGACGCGCTGTCGCCGCCGACGTCCGTGCTCCTCGCGGGCGACGCGCCGACCTGCCTCGGCTGGCAGCGGGCGCTCGAGCGCACGCTGCGGCCCGGGGTTCGCATCTTCGACCTTGCCGGCCGCGAGGTTCCGGATGCGCTCGGCCAAGGGCCCGGTGCCGACGTCGGGCGCGGTGGCGTGGGTGTGCCGCGGGACGCAATGCCTTCCGCCGGTCCACACGCTCGCGGAGGTCGAGCGGCTGCTCGAGGCCTGACCCGGGTCAGACCCGGTCCGGACCGGTCAACGCGTCGCCGCGAAGGCGCGTTGATGACACCGTCTCTGTCGTTCGGTTACCATGCGAGACCTTTCCACGCGCCATCCCCGGAGATTCGATGAAGATTGCTGCTGCCGTATTCGCTGCCGCCGGCGTTCTCGCCGCCGGCGCTGTCCAGGCCGATGCCGGCGAAGACCTGCTCAAGAAGTCGGGCTGCACGGCGTGCCACTCGATCGACAAGAAGCTGGTCGGCCCTCCGTATGTCGAAGTGGCCGCCAAGTACAAAGGCGACGCGGGCGCTGCCGCGAAGCTGGCCGAGAAGGTCAAGAAGGGGGGCTCGGGCGTCTGGGGCCAGGTTCCGATGCCGCCGAACCCGCAGGTGAGCGACGCCGACATCAAGACGATGATCGCCTACATCCTCGCGCTGAAGAAGTAGCGGCGCGAGCGGCGAGCCGGGGCCCCAGCGCGAAGCGCTGGGGGAGCGAGCCATTGCGAGTCGCCGCCGGCGGCCGACGGCCAGCACAACGAATTTGGCGGTGCGGAGGCCGCAGCGCGAGCGGCGGCGGTTCGGCCTCCGAAGCCCGGCCGCATCTTTTGACAGGACCGGAGCGCCCCGGTAACCTTGGGTCGTCCGTGCGGGAGAGCGCGGCGCCGGCTCCGGCCGGCGCGGCCGCCGAAGGCGCAACTCCCGAGAACCGCTCAGGCACCGAGGACCGCGCGGACGGCAGGTCGATCTGGAGAGAGGCCGCGTGGCTGGCGGCCCACCGAAGGGGCACGCGGCGCCCGATTCCGGCGCGCCGCAATCTCTCAGGTAAAAAGGACAGACGGGGCGAGGCGACAACTGCGCTTCGCCCCTTTTTTTCGCGTCCACCGGGAGAACGTGGTGCTCAAAGAGACCCCGCTCCACGCCATCCATCGCGCCGCCGGCGCGCGGATGGTCGACTTCGGCGGCTGGGACATGCCGGTCCACTATGGTTCGCAGATCGACGAGCACCACGCGGTGCGCAGCGACGCGGGCATGTTCGACGTCTCGCACATGCGCGTCGTCGACCTCGAGGGCGCCGGTGCGCGCGACTTCCTGCGCTACGCGATCGCCAACAACGTCGACAAGCTCAAGGACTCCGGGAAAGCGCTCTACTCGTGCCTGCTCACGCCCGAAGGCACGGTGATCGACGACCTGATCGTCTATTTCCTGCGCGAAGATTTCTTCCGCCTCGTCGTCAACGCGGGCACGGCGGACAAGGACATCGCGTGGCTCGGCAAGCTCGTGCGCGAGCACGCGCCGGCCCTCCGGCTCACTCCGCGGACTGATCTGGCGATGGTCGCGGTGCAGGGGCCCAACGCCCGCGCAAAGGTGTGGCGCGCGCTGCCAGGCAGCGAAGCCGCGAGCTCGGGGCTCAAGCCCTTCAGCGCCGCGTTCATGAAGTCCGCCTGGGGCGAGGTGTTCGTCGCGCGTACGGGCTACACGGGCGAGGACGGCTTCGAGATCGTGCTGCCGGCCATCGCATGCGGTCGACCTGTGGCACGCGCTCGTTGCGGCCGGCGTGAGACCGGCGGGACTCGGCGCGCGCGACACGCTGCGCCTCGAGGCCGGGATGAACCTCTACGGCCAGGACATGGACGAGACGACATCGCCGCTCGAGTCCGGCCTCGCGTGGACCGTCGATCTCGCGAGCCCGCGCGACTTCGTCGGCAAGGCGGCGCTCGTCGCCGACGCCGACACGGCGTAATCTGACCGGCCTCCTGTTGGTCGACAAGGGTGGCGTGCTGCGCGCGCACCAGGTCGTGCGGACCGCGCGCGGCGACGGCGAGATCACGAGCGGGACCTTCAGCCCGACGCTCGGCAAGTCGATCGCGCTCGCGCGACTGCCCGCCGGCATCGCGCCGGGCGACCTCGTCAAGGTCGTCGTCCGCGAGCGCGAGCTCGCGGCCAAGGTCGTGAAGCCGCCGTTCGCGCGAAACGGCAAGGCGCTCGTTGTCTGACGTCGGCCGCGACGACAATCCTTCCAGATCTTCCTCAACCGGAGCGACGATGAACGTCCCGCAGAATCTCCGCTACACGTCCCAGCACGAATGGGCGCGCACCGAAGCCGACGGCACCGTCGCGGTCGGCATCACCGACCACGCGCAGGCCGCGCTGGGCGACCTCGTCTATCTCGAGCTACCCGAGGTCGGCCGCGTGCTCGCTGCCGGCGACGCGTGCGCCGTCGTCGAGTCGGTGAAGGCCGCCTCCGACGTCTATGCGCCGCTCGCGGGCGAGGTCGTCGCCGTCAATTCGGCGCTGGCCGACGCGCCCGAACAGGTGAACCAGGACGCGTACGCCGCGTGGTTCTTCAAGCTCAAGCCCGCCGACGCGGGCGCGCTCGCCGGGCTCCTCGACGCGAAAGCGTACGAAGCGACGATCGGCGACGAATGACGAGGACGCGGGTCCCGCCCGTGCAGCGATGAAAATGAACGACACTCGAACGCGCGCGGCCGACCGCGCTACGCCGACGCTCGCAGCGCTGGAGGCCACCGACGCCTTCGTCGCGCGCCACATCGGCACCTCGCCCGCGGACCAGGCGAGCGATGCTCGCAGCGCTCGGGTATGCTTCGCGCGCCGCATTGATGGATGCCATCGTGCCGGCGACGATTCGCCGTGCCGCGCCGCTCGCGTTGCCGCCCCCCGTGCCCGAAACCGAGGCGCTCGCGCGACTGAAGGCGATCGCCGCGAAGAACCGGGTGCTCACCTCGATGATCGGCCAGGGCTACTACGGCACGCACACGCCGGGGGTCATCGCGCGCAACATTCTCGAGAATCCGGCGTGGTACACCGCGTACACGCCCTATCAGCCCGAGATCTCGCAGGGCCGGCTCGAGGCGCTCGTCAACTTCCAGACGATGGTATGCGAGCTCACCGGCATGGCGATCGCGAACGCGTCGATGCTGGACGAGGCGACGGCCGCCGCCGAGGCGATGACGCTGTGCCAGCGGATGACGAAGGGAAAGAGCGTGCGCTTCTTCGTCGCCGACGACGTCTTCGCGCAGACGATCGACGTCGTGCGTACGCGCGCACGCCCGCTCGGCATCGAAGTCGTCACCGGCCCGGTGGAGCAGGCGTCCGCCGCCGGCGCCTTCGCCGTGCTGCTGCAATACCCCGGAGCGGACGGCGAGATCCGCGATCTGCGCGCCACCGTCGCGGCGGTGCACGCCGCCGGCGGCTTCGCGATCGTCGCCGCCGACATCCTCGCGCTGACCGTACTCGCGCCGCCGGGCGAATGGGGCGCGGACGTCGTCGTCGGTTCGACGCAGCGCTTCGGCGTCCCGATGGGCTATGGCGGACCGCATGCCGGCTACCTCGCGACGAAGGACGAGTTCAAGCGCTCGATGCCGGGCCGCTTGGTCGGCGTTACCGTCGACGCCGACGGCGGCCCCGCGTACCGGCTCGCGCTGCAGACGCGCGAGCAGCACATCCGCCGCGAGAAGGCCACGTCGAACATCTGCACGGCGCAGGTGCTGCTCGCCGTGATGGCGAGCATGTACGCGGTCTACCACGGGCCGGAAGGTCTGACGACGATCGCGCGGCGCGTGCACCGGCTTGCGGCGATTCTGAGGGCGGGCCTCGTGCGCGCCGGCTTCGCAGTTCCGACCGCTTCGTTCTTCGACACGATCACTGTCGCGACGGGCGGGCATACCGACGAGATCCTGGCGCGCGGCGTGGCAGCAGGCGTCAATTTCCGCCGCGTTGATGACGCGACGCTCGGTCTGTCGCTCGACGAGACGACGACCCGCGCGGACGTCGTGCGCGCCTGGCACGTCTTCGCGGGCGCGAAGCCCGCCTTCACCGTGGATGCGCTCGACGCGGCCACTCCCGATGCGTTGCCCGCCGCGCTCGCCCGCACGAGCGCGTTCCTCACGCACCCGACGTTCAACCGCTACCACTCCGAGACGGAGATGCTGCGCTATCTGCGCCGGCTCGCCGATCGCGACATCGCGCTCGACCGCGCGATGATCCCGCTTGGCTCGTGCACGATGAAATTGAACGCGACGGCCGAGATGATCCCCGTCACGTGGCCGGAATTCGCCGAACGTGCACCCGTTCGCGCCGGCGGACCAGATGGCGGGCTATACCGAGCTCGTCACCGAACTCGAGCGGATGCTGTGCGCGGTAACGGGCTACGCCGCCGTTTCGCTGCAGCCGAACGCCGGGTCGCAGGGCGAGTATGCGGGCCTGCTCGCGATCAAGGCGTGGCACGAGCAGCGCGGGCAGGGCCACCGCAACGTGTGCCTGATTCCCGCCTCCGCGCACGGCACGAACCCCGCGTCCGCGCAGATGGTCGGCCTCTCGGTCGTCGTCGTCGCCTGCGACCGCGACGGCAACGTCGATCTCGCCGATCCTCGAGGCGAAGGCCGCCGCGCACGCGGCGGACCTGGCCGCGATCATGGTCACCTACCCGTCGACGCACGGCGTGTTCGAGGCGGGAATCCGGAAGATCTGCGAGATCGTCCACGCGCACGGCGGGCAGGTGTACGTCGACGGCGCGAACCTGAACGCGCTCGTCGGACTCGCGGCGCCGGGCGAATTCGGCGCCGACGTCTCGCACCTGAACCTGCACAAGACGTTCTGCATCCCGCATGGCGGCGGCGGGCCCGGCGTCGGCCCGATCGGCGTCGGCGCGCATCTGGCTCCCTTCCTGCCGGGGCATCGATATCTGCCCCGTGGCACGCGTGACGCCGCGGCCGTCGGCCCCGTCGCGGCGGCGCCCTTCGGCAGCGCGAGCATCCTGCCGATCTCGTGGATGTACATGACGATGATGGGCGGCTCCGGCCTGCAGGCGGCGACCGAGAGCGCGATCCTCGCGGCGAATTACGTCGCGAAGCGCCTCGCCGATGCCTATCCGGTCCTGTATTCGGGGCCGGGCGGGCTCGTCGCGCACGAGTGCATCCTCGACTTGCGGCCGCTCAAGGAATCGTCGGAGGTCGCCGTCGACGACGTCGCGAAGCGGCTGATGGATTACGGCTTCCACGCGCCGACGATGAGCTTCCCGGTCGCCGGGACGCTGATGGTCGAGCCGACCGAGAGCGAATCGAAGGCCGAGCTCGATCGCTTCGTCGAGGCGATGACGGCGATCCGCGCCGAGATCCGCGCGATCGAGGAGGGACGTGCCGACCGTGCCGACAATCCGCTGAAGCACGCGCCGCACACTGCCGCGGCGCTCACGCGCGACGACGTGGACGCACGCCTATGCACGCGAGCAGGCGGCGTATCCGGTCCCCGCGCTGCGCGTCGCGAAGTACTGGCCGCCGGTGGCGCGCGTCGACAACGTCTACGGCGACCGCCACCTCTTCTGCAGCTGCATCCCGATGGAGGATTACGCGGAAGCGTCGGCGCCCGCGCCGCAGCCCGCCGCGGCTGCCGCCTGATGCGGATCCTGGTGCTCGGCGCCGGCGTGATCGGCGTCACCGCCGCCTGGTATCTCGCCGCGGACGGGCACGAGGTCACCGTCGTCGACCGGCAGCCGGGACCGGCGCGCGAGACCTCGCACGCGAACGGCGGCCAGATCTCGGCGTCGCACGCCGAGCCATGGGCGAACCCCAGCGCGCCGCGCAAGATCCTGCAGTGGCTCGGGCGTGAGGATGCGCCGCTCTACTTTCGGCTGCGCGCGGACCCGCATCAGTGGCGCTTCGGGCTCGCGTTCCTGCGCGAGTGCCTGCCGTGGCGCACGCGGCGCAACACGATTCAGTGCCTGAACCTCGCGCTCTACTCGCGCGACTGCCTGAAGGCGCTGCGCACGGCGACCGGCATCACTTACGACCAGCAGTAGCGCGGCATCCTCGAGTTCTACACCGACGCGCGCGAGCTCGAGGAGGGCGCGCGCACGGCCGCGCGGCTCCGCGAGTTCGGGGCCGAGCGCGACGTGAAGACGGTCGCGGAGTGCATCGCGATCGAGCCCGCGCTCGCGCAGTGCCGCGATCGCCTGGCCGGCGGCATCTACACGGCTACGGACGAGTCCGGCGACGCGCGCCGCTTCACCGAGGAGCTCGCGCGGCTCGCGCAGGCGCGTGGCGTCGCCTTCCGTTATGGCATGACTGTCGAGGCGCTGGCCGCGGAGGGCGACGCGATTCGCGGCGCCCGCTGCACGAGCGCCGAGCGTGGAGGCGAGACCCTCGGCGCGGACGCCTACGTCGTGGCGCTCGCGAGTTACAGCCCGTTCGTGCTGCGGCCGCTTTCGGTCCCCTGCCCGATCTATCCCGCCAAGGGCTACTCGGCGACGATCGAGATCGGCGACCACGCGGGCGCGCCGACGGTTTCGCTCACCGATCTCGCTGCGAAGACGGTGATGACGCGCTTGGGCGGTCGGCTGCGCGTGGCCGGCACCGCGGAACTGTCCGGCTACGGCACCGAGCTCAACCCCGTCCGCTGCCAAGCGCTCGTCGCACGCACGTTCGACCTCTTCCCCGACGCGGGCGAGCGTGGCTCGGCCCAGTTCTGGGCGGGACTGCGGCCCGCGACGCCGTCGAACGTGCCGCTCCTCGGCCGCACGCGCTATCGCAACCTCTTCCTCGACACCGGGCACGGGACGCTCGGCTGGACGATGGCCTGCGGCTCGGGTCAGGCACTCGCCGATGTGATTGCGGGCCGCTCGCCGCAGGTCGACTTCGCGTTCGCACGGACTTGAGCGGCCATTTGACGCGCCTTTAGAATTCGCACTTTGCGCAGGACAGGAACGACGAGTCGAATGATCACTCTTGCATCCCTTAATCGATGGAAGGCTGCCGCGATCCACCTCGCGCTCTCGGCGCTGATCGCCGCCACAGTCGTCCTGGTGATGCTCGCACTTTGGTACCCACAGCCGTACTTCGACGCGATGGGTGGCTCCGGCCTTCTCAAGATCCTGGTCGGCGTCGACGTGGCGATCGGCCCGCTGCTGACGCTGATCATCTTCGATCGGCGCAAGAAGAGTCTCAAGTTCGACCTCGCGGTGATAGCGATGCTCCAGGCCATTGCACTCGTCTACGGCGTTTACGTCATGTTCGAGGCGCGGCCGGTATACACGGTCTTCGTCAAGGACCGGTTCGAAGTGGTCGCCGCCGACGAGCTCGCGCCCGCCGACCTCGACGCCGGCCCGGCCGAATACAGGACCCTTTCGCTGACCGGCCCGCGCGTGGTCGGTGTACAGTTTCCCGACAAGTCCAATGCCGAAGAGTGGAACAAGCTTGTCTTCAGCGCTGTGGGCGGCAAGGACGCGCAGAATTTTCCGAAATACTACGTGCCGTACAGTGACATCAAGGCTGCGGTCCTCGCGAAGGCCAAGCCGTTCGCGACACTGACGAGTGGAGCGCCCGAGCGCGCCGCGCAAGTGCAGGCGTTCATCGCCAGATCGGGGCAGGCGGAGAGCACGCTGGGGTACGTGCCACTCGTCGGTCGCGGCCAGTTCATGACCGCGGTCATCGACCTGGGTGACGCGCGCCTGCTCGGAATTCTGCCGATCGATCCAGAGTGAGCGGCGGCGTGTCGCGGCCCGTGCGCGTGACGCTATAATTGCGCTCTTGTCCCGTCGAGCGTTCATGTCCCCGGCTCGTTTGTTTGCCGTTGTCGCATTCGCCGCGGCCGGCCTTCTGCCGCTCGCCGCTGCGGCGCCCGCACCGGGCACCGCCCCTCCCATGGTGGCGCCCGCGATCGCCGCCCCGTCGTATCTGCTGCTCGATTTCGCGAGCGGCACGCCGATCGTCGCGCAGAACGCCGACGAGCGGCGCGACCCGGCATCGCTGACGAAGCTGATGACCGCGTACCTCGTGTTCGCGGCGCTGAAGGAAGGCCGGATCCTGCCTTCGCAGATGGTCACCGTGTCGCAGGCGGCGTGGCACGCGGAGGGCTCGCGGATGTTCATCGAGCCGCGCCGCGCGGTGTCCGTCGACGAGCTCATGCGCGGGATGATCGTGCAGTCGGGCAATGACGCGTCGATCGCGCTTGCGGAGCTCGTCGCCGGTAGTGAAGCCGCGTTCGTCGCCCGAATGAATGCCGAAGCGAAACGCATGGGCATCGCGGGCACGAATTTCACGAACGTGACGGGACTGCCGCAGCCGGACCACTATTCGACCGCGCGCGATCTCGCCGTCCTCGCTGCGTCGGTGATCCGCGACTACCCCGAGTACTACACGCTCTATTCGCTCAAGGAGTATCGCTACAACAACATCACCCAGCCGAATCGCAACCGGCTCCTGTGGATCGATCCGCACGTCGACGGCATGAAGACCGGCCACACCGAGACGGCGGGATGGTGTCTGATCGCGTCGGCGAAGCGCGGCGAGCGGCGGCTTCTCTCGGTCGTCCTCGGTGCCGCGTCGGACGCTGCACGCGCGTCCGAGAGCGAGAAGCTGCTGAATTACGGCTTCCAGGCGTTCGACACCGTACAGCTCTACCAGTCGGGCAAGCCGGTTCAGTCGCTGCGCGTGTGGAAGGGTGCGGAGGCCAGTGTCGCGGCGGGATTCTTCGCCGATCAGTACCTCGCGCTGCCGAAGGGCAAGGCGCCGGCGCTCCAGCTCACGATGACGGCGAGCGAACCGCTCGTCGCACCGGTCGTCCAGGGCCAGCGCGTTGGCACCGTCAAGGTCGCGCTCGAGGGCCGGACGCTCGCTGAGCTCCCGATGGTGGCGCTTGCCGACGTGCCCGAAGCGGGGATCCTCGGCCGCGCTTGGGACACGGTGCGCCTGTGGTTCAAGTGACGGCAACGAGAGCACGGAGCGAGCCATAGCCATGATCGTTTATCTCAACGGCGCTTTCCTGCCGCTCGAGGAGGCGAGCATCCCGGTCCTCGATCGCGGCTTCATCTACGGCGACGGCGTCTACGAGTTGATCCCCGTCTACGGCCGTCGTCCGTTTCGGCTGCCGCACCATCTCGCGCGGCTGCAGCGCAGCCTCGACGGCATCCGGCTCGCCAACCCGCACACGACGGCGGAGTGGACGGCGCTTGTCGCGGAGCTCGTTGCAAAGCAGCCGTTCGACGACCAGGGTGTCTACTTCCAGGTGACGCGTGGTGTCGCCAAGCGCGACCACGCGTTCCCGCAGGGCGTGGCGCCTACGGTGTTCATGATGAGCAACCCGCTCGCGACGCCCTCCGCGGAACAGGTTGAGCGCGGGGTCGCTGTCGTCACGGCCGACGACAACCGGTGGCGGCGCTGCGACTTGAAGACGATCTCGCTTGTCGGCAACGTGCTCATGCGGCAGCTCGCGGCCGACGCAGGCGCGCTCGAGACCGTGATGTTCCGCGATGGCTGGCTCACCGAGGCCTCGGCGTCGAACGTGCTCATTGTCACGCGGGGGGTCATCGTTGCGCCGCCGAAGGACAACTTGATCCTCCCGGGAATCACCTACGACGCCGCCGAGGAATTCGCGCGCGAGGCGGGACTGCCCTTCGAGATGCGCCCGGTCGCGAAGGCCGAGGCGCTTGCCGCCGACGAGATGTGGCTGTCGTCGTCGACGAAGGAAGTGCTCGCGGTCACGATGCTCGACAGCGCGCCGTTCGCGGGCGGCCTTCCGGGCCCCGTCTTCCGGAAGCTGCACGCGATCTTCCAACGGAAGAAGCGCGAGGCCTGAACGAGCTTCGCCGTCTCCGCACCGTCCCCGCTACGGCCGCAGCTTCGGCTGTGCCGCGGCCTCCGCGCCGCCTAGTTTGATCGATGCGCCGAGTTGTCGTCCGCCTGCGCCGACTCGCGATCGCTCGCTCCCCCTTGCCTTCGGCCGGGGGCCCCGGCTCGCCGCTCGCGTCGCTCAAGCCATTCGCCCACGCGTGCCGCGACGAATTCGGCGAGCATCGTCTCGCCGCGTGCGTTCACGTGACAGCAGTTGTCGACGTAGATGTCTCCGGTCTCGCCGTCGTAGAGCGGGATCGCCGAAATCACGTCGGCGGGCGGCTGCGCTTCCAGCATCCGGTAGCCCTCTCCGACCGCGATGCGGTACGCGTGGTCGGGCGGCAGGGACAGCGCGACTCTCTTCTCGTTCTCGGTGAACGCCTTTTTCGCGTAGTACTGGTTCGGTTGGACGATGTGCAGGAAGCCGATACCGTTCGCCTGGGCGAGGAGCCGAAGCTGCCGCGACGAGCGCAGCCAGAGCTCGAAGAGGGCGCCCACCTTGTCGGGACGCGCGACGTCCACGGGCAGGTCGAGCCCCAGCATCTTCCGGCGCGCGGAGAGGTCGCCCCCCGCGCTGATCGCCTTGTTGTATTGCTCGAGGTACTTCTTGAGCGTCATCTGGTCGAGCGTCACGAGCGCACGGTCGACGAGATAGCCGGTTCCGGTGCGGGCTGACTTCGCCATCGCCTCTCGGCGCTCGATGTCACGCTTCGCGGCCGACACTCTGAACGCGATCTCGTAGTAGTCGGCACTCGCCGCCGCCGCCGGCATGACCTCCTGCGCCAGCGCACCGATGACGAGGCCGGCAGGGAGGATCGGGTCGAGCGCGTTCTGCCAGCTCTCGAGTCCGAGCGCGAGCTCGTTGAAGCCGTCGACCGCGACGACGAGATCGAGGCGCTGGCCGAGCGCGAGCAGGTAGGCGAGCTCGATCAGCTGCTGCGGCTCTTTGCCCGAGCCCTGCGCCATGTTGACGACTACGATGCGCCGGTCCTTGAGCGCCGGCAGCTTTCGCAGCGCGTCGTCGATCGAAAGTCCGCCTCGCGGCGTCAGGACCAGGTTGGCCGCGACCGACCCGCCGAAGAGGGCGACGATGAAATCCTTGTCGTGCGCGAGCAACGGGGAGCGTGAGCTGCTCGCGCTGGAAGAAGCCGAGGCTGTTCGTATAGGTCGTCCGGCCGTCCATCCGGAATGTCGTCGAATACGGGCCGGCGAAGCCGAAATACGGATGGAGTCGCTGCTTGTACGAGTCTTCGCCACCCGGGGCCGCCGGCGGGGTCGTCGCGGACGCCGCGTCGTTCAGATAGACGAGCCTCCGATGCTGGAGGAAGAAGTACACCGTGCCGCCCAGCTCGACGACGAGCAGGAAGAAGAGGGTCGCGAGCGCCGTCGCCGCGAGTGCGCGCGTGGGCGCCGAGGTCTTCGACGTGTTCACGCGACGCGATCAGTCCGGGGCGAAGCTCGATTCGTACCGGCTTCGGAGCGCAGGGTCCTGCGCGTCCTTCGTGAGCAGGCAGTTGCCGACCGCGAGCATTTCGATATCCGTCCCCATGAAGCAGCGGAACGCGTCCTCGGGTGTGGCGACGATCGGCTCGCCGCGCACGTTGAACGACGTGTTGACGAGGACCGGGCAGCCGGTCAGCACCTTGAACCGCGAGAGCAGGGCGTGATAGCGCGGATTGGTATCGCGGTGGACCGTTTGCACGCGCGCCGAGTAGTCGACGTGGGTCACTGCGGGAATGGTCGAGCGGGGAACGTTCAGCTTGTCGATGCCGAAGAGCGACTTCTCGGCGTCGGTCATCGCGATTCGCCGCGCGGACGCGACGTCGGCGACCAGCAGCATGTACGGGCTGTCGACGGCGAGATCGAACCAGTCGGCTAGGTCCTCGCGCAGCACGGACGGCGCGAACGGGCGGAACGATTCGCGGTACTTCACGCGAAGGTTCAGCGTCTTCTGCATCGTCGGCGAGCGCGGATCGCCGAGAATCGAGCGTCCGCCCAGCGCGCGCGGCCCGAATTCCATGCGCCCCTGATGCCAACCGAGCGCCTTGCCGTCGGCGAGCGCGCGAGCGGAAGCTTCGATCAGCGCGTCGTCGTCGAGGACCTCGTAGCGGGCGCCGGCGGCGGCGAGGCGCTGCTCGATGTCGGACTGCGCGTACGCGGGCCCGAGGAACGCGCCGCGCATGCCGTCGCCCGGCGCGACCTCGCGGGGCTGCCGAAGCAGCAGGTGGTACGCACCGAGCGCCGCGCCTACGGCGCCGCCGGCGTCGCCCGCTGCGGGCTGCAGCCAGATGCCGTCGAAGATGCGCTCGCGCAGCAGCTTTCCGTTCGCCACGCAGTTGAGCGCGACGCCGCCGGCAAGGCAGAGGTTGCGCTGTCCGGTCGCAGCCGCCGCGCCGCGAGCGAGTTTCACGACGACGTCCTCGGTCACCTCCTGGATGCTGGCGGCGAGATCCATGTCGCGCTGCGTGAGGAGGCTCTCCGGCGCCCGGGGCTCGCCCCCGAAGAGGCGGTGGAACGCGTCGTTCGTCATCGTGAGCCCGGTGCAGTAGTTGAAATACTGCATGTCGAGCCGGAAGCTCCCATCGTCCTTGACGTCGATCAGGTGCTCGCGGATCGCCTGCGCGTATCGCGGCTCGCCGTAAGGTGCGAGCCCCATCACCTTGTACTCGCCGGAGTTGACCTTGAAGCCCGTGTAGTAAGTGAAGGCTGAGTAGAGCAGGCCGAGCGAGTGCGGAAACTGGATCTCGCGAATCACCTCGAGCCCGGCACCCTTGCCGAGGGCGAGTGAAGTCGTCGTCCACTCGCCGACGCCGTCCATCGTAAGCACGAGCGCCTCGTGAAACGGCGAGGGGAAGTATGCGCTCGCAGCGTGGCTCAGGTGGTGCTCGGAGAACAGCAGTCGCGCTTCCCAGTCGACCTCGTCGCCCAGCACGCGCGCGAGCTCGCGCTTCAGCACGGACTTCTGGAAGAGCTTGTCCTTGAGCCAGATCGGCAGCGCCTTCGAGAAGCTCCGGAATCCGGCGGGCGCGTACGCGAGATAGGTCTCGAGCAGACGCTCGAACTTGACGAACGGCTTCTCGTAGAACACGACGTGATCGATATCGCGCGGGGCCAGGCCCGCACTCGCGAGACAGGCTGCGATCGCATGCTCCGGAAAGCGCGCGTCGTGCTTCCGGCGCGTGAACCGCTCCTCCTGCGCCGCCGCGACGATGTCGCCATCGCGAACGACGCACGCCGCGCTGTCGTGGTAGTAGGCGGAGATCCCGAGGAGGTTCATCTATGGGGCTGTCCCCGGGGTCCGGTCCCGGGTCAGAACAGCGTATAGATGAACGGTGCGACGACGGATCCCTGCGCGAGGATCAAGAGGCCGCCCAGCACGACTAGGCCGAGGATGATCGGCAGGAGCCACAGCTTCTTGCGCGCCCTTAGGAAGGCCCATAGCTCTTTCAGGAATGACATGAGGACACCCTAGAACTGTTGCTTGAACGATTCGGGCGGTGGCCCCGGCGGATGGCGGTCGACCCAATATGTCTGCGAACCCGGCTCGAAGCGCCGCTTGAGCGGATCGCGCCCGGCGATCCGCATGACGAGCGCGACGGGAACGAACATCACCGCGAACATCACGAAGAGCACGATCGGGCTCACGACCGCGTTCAACGCCATGCCGAGCCTGAACCAGAGCCGGTTCGGCCACGCGAGCAGGCGCGGGATGGTGAACGCGACGGCGACGAGCGCGGCGGCCGCGACGACGAGCGCTCCCGCGAGCACAGGTCGGCCCGCGTACCAAGCCCACCCGGCGAAGCCCGCGAAGACCGCCGCGAACAGCAGCCCGAAGCTGCGCTCGGAGGGTAGGCGGACGGGATCTTCCAAGGGGTTCGCGTGGGAAAAGGCCAAGGGTACCGGATTCCCTAATCGCGAGAAAGCCGCAGCGATGACGCGTCCCCCACGTCGCTAAGGATACGGTCCCGTCGTGCCGTAGCGGCCGTGATGGAACACGAGCCCCGTGCCGCTCCTGCGCTCGCAAGTCTCGACCTCGCCTACGAAGAGGACGTGATCGCCCGCGCGGTGCAGCGCGTGATGGCGGCATTCGAACCACGCGATGCAGCCTTCGATCAACGGCGCGTCGGCGGTCCCGAGCCGGTAGGCCACGCCGGAGAAGCGGTCCACGTGCGGCCGCGAGAACCGGCGCGCGAGGTCGGTCTGGTCGTGCGCGAGGACGTTGATCGCATAGCGCTGCGCGGATTCGAACGCCGCGAGACTCTCGGAGCTTCGATTGAGGCTCCAGAGGACGAGCGGGGGGTGCAGCGACACCGAATTGAACGAGTTCGCGGTGAACCCGACGTAGCGGCCGTCGGCGCGACGCACCGCGATCACAGTTACGCCGGTCGCAAACTGCGCGAGCGCGTCGCGGAACTGGCGCTCGGTGAACGCACTCGCCGCAGCAGGGGTGCGGTCGCGGGAGACGGGGGGTGGCAAGAGAGGGCGGCGCGAAGGCGGCGGGCTCCGGGATGGCGCCGATGGTAGCAGCGCTACAGCCTCCGCACAGCCCGGTTTGATCGCTTGCCCCGGGGGTCGGCCTTGGGGCGCGCCGTTTCCCGCGCCCGACCAGTGCATTAGAATGGTCTGGCGGCGCTCCCGCGGCGTCCCTGGGGCGCCCAACTAACGTACCTCGACGATGTCCGAGCCGCTGCAAAAGATCATCGCGACCCGCTACGGCGGCCGCGATCTCCCCGTGGTCCTCGTCCTTCCGGACGGTGGGCGCGTGCCGCTGTCGTCGGCGGCCGAGACCGAGATCGTCGTGCGCAGCTGGCGGGCGTTGAAGTCGCTGGCCTCGCCCGAGCTCGGCCGGCTCGCGCGCGCCTACGTCAGGGACGAGGTCGACTTCACCGGCAGTGCCCGCCGCATCCTCGACATCGCCGAGGCGATGGTCGGGTCCGTCGCCCACGGCCGCGAGTCGGCGCGTGCGCGCTGGCGCGCGTTCTGGCACCAACTCCGCAGCAACAAGACCAACGTCCAGCAGCACTACGACGTCTCGGACGCGTTCTACCGGTTGTGGCTCGATCCGCGGATGGTCTATTCGTGCGCCTACTTCCGCGGCGAAGCCGACTCGCTCGCCGATGCGCAGGCGCGCAAGCTCGACCACATCTGCCGCAAGCTGCGACTCGCGCCGGGCGAAGCGTTCCTCGACATCGGCTGCGGCTGGGGCGGACTCGTGTTCTGGGCCGCGCAACACTACGGTGTCAATGCGACCGGCATCACGCTGTCGCAGCACCAGTTCGAGCACGTCGAGCGCGAGATCGCCGCGCGGGGGCTCGAGGGTCGCGTGCGCGTGCAGCTGCTCGACTATCTCAACCTTCCCGAGGGCGTGCTCTACGACAAGATCGCGAGCATCGGGATGTTCGAGCACGTCGGCCCGCGCCGCTTCGGCAAATACTTCGGGAAGATCTGCCGCGTGCTCAAGCCCGGCGGCTTCGTGCTGAACCACGGCATCACGCACAACGTGTTGGGCGCCACGGGGCTAGGCAGCGGCATCGGCGACTTCGTCGAGGAGTACGTGTTCCCGGGCGGCCAGCTCGCGCACGTCACCGCAGTTACCGAGGCCATGGCGCGCGAGGGCCTCGAGCTCGTCGACGCGGAGGCGCTGCGCGAGCACTACGCGAAGACGCTCTGGTGCTGGCTCGACGGCCTCGAGGCGAACGCCGCCGCCGCGCGCGCGGAAGTGGGCGAGGAGAAATTCCGCGTGTGGCGCGTCTACCTCGCGGGGTCGGCGCATTCGTTCGAGCGGGGCTGGCTCTCGCTGTGGCAGCTGCTCGCGGGCAAGCCGCTGCCCGACGGCCGCCTGCCGCATCCGTGGACGCGCGAGTACATGTACCCGCACGAGGACGCGTAGTACGCGGTCCGGGGACGGGGTTGCGCGACCCGGAGGTCGTCCCCATCTTGCGCGTTCCGGAGCCCGCCATGCCGATCGTCCCACCCACCGCCACCGAGTCGCCGCTCAAGTTTCCGTGCGAATTTCCGATCAAGATCATGGGGCGCACGCAGGACGGCTTCGCACAGGCCGTGGTGGCGGTCGTGCGCCGTCACGCGCCGGACTTCGACCCCGCGACGCTCGAGATGCGCTCGTCCCGCGCGGGCAATTACCTCTCGGTCACCGCGACCATCAACGCGACCTCGCGCGCGCAGCTCGACGATCTCTACCGGGACCTCACGTCGCACCCGATGGTGACGATGGTGCTGTGATGCCGGATGCCGCGACGGTCGCGCGCGCGGACATCGCGATCCGCCCGCTCGGCCGCACCGATTGCGCGGCGACGTGGCACGCGATGCAGGCGTTCACGGCCGCGCGTACCGACGGCACGGGCGACGAGATCTGGCTGACCGAGCATCCTCCGGTGTACACGCTGGGGCTAGCCGGCCGGCGCGAGCACCTGCTGCGCGACAACGGCATTCCGGTGCTCGCGATCGACCGCGGCGGGCAGGTCACCTATCACGGCCCCGGTCAACTCGTCGCGTACCTGCTCGTCGACCTGCGCCGTCGCGAGCTTGGCATTCGCGCGCTGGTCCGGGCGATCGAGGCTGCGGTAGTAGAATGGCTCGGCTCGATGCACATCCGGGCCTACGGCAAGCCGGCGGCGCCGGGCGTCTACGTGCGGGTCGCCGGAACGGAGGCAAAGATCGCCGCGCTCGGCCTGCGCGTGAAGAACGGCTGCACCTACCACGGCCTCGCGCTCAATGTCGCAATGGACCTTTCGCCTTTCCACGACATCGATCCCTGCGGCTACAAGGGGCTCGCGGTGACGCAGCTCGCGGAATGCGGCGTCGTTCGCACGGTCGAGGCGGCCGGCGCCGAGCTCGCGCCGATCGTGGCCGCGCACATCGCGGGACGCAAGAGCGAGGGGGGTGCATGAGCGCCGACGCCCCGCTCTCGAGTGCTCCCGGCGTCAAGGAAACGGGTGCCGCGAAGACGGCGCGCATCCCGATCAAGGTGCAGCCGGCCGAGCGACTGCGAGAAGCCCGAGTGGATCCGCGTGCGCGCGCCGTCGTCGCCGCGCTTCTACGAGATCAAGAAGATCCTGCGCGAGCACCGGCTACACACGGTGTGCGAGGAAGCGTCGTGCCCGAACATCGGCGAGTGCTTCGGCAAGGGCACTGCGACGTTCATGATCATGGGCGACATCTGCACGCGGCGCTGCCCGTTCTGCGACGTCGGCCACGGCCGCCCGCTGCCGCTCGACGCCGACGAGCCCTTGAACCTCGCGCGGACGATCGCCGCACTCGATCTGCGCTACGTCGTCGTCACGAGCGTCGATCGCGACGACCTGCGCGATGGCGGCGCGCAGCACTTCGTCGATTGCATCCGCGCGGTGCGCGAGCATTCGCCGGTGACACGGATCGAAGTCCTGGTGCCGGACTTCCGCGGCCGGATGGAGCGCGCGCTCGACGTGCTGGCGGACGCCCCGCCCGATGTGATGAACCACAACCTCGAGACGGTGCCTCGGCTCTACAAGATTGCACGGCCCGGCTCCGACTACGCGCACTCGCTCGCGCTGCTCCGGACGTTCAAGTCCCGATTCCCGGCGATCCCGACCAAGTCGGGGTTGATGGTCGGCCTGGGCGAGACCGACGACGAGATACTTGCCGTGATGCGCGACATGCGCGCGCACGGCATCGACATGCTGACAATCGGCCAGTACCTGCAGCCGACGCAAGCTCATCTGCCGGTGCTGCGCTACGTTCACCCGGACACGTTCGCGCGGTTCGAGCGCGAGGCGTACGCGATGGGTTTTCGCCACGCCGCCGTCGGCGCACTCGTGCGGTCGTCGTACCACGCCGACCGGCAGGCGGAAGAGGCGCTGCACGCGGCGCCGGCGTGATCGGCAATCCCTCGCGCTCAGCGAGCCCCTGTTGCCGGCGGCCCCGCGTTTTTCGGCCAGAGGATCCACATCCGGCCGTCCTCCCGCATCCGGCCGGCCTCGCGGCCCGCGTCGTCGCCGAAGCCCCAGAAGAAATCGGCGCGCAACGCGCCACGGATCGCGCCGCCCGTGTCCTGCGCCATCATGAGCCGTGCGAGTGGCCGCGACGACAGCGGGTAGGTGGTCGCGAGGAACACCGGCGCGCCAAGGGGAATCGAGCGCGGATCGACGGCGAGCGTGCGGCCGGCCGCGAGCGGGACGCCGAGCGTGCCGATCGGACCGTCGATCGCAGCCTCGAGCGTCCCCGGCGCGGGTGCTGGCACCTCGCGGAAGAACACGTAGCTCGGATTTTCATCGAGCAGCGCGGGCAATTCTGCCGGATGCCGCCGCCCCCACTCGCGGATCGCCTGCATCGAGGCGCGCTCGGGCGCAAGCTCGCCACGGTCGATCAGGACGCGCGCGACGGAGCGGTATGGGCGGCCGTTCTGGTCCGCGTAGCCGACACGCACGATGCCGCCGTCGGCGAGCTGCACGCGACCGGAACCCTGAATCTGCAGGAAGAACGCATCGACGGGGTCCTCGACGTAGAGGAGTGTTTTGCCTTCGAGCGGTGCCTTTCCTCGCTCGATGTCGGCGCGCGGCCAATAAGGCACGACCTTTCTTCCCTCGACGCGGGCGCGCACCCGCTTGTCCTTGAGCTCCGGGTAGAGCTCCGTCAGCTCGACGGTGAGAAGATCGTCGGGTGCGGCGTACAGCGGCACCGCGAAGCGGTCGGTCCGCGTGCGGCTGCCCGCGAGCAGCGGTTCGTAGTAGCCGGTGATCGTGCCGTCCGTGCGCTCGTCGGCGGCCGACCACCTGGTATGGGCTAAAATGGAACTCGAAGAACGCGCGGACCGCGGCGCCGTCGCGGGGATCGACGGAGTCCGCCGCGGCGCACGAGGGCTCCCACAGCGCGCGACTCGCCGTTTCGCGGCCGGCGATCGCGGCGCAGCCTACGCGAAAGGCGGGCCACGCGTCGGCAACGCGATCGTCGCTCCAGCCCGGGAGCGCGGCGAACGGGACGGGTCGGTACTGCGCGGGCAGCGATGGGGGTACGGACGGTGCGGCGACGGGGGGCGCCCGCTCGGGCGGCGCCGTGACGCAGCCCGCGACGAGGAGCAGGAGCGCGGCCGCGCAGGCGCGGACCGCGCGGGGAGCGCAAGGGAGGAGTCCCGCATTCATGGGCTGGTTCTTGCTCGAATCGCTGTTCGCGCTCGTTGTCGCCGTCGGCATCGTGTGGTGGACGATGGGCCCCAGGAAACGCAAGCCGCCCCGCGAGCGGTAAGGCCCGCTCGCCTCCGTGAACATCGTGTGGACAGGACCTAATGCAGGACGCGCGGCACCGACAGGGTGAACGGCGGGATCGTCGCGTCGAACGCGCAGCCGTCCTCGGCGACCATCTGGTAGGTGCCGCGCATCGTGCCGACCGGTGTCGGCAGGTGCGTGCCGCTCGTGTACTCGAAGCTCTCGCCGGGCTTCAGCACGGGCTGCTGGCCGACCACGCCCAGCCCCTTCACCTCCTGCACGCGATGCTCGCCGTCGGTGATGATCCAGTGCCGGCTGATGAGCTGCGCCGGCACACTGCCCGTGTTGGTCACCGTGATCCGGTAGGCGAACACGTACTGGTCCCTCGACGGATCCGACTGGTCCGCGACGTAGGTCGCGTGCGCCGCGACGGTGATCTCGTATTTTTTCGTGTCGGCCAAGGGCCGCGCTCCGACGAACTCTCTCGCGGAATTATAGATGCCCGACTACCGGATCGCCCCGTCGCTCCTGTCCGCCGATTTCGCCCGCCTCGGCGACGAAGTGAAGGCCGTCATTGCCGCCGGCGCCGACCTCATCCACTTCGACGTGATGGACAACCATTACGTTCCCAATCTGACGATCGGGCCGCTCGTCTGCGAGGCGCTCCGACCTCACGCGACGGTGCCGATCGACGTCCATCTGATGGTGAAGCCGGTCGATCGGATCGTTCCGGATTTCGCCAAGGCGGGTGCGGCGATCGTGAGCTTCCACCCGGAGGCCTCGGACCACGTCGATCGTACGATCGGCCTGATTCACGACTGCGGCTGCAAGGCGGGACTCGTCTTCAATCCGGCGACGCCGCTCGAATGGCTCGACCACACGTTGGAGAAGCTCGACCTGGTGCTCGTGATGTCGGTGAATCCGGGCTTCGGCGGGCAGTCGTTCATCCCACACACGCTCGACAAGCTGCATACGGCGCGCGTGCGCATCGACGCCGCTCAGCAGAAGACCGGGCGCGCGATCCTGCTCGAGGTGGACGGTGGCGTGAAGATCGACAACATCGCGGCGATCGCGAAGGCCGGCGCCGACACCTTCGTCGCGGGATCGGCGATCTTCGGCACGCCCGACTACGCCGCGACGATCGCGCGGATGCGCGCCGAGCTCGCGACGGCAAGATGAGCGCTGCGCCCTCGCCGTCGTTGGCGCCCGAGCGCGGCGTTGCGCCGCGGATATTCGCTGTCAGCGCGATCGCGTTCGACCTCGACGGCACGCTGCTCGACACGGTCCACGATCTGGCGGCGGCGGTCAACGCCCTCCTGGCCGAGCGCGGGCTCCCGCCCCTGCCTAAGGAAGAGATCCGCGCGATGATCGGCAAAGGGATGGGCAACCTCGTGCGGCGCGCGCTCGCGCGGGCGGCGGGAGAAGCGCCCGACTGCGATTGCGGACGCCGAGCTCGCCGCCGCGCTCGACCGCTATCAGACCCATTACGCGGAGCGGCTCGGCCGCGAGACGCGACCTTTTCCGGGCATGGTCGAGGCGCTCGATCGGCTTGCAGCGATGGGCTTCGCGCTGGCCGTCGTCACCAACAAGGCCTCGCGCTTCGTGCGTCCGCATCTCGAGCAGGCGCGCATCGCGCATTACTTCGCCGCCGTGGTCGGGGGCGACGACCTGCCCGCCGAAGAAGCCGGATCCTGCGCAGCTCCTGCACGTCGCGCGCGAGCTTCGAGTCCCGGCCTCGCGCCTGCTGATGGTCGGCGACTCGGCGAACGACGCACGGGCCGCGCGGGCCGCCGGGTGCCCGGTGCTGCTCCTTCCCTACGGCTACAACGAGGGCCAGCCGGTGCAAGACGTGGACGCCGATGGTATAGTGGCCTCGCTCGCCGCGGTCGCCGATTGCGTCCGCTACTTCGCCCCTTGTTCCCCTTGAGCTTCGATCGACTCGACCGCAAGAGCGCCGCCGTCAGGACGCCGGCGTGGCGCGGACTCGACGCGCGGCGCTGGCGCCGCTGACGACTCGCGCGCGGCGTCGCGCGACCTGAAGGGACGCCACCACCGCAGCGTGTCGCTGCCCCGCTTGACCCGTCGAAGCCGTCCTAGCAGCACCATGAACGAAGCCGAATTCCGCGCCCTCGCCGCGAAAGGCTACAACCGCATTCCACTCGTCCTCGAGACGTTCGCGGATCTCGACACGCCGCTGTCGCTCTATGTGAAGCTCGCGCATGCGCCCTTCACGTTCCTGCTCGAATCGGTCGTCGGCGGCGAGCGCTTCGGCCGCTACTCGTTCATCGGGCTCCCCGCGCGCACGCGGATCCGCGCGCGCGGAACCGCGATCGAGGTCGAGGATGCAGGCACCGTCGTCGAGCGGCACGAAGGCGATCCGCTCGCGTTCGTTCAGGCGTTCCTGCGCCGCTATCGCGCGGCACCGATCCCCGGATTGCCGCGCTTCTGCGGCGGCCTCGCCGGCATGTTCGGTTACGACACCGTCCGTCACATCGAGCGCCGGCTCGCCGACACGGCGCCGCCCGACGCCGCCGATCTCGCAGCAGTCCCGGACATCCTGCTCCTGCTCACCGAGGAGCTCGTCGTCGTCGACAATCTGGCCGGCAAGATCTCGCTCATCGTCTATGCCGATCCGGCGGAACACGATGCGTTCGCGGCGGCGACCGAGCGGCTCGCGACGCTGCGACGCAAGCTGCGTGAGCCGGTGGCGATCCCGTTCCAGACGGCAGCTCCGCTGACGCAGGCCGAGAGCCGGTTCGGCGCCGACGCGTTCATGGACGCCGTGCGCAGCGCGAAGGAGTACATCGCCGCGGGCGACGTGATGCAGGTCGTGCTGTCGCAGCGGCTGTCGCGGCCGTTCGCGTCGTCGCCGCTGTCGCTCTACCGCGCGCTGCGCTCTCTCAATCCTTCGCCGTACATGTTCTACTACGATTTCGACGATTTCCACGTGGTCGGTGCCTCGCCCGAGATCCTCGTCCGCAAGGAGGGTACGACGGTCACGCTGCGGCCGATCGCGGGCACGCGCCCGCGCGGTGCATCGCGGGAAGCCGACGAGAGGCTCGCGCAGGAGCTCCTGGCCGACCCAAAGGAAATCGCCGAGCACGTGATGCTGGTCGACCTCGGTCGCAACGACGTCGGCCGCGTCGCGGCGACGGGAACGGTCAGCGTCACCGACCGGATGGTCGTCGAACGCTACTCGCACGTGATGCACATCGTCTCCAACGTCGAGGGGACGCTCAAGCCGGGCCTCACGTCGATCGACGTGCTGCGCGCGTCGTTCCCCGCCGGCACGGTGAGCGGCGCGCCGAAAGTGCGCGCGATGGAGATCATCGACGAGCTCGAACCCGTCGCGGCGCGGCGCGTACGCCGGCGCCGTCGGGTACGTGAGCTTCCAGGACGACATGGACACGGCGATCGCGATCCGCACCGCGGTGATCCGGGACGGAATGCTGCACGTGCAGGCCGGTGCGGGTATCGTGCATGACTCGGTGCCCGAATCCGAGTGGCAGGAGACGCAGAACAAGGCGCGCGCGGTGCTTCGCGCCGCGGACATGGTGCAGCACGGACTGGACGCCGAGGGGTGACGATGTATCGGAATGCGAAGGAGCGCGTCGGCGACGACGCCCGGGTCGCGACTGGCGGGCCGGAGCGTGCGCTCTCGCCCGTCCGCCCGCGCGCGCGAAACCCGCTCTCGCGCGAGGCGGTCGTTCGGGTGTACCAGCGCTATGCGCCCGTCTACGATCGCATCTTCGGGGGGATCCTCGATCCGGGTCGGCGCGCGCTGGCCGAGGCCGTGCGCGAGGTGGCGCCCTCGACGCTGCTCGAGGTGGGCGTGGGTACCGGGCTGATGCTGGCGCGGTACCCGGAAGCGACGGCGGTGGTTGGCGTCGATCTTTCCGACGCGATGCTCGCGAAGGCGCGCGTGCGGGCGCAGGCGCTCTCCGGCCGCTCCATCCGGCTCGAGGTGATGGATGCCGAAGCGCTGACGTTCGCCGACGGCGCGTTCGACTGCGTCACCGTGCCGTACGTGCTGTCGGTGACGCCCGACCCGCGACGCCTGGTTGCGCAGATCCGTCGCGTCTGCCGGCCGGGCGGCACCATCCTCATCCTCAACCATTTCAGCGGCGGTCGCTTCTGGTGGGCGCTCGAGCGCGCGGTGCGGCCGCTCGCTGCACGGGTCGGCTTCCGCTCCGAGTTCGCGCTCGCCGCCGAGATCTCGCGCTACGACTGGCAGGTCGAGTGGATGAAGGACGTGAACCTGCTCGGGCTCTCGAAGCTCGTGTCGATCAGGAACCGGTAGTGTAGGCCCTCGCCACGCATGTTGCTGATGATCGACAAGCCGCAGATTCATCTGAGGCTATCCAAGGCTACCGCCTTATCATCCCGAACCAGTTGATTTGTCAGGCGTCGCCGCCTGAGCCTATCCAGGCGCACCGCTTGCCATCTTGATGCTCTGGGCGCATCGTTGGATACGCTCTCACTGACACTGCGCTGTGTGTCTAGTCGATAGGTGAAGCTGCCGTCGCTGTGGGTGATCTGAACGACGATGGAAAGATCGGCCACGAAGATGCGAAGGTCGCCGCCGCGAAGGCCAAGGTCTTCGCATCGAAGGCCGCAGGAGCTGCTGCCGGTGCAATTGCCGGGGTTGTCAAGAGCCTGAAGGCCCCAGCCAAGTCTGCCCCGCAGGGCAGCCCAAAGGCGCGAAGATTCTCTGCCGCCGCGTTCGCGTCGAAACGTCCCGAGAAGGGGTCCAGATTTCCGCCGCCGATACCACCCCAACACGCCCCCGAACACGGGGCAAGTCGGGTGCCGATCAAAGTTAGAGCATCTGGCTAACGACAAGGATTGCGCGTACTGGGGTCGCGACCGCCAACGAAGCCAGTTATCATGATCGGTGGCGCTTTTCGCCTCGATGCGGAAGTCTACCGTGGGAGTCGCATATGAGTCTGCACGACAGGAGTGATACCGACTCAGGGCAACTCGACAAGTCCGGGCTGCTGGACGTACTCATCCGTGCCGGACTCATCCTGGCATTGGTCATGCTTTGCTATCAGGTCTTCGCGCCGTTCCTGACCCTGATGGTCTGGGCCCTGATTCTGGCCGTCGCGCTCTATCCGCTGCACCAGTACCTCGCGGCCAAGATCGGAGGGAAGCAAGGGCTTGCAGCGACGATCGTGGTTCTCCTCGGCATCACCCTGATCCTCGTGCCAACCGCCGTGCTGATGAGTTCGCTGGGCGACTCGGTGCATCAATTGATCATCGACGTGCAGGAGAACACGCTCGAGATCCCGGCCCCGCCCGACGCTGTCGCAACGTGGCCCGTGGTCGGCGAGAAGCTCTATGCGATCTGGTCGGCGGCGTACACCGACCTGCCTGCTCTGATCCAGAGCCTGCAGCCGAAGATCGGCGACCTCGCAAAGGCGGCGCTCGGCTTCGTTGCCGGCATTGGCGCCGGGCTTCTGCAATTCCTCGCCGCCTTCATCATCGCCGGCATCATCATGGCCTTCGGTCAGGCGGGCAGCCGTGCAAGCCTGGCCATCTTCGAGCGCTTCGCCGGCGCCGCGCGGGGCGCCGAGTTCACGAAGCTATCCACGGCGACCATACGGGCCGTTGCACAAGGCGTCATCGGCGTCGCCTTCATTCAGGCGATCCTCGTCGGCCTTTGTCTGCTGCTCGCCGGCATACCCTTTGCGGGCGTGCTGGCGATGATCGTCCTGGTACTCGGGATTGCCCAGGTGCCCGCGCTGATCGTCACCCTGCCGGCCATCGGCTACATCTGGTGGAGGGGCGACTACGGGACCGTCGAGGCGATCATCTACAGCGTGCTGATCTTCGTCGCGGGAATGGCCGACAACGTGCTCAAGCCATTGATGCTCGGCCGCGGCGTCGATGCGCCGATGCCGATCATCCTGATCGGCGCACTCGGCGGCATGGCGGCCGCGGGGATTCTCGGGATGTTCGTCGGTGCGACGCTACTGGCGTTGGGCTACCAGATCTTCATGGGCTGGGTGGCAGCCCGGGGCGAGGCGGAGGCGCCCGGCGCAGCGGCAAGACAAACCGACGTGATCCCGACGTTCCGGGTATGGCGGTGGCGTTGATGGCACGTCGCTGGCAGATTCCCCGCAACTGACGAACGCGCCCTCACACGCCGGATAGCGGCGGCGCGGGCGCCGCACCCGGCATTCGCCGGCCCAAAGGAAAACAGGCGACGCTTAGCGTCGCCTGTTTTGCGTCTGCCACATATCTGGGGCGGACGCTTGGCGCCGGAAGGCTTACCTTTTCTTCGCCCTCTTTGCGACCCGGCGCTTGACGGCCTTGCGCTTGACGGCCCTCTTTGCGACCCTGCGCTTGACGGCCTTGCGCTTGATGGCCTTCTTCATGACCCGGCGCTTGACGGCCTTGCGCTTGATGGCCTTCTTCACGACCCGGCGCTTGACGGCCTTGCGCTTGATAGCCTTCTTCACGACCCGGCGCTTGACGGCCTTGCGCTTGATGGCCTTCTTCACGACCCGGCGCTTGACGGCCTTGCGCTTGATGGCCTTCTTCACGACCCGGCGCTTGATGGCCTTGCGCTTGATGGCCTTCTTCAGGATGGCCTTCTTCAGGATCCTGCGCTTGATCGCCTCCTTCACCGCCGCGTCGCCACCCGGCATCGTCGACAAAATGTCCGTCATTGCGTCTTCTCCTGTCTAAGTTGGTGCGTCTGTTATGAGACTTCCACTTCTTGGCAGGTGCGCCGGCTTTGCCGATCGGTGTCGCAAATTGCCGCAAACGCTTGACAAACCCGTTGCTACCTGTCGTCTGAATTCTAGCCACATTTCGTTGTATTTGCAAGAATTCATCGCCGATTTCGGGCCTTGCATCACGTGTGGTTTGGCGATCAGCCACCGTCGCCACCCGACTCGGTTTCGGAATTGACCGATCAACACGGACGACCACGTGTTGTATCGCCGGACTCAGCCAATACATGACGACGCTGCCGAGTCCCCATGGAACACTGACGGTTGATACAATCGTGCTTCCTATGCACTCGCCGGACTCTCTGCTTCGCTGGTATTCGTCCTCGCGTCGTTGGCGGTAGCCCGCCACATCCGACGCCGCCCCGGTTCTCCCGCGACCCCAGCGGGCAGCGAACCAAACAAGGGGCATCCTAGGGGTATCTTAGAGAAGATCGCTTCTTTGATTCACTTGTGAATCAGCGCGTTAGGTGGCGCCATGCTGCTGATGATCGACAACTACGACAGCTTCACCTGGAACCTCGTCCAGTATCTGGGCGAGCTCGGCGCCGACGTCCACGTGCACCGCAACGACGCGATCACGCTCTCCGAGATCGCGGCGTGGGAGCCCGAGCAGATCGTGATCTCGCCGGGGCCGTGCACGCCGAGCGAGGCGGGCATCTCGGTGCCGCTGATCCGCGAGTTCGCCGGCAAGATCCCGATCCTCGGGGTGTGCCTGGGCCACCAGGCGATCGGCCAGGCGTTCGGCGGCCGCATCGTACGCGCGCAGCGCGTGATGCACGGCAAGCTCTCCCCGATCGCGCACGACGGCCGCGGCGTGTTCGCGGGGCTGCCGTCGCCATTCGCGGCGACGCGCTACCATTCGCTCGCGATCGAGCGCGAGTCCCTGCCCGGCGAGCTCGAGGTCACCGCCACGGCCGACGACGGCGAGATCATGGGTGTGCGGCATCGCCGCCTCGCCGTCGAGGGCGTACAGTTTCACCCGGAGGCAATCCTGACCGAGCACGGCCACGCGCTGCTCGCGAATTTCCTCGAGGGGAGGCGATGACGATCCGATGGCTCGCCGTCGCGCTGGCCGCAGCGCTGGCTTCGCCGTGCATCCTTGCCGGAGCCATGGACGAGTGCGAAGGCGCGGGCGACCGTGATGCCGTCGCCAAGTGCCTCGCGGATCTCGATCTCGAGACGCTTGCGGCGCTCAAGCGCGCCGAGGCCGCCGCCGGTCGCGCGGCGCGCGAGGTCGAGCTCACGACGAAGCAGCCGGGCGCCTACACCGCGTTCGCGTCGTCGTCGCGCGCGTTCGCGCTCTACCAGCAGGCGCAGTGCGATTACGTCCGCGCGCTGCAGCCGGACGCCAACGCGCGCCCGACCTCCGCCGCGCCGCGCGCGGCCGACCTCGCGAAGGTCGCCTGCCGGATCGATCTGGCGCGCGACCGGATCGACCTTCTGAAATGATGCCTGCACTGGAGCCGTCATGACCCTCTCGCTGCAAGAAGCGCTGCAACGCACGATCGAGCACCGCGAGATCTTTCCCGACGAGATGCTGTCGATCATGCGCCGGATCATGAGCGGCGAGGTGACGCCGGTGATGATCGCAGCGCTCACCGTGGGCCTTCGGGTCAAGAAGGAGACGGTCGGCGAGATCGCCGCCGCGGCGCAGGTGATGCGCGAGTTCGCGACGAAGGTCGAGGTGCCCGACCGCGAGCATCTGGTCGACATCGTCGGCACGGGCGGCGACGCGTCGCACACGTTCAACATCTCGACTGCGTCGATGTTCGTCGCCGCCGCGGCCGGCGCGCGCGTCGCGAAACACGGCGGCCGCTCGGTGTCCTCGAAGTCGGGCAGCGCCGACGTGCTGGAGGCGCTCGGGGCCAACATCATGCTCGCGCCGGCGCAGGTCGCGCAGTGCATCGCCGAGACTGGCGTGGGCTTCATGTTCGCGCCGTCGCACCACAGCGCGATGAAGCATGCGGCGCCGGTGCGCAAGGAACTCGGCGTGCGGACGATCTTCAATATCCTCGGGCCGCTCACCAACCCGGCGGGCGCGCCCAACCAGCTCCTGGGCGTCTTCCACCCTGACCTCGTCGGGATTCAGGTGCGCGTGCTGCAGCGCCTGGGCAGTCGGCACGTGCTCGTCGTCTACGGCAAGGACGGCATGGACGAGGTCTCGCTCGGCGCGGCAACGATGGTCGGCGAGCTCAAGGACGGCGAGGTCCGCGAATACGAGATCCATCCCGAGGATTTCGGTCTCTCGATGAAATCGAACCGTGGGCTCAAGGTCGCCGATGCGGTGGAATCGCGCGAGATGGTCGAGGAGGCGCTCGGGAACACCGAGGGCACGCCGCGCGAGATCGTGATCCTGAACGCCGGGACCGCACTCTACGCCGCCGATGTCGCGGACTCGATCGCCGACGGGATCGAACGCGCACGGGCGGCGGTCGCCTCCGGCGCGGCGCGGAAGAAGCTCGACGCGTTCGTCGCGCTGACGAAGAAGCTCGCGGCAGCGGCGTAGACGCTCCCGCGCGGCCGGTCGTGTCCGATATCCTGGCGCGCATCCTTGCGACGAAGCGCGACGAGGTCGCCGCGGGGAAGCGCGCGCGGCCGTCACGCGAGATCGAGGCCGCGGCGGCGCGGCGCCACCGCCGCGCGACTTCGAAGGCGCGTTGCGCGCGAAGGTGTGCCGCAGGGCGGCCGGCGGTGATCGCCGAGATCAAGAAGGCGAGCCCGAGCCGCGGCGTGCTGCGGCACGACTTCGATCCGGCCGCGATCGCCGCGAGCTACGCGCGCGGCGGCGCCGCGTGCCTGTCGGTGCTGACCGACCGCGAGTACTTCCAGGGCGCGCCGGAGTACCTCGCCGCGGCGCGCGAGGCGAGCGGGCTGCCGGCGTTGCGCAAGGACTTCATCGTCGACGACTGGCAGATCGCCGAGGCGCGGGTCCTTGGCGCCGATGCGATCCTGCTGATCGTCGCCGCGCTCGACGACGCGCGGCTCGCCGCCTTCGCGGCGCGCGCCCGCGAGCACGGGATGACGGTGCTTGCCGGAAGTGCACGACGCGGCCGAGCTCGACCGCGCGCTCGCGCTCGACACCCCGCTCGTCGGCATCAACAACCGCAACCTACGCACGTTCGACGTCACGCTCTCGACGACGCTCGACCTGCTGCCCCGGATACCGGCGGACAGGCTCGTCGTCACCGAGAGCGGTATCCTCGCACCCGCAGATGTAGCGACGCTGCGCGCGCACGGAGTGGGCGCATTCCTCGTCGGCGAGGCGTTCATGCGCGCGAAGGACCCGGGCGCGGCGCTGGCGCACCTCTTCGCCTGAGCAAACGAACGCGATTTTCGCGTCGGCGGCTCGCCCTCCGGTGCTATCATGCGCTGCCGTTCCGGCGCACGACCTGGCGCGTCGTGACGCCAGCGGCGCGCGGCCGCGGGCCGCCACAAGACGCCGCGTCGGGGGAGCCTCATCGTGTCGGCCATCGCCGCCGAGAACGTCAGCAAGCACTGGACGACCGCCGAGGGCGAGGTGCGCGCGGTCGACGGGCTCACGTTCGCGTTCGACGAGGGGACGCTCAACGTACTGCTCGGCCCGTCCGGCTGCGGCAAGTCGACGACGCTGCGCCTGATCGCCGGCCTCGAGCAGGCGGACGGCGGCCGTATCCTGATCGGCGGCCGCGACGTGACGGCGCTCTCGCCGTCGCAGCGCAACGTCGCGATGGTGTTCCAGTCCTACGCGCTGTTCCCGCACCTGTCGGTCGCCGAGAACATCGTGTTCGGGCTCAAGGTGCGCAAGGTCGGGACGGACGAGATCGCGCGGCGGCTCGCACGCACGGCGGAACTGCTCGGACTCGCGGGCCTCCTCGAACGCAAGCCGTCGCAGCTCTCCGGCGGGCAGCAGCAGCGCGTCGCGCTCGGCCGCGCGTTCATCGCCGAGGCGCCGGTCTGCCTGATGGACGAGCCGCTGTCGAACCTCGACGCGCAGCTCCGACAGGACATGCGCGGCGAGATCCGCGCGCTGCAGCGCACGCTCGGCATCACGATGGTTTACGTCACGCACGACCAGGTCGAGGCGATGTCGATGGCCGACCGCGTCGTGCTGCTGAACCGCGGCCGGATCGAGCAGGACGCGACGCCGACCGAGCTCTACGAGAATCCCGCCAACACGTTCGTCGCGCGCTTCATCGGCACGCCACCGATGAACCTGCTTGCCGCTCGCGGCGGGTCGCGGCGGCGCCGTCGTCGCGGGAACCGAGGGCCCACCCGTCGCGCCCGCGGACTGCGCGGGCCTGACGCTCGGCGTGCGCCCCGAGCACATCGCGCTCACCGTCGAGCGGGGCGCGCGCGCCGAGGTCGCCGCGATCGAATACCTCGGCGCCGATTCACTCGTTACGTGCCGGCTCGGCGCGGCCACGCGTCGCCGTGCGCGTTCCCGGCAGCGTCGGGCTCCGTCAGGGCGACGCCGCCTGGCTCTCATGGGCGCCGGGAGCGCAGCACCTGTTCGAGCGCGGCGGCGCCCGCCGCGCCGCCGTGTCGCCGCATCAAGCCGCAACGCTCGTTGCGTAGATTCCATCACGTTGTCTGGCAGAGGAGGCCACCATGGTGTTGAAGTCCGTCCTGCGCGTGCTCACCGGAGCGACCGCCGCGATCGCCGCGGCGCTCGCGCTCGCCCAGAGCCCGGTGGAGGTATCGTTCTACTATCCGGTCGCCGTCGGCGGGCCGATCACGAAGATCATCGACGGGCTCGCCGCGGATTTCGAGAAGGAGAATCCCGGCATCAAGCTCAAGCCCATCTACTCGGGCAGCTACCAGGAGTCGATCACGAAGGCGCTGACCGCCGTCAAGAGCGGCGATCCGCCGGTCACGTCGATCCTGCTCTCGACCGATATGTTCACGCTGATCGACGAGGACGCGATCGTCCCGTTCGACGATCTCCTCAAGACGCCCGACGACCAGGCGTGGCTCAAGAGCTTCTATCCGGCGTTCATGGAGAACAGCCAGACCGGCGGCAAGACCTGGGGCATCCCGTTCCAGCGCTCGACGATCGTCCTTTACTACAACAAGGAAGCGTTCAAGGAGGCGGGGCTCGATCCGAACCGGCCGCCGGCGAACTGGAAGGAGCAAGTGGAGTACGCGCAGAAGCTCACGAAGCGCGACGCGTCGGGCAAGGTCACGCAGTGGGGCATGCAGATTCCGTCGTCGGGTTTTCCGTACTGGCTCTTCCAGGCGCTCGCGATCCAGGCGGGAACCAACCTGATGAACAGCGCCGGCACGCAGACGTTCTACGACCGGCCCGAAGTGATCGAAGGGCTCACCTATTGGGTCGAGCTCGTCAACAAGTACAAGGTCCACCCGGAGGGCATCGTCGACTGGGGCACGACGCCGAAGGACTTCTTCGAGCGCAAGGTCGCGATGGTGTGGACGACGACGGGCAACCTCACGAATGTGCGGACGAACGCCAAGTTCGACTTCGGCGTCGCGATGCTGCCTGCGGGCAAGCAGCGCGGCAGCCCGACGGGCGGCGGCAACTTCTACCTGTTCAAGAAGTCGACGCCGGCGCAGCGCGACGCCGCGCTCAAGTTCATCAAGTGGGTGACCACGCCGCAGCGCGCTGCGCAGTGGGGCATCGACACCGGCTACGTCGCGGTGCGTGCCGACGCGTGGGAGACGCCGGCGATGAAGCAGTACGTCGGCGGATTCCCGGCGGCCGCCGTCGCGCGCGACCAGCTGCCGTACGCGAAGGCCGAGCTGTCCACGCACGACAATCAGCGCGTGACGCAAGGCGCTGAACGACGGGCTGCAGGCGGCGCTCACCGGCACCAAGACGCCCGAGCAGGCGATGAAGGACGCGCAGCGCGAGGCGGAGCGGCTGCTGCGGTCGTACAAGTAGCGTGCACCGCTCGTTCGACCGGCGCGCGTCGCGACGCGCGCCGGTTAACTCGCGATCGGATCGCCGCCGTACGGTAGCCAGGGGAGCCAGGTGACCCGCAAGGCACAATGGCTGTACGGCTGGCTCCTGCTGCTGCCGGCGACGGCGCTGCTCGCGCTGTTCACGCACTACCCGGCGGTCGCCACCGCGTGGCACAGCCTGTACTCGACTCCGAAAGCGGCGCGGCCCGCACGCTTCGTCGGGCTCGACAACTACCGGCAGCTCGGCGACGACCCGATCTTCTGGCAGTCGCTCACGAACAACGTCTGGTACGCGGTCGGCACGATCCCCGTCTCGATCGCGCTCGCGCTGCTGATGGCGGTGTGGGTCAACGGCCGCATCGCCGGGCGCGGCTTCCTGCGCCTCGCGTACTTCACGCCGACGGTCCTGCCGATGATCGCCGTCGCCAACATCTGGCTCTTCTTCTACACGCCGGAGTACGGGCTGCTCGAGCAGGTGCTGGGCGCCTTCGGCGCGCCGTCGCACAACTGGCTCGGCAGCAAGAGCACCGCGCTGCCCGCACTGATGGTCGTGACCGTGTGGAAGGAAGCGGGATTCTTCATGATCTTCTACCTGGCGGCGCTGCAGTCGATCTCGCCGAACCTGGCCGAGGCGGCGGCGATCGAGGGCGCGTCGCGCTGGCACTTCTTCCGCCGCGTCACGTTTCCGCTGCTGATGCCGACGACGCTGTTCGTGCTCGTGAACGCGGTGATCAACGCGTTCCGGATGGTCGACCACATCGTCGTGATGACGCGCGGCGGCCCGGACAACGCGACCGCGCTCCTGCTCTACTACATCTACGAGGTCGGCTTCCGGTTCTGGGATTCCGCGTACGCGGCGGCGCTGACGATGGTGCTGCTCGCGGTCCTCGGGCTCCTCGCGCTGGCGCAGTTCGGCTTCCTCGAGCGCCGCGTCCACTATCGATGAGCGCGCCGGGCCGCCCCAAGCGCGAATTGCTCCCCCTCGGGGGGACGGCGCGCAGCGCCAAGGGGGCACACCAATGACGCACGTCTACGATTCCCGCGGCATCGCGCACGGCCTCGAGACCGCCGGCGCGTGGCTTCTCGGCGCGCTGCTGGATGCTGCCGCTCATCTACGCGTTCTGGACGGCGTTCCACCCGGGCGAATTCTCGACGCGCTTCGTTCTCTCCGCGCCGCTCACGCTCGACAATTTCGCCCGCGCCTGGCAGGCGGCGCCGTTCGCGCGCTACTTCGTCAACACGGTGCTGCTCGTGACGATGATCCTCGCCGCGCAGCTCGTGCTGGTCACGCTCGCGGCCTACGCGTTCGCGCGCTTCGAGTTTCCCGGCCGCGGGTTCCTGTTCGCGCTCGTGCTCGTGCAGCTGATGATCATGCCCGACGTGCTGATCGTCGAGAACTACCGGACGATGGCGGCGCTCGGCATCAAGGACACGATCCTCGCGATCGGGCTGCCGTACATGGCGAGCGCGTTCGGCATCTTCCTGCTGCGGCAGACGTTCAAGACCGTGCCGCGCGAGCTCGACGAGGCCGCGCGCATCGAGGGCTGCGGTCCGATCGCCGTGCTGTGGAAGGTCTATGTCCCGCTCGCGCGCCCGGTCTATCTCGCCTACGCGCTGGTCAGCGTCAGCTATCACTGGAACAATTTCCTCTGGCCGCTCATCATCACGAACTCGGTCGAGTCGCGGCCGGTGACCGTGGGCCTGCAGGTGTTCTCGGCGACCGACCAGGGCATCGACTGGTCGATCATCACGGCGGCGACGCTGCTCACGACGGCGCCGCTCCTGATCGCGTTCCTGCTGTTCCAGCGCCAATTCGTCCAATCGTTCATGCGGGCCGGCATTCGATGAAGATCATCACGTGGAACACGCAGTGGTGCTGCGGCATCGACGGCCGCGTCGATCCGGCACGCATCGTCGCCGAGGCGAAGCGGCTCGCCGACTTCGACGTCCTGTGCCTGCAGGAGATCGCCGCCAACTTTCCCGATCCGCGGCTCGCGGGCAGCGCTGGCGAGGACCAGTTCGCCGCGATCGCGGCGCTCTTGCCGGACTACGTCACGATCCCGGCGTCGCCGTCGACCATCCGGCGGAAGACGGTCGGCGCCGGTACTTCGGCAACCTGATCGCATCGCGGCTGCCGGTGCGGCAGGTGTTCCGCCACCTGCTGCCGTTCCCGGTCGAGCCCGGCGTCAACGGCATGCCGCGCATCGCGGTCGAGGCCGCGATCGTCGCGCCGTTCGGCGAGGTGCGCGTGATCACGACGCACCTCGAGTGGTATTCGAAGGTGCAGCGCACCGCGCAGATCGAGGCGCTGCGCGCGATCTACGCCGAGGGCCGCGCGCACGCGGAGCGGGGGTCGATCACCGACACGTCGGGCGGACCGTTCCACACGTATCTGCGGCCGGCGCCGACGATCGTCACCGGCGACTTCAATCTCGAGCCGGTCGACCCGCTGCACGCGCGGATGAAGGCGCCGTTCGCCGACGGGACGGCGCCGCTCGTCGATGCGTGGGAACACCTGAACCCGGGCGTCGCGCATCCGTCGACCTTCTGCATCTACATGAAGATGGAACCCGGCGGGCCGGAGCTCCACTGCGATTTCTATCTTCGTGAGCGCGGACCTCGCGCCGCGGCTGAAGTCGATCCGCATCGACCAGAAGACGCAGGCTTCCGATCACCAGCCGGTGATCCTGGAGTTAGCGACGTGAGCGGCGAGCCGGGGGGACGCGCGAGCGGCGAGCCGGGGCCCCAAGCTTGCTTGGGGGTGCGAGCGATCGGGAGCGCGTTCGGAGGCCGACCCCTCGGTGCCGCGATTCGCGCGGATGGTACGGAGGCCGAACCGACCGAAGGTTTCTGCCTAGCCGCCCGGCGGCAGCCCCTTCAGCGCACGGACCAGTCGGCGCCACGGGAGCGCGAGCCACCAGCGGAAGCTCGCGCGGCGCACGGCCTCCTCGCGCGCGCGCGCAACGTCGAGCTCCAGCCGCGCGCGCTCGCCCTCGAAGCGCGGCGACAGCGGCGTCGCGCTGCCGGACCGCCTCGTCGACCCGCGCCTGCACTGCGGCGAGCTCTGCGCTCGACGCGGACTCGCGCTTCTGCGCGGCGACGAACGCGCGCGTCACGTTCGCGTAGTCGCGGTACACCCACTCGTCGCGGTCGGCGAGCACGGACAGGCGCGGCGTGAGTGCCGCCAGTGTCTCGCGCACGGCGGGCTCGCGAGCACGAGGAAATAGAGCGGTCGCGCGTGGCCCGGCGACGGCGCGTCGGCGGGCCGTCTCGGCAACCTCGAAGATTTCCGCCTGCGCGCCGCCGTGCTCGGGCCACACGACCGAGAAGAAGCCGGGTCGCTGTCCGTACCACGCCACGTGCGGGAAGCGCGCGGCGACGAGGGCCGCGAACTCGTCGCGGTAGAGCTCGCGGACGTGGAACTCGTTCACGTGATCGCGCGCATCGGCGTATTCGGCCTTGTTGGGGCACGACAGCACGACGAATCCGTCCGGACGCAGCACGCGCCGCACCTCGTCCAGGAACGCGTCCTGCGCCGCGATGTGCTCGATCGTCTCGAACGAGACGACGTGTCGAACGACGCGTCGGGGAACGGCAGCGCCGCGCAGTCCGCCTCGACGAAACTGCGAGATTGTTGCGCCCGGCGTAGCGCGAGCGCGCATGCGCGATCGCCGCCGGCGCGATGTCGGCGCCCGTCACGCGCGCGGCACGGCGCGCGAGGAGCGCGCTGCCGTAACCCTCGCCGCAGGCGACGTCGAGCACTTCGCGCCCGGCGACGAGCGGCGCGACGAAGTGGTAGCGGTGCCAGTGCTCGTACCAGATCTCGCCGGCGGTGCCGGGGACGAAGCGCTCGCCGGTGAACGGAGCTCGTCGTTCATTCCGGCGCGATTCTACGCGGGCCGGCGACGCGTCACTTGGTGAAGACGACGATGCCGGTGGGACACAGCCGCGGCTTGAGGTCCGGGCCGATCGCGCGGTCGAATTCGCGCACGGCGTCGAACACGGCCTCGGGGACCGGCAGCGTCCGCGTTGCCGCTATCGGCGAGCACACTCCGGAACCCGGCTTCGAAGATCGTGGAGAGGTCGTCCTGCGCCGGGTAGATGTCGACCTTCGACATGCCGAGCGCCTGCGCGAGGTCGATGAGGTACGGGCTCGTCGAAGATCCACTTGTCGTCGAGCAGCGCGGTCGCGACGGTTTGACCGCTGGCCCGAGCCGGGACTGGATGTCTCTCCGGAAGCGCCTTCATGAGGCCTGCCAGCGCGCCCTCGGGCTGTCCCGAACGCTGCGAGCACCTCCAGCACGCGCGCGTAGATCGATGGCCATGACGAGCGAGCCCGATTCGAGCGGCTCGACGAGGATCATCCGGCCGCCCGGCCGCAGTCCGTCCGCGACGTTCGCGAGCGCTGCGCGCGGATCGAACAGATGATGCAGGATCGCGGCACCGACGACGAGGTCGAAGGTTTCCGCGCGGAAGAAGGGCCGATGCAGATCGAAGCAGAACGTGCGCACACGTCCGCTGGAGCTCGGAGCGCGATGCCGACGAATCGGGCGAGCATTGCGAGCATCCTGCGGCGATATGTCGGTCGCGAAGATCTCGGCGTGCGGCAGCAGCCGGCAGGCGGCGAAGACGCTGCTTCCGCTGCCGGATCCGATATCGAGGACGCGCAAGGGCGCGACGCGGTCGATCGCCCGCGAGCGCGAGGCAGCGATCGAGCAGGTCGACGAAATCGAGACGTTCGAAGTAGCGCTGATGGTAGGTTTCGGCATCCTCCATGAATTGGCTCGTGATGTGGACCGGCGACCACTCCCGATGAACGAGCACGGCGCCGTCGCGAAACACGCGGACGCCCGGCGCGAGGAGCGCCTCGTGGCCGCCTTCGTCGGGGGCCGAGAGCGCACGTCCCGCCGACCCGACGTCGATCCGGGTGCGCCACAGCCGGCGTAGGCGGGAGCCCAGCATTCGCATGGGAGTAAGGTCGTTGCCGAGACGCGATCTATCCAGCGCCGCGTCGCTGGAAGACCACGTCGAACACCCGATGGCCGAGACGAAGCCCGCGTGCCTCGAACTTGGTGCGCGGGCGATAGTCGGGGCGCGGCGCGAAACCGTCGGCCTTGTTTTCGAGCAGCGGCTCCGCGGCAAGCACGGCGAGGATTTCGCTCGCGTAGTCGTCCCAGTCCGTCGCGACGTGCAGGTAGCCGCCGGGCGCGAGGCGCAGCGCGAGCTCGCGGACGAATCCCGGCTGCAGCAGCCGGCGCTTGTGGTGGCGCTTCTTCGGCCACGGATCGGGAAAGAAGACGTGGATGCCGGCGAGCGACGCCGGCGGAATCATCGCGGCGATCACCTCGACGGCGTCGTGGCGGACGACGCGCACGTTGGCGAGGCGGCCTTCGTCGACACGCCTGAGGAGGCTGCCGACGCCGGGGCCGTGCACCTCGATGCCGAGAAAGTTGTCGCCGGGCCGCGCCTGCGCGATCGCGGCGGTGGTCTCGCCCATGCCGAAGCCGATCTCGAGGATCGTCGGCGCGCGGCGCCCGAACACGCGCTCGAAGTCGAGCGCGGCATGAGCTGAACGGAACGCCGAAGCAGGGCAGGAGTGCGTCGAGCGCGCGCTGCTGCGCCGGCGACATGCGGCCCTGCCGCAGCACGAAGCTCCGCACCGGGCGCCGATGCGCGACTGCGGCGAGCCGCGGCGGAATCGCTCGACGGCGCGGAGGTGCGGTGCGGGATCACGGCGCGTCGTGGCGCTGCCAGCCGGGATCGGTCGAGGCGTCGCTCCAGCGTCACCCCGGCCGCTGTGCCGGCCGGCGTGTACTCGACGACGAGCGTGCCCGCATCCTTCCACGTGACGCCGGCGTCGGCCCAGGGCTGCGCCGGCTTCCACGACAGTTCCTTCTGCACGCCATCCTTCGTCACGCGCCAGACCGCGAGCTCGTTCACGCAGGAGGACGCGCAGAAGTCGGCGGTGGCGATCCGCGCGCGGTCGGGCGAGAGCTTCGGTTCGGCGGGCAGGTCCTGGCGGCGCCCGTTCGTCCGCTGCAGGAGCACGAATGATGCGTTGCCCTCATCGGTCATGAACAGCACGACCGCGTTGATCTCGCTCACGAAGTCCCACAGCGCGAACGTGCGCCCGCCGTGGAGCGCCTCGGTGTCGGTGAACGTCGCCACGCCGGTCGGGTAAAGCGACACCTTGAGCGTGATCGCCTTCGCGCACCGCGAGATTCGGCAGGCGCTTGAGCTGGACGTCCTCGATCCGGCGGGCGCAATTCGCGGAGCCGTCGGCCCCCGCACACGCGGCGGCGAGCTCGTCGGTCGACAGCGGTGCTGCGGCAGCCGACCAGGCGACGCCGAACGCGAGCCCGATCCACGCGCGGGCGCCGGCTTGGCCGCGCGAGCGCATCGGCGTCAGGCGATGAGCCCCGTCGTCGGTGAGCTCGGCGGCGCCTCGTAGAGCTTGCGCGGCATGCGGCCGGCGAGGAAGGCTTCGCGGCCCGCCTCGACGGCGAGCTTCATCGCACGCGCCATGCGCACCGGATCCTTCGCTGCGGCAATCGCCGTGTTCATCAGCACGCCCGCACAGCCCAGCTCCATCGCGATCGCGGCGTCGGACGCGGTACCGACGCCCGCGTCGACCAGCACCGGCACTTTCGCCTCGGCCAGGATCAGCTTCAGGTTCCACGGATTCAGGATCCCCATCCCCGAGCCGATCAGCGAGGCGAGCGGCATGATCGCGACGCAGCCGATCGCTTCGAGCTCGCGCGCGGCGATCGGATCGTCGGAGGTGTAGACCATCACCTGAAAGCCGTCCTTGACCAGGATCTCGGCGGCGCGGAGCGTCTCGCGCACGTTCGGAAAGAGCGTGCGCGGGTCGCCCAGCACCTCGAGCTTCACGAGCGTGTGGCCGTCGAGCAGCTCGCGCGCGAGCCGCAAGCGTTCGCACGGCGTCTTCGGTCGTGTAGCAGCCGGCGGTGTTGGGAAGATAGGTGAATTCCGACGGCGGCAGCGCATCGAGGAGCGAAGGCGCGCTCGCGTCCTGCCCGATGTTCGTGCGGCGGATCGCGACGGTCACGATCTCGGCACCGGACGCGATGACTGCGGCGCGGGTTTCGGCGAAGTCGCGGTACTTGCCGGTGCCGATCAGCAGGCGCGAGCGGTACGCGCGGCCGGCGATCGACAGCGTGTCGGCGGAAGCCGTCTCGGCCAGAGTGTGCGGAGCGTTCATCGTAAACCTCTGTCAACCGCCGCCCACGGCGCCGACGATCTCGATGCGGTCGCCCTCCTCGAGCGGAATCTCGGCGTATCGGCTGCGGGGAACGATCTCGCCGTTCTTCTCGACGGCGATGCGCTTGCCGTCGAAGGCGAGATCGCGGATCAGATCGGCGACGGTGCCCGAGGGCAGCGACAGCGTGCGCGGCCGGCCGTTGACGGTGATGGAAGGCATGAAAACTGGATACCGCGGGCGAACGAGAAGTCTAGCACGCGCGAGGGGCGCCGCGGCCCGAGTCACCGCCAGCGATCTTGCGGCTATTCGCGGTACCGGCGCATCGCGCGCCGCAGGAAGCGCATCTGCGCCTCGAAGCGCGTGCAGGCGTCGCAGACCGCGAGGTGCAGGCGCACGCGACAGCCCTGCCACCATGTGAGCGGCCGATCCTGACCCTGCGACAGGAGCCGCGAAACGTCCTTGCACGACAGGAGGTGACCGAGCGCGCGGCGGATCATGGCGTGCGCCCCTCGCCTTCGAACCAGTTCTTCTCGAGGCACTCGCGCAGCGCCATCCGCGCGCGGTACAGGATCACCCAGAGATTGTTCGCGGTGATCGAGAGCTCGGCGCAGATCTCGTCGCTCTCGAGCTCCATCACCTCGCGCATCATGAATACGCGGGCGGTGTTGGGCGGCAGCTTCTCGAGGCAGAAGTTCATCACGTCGAAGAACTCCCGCCTGCCCAGCGCGGCTTCAGGATCGCCCCAGTCGGCCGGCGGCGACTCCCACGCGCCGTTGGTCTTGAACAGCGCGTCGAAATCCTCGACGTCGAGCTCGGTCTCGAGATCGCCGAACGATGCGACAGCCGCGGGCTCGCGCTGCTTTCGCCGGATCGCGTCGACGATCTTGTGCTTCAGGATACCGGTGAGCCAGGTCCGGAGGCTCGACTTGCCGGCGAATCCGGAACCCGAGAGCGCGGCCAGGAGCGTGTCCTGCACGACATCCTCGGCGAGGTCGCGGTCGCGCAGCTGCAGTTGCGCCACTCGCAGCAGGTAGCCGCGATGGGTCTCTATCTCTCGAGCGAAGTCATCGGCCATGGGACGCTGCAAAGGTCAGCGAGTCCGAATGATAGGTCGTATCGTCCTCGACGGGTAGGCGCGGCGGTCGCCTGCGGCCGGGTGGGCATGATGAGTCCTGCGGCGGAAGCAAACGGTCCATCGCCGACGCGCGAAAAAATGCCCCGCAGCATGGATATGAGCCTATGGGCTACCATGTCCGCTTCGTCGAATGGCGCTGCGACCCGGCGCATCCGGATGGTCCTCGAAGGAGTTCGTCGTGCTCAACAAACATGTCGTCCTATTGATCCGGTCAGTCGCAGCCGCAGCATTGATCGCCGGTCTCAGTTCGGGTTCGGCCGGTGCGGCTGTGCTGCAGTATTTCGCGACGTTGAGCGGCGCAGCCGAGTCCCCGCCGAACGCTTCCCCGGGCACGGGGAACACGACCATCACCGTCGACACCACTTCGCTGACGATGCGGGTCCAGGCATCCTTCTTCGGACTCACGGGAGCCACGACGGCAGCGCACATCCATTGCTGCACGCCGACGCCGGGTACGGGAACTGCCGGTGTGGCGACCACGACGCCAACGTTCGCGGGCTTCCCGGCGGGTGTTACCTCGGGCACCTACGACCAGACGCTCGACATGACGCAGGCAGGCAGCTACAACCCGGCTTTCGTCACCGCCATGGGGAGCATTGCCAATGCGAGGGCGGCGCTCTTCGCTGGACTGGCCGCGGGCACCGCATACTTCAACCTCCACACCAGCACATTCGGAGGTGGCGAGATCCGCGGGTTTCCCAGTGCCGCCGGCCCGCAGCGAACGTTCGTATCGACGGGCGGCAACGACGCCAGCCCCTTCTGCTCGCTCGCTTCGCCGTGTCGCGGGTTCACGGCGGCGGTCGCGGCGGTTGCGCCCGGCGGGGAGGTCGTCGCTCTCGACTCGGGCGGATATGGTTCATTCACCATTTCCAAGTCCGTGACGGTGACCGCGCCTGCAGGCGTTTATGCGGGCATCTCGGTATTCCCGGGCAGCGACGGCATCGTCATCAACATGCCGGGTGTCGTCGTCGCGCTGAAAGGCCTCACGATCAATGGGCAGGGCGGCAACTCGGGGATAACCTTCGCACAAGGTTCCGAACTGACCGTTGAGAATTGCGAGATCGCCAACGTCGGCGGCGGCGCCAATGCCGCCGGCATCCTCGTCCAAGCGTCGGGTGGGCGGGCCGTGGTCAGGGACACGATCATCCGCCACATGTTGAATGTCGGTATTTGGGTGATGCAGGGATATCCGCAAAACACCACGCTCGTCGCCGACAACGTTGCGCTCCACAACGCGAACTCCTTTGGCATTTATGTCGGGGGAGGTGGGGCCGCGGCAGCGGCCGAGGCGTACCTGTCACACGTCACCGTCACCGGATCGTCGTCGACGGGAATCGCGGCGGCCACCGCGTTTGGCGGACCGGCCTTTGCCTCGGTCACCAACAGCACGATCAGCGGCAACGCCACTGGCGTCTTGGCCAGCGGTCCCGGCACCAAGTTGACCGTCGCCACGAGTGCGATCGTCCGCAACGCGGGCGTTGGCCTCTTGCAAACATCGCCCGCAACGCTGCTGTCGCGCGGCGATAACACGGTGCAGGATAACAATGGAGGCGGCGCGCAGACCATTGGGACGATTGGGCCGATGCCGCCGTTGTAGCGCAATCCGACTCGCGTTAGCTTCCGGTCGCTCCGGTTGCCGGTGCGGATGCAGAACAACGTACCAAAATGCAAGAGCTTGCAGAATCGCAAGCCATTGATTTGTCTGG
>CAWHNE010000019.1:0-34523 GCA_963830485.1 uncultured beta proteobacterium
TAGGCATCCAATCTGACTGAAGGTTGAGGCGCCTCATTGCCGCAAATTGAACGGCGGCTTCATTCGTTTTCTATGGCCGGATTGGAGCGCGTAGCCGACGGCTTCGGGTCGAACTGCGACGATTCGATTGGGACCGATGTCGCCAGGTCCTGCCGTTCGAGGTCGCCACGGAAATTGCCCGGAAGCGGCCGTGCGCGCCAGCACACCGCAGTCGTGATGGCGGTGACCAGCGGTGGCCGAGCCGAACGTGCCGCCGATGACAATGACGTGATCGATCAGATGCGCGGCCGTCCACGCCATGCGCCGGGTGGTACACGATGGGCAGACAGCGCGGCCCTTGCAGGAGAAGGTCACGAGGAAGTCGTGCCCGCACGGTCCGTACCGCGCACGGGGTAATTTCTGGTTTGCAAATTGGCACTTACGACAGGCCAGTTACTCGACTTGGCTGTGGAAAGGGCCCGCCTCTCTGAAAGCGGCTGAGGGAGAGGCGGCCAATTCCTGGATCAGTGAACCGTAATATGGAAGGTCGCGTCAGTCGCCGCGTCCAGATCGAACGGATCGCCGTCCGCCACGGACAAGTGAAGAGCCCCGCGGATGTGGATGGTGTGCCCGCCCTTGGAGAGCGGCGCGTGCATCACGTAGTAGCCATCCGCCACCGCTGTGCCAGCGCCGCCTCCGACCACGCCCAGGATGTTCGGATCGGGCGCAATAAACGCGAACTGCGGCGAGACGACACGGTAGGAGGCGAGGTCTTGAACCGGCGCGGCGTCAATCTCGATCGACAAGTCCACGATGTGATCGGCCCAAAACTTCGCGCACTCGGCCTGCTCCGCTTCCGTGTCGCCGTGAAAGCCCGAGTCGGGCGGTTCCAGGCTGGAGCATTCGACGGTCAACCCGGGAACGAACAGAGATTTGCCTGGCGGAATAGTGCAGGAATAGGTGTTTGTCGCTATCGGTGCAGCGAGGGCCCAAACGCTGCCCAACAGCTCATAGCATGCGCCCGTAGCGAATGGGTTGCCTGCTACAGGTGCCTCGATAGCTTGCTGCCACAGTTCGGCGCTCCATTCGCCGTACGAAAAGCCATGAGCGTTGGAATGTGGCGGAAGCACGCCCGGATTGGAATTGCGTCCGGCGGCGACGCTGCCGCCCGTTGCGAGCAGCAGGGCCAGGACCGCCGCTGCCAGTGCGAGTTTCAAGGTGCATTGCGTGCGGATGTCATTCTGGATTGCTTTCATCTCTTTTCCTTTCGTTGCTTTGAGCTTCCGTTTGTTGGGAGCACAGGTGCTCCGGCCCCCGCCTAATGTCGCAGGAGCTCCGATGGATGGGAAATCCAAGTTCCAATAAGCGCCCGCAGACTTGACGTCGTATCCTCGGCGCACCGTTTGGTCTTCCGTGTCATCGCGGTCGTCACGGCCGCGGTGTGGCTGTTGCATAGTGAATTCTCATCCCGCCCACCCCTTCTTGGAGAGTCTTATCCACCGGATACGTTCGCGCGTGAATCGCGCGGCCTCGGCGCGGCGCAATGCGCCTATTTGTCGGGGAAAGGCGCCAAGTGCGGCAGTTGCTTGGCGCGCATAGATGAGCGTTTAGGCCCAATGTGCAGCAATAGCAAACTATACGAATGAGACTGATTACGTGAATGTCTTGTGCGTCATCACCGGTAACGTGACTTCGCGTGACCGAAGGCGCGGCCGGATTCGGAGAGTCCCCCATGCAGGACGCTTGCATGGTCGGCTACGCAGCAGGGTCGAGGCGAAAGACGGGGTAGTCCCCTGCGATCGCTTCAAAGGCGGAGACCGGCGCGTCATATCGGACCGGGAGGTGTTTGCGGCCACTCGTTGCGACTTGGCACCAGGCCTTGAGAATTGGTGCTCGCTCCTCGGGCGGGATTTCGGTGAGCATGGCCGGGCGGGCTCGGCCTCACTTGATGAACGCCTCTCCGCCCGCCGCGCGAACGCTTTTCACCCACTCCGAATTGTCGCCGAGCATTGAAACAACGTAGCGACTGCCTTGGTGGCTGGCGCCGACGAGGACCGTTGAGCAAAGACGACCGCTGCTCCGGCTCTTCACCTGCAACGTGATCAAGATTTGTGGCGTTAGTCCAAGCCCGGATACCCAAGCATAGGCGCCGTTCCAAATTCTTCCAAAGCGTGTCGGGCGCCAATCTCGGTAGAAGTAGCGTAGGTAACCGCTTCGTTCGGCCGGATCTTCAAGCGACGCCTTCATGCTTTCGTCCTCAACGGAATCACAAACCGAATCTCCTATCCGCCACCGGCACCGGCCTCCTGCATCTTCACCTCCATTTCGTCTGCCGACCATTCCTCGTAGCAGTCGATGCCGCAGAAATGCAAGACATAATCTTGGACTTCCGAGCTCAGCGCCACTGACTTTGGGATTTCCTTCTGGCAGACCGCACAGGGCACCAACTCCACATCCGCGGGCTTCGGTTTGTCGACCATCTGGGCACCTCCTCTGGCGACGCGAGTCCAGCGTCGCGCAATGCGCCACTTTATGGAGCATGGACGCCAAGTCCGGCCGTTGCTTGGCGCGCATCATTTGCCGTATAGACCCAATAGATGAACAAAGCAAACTATGCGAACGAGAACGATTTACGTGAAGGTCGCGCCTGCTAATCGTGGGGATGCAACCCCGGCAAGCTGACCTGGCCTAACGTCTGCTTCGGAGAGACTCGACCGCCGAGTTGGGTCGAAAGCTGTCACCGGCTATTCTTCTAACACATCACACGGTTACGCCTGCACACATCGTTCGCCCTTGACCGCGTCCCGCAACGAAAACGCGACAAATCCGGCGGTGCTCTGCATGCATCTACGGAGAAGCGCCAGCCCATACACACGTAGGATGATCTAATTTTCAACCCGACTCGCTTCCAGAAAGCGGGCGACGTGCTGCCAGAACTCGGCCGTTGCGCCGAGGGCGTTGTGGTCCGCCCGCGGGATCGCGTACCAGCTCTTCGGACCGGCCCACGCGTCGTAGAGCGCACGCGAGCGCGGGACGGGAATGATCGTGTCGTCCTCGCCGACGATGGCGAGGAGCGGCATCCGGCAGCGCGCGGCGTCGGCCTGCGCGTCGAAGCGATGACGCAGGAGCAGCGTTACGGGGAGCCACGGGTAATGGTGGCTGCCGATGGCGGCGAGGCTGTCGTACGGCGACACCAGCACGACACCCGCGACCGGACGCGCCGCGGCCACGTGCGTCGCGACACCGGTGCCGAGGCTGCGCCCGAACATCACGATGCGCCGGCGGTCGATGCCGTCGGTCGCAGCGATCGCGTCGTAGATCGCGAGCCCGTCGGCCTTGAGCTCGCGCTCGCTCGGCTTGCCTTCGCTGCCGCCGTAGCCGCGATAGTTGAGCGCGGCGATCGTCCATTCGCGCGGCCAGCGCGCGTCGGCGAGCGTCCACGAGACTTCCTCCGCGTTGCCGCCGAAGTAGACGACCGTTGGCGCGGGGACGGCCGTACCGCGTGCGATCCAGCCCCGCAACGTCGTCCCGTCGGTGGAGGCGACGGCGATCGGCTCCGCGTGCGCCGGCAGGTGCGCCGTCGACGCGACCGGCTGCGGGTAGAAGATCATCCGGTCCTGCGCGAGCCACGCCGCGGCGGGAATACCGAGAGCGAGGACGATGGCAACGACGAGCCATTCCATGAGTGTGTGCCGCAGAGACATCGGAAACGCCGGATGGACCCTCAATCCTGAAAAAGTTTCAGCGCGGGAGTAGCGCGCGCGGGCCGAAACGGAGCACCATTATGATCTCGGTGGCGTCCGCTGTGGACGCGCCGCCGCAGCATCGGAGGAACGAACCATGAACACCCACGACGAGTTGCTGGCCACGATCGCGAAGCTGACCGCGCCCGGCAAGGGCATCCTCGCCGCCGACGAGAGCATGCCGACGATCACCAAGCGCTTCAAGGCGGTCGGCATCGAGTCGACCGACGAGTCGCGGCGCCAGTACCGCAACCTGCTGTTCACGACGCCGGACGCGAACCAGTACCTGGCCGGCGTGATCCTGTTCGAGGAGACGCTCGCGCAGAAGGGCGACGACGGCACGCTCCTGCCCGACGTTCTCGCGCACCGGGGCATCGTGCCCGGCATCAAGGTCGACAAGGGGACCGTCGGGCTGCCCGGCGCCGACGGAGACCTGATCACCCAGGGCCTGGACGGCCTCGGCGATCGCCTCACGACGTACAAGGCGAAGGGCGCGCGCTTCGCGAAGTGGCGCGAGGTCTACACGATCACCGACCGCAATCCGACGCGTCTCGGTATCGAAGCGAACGCCGAGGTGCTCGCACGATACGCCGCGATCTGCCAGGAGTACGGCATCGTGCCGATCGTCGAGCCGGAGGTGCTGATCGACGGCGTGCACACGATCGAGCGCTGCCACGAGGTGTCCGAGGCGGTGCTGCACGCGGTATTCCACGCGCTCCACCGGCACAAGGTACTGCTCGAGGGCATGGTGTTGAAGCCCAACATGGTGCTCCCCGGCAAGGAGAGCCCGCCAAAGGCCGCGCCCGAAGTCGTCGCGCGCGCGACGCTCGAAGTGCTGAAGCGCACGGTGCCCGCCGCCGTGCCGACGATCAATTTCCTCTCGGGCGGGCAGTCGCCGGTCGAGGCAACCGCCAACCTGAATGCGATGAACGCGATGGCGCCGCACGCGCCGTGGGTGCTGTCCTTCTCCTACGCGCGCGCGCTGCAGGACGATGCGATGCGGATCTGGGCGGGCAAGTCCGAGAACGTGCGCGCCGCGCAGGGCGCGTTCGGGAAGCGCGTGAAGATGAACAGCCTCGCGCGGCACGCAAAGTGGAACGCGCAGATGGAGGCGTGAGCCGGCCGGCCGGCGAGCCTATTTTTCGCCAGCCGCGGGCAGATGCTCGCCGTACGCGAGCTCGTCCATCATCTTCACGAAGCGCGACCAGTTGAGGCGCTTGCTCTTGTGGCGATTCCGGCCGCACCAGAAGAGCGACCCGCGGCCGATCTCGAGCTCTCCGATCTTCTCCTTGTTCGCGAAGATTTCCAGATTGAGCGACGAGCGGGCCTTGGCGAGCTCGAAGTTCGCGAGTTCCCCCTTCACCTCGTGCTTGCGTACACTGGTTGCCTTCTTCTGCGACGAGCGGCGCGTGGCCTTCCTGCGCGCTTTCGTCCGCGGCTTGCGTCGGGGCGATGGACGCTTGATCTTGCCGGATTTCGCGGCAGCCATGTCGTTCCTCCATGCCTCGCGGCCCGCCGGGCGACGGGCGGGTTCAGCGCCCTCGCCCCACCGTCGCGAAGAGACGTTCCGCCCGTTGCCGATCGCGCGCCTCGGCCACGCCCGGATGCGCACACCACGCGAGAAGCCGATCGCCGGGCGTATTGGCGCTGCTGCTCGCGGCGCTCTGGAATCGGTCGCGCAGTTTCTTGACCTGGAGCGCCAAACGCTGCGCCTGAAGCTCCGGCGCGATGTCGAGGCCGAGCTGCATCTCGAGGTCGAGCAAGATCTCGGCGCGCGCCTCCGCGTCGTCCTCGATCTTCGTGTAATGCGCATCGGCGGCGTCCTGGTCGTAGAAGCCGGCGATCGCCGCGTCGCGCCGCGCGAGCATCGCCTTTTCCCACGCGGCCGGCAGCGCCGGAAGGGCCGCCCATTGCTCGGTCGCGGCCGTCGCGGCCTCCACATCGCCGGTCCCCGTGCGCACGTGCTGGTCCAGCGTCTCGCAGAGTCGCTCCTTGGCCGCGAGCGTCTGCCACACCGCCGCGTCCTTGGCGCGTGAGCGCGCCGAGACCGCCGTCTCGACCGCCGCCTTCGCGCTCGTGAACCGTGATTCGAGACCGCGCGGCGCCGCGTTCGGTCCGCGTGTGCTCTGCCGCCACTGTTCCGAGGACTCGCGCAGCACGCGGCGCAGCTCGGAATCGTCCTTGTCGGTCGCGTGCGCGAGCTGCTCCAACTGCGCGCAGATTTCCTCCAGCGCGCGGCGGCCTTCGTGCTTCTTGTCACCCTCCTCCTTGCGCTTCGCCTCGCGTGCCTGGAACACGGCGTCGCAGGCGGCGCGAAACTGGTCCCACAGCGCGCGCTCGTCGCGCTGCAGAAGCGTGATCTCCTTCGCCTGCGCCTGCCAGCGGGCCTGGATCGCCTTGACCTGCGAGGGCGCGTCGCGATCCATGGCCTTCGCGGCGAGCGCTGCGGCTTCCTCGATCAACGCCACGCGGCGCGCTTTCGCCTCCGTGCGCGCGGTCGCGAGCGCATCGCGCGCGGGCGCGAGTGCGGCGCGGAGCTTCGCATCGAAGCTCTTCCACGCCTTCGGCTCGACGCTGCCGAGATCGCCGTCGCGCCACTTCTGATCGGTCTCACGCAGCCACCGCTCGACGGCGCGCCAGTCGCGCGGCTCGGTCAGCAGCGAAGGTGCGTGCGCCGCGGCGGCCGCGATGAACTCCTCGCGCCCCTTGCGCGCTTCCTTGCGCTTCGCCGCCTGCTCGGCGAAATGGCGCGCAGCGGGCGCGTACGCCTTCTCGCACGCGCGGTCGAAGCGCTCCCACAGCGCCTTCGGGACACCCGCGTGCTGCTGGTCGAGCGTCTTCCACTCGTTGCGCAGGTTCTGCACTTCGATCGCGAGGCGGGGCGGATCGAGTGCCGCGGTGGCCGCGGCTTCGGCGCGCTCGCAGAGCTGGACGCGGGCCTGCTGCTGCCCGAACGACTCCCAGCGCTCGAGCTCGCCCAACTGCTGCACGATGCGGCTCAACCGCTGCACGGTCGGCTTCGGCAGCGCCCCGGCGTCAGCCTTGCGCACGCGGATTTCGTCGGCCGCTGCGCGGGCGGCCTGCAGCTGGCCCGCGGCGAGCGCCTGCTCCGCGGCGTGCAGGAGACCGTGCAGATGCTGCCGCGCGGCACTCGCTTCCTGCTGCGCGGCGCGTATCTGCGCGAGCCGGCGCTGCTCGACCACGATCAGCGCTGCCTCGAATCGCCGCGTCAGCGCAGGCGTGCGCGTATGCAGATCCAGCGCCTGCCAGCGCTCCGGGAGCTTCGCGTTGTCGATGGAGGTGCCGGACGCGAGCTGCTCGGCCTCGACGACGAGTGCTTCGGCGCCGGCCTGCGCGTTCAAGTCCTGAGTCCATCGCTCGATGCGCTGCTCGGCCTCGTCGAGCTTCGCGAGCGCCTTGGCATCCGCGAACTTGCGCGCGTCATCGCGCAAGGTCGCGAGCTCGCCGAGCAACGCGGACAAGGCATCCGACGTCGCCGGCGGATCGGCCTTGGCGAGCCATTCGCGGAGGCCGTGCTCGAAGCGGGTGCGCGCGCGCTGCTCCTCGTGCTCGCGGTCGAACCGGGCCTGGAGCGTCTTGCGGGCGGCTTCGCAACGCGCGAGGCGGGCCGCATCGTCGGAAAGATGCAGCGCCTCCCAGCGGCGATCGAGCTCGATCACCGCGGTGAGGATCGGACCGGGCCTATGCGCCAACGCCTCCAGCTCCGCCAGGATGGCGTCCGCGTCGGCCGTCCGGCCCTCGCGGTCCGCCAGCGCGTCGATCCGCTGACGCGCGTGCCGGGCCACGCCGCGATCCTTGACTGCGCCCGCGTCGGCGAGCTTGCGCAGCCCCTCCGGCGTTTGCACGCGCAGGGCGGCCGCCTTGCGGGTCTCCGCGTGTTCCGCGGTGAGTGCGAGATCGACGAGCGCGGCTTCGTCGCGGATTGCCGCGATCGTGCTGCGGCGCCGCTCCGAATCCGCCGCGCGGCGGGCGACGTCCCCGCGGATGGCGTCGGTACAGGCGTCGGAATCGAGGAAATCTGTCGCGCGGGCGGCGTCGTCCGTCTCGGCGAGTGCCATGCCCAGCGCCGTGGCGATCGCGGATCGGACGCCCGGATCGCTCTCCTTCTCCCACGCAGCGATAAGCGCGGGGACACCCGTGCAACGCTTCGCCGCGGCGACACGAACTTCGGCCGCGGGATCGGCGGCGACCAGGGCCGCGAGCTCGTCCGAGTCCGCCGGCAGCTCGGCCACGCCTTCGATCCGCCGCGCGGGATCGGCGTCGAGATGTGCAGCGGAGCGGAAGAGGCGTTTGGCGACCATGCCGATCAGCGGATCAAGGCGCGGCGAGCGCCCGCATACCCTTCGCGTAGACCTCGTCGAAGATCGTCTCCAGCCCTGCGTGCGTCCCTCGCAGCCGATCGACGACGTCCTTCGCCCACTCGAGGTACTCGCGCTTGCGCTCGAGCGTCCACTTGGCCGGTGGCGCGGCCACCATGTCGTACACGTTGCAGATCTTGTCGGAGAGCTTCACGAGCTTGGCGCGCTCGGAGAGCTCGTGCGCGTGCGCGACCTGCCGCCGTTTGCGCTCCGTCTTTTCGAGCGTCTTGTCGTCGGTCACTTCGAGCACGACGGAGGTGATGACCTCGCCGAATGCGACGCGAAGCTCGGCGGCGGTCGTGTTCGTGTCCTCGATCGTGTCGTGAAGGAGCGCAGCGCAGAGGACGTCGACATCGTCGACACCCTCGCGCTTGAGGAGGCTCGCGAGCGCGATCGGGTGGTTGATGTAGGGCGAGGCCTCGGCATCCTTGCGGCGCTGATTGCGGTGCTTGTGGGCCGCGAAGGCGACGGCGTCGAGCAGCAGGGCTTGGGGGTCGAGGTGCACGGCGGGAAACGTCGTTTCGGGTGAGGATAGCGCATCGGCCGGTCGGCCGCCGGGCTCCGCTGGACTGCGGTCCCCTCCAGCACCGGGGGCCTTCCCCGGAGGCGATGCGGGGCCGACGCCTCGTCGGACGCCGCCGGGCCCATTCCGCGCTATCTCCCCGCGTCGATTTCCGCGAACACCTCGCGCCCGCAGCGGAACGCCTCGACGGCCGCCGGCACGCCGCAGTAGACGGCGACCTGGAGGAACACCTCGCGGATCTCCTCGCGCGTGACGCCGTTGTTGAGCGCGCCGCGGATGTGCAGCTTGAGCTCGTGTGGCTTGTTGAGCGCGGGAAGCATCGCGAGATTCAGCATCGACCGCGTCTTCGGCTCAAGCCCGGGACGCGTCCAGACCCCGCCCCAGCAATACTCGTTCAGGAGCTCCTGCAGCGGAAGGTTGAACGCGTCTGCACTCTGCATCGCGTTGTCGACGTACTTCGCGCCGAGCACTCTCCGGCGCACGGCGAGCCCGCGCTCCTGCAAGTCACGATCCATATCGGTCTCCGCTCCACTCTCCGATGCGACGTCGCCTCAACTCAGCACACCGGGTGTGGCGGCGACTACCTCCGGCGTCGGCTGTCCTTGCGATCGCCGCCAGGTCGCGGGCGGCATTCCGAATTCGCGCTTGAACGCGCGGTTGAACGCCGCCTCGGAATCGTAGCCGACGTCCTCGGCGACCGCGGCCACCTGCTTCTCGCCCGACCGCAGCTGCTGCGCCGCGATCTGCAGACGCCAGCGCGCGAGGTACTGCATCGGCGGCACGCCGACGAGATCCGTGAACCGCTGGGCGAGCGCCGAGCGCGAAAGCCCCACCTCTCGCGCCAGATCCTCGACCGTCCACGCGTGCGCGGGTCGGCCGTGCAGAAGCGTCAGCGCTCGGCCGACGAACCGGTCGCGCAGCCCCGCGAGCCAGCCGGTCTGCTCTTCGGGCAGCGTGTCGATGTAACGCCGGATGGCCTCGACGAAGAGGAGCTCGGAGAGCTTGCCCAGCACCGTCGTGCTCCCCGAGCGCATCTGCGCGGCTTCCTGCGCCGCGAACTGGAGCGAGGATTGCAGCCACGCCGCCTGCGTCCCGCGCATGTCGACCTTGAACAGGCGCGGTAGCGCGTTCAGCAGCGGATTGCCCAGCACGTTCTCACCGCCCAAAAAACCGCACACCATGCGCGTGACCGGCCCAGTGCCGCCATGGGTGAGCTTCATGATCTGGCCCGGCACCATCTCGATCTGCGTCGCGAGCACGCGTGCCGACGGAACCGGCTTGAGATTGGTCGCGCTGCCGAGAATGTGCGGCTCACCTTGCGGCACGACGACGATCTCGCCGGCCTCGATCCGGATCGCTGACGCCGGATCGTCGGGAAGCCGTGCCCAGCAGATCCCGGCGGTGATGAAATGGAACGACAACACGCGCTCGGTGCACGAGAGGAATTGCGAGCAAAGCTCGTCTTCGGCGCGCCCGATCACGCACCACGGCGCGGCGAATTCGCCGTCGAGATAGACGGCGCCGTTCAGGCGCACCACGCGCAGCACGTCGGACAGGGCGTCCATGGTGGCGATCGCATTTCCGGCGTCTCGCGCAAGAAGCGTGGACGCCCGGTCATTCCGCGGATTGGCGGAGGTGCGGATACTAGCACCCAGTCCAGCACCGAACAACGACGCCGGATCGCGAGAGGAGATCACCATGAACACGACACTCGGACTGGTCGCCGCGGAGCCTTCGACCAGCGACTGGCTCGAGCTCGCGCGCACGCTCGGCCGCCGCTTCGGCGCGCGCGCGGCCGACGTCGATCGCGACGATCGGTTCGTCGCGGACAACTATGCGGACCTCGAAGCCTACGGATTCTTCGCCGCCGGCGTTCCGGTGGAGCTGGGCGGCGGCGGTCTCGCCCCCGCCGACCTGGGCGACCTTTTGCGTGAGCTCGCACGCCACTGCGGCTCGACGGCGCTCGCGTTCGCGATGCACACGCACCAGGTCGCCGCCGCGGCCTGGCGCTGGCGCCACCAGAAGGCGCCCGTCGACGGGTTGCTGCGGCGGGTCGCGACCGAGCAAATCGTGCTTCTGTCGAGCGGCGGATCCGACTGGCTCCACGCCAGCGGTACGGCGACGCGCGTCGACGGCGGCTTCCGCATCGACGCCCGCAAGATCTTCGCGAGCGGCGCGCCGGCGGCGGACCTGTTCATCACGACGGCCGTCTACGACGATCCCGCGGACGGCCCGACAGTCCTCCATCTGGGCGTGCCGATGAACTCGCCCGGCGTGCGCGTGCTCTCGACGTGGCGCACGCTCGGCATGCGCGGAACGGGCTCGCACGACGTCGTCCTCGAGAATGTCTTCGTGCCGGACGCGGCGGTGACGCTGCGGCGCCCGCGCGGCCGCTGGCACCCGGCGGTCCACATCGCCGCGATGATTGCGATGCCGCTGATCTATGCGGTCTACGTCGGCATCGCCGAATCGGCGCGCGACCTCGCGCTCGAGCGCGCGCGCAAGCGCACCGTCGACGCGCACCTCGTCGATCTCGCCGGCGCCATCGACAACGCGCTCGCGACGGCGCGCCTTGCGCTCGCCGACATGTTCGCCGCGACCGCCGGCAATACGCCCGGGCCAGCGACGACCCGGCGCGTGATGCAGGGCCGCGCGCTCGTCGAGACAGCGGTGCTCGAAGTCGTCGACCTTGCCCTCGGGATCGGCGGCGGCAGCGCCTTCTACCGCGACGCCGGGCTCGAGCGGCGCTTCCGCGACGCCCAGGCGTGCCGGTACCACCCGCTGCAGGAGCGGGTGCAGCGCGAGTACACAGGCCGCCTGGCGCTGGGGCTCGACGTCGACGCCCCCGCGGGCCAGGCGATTCCGCTGGCTGCGTAACGAACCGCACCATGTCGAACCCCAACGCGTCCCGGCCGACGTTTCCAGGGTCGATGATGCCGGCTTCGATCCCCTCATCGGTTGCGTCGCTCGAAGCAGCACGTTCTCTTCGTGCTGCGCTCGGTCAGTTCGCGACCGGCGTGGCGATCGTCACCGCCCGCGACGCCTTGGGACGGCGGGTCGGCGTCACGATCAACTCGTTCACGTCGGTCTCGCTCGACCCGCCGCTCGTGCTCTGGAGCCTCGCCGCGACGGCGTCGAGCCGTTCGGTTCTCGAGACCGCGCCCGTGCACGCGATCAACGTCCTCGCGGCGAACCAGGCGTGGCTCGCGCTGCGCTTTGCCCGACCCGCGCCCGACCGCTTCGCCGGCGTCGCCTGGCGGTACGATCTTGCCGGCGCGATCACGATCGACGGTGCGCCGGCGCATTTCGTCTGCCGCGTGCGCGAGCGGCATCCGGCCGGCGATCACGTCCTCTTCATCTGCGAGGTCGTCCGCCATGGCCGTTCCGACGGCGCGCCGCTGATCTTCCACGGAAGTCACTACTGGACGATCGGAACCGGCGTCGACGGGCCGGATCGCCCGGTTGCGTCCGCAGTGCCGGAGCTCTCATGTCTGGCTTGACCGACTTCGTCTCCGAGGGGGTCCGGCACTCTGCGACCGACGCGGACGGCGGCGCGAAACAAACGAAACAATCGGGCCGTCGCGACGAAGTCCGCCTGCTGCACGTGCGTCCTATGCTGGATTCCCTTTCCGGCTCGATGGAGGCTCCAGTGCATCAACATGTCGTTGTCGTCGGCGACCACCCGCACCTCGCGGGCGATCCTGACACGATCCGCCGCTGCGAACACGCGGTCCGGCTCATGCACACGCATCGGGGCAATCCGCGCGCCATCATCGAAGAGATGCTTGCCGTCGATCCGGACTGCGTCCCGGCGCATTGCCTGCGGGCGGCGAACATCGTCGCCGGCGGCGACGTCGAGTCGCGCGAGGCGCTGGCGGCGAGCGTCGCCGCGATCGAGGCGGCGGTTCCGGCCCCGGACGACTACGCGCGCCGCCATGCGCTGGCCGCGAACGCCTGGCTCGCCGGTGACCCGAGCGGGGCGCTCGAGCGCTACGGGGCGATCGTCATCGACGAGCCGCGCGACATCCTCTCGCTCGTCGTCGCGCACGCGCTCGACTTCCGGCTCGGCCGCCGGCGGATGCTGCGGGACCGCATCGCGCAGGTGCTCCCCGACTGGAACGCAGCGATGCCCGGCTACGCGAGCTTGCTCGCGATGTACGCGTTCGGGCTGGAAGAGAACGGACAATACCGACGGGCGGAGGCCGTTGCGCGACGCGCGCTCGAGCTAGACCCGGGGCACCCCGGCGCCATCCACGCCATCGCCCACGTGATGGAGATGAAGGGGCGCGCGCGCGACGGACTGGCCTTCCTCGCGGCGACTGCGCCGGCGTGGGCCGAAGGCACCGGATACTCCGTGCACCTCGCCTGGCACCAGGCGTTGTTCCACCTCGACACCGACGATCCGGCCTCGGCGCTCGCTCTCTACGATTCGCGAATTTCACCCGCGCGGAATTCGATGCCGGCGCTCGCCGATGCGTCGGCCCTGCTGTGGCGCCTGCAGTTGCGCAATGCGGACCTCGGAGCGCGGTGGCAGCGTCTGGCGGACGGGTGGGAAGCGCGGTCGCTCGCGGGCGCGCGCCCCTTCTACGCCGCGCACGCGCTGATGGCGTTCGCGGCGGCGGGGCGCGACGGAGCCGCCGCGCGCGTGATCGAGGCGCTACGAACCACGGTTGCCCGCGCGACTTCGCTCGCGGCTCCGGAGGATCTGCTCGCGCTCCCCCTCTGCGAAGCGCTGCGGGCCTTCGCCCGCCGCGACTATCCCGCGTGCATCGAATGGATCGCGCGCGTGCGCCACGTCGCGCACCAGTGCGGCGGCAGCATCGCGCAGTGCGACTTGATCCATCTCACACTCACGGAGGCGGCGCTGCGCGCGCGCAAGACGCGGCTCGCCCGGGCGCTCGCAGCCGAGCGCGCCGCGCAGAAGCCCGCGAGCCTGCTCAATCGAATCCTGCTGCGGCGCGCGGCGGTGATGTTGCCGCTGCCGGCGTAGGTCCGGGCGAAGGCGCACGTCGCATGGGCTTCGCGCTATGATCGCGTCTCTGCATCGACCTCGGGCCTGTTCACACCATGGGCCTAGTCACGCCGATGACGCTTTCCGCCGCCCTCGCCGATCTCGCGCCCTCCGGCACGCTGCGTGCCGCGATCAACTTCGACAACACGATCCTCGCGTCGAAGGATCCGGCGACCGACGAGCCCGGCGGCATCTCGGTGGAGCTCGCGCGCGAGTTGTCGCGGCGCCTGTCCGTTCCGGTGGCGTTCGTGCCCTACTACGCCGCCGCCAAGGTCGTCGAGGGACTCGATGCCGGCGCGTGGGACGTCTGCTTCCTCGCGATTGATCCGAAGCGCGCGGAAAAGATCGCGTTCACCCACCCGTATGTCGTGATCGAAGGCGCCTATCTCGTGCCCGACGCCTCGCCGATCCGCGACAACGCCGAGGTGGATCGCGCGGGCATCCGCATTGCCGTCAGCACGGGGAGCGCCTACGACCTCTTCCTCTCGCGCAACCTGAAGCACGCGGCCATCGTCCGCGCGACGACGGCGAAGGACGTAATCCCGATGTTCGTTGGACAGAAGCTCGAGGTCGCCGCCGGCGTGCGGCCGATGCTCGAGGCCGACGCCCGCACGACGCCGGGGCTGCGACTCCTGCCCGGCCGCTTCATGGCAATCAATCAGGCGATGGGAACGCCGCGCGGGCGCGATGCCGGTGCGCGCTACCTGACGGAGTTCGTCGAGGAGATGAAGGCGTCGGGGTTCGTCGCGGCCTCGCTCGCCCGCAATCGTGCGGTCGGCGCGACGGTCGCGCCGGCGGGTCCTGCCCGATAGCCCGGGTCGGTCACGCCCGACGCTCAGACCCGCCGGTGCAGCCGGTGGTCGAGGTAGAGCAGGAGCGAGCTGACGGCGCCGGCGAATACCACGATGATCAGCGTCACCGCCATGATCTGCTCGACGTTGTGGAGGCCGATGCCGTTCATCAGGAGGAACCCGAGACCGCGTTGAGAAGCGAACATCTCGGCCAGGAGCGACCCGATCAGCGTCAGCGCGAATCCCACCCGCAATCCGGTGAAAATCTCCGGGATCGCCGCGGGGAACAGAATCCAGCGCACCATCTGCGAGCGTGAAAGCTTGAGCACGCGCCCGGTCTTGATCAGGATCGGCTTGGTATTGTGCACGGCGCTCAGCGTGAACAGAATGATCGGGATCACCCCGTGCAGCACGCCGAAGGCGACTTTCGCGGACAGCCCAAGACCGAACGCGAGCAGCAGGATCGGGTACAGCGTGAGCTTGGGAATCGCGTAGACCGAGACGATCATCGGCTCCAGGGTGTCGCCGGAAAGGCGGTCGAAGCCCAGCCAGAAGCCGACCGCGAGGCCGATCACGACCGAAAGCGCGTAAGCGATCACGAACGCCCGCAACGTGTCGAACAGATGTTCGTCGAATGACTCGGTCGCGAACAGCTTCGCGGTGTAGCGCAGCGTGGCGGCCGGCGAGGCGAGCGCGATGTCGCCCACCCACCAGTACAGTCCCTGCCAGAGTGCGGCGAGCGCCGCGATCAGCACCACCGTGTTCCGCAGCCCGTCGTAGCGCCCTGCGGTCATCGCATCCCTCGCCGGGTCAGAAGCCGTTGCTCCCAGCGCGACAACAGGCCGTTGATAGCCACCGAGGCCAGAAGGATCAACGTGATCAGCGGGTACATCGTCGCGTTGTCGAAATTGGCGTACGCGAAGCTGATCTCGTAGCCGATGCCGCCGCGCGACATGATGAACTCGGACCCGATCACCCCGATGAACGCGTAGGCGACGGCGAGCTTGACGCCGGTCAGCAGGTAGGGCCCGGCGGACGGCAGCGTCATCCGTAGCGCGGTGTCGATGGACGAAAGGCGCATGATTCGCGCCGTCTTGAGCAGGACCACTGGGACGCGGTCGAGGCCGTTCAACGTGTTGACGATGACCGCGACCACACCGAGCATGAAGGCGATCAGGATCTGCGGCAGGTCGCCCAGCCCGAACACGACGATGAAGAACGGGTAGAAGGCGAACACGGGCACCGCGTAGTAGGTCGCGAACAGCGGATCGAGCGTGTCCCGCACCGCGCGCCATCGGTGCAGCAACGCGCCGGTGATGATGCCCACGCCGAGCGCCAACCCCAGCGCAAGCAGCGTGTTGCCGAGCGTCTTCATGATCGCCACGTTCATCCGGCCCGAGACGAGCATCCGGTACAGGTCGCGCACGATCAAGTGCGGTGCCTGCATCGTGATCTTGTCGATGACGCCGGCGAGGCACAGCACCTCGAGCAGCGCGATGGCGCCGCAGATCACGAACACGCGGTACCAGGCGACGCGGCTCATGCTATTCGCTGTCCCGGACCAGCCCGGAGCGGCCGATCGTCTTCATCGATTCCCCGCGCAGCGTATGCCACAAGCGCGCGGTGATGGCGCCGAATTCGGCATGCTCGATGATCCGGCTGTCCCGCTCGCGTGGCCAGTGCGTTTCGACGACGTCGATGATGCGGCCCGGCCGCGCCGACATGACGCCGATCCGGTCGGCGAGCATCGTCGCCTCGTCCAGCGCGTGGGTGATCAGGAACACCGTCGCGGCCGTCTCGCGCCACATCCGCAGCAACTCGTCTCCCATAAGCAGGCGCGTCTGCTGGTCGAGCGCGCCGAACGGCTCGTCGAGCAGGATGAGTCGCGGCTGCATCACCAGCGTGCGCGCGATGCAGACACGCTGGCGCATGCCGCCCGACAGCTGCGCCGGATACGCGGTTGCGAAGTCGGCAAGGCCGACGAGCGTGAGTACGTCGCTTACGCGCTTGTCGCGGGCGTCCTTGCCGAGGTCCAAGCGGCGCAAGCCGAACGCCACGTTCTCCGCGACATTGAGCCACGGCAGCGACGCATCGTCCTGGAACACGACGCCGATCCCGTCGGGCGCCTCGCCGGCGATCGGCCGGCCCTCGAACTCGATCGAGCCGGCCGTGGCGGGCGTCAGCCCGGCGATCAATTCGAGCAGCGTGGACTTGCCGCAGCCGGAGGGTCCGACGACGGCGAAGAACTCGCCCTGGCGGATATCGAGATCGATCGGCCCGACCGCATGCAGGGGCGCCGGCGGGCGCCCCGTCGTGAAGGTCTTGCCGACGCTCGAAAGCCGGACCTGCGGTGTTGAATGGTCCCCCACGCTTGCGGCTGTCGCCGCTGCGCTGCCCCCCGAGGGGGCGCGCGCGCCTTGGGACGGCCCTGCGGCGCTCACGGGCGGTCCCGGCCGGCTATTGCTTGATCGCCTTCAGGTCGTCCGGAAGGAAACGCGTGTCGATGATCTTGCTGTAATCGACTTCGCCGGTGATCGCGCCCACCGAGCGCTGCGCCTCGATCATCCGCTTCAGGCCTTCCATGTGGATCTGGCCTTCGCCCCAGTACGGTACGCCCTTGGTCTTGCTGGTCACGAGGTTGCGCACCGCGCTCTTGGCGACATCGAGGTCGAGCTTGTACTCCTTTGCGACGATCTCGGCCGCTTCGTCGGGGTGCGCGATCATGAACTGCACCGCCTTGCGCCGTGCCCGGATGACCGCCCGCAGGAAATCGCCCTTCTTTTCCGCCATTTCGACAGTCGTCACGCCGACGACGTTGTCGAGCGGTGGCAGCACTTCGCTCGCCACCACCACCGCGCGATATTTGCTCTTGACCTTCGACCACAGCGGCTCGGTGATCGCGGCCACGTCGATCTGGCCGGAATCGAGCGCCGCGATGCCTTCGCCGAAGCCGCCGGTTTTCACGAGCTCGGCGTCGGCTTCCGTATACCCCGCCTGCTGCAGCAGCATCCGGGCGAGCGCCTGGCTCGTCGAGCGCGGGTTCGTGTAGCCGATCTTCTTGCCTTTGAAGTCCTTGATCGACTTGATCGACGACTCGGGCTTAACGGCCCAGACGAACTCGGCGACGGTGAGGACGTTGTCGCTGATGATCTTGAGGTCGGCGCCCGCCAGGATCGCCGAGACGACGACGCCGGGATTGACCTCGCCATACGGCACACCGCCGCCCGCCAGCATGTTGCGCAGCGACGTGCCGCCGCCGGCCGACGAAATCAAGCCCGTGATGTTGAGGCCCTCCTCCTTGAAGTAGCCCTTGGCGAGCGCGACGCCGAAGGGCATGCCGTTGGCCGACACTCCGTAGTTGCCGACGGCGATCTCTTCCGCCGCGGCGGTGGCCGCGAATCCTGCGACGAGCGTGCCCGCGAACAGCGAAACCAGGCGATGCATGATGATCTCCTCCTAACGGTGTGAACGCAGCGTGACGTTGACGTTCTTGATCTGCGTGCACGCGAGGAGCTCCTCGATCGACTCCTCGCGGCCCACGCCCGACTGCTTGTACCCTCCGAACGGCACGCCGACGTGGTGCGTGCTCGCGCCGTTGACCCAGATGTAGCCGGCCTCGACGCGGCTCGCGAGCCGGTGCGCGCGGTCGAGATCGTGCGTCCAGATCGATGCGGTGAGCCCGTAGTCGAGCGCATTCACGCGCGCGACGAGATCGTCCTCGTCGGTCCAGCGCAGGATCGAGACCACCGGTCCGAAGATCTCTTCGCGCGCGATGCGCATGTCGTCGGTCACGTCGGCGAACACCGTAGGCTCCACGAAATAGCCGCGTGCGAGCTTCGCGTCGGCCGGTCGCTTGCCACCGTGGGCGAGGCGCGCGCCGCCTTCGACGCCCAGCTTGATGTAGCTCATCGTCTTGTCGAATTGCGCGCGCGAGGACAGGCAGCCGACTTCGCTGTCGACCTCAGTGGGCAGCCCGACCTTGAGCTCACCGACGCGACGCACGATCTCGGCGAGCGCCGCGTCGTGGACGTCGGCGTGCAGGTAGACGCGGCTCGTCGAGTTGCACGACTGGCCTGTCACGTAGCGGAAGTTCATCCCGCGCACGACGCCGTCGGCGATCTCGGCGGGCGCGGCATCGGCGCAGGCGATGAGCGCGTTCTTGCCGCCGAGCTCGAGCGTGAGCGCCTTCAGTGTCGCGCCGGCGGCGCTCGCGACCGCGCGGCCCGCGGCCACGCTGCCGATGAATCCGATCTTCGCCACGCCGGGATGCGCGACCAGCGCCGCACCGGCGTCACGCCCGCCGGTGACGACATTGAAGACGCCGGGCGGAAAGACGCCCTCCCACAGCTCGGCGATCCGCAGCGACGACAGCGGCGTCTGATCGGCCGGCTTCACGATCAACGTGTTGCCGGCGGCGAGCGGCGCGCCGCACTTGCCGGCCGTAAAGAGCAGCGGATGGTTGAATGCGCCGATGCGGCCGACGACCCCCAGCGGCTCGCGCAGCGTGTAGTCGAGCGTGCCCGCGCCGATCGGGATCGTCGCGCCCTTGATCTCGGTGACGAGGCCGGCGAAGTAGTCCATGTACGCCGCGCTGATCTCGACGTCGAAGCGCATCGCCTGGAACGGATTGCCGGTGTCGACCGCCTCGATCCAGGCGAGATCGTCGGCGTTTTCGCGCAGGATCGCCGACGCGCGGCGGATCGCGGCCGCGCGCTCCTGCGCCGGCACGTCGCGCCAGCGCAGGAAGGCGGACCGGGCCGCAGCGACGGCGCGGTCGACGTCCGCAGCGCTCGCATCGGCACTCGTGCCGAGCGCCTCCTGTGTCGCGGGACTTTCGACGGCGATCTCGCGCAGTGGCGTCGGCACGTGCCACGCGCCGCCATACCAGAGCCCGCGCTGCTGCGGCAGCCGCGGGTCGCGCCCGAGCGCTACCGGTTCGGCGATCGCCCGGACGGTCATGGTTTCGGCGCCGTGTGACGCAACAGCGAGGCCGACACCGCGCGTGAATATTCCGGTGCGACCCGCGCATCGACGACGGCCACGGCGCCTGCGCGCACGTCTGCGACCGCCTGCGCGAGCGCCTTCTCGAGATCGCCGGCCGTGCGCACCGGTCCGTAGCCGCGCGCGCCCTGCCCGCGCGCGAGCTGCGCGAGATCCATGTCAGGGTCGCTCATCCGGAGCCCGATCCAACGGTTCTCGACCGGCCGGCCGCGCAGCCGCGCCATCCTCTCCTGGTGCAGCTCGTCGTTGAAGAACGATTCGTTGTTCGCGACGACGATCAGCACCGGCACGCGATAGTGGACGCCGGTCCAAAGCGCGGTCAGCCCCATCAGGTAGTCGCCGTCGCCCAGCACGGCGACGGGCAGGCGGTCGCTGCCGGCGTCGCGCAGCGCGAGCGCTGCGCCGACCGCCATTCCCGGTCCGGAGCCGATGCCGCCGCCGCCGTCGAAGCCGATGTAGTCCCGCGGATGCGCGAAGTCGCAGAGCTCGCCAGGCCAGCCCAGCGGCAGGCGGATGTACGACGGCCGGTGCGGCGCGAGCGCGCGCGTCACGCCGCGCGCCATCTCCTCGAGCGGCAGGCGGACGTCGCCCGTCGTCGCCGCCGAATTCGATTCATCGCCCTTCGGCGCACTCGACGGCGCCGCGGCCGGTGGCTTGACGAACCATGGGCCTGCCTTCGCGGCGGCAGGGCCGAGCGCGTCGCAGAGCGCCGTGACGAGCGAATCAGGCGCCGCAAGAATCGACAGATCCGTCGGCGGCAGCGTCTGATAGTCCATGTTCCAGCCGTTGTGGATGTACGGCTCGAGCGAGCACTGGATCACCTTCGCGCGCGGATTCTCGCCGCCGCATGCCTGCCGGAGCGATCCGCCGAGATCGATCCAGTCGAGGCTCAGGATCGCGTCGGCGTCGCGCACGAGCTCCGCCGCCGCGCCGGTGACGTAGAGCGACGGCGGGAACGGATGCAGCGGGTGGCGCGTCGGAAACGAGGCGCCGGTCTTGATGTCGGTGATCACCGCCGCGCCGAGACGCTCCGCGAGCGCGACGCGCCGCGCGAAGTCCACGGGATCGGCCGACACGCGGCCGACCATGAGCAGCGGGCGCCGCGCGGACGAGAGCAGAGTCGCCGCTTCGCGCACGGCCTCCGCCGGCGCCACGCCGGTCGTCGCCACCGCCGTGCGGTCGAGCGCGGGCAGCGGCACGGGCGCGACGAGGGCCTCCTCCTGCAGCGCGGCGTCGAGGCAGACGAACACGGGTCCCTGCGGCAGTGTCGTCGCGATGCGCCACCCGCGCAGGATCGCCTCGAGCGCTGCGGCGACCGAGCCCGGCTGGTCGTCCCATTTCGTGTAGCCGCGGACGAGCCCGCCCAGGTCGCGCGACGTGTGGATCCAGTCGACCCACGGCCGGCGCTTGACCGCATCGACCGGACCCACGGCGCCTAGCAGCAGCACGGGAATGCGATCGCACCACGCGTTGAAGATCGCCATCGTCGCGTGCATCAGCCCGACGTTCGCGTGCAGCGCGACGGCGAGCGGCCGACCCGCGACGCGTGCATAGCCGTGCGCGAGCGCGACCGCGCTCTCCTCGTGCACGCACAGCAGGAGCTCCGGCTGCGCGTTACCGAGATAGTTGACGAGGCTGTCGTGAAGGCCGCGGAAGCTCGCGCCGGGCGTGAGCGCGATATACGGAATCTCGAGTGCGCGCAGCAGGTCCGCGATCGCATCGCTGCCCCAGCCGGCGGCGATCTGCGCGTTCGGAGTGTCGCGAGCCGTGTCGTTCATGCGCGAGCGGCCATTCGCCGGAGCGGCGGGTCGTCGACCGGCACGGCACTGTAGCGCATGCGGGCAGACGGGGCAACGCGGCCGCCCGCTGGCGCGTCAACGCGGCGAGGCCTCGACGCCGATGTCCAACCGCACCTCGTCGCCGACGTCGGGAAGGAAGCGCGTCATCCCGAAGTCGGAGCGCTTCAACGACGCGCGGAACGCGCCGCCGCAGACGCGGCTGCGAACGATGCCAAGCGCGACGTCCTTGCAGACGAAGCGCTCGACAGTCAGGCGCAGCGGGCGCTCGACGCCGTGCAGCCACACGCGGCCGTCGACCGCCACGAGCCTGTCCCCGTCGAACTCGAAGCGCTCGCCCACGTAGCGGATCTCGGTGAATGCGGCGGTGTCGAGGAACTGGTCGGAGCGCAGGATGGCGTCGATCGAGCGATTGCCGGTGTCGATCGAGTCCGGATCGACGGTGACGACCGTCATGCCGGTTTTCGCGCTCTCGTCGTACTGCACGGTGACGGCGATCTTGCCAAAACGGCCGCGCACGTAGGTGATGTCGCGGTGGCTGACGGTGAAGTGGATCGAGACGTGGCTCGGGTCAGGCGCGAAGTCGGCGGCGGCGGCCGGGATCGCCGCCGCTGCGAGCCACGCGAGCGCGAGGCAATGCGATGCCAGGCGTCGGATGTTCATCGGGGCGTCATCGGGAAGGGAGCAGCGAGTCGACGATCGAACCTGTCAACAGCGCACGCCGGCGCCGCATTCCGATGCCGCGCGAAGATCTCGAGCTCTCCGTGTTACTGCTCCAGCCAGGCCGCCAGGTCGCGCTTGAGCTTCATCATGTCGGCCTCGCGCGTGTACATCATGTGGCCCGCGTCGAAGTAGTGATGCGAGACGCGAGCCAGTATTTCGGGCGGCGCGTCGAGCTGGGCGAGCGACCAGTCGGTCGCGCTGTACGGCGTCCCGAGGTCGTAGCGGCCGCTCGCGACCAGCACACGCAGGTGCGGATTGCGGCGCAACGCGCGCGCGAGGTCCGGGCTCGTGGAAGCGTAGCTGTTGCCCTTCCCTTCGCCACGGTTCCAGTTCCACTGCTTGTGCGCGTCCCACGACAGGACCTCGTAGCGCGCCGGCGTATCGACGCCGAGCGCCTCGATCATGTAGGCGTGCGCTGCCATCGTGTACGGCGCGGCAATCGCCTCGATGCCGGGATCGAATTCCCAGTCACGCGTGCGCGACGCCGCCATCGGGCCGGTGACGCGCGCCTCCAGACGGCCGACGATGAGCCCGCGGTCGCGCAGGAGCTCGAAGAAAAAAGTCTGGTCGCTGATCCGCAGGTTCTTCTCGTCGACCAGCGAGGGCGATAAGCCCGTGAGCTGCGCGACACGGCCGCCGATGCGGCGCCGGGCATCCTTCGAAAGGCGCGCACCCGCATGCAGCGCCTGCAGATAGTCCTCGGCGACGAACGCCTCGGCCGCCGCGCGCGCCGCGGCTGGCGACTCGCCGATCGGCCCCTTGAGCTTGCCGTGATACTGCGCGACGTTCGCGAATCCGGGGAGGAACAGCGCGTACGGCAAGTCGTTGCCCGGCGCGAAGACGATGCTCTGCAGGTCCATCGCACACGACACGAGGATCAGGCCCGAGAGCGCGACGCCGGCCTGCTGCAGCTTGTCGGCGAGCGCCGCGCCACGCGTCGTCCCGTAGCTCTCGCCCGCGAGGTAGAGGGGCGAACCCCAGCGCCGGTGCCGGCCGAGCCACACCCGGATCACCTCGACCAGCGCATCGACGTCGCCGTCGACCGAGAGCATCTTCTTGCGCGCCTCCTCGCTCGCCGTGATCGAGTAGCCGGTGTGCGGCGGATCGATGAACACGAGGTCGAAGTGCTCGAACCACGACTCGGGGTTGTCGGTCACCGTGTACGGCGGCGGCGGCATCGTCCCGTCCTCGCGGATCACGACCCGCTTCGGCCCGAGCGCACCGAGGTGTAGCCAAATCGACGCCGAGCCGGGTCCGCCGTTGAACACGAAGCAGACCGGGCGCGACTTCGGGTCCGCGCCCTTCAGGAAATACGATGTCGTGAAGACCGCGGCCTCGGGCTCGCCGCGCTTCTCGTCGAGGCCGGTCGCGGCGACCGGCACGAACGCGGCGATCGCCGTGTACTCGAGCGCGCGCCCGCTCATCGTGATCGAGCCCTCGCTCTTGCGCGGCTCGGAGGCGAGCAACGCGTCGACCTTCTCGCGCAGCTTCTTCTTCGGGTCTTCGGTGGGAGAGGCGGATGCGGGCGTGGGATCGCTCATCGGTGCGCGGGGAAAGATGACAAAAGGCGCGAAGCCGGAACGCCGGCGTGGGCCGGGCGGCGGCGCGAGGGGCGGAGTATTGCGGGATTGCGGGGCCGGGTCAACCTGATGCCGGCGGTAACCAGAAACCGTTTGCAAGCCTCCGGCGGGAGGCCGAGAATCGGGCCGCAGATTGGCGCGAAATTCGACAGGCGCTCAATGGAGCCCGCCATGATCTTCGGCCGGACCCGGTGCCGGCCCGCCCGCGCGGGCAGCCGGATCGCGCTCGCGGCAGCCGTTCTCGCACTCGTGTCGATCGCGAGCGCGGATGGGCCCACGTCATTCGCTCAGGGCCACCTTTGGCGAATCTCGAAGCCGGGCGTCGCCGACAGCTACGTGCTGGGCACGATCCACATCGCCGACCCGCGCATTGCCGCGATCCCGCCTCCGGCGCTCGATGCGCTCGGGCGCACGCGGCTCCTTGCGATGGAGCTCATTCCCGAGGCCGCGGCCGACTCGGTGCTGATCGAGCAGGAAGGGTTCGACGATGGCCGGCGGCTCGCGCCCTTGCTCGGCGCCGACGCCTACGCGCAACTCCGGCTCGAGCTCGCGGCCGAGCAGATTCCCGACCGTACGATCGAGCGGATGAAGCCGTGGGCCGCGCTCATGAGGATCTCGCGGGCCACGCCGCACGGCAATGCGGTGAGCCTCGACGAGCAGCTCTTCAACGCGGCACGCCTGCGGCGGATGCAGATCACATCGCTCGAGTGGGTCGACGAGCAGATCGCCGCGTTCGACACGATTCCGCTCGACTCGCAGGTCGCGCTCCTGAAGCACGTGCTCGCGCACCGCGACGCGGTCGCCGCCGACAGCGGTGCCGCGGTCGACGCCTGGCTGCGCGGCGATCTCGCGGCGCTCGCGCGCGTCGACGACCACATCGACGCGCGGTATCCCGGCATGGGCGTCCACTACCGGCAGCTCCGCCAGCACATCATCGAGGGCCGCACCGTGCTGATGCATCACCGGCTCTTCATGCCGCTGCGCTCCGGGCGCGTGTTCGTCGCGGTCGGCGCGTCGCACCTCCACGGCGAGCAGGGCCTGCTCGCGATGCTGCAGCGCGACGGCTTCCGCGTGACGCGGGTCTGGTAGGCCGAGCCGCGCGTACGGCGTGCCCGTACCGCAGAACAGGGGAGGCACTCCCGACGTCGAATCCGATTACACGTCGAGCGCATCCTTCGCGCGGCCCGAACGAACGCGGATGATTCTTCGAGCTTTTCGCATCGAGGCCCGCTTGTTGCTTTCTACTTCCGAACGCAATCCAATAGAGCGTGGCGCGCCGGGGACTGGATCGATGACGAACGCAATGACGAGACATCTGGCCGTCGCGGCCGCGTGGCTCGCGCTCGTCCCGCAGGCGGCGGTCGCCACGCCGATCACCTACGACTTCGCGGTGGCCGCGACGTCCGGCCCCCTCGCCGGCGCGACGGCCACGGGGAGTTTCACGTTCGACAGCAGCAGCATCCCGGCATCGCTCCCCGGTTCGAATTCCGCGACCGGCCTGCTCACGGCATTGACGTTCACGTGGGACGGGATCGCCTACGGGCCCGCGACCGCCAACACGGGATGGCTGACCTTCGATGCGGCGGGCGAGCTTGCGACCGCCGGCTTCGGCACGAACTGCGGTGCAGGCTACTGCGTCGTCACGGTCGGGCCTGCGGACCAGTGGTACGCGGTCGGCACCATGTTCGCCTACGCCTTCCCGGGCGCGCCGGGCCTCGGGTTCGGAACGGTCGAGATGCGACCTCGCGCCGCGGTGCCCGAGCCCGCTTCCGTTGCACTCCTCGCGCTGGCGCTCGCCGCGATGGCGGCCTCGCGCCGCCGCGCGAGGGCTTAGGCAGCGCCCTTGTCAGCTCGACGCCGGCCGCCGCCGCGACCTCCACGGCGACGAGCGCGCAAGCGCCGCGCCGCGCGCGTCGTCGCGCTACTGCGCAGATGGTAGATTGCGGGCTCGCCCGCCGAACCCTCCCATGCGCTTCCTGACCGATCATCCCATCATCTTCGGCGCCGTGTCGTTCGCCGTACTCTGGCTTGCGACCTGGTTCGGCGCGACGATCCTTCCGCGGCGCAGCGCGCTCGACGAAGGGAGCCGCGCCGATTTCGGCGTCATCCAGGCGGCGACGCTGACGCTGCTCGGGCTCATCATCGGCTTCAGCTTCTCGATGGCGACGACCCGCTACGACCAGCGCAAGGCGTACGAGGAGGAGGAAGCCAACGCGATCGGCACCGCCTACGTCCGCGCCGAGCTGCTGCCGGACGCCGCGGCGGCGAAGCTGCGCCCGCTCCTGCGCACCTATCTCGACTTGCGGATCCTGTTCTACACCTCGCGCGACGCCGAGCAGCTGCGCGACACCGACGCGCAGACCGCCAAGCTGCAGGGCGAGATGTGGGCGGTCGTGCGCGACGCGGCGCGCGCGCAGCCCACGCCGCCCACGGCGCTCTCGGTGATGAGCATCAACGACGTGCTGAACGCGCAGGGCTACACGCAGGCCGCATGGTGGAACCGCATCCCGGTGCAGGCGTGGGCGCTGATGGTGGCCATCGCCCTCTGCTCGTGCGTGCTCGTGGGCTACGGCACGCGCAATGCGCGCGCGGAGGCGTTCATGCTGCCCGTGCTGCCGCTGGTGGTGGCGATCGCGTTCCTGCTGATCGCCGACATCGAAAGCCCGCGCTCGGGAACGATCAGCGTCTCGGCGCAGAATCTCGTCGCCCTCGCGCAGTCGCTCCGGACGCCGTAGCAGGCTCCTAGACCCGCCCGTCGCGCAGCCTGCCCTCGTTCCACGCGCAGGCAGCGCGCAGCTCCGCGCACTCGCGCTCGCCGATCGAGCGGACGTCGACCATCAGCGGCTCGGGCATCTCGCCCGGGATCGTGACGAGCTCCGCGCCCGGCTCGCGCTCCGCGATCCGGAGCTGTGCCTCCCGCCAGGTGGCGGCCATCGCCAGATAGGAGCGCACGACGTGCACACGCTCGTGGCCCACGCATGGCATCACGACATGACCCTTGAAGAGCTTCATGGCGAGCCCGTCCCGCAGTCGCTGGTCGTGCCGACGCCTTCCCTGAGATGCATGGCCATCAGCAGCGATCGCCCCGTGCCCGGATCCGGGCAGACCTCGACCATCCGGCCGCAGGCGTCGCACCGGATGCTGCGCGGGCGGCCGTTGGCCCGGCCGCCCGCGGCGAGCGCGTCGCGTTCCGCGCCCGAGAGCGCGCGCCCCGACCTCGGGCAGAGCTTTTGGTAATCCCTCAGTGCCATTCGTCTCCTCCTACGTAATCCGCGCGGATTCGATCCCTCCCGCGCTGCCGCCGGTTGCGGCCGCGGGGGTTCTCCGCGTCACGGAGCCCATCGTAGGTGATGAGAGATATTTACACTACTGAAGATTATGTATATATGATATGCACTATGTTCAACCTTCGAAGCGTCGACCTCAACCTGCTGCCGGTGTTCGAGGCGGCGTACGAGGAGCGGAGCCTCTCGCGTGCCGCGGAGCGACTCGCGCTGACGCAGCCGGCGGTGAGCCACGCGATGACGCGGCTGCGCGCGCTCTTCCGCGACGAGCTCTTCATCCGGCGCTCGCGCGGCGTGCAGCCGACGCCGGTCGCCGACCGTATCTATGCGAAGCTCCGGGGCGCGCTCGCATCGGTGCGCGAGGCCGTGGTCGAGACGCGCGGCTTCGACCCGGCGACCTCCGAACGGAACTTCTTCGTGTCGATCCCCCATCCGCTCGGACCGATGATGGCCGTCCGCCTGCGGGAGCGGCTCGCGCGCATCGCGCCGCGCGTGGGAGTGGCTTGCAGCACGCGTTCGCGCCCGGTCGACCAGGAGCGCGGGCTGCGCGAAGCGAGGGTCGACGCCGCGATCGACTGGCTGGTCCCGGCCAGCGATCAATTCAGCGAGTCGGTCGTGTTCGACGACGGGCTCGTCGTCATGGCGCGCAAGGGCCACCCCGCGCTCCGCTATCGAACGCCGACGCAGGTCTTCCGGTCCGCTGAATTCGTCACGCTGCGTCCGCGCGTCGAAGGCGAGCATCCGGTGCCGGCGCTGCGCGAATGGCAGCGCCTGCCGTTCCGGGTCGCGCTCGAGGTGTCCGAGTTCGTCGAAGTCCTGATGGTCGCGGGCCGGTCCGACCTGCTCGCGCCGGTGCCCATCAGCATGGAGCGCATGGCCCGTGGAACCTTCGACCTGCGCGCGGTGAGGGCCCTCGCGCGGGTAGCACCGATCCCGGTCAAGCTGATCTGGCACCGGGGGCGCGACCGCGATCCCGCGCACGCCTTCCTGCGAGCAGAGCTCGCGAGGGTCGTGAAAGACGTGGCCGAAGGCCGGTAGGTCCGGCCTCGCCCGGCCGGCGCCGCCGGCGATCAAACTCGGGAGTCCTGGGGACCTAACCCGCCTTGATCTGTGGCAACCTCCCTCCGCGGCGACCGCGCCAGAATGCACGAACGGGGAGGGTGCCCGCGATTCTCGGCAGGGATGGCCTCTCGAGACAGGTCTCGAGAGGCCCGTTTCCCGGCGGCCGAAACCGAACGAAGCAAAAGGAGATACGCATGAAATCGACGCGCGCGATCGTTGTGCTGGCGGGTCTCGGACTCGTCGGCACGCTGGCGCTGGGGTCGGGGGCGGCGGTCGCGCAGGCGACGCCGGCGGCGCCCCCGAAAATCGGCTCTTCGCTGATCGGGAAGCTCGAGGGACCGCAGATCATCCTCGACGCGAAGGCCTTTCCGAAGACCTTCAAGGAAGCGCCGATGCTCGCCGCGGAGGTCAAGGCCGGCAAGCTGCCCGCGGTGGACAAGCGGCTGCCCGAGCCCTCGCAGCTCTTCGTCGTGAAGCCGCTGCACGAAATCGGCAAGTACGGCGGCAACTGGCGCCGCGCTTTCACGGGACCGGCCGACCACGAGAACGGCAACCGCATCAACTCGGCCGACAAGATCCTGACGTTCGATTACACCGGCACCAAGATCATCCCCAGCCTCGCCCGCGACTGGAAGGTGAGCGACGACGGCAAGACGACGACGATCTACCTCCGCAAGGGCGCCAAGTGGTCCGACGGCAAGCCCCTGACCGCCGACGATTTCATGTTCTGGTACAGCGACATCTACCTCAACAAGAACATCGTCCCCACGCCGTTCTTCGAGTTCCAGATCGACGGCAAGGACGGGAAGATGACGAAGATCGACGACTACACCGTCGCCTTCGAATTCCCCGAGCCGTACGCATTCTTCGTCTATCAGCTCGCGGGAAGCACGGGCATCGGCGCCGGGCTCGCCACGCGCGGCGCCTTCCAGAACTGGGGCGGCGCCTACGCGCCGGCGCACTACCTGAAGCAGTTCCTGCCGAAGTACTCGTCCGAGGAGGCGGCGAACAAGAAGGCCAAGGACCTGGGCTTCGACAACTGGGTGTCGCTGCTCCGGAACCGCTACAGCTGGGCGCTCAACCCCGAGCTGCCGGTCATGACGCCGTGGAGGACCGTGTCGCCGATCAACACGCCGACGTGGTCGATGGAGCGCAACCCGTACTTCTGGGCCGTCGACACCGCGGGCAACCAGCTGCCCTACATCGACCGGATCACGATGACGCTGGCCGAGAACACCGAGGTCGCGAACCTGCGCGCGATCGCCGGCGAGTACGACATCCAGGAACGGCACATGGGCCTGTCCAAGCTGCCGGTCTTCCTCGAGAACGCGAAGAAGGGCAACTACACGGTCCACCTCGACCCGGGCCTCAACGGAGCGGACGCGGCGATCCACATCGGCAACTCCTACGAAGGCGATCCCGAGATCGCGAAACTGCTCAGGAACAAGGATTTCCGCCACGCGCTCGCCCTCGGCATCGACCGCGACCAGCTGAACGAAGCGTTCTGGCTCGGCGTGGGATCACCCGGATCGGTGGCGCCGGCGCCCGACACGATCTACAGCCCGGGCCCCGAATGGAACAAGAAGTGGGGCGTGCTGGATCTGAAGCAGGCCAACGAGCTGCTCGACAAGGTCGGCCTTTCGAAGAAGGATGCCGACGGGTATCGCCTGCGCACCGACGGCAAGGGACGGCTCCGCCTCGAGATGGTCACCGTCGGCGGTCAGTTCGTTCCGTACACGCAGATCGGCGAGATGGTCAAGCAGCAGTGGAAGAAGATCGGGATCGACGTCGACATCAAGGAGCTGGAGCGCAACCTCGCCTTCACGCGGGACAACAACAACGAGAACCAGATGATCACCTGGGCCAACGACGGCTCCGAAATGCTCTTCCTCTTCCCGCGCCATGCGCTGCCCGTCGACGCCGCGGAGAGCCACATGGGCATGGCCTACGCGAGGTGGTACGCGTCGAGGGGTGCCTCGGGCAAGAAGCCCGACGACGCCGAGATGATCCGGGCCTTCGACCTCTTCCGCGAAGCCTTCGGCATGAAGGAGGACGATCGCGTCAAGAACGCGAAGGAGATCTGGAGGATCATCGTCGAGCAGACCTGGAGCATCGGTACGGTCGGTCAGTCGCCCGCGTTCATGGGGGTGCGGATCGTCAAGAACAACATGGGCAACGTTCCCGAGCGGCAGGTCAATGCGCAGCACGCCCGGACGCCGCACACGTCGATGCCGATCACGTTCTACTTCAAGTAACCTGATTGCCGCCGCCCCACCGCGGGCGGCCCTCTCCCGCCCGGACGCCGGCCGGCGTCCGGGCGGCCGTTTGTCCGGAATCGGGAGCCGTCATGCTCGCCTACATCGTTCGCCGCTTGCTGCTCGCCGTGCTGACGGTCTGGGCGATTTCGGTCCTGTCCTTCATGATCATCCACCTGCCGCCCGGCGACTACGTGACCTCCTACATCGCCTCGATGTCGGCGTCGGGCAGTGCGGTTTCGGAGGGCGAAGCCGCGGCGCTGCGCGAGCAGCTCGGCCTCGACAAGTCGATCACCGTCCAGTACGCGAAGTGGATGGGACTCATGCTCCAGGGCAACTTCGGCATGGCGATGGAATGGGGCAGGCCCGTCTCCGACGTCATCGGCGACCGCCTCACGCTCACCATGGTCATCTCGGTGGCGGCGATCATCTTCACCTGGGCCCTGGCGCTGCCCATCGGGATCTACTCGGCGGTCTACCCGTATTCGTTCCTCGATTACGTATTCACGTTCGTCGGCTTCATCGGGCTGGCCTTTCCGGGGTTCCTGCTGGCTCTGATCGTCATGTACGTCGGCTTCGCGTGGTTCGGCGCGAACGTGGGCGGCCTCTTCTCGCCCGACTTCGTCGAAGCCCCCTGGAGCATGGCGAAGATATGGGACCTCACGAAGCACCTGCCGATCCCGGCGGTGGTCCTCGGCGTCGCGGGAACCGCCCAGCTGATCCGCATCATGCGGTCGAACCTGCTCGACGAATTGAGGAAGCCCTATGTCATGACCGCCCGGGCGCGCGGCCTCTCGGAATACCGGGTCATCATGCGGTATCCCGTGCGCGTGGCCCTCAATCCTTTCGTGAGCACGATCGGCTACCTCCTTCCCTACATCGTCTCCGGAAGCATCATCGTCTCGCTCGTCCTGAGCCTGCCGACGGTCGGACCCCTGCTCCTGAAGGCCTTGATCGCCCAGGACATGTTCCTCGCCGGAACGATCGTGCTGCTGCTCGGGGTGATGACCGTCATCGGAACGTTTATTTCGGACCTGCTGCTCATGTGGGTCGACCCGAGGATCCGCCTGGGACGGCAGTGATGGCGGAGCTCGCCGCAACGCGGGAATCCGGAGGCCTGGCGGAAGAGCGGGTCGCCGTCGCCACGCAATGGCAGCTCATGTGGTGGCGCTTCCGCAAGCACAAGCTCGCGGTGGGAGGGACGGTCGTCCTGATCGCGTTCTACGTCGTCGCGCTTTTCGCCGACTTCTTTGCCTACGTGGATCCCCAGGAATCGGACGCCCAGCGATCGCTGATGGCGCCTCAGCCGATCCATTGGATCGACGACGGCCGCTTCAGCCCCTACGTGTACGCGTTGAAGGGAACCCGCGACCCGCTGACGTTCAAGCGGGTCTACGTTCCCGACACGAGCACGAAGATCCCGATCACGTTCTTCGGCCGGGGAGAGCCTTACAAATTGCTGGGCTTCATCCCAACCGACCGCCGTCTCTTCGCCGTGGAGGGCGCCAAGGCGGCAGAGTCGCTTTTCCTGATGGGGACCGACATGCAGGGACGGGACCTCTGGTCGCGGCTCATGTTCGCGACGCAGACGTCGATGACGATCGGCCTCGTCAGCGTCGCGCTGAGTCTCGTGCTGGGCGTCGCCCTGGGCGGCGTCTCCGGCTATTTCGGCGGCGTGATCGACACGATCATCCAGCGCATCATCGAGATCCTCCGTTCGATCCCGACGATTCCCCTCTGGATGGGCCTCGCCGCGGCCCTTCCGGCAGACTGGGACGTCGTGCAGGTCTACTTCGCCATCACGATCATCATTTCGCTGATCGGCTGGACCGAGCTCGCGCGCGTCGTTCGTGGGAGGTTCATCTCGCTCAAGGAGGAGGATTTCGTCATGGCGGCCGAGCTCGTCGGCTGCAGCAAGTCGAGGATCATCTTCCGCCACATGGTGCCGTCCTTCATTAGCCACATCATCGCGGCGACGACGCTCGCGATCCCGGCGATCATCATCAGCGAGACCTCGCTCTCCTTCCTCGGCCTGGGGCTGCGCCCGCCCGCGATCAGCTGGGGCGTTCTGCTTCAGGATGCGCAGAACATCCAGGCGCTGGTCATCTCTCCGTGGCTTCTCATCCCGACCATTCCCGTGATCGTTTCGGTCCTCGCGTTCAACTTCATGGGCGACGGGATCCGGGACGCGGCGGATCCGTACCTGTAGGGCCGAGCGATGCCGGATGCCGCGAAGCCGCTCCTGTCGGTGAGGAACCTGCAGACGAGCTTCTTCCAGGACGAGGGAACGACGAAGGCGGTCGACGGCGCGTCTTTCGACGTCTTTCCGGGAAAGACCCTGGGCATCGTCGGCGAGAGCGGCTGCGGCAAGAGCGTCACCGCGCAGTCGATCCTGCGCATCGTCGATCGTCCCGGGCGCATCGTCGAAGGCGAGATCATCCTCACTCGCGCGGATGGTTCCGAGATCGACCTCGTCAAGCTCAAGGCCAACGGCCGGGAGATACGCTCGATTCGGGGCGGCGACATCGGCCTCATCTTCCAGGAACCGATGACCTCGTTCAGCCCCGTGCACACGGTCGGCACGCAGATCATCGAGGCGGTGCTCCTCCACAGCACGTTCGGCAAGAAGGAGGCGCGGCTTCGGGGGATCGAAGCGCTGCGGAGCGTCGGAATCCCGAAGCCCGAGCGGCGCATCGACGAATACTCGTTCGAGTTGAGCGGCGGACTCCGCCAGCGCGCGATGATCGCCGTCGCGCTGGCCAGCAATCCGCGCCTGCTCATCGCCGACGAGCCCACGACGGCCCTCGACGTCACGACCCAGGCCCAGATCCTGGATCTGCTGCGCAAGCTGCAGCAGGAGCGCGGGATGGCGATCATGCTCATCACGCACAACCTCGGCGTGGTCGCGGAGATGGCCGACGACGTCGTCGTGATGTATCTGGGCCGGGTGGTCGAGCAGGGCAAGGTCGACGACATCTTTCACGACCCGAAGCATCCGTATACGAAGGCGCTGCTGCAGTCGATACCGAGCATCGATTCCACGCCGCGGGTGAAGCTGCCGACGATCAGCGGGTCGATACCGCACCCCTTCAACCGGCCGACGGGCTGCCCCTTCCATCCACGGTGCGAATCGTTCATGCCGGGACGCTGCGACACCGAGGAGCCGCTGCTCCAGCCTGTCGGCGAGGGAAGACGGGCGAGCTGTTTTCTCTATCAATGACGAGCAGCCACGCCAGCGCGGGCAAGTCCGTGCTCCTCGACGTGAAGGGGCTGAGGAAGTATTTCCCGATTCGCAGGGGCCTTCTCCAGAAGACCGTCGGTCACGTGAAGGCCGTGGACGACGTGACCTTCTTCCTCAACCAGGGCGAGACGCTGTCGCTCGTCGGCGAGAGCGGCTGCGGCAAGACCACGACCGCGCGCTGCATCCTGCGGGCCATCACGCCGACCGCCGGGCAGGTTCTCCTCGCCGACCAGGGCAAGGTCCTCGACGTGGCGACCCTCCCGAAGAGCCAGGTGCGGCTCCTGCGGCGCCAGATGCAGATGATCTTCCAGGATCCGTTCTCGTCGCTCAACCCGCGCATGACGCTGCTCGACATCGTCGGCGAGCCGCTGCTCGTCCACGGCGTCGGCAATGCGCAGGAACGGACCGACCGCGTCGTCGAGCTGCTTCGCCTCGTGGGCCTGCGGCCGGAATACATGCGGCGCTATCCGCATGCCTTCTCGGGCGGCCAGCGCCAGCGCATCGGCATCGCGCGCGCGCTTGCGCTCAATCCCCGGCTGGTCGTCGCGGACGAGCCCGTCTCCGCGCTCGACGTGTCGGTCCAGGCGCAGATCCTGAACCTCCTGCTCGAGCTTCAGGACAAGCTCGGGCTCACCTATCTCTTCGTCGCCCACGATCTGAGCGTCGTCAAGCACATCAGCGAGCGCGTCGCGGTGATGTACGTCGGCAGGATCGTGGAGACCGCGCCCACCGAGGAGTTGTTCGCATCGCCGAGGCATCCGTATACCGAGGCGCTTCTGTCCGCGGTCCCCATACCGAATCCGCGCCTTCGTTCCGAGCGGATCGTTCTGCAGGGCGAAGTGGCCGACCCGGCCAACACGCCGTCGGGTTGTCACTTCCATCCGCGGTGCAAGTATGCGCAGGCCGTCTGCCGGGAGAAGTCGCCGGTGCAGGAGGAGATCGCGCCCAACCACTTCGTGAGCTGTCATCGCGCGAGGGAACTTTCACTTCGCGGCGTCGCCCGCTCGACTTCGTAGAATTCCCCAACGCGACCCTGCCATGGACGTCCGCCAACCCATTCACAGCGACCACGCGAGGACACTCGACACGGCCGGCCTGCGCCGTCAGTTTCTCGTCGACCAGATCTTCGTTCCGAGCCAACTCGCGCTCACCTAC
>CAWHNE010000020.1:0-48540 GCA_963830485.1 uncultured beta proteobacterium
CGGCCGAGCGAATCGGGACGCGACGCGTAGCGGATGACGAGCGGCTTGCCATCGGGCAGCGTCCGCCAGCCGTCGGCGCCCTTCTTGTAGCCGAACTTGTCGAGCAGCGCGTTCGCCGCGGCCGGATCGTATTTGACGCCAGACCGGTAGTTCGGATCGTGGCCGACGACGCCGGGCGGAATCGGGTACTGCGCCTCGATCGCCTGGTTGTTGCGCACGACCCGGATTTCCTCCTCGACGGAATACGCCATCGCCATCGCACGGCGCAGCGCAATCTTCTCCTTGGTGAGGCCGCCGACGACCGGGTCCATCAGGTTCCAGTAGTGGTACGAGATCTCGGGGTCGACGAAGCGTGACAGGCGCACGCCCTTCTTCTGCATGTCGGGCGTCAGCGTGCCGCCGTGCAGCACCATCGGCGCGAGAGGGCCCTCCATGTTCATGAGGTCGAGCTCGCCGTTCTGGAACGCGAGGAGCCTTGATTGGTCCTCCTCCATGATGCTGATCTCGATGCGGCCGACCTGCGGCATCGTCTTGCCCTTCATCTCGGCCACGATCCGTGCATCCTCGGGATCGCTGCCCGCCTTGAAGTCCCACGTGAAGCCGCGGTAGTCGGGATTGGCCTCGAGAAAGATCTTGGACGAGCGAATCCACTTCGCTAGGCGGTAAGGCCCGGTGCCGACGGGGTTCGACATGATCCGTCCGCCTTCGTCGCCATAGGCGGCGACGACCTCGCGCGCTACCGCGCTCGTCGGCTCGTGCGCAAGCACGTACGACAGGTTGTAGTCGGGCTGCTTCAGGCGGATGCGCAGCGTGTAGCGATCGACCGCCTCGAGCCCTGGAACCTTCGCGTTGTAGTCGAACTTGCCGCCCTGCTTCGCCTTCTCCGCCACCTCGTCGAGCCCGACGATCTTGCCTTCGAGCAGCCACGCCCACGGCGAGCGGATCGCCGGGTCCATGAGTCGCTTCAACGAGTAGACGTAGTCCTCCGCGACAAGCTCGCGCTTGACGCCCTTGAACGCAGGATCCGGCGTGAAATGGATGCCCTTCTTGATCCGGATCGTGTAGGTCTGGCCGTTGTCGGTGACCTGCGGCAGAGTCTCGGCGGTGAGCGGCACGAGCTTCGACGGGCGCGCGAGGTAATCGTAGGACAGCAGCGTCTCGAAGATCGCCTGCTCGACGGTGCCGGAATAGAGGTCGTGCGCCGCCGCCGGGTCGAAACCCTCCTCGCCGGCCGGGAACACGTGGCGGATCACCTTGTTCATGTCGGCGGCGGGCGCCGCCGGCGCGAATGCGGCGGCAATGGCGAGCGCTGCGACGGCGCAAAGGCGCGGCACGCGGGAAGAAACCATGTTCAGTGCGGCGTGACGTCGAGGTATTGCCAGTCGGCTGCCAGGATCGGGTGCTTCTTGAAGCCCTGGATCCACGGCCTTATGAGCTGGTTTCGCATGCGCGAGATGTGCAGGCTCCACGCGGCGTCGACTTCCATCTGCCGCGTCATTTCCAGGAACAGAAGGTTGCGCTCGGGCGAATTCGGCAGCGCACGCGCAGCGTCGTAGAACTTGTCGAACGGCTTCGATTCGTAGCAACCCGGGTTGCTCTGGCCGACGTTCGGGCCGTAGAGGAGCTGCATGAAATTGTCGCCATCCGGGTAGTCGGCGATCCAGGCTTGCCCCCAGAGCTGCAGCTTGCATGCCTTGGACGCCTGGATGTTGTCGACGAACTGCGAGACCACGGTTTCCATCTTGATCCCGATCTTCGCGAGCGACTTTTGCCACAGCTCGTCGAGCTCCCGATTCGTGCTGGTCGGCTCGGTCGCGAGGCGGATCACGAGCGGCTTGCCGTCGGGCAGTGCGCGGAATCCATCCTTACCCTTCTTGTAGCCGAAGTGATCGAGCAGCTTGTTGGCCGTCACCGGGTCGTACTGGTTGACGCTGCGATAGGACGGATCGTGGCCGACGACGCCGAACGGGATCGGCATCTGCAGCGCGACCGCCTGGCCCTTGCGGATGACCTTGATCTCCTGGTCGACATCGTAGGACATGGCCATCGCGCGGCGCAGCGCGATCTTCTCCTTCGCAAACCCGCCGACGACCGGGTCTCGCACGTTGAACGCTGTATACGTCATGTCCGGGTCGGGAACGCGCTGCAGCCGGATGCCTTCGTCGACGAGCGCCGGCGTCAGCTTGTCGCCATCGAGCGCCGTCGGCGCGAACGTGTCCGGCAGGTTGAGGTAATCGAGCTGTTTCTGCTGGAACGCGAGCCAGCGCGACTGCGCTTCCTCGATGATGGCAATCTCGACGCGGCCGACCTGCGGCATCTGCTTGCCGCGCATCTCCTTGACCAGCGCATCGTCCCACGAGGGCTCCGACACGGCGAAATCCCAGGTGAAGCCGCGATACTCGGGGTTCGACTCGAGCACAATTTTCGAACGACGCGTCCAGCTCTTCAGCATGTAGGGCCCGGTGCCGACGGGGTGTCCCATCGTGTCCTCGCCGTATCCCTCGATCGCCTCGCGCGCGACGATCCCGAGCGAGATGTGCGCGGCGATGTAGAGGAAGTTGTAGTCCGACTCCTTGAGGCGGAAGCGCAGGGTGTAGCGGTCGATGGCTTCGATCCCCGGGATCTTCGCGTCGTAGTCGAACTTGCCGCTCTTCTTCGCCGCTTCGGCGTGCTCGTCGAGGCCGACCAGCTTGCCTTCGAGCAGGAACGCGTAGGGCGAGCGGTATTTCGGGTCCATGAAGCGCAAGTACGAGTAGACGACGTCCTGCGCGACGAGTTCGCGCTTCTTTCCCTTCCAGATCGGGTCCGGCGCGAAATAGATGCCCTTTTTCAGCTTGAACGTGTAGGTCCGGCCGTTGTCGGCGACCGCAGGCATGGCCTCGACAATCATCGGCACGACTTTCGCAGGGCGCGCGAGGTAGTCGTAGGTCAGCAGCCGCTCGAAGATGCCCTCGATGACCGTCGCGGAATACAAATCCGAAATGCGCACCGGATCGAAGCCGTTCTCGCCGGTCGGAAAGCTCATGCGCACGACCTTGTTCGGGTCCGGCGCGGCGAGTGCGGGCGCTGGAAGCGCCAGCGCGGCGACGATGGCGACGGCCGCGACATGTTCCGCCAGCCGCCAGAATGACCCTCGACCGCGCATGCCCGCCCCCGAAAGCAAAAGGCGCGTAGAGTACCATTTCCACCCTGATTCCGGCCACGCCGCCCGGTCCCAACCGGCGGTCCCCGCACGATGAAGCCCGCCTACTGGGACGACGCCACCCGCGCGCTCGGCCGCGCCGATCCGGTGATGCACGGGCTGATCCGGGCCGTCCCGGGCAGTCCACCTCGTGCGCCGCGGAGATCCGCTGACGACGCTTGCACGCGCGATCGTCGGCCAGCAGATCTCGGTTAAGGCTGCGCAGACCATCTGGGACCGGTTCACCGCCGCCGCCGGCGCGCCACGCGGACCGCTCGACGCGGGGCGCGTGAGCCGGCTCCACCGCGCGACGCTGCGCCGGTGCGGGCTGTCGGAGCGCAAGGCCGACTACCTTCGCGATCTCGCGCGCCACTTCGCGACCGGTGCGCTCGACACCGCCGCGTGGCCCGCGCTCGACGACGAGGCGCTAATCGAGCGACTGACCGAGGTCAAGGGCATCGGACGCTGGACCGCCGAGATGTTCCTCATGTTCCACGAACTCCGCGCCGACGTCTTTCCGATCGGCGACATCGGGCTGCAGAAGGCGATCGCGCAACCACTACAACGACGGCGAGCGTCTCGCTAGCGAGGCCCTGCACGCGATCGCGGCGCCCTGGCGGCCGTGGCGCAGCGTCGCGACGTGGTACCTCTGGCGCTCGCTCGATCCGGTGCCCGTCGAGTATTGATCCTGCACGCGATGAGCGACGCCGCCACCCATCCGTATGCGGCGCTCACGCCCGACGCCGTGCTCGACGCCCTCGAGGCGATGGGCGTCCGCGGCGACGGCCGCCTGCTCGCGCTCGGCAGCTACGAGAACCGCGTCTACCAGATCTGGCGCGACGACGGCCCTCCGGTCGTCGCGAAGTTCTACCGACCCGGACGCTGGAGCGACGAGCAAATCCGGGAGGAGCACGCGTTCGTCGCCGAGCTCGCGCTGCGCGAGATCCCGGTTGTCGCGCCGCTCGCCCCGGACGGCGAGACGCTCCACGTCTGCGGGGGGTTCCGCGTGGCCGTGTACCCGAAGTGCGGCGGCCGGGCGCCGGAGCTCGAGGACCGCGCGACACTCGAGTGGCTGGGTCGCTTCCTCGGCCGCATCCACGCGGTCGGAGCGCTCTCGCCCTTTCGCTGCCGGCCCGCGCTCGACGTCGAGTCGTTCGGCGTCGCGCCGCGCGACTTCCTGCTTTCGCACGGGTTCATTCCCGCCGACCTCGTCCCCGCTTGGACGAGCATCGCCGCGCTCGCCCTCGACGGCGTCCGCCGCGCCTACGACCGCGCCGGCGACGTGCGCCTGCTGCGCCTGCACGGCGACTGCCACGCCGGCAACGTGCTGTGGACCGACGCGGGACCGCACTTCGTCGACTTCGACGATGCGAGGACGGGTCCCGCGGTGCAGGACCTGTGGATGCTGCTTGCCGGCGACCGGGCAGCGATGGCGCAGTCGCTCGCGGCCGTGCTCGACGGCTACGAGGATTTCGCGGAGTTCGACCCGCGCGAGCTTCACTTGGTCGAGGCGCTGCGCACGCTGCGCCTCATCCACTACTCGGCGTGGATCGCGCTGCGGTGGGACGACCCCGCCTTCCCGGCGGCGTTTCCGTGGTTCGGCACGCAGCGCTACTGGCAGGACCGGATCCTCGAGCTGCGCGAGCAGGTCGCCCTGATGGACGAGCCGCCGCTGGGGGTCTGACCCGCCGCTCGGTGCCAGACCGGGGTCTGACCCGGGTCAGACCCCGGTCTGGCACCGAAGGACGCCGTCGACGAGGTGCAGCGTCCGGTCGGTGCGCGCCGCGAGCTCGGGGTCATGCGTGACGATCACGAGGCTCGTGCCGGCGGCGCGGTTGAGCTCGAGCATCAGCGCGAAGACGTCGCCTGCGGTGCGGCGGTCGAGATTGCCCGTCGGCTCGTCGGCCAGCACGCAGCGCGGCGAGGTGACGAGTGCCCGCGCAAGCGCGACGCGCTGACGCTCGCCGCCCGAGAGCTCGCTCGGCCGGTGTGCGAGGCGATGGCCGAGCCCGACGCGCTCGAGCATCGCGGTCGCGGCCGCGCGTGCGGCGACCGTCGTCTCGCGGCGGATCGCGAGCGGCATCGCGACGTTCTCGACCGCCGAGAACTCCGGCAGCAAGTGATGGAACTGGTAGACGAAGCCGAGCGCACGGTTGCGCACGCGGCCCCGCTCGCGTTCGGACAACTCCGCGAGCAGCGCGCCGTCGACGCGCACCTCGCCCGCCGTCGGTGCGTCCAGCCCGCCCAGCAGGTGGAGCAGCGTGCTCTTGCCCGAGCCCGACGCGCCGACGATCGCGACGCGCTCGCCGCGCCCGACGGCGAGGTCGACACCCATGAGCACCGGCACTTCGAGCGGCCCGCTGCGATAGGTCTTGGCGAGGCCGCGGCAGGCGAGCACGCTCGTCGTCGCATCCGGCTCACTCATAGCGGAGCGCCTCCGCCGGGTTCACCTTCGCCGCACGCCACGCCGGGTAGATCGTCGCGACGCAGCGCGAGCGCGAGCGCGATGCCGGCGATCGTCACGACGTCGCCCGGCCTGCAGGTCCGAGGGCAGCTCGCTGATGTAGTAGACGGTCTTGTCGAGGAACTGGACGCTGAACAGCCGCTCGATCGCGGGCACGACGGTGCCGACGTTGAGCGCGAGCAGGATGCCCCCGACGACGCCGAGCAGCGTGCCGATCACGCCGATCAGCCCGCCCTGAATCATGAAGATCGCGGTGATCGACGCAGGCGACGCCCCCTGCGTGCGCAGGATCGCGATGTCCGCCTCCTTGTCGGTCACCGTCATCACCTGCGCCGACACGATGTTGAACGCCGCCACCGCGATGATCAGCGTGAGGATGATGAACATCATCCGCTTCTCGATCTGCACCGCGCGGAAGAAGTTGGCGTGCGAGAGCGTCCAGTCGCGGACCTCGGCATCGACGTTGAGGCGGCCGGCGAGGTCGCGCGCGACGCGGGGCGCCGCGTAGAGGTCGGTGAGCTTCAACCGCACGCCCGACACGCCTTCCTGTCGGTAGAGTTTCTTCGCGTCGTCGATGTCGATCAGCGCGAGCCCGCTGTCGAACTCGTACATGCCGACCTCGAACACGCCCACGACGGTGAAGCTCTTCACGCGCGGCAGCGTCCCCGCGGCGGTGAACGTGCCCTGCGGCGTGATGACGACGACGGTGTCGCCCAGGCGCACGCCGAGTGCGCGCGCAAGGTCCGCGCCGAGGACGATGCCGAATCCGCCCGGCCGCAGCGCGTCGAGCGTCCCGGCGCGCATGTGGCTGCCGATGTCGGCGACCGTGGCCTCGCGCGCCGGGTCGATGCCGCGGACGAGCGCGCCCCGGTTCACGCCGCCGGCGGAGAGCATCGCCTGCCCGAGCACGTAGGGCGCAGCCGCGCGCACGCGCGGGTCCTCGAGCGCCGACCGCGCGACGGCCGCATCGTCGGCGAGCGACGGGACACCGCGGATTTCGATGTGCGAGGCGACCGACAGGATCCGGCTGCGGAGCTCCTCCTGGAAGCCGTTCATCACCGACAGCACGACGATCAGCGCCGCGACGCCGAGCGCGATGCCGGCCATCGACATCAGCGCGATGAACGAGATGAACGTGTTGCGGCCCGCGCCGCGGCGCGCGCGCGTGTAGCGCAGTCCGACGGCGAGCTCGTACGGCGACAAGGCGGGTGTCTGGAGGAAGCGGACAGTGCACGTCTCGGCGTCCGGCGACGCCGCGTGCGCGCATTATTGCATGCTAGACTCTTCGGCCTACCGCGCCCGCATCACCGATGCACCTCGTCCTCTCGCTGCCCGGACTGCTCGCGCCGGGCGCAGAGCGCGATCCCGAAGCGCCGAATCTCGCCCGGCTGGTCGCGTCGTCAGGCGCGCCGGCGCACGAGCCCGACGGTCTCGATGCCGCCCTTGCCGCGCGCTACGGCATTGCCCGCCAGGACGACTGGCCGCTGGCATCGATCCGCGCGGCCGCGCTCGGCGTGGACACCGGCGGCGCCTACTGGCTCGCCGCGGATCCCGTGACGCTCGTGGCGGAGCGCAACGACGTGCGCCTCGCGGGCGCGGTGTGCGATCTCGACGGGAGTGAGACCGCCGCGCTGGTCATGGCGCTGAATGCGCATTTCGCCGCGGATGCGATCGCCTTCGTCGTTCCGAAGCCGGATGCGTGGTTCGTCCGCGCCGACCGCCCGGTCGCACTCGCGACGCGCCCGCTTGCCCTCGCGGCCGGACGGATGCTGCGCGACCTCCTGCCGGCGGGCCCGGATGCCGGCCTGTGGCGGCGCTGGCAGAACGAGATCGAAATGCTGCTGCACGCTCACCCGGTGAACGCCGCGCGCGAGGCGGCCGGCAAGCCGCCCGCAAACGGCGTCTGGTTTTCCGAAGGCGGGAAGGCGCCTTCGCTCGCTTCGACCGCGAACGGGATCCGGACGTTCGCCGACGGCGGGATCGCCGTCGCGCTCGCCGCGCACGAGAAGACCCCGGCGCAACCTGTGCCGAGCGCACTCGACGCCGCACTCGCGAGCGCGATCGGCGCGCGGACCGTCGTCGTCGCGCTCGCCTCCACCCTCGATCTCGCCAGCATCGAGCGTGCGTGGGCGCAGCCGATGTGGAACGCGCTCGCCCGTGGGGACCTCGAGACGGCGACCACCATCGCAGACGGCGGCGACGGCGCGCTCGCGTGGACGGCGCGGCGGCCCGGGCCGTGGCGGCGAGTCATGCATTCGCTCGCGCGCCCGGATCTCGCGCGCGCGTTGACCGCGGCCCGGGAGCGCGCGTGATCGACATTGTCCGGCGCGACGTGCCGGCGGCAGCGCAGACGCTCGCCGCCGCGGGCATCGATCCGGTGCTCGCCCGCGTGTTCGCCGCGCGCGGCATCGCGACCGCGGCCGAGCTCGAGACGGACCTCGCGCGGCTCCCTTCGTTCTCGCTCCTCAAGGGCATCGAACGCGCGGCGGCGCGGCTCGTGGATGCGATCGTCGCGCGCGAGCGCATCATCGTCGTCGCCGACTACGACGCCGACGGCGCGACTGCCTGCGCGGTCGCCGTGCGCGGACTCGCGGCGCTCGGTGCCGACGTCGACTTCCTCGTGCCGAACCGCTTCGACTACGGCTACGGACTCACGCCCGAGATCGTCGCCGACGCCGCAGCGCGCGTGCCGCGCCTGATCGTGACAGTCGACAACGGCATCGCGAGCCACGACGGCGTGGCTGCGGCGGTCGCGCGCGGCATCGACGTGCTGATCACCGACCACCACCTGCCCGCCGCGACGCTGCCGGCGCCGGCGCTGATCGTCAATCCGAACCAGCCGGGCTGCGCGTTCCCCGGCAAGCACCTGGCCGGCGTCGGTGTGATGTTCTACGTGTTGACGGCCACGCGCGCACTCCTGCGCGAGCGCGGCGCGTTCGCGGATCGCGCAGGAGCCCAATCTGGCGACGCTGCTCGACCTGGTCGCGCTCGGGACCGTGGCCGACGTCGTGCGGCTCGACGCGATCAACCGCACGCTGGTCGCGCAAGGGCTCGCGCGAATTCGCGCCGGCCGCTGCCAGCCCGGCATCTCCGCGCTGTTCACGGCCGCCGGCCGCGACGCGCGCCGCGCGACCGCCTACGACCTGGGCTTCGTCGCCGGACCGCGGCTCAACGCGGCAGGTCGGCTCGCCGACATGACCGTCGGCATTCGCTGCCTGCTCGCGGAAACGGAGATCGCCGCGCTGCCGCTCGCGACCGAGCTCGATCGCCTGAACCGCGAGCGGCGCGACGTCGAGGCGACGATGCAGGAGGAGGCGCTCGCGGACATCGCGGCGGGGCCCGAGGCGGACGGCGCCTTCACGCTCTGCCTGTTCCGTGCGGAGTGGCACCAGGGCGTGGTCGGCATCGTCGCGTCGCGGCTCAAGGACCGGTATCACCGCCCAGCGATCGTCTTCGCACGCGGCAATGGCGGCGAGCTCAAGGGCTCGGGACGTTCGATCCCCGGATTCCACCTGCGCGACGCGCTCGACCTCGTCGCGAAGCGCGCGCCCGGTGTCGTCGCCCGCTTCGGCGGTCATGCGTACGCCGCGGGGCTGTCGATCGCCGAGAGCGACCTCGCGCGCTTCGCCGCCGCATTCGAAGCGGTCGCGCGCGAGCACCTCTCGCCCGCACAGCTCGCGCGAATCCGGGAGTCCGACGGCGGGCTCGAATCGTCCGAGCTGACGCTCGAGCTTGCGCAGGCGCTCGCGGCCGAAGTGTGGGGCCAGGGCTTTCCTTCGCCCGTGTTCGACGACGTGTTCGAAGTCTCCGACCAGCGGATCGTCGGCGGCCGGCATTCGAGGCTCGTCCTGCGCCGGCCGGGACCGGAGATCGACGCCGGCTATGCGGCGATCCTGTTCAACCACGCCGATCCCTTGCCCGCGACGATCCGCGCCGTTTATCGGCCCGACCCCAACGAATGGAACGGGACGGTGGCGCTTCAGCTCGTCGTCGAGCATTGGGAACCCGCACCTGCCGGACCCATCCTCGACCGATCGGATGGCTTGAGCCGCACCCTCGCTCGCGGGTAGCATTCGAGACTTCACCCTCCTTTGACGACGCCCGTGACCCGACTCTCGATTGCAGCTGCGGCCTTCGCCGGCGCGCTCGCGCTGCCTACCCTGCCCGCCGCCGCCGAGACGATCGGGGGCAACCCCGGGCCCGCGCACAACTACGTCTGCCCGAACGCCGATGGCGGACCGGCGCTCGACTGCTATTTCGACGCCGTCGCGCACCTGTACACGATGTGCAAGCACGTGAAGAGCATCGAGATCATCGAGTTCGGCTACGACAAGGCGACCGAGGGCACCAACGGCGCGAAGAGCGAGTACTGCCTCATCAAGCAGAAGCAGAACATGACCAAGCCCTACCAGGCGGCGCTGCGCGATGCGTCGATCTCCAAGCAGGCGGCCGAAGGGGTGAAGAGCCTCCAGGACTACTGGCTCGTCTCGATGGGCGACCTCGGGTGGCGGCCCGGCGAGTCGGACGCCGACTACAAGGTGCGCACGATGGAGCCGTACGAAAAGTTCAAGGAGCGCATCGCCGGCATCAAGGAAATCCTGGCCATCGTGACCTCGCGTACGACACCGGCGCCGGCCGCGCCGTCGCCAAGCAAGAAGGCCAAGCGCTGAGCGACGTCGCCCTCGCGGCATCACCGGACTGCGCGCTCGCCGGCGCCGATCCGGCGCTCGCCGCCATCTTCGGCGAAGGCGGGGCGCTCGCCCGCGCGCTGCCGGGCTTCCGGTTCCGCCCCCAGCAGCTCGCGATGGCCGACGCCGTCGCGCGCGCGATCGCCGAGCGCACACCTCTCGTCGCCGAGGCCGGCACCGGCACGGGCAAGACGTTCGCGTATCTCGTTCCCGCACTGCTCTACGGCGGCAAGGTCATCGTGTCGACGGGGACGAAGACGCTGCAGGACCAGCTCTTCCAGCGCGACCTGCCGCTCGTGCGCGCCGCGCTCGGCGTGCCCGCGACGCTCGCGCTGCTCAAGGGCCGCGCGAACTACGTCTGCCACCACCATCTCGAGCGCACCGCGGCCGAGGGCCGACTGCCCTCGCGCGAGGACGCGCGCCATCTACCGAAGATCGTCGCGTTCGCGCACGCGAGCCAGACCGGCGACCGCGGCGAACTCGCCGACGTGCCGGACAACGCGACCATCTGGCCGCAGGTCACGTCGACCCGTGACAACTGCCTCGGCAACCGCTGCGCGTTCCACGGCGACTGCTTCGTGCTGAAGGCCCGCAAGGCGGCGCTCGAGGCCGACGTCGTCGTCATCAACCACCACCTGTTCTTCGCCGACGTGATGCTGCGCGACGAGGGGCTCGCCGAGCTCCTGCCCGCGTGCAACACCGTGATCCTCGACGAAGCGCACCAGCTGCCGGACACAGCCACGCTCTTCTTCGGCGAGCAGGTGACGGCGGGCCGGCTCGCCGAGCTCGCGCGCGACGCGGAGGTGGCCGCGCGGACCGACGCCCGCGAGGTGGCGGAGTTGCCGGATGCGGCGGCCGATGTCGGACCCGCGATCCGTCGGCTGCGCCTCGCGCTCGGCGACGCGCCGGTCAAGCTCGCGCAGCGCGCCGCGGCGGAGCGCGACGGATTCACGGCGGCGCTAGGCGAGCTCGCCGCGGCGCTCGACCGGCTTGCCGCCGAGCTCGGCCGCAATGCGGAGCGGAGCGAGGAGCTCGGCCAATGCGCGGCGCGCGCGACGGAGTCTGCGGCCGCGCTCGCGCGCTGGCAGAGCGGTTTGCGCGACGACGCGTCCGGGGACGGCGGCGCGGAGACCGGCGAACCCCAATGGGTGCGCTGGGTCGACGTGACCGCGCAAGGTTTCCAACTGCATGCGTCGCCGCTCTCGGTCGCCGATGTCTTTGCGAACCAGGTCACGGCGTCGGGCCGCGCGTGGATTCTCACGTCGGCCACGCTCGCGGTCGGCGGCGATTTCTCGCTCTACCAGCGCGACCTGGGGCTCGCCGACGCGCGCACCGGCGCCTGGGATTCGCCGTTCGACTACGGTGCACAGGCACTGCTCTACGTGCCGCGCGGCTTGCCTGCACCTAACTCGCGGGAGCACACCGAGGCCGTCGTTCGGGCCGCGCTGCCGGTGCTGAAGGCGAGCGGCGGCCGCGCGTTCCTGCTCTTCACGACGCTGCGCGCGCTCGACGACGCACGCGCGCTCGTCGCCGCGGCCATCGCGCGCGAGCGACTCGGCTGGCCGCTGCTCGCGCAGGGCGAGGGCTCGAAGAGCGAGCTGCTCGCACGCTTCCGCGAGCTGGGCAACGCGGTGCTGCTCGGCAGCGCGAGCTTCTGGGAGGGCGTCGACGTCCCCGGTGATGCGCTGTCGGTCGTCGTGATCGACAAGCTTCCGTTCGCACCGCCCGACGACCCGCTGCTCGGCGCGCGGCTCGATCACCTGCGCGCGGCGGGGGGCAATCCGTTCTTCGAGGTGCAGGTGCCGCAAGCGGCGATCGCGCTAAAGCAGGGCGCGGGCCGGTTGATCCGGACCGAATCGGATCGCGGTGTCCTGATGATCGGGGACCCGCGGCTGATCGACAAATCCTACGGCCGCCGGATCTGGAAGAGCCTGCCGCCCATGCGGCGCACGCGCGAGCTCGCGGACGTGGAGGCGTTTTTTGCGGCGGCGGGGCAAACGTAGCCGCCCGGTTCGGCCTCCGCACCGTCTGCGTGACTCCTGCTTTCCCGTCCGCGCCCGCGGCCTCCGCGCCGTTTGATGGCAACGATGCGCCGAGGAGTCGGCCGCGGCGGCGACTCGCGATCGCTCGCTCCCCCTCGCCTTCGGCCGGGGCCCCGGCTCGCCGCTCGCGCCGCTACCAGAATCTCCACCACGGCCGATCGGATTGGCCGGTGACGTATTTACTCTCCGGGAACGTCTGCTTCAGCACCCGCTCCGCATCGTCGCGCAAGCGTGGCATCTCGAGCTTGTCGTAGCTCTTCGCGAGGATTTCGAGCGCGTCCTCGTTGGCCGGGGTTCGCGGATACGTGACAATCGCGGTCTGCGCGCGGTTGACCGCCGCGACATACGCGCCGCGATTGTAGTAGTACCGCGCGACCTTGACCTCGTAGAGCGCGAGCGAATTCGTGAGGTAGCGCATCCGGTCGTTGGAGTCACCGGCGTAGCGGCTCTCCGGGAATTTCGTGACGAGTTCCTTGAACGCCGCGAACGACTCGCGCATCGCCTTCGGCTCGCGCTCGGAGAGGTCGAGCTCGTAGACGTAGCCGAGCAGCCCCTGGTCCTCGCGGAAGTAGACGAGGCCCTTCAGGTAATACGCGTAGTCGACGTTCGGGTGATTCGGGTAGGTGCGGATGAACCGGTCGGCGGCAGCGACCGCGGCGGCCGTCTCGCCGGCGCGATAGTTCGCGTACGCGGATTCGAGGATGGCCTGCTGCGCGTAACGACCATAGGGAAAGCGCGCCTCGAGCTGCTCGTAGAGCTTGACCGCCCGCGTATAATTGCCCTGAACAAGCGCGTCGTGCGCGGTCGCGTAGAGCCTGTCGGCCGACCAGGCGGCCGTCTCGTCCTGCACCTCGGGGAATAGTCCGCACGCGGCGAGCAGCAACGCGAGCGCGGCCGCCGCGACGAAGCGGACGGCGCGCCCGGGCGTGCGAAGGGAAGGCGACGACGGCACGGCCATGCGGTTCGTGGAGTCCCGAGAAAAGCCTGCTCATTATAACTCCCACGGCATTCTCGATCCCCTGGCCCGCCTGCGCCATCGTTCGCCGGATGCGCCCGCCCCGAACGCGGACGCCCGACCTGCTGCATCCGAGGCAGAAACGCACGCGTTGACGCTCGCCACGGACGCAGCGGGAAAGCGCTTCGACGCGGCGCTCGCGCGCGCGCTGCCGCAGTATTCGCGCAGCCGCCTGCGCACGTGGATCGACGCGGGCCGCGTCACGCTCGAGGGCCGAACGGCTGCCGCCACGCACCATGTTCGCGGCGGCGAGCGCGTGGTCGTCCACGCGCACGCCGAGCCCGACGTCGCCGCACCCGCGGCGGAAGCGATCGCGCTCACGATCGTCGACGAGGACGACGCGCTCCTCGTCGTCGACAAGCCGGCCGGGCTCGTCGTGCATCCGGGCGCAGGCAACCGCAGCGGGACCTTGCAGAATGCGCTCCTCCACCACGCACCCGCACTCGCCGTCGTGCCGCGCGCCGGCATCGTCCATCGCCTCGACAAGGACACGAGCGGACTCCTCGTCGTCGCGAAGACGCTGACCGCGCACACCGACCTCGTCCGGCAGCTTGCGGCGCGGACCGTGCAGCGCGAGTACCTGGCGCTCGCCGCCGGTGACGTCCGGCAAGGCGGGACGATCGAAGCACCCATCGGGAGGCATCCGACGCGGCGCACGACGATGGCCGTGGTCGCGACGGGCAAACCGGCGCGCACGCACTACGCGATCGTCGAGCGCTTCGGCGTGGCGACGCTTCTCGCGTGCCGCCTCGAGACCGGACGCACGCACCAGATCCGCGTCCACCTCGCCTCACTCGGGCATCCGCTGGTCGGCGACCCCGCGTACGGCAGGAAGGGGCCGCTGGCGTTCGGCCGGCAGGCACTACACGCGGCGCGCCTCGCGCTCGTTCATCCGGCGACCGGCCGCAGGCGGGAGTGGCGCTCGCCGCTGCCGACGGACTTCGAGGACCTGCTGACGGCGTTGCGCGCGCGGCCGAAGACGCGATGACGCTCCCGCGCGAATCGCTTCGCTCACGTATCGCGGGAGGCGGACTCGACTGGATCGTCCCTGACTGGCCGGCCCCGTCTGCGGTGGGCGCGCTGATGACGACGCGCACGGGCGGCGCCAGCGCAGGCGCATATGCGTCGCTGAATGTCGGCGCGAACGTCGGCGACATTGATGAGGCGGTCGCCGAGAACCGCCGGCGGCTCTCCGCCTTTCTGCCGGCGCCGCCACGCTGGTTGCGGCAAACCCACGGCACCGCCGTCGCCGTGCACGGCACGAACGCCGGAGCGGAGCCCGCAGCCGCCGACGCCGCCGTGACGCGCGTGCGTGGCGTCGTGTGCGCGGTGCAGGTGGCGGATTGCCTGCCCGTGCTCCTCGCCGATCGTGCGGCTACGGCCGTGGGCATCGCGCACGCCGGCTGGCGCGGCCTTGCCGCCGGCGTGGTCGAGCAGACGGTCGCGGCGCTCGCGGCGGTCGGCGCAGACGCCGACCACCTCGTCGCCTGGCTCGGGCCCGCCATCGGCCCGACCGCGTTCGAAGTCGGCGCCGAGGTCCGTACGGCATTCGTCGCGATCGACGCCGGCGCCGACGCGCATTTCGCGCCCGGCGCACCTGGAAAATGGCACGCCGACCTCCGCGCGCTGGCGCGGCGGCGGCTCGCGGCGTGCGGCGTGCACGCGGTCGCTGCGAGCGGAGAGTGCACGGCGAGCGACCCGGCACGCTTCTTCTCGTGGCGCCGCGACCGGGCGGGCGGTCGCATGGCGGCGCTCGTGTGGCTCGCGCCGTGAGCCTCGTGGTCCTTACGTATAATCCGGCGCGCCCGTCTCCGAGAGCGACGTGAACGTCCTGACCGAAATCGTGCTGGCCGCGCTCGCCGGCGGCGTCCTCGCGACGCTCGCCGCCGCGGGAACGCTGGCGCTGCATCCGAGATGGATTTCGCGGCTTGTGTCCTTCGCCGTGGGCGCGCTCCTCGGTGCCGTGTTCCTCGAGCTCCTCCCGCACGCGCTCGAGACGGGCGGCGCCGAGCGCGTGATGGTCACCGTGCTCGTCGGCCTGCTGGCTTTCTTCCTGCTCGAGAAGCTCGTGCTGTGGCGGCACGCGCACGGCCACGACCGCCACGACGACGACGCGGAGGAAACCGAGCACGCGCACGCGCTGCACGCGCACGGCGGCGCCGATCAGGGACGCTCCGGCCTGATGATCCTGATCGGTACCAGCGTCCACAATTTCTGCGACGGCATCGTCATCGCCGCGGCCTTCCTCGCCGATCGGAAGCTCGGGGTCGCGGCAACGGTCGCGATCGTCGCCCACGCGGTGCCACAGCAGGTCGGCGACTTCGCGGTGCTCGTCCACTCGGGCTACGCGCGCACGCGCGCCTTCGCGTACAACATCGCCGTCGGCGTCGCGACACTCGCGGGCGCGCTCGCCGGCTGGTATGCCCTGGCTGGCATGCAGCAGATCCTGCCGACCGTGCTCGCGATCGCGGCGGCGAGCCTGCTCTACGTCGCGGTCGCCGACCTGATCCCGAGCCTGCACCGGCGGCCCGAGCCGATGGAGACCGTGCGACAGCTCGTGCTGATCGGCTTCGGTGTCGGCGTCATCGCGCTCGCTCACGTGCTGCTCGAGCACTGAGTCCGCATTGTTGTCGCGCGAGGGCGCGGCGCGTTACCATTCCGCCCGTTTCACACCGCGTGCGCGCTACCTGCACGTCGCACTTCCGCGCCGACCCCCTTGCCTTCGTCCCGCCTCCCGATGACGTCCCCTGCACCCGCGCCCGATCTCGCGCGCGCCTGGGCCGACCTGGGCGCGCAATGGGCGCAATGGTGGACGCAGATGGCGCAGCGGCTCGCGCCCGGGGGCCCGCCGGCGTTCGTTCCGCTATCGGAGGCCGCTTTGCCGCTGCCAACCACGCTCGGGTTCGTCGACCCCGCGGCGCGGGCCGCACTGGACGCGCGCTATCAAGCGAAGTGGGAAGCGCTGTGGCGCGCGGCGCAATCCGCACTTGCCACGCCAGGTGCGGCGACGCCGTTTCCGGAGATCGTCGAGACACCCGCGGGCGACCACCGTTTCGCCGGACGCGCGTGGCACGAGCTGCCGTTCTTCGCGCTGCTCCGGCAGTCGTACCTGCTTGCGAGCGGTTATCTCACCGAGCTCGCCGCGCTCGCCGAGCTGCCTGACGATGACAAGCGGCGGCTCGCGTTCATGGTGCGGCAATGCGTCGACGCGCTCGCGCCGACCAACTTCGCGGCGACCAACCCGGAAGTGCTCGAGCGCGCCTTCGCGACCGACGGCTGGAGCTTCGCGCAGGGCTTCGCCAACCTCACCGCGGACTTCGGCAACGGGCGCATCTCGATGAGCGACGTGCGCGCCTTCGAGGTCGGCCGCAACCTCGCGGTGACGCCCGGGCATGTCGTCTACCGCAATCCGCTGATCGAGCTGATCCAGTACGCGCCGTCGACCGAGCGCGTGCACCGGCGCCCGCTCGTCATCGTCCCGCCGTGCATCAACAAGTACTACATCCTCGATCTGCAGCCGGCGAACTCGTTCGTCCGCTACGCGGTCGCGCGCGGCCACACGGTGTTTGTCATCTCGTGGCGCAACATCCCGCCGGAGCTCGGGCGCACGGGCTGGGACGATTATCTGGAGCAAGGGGCGCTCGCGGCGATCGACGTCGCGAAGGAGATCACCGGGAGCCCGACGGTCAACGCGCTGGGCTTCTGCGTCGGCGGCACGCAGCTCGCGTGCGCGCTCGCCGTGCTCGCCGCGCGCCGCGACCGCAGCGTCGAAAGTGCCACGTTCCTGACGACGATGCTCGACTTCGCCGACCCCGGCGAGATCGGCGTCTACATCTCGCGCGAGCACCTCGCCGCGCGCGAGCCGGCGCTCCTGGACGGCCAGCGCGTCCACGGCAGCGAGCTCGCCGGCGCATTCGCGAGCCTGCGCGCGAACGACCTCGTATGGAATTACGTCGTGCGCAACTACCTGAAGGGCGAGACGCCGCCCGCCTTCGACCTCCTGCACTGGAACGGCGACTCGGCGAACCTGCCGGGCCCGATGTACGTCTACTACGTGCGCAACATGTACCTCGACAACAAGCTGATCGAGCACGGCGCGCTGACGATGGCGGGCGAGCGGATCGACCTCGCTCGGGTGACGATGCCGGCGTACGTCTACGCGTCGCGCGACGACCACATCGTGCCGTGGCACTCGGCGTACCGGACCACGGCGCTCCTGGGGGGAGACGTCACGTTCGTGCTGGGCGCGTCGGGCCACATCGCGGGCGTGATCAACCCGCCCGAGCCCGAGCGGCGCCATCACTGGACCAACGAACTCGTCACCGACGACGCGGACGACTGGCTCGCGCGTGCCGATCGCCACCCGGGCAGCTGGTGGCCGCACTGGACCGCGTGGCTCGCGGCGCACGGCGGCGCCATGAAGGCCGCGCCGCGCGCGCCAGGCAGCGCGCGGTATCCACCGCTGGACCCGGCGCCCGGCCGCTACGTGCGCGAGGCGGCCGGCGTGCCCGCCGGCCTTGCGCCGCCCGTGCGGCGGGTGGGATAAGATGAACGACCGATTCCGCGATCGCGGAATCGGCGAAACGTGATCACCGCGCCGCCGACGGCGCGGGCAGGCCAACGAGGAGAAAGAACATGCCATTGAAGATCTCGCGCGTCGCGCTCGTCACCGGGGGTATGGGCGGCCTGGGCGAAGCGATCTGCATCAAGCTCGCCGCGCTCGGCTACAAGGTCGTCACCACGCATTCGCCGGGCAACACGAAGGCGAAGGAGTGGCTCGACAACATGAACAAGATGGGCTACGGCTTCCGGGCGTACCCGTGCGACGTCGCGGACTACGATTCGTGCGTGGCGTGCGCCGCACAGGTCGCGAAGGAGGTCGGTCCGATCGACGTGCTGATCAACAACGCGGGCATCACGCGCGATTCGACGTTCAAGAAGATGGACCGCGTCAACTGGGATGCCGTGATCAAGACGAACCTCGATTCGTGCTTCAACATGACGAAGCAGGTCTGCGACGGCATGGTCGATCGCGGTTGGGGCCGGATCATCAACATCTCGTCGGTGAACGGCCAGAAGGGCGCGTTCGGGCAGGTCAACTACTCGGCGGCGAAGGCCGGCATGCACGGGTTCACGAAAGCGCTCGCGCTCGAGGTGGCGCGCAAGGGCGTGACGGTCAACACGATCTCGCCGGGCTACATCGGGACCAAGATGGTGATGGCGATCCCGCAGGAGGTCCTCGACACGAAGATCATTCCGCAGATCCCGATGGGGCGGCTCGGCAAGCCGGAGGAGGTTGCGGGGCTCGTCGCCTACCTCGCGAGCGAGGAAGCGGCGTTCGTGACCGGCGCCAACATCGCGATCAACGGCGGCCAGCACATGTTCTGACGAAATCGTGCGCGCGCGGGCCGCGCCGCATCGTGTGCGGGTCAGCCGGTTGCAACGGCGATACCCGCGGCCGAGAACTGCGTCGAGCCGCGGATGCCGATCGGCACGCAGCCCGCGAGCAGCAGGACCAGTCCTACGCAGATCAACGTTCTCATGGGGCGCTCCCGGCGGCGCGGCGATACGCGGCGCGCGTCCGTCACTATAATCGATCGATCGCTACCCCAGGTGGACAAGGAGACATCGTGAGCTCACGGATCAAGTCGCGGCTCGGCGCCGCCCTCCTCGCGACGTGCGCAGTCGTGCTCCCCGCTCTCGCGCAGGACGCGTATCCGTCGCGACCGATCGCGATGGTCGTCCCGTTCCCGCCCGGCGGGGTCGCCGACATCATCGGGCGCCCGGTGGCCGACGCGATGAGCCGCGCCCTGGGCACGCCGGTCGTCGTCGAGAACAAGGCGGGGGCCGGCGGCGGCATCGGCATGAGCTACGTCGCGAAGGCGAAGCCCGACGGCTACACGGTTCTGCTCGCGCTGTCGTCGATCTCGATCCTGCCCGGAAGCCGACAAGGTCACGGGACGCGCGGCGATGTACCAGTTCAAGGATTTCGCCCCGATCGCGCGCTTCACCGCCGATCCGACGGTGCTCGCCGTGCGCGCGGACAGTCCGTGGAAGACGCTCGCCGAGTTCGTCGCCGATGCGAAGAAGCGGCCCGGCGCGATCACCTACGGCTCGTCGGGCAACTACGGCACGATGCACGTGCCGATGGAGATGTTCGCCGCGAGCGCGGGTCTCAAGCTGCTGCACGTTCCGTTCACCGGCGCGGGTCCGGCGGTGGTCGCGCTGCTCGGCGGCCAGATCGACGCAGTGTCCTCGGGACCGTCGACGGTCGTCCAGCACGTGAAGGCGGGCAAGCTCCGGGTGCTCGCGTCGTGGGGCGACAAGCGGCTCGCCTCGCTCCCCGACGTGCCGACGCTGACCGAGTCGGGCTACCCGGTCGTGTTCACGCAGTGGACCGCGCTGTTCGCGCCGGCGGGCACGCCGGATGCCGCGATCGTCAAGCTGCGCGACGCCGCGCGCGCGACGGTCACCGACCCCAAGTTCGTCGCCACGATGGCGACCGTCGAGACGCCGATCCAGTACCTCGACGCGCCCGAGCTCCAGCGCTTCTGGGACTCCGACAATCAGAAGCTCGGTGAAGCGGTGCGCCGCATCGGGAAGGTCGAATAAGACCAAGGGCGGTCCACGTTCGTACGTGGGGTGGGAACGCAGTCTGTCCCCCAAAAAAAACGCCCCGCAGGCTACCCTGCCGGGGCGAGGCTGTATCTTCCAGGAGGAGGTTGAAGATACAGGGGCCGGCGACGAAGTCGACAGCATCGACAGCACGTCGCAGCCAAACAAATCTTCGCACGGCCGATTAGAGTGATCGACCTAATCGACCCCCGCTCCGTCCGGACAAAAAAAGCCCCGGCACGAGGCCGGGGCTGGAGGCTGTATCTCTCAGGAGGAGGAGAAAGATACAGAAGGAGACGTCCTTCGCATTCTCGCCGCCGAGACGCATCGCCGCGGCGGCGGCACTGCATGCTGCGTTACGCGGCGCGGCGGCCCTTCGGCGCAACCTTCGACGCGTTGGCGGCGGCGGCGCGAACCGAGGCGTCGGCCAGGTTCACGACCTGCTTCGTCGCCTTCTGGAACTGGTCGAACGCGGCGGTCGTCGCGGCAACGGTCGAGCGGAGCGCGTTGAAGCCCGCATCCGAACCGGCCGGCGCGGCCTTGCTCGCCTTCTCGACCCACGACGCGACACCCTTCGAGTACGCGGACCACGCTTCCTCGGCGAGCGCCGAGTATTGCGCTTGCGCTTCCGACGCCATCTCGTAGAGGCTCTTCGAGTAGACCATCACGGTCTGCACGCCGGTCTCGGCGTACTTGGCACGAAGCGAAAACAGATCCTGCACGTCCTTGATCGATGTGGTCGCCGTCGCGCCTTCGACGCCCTGCGCCAGCATGACCTTCGCGGCGTCAAGGTTGAGGCGGGCGAGCTTCTCGGCGTTCTCGATGGCAAGCGCTGCCAGCTTGGTCGCTTGCGCGACGCTGGCCTTGTTCAGTTCGGCAAATTGCTCGGTGGCGTTGTACATGGTGTGTCCTTTCGTCATTGGGTCGGTCGTCGGGTGATCGGATTCGGATGCCTCGCTTCGGCCGCGGGGAGTTTGTCCTGGCTTGGCTCCGGCGCGCGATTGCTGCATCGCACAAACCCATTGTAGGGACGGAAACGCCGCCAAGTCAAGGATTTTTTGTTGCAGTGCACCAATCGAGGGTCTCGCTGCCCGTCGGAAAATCAAACATCCGATAAATCAGTAGGTTATAATTGCACGACCTCGATTCCTGGAGACCGGCATGACCGAGACCCCCCGCATCATCAAGAAGTATCCGAACCGCCGTCTCTACGACACGGCGAACAGCGGCTACATCACGCTCGCCGACGTGAAGCAGATGGTGCTGGACAACATCGAGTTCCAGGTCATCGACGCCAAGACGCGGCGACGACCTGTCGCGGGCGATCCTGCTGCAGATCATCCTGGAGGAAGAGGCGGGCGGCATGCCGATGTTCAGCTCGGAGATGCTCGCGCAGATGATCCGCTTCTACGGCAGCGCCCAGCAGACGATCATGGGCAGCTACATCGAGCAGAACGTCAAGGCGTTCCTCGCGATCCAGAAGAAGCTGCAGGACCAGGCGAAGCAGATCTACGGCGACAAGATGATGCTGACGCCGGACCTGTGGAAGCAGTTCATGCAGATGCAGGCACCGGCGATGCAGGGGATGCTCGGCAACTACCTCGAGCAGAGCGCGAAGCTGTTCATGGACATGCAGCAGCGGATGCAGGACCAGACACGCGGCATGTTCGCTGCGTTCCCGTTCCCGAACTTCGCCGCGGCGCCGCAAGGTACGCCGGACGAGGACAAGAAGCGGTAGCGACGTCAACGCGGCGCACAAAGCGCGCTTTGACGCCTGTCTTGCTGCGCCGCACCCGGCCCCGCGTTCGTCCTCGCCCCGCTTCGGTGCGCCGCTTTCAGTCCTTGATCCTCCCGTGAGCGCGACCAGGCCCCGCGCCGTGCATGCGGTGCAGCAGGCGGCACCGCGCGTGGGATTCGTGTCGCTCGGCTGCCCGAAGGCGCTCGTCGATTCGGAGCAGATCGTCACGCAGCTCAAGGCCGAGGGCTACGCGATCGCGCCCACGTACGACGGTGCCGAGCTCGTCGTCGTCAATACGTGCGGCTTCATCGACGCCGCCGTCGCCGAGTCGCTGGACGCAATCGGGGAAGCGCTCGCCGAGAACGGCAAGGTGATCGTCACCGGCTGCCTCGGGGCGAAGAATGGCGGCGAATTCGTCCGCGGCGCGCACCCGAAGGTGCTCGCGGTCACGGGCCCGCACGCGACGGCCGAGGTCATGGCGGCCGTCCACCGGCACCTGCCGAAGCCGCACGATCCCTTCGTCGACCTCGTGCCGGAGCAGGGAATCAAGCTCACGCCCGCGCACTACGCGTACCTCAAGATCAGCGAAGGCTGCAACCACCGCTGCACGTTCTGCATCATCCCGTCCATGCGCGGCGACCTCGTGAGCCGGCCGATCGGCGAGGTGCTGGCCGAAGCCGAGCAGTTGCTGCGGGCCGGCGTGCGCGAGCTACTCGTGATCTCGCAGGACACGAGCGCCTACGGCGTCGACGTGCGCTACCGCACCGGCTTCTGGCAGGGCCGCCCGGTGAAAACACGGATGACCGAGCTCGCGTCGGCGCTCGACGCAATGGCGCGTGCGCACGGCGCGTGGGTGCGCCTGCATTACGTCTATCCGTATCCGCACGTCGACGAGGTCGTGGCGCGGATGACCGCGGACCCCGCGATGGGCGGCCTGCTGCCGTATCTCGACGTCCCGTTCCAGCACGCGTCGTCGCGAATCCTCAAGCTGATGAAGCGTCCGGCCAACGCCGAAGGCACGCTGCGGCGAATCCAAGCGTGGCGCATGGCCCGGCCGGACCTCGTGATCCGCAGCACGTTCATCGTCGGGTTCCCGGGAGAGACGGAACACGAGTTCGAGGAGCTGCTCGCGTTCCTCGAGGCGGCCGAGCTCGACCGCGTCGGCTGTTTCGCCTACTCGCCCGTCGACGGCGCTGCCGCCAACGCACTGCCCGCCCCCGTGGATGATGAGGTGAAGGAGGATCGCCGGGCGCGGTTCATGGCGGTACAGGCGCGGATTTCCGCGGCGCGCCTCGCCCGGCGAGTGGGACAGACGATGACCGTGCTCGTCGACACGCACGACGGCGGCGCAGCCATCGCACGCTCCGCGGCCGACGCGCCCGAGATCGACGGCACGGTCCGCATCGCCGACGCCCGCGCGCTCGCCGCAGGCACTTTCGCGCGAGTCAGGGTGACCAACGCGACCGAGCACGACCTCGACGCAGTCGTCGCATCGTAGCGGCGCGATCGACGCGTGCGACTCGCCGGAAGGTCAGGCGAGCGTCGTCGAGCAGCCGAGCGCGCGGCCCTTCCAGTACATCCCGTTCAGCCGCAGCGCGAGCTTGCCCAGCGTGTCGAACTTCTTGCCGGTGAACGTCATCATCGCCGCCGGGCGGCTGCCGTCCCCCTCGACGCGCTGGATCTCCGTGCACTCCATGGGTTCCTGCGCGTACTTGGCGACGAGCGCCTTGATCTCGTCGTCGCTGGTGCCCGGGGCGATGTTCGCAATCCAGAGGCTTTCCATGATCTCCTCCGTGTCGGCTCACGCCATGATGTTAACGCCACCATCGACGTAGAGCGTCTCGCCGGACAGACGGCGCGCGTAGGGCGTCGCGAGGTACGCGCAGGTGAAACCGACGTCCATGATGTCGACCAGCTCGCCGATCGGCGCGCGTTGCGCCGCCTCGTGAGCAGCAGGTCGAAGTCCTTGAGGCCGGACGCGGCGCGCGTCTTGAGCGGACCGGGCGAGATCGCGTGTACGCGAATGCCCTTGCCGCCCAGTTCATACGCGAGGTAGCGGCAGCAAGATTCGAGCGCAGCCTTCACCGGACCCATGACGCTGTACGTTGGAATCACCTTGCTGGCCCCGTGGTAGCTCATCGCGAACATCGTTCCGCCGTTGGTCATCAGCGGCGCCGCGAGCCGCGCCATCCGCACGAACGAGTGGCACGACACGTCCATCGCCTTCGCGAAGCCTTCGGCCGAACAATTGAGCAGCCCGCCCTGCAGGTCCTCCTTCGGCGCGAACGCGATCGAATGCACCAGGATGTCGAGCCGGCCCCACTGGCGGGAAATCGCGTCGAATACCGCTTCGAGCTGGCCCTCCACGCTCACGTCGAGCGGCAGAAAAATGGGCGCCTCCAGCGCGCGCGCATGCGGCTCGACGAAAGGTCGCGCCTTCTCGTTCAGGTACGTGATGGCAACATCCGCACCGAGCTCGCGAAAGGCCTTGGCGCAACCGTACGCAATGGAGTGCTCGTTGGCGACGCCGACGACGAGTGCCTTGGCGCCCTTCAGCACCGGGCGGGGGATTTCTACGGTCATGACAGGTTTCCGTTCAATGTGCGGCGAGCACGCGCCGCGTGTGCCGGGCGATCATCAACTCTTCGTTGGTCGGGACGACCCACGCGGAAACGCGGCTTCCCGTCGTGCTGATGCGCGGCCCGTTGGTCCCGTTGGCCGATGCATCGAGCTCCACGCCGAGCCACGCCGCATCCTTGCAGACCCGTTCGCGCAGGCCCCGGCTGTTCTCGCCGATGCCCGCCGTGAACACGATCGCGTCGAGCCCCCCGAGCGCCGCGGCAAGCGATCCCAACTCCCGACCGATGCGGTAGATGAACACGTCGATCGCGGCCTTCGCTTCCGGTGCCGGGCTCCCCTCAAGCGTACGCATGTCGCTGGAGATGCCCGACATGCCGAGCAGTCCCGACTGCTGGTAGATCACCTTCTCGATCGCACGCGCGTCCATTTTCAGCTCGTCCATCAGGTAGAGCACGACGCCGGGGTCGAGGTTGCCGCAGCGCGTGCCCATCGGCAGGCCGTCCGCGGCCGTGAATCCCATCGTGCTGGCCACGCTGCGTCCCCCCGCGATCGCGCACATGCTCGAGCCGTTGCCCAAGTGGAGGACCACGGTCCTGCCGCGTGCCGCGCGGTCGTCGAACTGCGGCAGCACGTCGGCAATGTACTCGTACGAGAGCCCGTGGAAACCGTACCGCCGCACGCCGCGGTCGGTGATCGCCTTGGGCAGCGCGAACGCAATCGACACCGGCGGCGCACCGGAGTGGAACGACGTGTCGAAACACGCCACCTGCGGCAGCTGCGGCGAGCGTTCGAGCAGCGACCTGATCGGGGCCAGGTTGTGCGGCTGGTGCAGCGGCGCGAGCGGAATGTATTTTTCGAGGGCCGAGAGGATCTGCGCGTCCACGCGGACGGGGCGCGTGTATTCGCTTCCACCGTGCACCACGCGGTGGCCGATGCCGATCAACCGGTGTTCGGCATATTCCGCACGCAGGAACGCGACCAGGTGTTCGAGCGCGCCGTCGTGGCCGAGCTTGATCCCGTCGCCCCATGACTTTTCATTCACGACCTTGCCGGCAGCATCCTTGGCAGCGAAACGGGGCGCCGTCTGCAGACCCTCGGCCTGCCCGCGCACGATCAGCTCGAACTCGCTCCCGCGCTCCTCGAACACCGAGAACTTGAGGCTCGACGAGCCCGCGTTCAGCACTGCAATCGCATTCGGCATGTCAGCGCCCGATCGGAAGGCAGAGGACGCAACGAGCGTGAGGATCGTTCATCTCAGACCACCGCCTTGCCGGCCTTCTCGCGCCGCACGCTCGCCACCAGGGCAGCCACCGCGCAGGATGCCAAGCGCGTCATGACGGAGTCGGCACGGCTGGTGAGGATAATGGGTACCTTCGCCCCCAGCACGATGCCGGCGGCGTCCGCGCCGGCCAGGAACGACAGGCTCTTCGCCAGCATGTTGCCGGCCTCGAGGTCGGGGACTACCAGCACGTTGGCGCGTCCCGCCACCGGCGAGTCTATCTTCTTGATCGCGACCGACTCCAGGCTGATCGCGTTGTCGAGCGCCAGCGGGCCGTCGAGGATCGCGCCGGTGATCTGGCCCCGATCCGCCATCTTGCACAACGCGCCGGCCTCGACGGTCGACGGCACCTTCGGGTTGACGGTCTCCATCGCCGACAGGATCGCCACGCGCACTTCGGGGAAGCGCATCGCGTGCGCGAGGTCGATCGCGTTCTGGATGATGTGGACCTTGTCCTCCATGGTCGGCGCTATGTTGACCGCGGCGTCGGTGATGATCAGCGTCTCCGTATAACTGGGCACATCCATGACGAAGCAATGGCTGACCCGGCGCGCAGTGCGCAGCCCGGTGTCACGCCGGACCACTGCAGCCATCAGTTCGTCGGTGTGCAGGCTGCCTTTCATCAGCGCCTCGGCCTTGCCTTCGCGGACCAGTTCCACCGCCCTGTCCGCCGAAGCCTGGCTGTGCGGCGCGTCGACGATCGGCAATCCCGAAATGTCGATGCCATGCTCTTTCGCGATCGCCTCGATCCGCGCGCGCGGGCCGACCAGGATCGGCGCGATCAGACCGAGCTTCGCTGCCTCGACCGCGCCGCGCAGCGAACTCTCGTCGCATGGATGCGCGACCGCGGTCGGGGTGGGCGGCAGCGTCTTGCAGACGTCGATGAGGTGCTGGTATTTCGCGTGTTGCCGGTCCATTCACGGACTCCCTGTCATTTGATGAACGCCGGGACGATGTCCACAAACAGGATCTTCACGATGGTCATGCCCGGAAAGATCATCGCGTAGCCGAGGTCCGGCCGGTCGGTCGGCGCAAGCTTGTTCGAGTAGGCGAGAATCGCCGGATTGCCGCAGGCGCCGGCGACGATGCCCGCGACCTCGTCGTACGGCATCCGGAAAACGAAGAGGCCCAGGATCAGGATCGGCACGACGAGCGCGACCAGCACGACGGCACCCAATCCCAGCATCAGGAACCCGGTATCCGTGACCGTCGCGGCGAACTTGGGTCCGGAGGACATCCCGACCTGGGCGAGAAACAGCGTGAGCCCCAGGTTGCGGATCACGAGATTTGCCGAAAGCGGGATGGTCCAGTTCATGCCGCCGGTGCGGCGCAGGTTGCCGAGGATGAGCGCCATGATCAGCACGCCAGACAGTCCCACCGAAATCTTGCCGATCATGGGCAGCGGAATCTGGATCGCGCCGATCAGGAAGCCGAGCGCCATGCCGATGCCGATGGAAATGTAGCTGAACTCGGCGGTGCCCTTGATCGAGTCGCCGAAGTACTTGCGCATCGCGGCGAAATCGTCACGATGGGCGAGCACGCCGACGCGGTCGCCGAATTCGAGGACGAGGTCCGGGCGCGGCAGGATGTCGGTGTCGCCGCGGCGGACCTGGACCAGGACGGACGCCTTCTCTCCCGGCAGGTCGAGGTCGCCCAGCGCGCGCCCCACGACGGTCGGGCGCGACGCAAACAAGCGCAGATAATCGAGGTCCCGGCGGTCCTTGAACAAGCGGCCGGGCGCGGCCTCGCCGAGGAGCTTGCTGGCCTGCCCCAGCGCTTCCTTGGTGGACGCGGTGACGAGCAGGACATCGCCTTCGGCGACGACGGCGTTGGGTGAGGCTGGCTCGTTGCGGCCCTCGCGGCGCAGGGCGGCGACCAACACCCCGGCGGGCAGCACGGCCGTCACGTCGCCGAGCGTCTTGCCGGAGAGCTCCTGGTTTCGCACGGCGATTTCCAGCATTTCGAGACCGGTGGAGGTCGGCGCCTCGATCTTCGGCTTCAGGATCATGAACGCGATGTAGAGGAACAGGATCGGGCCCGCCACGCCGAACGGGTAGGAAACCGAATAGCCGACGGCCGGGTCGTCGTTGCCGAGCGTCGCGATGGCCGCCTGCAGCGTCGGCGTGCTGGTCCCCGAACCGGCGAACAGCCCCAGCGCGTGCCCGAGGTCGAGATTCATCGCCTTCACGAACAGGAGGCTCACCGCGCCGGCCGCCAGCACGCCGATCAACGCGATCAGGTTCGCCCTGATGCCGGCGGGGCTCGTCAGCCCGGTGAAGAACTGCTTGCCGTACTGGACGCCCACGCCATAGAGGAAGAGCGCGAGGCCGAGCGTTCCGACCATCGGCGCCGGCACCGATTTCGGCGCGAACCAGCCCATCGCCAAGGCGACGAAAAGCACCGCGCCGACGCCCAGGGAAAAGCCCTTGATGTTGATCTCCCCCACCAGATAGCCCATGGCGATCGTCAGGAACAGCGCCATCATCGGCTGCTGCCCGAGCAAGTTCTGGATCATTTCCATGCCGCTCCCCCGGACATCATTTTTCTTAGCGTGCGTTGCAACCGGCGTCGCGGAACTGCCCGATCACCCGGGCGAGGAGTTCGGGCCCCGCCGGTGGCGTGTCGGCGAGCTCATACTTCTGCCCGAGTTCCTTCCACTTGAACGCGCCGAGCTGATGGAACGGCAGCACTTCCACCCACTCGACGTTCTTCATCGGCGCGACGAATTTCGCGACGCCCTCGACGTTGGCCGGATCGTCCGACAGCCCCGGCACGAGCACGAAGCGCACCCATACCGGCTTGCCCATCGCCGCCAGGCGCTCGGCGAAACGCAGCGTCGGCGCGACGTCCTGACCGGTCACGCGGCGGTAGGTTGCCGGGTCCCATGACTTGATGTCGAGGAGGACCATGTCGACGTTCTTCAGGTACTCGTCGGTCGCACGGGCGCCCAGGAAGCCGGAGGTGTCGAGTGCGGTGTGCAGGCCGTATCCCTTGGCCGCGGCGAAGATGCGTCCGGAGAAAGCCGGTTGCACCAGCGGCTCGCCGCCGGAGATGGTCAGCCCGCCCTTGAGCGTGCGCAGCGCCGGGGCGAAGTGCCCGAGCCGGGTGACGATGCGCTCGAGCGGAATGCGCATCCCGTGCTTCAGTTTCCACGTGTCCGGGTTGTGGCAGTACTGGCAGCGCAACGGACAGCCGGAGAGGAAGAGCGTGACCCGGATGCCGGGCCCGTCCAAACGCGAGCCGGTCTCGTACGAGTGTGCGTAGCCGAAAGCGCCGTCGCCCTCGTTGTAGTTCTCGAGCTCCGGCGCATCCGGCGAGAGATCGTGGCGGTAATCGTGGCGACCGCCTTCCGGTACATCCGCCTCCGCCACGGCGATGGGAATAGTCGACACCACCTCAGAGCTTCCCGTGGAAGAAGGAGCGGCTGACCACGTCCATCTGCTGCTCGCGCGTGAGGCGAATGAAGTTCACCGCATACCCCGACACCCGGATGGTGAGCTGCGGGTACTTGTCCGGGTGCTCCATCGCGTCGAGCAGTGTCTCCTTGCTGAGTACGTTGAGGTTCATGTGGAACCCGCCCGCGCCGCAGAACATGTCCAGCGCGTCGACGGCGCGCTTGACCGCCTCGCTGTTGCCCTGGCGGCTTTCCGACGGCACGACCGAAAGCGTGTAGCTGATGCCGTCCTGCGCATGCTCGTAGGGCAGTCGCGCGACCGACAGGCACGATGCCAGCCAGCCGTGCGAATCGCGGCCGTGCATCGGGTTGGCACCCGGGGCGAAAGGCTCGCCCTTGCGGCGGCCGTCCGGCGTGCTGCCCGTGCCCTTGCCGTAGACGACATTGGATGTGATGGTCAGCACCGACTGCGTGTGGATCGCGTCGCGGTACGCCGGATGCTGGCGCAGCTTGTCCATGAAGCGCTTCACGAGGTCGATCGCGATGTCGTCCACGCGCGGGTCGTTGTTGCCGAACACCGGAAACTCGCCCGTCGTCTCGTAGTCGACGACCAGGCCCTTCTCGTCGCGGATCGGCTTGACCTTCGCGTACTTGATCGCCGCAAGGCTGTCGGCGGCGACCGACAGGCCGGCGATGCCGAAGGCCATCGTGCGCACGATGTCGCGGTCGTGCAGCGCCATCATCAGCCGCTCGTAGTTGTATTTGTCGTGCGAATAGTGGATGCAGTTCATCGCGTGCACGTAGGTGCGCGCAAGCCAGTCCATCATGTCGTCGAACTTCGCCGCCACGTCCTCGTATTCGAGCACATCACCCGTCACCGGGCGATAGGCCGGCCCGACCTGCACGCCGCTCATCTCGTCGCGTCCGCCGTTGATTGCGTAGAGCAGGCACTTGGCGAGGTTGACCCGCGCACCGAAGTACTGCATCTGCTTGCCCAGGCGCATCGCCGACACGCAGCACGCGATGCCGTAGTCGTCGCCGAACTTCTCCAGCATCAGGTCGTCGTTCTCGTATTGCAGCGACGACGTCGCGGCGCTGGTGGCGATGCAGTGGCGCTTGAAGGGCTCCGGCAGGTGCTTCGACCACAGCACCGTGAGGTTGGGCTCAGGCGCCGGCCCGAGGTTCGTGAGGGTCTGCAGCGTGCGGAAGCTCGTGCGCGTGACGAGGGTGCGCCCGTCGAGCGCCATGCCGCCTATGCACTCGGTCGCCCAGTACGGATCGCCCGAGAACAGCGCATCGTATTCGGGCGTGCGCATGAAGCGGACGATGCGCAGCTTGATCACGAGCTGGTCGATGAGTTCCTGCGCTTCGGCCTCGGTCAGGGCTTTCTCGGCGAGATCGCGCTCGATGTAGATGTCGAGGAAGCTCGAGATGCGGCCCACCGACATGGCCGCACCGTTCATCTCCTTGATGGCGCCGAGATAGCCCAAGTAGGTCCACTGCACGGCCTCCTGGGCATTCGCCGCCGGCCTGCCGATGTCGCAGTCGTAGGACGCCGCCATCGTCTTGAGATCGGCGAGCGCGCGCAGCTGGTCGGCCATCTCCTCGCGCAGCCGCATCACGTCTTCTGTCGGCCAGCGCGCGTCGATCTGGGCGCGCTCGGCTTTCTTCTCCTCGATCAGGCGGTCCACGCCGTACAGCGCAACGCGCCGGTAGTCGCCGATGATGCGGCCGCGGCCATAGGCGTCCGGCAGCCCGGTGATGATGCTGGAGCGCCGGCATGCCCGGATCTCCGGCGTGTACAGGTCGAATACGGCCGCGTTGTGCGTCTTGCGGTACTTGGTGAAGGTCTCGCGCACCGCGGGGTCGGGCTCGCGGCCGATCGCCTTGAGACCGTTCTCGATCATGCCCCAGCCGCCGGTGGGCATGATCGCGCGGCGGAAGGCCTGGTCGGTCTGCAGGCCGACGATCACCTCGTTGTCGCGGTCGATGTAGCCCGCAGCGTGCGACGTCAGCGACGAGGGCGTGGCGACGTCGACGTCGAGCACGCCCTTCTTGGCCTCTTCGCGGAAGAACGGCTGGAGCTTTTCCCAGACCGCAAGTGTGCGCTTGGTTGGCTCGGCAAGGAATTCGGGGCCGTCGACATACGGTTTCACGTTGCATACGATGAAATCGCGGACGTTGATCTCGCGCTGCCACTCGGTGCCCGAAAAATTGCGCCATGCCTGCGGTTGCTTTGTCTTTTGCAGCATCGTCAAGTCCTCCGTTGGGTATTTTCCCGCCCGTCAACTGCTCTTGCGCCGTTTCGCCGCCGGCTTGCTTGTGTCTTTCCGCGCCGGCGCCCGCCGCAGGCTCCGCGCCGGCTTCACGTCCAGCGTGGCGCCGATATTCTCGACCATCGCCAGCTGTTCGGTCGTGGGCACGAAGCGCCGCATGCGCTCGTCGGCCAGCAGGCGGCGGACCAGCGTCACCAGGCGCTCGCGATCGCCGGGCTTCGAGAGCAGCTTGGGCAGCGCGGCGATCGCCTTCTCAGGCTCGTAGCGGACGATGATGTCCTGCTCGCCGCGGATACGCCGCCACTCGTCGGGCGCGAGGTCTGGCAGCAGCGTGCGGTACTCGGTGGTGAGTTCCTGCTTAAGCGCGAGCCGGGCGAGCGGCAGCGGCTCCCCCCGCCGCGCGAGCAGCGACCCGACGCGAGCGAGCGCTTCCGCGAAACCGCCCTCCTCGATCGATGCTAGCGCCTCCTTGACGAACGGCAGCTCGCGCGGCGCGGCCGCGCCTTCCGCGGCGTGCTCGTCGGCCTCGTGCTTGTCGGCGAGGTAGAGCGAGAACACGTTGCCGTACATCTGGAAGAACGCAGCCTCGCTGGTCGCGTCGCGGATCTCGCGGTAATAGTCGAGCGATGCGCTGATGCCCTCGGAGACCATCTTCTCGATTTCCTTGCTGGGGTTGTCTGCGGCGGCCGCCTGGCGCTGCGCCTTGACCGCCTGTGCTGCCGGGCCAAGCCACGCGAGCCAGGGATTCAGGTCCGAGAATGCCCAGCGCTGGAAGCGCAGCGAATGGAACTGCCGCGACAGCTTCGCAGTGACCTCGTTGCTCATCGACTGGACGAACGGCTGCGCGAAGAGCTCGTAAGCGCGCTGGTTGAACTCGGACAAGGCGGCCACCGCTTCGAACGGCTTCTCGTCGGCGCGCTCGAGGCGGTTCAACTGCTTAGTGATGTCCTCGAGCCTGCGCTCATGAAACTCAACCTCGTATTCGACCTTCCCGTCACGCCCCTTGACCTCGTGGATCTGCATTCCGTACAGTCCCGGCGGCAATGCCTCGACGGACTTCAGCACCGACACGATCTGCGCGTGCTCCTTTCTCGCCACCTTGCCGGAGACGAAGATGCCGAGGTGGCCGATGTCCTGGTGCAGCAGTCCGACGATCACCTGCCCTCGCGCCTTGATCTCATCGGTCGAGCCGTAGACGTCGGCCACCCAGTTGAAGGCCTGCTGTGGCGGGGTGATGTTGTCGCCCATCGACGCGAACAGGATGATCGGCGCCTTGATGTCGCGCAGATCGAAGGCCTTGCCGCCCGTTCCCTTGGTGCCGGACCAGAGCTTGTTGCCGACGAACAGGTTGCGGGTGATCCACTCGATCTCCTCGCGGTTCATCAGGTAGAAGCCGCCCCACCAGCGCTCGAACTCGAGGAAGCGCTGGGGCTCCGTGTCGATGTTCGCAAACAGGTTGTAATACTTGTCCCAGAACGTGTTGGCCGGATTCAGGTTCTCGAAATTCTCGACCAGGTACGCGCCGTCGAACACGCCGTCACCCAGGTCCGCCGAGAACGATGACAACCACGTGCCGCCGAGCATGCCGCCCGCGTAGCGCATCGGGTTGTCGCCCGCGCCTTCATGAAACGCGCCGCCCCAGTACGACATTGGTGCACCGTTGATCACGATCGGCCCGGTGTCGCCCTGATCCGACGCCGCGAGCATCATCGCTGCCCAGCCGCCCTGGCAGTTGCCGATGATCGCCGGCTTCGCGCTCGCCGGATGCAACTCGCGCACTTTCTTCACGAATTGCTGCTCGGCGGCGCAGACGTCGAGCAACGACTGGCCCGGCTCCGGATCGCGGAAGAAGATCACGAAGTAGACCGGGTGTCCCTCGCGCAGCGCGACGCCGACCTGCGAGTCGTCCTTGAAGCCGCCAATGCCGGGACCATGACCGGCGCGGGGGTCGATGATCACGTACGGCCGCCGCTTTGGATCGACCCTAACGCCCTCGGGTGGAATGATGCGCACCAGCGCATAGTTGACCGGCCGAGCGAGCTTGCGTCCATCGACGACCGTTTCGTAGTCAAAGTGCAAAACAGGTGTCAACCCCTCGCGGTTGTGCTCGACGAAGTTGTTGCCGCGCTCGCGCAATGTGTCCCAGAAGAGGATCGAGCGCTGCGCGAAATCGGTTGCGTACTCGTACCAATTCGACCAGGCCTCCGTGGGCGCGACGGGCTTCGCGCTGAGGCCCGCCGCGCAATCGGCGTAGGCCTTGGAGAGCCGCTCGCCGAAGTGCTCCTGCGCCAGCTTCGCCCGCTTCTGGTAGAGCTGCCCGACCTTGGCCGAGATGTCGTAGCTGCGGGTGAGTTGCTTCGCGGAATCCATGCGCATACCTCAGATAAGCTTGGCGACCGCCAAAATTCAGTGTAACAGTTGTCCTGTGACCGACTGTTGACGGGCGTCAATCTCCTCCTGCGCCTTGCCATAGCCGGATCCGCCACACTGCCGAGTGTCGCCTGCGACGGGCTCGGGCTAGAATGACGCAGCCGATAGCGGCGCGAGGGTTTGCGTGAAAATTGTCGAAATTACCTATCGGTATGGCGGAACCGATGTGACGCCCCGCACGCGGCCTGCGGATGCCGATGCGGCGCGCGAACGACTCGATCAGGGCAGCCGGGCGATATCGGCGCTTCTCGACCGTTCGAACGAGGACGGCGGGACGGCGCGACGAATTATTCCGGTGGATCCGCGCGACCTCGGGCTGGAGTCCGGCGCGATGGGCGCGCCCCGAGCAGCGCCCGTACGCCGCCGTGCTGGGTTGCTCCGACGCGCGCGTGCCGATCGAGCTCATCTTCAACGAGGGCCCGAACGATCTGTTCGTGATCCGCGTCGCCGGGAACGGCCTGGGCGCCGAGGTGCTCGGAAGCCTGAGCTATGCCGTTGACCATCTCGGCGGCAGCCTGAAGCTCGTCGTCATTCTCGGACACAGCGGCTGCGGCGCCGTGTCCGCCGCCGTGGACGTCGTTCTCAATCCGCAGACGTACCTTGCGCTCGCCGAGAACCACGCATTGCGCGGCATCCTCGACCGCCTGCTCGTCGTGATCCACGCCACGGCGAAAAAGATGGCCGCCGTCCACGGAGCCGACGTGACACGCCGGCGTGGCTATCGCGAGGCGCTGATCGAGGCGGCGGTCGTCTCGAATGCAGCGCTGGCCGCGTACACCGTCCAGCAGGAACTCGCCGCGCGGCGGCAAAGCCTGCGCGCGGTCTACGGCGTCTACCTGATTTCGAATCGGCAGATCTGGGCGCCACGCCACGGCAGCGCCGAGTGCCTCGGGCTCGCCTATCCGCCGGCGGATCCGGCCGCGTTCCGCGATTTCGGCGACAGGGTGGTGCAGTCGGAGCGGATCGCGGCGCTGCTCGCGAGAGGCGCCGAATAGCGCATGAGCATGGCTTCGATCGACGGCACGCGAAACCGCGACCTGCAGCAGAACTGGCGCATCGGCGCGACGCTGTCGTTCCCGGTCGACCGCACAACTCGGTCAAGGCCTACGCGAGCAGCGGCGTGCCGGCGCGCACGGGCAACAACCACGACCTGCTCGGGGTAGCGTGGCAGTACCGCTGGGGCGGTGGACTCTGATGTCCGACCGTGTCATTCGCTTTGGTGCACGGATGTGGCGTCGCGCCTGCGCCAGAATACGTACGGGATCAGGGTGACAGCGGCGATCAGGAGGTACGCGAGAACCGTCGCAGTGATCGCCGGCGAAGCGTGGTTGAGCGTCGCAACCAGCAGGGCGAGTCCGGGATTGCGCGCCGCGCTGCAGATGGCCGTCGCCGTTCGCGTCGCAGGCTCGGGGCCGCCGAGCAGATGCCCGACGGCCAGCGCCAATGCGGTCACCAGCACGATGGCCAGCGCGGCGCGCCAGCCTGCGTCGATCACGACGTGCCAGATGTCGATCAGTACCAGCACGAGCAGCACGACCAGCAATACGCTTCCCATGCGACGCAGCCTCGGTTCGAGCCACGCCGCGGTCGCGCTCATCAGCCGACTCATCGCCATCCCGAGCGCGAGCGGAAGCAGCTGGGCGAAGAGCACCTGCCGCGCGAGATGCTGCGGATCGACGACCGCCTCGGCGCTGTAGTATTCGGCGAGCGCGGCGATCGACAGCGGCATCGAGACCACCGCGAGCAGCGCCACCGCAATCTGCAGGGCGGGCGCGAACGCCCGGTGGCCGCCTGCGCCGAGCGACCGACGCAGCGCCACCGGCGCGCCGGGTGAGATCGCCATCAGGACGATGCCGACCTCGGCCGGTCGGGAGAGGTCCAGCGCCCGCGTGACGACGAGCGCGAGCACCGGCACGGCGACCAGCACCGCGAACAGCGCCTTCAGCAACAGCACGGGGCGCTGCGCGACCCAGCGGAACTCGCCCGGGACGATCGAGAGCCCCAGGTCGAACATGACGGCGAACAGCGTCGCCGCCGCGACGAGCGAAAGGATCCAGCCCGGAACGGGCCCCTCTATGGGCATGGGCCCGAATCACGCATCGATGCGCTCACGCGGGCCGGGATCCGATCCATTCGGAGGTCAACGGGCCCCGACGCCTGGCGGCTTCCTTCACCCTTGGCCCCATGGTTGCGGTGCAGGGGACCCGCCCAGCCCCTGGGCATCGGGAATGCGCGCGAGCGCGAGGTCCTCGGGAAGGCTGTAGAGCCTTTCGATCGTCCGGTCCAGCGCGACCGAGCTCCTCGTTCAGGCTGTCATGACGATACGACGGGAGGACCTGGACCAGATTCTGGAGCATCGCGCGCAGCCGGCGCGCGATCTGCACGTTGGACGCGCCGCAGGCGCGAATCTCGGTGCACGCGACGTGGACGAAGTCCTCCCAGTTCGGCGTCCGGAAGATCACGCGCGGCCGTCCGGCGGCATCCAGCATGACGTCGGGCCGCAGGTGCCGCCGTCCCAGAAACCGGAGCAGGCGGTGCACCTGGTCGATCGCGAGCACGCCCGTGGTCGGATCGTTGATCGCCGGCGAGAGCGCCTTGAGCCCGATGTCGACCAGGATCCGGAAGGCGAACATCGGATCCTGCTCGAGCGTCCGCTCGGGTCCGAAGGCCACGTTGGCGCGCAGCGCCTCGTCGGCGATCGCCGCCGCGCCACCGTACAGGACGAACAGCGGCTCGTCGGCCGCGACGAAGTCGCCGACCTGCGGCATGAACTCGATCACGCCGTCGTGCTGCCGCGCCAAGGCGATGAGCGTCGGCAGATCGATCGCCAGCACGATCTCCGACCGACCCTGATGAGTGACGAGGCGACCGGGCGCGCCGAGCTCGCTCCGCAGCTCGCTCGAGTCCGCCCGCTCCGTCGGATGCGGATAGACAGCTTTGATCACCTCGATGCCCTCGTCGCCGATCCGCGCCACGATGCTCACCGGGCGCAGGAGCCGCGCCGCGTAGTCGATCAGGAACAGGAAGTCGGCGATGCACGCGACGCCGAACAGCGCCGACGACCAGCCCGACGAACTGGCGCACCGGCTCCTCCAGCCGGTTCAGCGCCCCGACCGCGAGGACCAGCGTGAAGACGAACAGGCCGACGCTGTAGCGCACGACGTTGTCGCGCAGCAGCGTCGTCGCGATGATCCGCGGCGTGAGCTGCCCGCCGGCGATCTGGATCGCCACGAGCAGCGAGCCGAACGTGAACACGAGGAACGACAGCGCGAGCGTGATGACCGTCTGGTACATCGCCTGCGCGCCGGCGACCGCGAGGCCGCGCGAACTGCCATCCGAGCCAGGCGTCGATGCGATGCAGGAGGGGCGCCGTCACGAGCTCGATCGCGATCGCGATGATCGGGACCGTCCACAGCGCGGACTTGAGATAGCTCGACGCGCCGAAGAGCCGGTTCCACGTGAGCTTGCTCTTGACGAAGCGGCGGGTGCGGTGCCACATGGATGGGGCGCGTGCGGCGGCCGGCGAAGCGGTGTCGGTGGGGTTCGGGGTCATCGACCGGTTTTCCGCCATAATCGCGCCCAGGGCGCATGGCGACCGCGTTTTCTCGCTAGTGTGACAACGAATGCGGTCGACGACAAGATTGGACGAGGGCCATGGGAATCATCGCCGATGAACGTCGACGGCTGCTGGATCCGGTCGACCGGGTCTCGGAAATCCTGTTCGGCCTGATCATGGCCGTGACGATCGTCGGCTCGCTGTCGATCGCCACGGCCGGCCGGGACGAGATCGGCACCGTGATGTGGGCGGCGTTGGGCTGCAACCTCGCCTGGGGACTCGTCGACGCCGTGATGTACGTGGTCCGGACCGTGACCGAGCGAACGCGCAACCAGGCGCTGGCACGACGGATCGCGCAGGCCGAGGCGAGCGACGCGCACGGCCTGATCGCGCAGGCGCTGCCCGATCACATCGCCGCGCTCGTCGGCACCGACGAGCTCGAGGGCATGCGGCGGCGATTGCTCGAGCTGCAGGTCGATCGTCTCGGCGTCCTGCGGCCGCGGGATTTTCTCGAGGCCGTCGGCGTCTTCGTGATGGTGGTCGTCGCCACGTTCCCGGTGGTCGTCCCCTTCCTGCTGACCGACGACGCGGCGACGGCGATGCACTGGTCCCAGGCCATCACGCTCGGCATGCTGTTCCTGGCCGGCTTCGCGCTCGGACGCCATGCGGGATATGCGAAGCCGCTGCGCACCGGGCTTGCCATGGCGGTGTTCGGCGCGCTCCTGATCGCCGCCGTGAAGGCGCTCGGCGGGTGAAGCTCGCGCGCCACGGAGCGAGCGCGCTGGCGCTGGCAGGGGCCGCGGCGGCCGGATCGGCGCTGGGCGCCGAAGCGCGACACGCAGTCCGAGCCCGCGTGGTCGGGCGCCGTCACCGGCATGTACTACGCGATGCGCGACCAGCCCGATTTCGGCGTCGGCGTCGCGTCGCTCGACCGCGGCCCGCTGCATCTCGAAGCGCGCTACAACTACGAGGCGCGCGATTCCGGGTCGGCCTTCGTCGGCTGGAAGTTCGCGGGCGGCGACACGGTGAGCTACGAGGTGACGCCGATCATCGGCGGCCTGTTCGGGGCCGCGCGCGGCGTCGTGCCGGGTCTCGAGGTGAGCGTCGGCTGGCGCACGTTCGACGTCTACGTCGAGGCGGAGTACGTGCGCGATCTCGATGACAGCAGCGCGAGCTACTACTACGCGTGGAGCGAGCTCGGCTGGAAGCCGGTCGACTGGCTCCGCGTCGGCCTCGTCGGCCAGCGAACGCGGACGATCGACAACGGCCGCGATCTTCAGCGCGGGATCTTCGGGCAGGTGATCCGTCGGCAAGGCGACGCTCAGCGTCTACGCGTTCAACCCGGATTCCGGCAGCCGCTACGTCATCGTTTCCCTCGGCGTCGAGTTCTGACGCCGTGCTCGCGTCATGCCGGCAGGGGCCCGGCACTGAGCGACGCCCTCGTCAATTCACGACGAGAATCCAGGGCGTTCCGACCAACAAGAAGATCACCAGGAAGAACAGCGTGATCGCGAGGCCGAGCCGGTAGAGCTCGCGCTGGGTCAGGTAACCGCTCGCGACGAAGATGACGTTCTGGCTTCCGCCCTGCGGCGTGATCACCGAGAAGTAGCTGCTCGCGAAGAGCAGCGCGAAAGCCATCAGCGGCGCCGGAACACCGCCCCGGATCCCGACGTCGAGGAAGACGCCCATGAGCGCGAGCACCTGGGAGGACTGGCTCACGAACATGTAGTGGATGGCCACGTAGAGCACGACCAGGGCGACGTAGGTCGTGGGCCACGAGAGCCCGGAGAGCCCCAGCGCGAGCCGCTCGCCGGCGTAGCTCATGAAGCCGAGCTCGTTCAGCTGGCCGGACAGCGCGAACAGGACGGCGAGCCACAGGAACGTGCCCAATGTTTCGCCCTGCTCGGCGATGTCGTCGAGCGTCAGCACGTTGGCCATCAGCAGCAGGCCCAATCCGGCGAAGGCAACGCTCGTGACGTTGAGCTTCAACGCGTCGGCGAAGATCCACCCCGTGACCATCAGCACGAACGCTACCGCAGTGATCCACTCGTTGCGCGACAGCGCGCCCATCGAGGCGAGCTCCGCGCGCGCCGCGGCGGGCGCCTCGGGCGTCGCGCGGACGCCTGGCGAGAACAGCTTCGCGACGACCAGCGGCAGGAGCAGGATCGCAACCAGCGCGGGCACCGCCGCCGTCGCGAGCCACCTGCCGAATCCGATGTCGACCCCGAACTGCTTCGCCACCTGCACGCCGATCGGATTGGCCGACGTTGCCGTCATCCACAGCGCGGAGGACACGGCGAGGCTCGCCATCCCGCAGTACATCAGGTAGGCGCCCAACCGGCGGCCCTCGGCGTCGTCCGGACGCGAGCCGGCGCCCTGCGCGACGCTCAGCACGACCGGATAGATGACGCCGCCGCGCGCCGTGTTGCTGGGGAACGCGGGCGCGATCACGGCGTCCGTCAGCACGATGCTGTAGGCGAGCCCGAGCGACGAGTGGCCGAAGCGGCTCACCATGAACAGGCTGATCCGATGCCCGAGCCCGCACTTCACGACCGCCTGGGCGACGATGAATGCGATCACGACGAGCAGTACGCTCGCGTTGGCGAATCCGCTGAACGCCTGCGCGGGCGTGATCGTGCCGGTGATGACGACCGCGGCGACCGCGAGCATCGTAGATGTCAGCAGCGGAAACGCGCCGATCAGCACCGAGGCGATGGCGGCGACGAACACCGCGAACAGGTCCCACGCCGGAGCGGTGAGCCCGGCCGGCACCGGCGTGAACCAGATGCCGAACACGATCACGAATGGAACCGCGCGTTTGGCGTAGAGGATCGCGCGCTCCATCACTTGGCTCCCTGGGTTGTCGGCACCGTCGGCGGCGATCCGAGGCGCACGCGGCCCGCGAGCCCAACGGCGCGTCCCTGCACCGTGCCATCCTCGGCCTCGAGCACGTACTGCCACGTGAACTCGTACGTGCCGGTGGCGCCCGTATAACGTCCGGTTCCGCCGATGAACGTCCCGGCGATCCGGGCGCCGGTCGCGGTGCCGTCGCCGCGAAACTCGCTCCACGCCTGGTCGCCCCGCTCGTCCGTCCACACCGCGCGGCCGACGACGCCCGTCGCGGTGTCGCCGAGGGCGATCGCCTCGGCGCGGAAGCCCGCGCCGGGGCCCGACGATCCCGTCAGCACCATCGACCCCGACAGGGAGACCACCGAAGCCCGGCGATCGGCGCCGAGGTTGATCGTGTGGCGCGTCCCGGTGGCGATCCACGAGCCCTGGAACTCGCGCCAGCCATCGCCAGCCGACGGAGCCTGCGGCTGCGGCGCACGACTGCACGCTGCCAGCATGAGCAGGCCCGCGACGGCGATTGCACGCCTCATCCGACCCTCGATTCGCGTCGCGTCCAGAGTCGCGGTCATTCGGTCACCGCAGGGCGGCCTCGGCGAGCGACAGCGTCACGTGCACGATCCCACCTTCGCGCCGCTGCCGCATCGGCAATCCGCTCTTGGCGAAGACGGCGAGCATGGCCTTGTTCTGCCCCAGCACCTCGGCCTCGAACGTGGCGACGCCCTTGGCTCGCGCGACGTCGGCGAGGTGGCGCAGCAGACGGCCGGCGATGCCCAGCCCCTGATAATCTTCCTCGACGACGAACGCGATCTCCCCGCTTCGCGGAGCGCCGTCGCCGGGGGCGGCGATGAAGCGGCCCGACGCGATGACCGTCTCCTCCGCCCCCGCGCCGACGGTGACGACGAGCATCACGTCACGCACCGGATCGACAGCCATGATTCGGTCGAGACCGGCTGGAGTCAACTCCGTCCGGTACGAGAATAGGCGGGTATAGATCGAGTCGCGGTCGAGGTGCCGGACCGCATCGGCGATCTTCTCCCGGTCGTCGGCGCGCAACGGCCGGATCGTCACCGCGAGCCCGTTGCGGAGGTTCTCCGTTCTCGGGTAGCCGCTGACTTCGGACGGTGCCGGGTCGGCCATGGCTGACAACGGCGAACGCCGACGCGCGCCCAAGGTGAGCGCGCGCGGCGACGTTCAGCGCGTCCCGCGACTACTTCTTCACGACAGCCATGGCGAGGGCCTGCGTGAACGTCGCCTCGACCTGATCGCCCTTCGCGATGCGCTTGAACTGCTCCGGATCCGCGATGCGCAGGTCGACTGTGCGCTGCGGTCCCTTGAGCGTGACGACTTGCCTGGCGGGGTCGAGCCCCACGACGTCGGCGACGATCTTCACCTGGCGCCCGACGGCGCCGGCAGGCGTCTCACCCGGCTTGGCACCCGCCATACCCGACTGCGTGCTGCGCGCGACGACCATGCCGCCGCCCTTCTTCAATTCGAGCGTCAGCGCCTCGACGTACTGGACGTCGACCTGATCGCCGACCTTCAAACTGGCAAAGTTCTTCACCTCGGGGCCTGCCGTGACGACGAGCTCGTTGCCTTGCGGCCCCTTGAGCGTGACGTCGCGCGTCGCGGGGTCGATCGCGGTGATCGTGGCGGTCGCCTTGACGGTCTGCGCGATGATGCCCTTGCCGGGCTCGGTGCCAACCGCAACGGCGCCGGTCTGGGCGGAGGCCGCCGCGGCGACGGCGATGCCGACGGCGATCGAAGCAGCAGTGATCCAATGGCGCATGGGAGAGCTCCTCGTGATGTGGGTGACGCGAACCTGTAATTCTACCGGAAACGCCGACGCTGCCGCGGCGTCACTTGTTCAATGCAACCGCATCGTCCATACAGGCGCCACGCGTCCGAGGATGCGACGCGGTCAGTCTGGCATCACGGCTCGCATCTTCCTTTGATCGAGCGCAACCTGCTCGATGCCGCGGGCCTCAGCGCGCGATCGCCCGGCCCGCCAGCACCAGCGCCGCGAGGAAGAGGGTCTCGCCGGCCAGGAGCGCAAAGGCCGGCGCCCCACCTTCTTCATCTCGCTTGGGGAGATCTTGAGTCCGACGGCGACAATCGCGACGGCGAGGCAGGCGCGGGCCGTTTCATTGAGTGCCGCGCCTACCGGCCGCGGGATGAGTCCCAGGCTTCCTGCGACGACGAGGGCGACGAAAGCGAGCAGGAACAGCGGCAGCAGGGGCTCGCGCTCGCCCTCCGCCGCCTTGCAGACGCGGCTCCGGACGGCGAGCGCGATCGCCGCCACGACCGGCAGCAGCATCGCCACGCGGAGGAGCTTGGTCAGCACGGCGAAGTCGCCTGCACGATCGACCGGGCCGCGCAGCATCTCGGCGTCGACCGACGGACGATTCATCGCCATCTCGCGCGGCAAGACCAGTCGTTCTCGCGGATCGTGGAGGCCGTGCGCGTCGAGCTTGCCGAACGCTACGTGAAGGATCCGCGCCGCAGCCCTCACCGAGATCTCATCGCTGCTCGGCGTTCTCCGCACCGAGCGCCTTCTCGCGCTGGTATCGGCGGCGCTTCGGCGCGAAGGCGGCGGCGCGACGCCCCCGCGCGCCGGCTCCCACGGTCAGTACCTCTCGTCGACGACCTTGACCGAGGGCGCAACCGGGCGCGCCGCCGGCACTTTGCGCTTCGGCAGCTTGACTTTCTCGCGCGGCGGCGCCTTGTACGGGACCCGCGAAAGCAGATGCGAGATGATGTTGAGCCGCGCCCGCATCTTGTCGTCGGATCGGGCGACGTACCACGGCGCCCACGCGGTGTCGGTCGCCGCGAACATGTCGTCGCGCGCCTTCGTGTAGTCGTCCCAGCGCGTGTACGACTTGATGTCCATCGGCGAGAGCTTCCAGATCTTGCGGCCGTCGTCGACGCGCGCCTTGAGTCGGCGCGTCTGCTCGTCCGGGCTTACCTCCAGCCAGTACTTGAGCAGGACGATGCCGGAGCTGACCATCAGCTTCTCGAACAGGGGCACGACGTTGAGAAAGCCTTTCACCTGCTCGTCGCTGCAGAAGCCCATCACGCGCTCGACGCCTGCGCGGTTGTACCAGCTGCGGTCGAAGATCACCACCTCGCCGGCCGCCGGCAGGTGTGGCAGGTAGCGCTGCGCGTACATTTGCGATTTCTCGCGCTCGGTCGGCGCGGGAAGGGCGATCACCCGAAACACGCGCGGGCTTACCCGCTCGGTGATCGCCTTGATCGTCCCGCCTTTGCCGGCGCCGTCCCGGCCCTCGAAGACGATGCAGACCTTGAGCCCCTTCAACTTGACCCACTCCTGGAGCTTGACGAGCTCGACGTGCAGCTTTTTCATCTCCCGTGCGTAGTCCTTGCCGGATAGCTCGCCGGAAGCCTTCTTCGTCTTGGCCTTTGCTGCGCCCTTCGTTCCCACGTTCTTCTTCGCCATCTTGATCTCCATGGATTCAAATCGCCGGACCGGCGGTGATCACCTCGGTCGTTGCATCACTGCGCGGCCACCGGCTCCATCGCCGGCAGGTGCAGGTCGAACCCGCCCCCCAGCGCCAGGTACAGGTTGACACGCTGCGCCAGTCGCTCCGTCTGCACGCGCAGGAGCGCGATGCGCGCCGAGTACAGCGCGAGCTGGTTCTGCTCGACCGCCCGCAGATCGACGGCCCCGACGCGATACTGGACTTGCGAGAGCTCGAGCGCGCGCGCGCTGTCGCGGATCGTCGCCTCGAGAATCACGTAGCGGTCGCGCAGCGCATTCTCGGCGGCGAGCGCGTTTTCGACTTCGCCGAACGCCCGCTGGCCCGCTCGCGCGTACTCCGCGACCGCCTGTTTCTGCTCCGCCGACCGGATCTCGACCTGCGCGCGCAGCACGCCTCCCTGGTACAGCGGCGCGACCAGGTTGCCCCCGAAGCTCCAGATGGGATTGCTCGTGTCCTTGAGCACGACGAGTTCGCTCGTAACGCTGCTGCCTCCGGCGGTCAGGCTGATGCGCGGGAGCATCGCCGCGCGCGCTTCGCCCACGCGGTCGAACGCGGCGGCGACGCGGCGCTCGGCCGCGATCACGTCGGGCCGGCGCTCGAGCAGTTCCGACGGCATGCCGACCGGCGCGGGCGGGGGCATCGATGAGAGGCGATCGGCGACGGCGATCTCCGCCCCCGGATAGCGCCCCACGAGGAGCTCCAGCGCGCGCAGCGCCTGCTCGCGCGCCAGCTCGATCTCGCGCAACCGATCGCGGTAGGTGCCGGCGCTCGCGCGCGCCTCCGCCACCGCCTGCTCGTTGCCGTTGCCGACGCGCAACCGGTCCTGCGCGACGCGCAGCAACGCGTCCGTGGAGCGCACCGCCTCCTGCGCAATCGCGCGCTGCAGCCCGGCCTCGATCGCCAGGAACCAACTCTTGGCGACCGTGGCCGCCAGCGACTGGCGCGCGTACGCGTAGTCGGCGACGAACGCCGCAGCCTGTTGCTCCGCCGCCGCACGCCCGTAGCGCAGGCGGCCCCAGATGTCGAGCTCCAGCGACGCATTGAGCCAGATCCCCTCGAGGCCGCCGCCACCGCCCGAATTTACCCCGGTGATGCCCGCGACGCCCACCTCCGGCCACAGCGCGCCGCTCGCCACCTTCACGTAACCGGAGGCCTGCTCGACACGCGCCGCCGCCACTTGCAGGTCCGCGTTGAAGGCCAGGGCTTCCGTGACGAGGGCAGTCAGTGCGGAGTCGTTGAACGACACGAGCCACGGGTCCACCACCGGCGCCGCGGTGCCCCCACTGGACTTCCATGCCGTCGGGATCGCGGTATGCGGCAGGGCCTGCTTCTGCAGCTCGTCCGTCGTCGGCGGCGGGTTGAGCGCGCAGCCCGCCACCGCGGCCGCGAGGGCGGTCGCGAGGATGCTCGAGCAGCCCAGAGGCGCGCGCATCAGTGCAGCTTCAATACGAGGTAATCGGTGATCGAACCGATGCGCACGATCACCATGCGCACGATGTGAATCATGTGCGCGTGCTCCGTGTAGATCGCGCCATGGCCCTCCGCGCCTGCGGCGAGGAAGAGCTCGCGGTCGCGCTCTTCGACGGCGAACTTGACGGGGAACCGGCCCGGAACCTGCGGATACGCACCCGTCTGCGGCAGCATGCCCGACTGCACCATCTGGCCCTGGCCCTGCGCCCAGACGATCGAATCCACCGTCGCCTTGATGACCCGCCCGGGGTACATCGTGAGGGCAAACTCCGCCGGATTCCCCGGCTCGACCAACGTGAGCTCGTTCTGCGCGTAGAGCCCGATCACCTGATAGGTCTCCTCGACGAAGCTCATCGCCGGCGCCACCGGAAACGCGGTCACGTACGAGCCCGGCCGCAACTGGACGTTGATCGCGTAGCCGTTCGCTGGCGCATAGACGGACGTCTGGTCGAGGTTCCACTGGGCGTTCGCGAGGTCCGCGCGGCTCACGTCGACCTGCGCCTTCGCGGTCGCGAGCTGCGCCCGCGCCGCGGCGACCGTCGCCTGCTCGCCGTTCACCAGACCCGAGAGCTTCTGCGCGACCTGCGCCTCGTTCGCCGTCGCAACCGCCAGCTGCGCTTCAAGATCGATCACATTGGCCTCGGCCTGCTCCAGTGCGAACTTATCGCCGGCGCCGGTGGCGACCAGCTCCCGGTTCTGCCGGACCCGCAGTCGCGCGAGCTCGACTCTTGGCTGGAGGGCGGCGACCTGTCCGCTGGCGGACTTGAGCTGCTCCTGCAGTTGCCGCGCACTGGCCGACGCATCCACCACACCCGCGCCGGCTTGCGCGAACTTGGCCTCGTCGGCCGCGAGCTTCGCCTTGGCGACGTTGAGGTCGTTCTGATATTGGGTCGGATCGATCCGGAACAGGAGCTCGCCCTTCTGAACCAGCCGGTTGGGCTCGACCGGGACTTCGATCACGCGCCCGCGAACCTGCGGGATGACTTGCACGACGTACTTGATGACGCGAACGTCGGGCGTCGACGGGGCCACGACGTTGAGCACCAGGACCAAACACGTCAACGCGACGATCGGGATGACGACGACCGTGACTTGCCACGCCGTATTCCATGGCAGCCACTTGAACTTGAAAAAGATCAGCCAGACGAAGAACGAGTAGATTCCAAGGAGCAGGGCTTCCATCAGGCATCCCCTGCCTTCGCACCGCTCGCGGCCGGCGCGGTGGACGTCGCCATCGCCGCCGCCAGATCCCTGCGCAGAACCTTGAGCTCCGCAGACAACGTGCCCTTGGCGGCCATCGCATCGAGCTCCTCGCGCAGGTGCGCGAGCTCGTGCTCGAGTAGATCACCTGCCTGCGCCTTCTCGCCAAGCTCATGGTAGTAATCGTCGTGCTTCTCGGTGCCGTAGGCGACGCGGTAGGCGACCGGCTTGGTGTACGCCCAGAGCCAGGCGATCGGCCATAGGAGGCCGCCGAACGCCAGCGACAGCAGGCACAGCGTGTGAATGGCGTCCCGCTGCGGGTGGTGGCGCTTGTGGGCGATCTTCTCCGGCAGGACGTGGACCAGCCAGAACAGCACGATCGCGCCGATCGGGACGACGACGATGATGAACCACGCGAGGTACATCGCCGCGGTGTCCATCATCTCCGGCGGGAGGAACGACGCGTGCGCGATCGGTGGAACCAGGACGGCAAGCGCGGCGACTGCGGTCGACGCTCGCATAGGCACTCGGGATTTCATCGGAAACGAATCTCTTCGGTAGGCAGGCGCAAACGGGTGAAATTCGCGGTCGACGCGGTCACGTCCCGGGTAGAGCGGCGTCGCAGCCGGCCCGCAAGGCCGCGGAGACCTTCGCGACGCTTATCCTACACGAATGGCGGCAGACGGCGCACACGAAGGCAGCGCCACAGAGCGCCTGCGCGAATGCCACAGGACCGCGTGCGTGTGCGGCTCCTGCGTCCCCGGCTGCCCCGGCGGAACTGCCTCGATGTGGGACTTCGCTGCTAGAACTTCCAGTTGAAGTTCGCGGCGACGAAGAAGATCCCGACGTTGTCGTAGGATCCCACGAGGTTCCCGCGGCCGCCCAGCGCCACGGGAGCATCCGATTGCTTGTTGACATCCAGATTCCCGCCGTAAACGTACTCGGCCGCGAGCCCCCAGGAGAACGCCTTGGTCTCCTGCTTCTGCGCGCCGACGCCGAACCGCCACATCGAGTTCGCCGGGAGCATGGGTGAGACCGGGCTGTCCTGGAATTCGGAATCGTAGGCGACGCCGAAATCGAGTCGCCAGGGCGAGTCCATCTGGTACTGCGCGCCGGCTGCAACGTGCCACGTGTCCTTGAAGTTGAGATTCTTGGTCAGGCTCACGGGATTGGACGAGTCGACGCCAACTTCCACGTAGCCGAACTTCGACCACTGCTGCCAACCTACGCTTCCGAGCAGGGTCCAGCGATCGTCGACCTGGTGAAAGACACTCGCGTTGACCGCCTGTGGCACGGTGATGCCCAGATTGATGTTTGTGTTGTTCAGACCCCGACTGGTGATCAGGGTCTCGAGCGGGCGCGACAGTCCCGTGAACTCGGGCGTCGACGAGAAGTCGAGCTTGATCTGCGAGTTCCACGCCAGCCCGAACCTGGTGCTGGGGCTCGGCTCATAGAGAACGCCGAGCGTTCCCCCGATGCCCCACTGGTAGTCGTCGAGTACCAGCATTCCGTCGGAACCGCCGAGGTTGTTCACGGCGACTTGAGCCCGGATCTTCCCGTACATTGCGTTGAGGCTCGCGCCCACCGACCACTGCGGGTTCAAGCGATACGCCACGGACGGCACGAATGACAACCCCACCAGCGTGCCCTCCTGGATGTAGTACCGGCCGACCCAATCGGAATCGTAGTTCATCGACAGGCCGAAGTTGCCCGTTGCGGCGAACCCGAGCTTGACGTCGGGCGACGCGCTGTACGAGTAGAAGAAGCCGCCGCCGGGAAACCAGCCGATCGGATTTCCGCCATCCCCGTTGCCCAATCCGGGCGAAGTTCCCTGCCCGATGGTGAAACCCAGGTCGCCATAGAGCGCCTGCGCCCCCATCGTTACTTGCGTACCGCCCAGGCGAGTCATGCCCGCCGGGTTCGTGAAGACGGTCGATGCGTCCTGCGCGCGCGCCGTGTATCCGGCCGATGCGAGACCGACGTCCTCCGTGCCGATCTCATAGAGCGTCAAGCCGCCAGCACTCGCAGGCACCGCGGTAAGCCAGCCGGTAGCGGCGAGCGTGCACGCCAGGATCGGGTAAGAGCGTGGCTTGCGATAGCAGCGTTTCATATTCTTCCTTCGATTGCTTAGCGTGGCACTTCCTGCCAGCCCGGGCCTGGATCGAACGTGGTCATCTTCGTCCCGATAACGGTGGAATCCTTGCCGACGTCTTCTCGTAGAGCTCGATGTAGATGATTTCCTTCTCGACCTTCACCACCTGCTTA